>CAJUFX010000001.1:0-8315 GCA_910586395.1 uncultured Bacteroidales bacterium
AAAACTTATAGCGATCTTTTCGCTATTGCTTGGTTTACAAAATGTCAATGAACTTAATCTATCCTAAGATAGGTTCGCGCGTTGCCGACTGATTCCTCTTTCGAAACGCTTTGGCGAAAAACGAGTGCAAAGATACAACCTTTTTTTGAGACCACCAAATTTTCCAAAAAAAATTTTTAAACTTTTTTTCCTCTTGCTTGGCCACCCCCCCCTCTCTTCGCCCGTCTTGTTTGTGAACTTTCGTTTGCCTAACCACTACCGTCGTTTGGAAAACGGGTGCAAAGGTACGAGCTTTTTTGAAAACTGCAAACCTTTTCAAACTATTTTTTGCTATTTTTTTTCATATCGGCCCTACATCATACTGTAAGGCCGATAAAAATTTCAACTTTTTTGGCCGTTTTTCCGTTTTCCGCCCGTTTTTTGCAAAAAATCGCCTCTTCGCTCTTCGGGAAATCGTTCGATGGCGTAACGCAACATCGTGCGCGGCATACGCTTAAATCTATCATTTTCAGAAAGAAACGCTACTTCAACCGCTTCCGACACCCGTTTCCCGACCTCTCGAAGCATCCAACCGCACGCTTTATGTATCAGGTCATGAGGATGTTGCATCAATTCATCGACCATCCGGAACGTCGGTTCGGCCTGCCCGTTCCGGATGAAAGCATAGGTCGCCACCACGGCGATGCGCTGTTCCCACAGGTCGGCACTCCGGACCCAATCTTGAAAAATCTCCGGTTTCCCTCTATAAAAAGCATAGGCGCCCACGATGTCCGGCGCCGACAAATCGACCAAATCCCAGTTATTGATACCCGCCGTATGCTTCCTATATAAGGTATAGACCGCCTCCATGGCAGCCTCGTCCCGCCGTTTGAGCGCGTTCTGCATGCGCGTCTTCAAGATCAGCAACGCGCACAGCCGCATTTCATGATTCGGATGCGCCAACAGGGCCTCTATGTCGGCCTCGGTACAACGGTCGCCATACCGCTTGGCGATGGCGCGGGTCTGCGGTACCGTGACGCCGTAGAACACATCGCCTTCGCCGTACTCTCCGGGCCCCGTCTTGAAGAATGACTGCAAGATACGGCGTTTTTCGGGGCCGTTGGCGAGGGCGACGGCCGCAAACTCGGCCTGCATGGCCTGGCGTAGCGCGGAGACGGGGGCAATGGGCGCACCAGGCGGCGCGGGCGCGGCGGGCGCGGCGGGCGCGGCGGGCGGCTCGGCCAACAACCCCTCCCGCTTCAACAAGGCTTCCAAACGCGGCTCGCGGCCGCGGAACGCCACATACAGGTCCATCGGCTTGCGGCTGCCGCCCTTGGACAAGACCGCCTCGCGGAAACGCGAGGCGGTGGCGGCGTCGAACAGCCCGTTCTCCCGAAAGAGTTCGAACGCGTCGGCGTCCAACACCTCCGCCCACTTGTATCCGTAATAACCGGCCGCGTAGCCGCCACTGAAAATATGCGAGAACTGCACGCTCATATTGGTGTCCGGCACCGGCGGGAACAGTTCGAGCGCGGCCACGGCCTGCCGTTCGAACGCGGCGACATCGGACGGGAATGCGGAGGCGGCTTTGGTCTTGGCGGCCTTTCGGGCACCGGCCTCAGCCTCAGCCTCAGCCTCAGCCGGCAACGTATGCCAAGCCAAATCCAAAGTGGCGAACGAGAGTTGCCGCACGGCATTGTAGCCCGCCATGAAGCGTTGCGCCTCCCGCAGACGCGCCACCATGTCGGCCGGCACCGGCTCCCCCGTGCGGTCGTGCCGCGCGAATAGATCCAAAAACGGCTTTTCCAACGCCCAGTTCTCCATCAGCTGGGAGGGCAGCTCCACAAAGTCGCGCGGCACCCGCGTGCCGGAAAGGCCGCCGTAACGGCAGTCGCTCAACAGCGCGTGCAAGCCATGCCCGAACTCATGCAGAAAGGTCTGGACTTGGGAGAACGTCAGCAGGCTGTCGCCGCCGGCACGCGGCGGTTCGAAATTGAACACGAGCTGGACGAGCGGCCGCACCTCGGCCTGCCCTTCGGGGCGCGACTGCCCGCGGAACGTCGTCATCCAGGCGCCGCCCTGTTTGGACGGACGCGCATAGAAGTCCATATAGAGCAGTCCCATAAAGCGCTTTCCGTCATAGACCGCATAGGTCTCCACGGCCGGATGATACAGCGGCACGTCCGACACGCGCTCGAAACGCAGGCCATAGAGCTTTTGCGTCAGCGCGAACACGCCGGCGCGGACGGCCGGCAACGCGAAATAATGCCGCAAGGTTTCTTCCTCTATATTATAATGTAGGATGCGCCATTGTTCGGCATAAAAAGCCACGTCCCAAACCTGCATTGTTTGTTTCAGTCCGCGTTGCCGCGCGAAAGCGGACAGGGCGGCCAGTTCCCGGCGCGCGGCGGGCAAGGCCGCCTCCACCAATGTTTCCAAAAACGTCCGCACGCGCGAAGGGGTCTCGGCCATACGGTTCTCCAACGCATAGTCGGCATAGGTCGCATGGCCGAGCAGACGCGCCAACTCGGCCCGCAAGCCGGCGATACGCAAGACGACCGCCTCGTTGTTGCTGTCGTTCGGCCGATAGCCCACGCGCTGACGCGACTCGTACATCCGGCGGCGCAGATCGCGGCAGGCGGCCTGCTTCATCAACGGGAAATAACAGGGTTCGCTCAAATCGAACCGCCAACCCTCCTGCCCCTTTTCCGCCGCCTTGCCGCGGGCCACCGCCAACAGGCTTTCCGGCAAGCCCGCCACCTCGGCGGGGTCGGCCGTCACATAGCCATAGGCCGCCCGGTCTTTCAACACGTGGTGACCGAACCGCATCGACAAATCCGACAGTTCTTCCGTCAGACGGCGGTATGTTTCCCGTCCGGCCTTGGACAGCAAGGCGCCGTTGCGCACGAACGAACGGTAGGTCTTTTCGAGCAGCTGACGGGCTTCTTCGTCCAATCCGGCACCAGCCTCCCCGCCTGCCGCCCGCCCGTACACCCGCTTCACGCGCGCGAACAGCCCTTCGTCCAACGTCACATCGTTCTCGTAACGGGTCAGCAGCGGCAACACCTGTTCCGAAATCCGTTCCAAATGCTCGTTGTGGTCGGTCTCCAACAGATTGAAAAAGACGTCGCTGATGCGGTCCAATGCTTGACCGGCCTCATCCAAAGCCACAACCGTATTCTCAAACGTCGGGTCCGCCGGGTCGGACTTAATCCGCGCGATATCCGCCCGCGCCTCAGCCAAAGCCGCCTCGAAAGCCGGCAGATAATCGGCCTCCTTGATCCGATGAAAGGGCGGCACCCCGTAAGGCGTTTGCCAATCCTGCAACAAAATATTGTCCGCTCCTTCTTGGTTTCGCTCTTTTCCCATATCTCTATACCCCAATCGTTTAAAATAAAAAGCGGTCATCCGCTACACCGACCGTCCGGACGCCGCCGGCGGGATTTCCGCCGTATGCCCGCGACACCACCGGCGGACAACCTCGGCAAATTTACAAAAAAACGACCGTTCGATTATCTTCCAGGCATCCACTTGTCCGGCATTTGCATTCCTGCTCAGATTAGGCTATATTTGTAAGGCTTAACGGAAATAAACTGAAACAACCGCTTATGGTCACTTATCGACAATCTTGCAAATGGAGCCGCTTCACGTGGTTCATGACGGTATTGGTCATCGGCTTCCTCGGCCTGCTGGGGTGCATGAATTCGCCAAGACCGTGCGACGAATGGATGCACTTTACGGTACGCGCCTTGCTGTTGGCGCTCGTCGTATGCGCCGCCTATTATTGCCCGCTCTTTATCGAAGTGAACCACACGCATTTCCACATCGTCCGCCTGCTCCGCAAGAAAGCGATTCCGTTGGCGGAAATCGCCGTAGCCATCCCTTTCAGCATCAAGAACAAACAGATGTGGTGCCTCTGCGGCGCCGGAGGTTTCGCCGGTTTTTGGGGATGGTATTCCGTTTCCGGCATCGGCCGTTTCTTTCTCTATGCGACGCGGCTCGACACCCTGCTTTTGATTCAGTTGAAATCCGGCCGCAAATACTTGGTTTCGTGCGAAAACCCCGCCAAAATGGCCCGTTTCATCCAACATTACCAATACCGCGCGCAACAAATCAAGCGACAAGCAGCGGCGACGAAAGAGACGGCGGCTCAATGACGGACGGTTTGAAAGAACGGTTTGAATGGACGGCACACTGAACGAAACACGATAGTATAGATTTGTTAAACCCTTAATTTTGAAAGTTATGAAAAAGTATGTTTGCACCGTATGCGGTTACGTCTATGACCCCGCCGCCGGCGATCCCGATTCGGGCATCGCGCCCGGCACGCCTTTCGAGTCCCTGCCCGACGATTGGATTTGCCCGCTCTGCGGCGTGGGCAAAGACCAGTTCGAGGTTCAGGAATAAGACGGGCCGCGGTTCCGGCCGAAAGTGGTTTGAACCGACAATGGTTTTGGCCGCCGAGGTTTTAATCAGCAAGGCTTTGACCAATAGAGGCTTTGACCGATAGAGGCCTGAACCGGCAAAGAAAAAGCGCGCGAGGATTTCGCGCGCTTTTTTTATTCAGTACAGCGATGATTGATGTAGCTTTAGAGCGACACGCGGAAGCCCGGCGCGTCGTAAGCCCAGCCGCCCCGCGGTTCACGCGCTTAGACCTGCCCGAAGCCCGCTGCGGCTTGGCTGGAGACAAGAAAGCGAACATACGTGGGCTTTACGGCATAAGCGGAAACGTATAGAAATGGTGTTCAGCCCCGTGCAAACAACACAACACTTTTAAGGACATAAAAATGTAAAATTTTACACTTTTAAGGACGAACTTTTGTTGTTTCAGAAAATATCGACTACCTTTGCAACCAGGGGAACAAAGAAAAAATGTATGGAAAGAACCGCCATATCCGAACTGTATGAATGGAAAGCACGTGCCGGCCGCAAGCCGCTGATTGTCCGTGGAGCCCGTCAGGTGGGCAAGACCTGGCTTATACTGGACTTCGCCCAAAAAGCCTACAGACAATACGTATATGTAAACTTTGAGGAAGACGAGTTTCTAAAGCATGTTTTTGAGAACGATTTCGACATAGACCGCATCATCACCTCCATCAGCCTACGGACACAAAAAGACATTGACAAGGACACGTTGCTGATATTCGATGAGATACAGGCGGCACCGAGAGGTGTTGCCTCGCTGAAATACTTTTGTGAGAAAGCCCGGAAATATCATGTGATAGCCGCAGGCTCGCTATTGGGGATATCCCTGCATAAGTCGGACTCGTTTCCCGTGGGAAAGGTGGATTTTGTTGACTTGTCGCCATTGAGTTTTGTAGAGTTTCTGTTTGCCATGAGCGAGAACCGCATAGCCAAGTTGCTGGCGGAGCGCGACTGGAAGATGTTGGCTATGGTAAAAGACAAACTCGCCACCCTCCTCAAGACCTATTACTATGTGGGGGGGATGCCGGAAGTTGTGGATAACTACCGCCAATACAAGAACTTTGCGGAAGTACGCCGGATACAGAACAACATCCTCGACACCTATAACAACGATTTCTCGAAACACGCGCCGGTAAACGAGGTGCCGCGCATAAGAATGGTATGGAACTCCATAGCCGGCCAGCTTGCCAAGGAAAACAAGAAATTCATCTACGGTATGCTGCGCGGTGGAGCGAGGGCAAAAGATTTCGAACTGGCCATAGAGTGGCTGAAAGATGCCGGATTGATATACAAGGTAAACCGAACCAAGAGCGGAGAACTACCCCTGAACGCTTTCGAGGATTTCAGCACATTCAAAATCTATCTGCTAGATGTTGGACTGCTGTCGGCCATCAATAAGCTCACGGCAGAAACATTGATTATGGGCAACGAGATATTCAACACCTACAAGGGTGCGCTTACCGAACAGTTTTTCTTTCAACAAATACGCGGGCAAGCGGATTTTGTATATTATTGGTCGGCGGAGAACTCTCGGGGAGAGATTGACTTCCTTGTGCAGAAAGAGGGTAAAGTAATTCCCATTGAGGTGAAGGCCGAGGAGAACCTGCGGGCCAAGAGCCTTTCCGCCTTTGTGGCAAAATATCCCGGACTCCACGCCCTGCGTTTCTCCATGTCCGACTACCGCCAACAAGACTGGATGACCAACATCCCGCTGTACGCGGCGGGACTATAGGGTAACGCTCTGTTTCGGCCGCGTACAAACTTGTGCGGAAACGGGACGGAAGCAGCGCGGCGGCCGCGTTCAAAACGCAACTTTTTTTTCATCTGTTTTCCACGCTCGGACGTACATTATGAAAACACTTTCAGACATGGCGAAAATGAGGGTTCAGAACACGGAAGTGACGGTTGTCGGCGTAAAGGGTGAGGATTATATCTGTTTGACGGATATGTTGCAGGCTAAAGACGGAACATTCTTTATTACAGATTGGCTCCGAAACCGGAACACGCTTGAATATATCGGCATTTGGGAAAAGATCTATAACCCCGATTTTAATTATGGCGAATTCGCCATAATTAAACAGCAATCAGGACTTAATAGCTTTAAGATAAGCGTCAAAGAGTTTGTTGGACGCACTAATTCAATAAGTTTGATTGCCAAAGCGGGACGTGTATGTCCAACTTGGAAAGCCTCAATGCCGTCCTTATTGATCAGGCGATGCCGCAACGCGAACGCCTCTTGAGACTCAACCAAATCGCCATCCGACAGATGCAGGTGCTGGAGGACACCGGCGGACGGAAACTGCTGAAATGAGGACCGACGCGCGAGGGTTCGGGCGACGGAGTGTTTGGCGGTGTGCGGGGCTTGGCTTATCTTTGCAGGGGTCAATCAATGAATATGCGTATCTACGTTTGTTTCATAGGGCTATGGATGATGGGGGCCGGGCCGGCGGCGAGTGCTGCGGCCGGAACGATGGGCCGTGCGACCGAACCGACAGCCAACGCGGAGGCGGCAAGCCAGCGGAACGAAACGCCACAGGCGGTATGGGCCGAGGCGGCGGGTGCGGGGTTGGTGTCTGAGGCCAAGCTGGCGGCGGAGGCCGCGGACTTTGCCGGGGCAACGCCCACAGCGGACGCGCTCTGGCAAAAGGCGGATTCGCTGTTGCGGCAGATTTACCACGGCCCGGTGGAGCGTAGCCGACAGCATCACCGCGCGTTCGGACAGGCGCTGGAAGACTTGGTGCGGCTTAACCCGAGGCCGGCGGCCTATGATTGGGCGACGCTCGAAGGGCTGATGTATTTCAAGAGTGCGGACGGCCGACTGCAAATGCTCAACTGGAGCGTGCCGAACATCAACGGCTCATCTTCGTACGGCGGCTTGGTATGGGTGGAACGGCCGACGGCCGCGGGAAGCGAGACGACCGAGGGGAACGGTTCGGGCCAAACCGCCGGAAAGGGCGCGGCCGAAACAAACGGGCGGACGGAGGCGGCCGATACCGATGGTGGGCGTGCCACAGACAGCTCCGCCTACCTATATTATAATTTACAGGATTTCTCTTCCTACCAACCCTACCCCGAAGCGCTGACGCTGACACCGGCGCAATGGTGGGGCGCCTATTACTATCAGGCGGTGGAACATACCCAAGGCGACACGCTGCGGCTGACGCTCATAGGCGTAAACCACAGCCAAAGCCGCTATGCGCAAAAGGTCATCGAGGTGTTGCAACGGCTGCCGGACGGGAACATCGTTTTCGGCGCCCCCATCTTCCGGCGGGAGGCCTTGCCGCAGAGCGTGCCGCCGGCGGCAAAAGGCGGCGGGCACACGGTCTCGGGGATGGTACCGGAAGCCGCCTACCCCAACGCATACATCGGCTACAAGCCGCAGGGTGCCGGAGACGCGGACGAAGCGGCCGCCTACGCGCCGGCCACCCGCCGGAACGCGGGCGTCCGCCAGACGCCCGCCATGCGCCGCATCGTATTCCGCTACAACCCGCGCACCGACCTGATTCTGCGCTACGACTACCAGACTTACCGCCGTTACCGCGGCGCCAAAGCCAAAGAAACGGCCGCCTACATGATTGTATGCGACCGCCTCATGCACGACCCGCTCTCGCTTGACCAGACGGCCGCGCGCCTCGTGCCGGCCGGCGGCGTCTATGACGCCTATATCTTCCAAGCCCCTTATTGGTATCCGGTGGAGGACGTCATCGCCCGCAACCCCAACCCTGAACGCGGCGCGCGCAACCGATAAATCAGGGGCCGACCAACCGCCATACAGACAAAACGACAGCCACGCCTGCTATTTTGGCCGTAAAAATCCATCTTCAACGCCTCATTATCTGACTTTTAGTCACAGATTTTCCGTTATAACGCCCGTCCTTATCCTTGGCTTCATTTTTGTCCGTATCGTCCGA
>CAJUFX010000001.1:8415-185457 GCA_910586395.1 uncultured Bacteroidales bacterium
CGAACCGTCGCGCAAACACAGCCACAGACACAGACACAAGGCTTGCCGACAAACGTCGGGTCACCCGTAAAACCGACGAACCGTCGCGCAAACACAGCCACAGACACAGACACAAGGCTTGCCGACAAACGGCGGGGCACCCGTAAAACCGACGCGCCACGAGGAAAAACGGCGGTTCACCAACTAAACCGTAACAAAAAAAACAAACCATACCATGAATCCGAATCAACTGACCATCAAAGTACAGGAGGCTCTGCAACAGGCTATCCAGACGGCGGCCGCCCGTCAGAGCCAGGCCGTTACCGACTTGCACCTGCTGCACGGCATGTTCAAGGCGGACGACCATATTTTGCCGTTTCTGCTCAAAAAAGCGGAAGCCAACCCGACGTATATCCAACAGAAATTGGAAGAGGAAATCGGCCGACAGCCGAGTTCGACGGGGCAACAGCCCTATCTGAACGCCGATGCGGAAAAGGTCTTCAACAAGGCGCAGGAATTGCTTAAACAGTTCGGCGACGAATACATCACGCTGGAACTGCTCCTGATTGCCATGCTCAACACCGATACGCCTTCCGGCCGCCTGCTCAAAACCCAGGGCTTGGACGCCAAAACGGCGACCGAAGCCGTCAAGGAACTGCGCAAGGGGCAGAGCGCCAAAGACGCCAACGCCGAAGAGACGTACCAGGCGCTGAACAAATACGCCAAGAACCTGAACGACCTGGCGCGAGCCGGCAAATTAGATCCGGTCATCGGCCGGGACGACGAAATCCGCCGCGTGTTGCAGATTCTGTCGCGCCGTACGAAGAACAACCCGATTTTAATCGGGGAACCGGGCGTGGGCAAGACAGCCATAGCCGAAGGGCTGGCGCACCGCATTATCGGCGGCGACATTCCTGACAATTTGAAAAACAAGCAGATATTTTCGCTCGACATGGGGGCGCTTGTGGCGGGCGCCAAATACAAGGGCGAGTTTGAGGAGCGCCTTAAAAGCGTTGTCAAAGAAGTGATGGATTCGAACGGCGATATCATTCTGTTCATCGACGAGATCCATACGCTTGTGGGCGCGGGCGGCGGTGAAGGCGCGATGGACGCAGCCAATATCCTCAAACCGGCGCTGGCGCGCGGCGAACTGCGCGCGATAGGCGCGACCACTTTGAAAGAGTATCAGAAATACTTTGAGAAAGACAAGGCCTTGGAACGCCGTTTCCAGATTGTCATGGTGGATGAGCCGTCGGTGGAAGACAGCATCTCGATTTTGCGGGGGCTGAAGGAACGCTACGAGACACACCACCACATCCGTATCAAGGATGAGGCGATTATCGCGGCCGTGGAGCTCTCTCACCGCTACATCTCCGACCGCTTCCTGCCGGACAAGGCCATCGACCTCATGGACGAGGCGGCCGCCAAACTGCGGCTGGAAATGAATTCGATGCCGGAAAAAATCGACGAGCTCGAACGCAAGATCCGCCAGCTGGAAATTGAACGCGAAGCCATCAAGCGCGAAAACGACCAGACCAAACTGACGGAACTGGCGGCCGAAATCGCCAACCTCTCGGCCGAGCGCGACAGCATGACGGCGCATTGGCGCAGCGAGAAGGAACTGGCCGATCAGGTTCAAGAGCAGATGAACAACATCGAGACCTACAAGTTCGAAGCCCAACAGGCCGAACGGGCCGGCGATTACGAAAAGGTGGCCGAATTGCGCTACGGCCGTATCAAGGAAGCGGAAAAAGCCGTGGAGGAAGGCCGGGCCAAACTGCACGAAATGCAGGCAAACGGCGGCGCGATGATCAAGGAAGAAGTCGGCAGCGAGGAAATCGCGGACGTGGTATCGCGCTGGACGGGCATCCCGCTGAGCCGCATGTTGCAGAGCGAACGCGAGAAACTGCTGCACATAGAGACGGAACTGCACAAACGCGTCGTGGGACAGGACGAGGCCATCGCGGCGATTTCGGACGCCATACGGCGGAGCCGTGCCGGACTGGGCGACGAGAAACGGCCCGTGGGGTCGTTCATCTTCATGGGCACGACGGGCGTCGGCAAGACCGAACTCGCGAACGCGTTGGCCGAATACCTGTTCAACGACGAGAACGCGATGATCCGCATCGACATGTCGGAATATCAGGAGAAACATACGGTGTCGCGGCTCGTGGGCGCGCCTCCGGGCTATGTGGGCTACGACGAGAGCGGCCAGCTGACCGAGGCGGTCAGACGCAAACCCTATGCCGTCATCCTGCTGGACGAAATCGAAAAGGCGCACCCGGATGTGTTCAATATCCTGCTGCAGGTGCTGGACAACGGCCGGCTGACGGACAACAAGGGCCGGACGGCCGACTTCAAGAACACGATTATCATCATGACGTCGAACCTCGGCGCGGAATACATCCAGCAGGCGTTCGACCGCATGGCGCCGGGCAAGGAAGACGAGGCCTACGAGCAGAGCCGCGCACAGGTCCTGGAATCCCTGCGGCAACGCATGCGCCCCGAATTCCTGAACCGTATCGACGAGATTATCGTGTTCAAACCGCTGAACCGCGATGAAATCCTGCAAATCGTACGCTTGCAGCTGCAACATCTGGAAACCGTCTTGGCGCGCAACGGCTATACGGCCGACATCAGCCAAGCCGTCTATAAAGAGGTGGCGCAACAGGCCTATGACCCGCAGTACGGTGCCCGTCCGCTGAAACGCTACATCCAGCGGCACATCACGAACGAACTGTCGAAAAGCCTTTTGGCCAACGACTTCGACAAAGAGAAGCCGATCAAAATCGATGTGTTCGAGGGCAAGTACGTCTTCTATCAATCGGAAGGCGACCGGTAAGCCGAAGCCGGCAAAGCCAACGCGCCATGGCCGACATCGCATTGGCAAAGCCGGTCGTTGGCCGTTGGTCGTTGGCCACCGGACAACCGGACAGCCGGACAACCGGAACGGCTCTGTCTCAAACGACGGAGCCGTTTTTTTATGTGAATTTTAGTAAATTTGCGGGACATTTGCGTTTATCAGGCCGTCCCGCCGCCCCATACCCGACGGAGCCGGCCGCCCGTAAACGCCATTTAAGCCCCTTAACGTTGGTTTACCGTTTTTTCTCGAATCTGAAGCACTATGCTGGCTACTGGTTGCTCAACATCCTGAGCAACACGTGTTTCGTTTTCTTTTCACTGTTCTCGCTGAGCATGATGGCGCCCTTTCTCTCGGTCTTGTTCGGACTGACCGAAAGCGTGCAGACCCTGCCGGAAAATCCCGGTTTCAACACCGATACCTTGTTGCAATACGCCTACTATTATATAGGGCGCATCCAGGAAAGCCAAGGCGCATTCCCCGCCCTGCTTTACGTGGCGGGGTCCTTTCTCGTTTTCACGATTTTGGCCAACCTGTTCCGCTACCTCGGCATGTTTTTCTTAGGCCCCATCCGCAGCGGCCTGCTCCGCGACCTGCGCGACGACCTCTACAGCCGGATCATACAGTTGCCGCTGGCCTCCTTTTCCCAACAGCGCAAGGGCGATCTGATTGCCCGCATGACCTCCGACATGAATGCGATTGATTGGGCGATCATGACTTCCATTCAAAGTTTTTTCAAGGATCCGCTGAACGTGTTGCTGTTCTTGGCCGCCTTGTTTTCCATCAGCACCCCGCTGACCCTCCTGATCATAGGCGTCATGCCGCCGGTCATCTGGCTCGTGGCCTATATCGGCAATCGGCTTAAAGCCGATTCCGGCAAAGGCCAGGTCATGATGGGCGAATTGCTGAGCCTGACCGAAGAGGCCATAGGCGGCGTCCGAGTCATCAAGTCCTTCAACCTGATTGATTATACGGCCGAGGTCTTCCGGAAAAAGAACCGGAAATACGCCCGGTTGCTCAATCACGTACACCGCCGCCGCGACCTTTCGGAACCGCTGACCGAAATCCTGCTGATTGCCGTCTCCATCCTCGTTCTGTGGTTCGGCGGACGTCAGGTGTTGCAACAGGCTTTTTCTCCGGATAAAATGTTCCTGTTCATCATCCTGTTCATCAAACTGATTTCGCCGGCCAAAGCCACGGTGTCGGCTTACTACAATCTCCAAAACGGACGGGCGGCCCTTGAACGGATTTATGAAATCATCGACATTCCGGAACAGGTCCGCGAAAAACCCGATGCCCTGCCTAAACCGGATTTCAAACACGACATCCGATACGAAGACGTCTCGTTCCGCTATCCGGACGCCATGCCCGGCCACGGCGACCGACCGGTGCTCGACCGCATTGACCTGCGTCTGGAAAAAGGCCGCACTTACGCGTTCGTCGGCGCTTCGGGATCCGGCAAGACGACGACGGCCGATTTGCTCTCCCGCTTCTACGACGTGACCGGCGGCCGCATCCTGATAGACGGCATCGACCTGCGCGACCTCAAACTGACCGATTTGCGCCAATTGATAGGTACGGTCAATCAATTTCCGTTCGTTTGGAACGATACGGTGGAAAACAACATCCGTTTCGGCGGCGACTACAGCCGGGAAGACGTCGTGGCAGCTGCGAAAAAGGCCTACGCGCACGACTTTATCCACACCATGCCGGAAGGTTACCAAAGCCTGTTGGGTGACCGGGGTTGCAACCTTTCGGGCGGACAGCGCCAACGCATCGTCATCGCGCGCGCCATTCTCAAAAACGCGCCGATCTTGGTATTGGACGAAGCCACGTCGGCTCTGGACACCGAATCGGAAAAGGCCGTGCAACAAGCGTTGGGCGAACTGATGCAGGGGCGCACGTCCATCGTCATCGCCCACCGGCTCTCCACAATCCGCCATGCCGACCGCATTTTCGTATTCGACAACGGCCGTGTGAGCGAACATGGCACTCATGAAGAACTCATACGCCAAAACGGGGCTTACGCCCGTTTGGTGCGTCTGCAAAACTTAACGTAACTTTCCTATGGTTTATCCGGACGAATCCCTGACCGCCCTGATTCAAGAACGGGCCCGGCACTACCACGACGACACCGTCGCGATGCGGCGGCATCTGCACCGCCATCCCGAACTCTCGACCGAAGAACGCGAGACGGTTCGCTATATCGCGCGGCAACTGGCCGCCTGGCATATTCCCTATCAAGACGGCTTGGCCGACACGGGGCTGTGCGCCACCATTCAAGGCCTTGAACCCGACAGCCGCTGCGTGGCCCTGCGCGCCGACATGGACGCGCTGCCGATTACGGAACAGACCGGCCTCCCTTTCGCCTCCGAAACGCCCGGCGTCATGCACGCCTGCGGCCACGACGCCCACATGGCCTGCCTGCTGGGCGCCGCCCGCATCCTGCAGGAGACGAAAGACCGCTGGAAAGGAACGGTCAAACTGATTTTCCAGCCCTCGGAAGAGGACTTCCGCTCCGGCGCCCCCCAAATGATTGCGGGCGGCGTATTGGAAAACCCGAAACCGCAACACATCTACGCCATGCACGTACTGCCCGACATGCCGGCCGGCAAGGTGGGCATGAAAGCCGGGCAATACATGGCCTCGACCGACGAACTCTACCTGACCGTCAAGGGTAAAGGCGGGCACGCCGCCACGCCGGAACTCAACGTCGATACCGTGATTCTGGCGGCCAACATCCTGACGTCGCTGCAACAGGTCGTGAGCCGGCAGGCGCCGCCTTACATTCCGACCGTGCTGTCGTTCGGCCGCATCATAGGCGAAGGCCGCACGAACATCATCCCGTCGGAAGTGCATATAGAGGGGACGATCCGGACGTTTAACGAGGACTGGCGAAAACGGGCGCACGCCAACATCACGCGTTGCGCCGTGGAAACGGCCCGCGCCATGGGCGGCGACTGCGAGGTGAAGGTCGATCACGGCTATCCGTTCGTCCTCAACGACACCGAAGCGACCCGACGGGCGCACGACTTGGCCTGCCAACTCTTCTCGCCAGAAAATGTAGAAGAACTGCCGCTACGCATGACGGCCGAAGACTTCGCCTACTACTCGCATCTGATTCCGGCCTGCCTGTTCCGCTTGGGCACGGCCAATCCCGCATTGAAAGGCTCGCAATCCAACCTGCATACGCCCGAATTCACAGTCGATGAATCGGCCCTGCTGACGGGCGTCTGCCTGATGACCGCCTTAGGCATGGCCGGCTAAAACCGGATGAAAGCCGAACCGGGCGGCACCCGCTCCGGAGCATAAAAAAAGGCGAGGCTTCGAGAAGCCCCGCCTTTTCCATAGTCCGGCACTTGGATTAGTCGTTGATATCCACCAAGTTCCCCTTGCTGTCGAACGTCATTTCCATGCCGTTGGCCAACTGGATCTCGTAACCGCGACGGTCGCGTTCAATTTTAACGATGGCCACCCCGGAGAAATGTTCGTTGGCGGAAGCCGCCACATTCTTCGGTACGATAGCTTCCGGCACGGCACCGTACTTGCATTCCACTTCTTTCCATTCGCCTTCTTCGGTAAATTCCAGTTTCGTATTACCGAATTTAACTTCATAAGTCGTGGAGAACACCCCTTTGTCAACAAACGCCAGCATATCCTTTTCTTTCGGATAGTTCTTCTTCAAGAACGTCTGCGCTTCTTTCGGCAATTCCGTTACCACGATCGGCCGTTCATCGGCCTTGGCCGCCATAACGCCCAAAATCAGGCATACGGCCATCATCCACATTTTTTTCATAATATTTTGTTTTTTAGGTTTTACTTACTATTATCTCCCTGAACCGGACCCGCCCGAACACCGGCGGCATCATCCGGCTTATCATTTCACTTCTTCGTACGCGATATCCTCAACATCCCCGTGACGGATGACCTTGCCCATCTGCCTGAGCTGCCGGCGCAGACGGATTTGCGTAAACAAATCGTTGACGCCATAGAATATGGCGCCGATTCCGAATATGATGAAAAGGACTTCTATGCTCCGGAACGGATCGAAGCAAACCAAAAGGCCGACCACGATGAGCGCGGAAGGCATCAGATAAGCCGTAAACGGCAACGGCACATTGAGAATGCGGCGCGAACCGATGACAACCGACAGTTGGCTGCCTCCTCCCAAAACCAACAGCAACCCGAGGCAGAGCATGATGAAACGCGCGAAAAATTCGTGTTCCCAAATGACGAAGATACCGAATGCCGCCAGAAATATCAGTTGCAGAAAATCGCCGGGCGTCAGCGGACGCTGCTTGGCAAACCCCTTGACGGCAAACGAGACGACGGCACCGAAAACCATGATACCGCCGATAACGATGACCGACCAACGGGCCATCTCCGTCGGAAAAATGCAGAACAATACGCCGACCGCTATCGCCAGAATGCTCCGTATCAAGGCGCTCTTGTAATCGATAATCGACATGAAAAAATTCATATACCTTAATATATTAAGTTAAACATCGCGACCGCCAACCGGGTGTCGCCCCACTTGGTTTGGATTACAAAATTATGTTTTTTTTCCTACTTTTGCACGTTTTAACGGATTCTCATGAGTAAGTTCCTGTCAAACCCTGCCGCCAATCGTGTTATTCAAGGACATATCGCCATTTTGGCGGCCAACATCATCTTCGGTTCCAACATCCCCATCGCCAAAGCCGTCATGCCGGCCTACATGGAAGCGTTCGCGATGGCCTTTTTCCGCACGATAGGCGCGATGCTGCTGTTCTGGATCGCCTCGGCTTTCGTCAAATGGGAACGCGTGCCGCCGCGCGACCTGATCCGCCTGTTTTTCGCGGCCATGTTCGGCATCCTGATGAACCAGATGCTGTTCGTCAAGGGTTTGGAGTATATCAGTCCGATCGAAGCCGCCATTGTCGTGACTTTCACGCCCATCCTCACGATGTTGCTCTCGGCCTTGTTCCTCAAAGAACCGATTACGTTCAAAAAGGCCATAGGCGTATTGCTCGGCCTTTCGGGGGCGGTTTACATGATTGTATCGAGCGCAAGTCCGGGCGATGCCCAAACAGCCGCCGGCACGGCCACCGCCGGCGAAAGTTCCCGCCATTTTATTGGCTTGACGCTCTGCATTGTCAGCGGGCTCTCCTACGCCATCTACCTAACCGCGTTCAAGCCCGTCATCCAACGGTACAGTTCCATAACCATCATGAAATGGATGTTCCTTTTCGGCAGTTGCATTTCGTTTCCCATTACGTTCCGTTATGTGCAACGCATCGACTTTTCCGCTTGGCAACCGCTCACTTACGTACAAATAGGCTATGTCGTGGCATCGGCCACGTTCCTGACCTACCTGCTGATTCCGGTGGCGCAGCAGCGCCTGCGTCCCACGACGCTGAGCGTTTACAACTACATCCAGCCGATTACGGCCACGACCATCGCGCTTATTTGGGGCATGGATCATTTCACGTGGCCGAAAGTCATCGCGACCATTTTGGTTTTCACCGGCGTGTATATCGTGACCCAAAGCAAGTCGCGCGCTCAGTTGGATGCCGAAAGACAAGCGGCTTGACAGGGTTGCGAATATCGCGGTTTTGCCCTATCTTTGTCATCCTTTAAACGTCTAAACAGACCTTAATGTTCAAGCGGTTCGGGAAATATTGGCTGTTGCTCGGGGAGGTATTCTCCAGACCGACCAAACGCAATCTGTTCTGGCGGCAGGTCTCCGATGAGATTTACAATCTCTGCATCAGTTCAGTATTGATTGTCAGCATTATTTCGCTTTTTGTCGGGGCTGCGGTCACGATTCAGATGCGCCTCAACATCGACAGCGCCTGGATGCCGCTCTACGCCATCGGCTACGCCACCCGCAAGGCCATCATCCTAGAATTCTCCCCGACCATCATCAGCCTGATTTTAGCCGGCAAGATGGGTTCCCAAATAGCCTCTCAACTCGGCACGATGCGGATCACGGAACAGATAGACGCGATTGAGGTCATGGGCATCAACTCGGCCAACTACCTGATTCTGCCCAAAATCATTGCCTCCCTGTTGTTTAACCCCATCCTGATCATGCTCAGCATCGTCGTGGCCTTGATCGGCAGCTGGACGATAGGCGTCAGCGTGGGCGGCATGACGACTTACGAATTCCTGTACGGCATGCAGTTCGAACCGGAAAATTCCGATTTGACCTACGCGCTGATTAAAACCGTATTCTTCGCTTTCCTGATTTCGTCGATTTCCGCCTTTCAGGGCTATTATGTGCAGGGCGGTGCGCTGGAAGTGGGGAAAGCCAGTACCAAAGCGGTGGTTCACAGCAGCATCGCGATTATCTTGTCGAATCTTGTCTTGACCCAATTGTTGATTTCTTAACCGGACGCCATGATTTCGCTCAAATCCATAGATAAATTTTTCGGGGACCGCCAGGTGCTTTTCGGGATTTCGATGGATTTGCAACCCGGCAAAGCCAACCTGATTATCGGACGGAGCGGTTCCGGCAAGACGGTGCTCATGAAATGTATGGCCGGCCTGCTGACGCCCGAAAACGGCGAGATCCTGTTCGACGGCCGGCGGTTCGACGAACGGCAGGACGCCAAGACCGTGGCTGAAATACGACGCGACATCGGCATGGTCTTTCAGGGCGGCGCGCTGTTCGATTCGCTGACCGTCTTGGAAAACGTCGTCTTTCCGCTCGACATGTTCCGCCGCATGCCCCGCGCCGAAAAGGCCGACCGCGCCCACGACTGCCTCAAACGCGTCGGTCTGGAAAACATCGACCGCCTCTATCCTTCGGAATTGAGCGGCGGCATGAAAAAACGCGTCGCCATCGCGCGCGCCATCGTCAATAACCCGAAATACCTGTTCTGCGACGAACCCAATTCGGGACTGGATCCGCAGACATCGGCCCGCATAGACGATTTAATCGCTGAAATCACCGAAGAATACCGAACGACAACGGTCATCAACACCCACGACATGAACTCGGTTCTGCAATACGGCGACGTCGTGCATTTCATCCACGAAGGCAAACGCTGGTGGACGGGTGACAAGAAAACGATTTTGGAGACTCCGGACACCGAATTGCGGAACTTCCTCGAAGCCTCCGAACTGACCAAACGCCTGTTGCGCGCATGAACTTTCTCGACCTGCTGATTGTCATTCCGTTGATTTGGTTCGGTTACAAGGGTTTCCGAAACGGCTTGGTCATGGAACTCGTCAGCATCCTGTCGCTCATCGCCGGTATTTACATCGCGATCCGCTTTTCGGCCTGGGTCGGCCAACAATTGGGCATCAAAGGCGAATACGCCGCGACGATTTCGTTCATCATCACTTTCTTAGGCGTACTGATCATCACCTATCTGCTCGGCAAATTCATAGACGGACTGGTCAAGAAACTGTCGTTGGGATTCCTGAACCGCCTCGGCGGCCTGCTTATCGGCGTATTCAAAACCGCCCTGATCGTCGGACTGCTGATTTTTACGTGGAACCGCATCGACAAACAGCAAAACATCCTGAAACCGGAAACCCGGAACCATTCGTTGCTTTTCCGGCCGATGGAAAACATATCCTATGCCATCTGGCCCCTCCTCAACTCTCTGAACGAACAAATCCAAAATACGTTATGAGTTACGAAATCATTTACCTCCTGCTCATCGTCACGTTATTCTGCCTGGCCTGCTCCGACCTCGTGGTCGGCGTCAGCAACGATGCGGTAAACTTCCTCAACTCGGCCACGGGGTCCAAAGCGGCGCCGCTTTACGTCGTCCTCATCATCGCCAGCATCGGCATCCTGCTGGGCGCGACGTTTTCCAGCGGCATGATGGAAGTGGCGCGAAGCGGCATTTTCTACCCCGCCAAATTCTATTTCAGCGAGGTCATGCTCATCTTCCTGGCCGTCGTGATTGCGGACGTCATCCTGCTCGACCTCTTCAATACGTTCGGGCTGCCGACTTCGACCACGGTCTCCATGGTGTTTGAACTGCTCGGCGCCTCCATCGCCATCTCGGTCATCAAAATCTACCACAACGCCGGCGAAACCCTCGCCCAACTGCCCGCCTACATCAACACCTCCAAGGCTTCCGCCATCGTATTCAGCATTCTGGCTTCGGTTTTCATCGGCTTCATCTTCGGGATGATCGTGCAGTTCCTCGCACGCTGCCTATTCAGTTTCAAGACCAAACGATCCGTCAAATATTTCGGTGCCATTTGGGGCGGCATCTGCATCGCACTTATCGCCTATTTTTTGATTTTCAAGGCCATGAAAGGTTCCACGCTCTTACGTCCCGAATGGGTGGAATTTCTCGGCCGACATACCTGGGAATTCCTCGGCCTGACGTTTGCCATTTCCAGCCTCCTGTTATGGGTAATCCAACTTCTGTTTAAATATAACCCTCTGCGCGTCATTGTATTGGCCGGTACGTTCGCGCTTGCGATGGCCTTTGCCGGCAACGACCTCGTGAACTTTATCGGGGTCTCGATGGCGGGCTTGAGTTCTTTCGAAATTTTCCAACAGGCGGGCGGAGTCGCCCCCGACCAACTGGCGATGGGTGCCTTGGCCGGACAGGACGCACCGACCGCGACGATATTCCTGTTCATGGCCGGCGTCATCATGGCCGTCACGCTTTGGTTTTCCAAAAAAGCGAAAGCCGTCTTGAAGACCACGGTCAACCTGAGCAGCCAAAACAGCGAAGAGGAACGTTTCGCGTCCACGCCGCTCTCGCGTTCGGTCGTCAAAATGTTCGTCGGCATGAGCGAAACCATCGACCGCCTCCTGCCGGCCGCTTTCAAAAAAGCGATTGCCAAACGGTTCAAACCGGCGAAAGAACAGGAGGAAGGCCTGGCGTTCGACCTCGTGCGCGCCTCGGTCAACCTGATGGTGGCCGCCTCCCTCATCGCATTCGGCACCTCGCTCAAACTGCCGCTCTCCACAACCTACATCACGTTCATGGTGGCCATGGGCTCCTCGCTCTCCGACGGTGCCTGGGGACGCGAAAATGCCGTCTATCGCGTGACCGGCGTGTTTACCGTCATCGCCGGCTGGTTCATGACGGCCCTCGTCGCACTCCTGCTGGCATTCTGTCTGGCCAGCCTGTTCCACTTCGGCGGCGTCTTCGCCATTATTCCCGTTTTGGTACTGGTCATATTCCTTATGTTCCGCAGCCGCGTCGTTTCCAAGAAAAAAGCGATGCAGAAACAGGAGCAAAGCAGCTACCTTTACGGACAATGGACGGAAGACGAAGGGCTGATCGGCAACATCAATAAGGAAATGATCGGCTTGCTGGAACAGATCCCGGCCCTCTACGACGAGGTGCTGGACGGTTTGGAAGCCGAAGACCTGCGCCAACTGCGCAATACCAAGCGGGCGTTCCAGGAACTGGACACGCACACGCAACTGATGAAAAACAAGTTCAACGACACGCTGACCCTGTTGCAGGACAAAGGAATCGCCGGCGCGGCTTTCTATGTACAGGTTGTGAACTACCTGCGCGAAATCCTGCATTCGGCCTCGTTCCTGATAGACGCCAGCTTCGAACACACCGACAACCGCCACAAGCCGATGTTGCCGGAACAGATTGCCGAACTCAGGAGCGGCTCGAAAGCGTTGCACGATTTGTTCGACCACCTGATTTTCATCATACGCAACGGCCACTACGCCCAACTTGAGGACTTGAACGCCGAACACCTGAAAACGACGGCCTGGTTCGACCTGCTGGACAAAAAACAAATCAAGCGTATCAAAAGCGGCAACAGCGGCACGAAAAACAGCCTCTTGTTCCTGCGTCTGACCGAGAATGTGAAAAACATGGTGCTGTTCGCCTACCTGATGGGCAAGGCCGAGCGCGACTTCAACCTGCCGTCGCCGTCCACAACCGTGACACCGATGGCGATTCCCGTCAAATAAACGACTTCCGCCATGAACGCACAGCCCCCTACGCCGTTTTTTATCGGATTCGACGCCAAACGGGCGGTTTATAACCATACGGGCTTAGGCAATTACAGCCGTTTCGTCGTAGAAGGTCTGGCGAAGTTCCTAACCGAGGACGACGCCCCTGCCTGCGCGGATGCTACGCCGACATTGGCATTGGTCGCCACCGAATCCAAACACAAACAGCCGAATGCGGCTTATCCGAAACTCTTGGAGGACTACCCCGACCTCATCCGGACGGTAAGGCCGCACCACTTCCTTGCCCGGTGCTTCCCGGCTTTTTGGCGGCGATACGGCATGAGCCGTACGCTTGTCCGAAACGGCATCCGGCTGTTTCACGGCCTGAGCGGCGAATTGCCCGTCGGGCTCAAACGGCGCGGCATCCGCAGTGTTGTAACGGTACACGACTTGATTTTCCTGCACTTTCCGCAGTTTTACAAACCGATAGATGTCTTTATCTATAAACTGAAAGCCCGGCACGCGTGCCGGAAGGCCGACCGGATTATCGCCGTCAGCGAATGTACAAAACGTGACATCGTGCGTTATTTCAATATCCAACCCGACCGGATTGAGGTCATTTACCAAGGTTGTGAACCGAAATTCGCCGATAATCCGGGGCCGTCAGCCCTGACGGCCGTGCGGCGGCGGTACGGCCTGCCCGAAAATTTCCTGTTGTTCGTGGGTAGCATCGAAGCGCGCAAAAATCTTCTCGTGGCGGTCAAGGCGTTGGAAATACTGCGCGACGACTGCCCCGACCTGCACCTTGTGGCCGTGGGCAAACGGACGCCCTATACGGCCACTGTGGAAGCCTACGCCGCCGCACACGGCCTTTCCGACCGCCTGCACTGCCTGCACGGCCTCCCGAACGAAGACCTCCGCGCGCTCTACCATGCCGCGCGTCTGTTTGTCTATCCCTCTCTGTACGAAGGCTTCGGCATCCCCATCATCGAAGCGATACAGGCTGGCCTGCCGGTCATCGCCGCCACAGGCTCCTGCCTTGAAGAAGCCGGCGGCCCGGCCTGCCCTTACATCGCGCCCGACGACGCGCCGGCCTGGGCCGAAGCCATCCGCCGTCTGCTCGCGGACGCGGAGACCTGCCGCCACATCGTGCGCGAAAGCCAAGCCTACGTACAACGTTTCGACCAAAAGGCCGTCACGCGGCCACTGCTCAAACTCTACCGGGACTTGCTGGCGGACTTATAGGTCCAAGGCCGCCTTCAGCGCGTCTATGCGCCGGTTCAACCCCGCCTCCTGTTCCGATAGCGGCTTGCCGGCCTGCCATGGCGCCTTGACCTCGAAATAGAACTTAATCTTGGGCTCGGTACCCGACGGACGCACCGTGACCTTACCGCCCTCTTCCGTGAAGAACTGCAACACGTCGGCCGGCGGCAGGCCTTGGAAGCCCTGCGCGTAATCGCGGACTTCGCAAACGGTCTCGTCGCCCAGCCGCCGCGGCGGGTTCGCGCGGAAATCCGCCATCATGCGCTGGATTTCCTCGCTGCCCGACCGGCCTTTCTTGGTCAGCGAGACCAATGCCTGCATGTAGAGACCATAACGGCCGTACATTTCTTCCAACAGCTGCATCACGCTCTTGCCCTCGGCCACGGCGGCCGCCACCATCTCGGCGATGACGCAGGCCGTCATCACGGCGTCCTTGTCGCGCACGAAATCGGCCGCCAGATAACCGTAACTTTCCTCGCCGCCGCCCACGAAAAAGCCCCGGCCTTCCTGTTCGGCCAGCACCTCCGCGATATACTTGAAGCCCGTCAGCACATCGTAGCAACGCACGCCCTGCGCATCGGCCATGTCCTTGAGCATCTCGGTCGTCACAATCGTCTTGACCACATAGGGATTCGGCTTGTCCTTGGCCCGCCGCAACAGGTAGTCGGTTACCAGCGCGGCCGTCTGGTTGCCGTTCAGCAGACGGTAGCCGCCCTGGCCGTCCGGCACGCCCAAGCCGATGCGGTCGGCGTCCGGGTCGGTCGCCATCACGACGTCGGCCTTGAGTTCAGCCGCCAAGGCCATGCCGGCCGACATCGCGGCCTGTTCCTCCGGATTGGGTGAAGCCGCATACGGGAAGTCACCGTCCGGCCACATCTGTTCGGGCACGGCGCAGACCTGCTCGAAGCCCCAGGCCCGCAACGCCTTGGGCACCATCGTCATGCCGGTGCCGTGCAAAGGCGTATAGACTATCTTGACGGCCTTGCGCGCCGCTGCCGAAACCGCCGGCGACCGCAAGCCTTCCAAGGCCTGCATATAGGCTTCCACTATTTCGGCATCCACATAGTGGATGAGGCCGGCGCCGCCCTCGCGCTTGACCAGATCGTATGAGGTAATCTTACGCACCTCCGCGATGACCGCCTTGTCGTGCGGGCTCACGAGCTGACCGCCGTCCGCGCCGTAGGCCTTGTAACCGTTGTATTCCTTGGGGTTGTGCGAAGCCGTGACCATGACCCCGCCGCAACACTGCTTGTAGCGTACCGCGAACGAGAGCAACGGCGTGGGCCGCATGCCCGTAAAGATATAGACTTCGAAGCCGTTGGCCGCGAATATCTTGGCCGTCTCCAAAGCGAATTCCGCACTGCCGTGCCGCACGTCGTATGCCACGGCCACGCGTTTCCGCCAGCCTTCCCGGCCGCAGGCCGCCGCAAGGTAATTGGCGAACCCCTGCGTGGCCATGCCCACGGTATAACGGTTCATACGGTTCGTCCCCACGCCCAAGATACCGCGCAGGCCACCCGTACCGAATTCCAAGTCTTTATAAAACGCCTCGGTCAGTTCGTCCTCTTGCTGCATCAGGCGCGCCACCGCCTCCCGCGTGGCTTCATCATACGGGGCTTGCATCCAAGCCTCCGCTTTCCGTTTAATTTCAGGCGCTATCATCGTCTTTCGTGTTTAAGGTTTCTTTATTTTATGCGGTTCGCATGCGGCTGGTGGCGAAACTTCTCCTTGCCTCCACGTACGCTTCGCTCCCTAAAGTCGGCTACAGAGAAGTTTCGCACCATCAACCGCCCGCGACCATTTTCTCGTTTCCACCGGCTAATGCGCCGTGTACCAATCATACAGCCGCGCGATGCCGTCTTCCAGCCGCACCTTCGGTTTCCAGCCCAGGGCCGACAGTTTGGAGATATCCAAGAGTTTGCGCGGCGTGCCGTCGGGCTTGGTCTCGTCGTACACGAGCGTTCCCGCATAGCCCACGGCCTTTTTAACGTAACCGGCCGTCTGCGCGATACTGGCCTCCTCGCCGCTGCCCACGTTGATATGCGTGTTGCGCACCTGCTTCTCGCCCGGCCGCACCAAATCCTTGAACGAGATATGTTCCATGACATAGACGCAGGCTTCGGCCATGTCCTCGCTCCAGAGGAACTCGCGCAACGGCCGGCCCGTTCCCCAGAGCGTGACGGCCTTGTCCGTAATGCCGTACTTTTCCAGCACGCGCCGGATGGCCGCCCAATCGGCCGCTCCGTCCACGCCCTCCACGGGCCGCGCCTCTAAATCGCGCCGCACCGCCGCCTCGTCGCCCTCGAAAAGGCATTTGCCCAAATGGATCTTGCGGATCATGGCCGGCAACACATGCGAGGTCTCCAGATTGAAGTTGTCGTTGGGGCCGTAGAGGTTGGTCGGCATGACCGAAAGGAAATCGGTGCCGTACTGTAAATTATAGCTCTCGCACATCTTCAGGCCCGCGATTTTGGAAAGGGCGTAAGGTTCGTTCGTGTATTCGAGTTCGGACGTCAGCAGACAATCTTCCGGCATGGGTTGCGGCGCGAGCCGCGGATAGATGCAGGAGCTGCCGAGAAAAAGCAGTTTCTTGACGCCGTGCGCATAGGCTTGATGAATCGTATTGCAGGCAATCATCAGATTCTCGTAGATGAACTGCGCGCGGTACGTGTTGTTGGCCTGTATGCCGCCCACCCTGGCCGAAGCCACGACCACATAGTCGGGTCGCTCCGCGTCGAAGAAACGCGCCGTGGCGGCCGTATCCGTCAAATCCAGTTCGGCATGGCTGCGCCCTACGAGCTTGCGGTAGCCCTTGCTTTCCAACGTTTTCCAGATGGCCGAACCCACCAACCCCCGGTGACCGGCCACATAAATCTTGCTGTCCTTTTCCATAAGGCATAAGGGCGTTGCGTCGTGCGGTGCGGTGGCGGCGCGGTGAGGACGCCATGCCCCAACCGGGCGCCGCCTGTCCGCGTCTTCCGACGCCAACGCTTTTTATTCAAAATAATTCATGATGCGGTAGCCGCCGCGCTTCAAATACTCCTCGCGGCGCATGAGTTTGAGGTCGCTGTCGGTCATCTCGCTGACCATCGCCTTTAGGTCGTATTCGGGTTGCCAGCCGAGCCGCTCCCGCGCCTTGGTCGCGTCCCCGAGCAGGAATTCCACCTCGGTGGGTCGGAAATACTGCGGATCGACGGCCACGATGGCCTCGCCCATGCGTTTGGCGAAAGCGGCATAGTGTTCCGCCCCCACCCTCTCTTCAAAAACGGCCCGGTCGATGGCGGCGACCAACCCCTGTTCCGCCATACCCTCGCCCCGGAACTCGACGCTCACGCCAATATGCGCCAGCGCCATCCGCACGAAATCGCGGACCGACGTCGCGGTGCCCGTCGCAATCACATAGTCGTCAGGTTTTTCCTGCTGCAATATGAGCCACATGGCGCGCACGTAGTCTTTGGCGTGCCCCCAGTCGCGCCGGGCCGAAAGGTTGCCGAGATAGAGCTTGTCCTGCAGCCCCAAGGCCATCTTGGCCACGGCGCGCGTGATCTTGCGCGTGACGAACGTCTCGCCCCGCACGGGCGACTCGTGGTTGAACAGGATGCCGTTGCTCGCGTGCAGGCCGTAGGCCTCGCGGTAATTGACCGTAATCCAGTAGGCGTAGAGTTTGGCCGCCGCGTAGGGGCTGCGCGGATAGAACGGCGTCTTTTCGGTTTGGGGCGTCTCGCGCACCAGCCCGTAGAGTTCGGACGTGGAAGCCTGATAGAGACGTGTCTTGTCCGTCAGGCCGAGCAAGCGCACGGCCTCCAGCAGCCGGAGCGTCCCCACCCCGTCGGCGTCCGCCACGTATTCGGGTGTGTCGAAACTCACCTTGACATGGCTCATGGCCGCGAGGTTATAGATTTCGGTCGGCCGTACCTTTTGAATGATGTCCGTCAGGTTGAGGCTGTCGGTCATATCGCCGTAATGCAGGAAAAACCGCCGGCCCGCCTGCTGCGGGTCTTCGTACAGATGGTCGATGCGGTCGGTGTTGAACAACGACACGCGCCGCTTGACGCCATGCACCTCATAGCCTTTCTTCAGCAGAAATTCGCTCAGATAGGCGCCGTCCTGCCCGGTCACCCCGGTAATCAACGCCACTTTTCTCGTTTGATCCGACATAATCTCCTTAATCTTTATTCAAACCGACCCTTCGCAAGGTCTTTTCATTTCAAACACAACAGGCCAAATACGCACCTGTATATCAATCCTATAACTCAATTATAAATGCATCCCGAGTTTCAAATAACCGAGATGCACATATTCCCCCGCTTTGTACAGCATATTGTACCCCATACCGAAAGAAAAACGCTTGTAATCGATACCGGTCCCTATCTCCATATCAAACCATGCCGGGCGTTTACCTATATATTCTTTCCGGATACCGTCTTCCAAAAAACATATTTTCCCGTTTACCGGATATAAATTGACCCCAAGACTTAGATTCAGAAACGGATATAGTTCTTTCGATACCGGAATATAACCTTTCATATTCGCCCCCATCGACAGACTCTGCATAAACATCCAGTCCGCCGCGAGATTATCATAAATCCTTTCAAACAAACAGGTATATCCCAACTCAAATCCCAAAAAGAAATAGTCATAAAAACGTCCCCCGACAACCGCATCCACCGCAGGTCCCATATTGACACGATTGAACGGGAGGCCTACATACCAATGTCCTTGCGTTCTAATGGTATGGATATATTTACCTCTTTCCCGCGGGGCCTCCTTGTCCGATTGCCGGGTGGACGAAAAATCATTAAACACCTCTTTTTTACCATTTTGATATTTAATGAAAAACACCTCGCGTTTATCCACCGTCCGCGTCGGCCCGTCTTGAAATTCCCACGCCACATACTTTATAGCCTCTGGCAAAATTTCCAAAACCCTGGCCTGCACTTCATCCGCATTCTTGAAAACAATGACATCTTGTGCCGAGCCTCGAGACATCACCGCAAACAGAATGACAAACAGAGTGAAACTTTTCTTCATAATCTCTCATTTTAAGTTCCTGTAAACATTGGAAGCCCTTGGGAAAACCGCAATCAAACTGAAATGTTTGCCGAAACTTTCCGTATAGCCATGTTACCATGCAAATATACGTTTTATTACTGAAAAATATGGCCTTGACCTCAGATTTCCCCTTGGAAACGTCAGACAAACTGATATCAACAACGTAAAATCAACAACACAAAACTGGTTACCAAACAAATACCGAACCATATATTGAAAACACCGAAAAACGCGACCGGCGGACGGAAACCGCTGAAGTGAGTGTGGCGGGGCGACCGGGGAAAACAAAAGCGGCAGGCCTGAAATCGGACCTGCCGCCCGAGACGGCGGCGCCGTGCCGCAAGCCTTGCTACGGACTGCTTGCCGACACCGCCGGGTTATTTTGTTGCCATCATACCACGCCACCTCGTCTTTGTCATCGCTCCCGGCATACTTCGTGCCGTCCACTTTTGGCCGCCCCGCGCCATCGAACGGACTTCCGTCCGTCCGATTTTGGCCGCCAAAGTAATATGTGCCTGATTCCAAAGTTTTTTGAAAAAAAAGTTTTCGACAAGCCACCGGAACGGTAGGAATGACGCGGGGTGCGGAGGAGTGGCGGGGGATCGGATGATGGATTTGGCACCAAGGATGCGGCGGGCCATGCGGGAAAGCCCCTTACGGGAAGCGGAAACGGGGCGGCCCTGCGCGGCGGTCGCG
The DNA here is from genome assembly GCA_910586395.1 of uncultured Bacteroidales bacterium. GTDB lineage: Bacteria > Bacteroidota > Bacteroidia > Bacteroidales > P3 > CAMXAS01. The sequence continues at coordinate 28,149 of CAJUFX010000001.1, forward strand.
TTCAAAACGAAACTTTTTTTCATCTGTTTTTATTCTCAATCGTACATTATAAAAACGTTTACGGACATGGCAAAAATTATCGTACAGGACACGGAAGTGACGGTTGTCGGCGTAAAGGGCGAGAATTATATCTGCATTACTGACTTGGCACGTTATAAAAATGCCGAGCACACGGACGATATTATCAAGAATTGGATACGCAATAGGAATACTATCGAATTATTGGGTATATGGGAATTATTGCATAACCCCAAGTTTAAACCCGTCGAATTTGACGGGTTTAGACAAGCAGCAGGCTTGAATGGTTTTGTAATGACCCCTAAACGCTGGACTGAATCCACAAATGCTATCGGTATCATCTCAAAACCCGGAAGATACGGTGGAACTTATGCCCACACAGATATTGCATTGGAATTTGCATCATGGATTTCAATAGAATTCAAACTTTATCTGCTTAAGGAGTTCCAGCGGTTGAAGGCTGCAGAGCAGGCACAAATTGGCTGGTCTGTCAAACGGGAACTGTCTAAAATCAACTATCGCATTCACACACATGCCATTAAGTGCAATTTGATTCCGGCGGAGGTCACGCCGGCACAGGCCGGCGTTATCTACGCTTGCGAGGCCGATGTGCTGAACGTAGCCCTGTTCGGCCTGACGGCCAAACAGTGGCGCGACGCCCATCCCGACCGGAAAGGCAACCTCCGCGACTACGCGACCATCAACGAGCTGATTTGCCTGTCCAATCTCGAAAATCTCAATGCCGCCCTTATCGACCAGGCGCTACCGCAACGCGAACGCCTCCTTCGGCTCAACAAAATCGCCATCCATCAGATGCAGGTGCTGGAGGACACCGGCGGACGGAAACTGCTGAAATGAGGACCGACGCGCGAGGGTTCGGACAAGCCAGCAACCGTCTTGAACACAAATGGCTGACAAAGGGATGGGCGACAAGGAGAGGTTGAAGATAGGGGGCGGTTTGGCAAAGCCAAACTGAAAAACAAGGTTTCGTTTGTCTCCGCGCTCCCCTTTCACTATCTTTGTGCCTTATTTTCGGGAGCCGAACCGCTTGGGGCGGTTCAGACCGAATTAAAACGACTTCTGCATGAACCAACAAAATACGTTTCCCCTTCCGGAGGCCGTGCGCGAGGCGGCGCGGCACATCGAAATCATGGCGCCGGCCGGCTCGTTCGCGGCCCTGCACGCCGCGCTCAAGGCGGGCGCGGACGCCGTCTATTTCGGCATCGGCTCGCTGAACATGCGCGCCACGGCGGCCATGAACTTTACCGAAGCCGACCTGCCGGAAATAACCGCCCTCTGCCACGCGCGGGGCGCGAAAGCCTATCTGACCGTCAATACGATTGTTTACGACGAGGAGCAGGCGCAGATCGCGCACGTGCTGGAACTGGCCAAGACGCACCAAGTCGATGCCGTCATCGCGTCCGACTGGGCCGTCATCACGCGGGCGCGGGAACTCGGCTTAGAGGTGCATATCTCCACGCAGTGCAACATCACGAATATCGCGGCCGTGCGCCACTACGCCACCTACGCCGACGTCATCGTGGCCTCGCGCGAGATGCGCCTCGAACAGCTTGCGCGCCTCATCGAACAGATCCGGGAACAGGACATACGCGGCCCGAAAGGCGAGTTGGTGCAGGTGGAGATTTTCGTGCACGGCGCGCTCTGCATGGCCGTTTCGGGCAAATGCTACCTGAGCCTCGACCACTTGGCGCGTTCGGCCAACCGCGGCAGCTGCCTCCAGCTCTGCCGCCGCCCGTACCGCCTTTCGGAGGTGGCCGACACGCCGGAGCAGGAAATCACGGAAATCGACGTCGAAAACCAATACCTGCTTTCGCCCAAAGACCTCAAGACGGTGGACTTCCTCGACAAACTGATTGCCACTGGCATCCGCGTGCTCAAAATCGAGGGGCGCGGCCGGGCGGCGGACTATGTCAAGACCGTGACCGAAGTCTATCGGGAGGCCGTGAACGCGGTGGCCGACGGCAGTTACGGCCCGGAGAGAATCGCCCTTTGGAACGAACGGCTCGGCCATGTCTATCACCGCGGCTTTTGGGAAGGTTACTACATGGGCAAGAAGACGGGCGAATGGAGCACGCGCTACGGCTCGTCGGCCGACCGCAAGAAGACTTACGTGGGCCTGGTGGCCAACTATTTCAGCCGCCTGCAGGTGGCCGAAATCAAGGTGGAGGCCGGCGAATTTTCGGTAGGCGACGAACTGACCATTATCGGCCCGCGCACGGGTGCCTACGAGAGCACCGTGCCGGAAATCCGCGTGGACCTCGTGCCGGTGCAGACGACGCGCAAGGGCGAGTCGTGCTCCATTCCCGTAAGCGAACCCGTGCGCAAGGGCGACAAGGTCTATCGCGTGGATAAGGCCTAATAATGTGACAACGATTTTAATCGTTGCCTAATTCCTTTTCTATTTCCTCTATGGTGGGCAACATACTTTTGAAATCCGCCATCAATTGATTGTAAATTTTCATAGAAGAAATGCCGATAGGTGTTTCAATACCCCGTAAGGAATACTCGGCTACAATATCGTTTTTTTCTTTACACACCAACAATCCGATAGTTGGATTATCCCTTTCGGAACGAAACTGCTGATCTACCGCTGACACATAAAACTTGAGTTGTCCCACGTGTTCCGGTTTGAATTTAGAGGCTTTCAATTCTACTACGACATAACTATGTAAACGCACATGATAGAAAAGCAAATCTACATAAAAACTCTCATTTCCGATATTCAGCTGCACCTGTCTTCCATAAAAAGTAAATCCTTTTCCTAATTCCAAAAGGAAGCGGGAAACATGTGTGTCAAGATAGTTTTCTATTTCCCGCTCTTCCATTTCTTTTCGTACGCCCATCAAATCGATGACATACGGATCTTTCGTCATTTGTCGGGCAAGATCACTTTGGATGTGGGGCAATGTATTGGCAAAGTTATTGACGGCTTTCCCTTGACGCCTATGCAACCGACTGTCTATTTGCCATCCTAGCGTAGATCGGCTCCAATTGTTTTCCACTGTATTCCGGATGTAAAACCATGCGCTATTCACTTCTTTACAGCGTTGCAAAATCATCACATGATGTCCCCACGGTATAGAAAAGAAGATCTCTTCGACTTGCTGAAACGCCGGCGAAGACAATTGGGAAACAAGTTGTTTCCCAATTACATCATCCTGACAATAAAACAAATACCATTGCCTGATATATTTAAGATTACGCAGAGAGAAGCCCTTCATTTTAGGGAATTCCACCAGCAAATCCGTACTAAGGCGTTCCAAAAAACCATCTCCCCACCGCGTTTGCCTCTGTTTTTCCACAATCTCGCACCCCATCTGCCAATATAAGCGAAGCAGTCCCTGATTTACTTTTACAACCGCTTTTATCTGACTCCGACGAATATCATGTTCTATTTTCCCAAACCATTTCCTATACTCATCGGTTCGAAACATCATATTCGATTGATTAAACGCCATAGTACTTTGAAAATTTACCATTTATATATTCTCCTTAACACGCCACATAATACAAGCTGGAATAGCAACTTAGCCCACCGCGAACGCGTAACGCAGCATTTTGCGGCGGCCGTCCGGATGTACGAGCCGGATGAACCAGACATAGACGCCCGGACGCAGGCTCAGCCCCTTGTCGTCCTCGCCTTTATAGACCCAGCGGCCGCGCGTGGGTAAAATCTCCTCTTCCGCCAGCGTCTTCATCTTGCGGCCGTAAGCGTCGTAGAGTTCCGCCTTGCAACTGAAGCCTTGCAGGGCCTCGTTCCACGTAATTTCCGTATAGTCGTTGAGACCGTCGCCGTTGGGCGTGATGAGCCGCGTCGTGAAATCGAAATAACGGCCGTGGGCGCGTTCCTCGGCTTCCAAATCGCCGTTGTACTGCGAATTGGGACAGCCCGGCGTGGCACCGCCCGCCGACATAGCGGCCGACTGCCAGTTGTCGGGGCGCAGGGCCGACGTCTTGAAGCCGATGCGTTCGAGCGAAACGCCCTTGACCGACGGCAACAGCACGTGGTGCATGGCCTTGTCATAGACGGCTTCCTCGCCATAGACCGTGTCTCCGGGCGAGAGCCACGCCCAGATCAGGCGGCCGCCGGAGGCGTTGAGCGTCGGGAAAGCGGCGGCGGTATAGAGTTGTTCCGTACAGGGCGCATAGCGCGGCGACAGAGCGGCGGCGTCCTTGCAGTAGGCGACGTAGCCGCCGGGCGGGATGCGACAGGCCGTATCCTTGCAGAGCCGCGACCATTTGATTTTGCCGGGCGGCTTATGACCCGGTGACGGCGCCGTGGGCTCCTCCCCACCCGCGTCCGCCGCCGCGCCGCCGCTTTCCCCGCTCACGACGCCTACATATAAATAGTAGGGCGCGACGGCCGTGTCGGAAGCGTTGTAAAACTCTATGAACTTGCTTTCGCCGCTTTCGACATCGAACAGGATTTCGCTCCACCGCAAGGCCGTCGCCTCCGGCGGCCGCCGCCAATCGACCGCGGACGGGGCGGGTTCTTCCGGCAACGTATCGACCACCGGCGGGTTTGGAACCACCACTTCCGGCAGCGTATCGACCACCGGCGGTTCCGGGTCTCCGTCCCCCGGCAACGTGTCCGCCACCGGTAAGTCCGGCTCTTCCGGCAACGTATCGACCACGGGCGGGGCGGGCTCTTCCGGCGGGTCGGGTTCCGCTTCGCCGCCGCCCAAACGCATATAGTCCACGGCGAATTTCGTCGCCCGGGAAGCCGTACCATAACAGGCATAGAAACCCGTATAAAGCGGGGCATTCCGCAGACTGTCAGGTAAAAGCGACGTCCAATCCCAAGCGAATGCCCCGCCCTCCGGCCGCCAAAGCGCGCTGTCGGCCGGCCGTACCCAAGCGGCGGCGACACACGGGGCATCCGCCACGGCCTCGCCCCCGCCCTCCGACGACGCGTCCCCATCGTCCGCAGTCCCCGAAGCCGTGCCCCCTACCCGCCACCGCAACTCATACACCCCGCCGCTACTTTTCTTATAAACCGTCTCCCCTGACCACAGCAGCGTCGTTGCCGTCCCTCGTTGCCGATACAGCCGCCAGCGGTTCTCGCTGCCCTTTTCGCCCATTTGGAAATACAAGGCCTGCACGGCCGTATCCTTATCCGACCACAGCGTATCGCCGCCGCCCCAGCCGCTCAACCAAAGGTAATACCGAAAATAATTCGTGGAAGACGGATTAAAGCCAGTGCTGAACCGTCCCTGCCAACACAAGCCATCCCGCACGGCCGCCGCCCAAAAATCGGCAAAAGCCGCCCCCGCCTCCGGTGTCGGGTCACCCGATACCGACCGCATGAGAAACAGCACGTCTTTGGCCGCCTTGCCGTCGGTGCGCGCCCTTCCTTCTTCCAAGACGAAATCGCCCGTCCGTCCCGTCCAAGCCGACAGATCCCCCTCGAAATCCTCCTGCCAATGGACGGGCATCTGCGCCCGCGACCCCCCCACACACGCCAGCAACGCCCATAAAGCCCACCATGCCGCCCCCCGCCTCCGGCACCAACCAACGCCCGGCCTCCAAACACGCCCGCGTTCATCCCGTTTCCGCTTCATGCCCATCGGCTTCCTAAAATTTTTCATCCTGCACTTCGATTTTTTTCCTTATTTTTGCTCTCCTCTTCGCGGCCGCGACGCCCCTTTTACAGGAGGCCTACGATGCCTTTATATAATATACGTCCGACGGCCGGAAACCGATGAAAATAAATTGCAAATGTCTGAAAAACTGAAAATAGCCGTTTTGGGCGCCACGGGTCTCGTGGGCTCCAAAATGTTACAGGTCATGGAAGAATACGGCCTGACCGATATCGAACTCCTGCCGGCGGCCTCCGCCAAATCGGTGGGCAAACCCGTCCGCTTCGCCGCCCGCGACTACCGAGTGGTTTCGGTAGAAGACGCCATCGCCGCGCATCCCGACTACGCCATCTTTTCGGCCGGCGGCGCCACCTCGCTCAACTACGCGCCCCGCTTCGCCGAAACGGGTTGCACCGTCGTCGATAACTCCTCGGCCTGGCGCATGGATCCTAACGTGCCGCTCGTCGTGCCTGAAATCAATATGGACGCCGTCAAGCCCGAACACCGCCTTATCGCCAACCCCAACTGCTCCACGATTCAGATGGTCATGGCGCTTGCCCCCATCCACAAGGCCTACGGCATCAAACGGCTCGTCGTCTCCACCTATCAGTCGGTCAGCGGCTCAGGCATCAAGGCCTTACGCCAGCTCGAAGACGAAGAAAAGGGCGCGGAGGGCGAAAAGGCCTATCCGTATCAGATTCACCGCAACCTCTTCCCGCACGGCGGCGACTTTCAAGAAGACGGCTACACGACCGAAGAGACCAAACTGCTGAACGAAACGCGCAAAATCCTATCCGACCCGACCATCGCCGTGACCGCGACCGTCGTGCGCGTACCGGTGTCGGGCGGGCATTCCGAAGCCGTCAATGTGGAGACGCGCAAACCTTTCGAATTAAATGACATCCGCTCCCTGTTGAGCAAAATGCCGGGCGTCCGTCTCGTGGATGAACCGGCACGCAACCTCTACCCGATGCCGCTCTTCGCCTACGACAAGAACGAAGTGTTCGTGGGCCGCATCCGCCGCGACGAAAGCATAGAAAACGGCCTCAACCTCTGGATTGTGGCCGACAACATCCGCAAAGGCGCGGCCACCAACGCCGTACAGATTGTATTGCAACTCATCGCCCGACGGGGCTGACCCCTCCGTCGGAACCTAATCTGAAACAGGCAGCACCCGACGAGCCGGCGTGTCAGATATCTTGACCTTTCTGACACACCTTAAAAAAAGGGGCTGTGCCAAAATGCAAATTTTGACACAACCCCTTTTCCCTTTCGCGCCGACACGCGGCCGGGCGACGACCGAAACGACCGCCGGCCTTAAATCCGGCATCTATTATTTCTTCAGCAGAAACTCTTTGACGACCTGATCCAACTGTTCTTTCTGCAACAGCCCGGGCTGTACGGCCGGCTGACCGCTGGCCGGAATGAAAAGCATGAGCGGAATGCTCTGCACGCCGAAAACCTGCGCCAGTTCGGGTTCCTTGTCGATATTGACCTTATAGACTTTGATTTTGCCTTGATAGGCCGTCGCCACCTCTTCCAGTATCGGGCCCAGCATGCGGCACGGCCGGCACCAGTCGGCATAGAAATCCACGATGGCCGGGAGCGTGCCCTTGTATTGAAATTCCTTGGGCGAGGCGTTGTAGTCATAGACTTTTTCACGGAAAGCCGCCGTCGTCAGGTGCTCGATGGCCGAGGCCTGCTTGGAAGCCGGCACCGAGGGTTCGCCCGAAGCCAACACCTGCGCTTCGGCCACCATGACACCCGATACGAGCAAGCCCGCCGCCAAAGTCCAACGACACAACGTTTTCATCTTCTTCATATTCGTTATCTCCTACTATTATAAATTATACGGCGACCTGAAAATCGCGCAACACGTCGTTCAGCGTCGTCTTTTTGTCGGTCGAAGCCTTGCGCTTGCCGATAATCAGGGCGCAGGCCACGCCGTATTCGCCGGCCGGAAACCGTTTGGTCACCGTACCCGGTATGACGACCGAACGCGCCGGCACGCGGCCACGGTATTCCACGGGTTCCGCCCCGCTCACGTCGATGATCTTCGTCGATTGCGTCAGGCAGACGTTGGCGCCTATGACGGCCTCCGCCTCCACATGCACGCCCTCCACGATGATGGCGCGCGAGCCGATGAAGCAGTCGTCCTCCACAATGACGGGGCTGGCCATGACCGGTTCCAACACGCCGCCGATGCCGACGCCGCCGCTCAAATGCACCCGCTTGCCGATTTGCGCGCACGACCCCACGGTGGCCCAAGTATCGACGAGCGTTCCGCTATCGACATACGCGCCTATATTGACATACGACGGCATCATGACCACGCCCGACGCCAAATAGGCCCCGTAACGCGCGATGCCGTGCGGTACCACGCGCACGCCCTGCGCCGCAAAGTGCTCTTTGAGCGGAATTTTATCGTAAAATTCCATGGGCGGCACCTCCATCGTCTGCATCTCCCGAATGCGGAAATACAGCAAAACGGCTTTCTTGGCCCATTCGTTGACCCGCCACCCGTGCCCGGTGCCGCCCATGGCGGCGTCCGCCACGACAGCCGCTCCGGCCTCTGATCCGGAAGCCGCCACCGGCTCGGCCACGCGCAGGCGGCCGGCGTCCAAAGCGGCCACCGCCTCCTCCACCGCTTCGCGGTACAATGCCTGTCCGCAAAGCGTCGGGTCGGCGAAGGCCGCCTCTATCTTATGCTTCAAATCTTCCATAAGTTCCCTAAATGCCGTGTGCCCGCACCGCCGGCGGACCTACCGTCCGCCCGGCGGCACGACACACGGCCCCGCGATTTACAAAACCGCCTTGACAGCCGCCAGCGCCGCGTCGAAATCGGGCAGGTCGGTATTTTCCTTCACATATTCCACGTAAACGACCTTGTCGTCGCGGTCGATGACGATGATGCCGCGGTTCAACAGACGCAGTTCCTTAATCAGGAAACCGTATTTCAAACCGAATTCCGTCGCCATGTGGTCGGACAACGTCTTGACCTTATCGATACCCTCCGCGCCACAGAAACGGCCGAGCGCGAACGGCAGGTCGCAGGAAATCGTCAGGATGGCCACACCGTCCAATTCAGCCGCTTCCTGGTTGAAACGCCGCGTCTGCATCGCGCAAACGCCGGTATCGATGGACGGGATTGTGGAAATAACCTTGACCTGACCTTTGAAATCGCTCAATTTGACCGGCTGTAAAGCCGCGTCAAGCACCGTAAACTCAGGAGCCGTAGCCCCCACCTTCAATTCGGGTCCGCATAACGTAAGCGCATTGCCCTGCATGCTGACCACGCCTTTTCTTTCTTCCATGTTCTTTAATTTTTAACGATTAAACCATCCGTTTTCCGGTTCGGTTACGGTTTCATGGCCGCGCCGCCGGTTTTCAACCGCCCTCCGGACGCATTTCAACCGCACGCCAACCGGTGTTTCCGCAACCTTAACCGCATGCGAAGATACGGTTTTGCGGGCATTCATGCAAACAACGTCCCCGCCTGCGGCCCGTAGTTGAACAGCAGGTCGCAACTGCTGAGCCGCGCGGGGCAGTCCACCGTCTGCATAAAGGTATTCTGATACGTTTCGGGCGTGACCGAGGGCGTGAACCGTTGCCATAGTTGCGGGGTCTTGTCCGAAAAAGCGAGGGGGGCCATCGCCTCCGCATGCACCAAAGCCGTTGGATTGGCCTCCGCATGACCGGCCGCCGACGCCCGCAGGTTTGAAAGTTCCCGCCGGCTCACCGCCTCCACGGTCCAGTTCAGGCCGAACGCCTTGACGAAAAAGCCGATCAACCGCCAATTCAAATCCCACAGCCGTTCGGGGCGCGTCTGCACCAGAATCGCTTCCAATTCATCCCGATAATACAGGAAATAAGGCGAATTGTTGTAGGCCGTGCACAGACTGCGCCAATGGTCGCGCTGCCAATTTTTGGCATAATCGATTCGCACGTCCTCCACCGGCGTGTACGGCCCGCGCGGACACGAGACCGGCACCGAAAGCCGCTGTTCGCCCTGCGCGGTCAGAATCACGGCGCGGTTGCGGTACGTCTGCTTATGGTAATACTCGTCCTTGCAAAGCCGCAAGACCCGCCGCGGCGGATCGTTCCCTACCGACGAAACCGCGGCCGCCAGCCGGTTGGCCGACGGCACCACGACCATCCGGTTGGCCGCGACCCAAAACGCCCCCGGCGGCATATAGGCCGTCGCCAACACGCCCATGGCTCCCTGTTCATTCATCATGGCCGCAAAACTACCTAAAATTCCCTACCTATACAACTGCCGTTGTTACGATAGAAATGGGGGCGGCGCATACGGCTGAACCGATACGGGCGTACGTCCGGACCGAGACAGAGGTGCCCCAAAGCGATGCCCTGCCCTTATGTTAATAACTTCGCGACAAAAGCCTTGTTTATTTGCAGGCCGGGCGCTAACTTTGCATCCTGATATGAGTAAGTGCGGTTTATATCAGACAGGCTTATCCCGGATTCATCCGGTCGGCGCCCAGTTGGCGATTCAAATTTCCAATTTTTCAGATATTTTTTCAAAAAGGCGGTTCTTTTTCGGAGCCGCCTTTTTTTTGGCCGCGCTCAAAACGGGCGGCCGCCCCGGCCTAACGGCCTCCGCCACGCCGATGCCGACTCATGCCATCCCTTTCCGGACGGGTTACGGTTCATGCCGTTCCTTAAATACCGGCTTTCCCTTCCACTTGTTTAACCTTAAATACCTATATCTATGAGTTTAAAAAACAGAAACCTGATTTCCATCAACGACTTCAGCAAAGAGGAGCACCTGCACGTTCTGGACGTCGCCGCCGAATTCGAAGCCAATCCCCGCCAGCCGATTTTGACCGACCGGGTCGTCGCCACGCTGTTCTTCGAGCCGTCCACACGAACGCGCCTCAGTTTTGAAAGCGCCGCCAACCAATTGGGCGCCCGCATCATCGGTTTCTCCGACGCCTCCAACTCCAGCGTTCAGAAAGGCGAGACCTTACACGATACGATTACGATGGTAAGCAGCTATGCCGACCTGATTGTCATGCGTCACCCGCGCGAGGGTAGCTCGCGTTACGCCTCCGAAGTAGCCAAGGTGCCCGTCATCAATGCCGGCGACGGCGCGAACCAGCACCCGACGCAGTGCCTGCTCGACCTCTATTCCATCCGCAAGACGCAGGGCCGTTTGGACAACTTGAACGTGGCTTTCGTGGGTGACCTCAAATACGGCCGTACGGTACACTCGCTCACGCACGCCCTCTGCCAGTTCAACACGACCTTCCACCTGGTTTCGCCCGAGGCGCTCAAACTGCCGAGCGCGGTCAAACAGGACATCAAAGACCACAATCTGAAATACTATCAGTACACCGACCTGCAGGAAGTGCTGTCGAAAGTCGATATCGTCTATATGACGCGCGTGCAACGCGAACGCTTCGCCGATCCGATGGAATACGAAAAGGTCAAGAACGCCTGCATCCTGACCGGCTCGATGCTGCACGACTGCAAGGAGAACATGAAGATCCTGCACCCGTTGCCCCGCGTAAACGAAATCACGACCGATGTGGATAAGACGCCCTATGCCTACTACTTCCAACAGGCGCAGAACGGCGTTTATGTCCGTCAGGCGTTGATCGCGCTGATTTTGGGCGCCAAAGCCTAAAACCGGACGCACGGAAAAAGGATCACACGCAAAATAAATTTGTAACCATTAAAATTTCAACATAATGAGCAAGAAAGAATTATTGGTGTCCGCTTTGGAAAACGGAACCGTCATCGACCATATATCGGTAGGACAAGTGATGCGCGTGCTGCACATTTTGGGCTTGGACGACTGCGACAGCATGATTTACTTAGGCGCCAACCTCTCCAGCCGGAAATACGGTAAAAAGGGTATCATCAAGGTGGCCGACAAGTTCTTCAAAGAGGATGAAATCAACAAAATCGCCCTGGTTTCGCCCAAAGCGACGTTCATCGAAGTACGCAACTACGAAGTGGTCAAGAAGATTCAGGTTTCGTTGCCGAAAGAAATCCACGGTTCGGTAAAATGTATGAACCCCAACTGCATCACGAACCACCAGCCCGTAGAGACGTTCTTCGACGTCATCGAGACCCCGGACATTAAACTCCACTGCCACTACTGCGAGAAGAACAGCCTGCCGGAAGTGATTGAGTTCATATAAGGCCGGTACGCCTAAACGGAACAAACCTGTCGCCGCGGTCAGGAAGCAAGTTGCTTGAACGCGGTGATGGGGGTGTCAAAACAGAAATTCCCTGCCGGAGCTTCCGACAGGGAATTTTCATAAGCCGTAACGGCGGCTATCAGAGTTCGGGTGCCGAGACAGCGGTTTCTCCCGCTTCGGCTTCGGGTGCCGGTTCAAGGCTTCCCGCCGCCGTAGGTTCGGCATCCACAGCCGAAACAGAATCAAAATTTTCCGCCGCCGTAGGTTCGGCATCCACAGCCGAAACAGAATCAAAATTTTCCGCCGCCGTAGGTTCGAACGGCTCAACCGCCATCGGCTCAGCAGGCGTTTCTCCGTAAACGGCCTGCGGTTCTGACGCCTCGACAACGACCTGAGTTGTTTTCTCTTCGTAAACGGCCTGCGGGGCTGACGCCTCGACAACGACCTGGGTTGTTTCCTCTCCGCAAACGGCCTGCGGTTCTGACGCCTCGACAACGACCGCTGTCGTTTCCACTCCGTAAACGGCCTGCGCTCCTGACGCCTCGACAACGACCGCTGTCGTTTCCTCTCCGTAAACGGCCTGCGGTTCTGACGCCTCGACAACGACCTGGGTTGTTTCCTCTCCGTAAACGGCCTGCGGTTCGGCGGCGACCGCGCCGTTTTCAGCAACGTCCGCCAACGCGACATCGTCGGCGACCATCCCGGCCTCCCCCCCCCTTTCGGCTTCCGCCTCAGCCAAGGCCTGCATGGCGACGGCGGCCGCTACGGCCGCGGCCTCCTCGGCCTTTTTCCGCTGCAGTTGCTTCTGTCGTTCCTGACGTGCCTGACGTTCTGCCTTGGCCCGTTGTTTCTCGGCTTCCATATCGTCGGCCAAATGCGCGTGTTTGGACGCATGCGCCTCCAACCAAGGCTCCACAAACTTCTTGTAAGCATGCTCGGCCGCCAACTGCTCGGCCGACTTGACCGAATGTTCCAACACCGACGCCCACACTTCGCCATCCACCCGCACTTCAACCCGATACAAGCGCTTAGAACCCTGACGGACGGACGAATCCACACGGAAATCCGCTTTCTTACGTTCTTTCTGACACCAGTCGATAAGTTTGCTCTTATAGTTCCAATCCTTGCGCTCGAGTTCATCCACATCCATGTGCATGCCCACAATCCGCTTAAGGATGATTTTTTGCGTAAACTTAAAGCCCTTATCTAAAAAAATCGCCCCGATCAAGGCTTCCAAGGCATCCCCGTCCACCGACTTGAAACCGCCGCTGCCGTGCTGATCCAACTGAATCATTTTATGCAGCCCCATGTGCAGGCCGACCTTGTTGAGGCTGACGCGGCTCACGATTTTGGAACGCATCTCCGTCAGAAACCCCTCGTCTTGCGTCGGATACTTTTTAAACAGATAATCGGCAATAACGGCACTCAAAACGGCGTCCCCCAAATACTCAAGCCGTTCGTTGTTGCGCCGGACCCCGTTCAGAACCTTGGACGCCGATCGATGCCGGAACGCCAGCCGGTATAAAAAAATATTCCCGGGCCGAAACCCGAGAATACTTTTTATTGCTCTGCGCAAATCACGGTTTTTCGCCCTGTTTGCACGAAACAATTTCAACATAAATTTCTATTCGTATTTTTTAAATACAATCGACACGTTGTGCCCGCCGAAACCGAACGTATTGCTCATGGCCACATTGACTTTGCGTGCCTGCGGCTTCCAAAACGTGAGGTTCAGACTCGAATCGATTTCCGGATCATCCGTGAAATGATTGATCGTAGGCGGTACGATGTCGTTCTTGACGGCCAAGGCCGTAGCGATGGCCTCAATCGCGCCGGCGGCACCCAAAAGATGGCCGGTGCAGGATTTCGTGGAATTGACATTGACCTTGGGCGCATGTTCGCCCAACAGTTTCTTGATGCCCAAAATCTCCGGCAAATCGCCGGCCGGCGTGGAAGTACCGTGGGTATTGATGTGATCCACCATATCGGGTGTACAGCCGGCGTCTTCCAACGCCAGACACATGGCCCGGTGTACACACAGCCCTTCGGGATGCGGCGCCGTCATGTGATAGGCGTCCGCCGTCATGCCCGCACCGGATACTTCGGCATAGATTTTGGCCCCGCGCGCCTTGGCATGCTCCATCTCTTCGAGAATCAGCGCACCGGCGCCTTCACCCAATACAAAACCGTCACGGTCCTTGTCGAAAGGACGGGAAGCCGTCTTGGGATCATCGTTACGGGTCGAGAGCGCATGCATCGAGTTGAAGCCGCCGACCCCCGCTTCCGTAATCGCCGCCTCCGAACCGCCGCACACAATGGCGTCGGCCTTGCCCAGCCGGATGTAGTTGAACGCATCGGCCAAAGCGTTGGCGGAAGAAGCGCAAGCGGATACCGTCGCGAAGTTCATGCCCCGGAAGCCGTGTCTTATACTGATATGACCCGCCGCGATATCGGCAATCATCTTCGGTATGAAAAACGGGCTGAAACGAGGCGTGCCGTCGCCGCCGGCATAATCCACGACTTCGTGGAACAAACTGATAAGACCGCCTATACCCGAAGCCCAGATAACGCCCACACGATCCTTGTCTATGCCTTCGGCATCCAGTCCGGCATCGGCAATCGCCTCATCGGAAGCGACCAAACCGTACTGTGTGAAATAATCGTACTTGCGCATTTCCTTCCGATCCATGAATTTACTCGGATCGAAATTCTTAAGCTCGCAGGCAAACTGCGTCTTATATTTGCTCGCGTCGAAACGGGTAATGGGAGCGGCTCCGCTCTCGCCTCTCAACAATGCGTCCCAATATTCCGGGGCCGTATTGCCGATCGGTGTCAGGGCTCCCACGCCCGTTATCACGACTCTCTTCAATTCCATAAAAATCCTAAAGGAAAATGTTTACTTCTTGTTTTGTTCGATGTAAGCGATAGCATCCCCTACGGTCGCTATTTTTTCCGCCTGATCGTCCGGTATCGAGATGTTGAATTTCTTTTCGAATTCCATGATCAGTTCTACCGTATCCAACGAATCAGCACCCAAGTCATTCGTGAAATTGGCTTCGGCCGTAACTTCTTTTTCATCTACACCCAGCTTATCAACAATGATAGCCTTTACGTCGTTTTCAATTTGAGACATAATGCAATTAGTTTTTGGTTAAACACGAGTGCAAAGTAAATACAATTTTTACAATTTTACCAACAAAATAAAGGCACTGCAAAAAACTAACAACACAAACAACTAAATATTAGCAATATATAAAGAAAACCGTTAAAAACTTTCCAGTCATATCCCCGACGGCCGTCCCGCACCGCCACCAAGGCCGGCACGCGACGGAATAAAACCGTTTCCGGATTTGCTACCGTCAGTTTCTTTTTTTAAATTTGTCAGTCTTTTGCCGCGAAAGGCAACGACACGCCCCCACCCGTTAAATCATAACCAATACCTTTGTATATGACCAGTTCTACGCCGGATGTATTTCGATTGGCACTCTTCGCCTCCGGAAACGGCACGAATGCCGAACGCATCGTCCTGTATTTCAAAGATAATCCGCGGTTCAAAATCGGCCCGGTCTTTTATAACCGCAAACAGGCCTACGTGGCGGAACGCGCGGCCAGACTCGGCATAGAGGCCATCTATCTGCCGGACAGCCGGCTCAAAGAGCCGGATACCGTACTCGACCTTTTACGGCAATACGGCATCACGCATATCGTACTGGCCGGCTACCTCAGCCTCATACCGGCTTATCTGACATCGGCTTATCCGCAACGTATCGTCAACATCCACCCCGCCCTATTGCCGGCCTACGGCGGCAAAGGCATGTACGGGCATCACGTGCATGAAGCCGTGGCCGCGGCCAAAGAAAAAGAGAGCGGCATCACGATCCACCTCGTCAACGAGCACTACGACCGCGGCGACATCCTGTTCCAGGCCCGTTGCGCCTTGACGTCCGACGATTCTCCCGAACGCATAGCCGAAAAGGTGCACGAGTTGGAATACCGCTATTTCCCGGAAGTCATCGAACGGTGGGCGTTGCAAACGTTGCCGCCTTTTCAAGCCTGACAGATTCTTACCGACAATATAACGCTTACCGATATAATTAAACACGTATGACGACGCTTCTCTATGCGGTGCTGCTCCTGGCGGCCACGGGGCTCATCGCGGCCGTGGTGCTCTATTTCATCGCCATGAAATTCAAAGTGGAGGAAGATCCGCGCATCGACCTGGTGGTCGAACGGCTGCCGGGCGCCAATTGCGGCGCCTGCGGCAAGGCGGGCTGCCGCGATCTGGCCAAAGCTTTTGTCGAAAGCCAAGGCGAACCCGCTATCGTCTGCCCGGTCTGTTCGAACGAAGAATGGGCGGCCGTGGCGGAATTACTGGGATTGCACGCGGACACCTGCGAAGTCAAGATTCCGGTCGTGCGCTGTCAAGGCGGTCGCTTGAACAGCATCCGCCAAACGACCTACGAAGGCTTTGAAAGCTGCGCCTATGCCCACAGCCTGCATGCCGGCGAGAACGGCTGCGGTTACGGTTGCCTCGGCTTGGGCGACTGCACGCGGGCCTGCTCGTTCCACTGCCTGAGCATGAATCCCAAGACCGGCCTCCCCGAAGTCAACGAAGCCGCCTGCACGGCCTGCGGCGCCTGTGCCAAGGCCTGTCCGCGCGGCATCATCGAATTACGATACAAACACGCGCACGAAGGCCGCATCTATGTAGGCTGCCATACGGAAGACAAAGGCGCCCTGGCCATGAAACACTGCCTGTCGGCCTGCATCGGCTGCGGCAAATGCGCCCGAACCTGTCCGGCCAACGCCATTAAAGTGGAAAACAACCTGGCTTATATCGACTTCACGCGCTGCTCGCATTGCGGCGCCTGCGTGGATGTATGCCCCAAACATGCCATCGTTTCGACACAGCCGTCGGAACCCGCGTCGTCCAACTAAATCCCGAAAACAGACATGAAGACATTTCATAAAGGCGGGGTCCACCCGAACGACCATAAACTCAACGCGGACGCGCCCGCCCAGATCCTGACGTACGACGGCCCGCTCTGCATCATGGTCAGCCAGCATTTGGGCGCCCCATCCGTCCCCATCGTCAAAAGGGGCGACAAAGTGAAACGCGGCCAGCCGCTGACCGAAAACACGGCCTTTGTCGGTTCGGTCGTCCACGCGCCGGTATCGGGTTTGATCCAAAACGTATCCGAAGCCCCCGACACCGGCAATTTCGCGCGGCCGGCCATTTTCATACAGCCCGAAGGCGACGAAAGCGAAGATTTTATCGTGGATGATCCGACGCTGAACCGTGAAATACGGCTCTCGCCCGGGGAAATCATCGAACGGATCAAGGCAATGGGCATCGTCGGATTGGGCGGCGCCTGCTTCCCGACCCATGTCAAACTGTCGATACCGAAAGACTGCAAGGCCGAATACCTGCTGATCAACGGCGTGGAATGCGAACCGTTCCTCATCGACGACTACCGCCTGATGTTGGACAAACCCGACGAAATCCTCGTCGGCATCCACATCCTGATGAAAGCCCTGTCGGTTCAAAAGGCCATCATCGGCATAGAGGCCAACAAACCGAAAGCGATCGCGCTGCTCAAAGAGAAAGCGGCGGCTTATGCCGGCATCACGGTGGAAGCCCTCAAAATGAAATATCCGCAAGGCGCCGAGAAGCAATTGGTCAAAGCACTCACCGGCCGCGAAGTACCGTCCGGCAAACTGCCGGTTCACGCGGGTTGCGTCATACAGAACGTGGGGACCTGCTTTGCCGTTTACGAAGCCGTGCAAAAGCACAAACCCCTGACCGAAAGATTGGTGACGGTAACGGGCCCCTGTGTGGAAAGCCCACGCAACTTTTGGGTCAAAATCGGGACGCCGGTCAGCGCGCTCGTGGAGGCCTGCGGCGGCCTGCCTGAAAATACGGGCAAAATCGTCGCGGGCGGCCCGATGATGGGCAAGGCGTTGCCGCATCTAAACCTGCCCGTAACGAAAGGCCTTTCCGCCCTGCTGTTGCTGCCGGAAGAACAGGCGCACCGCCGCGCCGCCGAACACTGCATCCGTTGCGGCAAATGCGTGGAAGCCTGCCCGATGGGACTGGAACCTTATCTGCTACACGCCGCCGTCCGCAACCAACGCATGGACTTGTGCGAACGGCACCATATCACCGACTGCATCGAATGCGGCTGCTGTCAATACACCTGCCCCTCGTTCCGGCCGTTGCTGGACACGCTCCGCCTCGGCAAGTCAAAAGTCAATCAAATCATTAGAAACCGTAATACCCCCCATCAATAATGCCGGCCGAACAATCCGTTTCCCCTAAAATGATCGTATCCGGGTCGCCGCACATCCACGGTCCCGAGAGCGTTTCCAAAATCATGTGGGGCGTCGTCATCGCCCTCCTGCCCGCCTTGGCGGTCTCCATTTATTATTTCGGCCTGCCGGCCCTGCGGACGGTTCTCGTCAGTACGGCGACCTGCGTGGCCTTGGAATGGCTCATCCAGCGTTTCCTATTCAAAAAGCCCGGCTCGTTGCAAGACGGCTCGGCCGTCATAACGGGCCTATTGCTCGCCTTCAACCTGCCGGCCACGCTGCCGTGGTGGATGACCGTCATCGGCGCGACGGCGGCTATCGGTCTGGCCAAAATGGCCTACGGCGGTTTGGGCAACAATCCGTTCAACCCGGCCTTGGTCGGCCGCGTTTTCCTGTTGATTTCATTTCCCGTCGCCATGACGACCTGGCCGCAACCGCAGCCGATGTTCGGCACCGCGCCCGCCGGACAACCGGCCGTGGAAATCGGCGCGGCAACCGAATTGGCCGCCGACGCGCTGACCGGCCCGACACCGCTCGGCGTCATCAAAGAGGGGCTGCAACAAGGCCTCACCATCGACGAAAGCCTTAAAAGCCTCGGCCTCTCGCCCGTGGAAATGCTGACCGGCCAACGCGCCGGTTCACTCGGCGAAGTATCGGTGTTGGCCATCCTGCTCGGCGGCTTGTTCCTGCTATGGCGGCGCATCATCACCTGGCATATTCCGGCGGCTTTCCTCGGCTCGGCTTTCGTGTTCGCGGCCATCCTGCACGCCGCCGCCCCGCAGGCGTTCCCGCCGCCCGGGTTCAGCCTCCTCTCCGGCGGCATCATGCTCGGCGCGTTCTTCATGGCCACCGACATGGTGACTTCGCCCATGACGCCCTGGGGCAAAATCATCTTCGGCCTCGGTTGCGGCCTGCTGACGATTCTGATCCGCAACTTCGGCGCCTATCCGGAAGGTGTATCGTTCGCCATTTTGATCATGAACGCGTTCGTACCGCTCATCAACCGCGGCTTCAAACCCAAACGTTACGGCTGCTGAACGCCCGCCTAGACCAATGACTATGAAAAAGAAAGCTTCGACCCTCAAGAATATGATCGTGAGCCTGCTCGGCGTCACAATCCTCTCCGGCGGCTGTGTCGGCGGCCTGTACCTGATGACGCGCGCCCAGATAGCGCAAGCGGAAAAAGAGAAACAGGAACAAGCGATACGGGATGTATTGCCGGACTTCGACCGTCTGGAAACGGTACAGATGGAAGCGCCGGACGGCAGCGGCATGCTGACGGCTTACAGGGCTTACCGCCAGGACGTGCCGGTCGGCACGGCGGTTCAGACCTTTACCAGAACCGGGTTCGCCGGCGAAATACGGCTGATGGCCGGTTTTCTGCCCGACGGTAGGCTCTGCCGCGTACAGGTGTTGCAACACGCCGAAACGCCGGGTTTGGGCTCCAAGATGACCGAGCCGAAATTCGCCGGCCAATTCGAGAACCGCCATCCGAAGACGTTTCGGTTGCGCGTGAAGAAAGACGGCGGCGACGTGGACGCGATTACGGCGGCCACGATCAGTTCCCGCGCCTACTGCGACGCATTGGAACGCGCGTCCAACACCTTGGCCGCCCACAATCCAATGGCCGAAAAACCAGACTCAAACGACGTTTCAGACAACACTTTACCGGAAGGAGGCTCCCATGAATAAATCCCCTTATTGGAAAATCTTCAGCAACGGGCTGTTTACGGCCAACCCCGTCTTCGCGCTGCTGCTCGGCATGTGTCCGACGCTCGGCGTCACCTCCTCGGCCATCAACGGCCTCGGCATGGGACTCGCCACGACTTTCGTGCTGATTCTGTCCAACATCATCATCTCGCTCGTCAAATATCAGATTCCCGACAAGGTGCGGATTCCGTGCTTCATCGTCATCATCGCCTCGTTCGTCACGATGGTGGAACTGCTGATGAAAGCCTACGTACCGGCCCTCTACGCCCAATTGGGGCTGTTCATCCCGCTCATCGTCGTGAACTGCCTCGTATTGGGACGCGCCGAAGCCTTTGCCGCCAAAAACAACGTGTTCCGCTCGTTTTTAGACGGAGCCGGCATGGGTTTGGGCTTCACACTCGCGCTGACGTTGCTCGGCGCGGTGCGCGAACTGCTTGGCAGCGGCGCGATATTCGGACGGAAATTCATCGCGCCGGAAGCCGACGGCATCCTGATTTTCGTCCTCGCTCCGGGCGCCTTCTTCGCGTTGGGCCTGCTCATCGCCCTCATCCGCGCCTTGCAAAACTCCGCCCGAAAAACCGCTAAATCCCGCTAATATTCAGATATCATGGAATACATACTGCTCATCATAGGCGCCGTTTTCGTCAACAATATCGTTTTGGCGCAGACCCTCGGCATCTGCCCGTTCCTCGGGGTCTCCAACAAATTGTCCTCCTCGGTCGGCATGGGCGCCGCCGTCGTGTTCGTCATCACGCTCGCCACGGTCGTCACCTATTTGATCAACCGCTACCTGCTCGTGCCGTTGGAATTAGGTTTCCTGCAAACCATCGCCTACATCCTCGTCATCGCGGCCCTCGTACAGATGGTGGAAATCGTGCTGAAAAAAGTCAGCCCCGCGCTCTATCAGGCCTTGGGCATCTTCTTGCCGTTGATTACGACGAACTGCGCCGTCTTGGGCGTCGCCATCCTCGTCGTGCAGAAAGAATTCAATCTGCTGGAAAGCACGGTTTTCGCGTTCGCTTCCGCCTTGGGCTTCATGCTCGCGCTGTTGATTTTCGCCGGCCTGCGCGAGGATCTGGAACTCGTGGACGTACCTGAAACGATGAAAGGCGCGCCGATCGCGATGATCACGGCCGGCATTCTGGCCATTGCGTTCATGGGCTTCGCCGGATTGGTTTAATTGGTTTTATTTACTTATTTTTGTGGCCTTTTCCGTCTCTTGGCTATCTTTTGCACGATGGAAAAACGCATTGAAAAACAAAACACTATCATTCCTATGAAAAAATTAGCCGTTGTGGCTTTTGGCGGCAACGCCCTCCTCAAAAGCGGTCAGAAAGGCACGTTCAACGAACAGGTGCAAAATGTAAGCGATACTTGCAAAGCCTTATTGCCGTTGATTCAACAGGGCTACAACCTTGTCATAGGTCATGGCAACGGCCCGCAGGTCGGCAACGTGATGCTGCAACACGAAGCGGGCAAACAGGTCTTCGGTCTGGAGGCCATGCCGATGGACTTCTGCGTGGCGGAAACCCAAGGTTCCATCGGTTATCTGATTGAACTCTGCCTGTTCAACGAAATGCTGAAAGCCGGCCTGAACCGTCAGGTCGTGACGCTCTTGACGCAGGTTTTGGTCAGCGAGGACGACAAGGCGTTCGCCAATCCGACCAAACCCGTAGGCCCCTACTATTCGAAAGAAGAGGCCGACCGTTACAGCCAAGCCACAGGGGCCATTTTCAAGGAAGACCCCAAGGGCAACGGATGGCGTAAGGTGGTTCCCTCCCCGACGCCCATGGATATCAACCATCTGGAAATGATTGAGGCGGCCGTACAGGCCGGTCATATCGTCGTGACCGTGGGCGGCGGCGGCATCCCCGTCATCCGGGAAGGCGACCGTTTCACGGGCATCGAAGCCGTTATCGACAAAGATCTGGCCTCGGCCCTGACCGCCGTCAAAATCAAAGCCGACGAATTCTACATTCTGACCGACGTGCCCAAAGTGTATGTCAACTTCCGCAAACCAGGCGAAAAAGCCTTGGATACGATTACCGTAGCGGAGGCCCGCCAATATCTGGCCGAAGGTCAGTTTGCCGAAGGCTCGATGGCCCCCAAGGTGCGTGCGGCGATTTTCTTTGTGGAAAACGGCGGCAAGGAATGTATCATTACCGAAGCCGGCGAATTGGGCAAAGCCGACGCCGGCACGCGTATCGTGGCCTAAGCTGCGGCACATCCGCCCGACAGCGGAGACAAAACGAATACAAAACTTTAAATCAATACTAAAATGGCTTTCAATCTCAGAAACCGCAGCTTTTTGAAGTTGCTGGACTTCACGCCGAAAGAAATCGGCTATTTGCTGGACTTGGCCGCCCAACTCAAACAGGCCAAATACACGGGTACCGAAACCCAAACGCTGAAAGGCAAAAACATCGTGTTGCTGTTTGAAAAAGACTCGACGCGTACGCGCTGCTCTTTCGAAGTCGCCGCCTTGGATCAGGGCGCGCACGTCACGTACCTGGGACCTTCCGGCTCGCAGATGGGCAAGAAGGAATCGATGAAGGATACGGCCCGCGTTTTGGGTCGCATCTACGACGGCATCGAATACCGCGGCTATGCCCAGTCCACGGTCGAAACCCTGGCCGAATATGCCGGCGTACCGGTATGGAACGGTTTGACGAACGAATTTCACCCGACGCAGATCCTCGCCGACTTCCTGACCATGCGCGAACACTGCGACAAGCCCTTGCATCAGGTGGCGTTCGCCTACCTCGGCGATGCGCGCAACAACATGGGCAACTCCCTCATGGTGGGTGCCGCCAAGATGGGCATGGACTTCCGCGCCGTGGCTCCGAAAGCCTGCTGGCCGGAAGAATCGCTGGTTAAGGAATGCAAGAAGATCGCCAAAGAAACGGGCGCCAAAATCACGCTGACCGAAAAGGTGAACGAAGGCGTCAAGGGCGTGGACTTCCTCTACACCGACGTATGGGTTTCGATGGGTGAACCCGAAGCCGTTTGGGCCGAACGCATCAAACTGCTCAAGCCGTATCAGATCAACGCCGCCGTGGTTAAAGCGACGGGCAATCCGAACGTTAAGTTCATGCACTGCCTCCCGGCTTTCCACAACTTGGAAACGGCCGTCGGTCAGGACATCTACAAGAAATTCAAACTCAACGGTCTGGAAGTGACCGAAGACGTATTCGAATCGCCGAGAAGCGTGGTGTTCGACGAAGCTGAAAACCGTCTGCACACGATCAAGGCCGTCATGGTGGCGACGCTCGGCAAATAAGCCGCAGCGACTATCCGCACAACGAAAAAAGCCGTCCCGATGGGACGGCTTTTTTTTTGACCTACGCTGCGAAGATCACACAGACAGACGCCTCATTTGGCACGTGTATGCTACACATCCCCCGCTACACATAGACCCGCGGCCCGAATATCTTGCTGCCGACGCGGACCAACGTGCTTCCCGCCGCCACCGCCAACGGATAATCGTCGCTCATGCCCATCGAGACTTCCTTGAAATGATCGGCCGTCGCGAAATAACGCGCTTTCAACAGTTCGAAATACTGTTTCAATCGGGCGAACTCGCCGCTTACCTGCGCCGCATCGTCCGTAAACGTCGCCATGCCCATGACGCCGTCTATGCGCACATGCTGCAAGGCAGCGTAACGCGCGCTCTGCAACAAGGCCTCGGCCTCGGCGAAGTCCAGGCCGAACTTGGTCTCTTCTGCCGCGATATGGAACTGCAACAAACACGGAATAACCCGTTTGTTTTTCTGCGCTTGCTTATCGACGGCTTCGAGTAAGTCCAGACTGTCAATGCTGTGGATCAACGAGACGAATGGCGCGATATACTTGATTTTGTTGGTCTGAAGATGCCCGATGAAATGCCATTGGATGTCTTTCGGCAACGCCTGATATTTGTCGCGCAGTTCCAACGCCTTGTTCTCGCCGAACACGCGCTGTCCGGCCTCGTAAGCCCATTCGATATACGCCATCGGCTTGGTCTTGGAAACCGCCACCAACCGGACCGTTTCCGGCAAGGAGGCGGCTACCCGCCGCAAATTCTCCGCTATATCGTCCTTGACCGCATTCATAAACTGATTTCCTTTAAGAATCTTACTTTTATCTCATCGCCCTCCCGCAAGAACGGCAGGGCGCCAAAACGGATTTCCTCGTCAATACATGCCACCGTATAATAATAACGGTTTCTCACTTTAACTTTCGTCAGATAGTGACCCGGCGCCGGCTTGAGCTTGAATTTGCTCGAAGCCTCGAACACGTCCTGATGCCAGGCGCCGTTGATGAAATAGGGATAGCCCAACAACCGGTTGGCCGCCTCCACACGCCCGGCCTGCAACAGACGCCGCACCTGCGACGAACTGACCGCCTCCCCGTCCACCGTATATTCCGGATAACGTTCCACCGCAAACCCGTATCGCTCTCCCCAGGCCGACATCTGTTCGTAACCGCCCTGCCGGTCATGCCCGAAATTGTGGTTGAAGCCGATAATCATCCGCTTGACTTGCAGACAATCGACGAGAATTTCCCGCACGAAACGTTCGGCCGGCATGGCGGCGAAATCCGCGTCGAAATGCAACACCAACAGATTCTGCAGGCCGGCCGCCGCCAAAAGTTCTTCCTTTTCGGTATCGGTGGTCAAAAGCCGAAAATTTTTCCGGAAAGCCTCTTCGCCCTGCAAAACCATGCGCGGATGCGGGCTGAAGGATATCAGTACACTCTCGCCCCCCAAAGCCGCCGCCTGCCGGTTCAGCAAATCGATGATGGAACGGTGCGCGCAATGCACGCCGTCATAAGACCCCACGGTCACGACCGGATTACGGACGGGTTTCCACTGAGCCGGATCCCGGCAGATTTTCATCGCCTTCATGATTGCGCTTTAAACCTTAAAACGAGAACGTAATGCCGGCCATCAGATTGAAACGATAGGTCGGATAATCGTTCCATTTATAATAGCGGTAAGCTATCAGGTTGTTCAAATCGACAAAGGCCGACCAACGTTTGAAAAAGCGGTATTCCAAACCCGCGCTCCAATCAAATCCGCCCTTGAGCGTCACTTCCTCGCCGAAATGGTTGTGCGCCTTCATGTTCGTATAACCGGCTATTTCGGACTTCACGATGAACTTATGGCCGATGTCGTAACGGAACATGACACCCGCCCGGAAGGCCGGCGTATAGAGCAGATGCTTGTTGTAATAGTTATATTCGGCCTCCACATGCGCCATGATACGGTCGTCCCAATGCAGGTTCAACTCGCCCTTGACCTGGAACTGAAAGACTTTTTCGGTGTAAAGCGGTTTGAAATCGTTGTAACCGACGGAATTGATGGCGGCCACACCGTTTTGGTACGTATAATAGAAATAATCGAAACTCAGATGATTGCCCAACCAATGCGCGGAAGCCGTCAAGGCAAAATCGATTTCCTTCGTCAGATTGCTCTTGATGCCGAGATAAACGTAAAGTTTCTCGCGCGAAAACGCCAAATCATCCGCGTCGAACGGATGTAGGAATGGATTGATTTCCGACGCCGACAGAATCGTATTGCGCTTCACGCGGCCATCGACGCCCACATAGATATCCAGAATATCGGGCACAGCCTGAACGTTCAAACGTACACGCGGATTGAACTGGAACTTGTTGCCGTCGCGGCTGTCGCCGAATACATGAAAACACAGCCCCGCATCCAAGTCGAAAATGTCGTAGCGGTAGGAAACGGTCGGTTCCACGCGCAACAGAAACGCATTATCCACCGGATCGTCCTGATGCGGCCGATGCATATAATCACCGAAGAAAACGCGTGCCCCGATATCCAAACGATCCACATTGTCGGACTGTTGCGCGATACGCTTGGAAAAACCGCCGGACGCTTCCACGATATTTTCCATGCCGTGCCAGTTGTTCCGGCCGAAATCGTAATAGAGCTGCGCGCCGTAACGCCAATCGTCCGGTTGGACGGCCCGATCACTGAATGTCAGCCGTCCATCCATGTTCTGAAACCAACGCACCGCCTGATCACGATAGATTTTATTGAAATCTTCATCCACCGCCAACAAACCGCTTATCGAATCGTAAAGCCCGTCGCGCAAACCATAGGCGTTGACCTTGGTCTGCCGGTAATTCAAATCGAGCCGTACCTTGAACTTCTTAGCGAAAATCTCACCCGACAAGTCGCCTTCGTTATACGAGTGGTCGGTCTTGAACCGGCTGTAATCCTTGATACGTCCGTAAGCGGAATGATGCTTGTAGGAGGCGGCGAATCCATATTGTTGCGAACGCCCCATGGCCAGATAGGCTTCGGCCAAAGGCGACAGATGGGTTCCGAAACCGATTTTGAGATGCTGGTTGAAAAGCCGTTCCACCGGCTCCCCCGCCACCTTGGCCGGTTTGATGTTCTCGACCGGATAGGTCGTCTGGACAGGACGGGAGATAATCTCGTAAACGGCCGAATCGACACGGTGGTTCGTGTCGGCCGGCATCCCCGGCTGCAAAAGCGGTTTGCGCGCCACGTCCAACACCGGTTGATACGGCGCTACAACCACAACCCGTTCTTGATATGGCCGATCGTCCGTCGTCTGAGCCCGGACCGCTGAAACGGCCGGACCGACCGCCAGCCCCAAAAATATGATGATTGATGACTTGCTCATTGCCTTTACATTTCAGGTATTACTATTTCCTCTTCTTCCGCATAGCGTTCGGCCCGCTCCCGTTCCTCCAGTTCGCGTTCGGCCTGTTCCACCGCTTCGATGGCCGCATACTTCTGCCGCGCGATTTCCACCAAATCGGCGCCTTCGTAATTGTCCATAATGCTCTGTAACGTCTGCTTCGCCTGCAAGACATTGCCTTTATACTCGTATATATCGGCCCAAAGCATATAGACCTTCGCCAAATAGTAGTCTTCGGCCGGCGCATCCGCGATATAATCGAAAATAAGCTGTTCGGCCGTATTGTAATCGCCGTTCTTCACACGTTGTTCCATCATATAGTAACGCGCCTCGGCCTGCACGTTCGGATCGGTTGCGTTCAACAACTCGTCGTACATCTGCTTGGCCAAACCGACATCGCCCGTCTTGAGCGCGACACGCGCCGCATAAAGGACGGCTTCCTGACGGTCGGAGGCCGGAATGCCGTCGCGCCGCAGATAAGAAAGCACGGCTTCCAAGGTGTATTTATCCTGACCGAGCCGGTAAAAACAACGCATACGTCCCATCAAGGCTTCGTTTTCCAAAGACGGACTCTGCAAAGCCACCATCTGTTTATAGAAATGCAAGGCCGTTTCGTAATCGCCGCGCCCATAACTCAAAGCCGCGGCACGCTGTACGGCCTTTTCGGTAAACTCGCAGGCCGGCATGTGCGCCACCTTGGCGTAAGCGGCCTCGGCCACGCTGTCCTTACCTTGCCGATACGCGCATTCACCGAGATAGAACCAAGCCGGCGTAATGAAATAGCCCTGCGGGAAATCTTGCAAATACCGTTCGAACCCCTCGGTCGCCGCCTCGCAATCGCCCTCCATATAACGGTTTTCGACGGCCAGATAACTGATGGAGTCTTTCTCGCCTTCCTCTATCCGAACCGTATAGGGCAGGTTCTTGACATACGTAAAGAATTCGTCCACCCGGTTCAACGCCATGTAGATGTTGCGGATATTGACCAACGCCTGCTTGGCTTCCACCGAAGCCGGGTATTCCGCATTGAGCCGCTGGAAATTCTCCAACGCGCGCGCCGACTCACCCCTATTGAAATAAATCATGCCGATTTTCAACAAAGCCGCGCGCGCCAAGGCCTGACGCGGATAGCCGTCGTGCAACTGCTGGTAATACATCAACGCCTTGTCGTTCTGCTCCAACACGAGATATGTTGCCGCCAATTCATTGATGGCCATTGACATATAAGCCGTCCGCGGATAATTTTCGATGAGCCACAGCAAACCGTCGGCTTTCTCCTGATAGCGTCCCTGCGCGCCTTTGCACAACGCACGCTGATAATAGGCGTAATCCAAGGGTTCCACCTCCTTGCGAATGACTTTGGCATAATAATCTTCGGCTTGTTCGAAATGCCGCAACATGAATTCACAATCGCCCGCCCGCAGGTAAGCGTCGGACAAATAAGCCGTATCGGCATCGCGGCAGACGGCGAAAAAGCGTTTCCACTGCGTCAAGGCATCTTCGTACCGAATCCCGTCCATATAGAGATAGCCGAGGTTGTAATGCCCCATGGCGTATTCGGGCGTCGAAACGGCATCCGGCCGCGCCACAAAGGCCTCGTAACGCAGAAGCGCGCTGTCCGCCTTGTCGAGTTGCCAGGCGCTCTCGGCCGACCAGAACAGCGCGCGGGCTGCCAAAACGTCTTCGGTCAACTCCCGTTCCGCCGCCTCGAAAGAGGACTCCGCCAAATCGTATTTGCGACTTTGAAACGCCTCCTGCCCGCGGTTGAACAGCAGATTCTGTTTGACCTGCCGCAATTCGTAAGACAAGGGCTGCAGTTTCTCGACGGCGGTCAAGGCCTCCGCATAATGACGGTTCCGGCTGTAGGCGCTCAGCATATATTCGTATATCTTGCGCCTGTAGGCCGACTGCGGATAAGCCTCGAGAAAGTCGGTAAAGACCGTCACAGACTCTTTATAGGGCGCCAAGCCCAACTCATAACTCAGACGCGCGTAATGATACATCGCGTCTTCCTGCACAACCGGATTGAACGCCAGACGGGAGGCGTCGCGGAACGCATCCATGGCAAATTTCTTCTCGCCGCGCTGCACGTAACAATAGCCCAAATGATAATACGCGCTCTGCGCCAGCTCGCTGTCTTTATCCACGCTCAAAACGCGTAAAAAATAATGCGAAGCCGTATCGTAAATCCGTTGCTTATAATAAATATAGCCTAAAATATAATCGCCGTCTTTATCCGGACGCTGGGCGGAACGATCGAAATAAAGTTTCATATAAGGCAGAGCGCGGTCATAATCGCCGAGTTGGTAATACGATTCACCGACCAGACGCGCGACCTCGGGCAGGCGCTTGGGCGAAGCCGCATCCATGAGTTCCGCCGCCAGACCGACCACCTCGCGGTACCGTCCCTGCATATAGTAAATCTGCTGTACGTAATACGGCACCAAGGTCTTGAATGTCGGGTCGCCCTTGATTTTCTCAAATTCGTTCAGAGCGTTTTGGTATTTGCCTTCCATATAAAGGATGTAGGCATAATAGTAACCCGCCACAACCCGATATCGGCCGGACGATTCGGTCAACGGCCAAAGGTGCAGTTTGGCTTCGTCGTATCTTTTGATACTGAAAGCCGCATAACCGGCATGAAAACGGAAACCCTCCGCTTCTTCCGGCGCGAGTTCTTCCGCCACTACGTGCGCATAAGCCTCATAAGCCTCTTTATATTGTTTGTAATAATACAGATAATCACCCATCGCGAGCCAAGCCTCCTGTATATGGGCACTCATCGGATAGCGTTCGATGAAATCCCGCAAATCGACCTGCGCGTTGCGGTGATAAAGCTTGGCGCCGCATACGGCCGCATAGAAAGCCGATTCGCCCCGATAGTAATCATCTTCCGGCGCCGTCCGGTCCGCCATTTTTTCGGACACCCGGATGAACTGCTTGCGGGCCGAAGCGTATTTCGCCTTGCCGTAAAGTTCCAACGCATCCCGGTACATGGCCTCAGGCCGGTCGTAAAACGCCGTACTCTGAGCCGTCAGGCCGGCGCCTGTCCACAGGCAGAAAAGTCCGATCAAAAATCCCGCGACCAGACTGTTTTTCAGAAATCTTTCCATTATTGCCTTTTCTTTGCCGTGCCCAATTTCATACGGTATTCCACACGGACATCGCCGCGCGCGATTTTGTCGAGCCGTTTCTTCAACATCGCCCGACGCAACGTACTCAAATGGTCCACAAACGTTTTACCTTCTATATGATCGTATTCATGCTGGAACACCCGCGCCACATAACCGTCGTAGGTTTCCTCATGCCACTGGAATTGTTCGTCCTGATAGCGGACCGTGATGACCGGCTTACGATAGACTTCCGCGTAAAGTCCCGGGAAACTCAAACAGCCTTCATCGAAGCCCCAGGGTTCGCCCTCTTCCCCCAACAATTGCGGATTGATGAAAGCCTTTCGGAATGGCTCGGCTGGCGTCTTAAGGCCGGCCGACGGCCCGTCGTCCAAACGTATGGGCGGTACGTCCACGACGAACAGCCTCAACGACAAATCGATCTGAGGCGCAGCCAAGCCGACGCCCCCGGCCTTTTCCATCGTTTCGAACATGTCGGCCACTAACTTGGACAGTTCCGGATAATCTTCCGGCACTTCCGCGGCCTGCCTGCGCAATACGGGTGCCCCGTACGATACAATCGGATATATCATAGTCTATGCTTTTTCAAATATTCGGATTTTGCATATAAGTCTGCAATATCAGTGTGGCGCTGATCGCATCTACCAACCCTTTGTCCTGCCGTTTCTTCTTTTTGAGCCCGGCATCCGTCATCGTCCGAAACGCTATTTTCGATGTAAAACGCTCGTCCACGCGCACAATCGGGATTTGCGGACATTGCTTTGCCAACCGCCGCACGAACGGTTCTATGTAACGCGTGCTTTCGGAAGGCGTCCCATCCATCTGCAACGGCTGCCCCACGACAATCGTCTCCACCTCTTCCCGCCGCATGTAATCGGCCAAAAAAGCCTCCAATCCGGCGGTCGGCACCGTTTCAAGTGCATGGGCGATAAGTTTGAGCGGATCCGTCACGGCGATGCCGCAACGTTTTTGACCGTAATCGATGGCTAATATTCTGCCCATAATTTTATCGCGACCGATCGGCCGGCTCGAAAAGCCGGCACCCCGCGTCCGTTTTCTAATTTTTGCAAAAATACGAAAAATCCTGCATTTTCACATGCGTCCAGCCGGTAAAAAAAGACCGTTTTCTATTAAATAATCAAGTATTTGACCATCTTGATTTTATTAACATTTTTTAACATTTCGACCGATGGTGCGACCGGGGTTTTCCTTATCTTTGCATTTGTTTAACCTGACAAAAATCCTACATTTATGGCAGAGCCTATAGACATCAAAGAACTCAACGAGAAAATCGAAAGGGAAAGCGCCTTTCTGGATTTGCTCACGCTTGAAATGAACAAGAACATCGTGGGACAGAAAGCCATGGTGGAACGCCTGCTGATCGGTTTGCTGGCCAACGGCCATATTTTGCTCGAAGGCGTGCCGGGACTTGCGAAGACCTTGGCCATCAAAACGCTCTCGCAGGCCATAGACGCCGGATTCAGCCGCATCCAGTTCACGCCCGACCTCCTGCCGGCCGACGTCATCGGCACACAGATCTACAGCCAGAAAGACGAACGCTTCGTCAGCCGGAAAGGTCCCGTTTTCGCCAACTTCGTCTTAGCCGACGAAATCAACCGTGCGCCGGCCAAGGTACAGAGCGCGCTTCTGGAAGCCATGCAGGAACATCAGATAACGATAGGCGAAGAGACCTATCGGTTGGACGACCCGTTCTTAGTGTTGGCCACACAAAACCCCATCGAACAGGAAGGCACCTACCCGTTGCCCGAAGCCCAGGTGGATCGCTTCATGCTCAAAGTCGTCATCGGCTATCCGAGCAAGGAAGAGGAGAAACAGATTATCCGCCAGAATATCGGCAACGAAAAGCCGCAGATAAAACCGGTGGTCTCGCTCGACACCATCCGCAAAGCCCGCGCGTTGACAAAAGAAGTTTATGTGGATGAAAAAATAGAGAACTACATCACCGACATTGTGTTCGCCACCCGCTATCCCGACCGTTATCACTTGGATAAATTCGCGCCGCTGATCGCCTACGGCGCCTCGCCGCGCGCCAGCATCAACCTGGCTTTGGCCGGCAAGGCCTACGCCTTCCTGAAACGCCGCGGCTATGTGATTCCGGAAGACATCCGCGCCGTCTGCTTCGACGTCATGCGCCACCGCATCGGCCTGACCTACGAGGCGGAGGCTGAAAACATCCGTACGGAAGACATCCTGAACGAAATTCTCAACACGGTAGAAGTACCCTAAACCTTATGGAAACTTCCGATTTATTAAAAAAAGTCCGGAAAATCGAAATCAAGACCAAAGATCTTTCGAATCAGATTTTCTCCGGCCAATACCACAGCGCGTTCAAAGGACGCGGCATGGCGTTCAGTGAAGTGCGCGAATACGGGTTCGGCGACGACGTACGCTTCATCGACTGGAACGTGACAGCCCGGTTTCACAAACCGTATGTCAAGGTCTTCGAAGAGGAACGGGAACTGACGGTAATGCTGCTCATCGACGTGAGCGCCTCCAACGAATTCGGCACGCGCGGTCAAAGCAAACGCCTCGCGATGACCGAAATCGCGGCCATTCTCGCGTTTTCGGCCATCGCCAACAACGACAAAGTGGGCTTGCTGTTTTTCAGTTCGGAAGTCGAGAAGTACATCCCACCGCAAAAGGGACGCCAACATATCCTGCGCATCATACGGGAATTGCTGGAATTCAAACCGAAGCACAAGGGAACGAACCTAAGCGAAGCCTTGCGTTATTTCCGTAACGTGCACAAACGGAAATGCACGGCTTTCCTGCTCTCCGACTTCGTGGACAGCCATTCCTACGAAGACGCGCTCAAAATCGTCTCCAAAGGGCACGACCTTTCGGCCATCTGTCTGTACGACCCGTTGGAAACCGCCTTGCCTGACGTGGGCCTGTTGCGCGTAACCGACAACGAAAACGGGCAATCCTACCTGATTGACACGCATGCGCCCGCCAACCGCGCCGCCTACGCGGCCTACCGGCAGGCACAACGCAAACGGACCCACGGCCTGCTCGCCAAATACGGCATCCGCCATGCGGACGTCGCAACAGGCGAAGACTATGTTAAGCCCCTTATTACCATGTTTAACCGAATTTAAAAGCTTTTTTTCGACATGACGGCCGTTTCGTTTCTTAGCCGGTTCGGATACCGGACAAGGCTGTGGCTGACCGCCGGCCTATTGGCCTATTGCGGGACGCGCGCCACCGCCAGTCCCACCCTGCGTGTCTTCTGTGACAGCGCGGCCTGGATCGGCGACAGCCTCTCGCTAAAATTGCAATACGAAGGTTCAGACCCGCGTAACGTTCTGTTTCCGGTGTTGGATCCGCAAGCCTATCCTGGGCTGGAATTCTTTTCCGCCACACCCGAACGGGATACGGCTTACGACAAGGAAAGCGGTTTGTTCCGCCTGCAAGCCGCCTACCCGTTCACGATTTATACGGCCGGCACTTACGCCATTCCGCCGGTTTCATTCCGTGTATTCGAAAACGGAAAAATCCTGATTTACGATACCGACACGCTGTGGATCAACATTTACGAACCCGACGTGGATACGGAACAAGCCATACGCGATATCAAAGCCATTCAACCGGTTTCGGCCTGGGAACGCATAGGCGACTACATTCGACGCAACTACCTTTGGCTGAGTGCCATCGCACTGGCATTGGCGGCGGCCGGGTTCGGCTGGTATTATTGGCGGCGCAAACGGCGTGACCTGCCGGTGTTTTCGGCGCCCAAGCCGGTGGTTCCGCCTTTGGACCAAGCTTTGGCAGACCTCAGGAAACTCAAGGCCAAACAACTCTGGCAACAGAACCGCGTCAAGGAATACTATACGGAACTGACGGACATCCTGCGCGTCTTTTTGGCGGCGGAATACCGCATTGCGGCCATCGAAATGACATCGGACGAATGTCTGGAAGCCCTGCGTATGAATCATCCCGAACGCAAGGAAGATATCCGGAACTTAGGTCTTGTTTTCCGTACCGCCGACCTGGTCAAATTTGCCAAGGGCGAACCGCAACCCTCGGAGCACGAAGACTGCTTCCGCCTGATATGGCGGTTTGTGACCGCTCATAAACAGGAATCGCCCGCCCCTACGGCCGCGGACGTCGCGGACCGGACCGCCAATCCGCCGACAGACACGCCGACCGAAACTCCTCAAACCCGAAACGACCATGAACTTGAGTGATTTGACTTTCGCCAATCCCCACTATCTCTGGTTGCTGTGTATCATTCCGTTTGTTATTTATTGGTACATCGCGCAAGAGAAAAAGACCTATCCGCGCCTGCATTTTTCCGATACCGGTTTTGCAAGCCGGCTTACCAAGACCTGGCGGCAACGCACCTTCCCCATGCTGTACGTCCTGCGCGTGTTGTGCTTGGCCTTGCTGATTGTGGCGCTGGCGCGGCCGCAGAGCCACCTCAAGAACAACAGCCGCCATATCGAGGGCATCGACATCATGCTGGCCATGGATATTTCGGGCAGTATGCTGGCCGAAGACTTCTCGCCCAACCGACTGGAGGCGGCCAAGAAAGTGGCTTCGGACTTCATCGCCGGACGGCCGGACGACCGTATGGGCCTGGTGGCGTTCAGCGGCGAAGCCTACACGCAATGCCCGCTGACGATAGACCACCGCATTCTTCAACACCGGCTCAAAGCCCTCAAAAGCGGCGTCATCGAAGACGGCACGGCCATTGGAGACGGGCTTTCGGTGGCCATCAACCGCATCCGCAACAGCACAGCCAAAAGCAAGACGATCATCCTGCTGACCGACGGCGTGAACAACCGCGGCGCCATCGACCCGCTCACGGCCGCCGACATGGCGAAACTATACGGCATCCGCGTCTATACGATCGGCGTCGGCACGCAGGGACTGGCCCCCTATCCGTTCCAGACGCCTTTCGGCATCCAATACCAGAACGTGGAAGTGCAGATAGACGAAGACCTGTTGCGGGAAATGGCGCAAAATACCGGCGGCAACTATTTCCGCGCCACGAACCAAAACAAATTGCGCAACATTTTCAAAGAAATCGACCAATTGGAAAAGAGTAAGATAGAAGTGCTGACCTACGAATCACACACCGACGAATACCCCCCCTTGCTGTGGCTCGCATTGGCCCTGTTGCTCCTCGAACTCTTATGCCGTCTTTTCGTATTCAAAACCCTACCCTAACATGTTCAGATTCGAAAACCCGCAATGGTTATACGGCCTGTTGGTATTTCTGCCGCTGCTGGCGGCCGTCATCCTCGTCATACGGCGTAAAAACAGACGTTTCGCCCGCCTGGGCGACCCGGAACTCGTGCGCGCGCTCATGCCGGACTATTCGGTCGGCAAACAATACGTCAAATACCTGCTGTTACTGATGGCCGGCATCTGCCTGGTCGTTGCGGCGGCCAATCCGCAAATGGGCACGACCGTCAAGAAAGCGGAACGCAAGGGCGTTGACCTCATGGTGGCGCTGGATATTTCCAACAGCATGAATTGCGAGGACATCCAGCCGTCGCGTCTCATGCGCTCCAAACAGGCCCTCATCCGCCTGCTCGACAAATTGGGCAGCGACCGCATCGGCCTCGTCGTGTTTGCCGGCGACGCCTTTCTGCAACTGCCGCTGACGAGCGACTACGGGGCGGCCAAACTGTTTATCAGCGAAATCAGCACTGACGACATCAGCACACAGGGCACCTCCATCGGTGCGGCCATCGACCTCTGCCTGCAGAGTTTCGAAAACGAAGAGCGTGAAAACAGCCACAACAAGGCCATCATCGTCATCAGCGACGGCGAAGACCATGAGGCGGCGGCCTTGAGCGCGGCGCAAAAGGCGGCCAAAGCCGGCATCCCCGTCCACACCATCGGCATGGGATTGCCGCAGGGCGGCCTGATTCCCGTCTATGCCAACGGGCGGATTGTCGATTACAAGAAAGACCGCCGCGGCCAAACGGTCATGACCAAACTGAACGAAGACATGTTGCGGCAGGTAGCGGCCGAAGGCAAAGGCTGTTATGTAGGCGCCAACAATACGTCGGCCGGTATCGAAAAAGTGTTCGATGAAATCAACCGCCTGGACAAAACCCTACTGGAGCAACGCAACATTTCCGACTACGAGAGCCGCTACCAATGGCCGTTGTTCGCCGCCATCATCTGTCTGTTGCTCGACATCGTCATCTTTACCAAACAACACCGCCGCCTGAACCGCCAACATATTTTCGGCATGAAAAACACACGAAACACAACGGCCTTCCCCGTCGCCACGGTTCTACTACTCTTCGGCCTGGCCGCCCTGCTGTGGCCGGCCGGCCTGTACGCCCAGACCGTTCCGCTGACCCATCAAGGCAACCGCCTTTACGATCAGGAAGACTACCCGACGGCTGAAGAGGCCTACCGCAAAGGGCTCGCGCTGGACTCGACCGACACCCGCCTGCTTTACAACCTCGGCAACACGCAGTATAAACAAGGCCTTTATCCGCAGGCCGCGGAACAATACGCCAAAGTGTTGCGGAACCCTTATCTGAGCAAGAAAGAACGCGCCCATGCCGCCCACAACCTCGGCAACGCCTATATGCAGACACAGGCCTATGCCGAAGCCGTGGACGCCTATAAGCAGGCCTTGCGCCAACGCCCCGAAGACGCCGACACCAAATACAATCTGGCCTACGCGCAAAAATTGCTCCAGCAGCAACAACAGCAGCAACAACAGCAACAGCAAAACAACAACCAGGACCGACAGGACCAAAACCAGGAGCAACAAGGCCGACAGGGACAGAACCAAGAGCAGCAGGAGCAGCCGAAAGACCAGCAGAATCAACAAGGCGGCCAACGCCCAGACGATGGACAGGATCAGCCGCAGGACCGCCCCGACACACAACAGGGCCGCGAGGCTCAGGAAAATGACCGCCGCAAGAAAAACGAGGCCGAAAAAATCCTGCAAGCCTTGGAAAACCAAGAAAAAAAGACCTTGGATAAGGTCAAGAAAAAGGAAATGCCCGTCCGCAAGAAAAACACCGAAAAAGATTGGTAAGTATGAAACGTCTCTTTTGTAGTTTATTATACCTGTTTTGCCTTGTCTCGGCCACGCTTGCGGCTCAGGACGGCGTTACGTTTCAGGTTCAGGCTCCGCGCGAAGTATATGCCGGAGAGGCGTTCGACATCACGTTTGTCGTCAATTCGCAAGGCTCGCGAAACTTCAAGGCACCGGCATTCAAAGGGTTCGACATCTTGTTCGGTCCCTCCCAGTCGCAATCCTCCAACTTCAGCTTTATCAACGGCCAGATGCAACAGAGTTTCACGCTCTCGTATGCCTATCGGCTCCGCGCCCCCGGAACGGCGGGGGAATTCCGTTTCGAGCCGGCCACCATTGAGGTCAAAGGCCAGCCTTACCAAACGGAAGCCGTCGTCCTCAAAGTATTGCCGGCCCGCCCGCAGAACGGCGGCCAAAGCGGTTCCGGCCGAAGCAACGCGCCGGCGCCCGGAAGCAGGCCGTCCCAACCCGTAAGCGGCGAAATCAGCAACGACGACATCTTCTTGCGCAGTTTCGTCAGCAAAAGCAACCCTTACGTCGGCGAAGAAGTGGTCGTGACCTACCGGCTCTACACCGCCGTCCCCGTCCGCCAGTACAGCATCAACAAACTGCCGTCCAACAAAGGTTTCTGGTCTGAGGAACTCAAAACGGGCGAAAACGAACAGCGCGAAACGATCAACGGCCGCCCCTACGTCTATGTGGATTTGCGCAAAGTGGCTCTGTTTCCGCAGGAAGCCGGCAAACTCACGATAGAACCGCTGGAAATAGAAGTCGTGGCCGCCATCCAACAAAGGCGCGAACGCACGGGCACGATCTTCGATATTTTCGATGATCCGTTTTTCGACCGCGTGGCCTATACCCAAGCCAACGTCCGCTCCAAACCGACGGCCTTGAACGTTCGCCCGCTGCCGGAACGCGGCCGGCCGGTCGATTTCAACGGGCCGGTGGGCGACTACAAGGTCGCTTTTCAATACGACAGGACACAGGAACTGAAAGCCAACGAAGCGATTAACTTTACATTCAGCGTCAACGGCAACGGCAACATCGAATTGGTACAGCCGCCGCATATCCTGTTCCCGCCCGACTTCGAAGTTTACGAGCCACGCGTCAACCTGCAGAAAACACAGGAAAACCACATCGGCGGACAAGCTTCAATCGAATACATCGTGGTACCGCGCAGCCCCGGCATCTACCGCATTCCAGCCTTCTCCTTCTCCTATTTCCATCCGCAATCGGGACAATACAAAACCGTGGACATTCCCGAAACCGCCCTCAACATCCGTGAGGGCGACGGCACGTATGTCCCCGCCGGCAACCGCCACACTACGGACGGTGGCGAGGCTCGGACGCTGGCGCCAATACAGACCCATGCCCCGCGCTGGTTCAAGACAGGACAACAATTTTTCCTCAGTACGGGGTGGTGGTTAGGTTTGGCAGGCCTTTTCGTTTTGGCGGCCGCCTCGGTCCGGACGTACCGCCGCCATCGCGCGGCATTGGCCGACCCCATCGGCCTGCGCAACAAACGCGCTTACAAGGAGGCGCGCCGTTGCCTGCGGAAAGGACACCTCTACATGACACAAAACAAAAAGAACGACTTCTATATCGAACTGTCGCAAGCGCTTTGGGGATTTTTGAGCCACAAATTCGACATTCCCGTTTCCGACCTCTCGATGAGTCGCGTCCGCGAAGTACTGCTGGATAAAGGTATTGCGGATACGACCGCCGAGGCGTTCGTACGGACCTTGGATCACTGCGAATTCGAACGCTTCGCGCCTCAGGGAAACAGCCGCCAGAGCATGGCCGCCATTTACGAAGAGGCCCTGAACGTCATTTCATCGATTGTCAAAGAATTAAAAGCATGAAAACGCCCATAACAAAACTCATCCTCATCTTTTTCGGTCTGACCGCCGTTTTGTCCAAGCCAGGACAAGCCCGGGCGGCCGGCTCCGAGTTGCCCGTCGATTACGCGATGAGCCTCTATGCCGAAGGCAATTTGCTCTATCAGCGCGAAAAATATGAAGAAGCTATCGGTTGCTACCGGCAGATATTGTCGTTGCCCTACGAAGCTTGGGAAGTTTACTATAATCTGGGCAACGCTTATTATAAAACGGGGGCTTACAGCCAAGCCATTTTAGCCTACGAACGCGCCGGACGGATCAAACCCGGCCAAGCCGACATACAACAGAATCTGGCACTCTGCCGCACCAAAATCACGGACGAACGGGAAACCCTGCCCTCTTTCTTCTTGCAGGCTTTCTGGCAACGCATCGTACGCATCATGCCGCCGAACGCCTGGGCGGGCAGTCTTTTGGGCTTTACGGCTGTCCTGCTGTTATGCGTCATTTGCTATTCCCTGACCCACCGTTACAATCTGCGTCGGACGACTTTCTATGGCACCTGCATTTCGTCCACGGCCGTCTTCATCGCGCTCATGGCCTGTATTTCAGCTAGAAAAGCGCGCTTCAAACCCGAAGCCATCATCATGGTGCCGCAGACCGAAATCAAGGCCCGCCCCGAAGCCGCGGCCGAGACACGCTATCTGTTGCACGAGGGAAATAAGGTGGAGATATTGGACGAGATCGCGCCCTATTGCAAGATCAAAATGAGCGACGGCAACCAAGGATGGGTTCCCGCCGCCGATTTGGAACGCATATAGGCATACTGATTTTGCGGCCCCTCTATGGGCGCCCCCTAAAAGAACAAAGGCGAATCCTTAGGATTCGCCTTTGTTTTTTGCAGTCACCAACGGTAAGCCCCCGTTTTACTTGGTTTTGGGCGCATCCGCGCGACGCGACAGTTGCGCCAACAGTTCGGCCTCGGCCACGATTTCATCGCCCACATAAGCCCAGCCTTTCATATGGCACAGGCCTCTTCGGAAAGGCGATGCCGGCACCAATTTGAAAATCAACTGGTCGCCTGGAACGACCTGACGGCGGAACTTGACCTGATCCATCTTCAGGAAGTAGGTCAGATAGTTTTCCGGATCCGGCAACTGCGTCAGCATATAGATGCCGCCGCATTGCGCCATCGCCTCCATCTGCAAGACGCCCGGCATGACGGGCGCGCCCGGGAAGTGACCGACGAAAAACGCTTCGTTCATCGTCACGTTCTTGACGCCGACCACCTGATCCTTGTCCATATAGACGATTTTATCGA
The DNA here is from genome assembly GCA_910586395.1 of uncultured Bacteroidales bacterium. Lineage (GTDB taxonomy): Bacteria > Bacteroidota > Bacteroidia > Bacteroidales > P3 > CAMXAS01. Next base: position 67,953 of record CAJUFX010000001.1, read on the forward strand.
CCAAAAGGAAGGGCGGACGGTGCGGCAGAATCTGCTGAATCTGGTTGATATCGTACAGCGGCTTGGCATTCGGATCCCATTGCGGCAAAGCCTCTATCGCCATGTCTTTCTTGGCGCGCTTCGCCAACTGCTTCACGAACGCGGCGTTGGCGCCATGCCCCGGACGCTCGGCCGTCACCTGCGCTTTCATATAGCACCCCAACAACGCGAAATCGCCTATCATATCCATGAGTTTATGACGCGCGGGTTCGTTCCGGAAACGCAAATCGACATTATTCAGAACGCCTTCCGCCTTGACCTCTACGGCCGGCTTGTGCAACAGGTCGGCCAAGCGTTTGAGTTCACTTTCCGGCAACACCTTATCGACAAAGACGATGGCGTTCGACAAATCGCCGCCCTTGATCAGATTATGCTGATACAAGGCCTCGAGTTCATGCAGGAACACAAACGTCCGGCAGGGCGCGATTTCCTGTGCGAAAAACGCATCGTCCGCCGGTCCGTCCGCCCGGAACTGCGCGTATTGCGGCACGACCACCTTGGAATCGTAATCGACCAAAGCCGTCATCTCGCGTACCGGCGAAGGCACGGCCTTGAAACGGATTTTACCGTCTTCGGACGTAAAGGTCTCGACCGACGGCAATTCGTAATACCGACGTTCGGCCTCCTGCTCCACAATGCCGGCTTTCAAAATCGCCTCCACGACAGGCGCCGCACTGCCGTCCAGAATCGGCATCTCCATCGTATCGGTTTCTATCAATACGTTATCCAAGCCCAAACCGGCCAAGGCCGACAGAAAATGTTCCACGGTCGCTACGCGGACGCCGCCCTTTTCCAAGGTGGTGCCGCGCGAAGAATCCACGACGTTTTCCACCAACGCCTCTATATTCGGGCTGTCCGGCAAATCCGTCCGCTTGAATTGAAACCAAAAATTCTCGGGAGCCGGTTTCAGGGTCACGGTCGCCATGACGCCCGTGTGCAACCCCACGCCTTTGATTTCAACCGGCGCTTTCAGTGTACGCTGTTTATCCATAACTTTTTCTTTTTCTCATCCACCCTATCGCTAAACACAGCGATAGTTTATGGATTAATAAAGTGGCAAAGATAGTGAAAGATGAGCGCAGAAACAAACGGATTGCAAATCCGTTTGTAGCGGATTTGGATGGCGGACGAATCAAAACAATGTTTTGTGTTCGTCCGAACCTACAAGTCTGCACAGTTCGAAATGCTTTAGGCTTTTCGAACGTTTTCGTTAAGCCAAGTGAACCATGCTAAGCTTGCTTGAGCATGGCCATGGCGAGAAAACGTGCGCGAAAGCGAACTATTTTTGCCGAATTGCATCCTATCTTGGTCTGCGACCGACGTTTTTTCGCCATGGGCATACTCCAAACCAGTTTGGAGTATGCCCATGGCTTACCAAAAACGTTAATGGCGAAGCTATAAAGGTAACATTTTTTTCGTAACTTTGTCCGTTGCCGCACCGGTGCCGCCGCCCCGCTTACCGCCCGCACCGAACGGCCGACGCCAACGTCCCATGAGTAAAAAAAATCTGTTCTATATCATCTGTGCCATGAGCATCGCCCTGCTGGGTTTCATCTCCGTACAGATCTATTGGACGCGCCAAGTCTTCAAGTTACAGGAACAGGTCTTCAAAAACACGGTGAACCAAGCCATGGACGAGGTGGTTTTTCAAATCAACCGCCGCGACATCTCGGAACGCGTGTTGCGTTACCGGCAACATGCCGAACTCATCCGCCGCATCGACACACTCAATACCTGGATGGCCATCCTGCGGCAAAGTTATCCCGCCATCGCCTTCGAAGAACGTTCCTTCAGCCAAAACGCGCAAGACAACTTCATCCTGACCGAACCGCCCCTGTTGCCGGACTCCGTCTCCGCCGCCATCGGACCGCAGCCGTCCGCCGTCTATATCCGCCGCCTGCGGAACACGTATCGCGCCTGGGAACAAGAGCGCACGCTCCTGTTTCTCAACAGCCGCCTGTTCGACGACCTATTGCGGGAAACGATGCGCCATACGCCCGAACAGAATCTGCTCCGCCGCCTCGATCCCTACCGTCTGGACAGCCTCATCGCCCGCGAGTTGAACGCCAAAGGACTCCATACCGATTTCGAATGGGGCATTTTCAGCAACGACCGCTCCAAACTCATCGTCCGCCGTTCCCGCGATTACGGCGTGCGCCTGTTGCAAAGTCCTTATTTCTACCAATTGTTCCCCAACGATCCGTCTCCGGACGCCTATTTCCTCATCGTCGATTTTCCGCAACAAAAAGCGTTCATCGCCTCCCGCATGTGGTACCTCGGCCTTGTGACGCTGTTGCTGTTCGGCCTGCAACTGTTTGCGTTTTCCTACACGGTGCGCGCCGTCATCCGACAACACCGGTTCGCCGTGCAAAAGGCCGACTTCATCAATCACATCACCCACGAAATCAAAACGCCCGTTTCCACCATCTCGTTGGTATGCGAATCGTTCCGCGACCCGGACATCCACTACGGCGAAGCCGAAATCCAAAACCTGTTGCATATCGTCCAGCACGAAAGCGGCCGCTTGCAACAACTCAGCCGGCAGATGATCGAAATTTCCACGCTCGAAAAAGGATTCTATCAATTGGACCGCCGTGAATGCGACCTGCACGAGATTATCCGGCAGGCCATCAACCACAGCGGTTTTCAGATTATGCTGAACCGCGGGCAGATCCAGACCGACCTGCAAGCCGCCAAAACCCTTATATTCGGCGACAAAGAACGGCTTATCAGCGTATTCACCAACCTCATCGAGAACGCGAACAAATACTGCGAACGCGCGCCGCTCATCCGCATCGAAAGCCACGACACGCCCGACGGCATCGAGATTACGGTCTCCGACAACGGCATCGGCATCCCGAAGAAGCAATGGCATAAAATCTTCGAGAAACTGTACCGCGTCCCGGCCGGCAACACGCAGAAACATTACGGCTTCGGTTTGGGGCTCAGTTTTGTCAAATCCATTACGGAACAGCACAAAGGCAAAATATGGGTGGAGAGCGAACTAAAAAAAGGCTCGACCTTCCACCTGCTGTTCCCGGCCGTCGCCAAACCCGGTGCCGACCGAGAAGGGTAACGGCCGCTTGTTTCTGCGCGCACCTTTCACTATATTTGCGCTATGAATAAGTTGCAGCCCGACAAACCGGCCCTGACGATCCTTTTGGCCGAAGACGACACCAATTTAGGCGGTTTCCTCAAATCCTATCTCGAAAACAAGGGATTTGCAGTCGGCTTGTTCACCAATGGAGAACAAGCCTTGAAAGCGTTTTTGGAGGGCGACTACAATTTCTGCATCACCGATGTCATGATGCCCGTCAAAGACGGCTTCTCCTTGGCCAAGGACATCCGGAAAAAAGACCCCAACATTCCCATTCTGTTCCTGACGGCCAAAACGCTCGAAGCCGACCGCCTGAAAGGTTTTCAAGTGGGGGGCGACGACTACCTGACCAAACCGTTCAGCATGGACGAACTCCTGTTGCGGATCCAAGCCATCGCGCGCCGCATGTCGATTCAGCCCGCGCCGCAACGGGAACAGATCTTCGACTTGGGCCGCATCCGTTTCGACTATACCAAACAAATACTTTTCAACGACGAGCGGCAAATCGGCTTGACGTCCAAGGAGTCCGAACTCCTGCTCGCGCTCTGCCTGCGGGAAGGCCAAGTGGTGGAACGCGGCGAAGCCCTCGTCAAGATATGGCATAGCGACAATTACTTCAATGCCAGAAGCATGGATGTCTATATCGCCAAATTGCGGCGGTTGTTGAAAGAGCATTCCGCATCCGAAATTTTAAACGTACACGGTGTCGGCTTCAAACTGCTGATTCACCGCGAATCCAAAGCCTGACCGAATGTTGCGACCGATGTCTGATTCCGTTGCTCCCCATGCCGAAACACGGCCGGCCGACGGCCGCGTCCCAAACCGAATGTTCTGCACCGGCCACAGCCTTTGGGGCTTGTTGGGCGTATTTCTGTTGCTCGAATGCTTCGCCGCCGTTTCGTGCCGCAAAGATCCGGGCGATTTCGAGACCGCCCGCAACCCGCTGTCGTTCTCAGTCGATACGGTCTGTTTCGACACGGTACTCTCCACCCTCAACGTACCCGTCCAACGGTTCACCATCCATAATCCGGGCAAAAAGCCGGTCAAAATCGCACGGATTTACATCCGGCAGGGCGAAAGCGGCTATGGCGCGGAATCGTTCCGCTTTACCGTGAACGGCGATACGTCGGCCGTTATACGCGACTTGATCCTCAACGGACACGACAGCCTGTTCGTCTTTATCCGGAGCGGCATCCACCTTTCCGGGCAAAACCTCCCGTTCATCGTGGACGCCTATTTTCAATGCGACATAGCCGAAAGCCGATCCTCGCAATCGGTCTATCTTTACGCTTACGGCCAAGACGCCCACTACTGGCATCCCGACCGGATTTACGCCCGTCCCTATCCGAACATCGAACGCCCGGATGGCGTCGATACGCAATACATTCCCTATTTCGTCTGGTCGCAGGAAACTCATCCCATTACAGCCGGCGACAAGCCCTACGCCATTTTCGGCTATCTGACAGTACCGGCCGGAGAGACGCTTGACATTCCGGCCGGAGCGCGCCTGCATTTCGGCAGGAATGCCGGTATTTGGGTTCAGCAAGGCGGACGCCTGCGCATCAACGGCAGTCCCGACCATCCGGTCTTGTTCAGCGGGCTCCATTTGGATTCGAACTACGACAACAAAGCCGGACAATGGGGACATATCTGGCTGGACGCCGAAAGCGGCGACCATTTCATCCAATACGCCGTCATCGAAAACGGCCTGAGCGGTATTTGGCTCGACTCCGCCGCCAACACGGCGGAAAATACGCCCGGCCTCGTCATCGAGAACACCATCATCCGGAATATGACCAACTACGGCATCATCGCCCACCGGAACCATATGGAAGGCGTCAATCTCGTGATAGGCCAATGCGGTAAATCGGTCTCACTCCACCGCGGCGGCAGTTACAAATTCGTACACTGTACGTTCCACAGTTCCTCACACGACGGTTACAGTCTGGAGATGCAGGACGAACGACAGACGGGCGCCTCCTACGCCTTCTCAAACTGCCGTTTCACGAACTGTATTTTCCACGGTTCCTCGTCCGACCAGCTCCTGCTTGATATCGCGGACAATCAGGCCACGCCTTACGTCTTTGAACACTGCCTGATACGACAACTTCACCTGACGAACGCCAGCGACATAGACAAATTCAAATCCTGCTCCTTCAACGCGGATCCGAAATTCTACAACCTCAAATACGACAAGGCCGATTTCCGCATTGCCGACTCCACGTCCGGCGCATTCAGGAAAGGCCTACCCTCCGCCGTCTCCGGCGTGGCGACCGTCGATATCACAGGCTTTACCCGCCCACTGATACCGACACTCGGGGCTTACGAATACCAGCCGCTGGAAACGCCCGAAAAATGATAGCGGCGATACGCGGTACGCTACACCGCCCAAGTTCTACGCCAGTCTAAGCCTTCCGTCCACCGACAACCAGCTGTACGGTATGCCGGGTCCGCTGTTCCAAAAGAATGGCACGGCCATTGACAATCTGATCGATGACTTCCTGCGTATAATGGCGAATCGTCACCAAATCCACGCCTTCGTTGTAAACGCAGTCGAATTCCGACGACAAGGCCGCCACCAAATCGGCGAAACTGCCCTTTCCGGCATCCAGACATAACGAAAAACTTAAGGCGGAATTCTGCATCAGATTGACTTTCATCCCATGACGCGCCAACAATTCGAATATGCGCGCCAAGCCTATTTCCTCAATGAACGAGAAATCCTTGGGATAGACCGACAGCAATATCTGATTCGGCTTAAAGATATAGGACGGCATTACCGTGTATTCCACATGGTCCAATCCGACCCAGGTACCGGGTTCATCGGGTTGGATAAACGAACGGACGTAAAGCGGAATATGCTTGTTCTGCAACGGCTTGATCGTTTTCGGATGAATGACGCTGGCCCCGAAATAAGCCAATTCGGTGGCGTCGCTATACGAAATATGCGCCAGCTTACAGGTATTGGCAAAATACTTGGGATCGGCATTCAACACGCCCGGCACGTCTTTCCATATCGTCATCTGGCGCGCGTCTATGCCATGCGCCAGAATGGCGGCCGAATAATCGGAGCCCTCCCGCCCCAGCGTCGTCGTATGACCTTGGTCATCCCCACCTATAAAGCCTTGGGTCAGCACCCATTTTCCCTGCTCCAACAATGGCAATACCTGCGCGCGTATCTGCCGAACCGTCGGTTCCCACAAGACACCGGCCTCGCGATAACGGCTATCGGTCCGGATCAACGTCGCCGCGTCTATCAGTTCGACCGGCAATCCCTGCTCCTGTAGATAATGGCCGATCAGCAGCGTGGAAAGCCGCTCTCCGTAAGAAACGATGCTGTCGTAAGCCTGATCGAAAGGCAAAGCCGCGGCTTCCAAAAGCCGTTGGTACAATTGTTCGAACCGTTCCTTCAACAATTGCTGTACATAGACGTAGCATGCTGTTTCCGGCGTGAACAAAGCCTGAAAGATGTCGATGTGGTCGGCCATCAGTTTCTTGAACAAATCCGCCCGGTTCGTTTCATGGCGATAAAACGCGTTCAGCAAGGCCTCCAACGCATTCGTCGTCTTACCCATAGCCGAAAACACCAAGACTTTCGGCCCCTGTTCCTTAGCCAGAATACGCGCCACATGCTTGACGGCATCCGCGCCTTTGACCGAAGCGCCGCCGAATTTATAGACTTCCATTTTTTTGCGTGTTAAAATCCGTTAAACGTAAAATATAAGGTAGGGAGAAGCAACAAAAATCCCAAGCCTATGCAAAACAAAATAAACTTGTACACCCATTTCAGCCAGACCGCATAAGGGATGCGCGCGGCTCCCAGTACCCCCATCAATATGCCGGAGGTCGGTGTAATCATATTCGTGAATCCGTCGCCGAACTGAAACGCCAGAACCGTGGTCTGCCGCGAAATATGCATCAGATCGGACAACGGCGCCATAATCGGCATCGTCAGGGCGGCTTTGGCCGAACCGGACGGCATAACGACATTCAACAACGTCTGAAACAGATACATGCCGGCCAACGAGGCGACCTCCCCGACTTCGGACATCGCGTAGGAAACGCTGTAAAGCAACGTATCGATAATCTTGCCTTCCTGTAAAATAAAGATAATGCCGCTGGCCATGCCGATAATCATGGCCGGCCCCAACATATCCTTAACGCCCTCCATGAAACGCCGCATGAGCGGATTCATCCCCCAGCCCGAAGCCAGACCGGCGGCCAAACCCATCGCGAAAAACAGACCGGCTATCTCGGTCATATACCAACCGTAGCATAAAACGCCCAAGACCAAATACAAAATCGTGAAAAACAATAGCCCCATCGAGAAAGCCACGCCGGAACGCCGGGCGGCATACCCGCCGGCCAAAACGAACAGACCGGCCAGACATGGCAACAACGGCAAGGCGAACGTCCGCCCAAACAAGTCGAACGTGGCCGTCGGATAAAGACAAGCCATGACGACCTGTGCCGCCGCCAAAACGGCAAACACGATATGGCGTGCCCGCACGGAAGAGGCCTCCGCCGCCTCGCCGGTCTCGGCCGACGCATCCGGCCGCACCGAACCGGCCTCGGCCGCCGATCCCGTTCCGCTCCGCCGCCAAAAATCATCCAGTTTATACATGGGCGAAATCGTCGGATCCTTGCGTAACCGACGGGCGTATGCCAAAACGAATACCACCGCCACCGCCGTCAAGACAAGCCAGCAGACAAAACGATATTCCACGCCAGAAAACAACGGCAAACCGGCCAGCCCCTGCGCCACACCCACCGTAAACGGATTCAACATCGCGCCCGCGAACCCGACATGGGCAGCCAAATAGCTGATACACACGCCGACAATCGAATCATAGCCCATCGATATCGCCATAGGCACGAATATCAGAATAAACGCCAATGTTTCTTCGCTCATACCGAAAACCGCCCCGAACAGACTAAAAACGACCATAATCAACGTCAGCACCGTATCGTCCACCGACCAACGGCCTGTCTGAGACCGCTGTTTACGCCTCAACCGTTCCACAAATGCCTTGATTCCGCGGTCTATCGCGCCCGTACCGTTCAAAATCCAAAACGCCCCGCCCACCATCAACACAAACACGATGACATCCGCTTTATCGACGAATCCCTTGAACAAAGCGAAAAATATCCCGAACAGCTGCGGCGCCCGTTCCACATAATGAAAGGAACCGTCCACAACCACTTCCTTCATGCGTCCGTCCGCCTCCACCCATTCGCGCACATATTCCCCGCTCGGCACCACCCACGTCAAGGCCGCCGCCGTCAGCACCATATAGAATACCAACACGATGGTATCCGGCATTTTCTTCAACATCCCGTCGTCCCCTTTTACTTAATGGTTTTACAATACTTCCGCCACGACAAACGTACTGCCGCCCACATATATCAAATCGTCCGGATCAGCCTCCGCCTTGGCCGCCTGCAAAGCCGCCCATACCGAAGCGTAAGCCTTGCCCTGCAACGACCGGGCATGCCCCTGCGCCGCCATATCGGCGGCCGGCATCGCACGCTCGATATCCGCCGCACAAAAATAATAGGTCGCATACGTCGGTAACAAGGCCATGACATGCGCTATGTCCTTGTCCCGCACCATGCCCCATACTATCCGCAAATGCTTGAACCGGCGTTTTTCTATCATTTCCATCACCAAAGCCACCCCGCCCTCGTTGTGACCCGTATCGACAAAAATGTCCGGATGCGCGCCTATTTGCTGCCAACGTCCGCGTAGCCCCGTCGTTTCCAAAACTTTCAAAAAGCCGTTCCGTACATCCGCCTCACCGATATGATATTTTTCTTTCAATATATCCACCGCCGCCATAACCGTCGCGATGTTTTTAAGCTGATAGGAAGCGCCTTTCAATGCGCAAACCAAATCGCCCACATACGGGCTCCCCAACTTGGATACATCCACGAGCAAACCATCCGGCGCCTCGTCTTTCAACCGTACGGCAAACATTTCGTCGGCAAAAACAATCGGACTGCCGCTTTTGGCCGCCTTTTTCTGAAATACAGGCAAGGTCTGGACCTGCGTCTCGCCTATCACAACCGGCACCCCCGGCTTAATGATGCCGGCCTTTTCTTCCGCTATCTTCGACAACGTATCGCCAAGGAACTGCATGTGGTCCGGACTGATGTTCGTGATGACCGACAGATCGGGGGTAATGACGTTCGTCGAATCGAGCCGACCGCCCATGCCCACCTCGATAATCGCGATTTCCACCCGTTCCCGCGCAAAATAATCGAACGCCATCGCCACCGTCATTTCGAAAAAAGAAGCCTTGATCCTGTCGAACAAGTCGGCGTTCGCCTCATAAAACGCGATGACGCGCTCTTGGGATATCATTTCGCCGTTGATGCGGATCCGCTCCCGGAAATCGTTCAGGTGAGGCGACGTGTACAGCCCCGTCTTATAGCCGGCGGCCTGAAAAATGGCGGCCAACAGATGTGAACAGGAGCCTTTTCCGTTCGTGCCCGCCACATGGACGGACTTGAACCGCAGGTGCGGATTATTCAGCGCCTCCATCATCTTCTTCGTGTTGGACAGATCGGCTTTGTAGGCCGCCGCCCCTATGCGCTGAAACATCGGCAGGCTGTGAAACATCTTGTCCAGAACCTCCTGATAATGCAGCTGCAATTTGTCTTCTTCCGTGCCATACACACAGACCTCCGTCTGCAGACGGATATCGAATTTCTTTTCCACACTGTCGCGGATACGGTCAGCCAATTCCCAGATTTCTTCGCCCGAAGCCATGCCGTAATTGACCAATACGAGCGGCTGATGCTCATATACGCCCGCATCCCCTTCCCGGTAGCCTTTCCAACCGCACTGCTCGATAAGGCGGGCGGCCGGAATCTTGACGTCCGCCCCGACCTTATGCCCGGGCAAATCGGCATATTCGGCTTTCAGACGCGCGTAATGCAAGGCCGAAACAACCGGATTGGCGAAAAAACTACCCGCGCTTCCCAACACCTTGGGATCCGGCAACTTCTGCTTACGCATGCGCAAGACCTCGCGCATCATGTCGCTCGGCGCAAGGTCCGACAAGGCTTCCGCCGGCCACTTGGCGGCCAAGGCCTCGTAGGTCAAAAGCGGCCCGCGGTCAAGGCTCAATTCCAACAGCACCTCCCACACGATATAGGGCGATTCCTTATGCTTGAACAGACTCGTCCGATACCCGTAAGCGCATTCCGCTTTCTTGAAAACAACCCGTTGTCCGTCCGTCTTCCGAATGGCCGTCACCTCCACGATACAATCCTGTATCTCGGCGCCGTAAGCCCCCATGTTCTGTACGACCGCTCCACCGACACTGCCCGGAATGCCGGCCAAATTCTCCAATCCCCACCATGAACGGTAGGCCGTATAACGCACGGTCTGATCCCATACGCAACCGGCGCCCGCCCGCAACCAAACTTTGTCGCCCCGAACCTCGGCTTTCAACGTCTTGTTGACCGGCCGGATGACCAGCCCTGGAAAATCGTCCAAAAACAGGATGTTGCTGCCTCCCCCCAATATCAACTTCGGGCATTCGGCATATCGCGCGTCCCGCAGCAAATCCGTCAATTCCCGTTCCGTCGCGACTTCCGCATAAAAACGGGCATCCGCATCCACGCCGAAAGTCGTGTAACGCTGTAACGGCCAATTATTTTTTACGTCCATTTTTCGTAACGTTTTTCGAAGCGTCCTGTCCGACGCCTGATTTGTCTCTGATAACGCCTAATTTTTCTTTGATATACGGCGCCGTGTAGGAAGCCTTGCAACCCGGCAAATCTTCCGGTACGCCTTCGAACAGGACCGTGCCGCCCCGTTTGCCGCCCTCCGGACCCATGTCGATGACCCAATCGGCCAATTTGATGACATCCGGATGATGCTCTACGACGACAATCGTATGTCCGGCCCGTAACAAAGCCTCGAATGATGTCCGCAACTTGTCGATGTCGTGAAAATGCAAACCCGTCGTCGGCTCGTCGAAAATAAACAGCGTCGGTTTTTCGGATGCGCCCTTGCGCAGGAAATAAGCCAGTTTGATACGTTGCGCCTCTCCGCCCGACAGGTCCGAAGAAGACTGTCCCAAATGCAGATAGCCGAGCCCGACAGCCTGCAACGTCTTGATTTTCTCCAAAGCCGCGGCCGCATAACGATTCGACGGATCTTCCGCCAGAAAGGCCGCGGCCTCATCCACCGTCATCTCCAATAAATCCGTAATGCTCTTGTCCCGGTAACGCACTTCCAGCACTTCCGCCTTATAGCGTTTGCCTTGACAGGTGTCGCACGTCAGGTAAATGTCGGCCATGAACTGCATCTCCACCTTTACGCGACCTTCTCCCTGGCAGGTCTCGCAACGGCCGCCCTCGGTATTGAAAGAAAAATAACCGGGCGCATAGTGCCGTTCCTTGGCCAACGGCAAAGCCGCGTACAGATTGCGTATGTCATCAAAAGCCTTGATGTAGGTCACGGGATTGGAGCGTGTGGAACGGCCGATCGGTTCCTGATCCACCATCTCCACACCGCCGAGTTGCGCCACCGCCCCCCGCAAGGCATCGTATCGGCCGCCCGCATCGCCCGAGCCGCCCAACGCCCGGCTCAAGGCCGGATAAAGCGTCCGCTTGACGAGCGTACTCTTGCCCGAACCGCTCACGCCGCTGACGACTGTCAGGACCTGCAACGGAAACTTCACGGTCAGGTTCTGCAAATTGTTTTCCCGTGCCCCCACCAATTCGATATAATGCTTCCACGGACGCCGCGAAAACGGCACCGGAATCCGCAGTTCGTCCCGTAGATAACGCGCCGTCAGGCTCTGTCCTTCCCGAATCATGGTTTCGGGCGACCCGACAAAGACGATCTCGCCGCCCTCATGACCGGCCAACGGACCCACGTCCACAATCAGATCGGCCGCCCGCATCATTTCCTCGTCATGTTCCACGACCACCACCGTATTGCCGAGATCCCGCAACTGCAACACGACCTCTATGAGCCGCCGCGTATCGCGCGGATGCAGGCCGATACTCGGCTCGTCCAAAATATACATCGAACCGACGAGCGAACTTCCCAACGCATTGGCCAAATGAATGCGTTGCGCCTCTCCGCCGGAAAGCGTACCCGAAGCGCGGTTCAGGCTCAGGTACGGCACCCCCACCTGCAACAAATAGGACAATCTCTGACGGATTTCCGTCAACATGCGTTGCGAGACGGCCTTTTCATGGCCGTTCAGTTCCAGATGCTCGAAAAAATCGTACAATTCCGACACCGGCAGTTCCGCCAGTTCCTGTATCGATTTACCGCCCACCTTGACATAGGCCGCATCCGGCCGCAGGCGCGCGCCCTCGCATTCCGGACAGCGCGTACGTCCGCGGTAACGGGCCGAAAGCACGCGATACTGCACCTTATAGGCCTGACTGTCCATAAATTTGAACCAATCGTCTATGCCCTTCACGCCCTTGCCGCCCTTCCACAACAACTGCTTCTGCGCGCGATCCAACTCCTCGTACGGCCGGTGCACCGGAAAATCGTAAACGGCCGCATTGCGGATAAACGCTTCTTTCCAGGCACTCATTTTGGAACCGCGCCAACAGGCCACGGCATTCTCATAAACCGAAAGCGACGGATCCGGAATCACGAGTTCCTCGCTCTCGCCCACGATCTGTCCCGTACCGCCACACGTCTTGCAGGCGCCGTAAGGATTGTTGAACGCAAAGAAATTGGGGCTTGGCTTGACAAACGTCATACCGTCAGCCTCCAAACGGTTGGAAAAACGCCATACGCGCTTCCTCTCCGCTTCTTCGCAAACAATCCGGCAACGCCCGTCCCCCTCGTTGAAGGCCGTCTGTACCGAATCGAAAACACGCGAGTAAAACCCTTTGTCTTCCGGGTGCACGACAAAACGGTCAACCAACAAGCCGTACCGTTCGCCCAACTGCGCCCAAGCCGACTCGGGCACCGCCTCCATGCCGCAGACTTGCCCTTCTTCATAGGCATACAGACGGCTGAATCCCATGATCTTCAACCGATCCGCCTCCCGACGGTAAAACGCCTCTCCGCTCTCCCCGTCCGGCAACGGCCGCAAAGGCGCCAGCACATAGACTTTCAGACCGGCCTGCAGGCCGCAGACAAAATCGGACACATGCCCGACCGAATGCCGTCGGACCTCCTGCCCCGACACCGGTGAATAAAGACGGCCGATGCGCGCATACAACAGTTTCAAGTATTCGTAAATTTCGGTCACGGTCCCTACCGTTGAACGCGGATTTTTACTCAAACTCTTCTGTTCGATGGCGATGGCCGGCGCCAAACCCGAAATAAAATCCACTTCCGGCTTGCTCATGCGCCCCAAAAACTGGCGGGCGTACGCACTGAGGCTTTCCACATAGCGCCGCTGCCCTTCCGCATACAACGTATCGAAAACCAACGACGACTTACCGGATCCCGAAAGCCCCGTCACGACCACCAAACGCCCCGCCGGAAATTTAAGACTGACGTTTTTAAGGTTATTGACCCGAACCCCTCGCAATTCAATGTAACGTTGGATTTCGCGCTCGTTCCCTTCATTCTGTTCTCTTCGACGCACGACCATTTTCACATATATTATAAAGTACGGCAAAAATACGAAACTTTGCATAAAAAAACGCACCGCCTACAAGTTACAGCCGGACTTGTAGGATTTCAACAAACTTACAAACCGCTATTCACACCCCCAAAACAATGTATTACAGAAACATGATTACAAAACCGTTTTCATCCTGTGCATAAATATTTTTAACATTTTTTAACAGACTTGGCGAAAGTCAAAAAAAATCCTTAGCTTTGTGGTTTGTTTGTATATGGTTCGGTATGCGCCGTTGACGCGGCCTGTGTGCCGGGACGCGATGGCCAGTGGCTTTCGCCCCCGAAAGGTATTTTAAGAAATTTTAAGAAAAGGAAATAAACATATTTATTAACCATACACCAATCAATTTATCACGTATGAAGAAATTAGTGCTATTTGCCGTGTCCTTGCTCCTCGTGGGAGTGCAGGTGGCATGGGCCCAACGGACGATTTCCGGTAAGGTGACCAGTGCCGACGAACCGATGGGACACCCTCAAGTGGCCGTGAAAGTGCCCGGCACTTCCACCGGTACCGTTACCAATTTTGACGGTGAGTTCACGCTTTCCGTACCCGACGGCGTCTCCAAGTTGGAATTCTCCTGCTTAGGTCTTACGACTAAAATCGTGGATATCACGGGTAGTTTCATGACCGTGAAGATGGACGCGACCGCCATCGCTTTGACGGAAGTTTCCATCACCGGCTACGGGGTCAGCCGCAAAGCCGCCACGACCGGTGCCGCCGCCCAAGTTGAGGGTGACGTCGTGAAGAAGAGCACGGAATCGAACGTTATCAACGGTTTGCAAGGTAATGTAGCGGGTCTGCAGATTTCGGCCTCCACAGGACAGCCCGGCGCGCCGACTTCGGCCCGTATCCGCGGTACCAGTTCGGTAAACTCCGGCAATGCGCCTTTATACGTTATCGACGGTGTGCCGGTTTCAAACGGCGGCTTCGGTATGTACACCTATACCGACCCCTTGGCTTCGTTGAACCCCGAAGACATCGAAAACATTTCCGTCTTGAAAGACGCGAGCGCGACCTCCATCTACGGTTCGCGGGCTTCGAACGGGGTTATCGTCATCACGACGAAAAAAGGTAGCGAAGGCAAGACGCAATTTTCGCTGAACGCGAAAATCGGTATGTCCACGACGCCGTTCGTAAAGCATGACTTCCAGAAAGTCAACGCCGATGACTATAGAACCTACTTGGTGGACATGCGTCGCAACGCCATTACCGCCGCGAAAGACATGACGCCGGAACAGATTTTGAGCGGTATCAAGAACGACTTCCGCGGTTACGACATTCTCACGCAAGGTACGACGGATTGGTGGGACGAGGTCACGCGTATCGGCATCATTCAGGACTACTCGCTCGCGGCTTCCGGCGGTAACGAAAAATACAATTTCTTCGCCTCCGTCGGCTACTTCGACAACCAGGGTTTCGTTATCGGGACGGACTTTACCCGTTATTCCGCCCGCTTGAACGTAGATTACAAACCGACGAAATGGTTGACGTTCGGGATGAACCTTTCCGGTGCTTACGCCGAAGTCAATACGGTCCCCAACTCGTTGGCCTACGCTTCGCCGATTTGGTCCGCCATGACCATGCGTCCGACCGACCCCGTCAAAAATGAAGACGGTTCGTGGTACACCGGTTTCAATGAGGAATACAACCCCGTGGCCATCTACACGGACGAATATCACAACGTGGCGTTCCAGCAACAGTACAAGGCGCTGTTCAGCCCCTATCTGCGCGTCCAATTCTATAAGAATGTTTTCTTCCAGACCAAAGTCGGCCTCGACTTCGTGACCGTTAAGGAAAAGAATGTCTGGTCGCCGGTCATTGACCCGCAGGGCAGACAGATGAACGGTCTCGTTCAACGTACGGACGAAACCTCGGCCGTCATGACAATCACGAATACCTTGAACTGGATGCCGACGATAGCCGAAAAACACAACCTGAACTTCCTGATCGGTCAGGAAGCCCAGCGTTTCAACGACTACTCCGACTATATGAGCGGTTTCAACTATGCGTTGCCCGAACTTCTCGATATCGCGAACGCCGTTGAAACAAGCGCGTCTTCCGCAACTTCGGACGCGACGTTGGCGTCTTACTTCGCGAATGTGGAATACGATTACGATGGCAAGTATTACTTGTCCGCCAGCGTCCGCGGCGACGGTTCGTCCCGCTTCGGCGAAAAGAAATGGGGCGCGTTCTGGTCAGTCGGCGGTAAATACCGTATCTCGGCCGAAAACTTCATGGCTTCGACCCAATCCTGGTTGAACAACTTGACGTTGCGCGTCAGCTACGGTACGACGGGTAACCAAAACGTCAATTACTATGCCGCGCAGGCCTTGTACAGCACCGGCCGTTACGGCGGTCTGACCGCTTTGGTTCCCGGTTCGCTCGGCAACCCCAACCTCACGTGGGAGTCGCGTAATAAATTCGACGTCGGTCTCGAATTCAGCGTCTTCGACCGTTTAACCGTAGAGATCGACTACTACAACGACATCACGGACGACATGATTTTCGGTATTCCCCTTTCGGCCGCCTGCGGTTTCACGAGTCTGACGACCAACATCGGTAAGATGCGGAACCAAGGTGTCGAATTGCAAATCAACGCCCTGCTGATGAACCGCCGGAACTTCCAGTGGACTTTGGCCCTGAACCTGACGAGCAACGACAACAAGGTTCTGAAACTCGCGACCGAAGAACCGATTGTCGGCGGCATGCAGATTTTGGAAGTCGGCAAATCGACGAGCGAATTTTACATACGTGAATGGGCGGGCGTCGATCCCGCGACCGGCCGGCCGCGTTGGTACGACAAAGACGGCAACTATGTCTTCAACTACAATCAGGCCGCGCAAAGATACCTGGGTTCGGCCAACCCGAAAATCTACGGCGGTATCTCCACGCGTTTTGACTTCTATAACTTCGACGTCAGCCTGCAGTTCAACTACAGTTATGGCAACAAGTTGTTCATCAATGACCTCCGTTACGTGGAAGGCGTAGGCGAACGGTCCACGTCGCCTATCACCTACTATGTATTCGATAACCGTTGGAAAAATCCGGGCGACATCTCGGACGTACCGCAAGTACGCTGGGGCGGCAACAACGGTTCCGACGGCTGGAGTTCCCGCCAGTTGGTAGATGCTTCGTACTTCCGCATCAAATCCATCATGGTCGGCTATACGTTGCCGAAGAAATATGCGCAGAAAGCTTATTTGAGCAGTTTCCGGGCCTATGTCAGCATCGACAACCTGTACACGGTAACCAGCAAGAACTTCCGCGGGTTCGACCCCGAAGCCGGTTTGGGCATGAGTCAGGCGGCCAACTATCCGTTGCCCATCAACTATACGTTGGGTATTAACGTAGGATTTTAATTAAGCGCTTAAAACAGGAGAATAAAACATGAAAAACATAAAATCTTTAGCAATCGCGGGGTTGGCCATTTTGATCTTGGGCTTCAACTCCTGCTCGCCGGAATTTCTGGATAGAAAGCCGACGACGGCCATCGATGCCGACCGTGCCCTTACTTCGGTATCCAATATCGAAGGCGCTACCGTGGGTTTGATGATGTATTTCGCCACCTCGGGCTACGCCGGACGCAACTTGCCGGTCATCGGTGACTTGATTACCGACAACCTCACGACCTCAGCCGGTAACTCCGGTCACTTGCTGGACATTGAAATGTGGAACATCAGTTCGTCGCTCAGCGAAGTCGGTACGTTCTGGAACGGTTCCTATCAAGTCGTTTCGGCGGCGGCCAAGGTTGTACAGGCCTGCAACAAGTTGAGAGACGAAGCGTCCGAAAGCGAGAAATCGACTTTGGATAAATGCAAGGCGACGGCCCTGACGATCAAGGCGTTTGCCGAATACATCCTGACGCAGTATTATTGCTTGCCTTACGCTGCGGCCAATAGTTCGATGCCGTATCCGGTACCCGGTCCCGACCAAATGAACGGCATCATCTTGGTTCCGAAAGACAGACCGGAATCCTCCGACAACGCCATCAACTCGTCCTCTACGTTGCGTTCGGCCTCCTTGGCGGAAACCTACGCCCACATGCACGAAGAATTGTCGGACGCCATCGCTTTGTTCGACGCATCTTCCAAAGACTACGCCAACAGCAATGCGGCTTTCTTCCCCTCCAAATGCATGGCCTTGACGTTGAAAGCCCGTCTCTATCTGGAACAATCCTACGGTGACGCTACGAACCGGGATATATTCCGCGACAGTGCCGTAAGTTTGGCCAAGGCCGCTTTGGCGGATTTGCCTTCGGGTGCCAACGCCGCATTGGTCGGCGACGGTCAGAAATTCTTGGAACAGTACCGTGCGTTCGCCGCTCCGACGACGGAGGACATCCTGACGGTCAACTTCACGACTTCGGACAACCTGTCGGCCAACTCCATTAACAACATGTTCGGTTCCTACGGTTGCCGCGCCAGTTCGGCCGTTACGTCTTTGTTCGGCGGCAGCGATATCCGCAAGACCATTTATTTGAGCGCGGCTCAAAACAAAGAGTTGGAAATCTTCAGTTCCTGCGGTAAATACCCGAATGAAAATCAGATCAACAACGTTCCGGTCATCCGTGTTCCCGAATTGTATCTGATTATGGCGGAAGCCAGTGTGGGCAAAGGCCCCGATGGCGACTATATGGAAGGCATGATGAAAACGCTGGGCGTTCGCGATACGAGCATCAACGGCGACTATGAAAAGTTGAAATCGTCTTATTTCAAGGATGGTACGGGCGAAGACGCCTTGCTTAAGTATGTTCTGGATGAAAGACGCCGCGAATATACCGGCGAAGGTTACCGTTGGTTCGACTTGAGAAGAACCAAATCTACGTTAACGCATAGCGGCAAGGATTTCCGCATCCAGTTCACCGACTATCCGATCTACGCTTTCGCTTTCCCGATTCCTGAATCCGAAACCAATACGGGGGCATGGAAGAATGGCTTGTTGCATCAGAACGAAGCGTGGGAGGCAAACGGCGACAGTTGGTCCATCAGATACGTATTGCCGAGTGCCAACGGCTCGGACTACAGTTTCGAATAAGCGGGCCGTAGCCTGAGGGAAAAAGCCTGTCGGTTTCAACCGGCGGGCTTTTTTTCTTTTTAGGCATTTCGTATCTTTGCGCCGACCGCAAAACACCCTTTTCCCCGACATTGAGTATGGCTAAAAATATCCGCCGCACACCGTCCCCTCCCCCTGTTCCGCCCGCACCGGAAGATTTTCCGGCCGCAACGGTAGATCCGTTTCCGCTGCCGGAAGCGGCACAGGAAGCGGTAACGGAAAGCCCTATTGTGGAAAAACGGCCGGCCTCCGCCAAAAAGCGTGGCGACAAGACGGTTGACAGACCGCAACAGGTGCAAATCGCCTTTCGGTTTCAACCGTCGGCCCGTACGCGTTTCCTCGGCGGTTGGTTCGCGCTTTTGACCGGTCTCTTCCTCTGCGCCGCCTGCATTTCCTATTTGTTTTGCTGGTGGATCGACTATGACGTATTGAGCGGTTTCCGCTTTGCCGAACTCTGGCGGCCGGATGCGCCCGAACTTAAAGTGGTCGGTAACAAATTAGGCGGTTTCTTCGCCTATTCGTTCATTCATAAAGGTTTCGGCTTGGCCGGCCTGCTGTTTCCCATCGTGTTGACGCTGTTCGGCCTCCAGTGTCTGGGCCTCCGCCAATACCGGTGGCAACGGCTTTGTTTCCACGGCGTCTCCATCTTGCTGCTCAGTTCCCTGCTATTGGGTAGCCTGCCGTTTTTACAAGGCAACCGTTTTGCCGTTTTGGGCGGCGAAGTCGGCTTTCAGGTCTCGACCTATCTGAAGAACCTCTTGGGCAACTTGGGTTTTTATTTACTTTGGAGCTTTCTTCTGATCTGCTTTTTAGCCATGAGCCGTTTGATAGCCGCCGTTCCCTACACGATCCGCAAGCGGCAACCTTCGTCGTCCGCGACGGCAGACGACCTGCCCGAAACGCCAAACGGCAAAAGCACGGAGGCGGACGATCCGGAGGCGGACGGTTCATCGGGCGAAAATACGGTTCCCGCCCTGGCCGCCGGCCTTTCGCCCGACACGGTTTCCGCGACGCACACCCCCATTCAATCGTACATTCCGGCTGAATTACGTACCTCTGACGACATCCGCATGGAAGTACACAGACGGCCGGACGAAGCGCCGAGTCTGCTGGACAGCCGTCCGACGCATCCCGCGCCGATACCGCCCCCCACTCCGTCTCCCGTTGCCGCTGTTGCCGCTGTTCCCGCCACGACGATAGGCAGCGCCCTGGCGTCTGCCGGAACGACCGCTCCGGCCTCCATGACGGGAGGCATCGCGCTTTCCGAGATACCGCTGGCATCGCATACGATTTCCGACACGCTGACCGAGTCGCTGGCCCGGGATACGACCGAAACGGAAGCGGCACGAAACGAAATGCCGGCCCCGGTAGCGACTCAAACGGCCGTACCGACCTTGCGCATCGACGACATACCGCTGACCGATGGCTCGCCTCTGACCACAGACGCCGGATCTGAACCGAATGACCTTGCGGCCGGCGAATCCTACGCTCCCGCGGCAGACGCCCCCGTCCCCCCTCCGCCCCTTCCGGCCGACGAAGTGGGCTTTACCGTGGAGCGTCCTACGGAAGCGGAACCGCCGGTTACAACGACCGGCCAACCGGCTCATATCGGCCTCGATACGCCTTACGACCCGCGGCTCGAACTGCGCGACTACCGCTTCCCGACCTTGGAACTTTTGGAGGATTTCGGAACCCAGGAAACGCAGGTACAGGAAGAAGAACTGCTCTCGAACAAAAACCGCATCGTCGAGACGCTCTTGAACTACGGCATCAAGATCGACACGATCAAAGCCACGATTGGCCCCACCGTGACACTCTATGAAATCGTGCCGGCCGCCGGCATCCGCATCAGCAAAATCAAGAACCTCGAAGACGACATCGCATTGAGTCTGGCGGCCTTGGGCATCCGCATCATCGCGCCCATTCCCGGCAAGGGCACAATCGGCATCGAAGTGCCGAACCAAAACAAACAGATCGTGCCCATGCGCGACATGATCTGCTGCCAGAAATTCCAAAACGAAGATTACGCGCTGCCGATTGCGTTAGGCAAGACGATTTCGAACGAAGCCTACGTAACCGATTTGGCCAAAATGCCGCACCTGCTCGTGGCCGGCGCCACGGGACAAGGCAAATCGGTTGGGCTCAACGCCATCATCGCGTCCCTGCTCTATAAAAAGCATCCGGCCGAGTTGAAATTCGTCATGGTCGATCCTAAGAAAGTGGAGCTGAGCCTCTTCAATAAAATCGAACGCCACTACTTAGCCAAGTTGCCCGATGCCGAGGAAGCCATCATTACCGACACCCGCAAAGTCGTCCGTACGCTCAATTCGCTCTGCATCGAAATGGACACGCGCTACGACCTGCTCAAAAACGCCGGTGCCAAAAACATCAAAGAATACAACAAGAAATTCATCGCACGCCGCCTGAATCCCGAAAACGGACACCGTTTCCTGCCTTACATCGTGCTGATTATCGACGAATTCGCCGACCTCATCATGACAGCGGGCAAGGAAATCGAAATGCCGATCGCCCGCTTGGCTCAGTTGGCGCGCGCCATCGGCATCCACCTGGTCATCGCGACGCAAAGGCCTTCGGTCAACATCATCACCGGAACGATCAAGGCCAATTTCCCCGCCCGTATCGCTTTTAAAGTCAGTTCAAAAACCGATTCCCGCACAATTCTCGACGGCTCGGGCGCCGACCAACTGATCGGCCGCGGCGACATGCTGCTTTCGACCGGCAACGAATTGGTGCGCATCCAATGCGCCTATATCGACACACCTGAAATCGAACGTATCACAGAATATATCGGCGAACAACGCGCCTATCCGTACGCTTACGAATTGCCGGATTGCCCCGAAGACGGCCAGGAGGGCGGCGGCCGTGGCGACTTGGCGGAGGGCGACCGCGACAGCCTTTTCGAAGAGGTGGCGCGCTTTGTGGTTTCCGCCCAACAGGGCTCGACCTCGTCTATCCAACGCAAATTCAAACTCGGCTACAACCGCGCCGGCCGCATCATCGACCAATTGGAAGACGCCGGCATCGTCGGGCCGTTGGAACGCAATACGCGCGAAGTACGCGTTAAAGATCCGGTGGCCTTGGAACAACTGCTCAACGCCGACCGCTCTATCATCTAAACCCTAACCAACGTCATCCGCCATGCGTTTTCCGTCATCCGCCCGTTTTAGTCCTCTGCTATGGTCCATGGCCTTAGGCCTGACACTTCTGCCATGCACCAACCGGCCGGTTGCCGCACAAGCGATTCTGGCGGTTCAACCCCTCCACGCCCCCCAGGCCACCGGGCCACAGTCGGCTGTCACAGCCCCCGACCCCAAGGCCTTGTCCGTTATGGAGCACCTGCTGACTTGGCTGAACAGTTACAAAACCTTGACGGCCAATTTCAACTATGCGGTTTCCCAATCAGGCGGCCGACCGCAGACCGGTACAGGGCATATCTTGTTACAGGGCCGTTCTTACCGTATGCAAATCGATGGCATGGTTTTTCTCTGCAACGGCCGGGATATGGCCGTCTATCAACCCGATTTGGAAGAAGTCAGCCTGCAGCCTTACGACCCGGCGCAAGACGAGCTCAACCCCTTCCTTTGGATTACCGATTACGAAAAAAAATTCCGGATCAAATACATCCGCCTGCAAAACCAAGGCGGCAGCCTGCAGGAAGTTGTGGATTTGATTCCGACCCAAGCCGCCCCCTTTCAGAAGTTCCGTATTTTCGTGCAACATCAGACACACCGCCTGGAGGGCTTGGAACTCTATGACACCCAAGACCGCATCTACACTTACCGTATCTCGGATTTTGTCTATAATCCGCCCGTCAAGGCATCGGATTTCACGTTTGATCCGACGCAATACCCAAACGTATTGGTCAACGACATGCGGTAAAATACCCCTAAAAAAATAGCGGCCGGAAATTCCGACCGCTATTTTTTTATCCATCACATGAAGCCTACAGATGCAGTTCATGCCCCATCTTATCCTGCTTCGTCCGCAGATAGGCTTCGTCGTACGGATTCGGCGTTTCGATGATAGGCACGGTCTCCACAATCTCGATGCCGTAACTCTGCAAACCGACCCGCTTGGCCGGATTGTTCGTCACGAGCCGTACCTTGTGCGCGCCCAACGCCCGCAGAATCTGCGCGCCTATCCCGTAGTCGCGTTCATCGGGCTTGAAACCCAACAGCACGTTGGCTTCGACCGTGTCCTTGCCCTCATCCTGCAACTTATAAGCTTTCAGCTTATTCAAAAGACCGATACCCCGGCCTTCCTGATTCATGTACAAAACGATGCCCTTGCCGGCCTTTTCGACCATCGCCATCGCGTCGTGCAACTGTTCGCCGCAATCGCACCGGCAGGACGCCAATACGTCGCCCGTCATGCAACTCGAATGCACACGCACGAGTATCGGCTCATCGGCTTTCCATTCGCCCTTGACCAAAGCCAGATGCAACGTGCCGCTGTTGTTTTCGGTAAACGCATGCAATTGGAAATTCCCGTGATGCGTGGGTAATTTCACGACCACCTCTTCCCGCACCAGACTTTCGGTCTTGATCCGATAGGCAATCAAATCGGCAATCGAAATAATCTTGATATCGTATTCGGCCGCCAGTTTCTGCAACTCCGGCATACGCGCCATCGTACCGTCCTCATTCATGATTTCCATGAGCGCGGCCGCGGGGTACAAGCCCGCCAGACGGGCCAAATCGACGCAGGCCTCGGTATGGCCGGCGCGACGCAACACGCCCAAATCCTGCGCATACAATGGGTTGATATGGCCGGGACGCCCGAAATCGGACGGTTTGGCGTTCGGATCGGCCAATGCCCGGATCGTGGCCGCGCGGTCCGCCGCCGACACGCCGGTCGTACAGCCTTCCAACTTATCGACCGTAACCGTAAACGGCGTCCCCAACATGGAGGTATTGTTCTCCACCTGATGCGGCAAGTCCAATTCCCGGCAACGGGAGAGCGTAATCGGCGCACATAAAACCCCTCGGGCGTGAATTAACATGAAATTGATTTTTTCCGGCGTGGCCAATTCGGCCGCCACGACCAAATCGCCTTCGTTTTCACGATCTTCGTCGTCCACGACAATCAAGAACTTACCAGCCTTGAAATCGGCAATGGCGTCTTCTATTTTCGCTAATTGATATCCCATAAACTTGTATATTTCCAATTTGATGCCACGCGCACATACTTTTGTCTGGTTTTCCGCGCAGGCTTGCAAAGATAAGCTATTTTTCGTTTTTTTTCATTACCTTTGCGCGTTTATATACGCGCCGTCTGTCATCTTGACCGACAGCCGAGGCGATCGGTTGTCCGACGCTTATGAATGTAACGATTTTAAAGGGGCATTATGATTGAAACCATCGACTTCGGGAGCCTGCGCTGGCATCATATCGTCAACCCTACGGAAGAGGACTTGGAATTTTTAGAAGACAACTTCCATTTCCACCCCTTGGACATAGAAGACTGCCGGAGTACGAACCAACGCCCCAAAATCGACATCTACGATGAATACAACTTTCTGATTCTCCATTTTCCGGGCTTCGACAAACGTGATAAAATTCTAAAACCCAAAGAAGTGAAAATCTTTTGGGGACAGGACTACATCATCAGCATCGCCCGTTCGTTCGGCGCGCTCAAATCGTTCTTCGAACTCACGGAAAAGAATCCGGACGAGGTGGACGAATTCATCAAATCCGGTTCGGACGCCTTGCTGTACACGATTCTGAACCGGCTCATGGTGGATTCCTATTCGCTGCTCCTGCGCATAGGCGCGGAAATAGAGTTGATCAACCGCGACCTTTTCAGCAAAAAGGCGGTACAGACCATCGAACGCATCTCGATTGCGCGACGGAACATCATCCAGTTGAACACGATTTTCAAACCCCAGTTACGCCTGTTCCACAAATTCGAATCGGGCGACATCAAGGGCTTTACCGAAAACGGGGACTTTATGGAGGACTACTGGGGCAATATCCTGGATTACTACCAGAAAATGTGGGACATGGTGGAAGACAACGCCGAATTGATCGAGGGGCTGTCCAAAACATTCGACTCGTTGCAGACCAACAAGACCAACGAAATCATGCGCATCATGACGTTCATCTCAACGCTGTTCCTGCCTCTGACCTTCATCACCGGCCTCTACGGCATGAACGTCTATCTGCCTTTAACCGAACAGAACTGGCTGTTTTTCGGCATTTTGGGCTTTATGCTCGTCTTTGTCGGCGGCTTTATCTTTTTTTCCAAACGCCGGCATTGGCTCTAAGGCCTTGCCGGACGGAACACCGATCCCGTAAATTGTTTTTGTATGAAAATACCGACGAAAATCTGGCTGCCCCACGTGTTGGCCGTATTATGCTTTATCGTGCTGACCACCGTGTATTTCAAGCCCATCGTTTTTGAAAACAAGACGTTGCCGCAAAGCGACACGATCAGCGCCATCGGCATGGTCAAGGATGCGACGGACTTCCGCAAGGAAACCGGCGAATTTTCCGGCTGGTCGAACGGCATGTTCGGCGGCATGCCGACGACGGTGGCCCAAAGCCTTCCCGCTTTTAATGTTTTCGACCATATCAACCGTATCGGCGCCTTGGGCTTCGACTATTATTCGGCGGGCATCGTGCTGCTGTGCCTGCTGGCGGCCTATCTGGCTCTCCTCTGCCTGGGATGCACCGTCCCGCTGGCGGTGTTGGGCGCGATAAGCACGGCTTTCGTCTCCTACAATTTCATCATCCTGCAGGTTGGTCATGTGACCAAAGCCTACGCCATCGGTTGCATGGTTCCGGCCATCGTCGGCCTGTATCTGTTCCTGAAAGAAGATAAACCCTGGCGCGGCGCCTTGCTCCTGCTGTTGGGCGCCGGCATGCTCGTCGCCTCCCACCACATTCAGATAGACTACTACACGTTGCTCGTCATGGTCTGCATCTGGGTCGTGTACGGCATTTATGCCGTCCGTGACAAAAAGTTCCTGCCGTTCCTGAAACGGACGGGCGGGTTGGCGGTCATCGCCGTTTTAGCCATATTGCCGTCGGCGGGTAACATTTTTCCAGCGTTCGAATACAGCAAGGATACGATGCGGGGAGGGCAGATACTGGAACAACCGGCCGATACCAAAGAAAATGCCGGCCTTGACATCGACTACGCTTTCTCCTGGAGCCAAGGCAAGGCCGAGACGTTCACGCTCCTCATTCCGAACTTTTACGGCGGCAGCAGCCATGAGGCGCTGAGCGACGACGCCCCCTTACGCAAACGCTACGGCCTGCCGCAAGCCCCCACCTATTGGGGCGACCAGCCGTTCACGTCCGGCCCCGTCTATGCCGGCGCCATCATCTGTTTCCTTTTCATTTTAGGATTGTTCATCGTAAAAGGCCCTGAAAAATGGTGGATACTGGCCGGAACCGTCTTGGGATTGATTTTGAGTTGGGGACGCAACCTCATGGCCGTCAACGAGTTTTTCTTCCATTACCTGCCGCTGTACAGCAAATTCCGGACGCCGGCCATGGCCCTCGTCATGGTCACGACGCTGATGACGCTGCTCGCCGTATTGACGCTCAAACAAATTTTCGGCGACCCGAAACCCGAACGCTATACAAAACCGCTTTGGTACAGTGCCGGCATCACGGGCGGCCTCTGCCTGATGTTCGCATTGTTCGGGCCAAGCCTGTTCTCATTCCTGTCGCCCAACGACGCGGCCTTGACCGGACAATGGCCGGCCGACGCCGTCGAAAGCCTGCGGCAAACCCGTGCGGCCATGCTCAAGGCCGACGCCTGGCGTTCGTTCCTGCTTGTAGCCATCGGCACTGGCCTCATCGCCTGCTACATCGGTAAAAAGCTCAAGGCCACGCCCACCCTGCTGATCATGGCCGGCGTCATCCTGCTCGACCTTTGGACCATCGACCGCCGTTATCTCAACGACAGCCACTTCCAAAAGAAACAACAGGCGGAAATCCGTCCGACCGACATCGATTTGGCCATCATGCAGGATCCCGACCCGAACTACCGCGTCTTCAACGCCTCGACCAATACGTTCAACGAATCGCTGACGTCTTACTTCCACAAATCCATAGGCGGCTACAGTCCTGTCAAGTTGCGCCGCTATCAGGACATCATCGATTATCATTTGAGCCGAAAAATGAACCCGAAAGTGCTCAACATGCTCAACACGAAATACTTCATCGTGCCGAGCCAAGCGGGTGGCGGCGTGCAACTCAACGAGGCGGCCTTGGGCAACGCCTGGTTCGTCGATTCGGTGCAATGGGTCCGGACGCCCAATGAAGAGATTGAGGCACTCTATACGTTCGATCCGGCCCGAACCGCCGTCATCCATGAGGAATTCCGCGCTTTTTTGCCGGAAGACGCCCTGGCGCCGGCATCAACCGGTACGGATACGGTCGCCCGACCTATCCGGCTCACGACCTATAAGCCCAACTACCTGGCCTATCACAGCGACAATGCCCGCGACGGCTTGGCCGTCTTTTCAGAAATCTATTACCCCAAAGAATGGAAAGCCTATATAGACGGTCAGGAAGTACCGCATTTCCGCGTCAATTACATCCTGCGGGGGCTTTGGCTACCGGCCGGGGCACACGACATCGAATTCAAGCATACGCCGTACCATTTCACGCTATGGCGCCGTGTCGCCAACATCGGCTCCATGCTTGTCTGCCTGATTTTGGCGGGCGCCATTGCCTGTTATATATGGCAGACCCGTAAAAAACGCCAAACGCCAAACGCCGCATGACGTTCACGATACACTTCGTCACGGTATGCTATCAGGCCGAGGCCTTGATAGAACGGACGATGCGGAGTGTCTGCGAACAGACTTACCCGCACATCGCCTATTGGATTGTGGACGGAGTGTCCACCGACGGCACGCTGGCCATCGCGGCCCGGCTTCAGAAAGCCTATCCAAAACGGCAGATTCACGTCTGCTCCGAACCCGACCGCGGCCTTTACGATGCCATGAACAAAGGCCTGCAAAAAGTCGCCACAGCCGACTTCGTCTGTTTCCTCAACGCCGGCGACACGCTGCCCGACCGCGACACCGTCGCGCGGGTGGCGGCGCAACTCGCCCCCCGCCACACCCTGCCCAAAATCGTCTATGGCGACACCCTGCTGACCGATGCCGACGGCCGGATTTTAGGCCCGCGTACCCACCGCCCGCCGCTCAAACTCAACGCCCGCTCGTTCCGCCGCGGCATGCTCGTCTGCCATCAGGCCATCTGGATTGACCCGCGCATCTGCGAATTTTACGACTGGCAACACTATCCCACCTCGGCCGACTTCGACTGGGTCATCAAAGCCTTGAAAAAAGCGCAGCCCGCCGAAATCTTCAACAGCGGCATGCCCCTCGCCCACTACCTCGTAGGCGGTTACTCGGCTCAACACGAAGCCCGAAGTTGGAAAGAACGCTACCGCATCATGGTCCGCCACTACGGCCTGCTATCCACGTGGAGCGCGCACGTTTATATCATCCTGAGAAGACTTTACCGAAAACTACGCCGAAATCATGCTTGATACACCTGTCTTATTCCTGATTTTCAATCGACCGGATACGACCCGCCGGGTATTCGAGCGCATCCGGGAAATCCAGCCTAAAAAACTCTATGTGGCGGCCGACGGCCCGCGACCGCACAAGAGCGGCGAAGCGGAAATTTGCGAACAGACCCGCGCCATCGTCCGGCAGGTGGATTGGCCCTGCGACGTCAAGACGTTGTTCAGAACCGGAAACCTGGGATGTCAGCAAGCCATTTACCAAGGTATTTCCTGGTTTTTCGAGCAAGAGGAGATGGGCATTATCCTGGAGGACGACTGCCTGCCCGACCGGTCGTTTTTTCCGTTCTGCGAAGAGTTGCTGATCCGGTACAAGGACGACCAACGCATCGGCCATATAGGCGGCAACATCCAAGTTCCGAACCTCGTACCACAAGGACTGAGCTACGACTTCTCTTCCGTGACCCATATATGGGGATGGGCCACCTGGCGCCGGGTCTGGCAGAATTTCGACCTGAATTTTCCGTTCTGGGAACAGGAAAAGGCCAAACGCAGTTCACTTTTCTGCAACAAATGGGAAGAGATTTACTTTTCTTCTTTCATTCCCGATACGATTTACAAGCGGAACGGCCTGAACACATGGGATTCTTTATATTATTTTTCCCTGCGTCTCCAAAACCAACTGTCGGTCTATCCGGCCGTCAATTTAGTTGAAAACATCGGCATAGGCGCCCCCAACGCGACCCATACCACGCATAAACGGCATTTACACGGCTATATATATGCCGAATCCCTGCCTTTTCCGTTGCGGCACCCGCGCTATATCATGCGCAACGCCCGCCTGGACCAAAAGGCGGTCCGTAAGACGTTCTTTTCCTACAAGCGTCTGCTCCGCTATATTTTGAAACGGTACTAAAAATGCCCTCATGAAAGTCGTCGTCCTCAATACCTCCGAACGAAAAGGCGGCGCGGCTGTCGCCGCCAACCGTTTGTTGCAATCCCTATCCGCCCTCCCCGGCATGGAGGTCACGATGCTCGTACGCGATAAAACGACGGTGGATTCCAAGGTCGTTTCCGTCAATACGACCGCTTGCAGACGATGGCGGAACAAAATCCGGTTTGCCTGGGAACGGATGGTGATATATATGGCCAACCATTTCGACCGAAGCCGGTTGTTTGAGGTCTCCATCGCCAATACCGGCACGGACCTCAGCCGTCATCCGGCCGTCCGCGAAGCCGACCTCATCCACCTGCATTGGATCAACCAAGGTTTCCTTTCCTTGCGTGACCTACGACGTCTGCAAGACCTCGGCAAGCCCATCGTCTGGACGTTGCACGACCTTTGGCCCGCGACCGGCATTTGCCACTATCCGGGCGACTGCCCACGCTATCAGACACAATGTAAACAATGTCCGTTCTTGAAACGACATCCTTGGCCGGCCATCGACCGACTGGTTTTCAAACGGAAATCCCGTTTGGATTTCTCACATACGACCTTTGTCGGATGCAGCCGATGGATCAGCCGCATGGCGGGAAAGAGCCACCTGCTACAAGGTGCGGCCGGTTTCCGCGCCATTTCCAACCCGATTGACACCTTGATTTTCCATCCCGCCGACCGCTTTGCAACCAGACATAATTTCCAGCTCCCGGCGGATAGAAAAATCGTGTTATTCGCCGCCGCCAAAGTATCAGACACCCGCAAAGGCATCGCCTATCTGATAGAAGCCTGCCACTTATTGGACAAACAGGGCCTGAAAAATTTCGACATCGCGCTTTTGGGCGGGCAACCTCAAGATTTTTCCGCTGACTTTCCTTGCCCAATCCACAGTCTGGGCTATCTCAACCATCCGGATGCCATTCAAGCGGCCTACGCCTGCGCCGACCTTTTCGTCATTCCATCCTTAGAAGACAACCTGCCCAATACCATTATGGAAGCCTTGGCCTGCGGCACCCCCTGCGTCGGTTTCCATACCGGCGGCATCCCGGAAATGATTGACCATCTGCAAAACGGTTATCTCGCCCGCTACAAAGACGCGCGGGATTTAGCCGACGGCATCGCCTGGGTGTTGGATCACCCGGAACCGGAATCGCTGTCGAAAGCCTGTGTGGATAAAGTCAATACCTGCTATCGGAAGGAGGTCGTCGCAAAACAATATACCGAACTGTACCAAGAACTGCTGAATCGGGAAAATCACGGTTCCTAAAACGGCCGATTCTCGACCTTCACCAAATAGATTGGCTTACCTCCGTCCCCCTAACCGCCGTATGCGGTTCAGGATTTCTTTCAACAGACCGTTGAATTCATCCGACACTTTAAGTATGCAGACCGCGGCCAACGCACCGCCGCCAAGCACGGCCGTCCGCGCGGCCGCATCCAACACCGGATGCCCCATGGCCGGCCAAAGCGCGTGCAGGCCGCAGAAAAGCCCGACGACGGCCGCGACTTTCCACATACCGGAAGAGAACGGATGGATTCTGATTTTAATGCCCACAAACGATAATATCGCGACAGCGTAAACGACAACCGTTATCAACGTGGCCAAAGCCGCGCCACTGACCCCCATGCGCGGAATAAGCCAAAGGTTGGTCGCAATCGTCAAGCCGCCCAACAGCAAGATGAACGGCAGCGAATAACGGTAATAAGGCGAATAATTCAACATAAGACCGCTCACCATGCTCACACTCTCTATGACCTTGCCCAACGCGATGAGCAACACAACGCCGATGCCCTGCGCATAATACGCACCGTTGGGCATCAACGCATAAACATTCCGTATATTTAGCCAAAGCACAAGGAAGACGAACGATGCAACCAGGAATTGATTAAGCGCAACCTTGCGGTACAGTTCCGACAACTTGGCCCGGTCGCCCTGCTTGTAAGCCTCCGCGATAAGCGGCATGGACATCGTCCCTGTGGAACGCGAAGGCATCTCGATGATGACGGCCATATAATAGGCGATACTGTAGATGGCCGTGAACTCCAAGCCCATCTTGGCACTGACCATAAACACGTCCATGCGCAACACCAACAGGTTTGCCAGACTCCCCAACATCAAAAAAAATGAATAGGACGCGATGTCTCGCCGCAAAGGACGCGGAATGTCGGCCAAAGGATGCAGGCCACCCCGCGGCGGACAGAGCCAAAGCGCGTAGATTAAATCCACGATACAGGCCAACGCGTAAGCCAAGGTCAACAGAACGACGAACCCGTTGAGACTCACATAGCCCATGCCGTAAACCACGATGGCCGCCGCCGTAAAAACGCGCAAACCGACTTCGCGCACCAACTTGGGCACGGTAATGCGCATGAGTACGTTGCCGTATGTCTCGAATACAGTCAGATAGACCATGAATACGGTCAGCGGAAACACCCAGAAATAATAGTCGGTGAACAACGCGGATTCCGCCGCAAAATAACGGTCCAACGGCTGCTGCAACAGGAAATACAGAAAACCGAAAAACGCGATGCCGAGGACCGGCAACAGACAGAGATACCAAAAGAACCCTTTGTGTCGGTTATCTTCCGTCTTGAAATAAGGAAAATAACGGACACCAACCTGATTGACCCCCAACTGAGACAAGCCGGCCAAAAGCGTGGCGGCCTCAATCAGAATCCGTTGCAGGCCGATTTCTTCAGGACGGAGAAAACGGGTGGCGAGGAACAGCGTGTTCAAAAAGCCGATGAACGCGCCCATATAGGTTGCCACCGCGCCCTTGACGCTCTGTCGGATCACCACCCCCATAACTTATAGAATCTTACGCTTTATTACTTATCCTGCAGCCGCTGCGCGCAGGCTGCCGCATCTAAACCGCCCCGTCCCTGCGGCAACCGCCCGCAATCCATCCGCACAGACGGCCGACCGCTTAGCGCATGGCCGCGAAATGTTTGTAAAACGCCACGACGGCCTCCATGCCTTGAAACAGGCGGCGCAATTCGAAATTCTCGTTGGGCGAATGAATCGCGTCCTGTTCGAGTCCGAAGCCCATCAACAGCGTTTTCAAGCCCAATACGCGTTCGAAAGCCGCCACGATGGGGATGCTGCCGCCGCTGCGCGTGGGCACGGGCTTGCGGCCATAGACCTCTAAATAGGCTTTCTCAGCGGCCTGATAGGCCGGCAACGACAGCGGACAACCGTAGGCCTGGCCGCCGTGCAGGATTTCGACCTCCACCTTGACGCTCTTGGGCGCCTTGGCCTGCAGATGCTTCGCAATCAAGTCGGCAATCTTGCGCCAGTCCTGGTTCGGCACAAGCCGCATCGAGATCTTGGCGTGCGCCGTCGAGGGCAAAACGGTTTTGGAGCCTTCGCCCGTATAGCCGCCCCAAATGCCGTTCACATCCAAAGAGGGCCGGATGCCCGTGCGTTCCAAGGTCGTGTAGCCGGCTTCGCCGCTCTCCTGCTCTATATCCAAGGCTTTTTTATACTGTTCGAGATTGAACGGCGCCTCGGCCATGGCCGCGCGTTCTTCGGCCGAAATTTCCAATACATCGTCGTAGAAACCCGGAATCGTGATATGGCCGTTTGCGTCTATCAAGTCGGCCACGAGACGCGCCAACACATTGGCCGGATTGGCCACGGCGCCGCCGAACAAACCGGAATGCAGGTCCTTGTTGGGCCCCGTCACCTTGACTTCCACGTAACTCAAACCGCGCAAACCCACCGTCACGGCCGGGATGTCGGCCGTCACCATGCTCGTGTCGGAGGCGATGATGACATCGGCCTTGAGCATCTCCTTATGCTCGGCGCACCAAGCCTCCAGCGAAGGCGAACCGATTTCCTCCTCGCCCTCCAGCATGAACTTGACGTTGCAACCCAAAGCCCCTTCCTTGACCAGATATTCGAAAGCCTTGAGGTGGATGAAGCTCTGCCCCTTGTCATCGTTCGCGCCGCGGGCGTAAATCTTGCCGTCCTTCACGACGGGTTCGAACGGTTGCGTATGCCATTCCGAGACCGGATCGACGGGCATGACGTCGTAATGGCCATAGACCAAAACGGTATGCGCCTTGGGGTCGATGAGCTTCTCGGCATAAACGACGGGATTGCCGGCCGTGGGCATGACGTCCGCCCTGTCGGCGCCGGCCGCCTTGATCGCATCGGCCAGATACTGCGCGCAACGCACCATATCGGGTTTGTGCGCCTGTTCTGAGCTGATGGACGGAATCCGGATCAGGCCGAACAATTCCTCTAAAAATCGGTCTTGGTTTTCGGCGATATACGCCTGCATGGTTTTCATAAACGTAATGGTTAAATTTGCAAAATATAGTACCCGCATACCGACGTCTTTGAAAGGAGACCGGTACCATGCGGCCGTTTAGCATATAAGTGACAAAGATAGTGAAAGGCGAGCGCAGAACCAAATATCAAACCAACGTAAAAATAAGAAAAAGTTTCGATACGGAAAGGTTTTTCTTAGTCTTGTGCTTAGTGACGGCTTGCCAAAGTCCGCCGGCAAGCGCGCCCACAGCGGGTAAACCGACTTCGGCTGAACCGGCCTTGGCGTTCGCCTGCCCGGACTCGCTGTTCCGGAGCGGTGACCTCGTGTTCCGGCGCGGCCGGAGCGTTTCTTCCGACCTGGTGTTGCTCTGCGAAGACGAACCGACTTACAGCCACGTCGGCCTCTTGGTCTATGACCACGGCTGGAAAGTCGTGCACGCCGCGCCCGACGAAGCCGACGAACACGGCCGCTACGACCGTGTCATGGCCGAACCGCCTGCCGATTTCTGGCATCCGAGACGCTGCCGTGCCGGCGGCGTCTATCGCCTGCCGCTTTCCGACGGCGCGGCCGAACGCCTGACGGCCGAAGCCATCCGCCAAGCCGATGAGGGGCGGCCGTTCGACCACCGTTTCGACGAGCGGGACACGACGGCTTTCTACTGCACCGAACTCATCCAATTCCTATTCGGGAAAATCGGCATCGACCCGAGCCAAGGCCGACGCACGCGCGACGGTCTGATCCCATTCTCCCCGCCGCTCATCCTGCCGGGCCACCTGCTCGCGCATCCGGATTTACAACCGATAGGGCGCTTTCCATAAGCCCCCGCGCAAGCCGGTACGCGATTGGAAAAAAATGCTTACTTTTGTAACACCATTTCAAATGTCCACAACATGAATATAAAATCATTATCCGGCAGTCTATGCCTTTCCGGCGGCGCGCTTGCAGTCCTTCTGGCCTTGACGGCCTGCCGCAACGGGTCGCCCGCGAGCGGTTCGCCGGCCGAGGCCGCCAAGACCTATCTGACCTATGCCTACGAAAAGAACTATGAACAATTCGCCAATACGTTCGTCTTTTCGAGTGATTCCATCGAAGCCGGCCGCCACGAAGCCAACGTACGCGCCGTCAAGGAACTATTGGATGAAAAAGGCGAAGAATTCTACGTGTCGATGGACAGCGTTTCCCAAATCCGCATTCTCTCGGAAAAAATCGATGAAACCGGCGACCGGGCCGAAGTGACGTTGGAAACCGTCTGCAAGGGCGGCCTGCGCGACACGACGGTTCACGAACTCGTCAAACGCGAAGACGGCTGGAAGTTTTATGAAAACAAATAATTCAAAATAAACTTAAAATTTTTTAAAGACATGGCAAAAGTAAAAGTTGCAATCAACGGTTTCGGTCGTATCGGCCGCGTGACTTTCCGGAATTTGTTGAACAAGCCCGATGTGGAAGTCGTGGCCTTCAACGACCTGACCGACCCGCAGACTTTGGCGCACTTGCTTAAGTACGACTCCATCCACAAACGTTTCCCCGGCACGGTGCAGGTCGAGGGCGAATACCTCGTCATCAACGGCCAGCGCATCAAGGTTTACGCCGAAAAAGACCCGGCCAACCTGCCGTGGAAAGAATTGGGCGTGGACGTGGTCGTGGAATCGACGGGCCGTTTCAAGAACCGTGAAGCCATGAGCAAACACATTCAGGCCGGCGCCAAGAAAGTGATCTTGACCGTACCCGCCGACAAGGCCGAAGACGTGGACGCCACGATCGTGCTCGGCGTGAACGAACACATGATCAAACCGGAACTGACGTTCGTTTCCAACGCGTCCTGCACGACGAACTGCCTCGCGCCCGTCGCCAAAGTGCTCAACGACGCTTTCGGCATCAAACGCGGTCTGATGAATACGATTCACTCCTATACGAACGACCAGATTATTCTGGATTCGCCGCATAAAGACCTGCGTCGCGCCCGCGCGGCCGCCGTTTCGATTATCCCGACGAGCACCGGCGCCGCCAAAGCGGTCGGCCTCGTCGTACCCGAACTGAAAGGCAAACTGGACGGTTTCGCCATGCGCGTCCCGACGCCCGATGGCTCGGTGGTTGACCTGACGGCCGAGTTAAACCGCAATGTGACGGCCGAAGAAGTGAACGCCGCCATCAAGGCCGCGGCCGAAGGTCCGATGAAAGGCGTATTGGAATACTGCGAAGACCCGATCGTCAGCATCGACATCGTGGGCAATCCGCACTCCTCCGTCTTCGACGCCAAACTGACCAAGGTCATGGACGGTAACTTCGTCAAAATCGTATCCTGGTACGACAACGAATTCGGTTACTCCAACCGTGTGGCCGAACTGACGACGAAACTCTTCAAATAAGCGTTTCCGTCTTTCCGAATTCCTCCTCCCGGTGGGCTACGGCTTACCGGGAGGTTTTTTTACAAAAATTCCCCATGGAAAACCTGCTTGAAAACATCCGGTGGCCGGAAGACCTGCGTAAACTGCCCGCCGATGCGCTCCCCGCGTTGGCAGAGGAATTGCGCGCCTACATCATTCAGGTCATGGCCAGCCATCCCGGCCATTTGGGTTCCTCGCTCGGCGTCGTGGAACTGACCGTAGCCCTGCATTACGTTTTCAACACACCCTACGACCGCATCGTCTGGGATGTCGGCCATCAAGCCTATCCGCACAAAATCCTGACCGGACGGCGCGACCGTTTCCCCTCGATCCGGACCCTGGACGGCCTGAGCGGTTTTCCGACCCCTTTCGAGAGCGAATACGACGCTTTCGCGACCGGCCATTCCGCCACCTCCATTTCCGCCGCCCTCGGCATGGCCGTGGCCTCCAAACTCAGGGGCGAAACCAAACGCCAGCACATCGCCGTCATCGGCGACGGTTCCATGACCGGCGGCCTGGCCTTCGAAGGCCTGAACAACGCCGGCGTCTCCAACAGCAATATCCTCGTCATCCTCAACGACAACGGCATCTCCATTGACAAAAGCACCGGCGCGCTGAGCCGCTATTTCACCAAAATCTCCACCTCCCGGCGGTACAACAACATGAAGAACCGCGTCTGGAACCAGCTCGGCAAAAACGCAACGGGCCAAGGGGCGCGCCATGCGCTCAGCCGCATGGCAGGCGCCGTCAAAAGCCTGTTCTTCAAACAAGGAAATTTATTCGAAGCGCTTGACTTCCGCTATTTCGGCCCCGTGGACGGACACGATGTCCCGACGCTGATCCGGACACTCGAAGCGCTCAAACAGATACAGGGTCCCAAACTCCTGCACATCGTCACGACCAAGGGCAAAGGCCTCAAGACGGCCGAGGCCGAACCGACGCTGTTCCATGCGCCCGGCCAATTCGACAGCCGTACCGGCGAACTCATCAAGCCGGGCATCAACCTCAGCCTCGCGCCGCGCTATCAGGATGTCTTCGGCAAAACCATCATCGAGCTGGCGCGTCAAAACCCGCGCATCGTCGGCATCACGCCGGCCATGCCGACCGGCTGTTCGCTCAACCTCATGATGAAGAAAATGCCGGAACGCACGTTCGACGTCGGCATCGCCGAGCAACATGCCGTGACCTTCGCGGCCGGCTTGGCCGCAGATGGCATGATACCGTTTTGCAACATCTATTCCTCTTTCATGCAACGCGCCTACGATCAGGTCATCCACGACGTCGCGCTCCAGAAACTGCCGGTCGTGTTCTGCCTCGACCGCGCCGGCATCGTGGGGGAAGACGGCGCGACGCACCACGGCGCGTTCGACCTCGCCTATTTCCGGCCCATCCCCAACTTAACGATTGCCTCGCCGCTGAACGAGCGGGCGTTGCGCAACCTAATGTTCACGGCCCAATCGGGACAATACGGCGCGTTCGTCATCCGCTATCCGCGCGGCCGCGGCGTGACGCCGCGCTGGAAAACGCCCCTCGAGCTCCTGCCGCCCGGCCAAGGCCAGACGCTGCGCGAAGGCCGCCGTATCGCGTTCGTCAGCCTCGGCCACATCGGCAACACGGCCATCGCCGCCACGCGCGACTACCTGCGGGAAATCGGCGCCGACTGGGACGATGCGACGCATGGGCCGGGCCTCTTCGACATGATTTACCTCAAGCCGCTCGACACGGCCCTGCTCACCCATATCTTCGCGCACTACGACTTGGTTTACACCTTGGAAGACGGCGTCATCGACGGCGGCTTGGGCAGCGCGGTCTGCGAATACGCGGCGGCCATGCGCGCGCCGGGCGACGGTTCTCAAGCCACGGACGACGTCAAAACGTCAGACGATTTCCACGCAACGGCCTCCGCCCAATCGCCAGCCACACCTCACGCCACGCCTGCCGTCAAGACGACAGCCGTCCCCGAAATCCACCGGCTCGGCATGCCTTCCGACCGTTTCGTCCTGCACGGCCCCGTCGAAGCCCTGCACCACCAATGCGGCTATGCCAAAGAGGACCTGCTGGACATCCTGCGGCGGGAGATGTAAGGACGGCAAGCGAGTGCTATATCACTTGCAGAACCTCGCAACGTTTATGCGATATTTGAGATTTCGTATGCGAGGCATACGAAATCTCTTAATGCGGTTGAAAATCTTTACTCCTACAAAGTAGTAGTGGATATCCGTTAGGAATACTTGGGAGGAATGCTGAAACGGGAACGGTAAAGAGCATTCAATCTACTTTTTATCATCCAACATTCCTCTAACCTGTTTGTCGAAGTCTGAATCTATCCGTTGAGTTTTATTGAATATATCGTACTCGCTTTCTGCCTTCGCCTTAGCTTGTGATGCAGAAATACGTCCTTGGT
The DNA here is from genome assembly GCA_910586395.1 of uncultured Bacteroidales bacterium. Lineage (GTDB taxonomy): Bacteria > Bacteroidota > Bacteroidia > Bacteroidales > P3 > CAMXAS01. The sequence goes on from CAJUFX010000001.1 coordinate 106,281, forward strand.
CGGGAAGAATTCGATAGTCATTAAATGTGAGGAACTTATTGACACTGTCGGCAAACTGATCCATCGTAAACGTATTCTGTCGTTCAATTTGGTTTTCGATATAATCAAAATATGAAGTGACCGCACGTTCTAACTGACGGATTTCCTTTTCCTGCAAATAATTCTTGGCTATTGATACATCCATTTTCAATATACGACCATCAGGCGCATTCTTCCATGTCGTCAACCCCATGTGCTCTTTGGTATGATCGGCCTTGGTATAGATAATCTCCGCCGCCGTCTGCCCCGTGATGGCATAATGAAAGTGGTTCTGCACCATGGCATAGAAGTCGTGCGTAATCGGAGAATTCTTATCATAGTCGGCGCTACATTCCGCATAGATGTCCGTTATCTGCTGCCAAATGCGGCGCTCGCTGGCGCGGATGGAACGTACCCTTTCCAGCAACTCACGGAAATAGTCTTTTCCGAATACAGCCGTCCCCTGTTTCAAACGGTCGTCATCAAGTACAAAACCTTTCTTGATGTATTCGTTAAGAATCTTGGTTGCCCATTGACGGAAACGAGTGGCCCTGGCAGAGTTTACGCGATAGCCGACAGCAATGATCATATCCAAATTATAGAAGTCAACTAGTTCTTCAACCTCCCCTCTGATGCCTCTATTTACGACGGTTGCAATTTTTGCAACTGTCGTGTCTTGCTGGAGCTCATCTTCTTTAAAGATATTAGATATGTGGCGACTAATACCAGACTTATCAATACCGAAAAGCTGCATCATAGCCTTTTGGGTACACCAAATCGTTTCGTCTTTGATAACGACCTGTACCCTACCATCTGACTCTGGAAGACCGTACAACAGAAATTGTATTTCCTTATCCATGACTTTCTATTTTCCTTCCTTTTCAAAGTACCTTTTCAAGGCACCTTTTCACGCACCGTTGTTCCCATTGCTATCAAATAGCGAATATAAGGATTTTAACGCATATTCCGATGATTTTCTAATTTGAAATACAAAAAATAAAAGCACCCCTTGCGAGGTGCTTTTATTAAATACAAATGACAAGGGCACGGGACAGTAGGACACAACGGAACTAGGGCACATACAATCCCTCTATTGGCCAAACCGCACCGGCCGTCCGCATCACACGCGACCAACCGGCACACACGCTGGCCCACTCGCCTTTTACAGCATCTTCTGCGCGAACCTTACGCCGAAGTCGAACGCGCCTTTGAGTTCTTCCTCGCTCGGCCGGAACTTGACGAAGTAGTTTTCCACGAACGAGAGACGGCACGTCTTGATATTGCCCTCGATGACGTCGCGCGCCTCGCCGCTCCAACCGTAGGAGCCGAAGCCGCCGGCCAGTTTGCCGCGGTCGCGCAAGGGGGAAATCAACGCGAAGCACGTGTAAATCGGCGGCAACGCGTTCTGATTGATGGTCGAGGAACCGAACAGATAGGCCGAAGCCTGTTCCATATGCGCCGAAATCTCGCCGGCATCCATTTTCTCCACATTGCAGAGGTCCACGTCCAGACCGGCCGAACGAATGCCCTCCGCAATCTTTTCGGCCAACGCGCCCGTATAGCCGTAAGCCGAAACATAGGCGATCATGACGCGGTTGGTCAGCGGGAACTTGACGAATTCCTCGCTCCACTGTTTGGACATGGCCACATAGCGTTTCCAATCCTTGCGCAGAATCGGGCCGTGTCCCGGACAAATCGCGTTGATGTCCAACGCCTCCACTTTTTCGATGGCTTTCAGGAAGAAACGGCTGAACGGCCTCAGGATCGCCCAATAATAATACTTGAACGCATCGTCGTAATTGCCGACCTCATCGTCAAAGACGCCCTTGTTGGCATAGTGCGCGCCGAAAGAGTCGCACGTGAACAACACCTTGTCTTCGGGCAGATACGTGTACATGCTGTCCGGCCAGTGCAGGTTGGGCGCGCTGATGAACTTGAGCGTCTTACCGCCCAAATCCAGACTGTCGCCGTCTTTCACGGCTTGGGACGGGAACGTCTTGTTCACGATGTCGGCCAGATACCGCAAGGCCGTCCCGCTCGCGATGACCGTCGCTTTCGGACAGACTTCCAACAATTTCACGAGCGAACCGCTATGGTCGGGTTCCGTATGGTTCAACACGAGGTAATCGATTTCGGCCGGATCCACCACCGATTTGATTTTTTCAAGGTATTCGTCCCAAAACGTCACCTTGGCCGTTTCAATCAAAGCCGTCTTCTCACGGCCACGGACAAGGTACGAATTGTAAGTCGTGCCGTATTTGGTCTCCATGACCACGTCGAACGTCACGATATCGAAATCCAAAATGCCGACCCAGTCCACCCCGGGCGCGATGTTTTTCACTTCACTGTTTTTCATAACTATTACTTGCTTTATCGTTTTCTATGTCATAGTCCACGGGCGACCCTATGTTTCGGGCGACCCTACACCGGGTAACCCCACATTTCGGGTAACCCTACGCCGGACGACCCGACGTTTCGGGCGACCCGACGCCACCCAAAGGTGCGCGGACGCCGCCGGCCGCTAAAATTCCAACGCAAGCTGCTCCGGCACGCCGTCTTCCCCGGGCTCCGTCTCGCCGCCGGCCACATTTCCGGCGCCATAGGCCGCTTCCGCAGACGCTTCCCGCGCCGCCTCGGCTTCCGCCGTCCGACGTTCCCGCAACAACGCCTCGTAGTCGGGTTCCTCCGCCGCCGGTTCCAACCATTCCACTTTATCGATCTCTTTGTTCGACAAGCGTTTTCCCTTGGCTTTAAAACCTTTCACGGCAATGAATTCCGCCACATCTATCTCTTCGGGTTCCGGCACACGCCCTTTGGCATCAGCCTTATAGACAACACGCAGACGCGGCGCGAAATCGGTCGCCATCGTACGGCAAACCGCTCCCTCTTCCAAAAACGGCACACGCTTGTCACCCGGCTCGGGACAGAACCGCTTGATATACCACAAATCCGTCTTCGGCTCGGTATAAACCGCCGTCACGATACGATCCGGGTAATACTTGCCGATATACGTCATATCCTCCTCGAAGTGCGTACTTAAATCGAACGAAGTCAGTTTATAGGCCCCGTTCTCCATCAACGTCAGAATCTTGTCGTCCCCCTTGAATTCGCCCAGCAGCACCCCGCGTTCCTCGGCGTTGAGCCGCTGCACGACCTCGTCGTACCAAATGCGGCGCGCCCCCAACGTGGAGACCCCCTCTTCGGCCAATAGGACTTTCTTGACCGGATTGCGGCTCAGGATATTGCCCATCGAACCGCGTCCCTTGACAGCCAGCGTCTTGAAGTCAAACTCGAATTGCAATTTCTTCAATTTCGGCTTCGGCTTCAGATACACTTTCACGATTTCGGCCTCGCCGTTCGGATTGGCCGTAAAATACAGGATCTTCGTGCCGGGCGAACCTTGTGTCAGCAGATAATCCTTGTCGCGCGTCACACCGCCAATCGCAAACCGCTTCACATAAGCGAAACCGCTCTTGCCGTCGTGATAGGCCATGTTGTAAATCGTGCGTTCGTCGTTGCGCGCGAACACGCCCACATGCAGGATATCCTTGCCCACAAACACCTTGTCGGCCACTTTCGTCACCATGAAATTGCCGTCCTGCCGGAACACGATGATGTCGTCCAAATCGGAACACTCGCAGACATATTCGTCCTTCTTCATGCCCGTCCCCACAAAACCCTCCTCGCGGTTCACATAAAGTTTCTGATTCGTCGCTGCCACGCGGGCCGCCTGAATGACCTCGAAACTGCGGATTTCGGTCTTGCGCCCGCGCCCCTCTCCGTACTTGGTCAGGATATGCTCGAAATATTCTATCGCATAATCGGTCAGATGCGCCAGTTTATGCGCCACGACCTTCATTTCCGCTTCCAGTTCCTTGATATGCGTATCGGCTTTCTTGACGTCGAATTTGGAAATCTTGCGCACCGGCTTTTCCGTCAGTTTCACGATGTCCTCGCGTGTGACGGAGCGGTGCAAACGGTTTTCAAACGGTTTGAACGCCTTTTCGATACCTTTAAGCAAATCCTCCCACTTCTTCGCGTCCTTTTCCAATTCGCGGTAAATCCGTTCTTCGAAAAAGATCTTCTCCAGCGACGTATAATGCCAGTCGCTTTCCAATTCTTCCTGCCGTATCTGCAATTCCTGTTTGAGCAATTCCACCGTGTCGGCCGTCGAACTGCGCAAAATCTCCTTTACATCCATGAAGGCCGGCGCCCCATCGGTGATAACGCAGGCATTGGGCGAAATCGAGACCTCGCAGTTCGTGAACGCATAGAGCGCGTCCATCGTCGTATCGGGCGACACACCGGGCTGCAGATGCACGACAATCTCGACATTCTCGGCCGTGTTGTCCTCTATCTTGCGGATTTTAATCTTGCCCTTTTCGTTGGCTTTCAAAATGGAATCGATGACCGAGACCGTCGTTTCGCCGTAAGGGATATCCTCTATGACGAGCGTTTTCTTGTCGAGTTGCGAGATACGCGCCCTTACGCGCACCTTGCCGCCCCGACGGCCGTCCTGATAGTTGGTCACATCCATGAGGCCGCCCGTCGGGAAATCGGGATAAAGCGTAAAGTCTTCCTGTTTGAGGATAGCGATGGAGGCCTGCAAGAGTTCGCAGAAGTTGTGCGGCAACACCTTGGTCGAAAGCCCGACCGCGATACCCTCGACGCCCTGCGCCAAAAGGAGCGGGAATTTGACGGGCAACACGACCGGTTCCTGGTTGCGGCCGTCGTAAGAGGGTTTCCAGATCGTGGTCTTGGGATTGAACACGACCTCCAACGCGAATTTGGAAAGACGCGCCTCGATGTAACGGGGAGCCGCCGCCGAGTCGCCGGTCAGGATATTGCCCCAGTTCCCCTGACAGTCGATCAGCAGGTTCTTCTGCCCCAACTGCACGAGCGCGTCGCCGATGGAGGCGTCGCCGTGCGGGTGGTATTGCATCGTATGCCCCACCACGTTGGCCACCTTGTTGTAACGGCCGTCCTCCAACTTGTACAACGCATGCAGAATCCGTCGCTGTACGGGCTTGAGGCCGTCGGTGATTTCGGGTACGGCGCGTTCGAGAATCACATACGAGGCATAGTCCAGAAACCAGTTCTGAAACATGCCGGGTATGGATTGGACGCGGTAAGGAGAAGTGGAAGCGTTATCGTTGATTTCGTCTGTCATAATCTTAAAAGCGTTTCGGGCCGTTTGATTTGTTCGGGACATTACGGGTGACCCGACGTATCGGGGTTGCGGCTACGGGGGACCCGGCACGGGATGCCGCCGCGCTCAGACCGCCGGCTTGCGGTACAGCAAGACAGCCTCAGCCCCCATAAAAAGCAAGGCAAAAATAAGCAATATTTTCCACAATGGTATGGCCTGAGAGACGGAAACGAGGTCTTTTTTCGCGGCGGATGGAACGGGCGCGGCGGCAACGGCAGAGGCGGCGGTATCGGCCGCGGCCTGCGGATGGCGGTAGGTCTGCCACGCCTCCGAAGCGGACGGGTTCAAGGCCAACAGATCGACCAGCCGCCCCGAGGCGTCTTCCAGGCGGTAGTGTCCCGGCGGCAAGGTCTCCAGACCGTAGAGCCGCCGCTCTCCGGCCACCGCCCCAACCGGCGGACGATAGACCACGGTGTCGGCCGCCGGCCTCCCCTGCGGCACGGCCACCAGACGCCAACCGTTGAAATTGGCGTCCGCGCCGTGCCCCGCGGCCGGCAGGCCATACCCGCCGCGCCGATCGGCCACATACAAAGGCCGCAGGCCGCCGCCTTCGGTCGCCATGCCGAGCAGGCATACGACAAAGCCGTAATGGTCCGTGAACGTGCTGTAGGCGGCTTCCCACGGCGCGGCAAACAGGTAGAGGCGGCCGTTGCCTATGCGGTAATCCGAGATAAAATCCGGCCACAGCGGCGTTTCCGTCGCCGCAAGTTCATAGCGTCCATGCACCGTCAAAGGCTCGGTGGCGGAAGACGCGCCGGTCGCGCCGGAGAACCGGGCCGAAGCCGCCGATCCGCCATTCAGGACGGCCTTGCGCCAGATCGGATGCCGAAAGGCCGTCTCCACGCGGATTTGCCGGGGGCGTGGCGCACAAGCCACATAACGGCCATAGACCGGATGGCCGACCAACGTCTGCAACCAGGCGTCGAGCGCGGCCACCGAAGGGGCGGCCGCCGCCGGCGAGTCCGGATTCGGGGCCGAGGCCGGTGGAGGCGGCACCACCGCCAGGCGACCGCCCGAACGCAGATAGTCGCCCAGGCGGGCCGTCAGCGCCGACGGCCAAACCGACAGTCCTTCCGCCAAAACAAAGTCGGAGGCGGTCAAAGCCGTATAGTCCAATCGGTTGAGCGGCACCGCCTCATAAATAAAGGCGGCATCCCGTCCGAAAAGCCGACGGGCGGCTCCACTCGGCCTTTGACCGTCATAAACGTGTAACACGCGGCAACGTGCCGGACGGTACAGGCTCAGATAAAAACAGTCGTTATAAGGCACGCTGTCGGGTTCCAAACGCAGTTCGGCGACATGAAAACCGGACGTCGCGAGTCTGAACGGCCAGACTTCGCACGTACGTTCGCCCGGCGAAAGCGAAACCCGACGTGCCGGCATCGCCTGCCCGTCCACAAGACATTGCAACCGCTTTTCGGCAGGGCCGCCGACCGACTGGCTGCGGCTGACCCAAACCCACAGCGTCCCCTCGCCCGTCACCGGCGATACCGCCTGCGCCAAAGCCGCGCTGTCGATATGCCAATCGTCGTAGGGGGCCGGCGTAAAGGCGAGATAGCGCGCCATACTGTCCGTGCGCCCCCCGCCCGACGGCCCCGACGGCCCCGCCAGCATCCCGCCGCGGCCATCCAACACCGTGGTCTGAAAATCGGAGATATAGATGCGCTGCACGGCTTGGGGCGGCACGCCTTGTTCCTCGGCGGCCGCCTGCATGCGGGCCGTCACTTCGTCCAGCGTCCTACAGGCGGGAGAGGGCCGCACGCCCGACAGGGCGTGCAGGGCGGCGGCCGGCGCGTGAAAAGCCTGCTCTGCCCCATCGAACGCATTGGTCAGAATCTGCACGCCGGCCGTTTCGGGCAAAGCGCGCACGATACGCGCGGCCGCCGCCCCGGCCGCCGCCGAGACCCGGCCATCCGCCGCGCCGTAAGGCGCGGACATGGAGAAAGAATTGTCGAGATAAAGGCTGTAGTAAGGCCTGTCCGCCCGCGCCAAGGCGGCGCCCTCTCCGCGCCATACCGGCTGCGCGAACGCGGCCACCAACAGGACGATGGCGGCGATACGGCACGCTAAAATCAGGCGGCGGCGCAACCGCCGCTGCCTCTCCTCCCGCTGCCGCGCCTGCCGCAAGGCCGCCACATGCGGAAAATACACGGTTTTGTAACGCTTCCATTCGAACAGATGCAACAAAACAGGCACGAGCACGAAAGCCCAGGCCCATAGATACTGAGGATGTACAAACGTCACAAACATAGCGGGCAGTCTGATTTATCGATGCGCCGGAACGGTTCCGCCGCCAGTCTCCGGCAAACGGCTGCGATAGGCCAACAGCAGGTCGGCCACCGTCAGGGCCGCCATCGCTTCCACAACCGGCACGGCGCGCGGCACACAGCATACATCGTGGCGGCCGCCCACCGTCTGCGCCCGCAAGCCCTCCTGTTTATGCCATAACCCGACCGGCCGCCCTAAGGTCGCAATCGGCTTGAAAGCCACGCGAAACCATATATCCTCGCCCGTACTGATGCCGCCGCGCACGCCGCCGCACAGGTTGCATTCGGTCCGCAAAACGCCTTGCGCGTCCACGCCCGCCCAGGCGTCGTTATGTTCGCTGCCATGCATGGCCGCCGCCTCAAAGCCCATGCCGACCTCAAAGCCGCGCGCCGCATTGATGCCCATCATCGCGGCCGCCAAACGCGCCGTCAGCTTGTCGTAAACAGGCTCGCCACAGCCCTTGGGCAGGCCGCGGATCACGCCGCGCACACAGCCGCCCACCGTATCACCCTCGGCCGCGCAACGCTTCAACTCCGCCTCCATGGCGGCGGCCGCGTCCGGCGCCGGACAATACAGCGGGGCATCATACACCCGCGCCAAATCATAGGCCGCATAAGGCGCACCGCAGCGCACCGCGCCTATCTGCTCGGTATAGGCATAGACCTTTACGCCGGCGGTCTCTAAAAAACACTGCGCCAAAGCGCCGGCCGCCACGCGGGCGGCCGTCTCCCGCGCCGAAGCCCGCCCGCCGCCGCGCGCGTCCCGCCAACCGTATTTCGCGTCATACGTATCGTCGGCATGCGACGGCCGATAACTGTCCGCCATGGCCGCATAATCCGCGCTCCGCGCGTCGCGGTTCTCCATCACGAAAGCGACGGGCGTTCCCAACGTCCGCCCCTCGTATATCCCCGACAGAAAACGGACCTCGTCGGCTTCCTGCCGCGCGCTCGCCCCGGTCATGCCCGGCTGTCCGGGCCGCCGCCGGGCCATGAGCCGTTGCACGTATGCCGGATCGACCGGCACGCCCGCCGGCATGCCATCGACCACGCCGCCTATCGCCGCACCGTGCGATTCGCCGAAAGAAGTAAACCTGAAAGATCGTCCAAACGTATTCATAACCGTAGTTCCATCTTCACGCCCGACCAGGCGTAATAAAAAAGCTCTACCCATTGCTGGATAGAGCCCAAAAAAATCATTATGAAAACAAAAAACTCTACAATCCTAACGAAACCTATTTCGCGGTTTCGGCGGCTACCGCCGCAAGTTTACCGGCTTTCATCATAATCTGCGATTTGAGGTTCGCAGCCTTATTCTTGTGGATAATATGATGCTTGGCCAGTTTGTCCACCATAGAAACCATCGTGGGAGTCTTAGCCTTTACTTCCTCCACCGAAGTCAAAGCTCTGAAATCTCTCAACGCATTGCGCATCGTCTTGGCATAATAACGATTATGCTCTCTCTTGGTTTCCGTCGAACGAATCCGTTTTATGGATGATTTGTGGTTTGCCATTACTCTTTACAACATTTATTATTTGTAGCCCGTAGGGGATTCGAACCCCTGATTTCAAGAATGAAAATCTTGCGTCCTAGGCCAACTAGACGAACGGGCCAGCCTTAAAGGGAGTGCAAAGGTACAACTTTTTTTTGTATCTGCAACAATTTTCTCAAACTTTTTTTACATCCCGGTGGTGTCCTCTTCCAAAGACACACCGCAAGCACATAACAATCAGCAAAATCAGCACAAGCCCGTTTTACTTTTTGTTGGCCGAAACGGCCAACAAAATCCCCAAGACGACCCCCAGTAAAGCGGCAAACAACACCTGCCACTGGGCCGGCAACATAAACGTGACCGTATGCGCCGGAATCCAAAAGAACGGGATGGTCTTCTTGAACACAAAGTTCCACTGCACCTCCCAATTCAGGTTCGCCAAAATATGGCTGAACGGTATCGGCGTCACCAACGCTTTCAACCGGCCGCCCTGCGCCAAGATATGCGTATCGCTCACCTTGTGCAGCAACATGAAAACGGGTGCGAAAGACGTGTTCTGCAACAACGATATCGCGAACGCGCCGCCGAATTTTGTCCAACTCAAATCGCCCTGCATGGCCGCCGCCACGCGGCCTCCGGTCTCGAAGATGCCGTCGCACAATACCGGCACCCCCTTGCCGAAAACCCGCATCGCCATGACGATCCACGCCCCGAGAAAACCCCATACAATCATGCGCGGCCACAGGCCGAAGCCTTTTTCATAATAATGTCCGGTACGCAGACGCAACGCGATGACCTCGCCGAACGTGGACAGCAACGCGAACTTGACGAAACCGGTCAGTATCGGCATCCGCGCATTGGCGTTAAAATAGAACGCCTGAACCTCTCCTATCAAAAAAAAGGGGCATAGCACGATGCATGCCCCTATGATGACCCACCAGTCTTCCCTTTTCATGACTTGGCTTACTTCTGAATACGGATTCTGGCATCCACGGCCACGACCTGTTTGGCATTGCCCAACAATGGATTGATATCCATTTCCTGAATTTCGGGCGCGACGGCCACCAATTTGGAAAGCGATTCCACAACCTTGGCGAAGGCCTCGATATCGACGCCTTCCTGACCGCGTACGCCTTGCAACATCTTATAGCCTTTCAGGCGTTCGATCATGCCTTTGGCCGCCTTGGCCGTCACGGGCGCCAGCCCCGTCTGTACATCTTTGAGCACTTCAATGAAAATACCGCCCAAACCGCACAATATCATATGCCCGAACTTCGGCTCATATTTGACGCCGGCAAAAATCTCCATGCCCGAAAGCATCGGTTGCATCAGTATCGCCGTCGTATCCTTAATCTTAATCATGCGTTCGAATTCGGCCTTGACCGTCGCGGCATCCTTGACGTTGAGGACAACCCCGCCCACATCCGACTTATGCACGGGGCCGACGACCTTCATCACAAGCGGATAACCGAGTTTGTCAGCCGCGGCCACGGCCGCTTCCGCCGTATCGACCACGGCCTCGCCGGCACGCGGCACACCGCAGGCATCGAGCAGAATCTGAATCTGATCGGGCGAGAGATAGCCATCCGGATTGTTTTCAATCACTTTGCGAATCGCGGCTTGATCCACGCCGTCGAGGCTGACCGTGTCGGTATCGGGCGCCGGCGCATGGAATACGCGCCCCAAAGCCGAGCCGAACACAACCTCATCGGCGAAATTGATGCGGTTCTTTCCGAGGAACTCGTCCAACTCTTCCCGCGCCGTGACAACGGCCGGCAATATCGGATAAATCGGCTTTTTGGACGTTTTCATCTTTTCGTCCAACAAGCGATAGACATCGAAAATACGCACCAAGCCCGGCGTACCGAAAATGACGGCCATCGCGTCGATTTCATCGAAATCGTTGTTGCAGGCGTCGATGATTTTGCCCAAATGCTCGGCCGTACCCGTGGCCAAAAAGTCAATCGGGTTGGCGACGGAAGAACCGGCAAACAGCTGTTCTTTCAACGGCTGCGCCTTGACCGGATCAATCTTCGGCACGTTCAAACCCGCCTTCGACAAAGCGTCGGTCAGCATGACGGCCGGACCGCCCGCATGCGTGATAATCGCGATGTTCTTGCCCTTGAGTTCCGGATGCTGGAAAATGGAAGCCACCGTCATCAAATCCTGACGACCGTAGCAACGCACGATGCCGGCTTTGCGGAACAAGGCATCGACCGCCACATCCGACGAAGCCAACGCCCCCGTATGCGAGGAGGCCGCGCGCGAACCGGCTTCGGAGGCACCGGCCTTGACGGCGGCGATCTTACAGCCTTTCTGAATCAGCGACTGCGCGTGTTTGAGCAACTTCTGCGGATTGCGGATATTCTCGATATAGAGCAATTTGACGCGGGAACTCGTTGCCGGATCGAACGTCTCGTCAAGATGCTCCAATATTTCCTCCACGCCCAACTGGGCCGAATTGCCCACCGTAAAGACGCTGGCGAAACGCAGGCCGGCCGGAATCGAAGCTTCGAGGATAAACACGCCCGTGGCACCGCTGCCCGTGATGAAATCGCAACCTTTCGGATCCAGTTCCGGCATCGGGCCGGTAAAAATACTGCGGTGGTAGGGCGTCAGAATACCCGTGCAGTTGGGACCTATCAAGGCCGCCCCTACCGCGTTGCAGGAAGCCACGATTTTATCTTCCAGCACCTTGCCCTCATGGCTTTCCTCGCCGAAACCGGCCGAAATGATGATGACGGCCCGCGTATTCTTCTCCTTGGTCAGCACCTCAACGGTGTCGGGCGCGTATTTGGCCGCGATGGCGATGACGGCCAGATCCACCTCCGGCAGATCCTTGACGTTGTGGCAACAGCGAATCCCCTGGATTTCGTCCTCTTTCGGGTTCACGGCATAGACCTGTCCCTGGAACTTACCGTCCAATATATGTTTGAGCACACGACCGCCCGGTTTGGAAATATCGTTGGACGCGCCGACCACGACAATCGACTTCGGTTTGAATAACGCCGGATTGATCATAACCTTACTCCTTTATTTATTGTTAGCAATATACTTTAGCGGTCAGTTCGCCTTGATCCAACATCACGGCGTTCATGGCCAAAGCCTTCATTTCGTCTTCGCCCGGATAAACGGCCACCGGCGCGATGAAAGAAACTTTCTCTTTCAAGGATTCCACAAACGGCTTGCCGTAAGCGATGCCGCCCGTCACGAGAATGGCATCCACCTTGCCTTTCAGCACCGTCGCCATCGCTCCGATTTCCTTGGCCACCTGATAAACCATGGCTTCCTGTATCATCGCGGCCTTGGCGTCGCCGTCCTTGGCTTTCACTTCCACGTCATAAGCGTCGTTCGTATTCAGATAGCCCACGTAACCGCCTTGACCGCAAATCATCTTCTTCAACTGCGGCAACGTATATTGTCCGCTGAAACAAGCTTTTACCAGCGAACCCACAGGCAGGCCGCCGGAACGTTCGGGCGAAAAGGGACCGTCGCCGTCCAAGGCGTTGTTCACGTCTATGGCCTTGCCCTTTTCGTGGGCCGCCACGCTGATGCCGCCCCCCAAATGCGCGACGATCAGATTCAAATCCTCGTACTTTTTGCCGTTCTCTTTGGCATAAGTGCGTGCAATCGCCTTTTGGTTCAACGCATGGAAAATCGAAATGCGCTCGAAAGCCGGATGTCCGGAAATACGCGCCACGTCCTGCAACTCGTCCACAACCACCGGGTCGGCGATATAGGCCTTCGCGCCGATCTGAGCCGCCAGGTCGGCCGCAATCAGACCGCCCAGATTGCTCGCATGCTCGCCTTGAACGCCTTTGCGCAAATCGGCCAGCAACGCGTCGTTCACTTCGTAAATGCCGGAAGCGATCGGCTTGACCAAACCGCCGCGACCCACGATATAAGCGATATCGTCTATGGCTATTCCCTCTTCTTTCAGCACATTTAAAATAACATTCTTACGAAATTCAAACTGGTCGGCTATCTTTTCAAACGGTGCCAATTCTTCGGATGAATGCTTGAGGTTCTTCTGAAAGACATTGTTCTCGCCTTCGAAAAGCGCGATTTTGGTAGAGGTTGATCCCGGATTGATCGTCAGGATTTTAACGTTCTTTGCCATGTTTGATAAAGTATTTCTATTTGGTTTTTTATTCTCGCAATAAAATAAAAAAGCGCTTACTCCCAAAGGTAAGCGCTCCGCTTTTGTCGGGATGACAAGATTCGAACTTGCGACCACACGCCCCCCAGACGCGTACTCTACCGGACTGAGCTACATCCCGAACGCTAAATCGGTTGCAAAAGTAATTTTTTTTTCCAAAAAATCCAAATTGTCTCTCTTCCAATCCACCATACGTCCACGTGCCGACAGTCTCAGGCCAATTCGGCCAACAGGCTGATACCGCTCCGCACGCGTTCCTCCATCTCCACCTTGATGGCGGCCGTCAAAGGCAGAAAGATATCGACCCGCGAACCGAACTTGATAAAGCCCAATTCCTGTCCGCGCAACACACGTTCTCCCACCTTGGCATAGGAAACGATGCGGCGCGCCACGGCCCCCGCTATCTGCCGCACGAGGATTTCCGTCCCGTCCGCCGTCCGCAACACGACCGTATTGCGCTCGTTCAACGTGGAGGACTTCGGATGCCAGGCCACCAAATAACGTCCCGGATGATACTTCCGGTAAATAATCTCGCCGTCTATCGGATAACGGTTCACATGCACGTTGGCCGGCGACATGAAGACGGATATCCGTATCCTTTCGTCATCGAAATATTCCGGATCCTTTACCTTGGCGATATCCACAACGACGCCGTCGGCCGGCGAAACGACGCTACCGTCGGTGTGCGACGGATACTCCCGTTTCGGCATTCTGAAAAAGCAGACGACCAGCCCCCATTGCACGAAACACAATGTCCAGCAGACAGCCGTCAGCCAACGCCACGGACAAAATATATTGACGGCCAACCCAATGGCTATAAAAACAACGCCCGTCCACAAGATAATATGCCGGCCTTCCCTATGTATTTTCATGAACCTCTTATTTCTTAAAATTTATATTCCACTTAAAATCAACAGCAAGACAGCGGCCGGCGAAGCCAACAGCACACTGTCGAAACGATCCAATACACCGCCATGCCCCCCCAGCAGTGTGCCGGAATCCTTAAGGCCAGCCTTGCGCTTGTAATAGGACTCCAACAAATCTCCCAAGACACTGACCACCGAAACGACCGCCGCAAAAGCCAGCATGCCGGCCGCCGGCAGACCGTTGCCAAGCGCCCACAGCCATCCGGCCGCCAAGGCGGCGCAGAACCCGCCGACAGCCCCCTCCCAACTCTTGTTGGGCGATATGTGCGGCGCCAGTTTATGCCGCTTTTCCGCCTTGAACGAACTGCCTGCGAGATAGGCGAAGACATCGTTGGCCCAAACCGTCAGAAAAAGCGGCCACATCAAATCCGCACGCCGCAACCACACGAGCAAGGCCAAAGGCAATGCCACGTAAACGGCGGCCCATAGCGACCACAACAGGCCAGCCGCCGATAAGGCCGACGCCGCGTCCGGCCTTGTCCATCCCTGACGCCGCACCTGTACCCATCCGACCGCGACACCCGACAAACCGGCCATCGCCGCCATAACGGAAACGTAGGCTTCCATCACTTCCAGCCAAATCATGCCGCAACCCGCATAAAGCGCATATCCCATGCCGTAAACCGCCCACGGTTTAACCGCATGACCGCCGCGTTCAAAAAGCGCGCAAACCTCGTAAAGTCCCACGGCCGCCACAAGCCCGAACAGGCCGAACACCGCCCACGGACCGAGTTCTATACTCAACCCCACGGCCGCTACAACACCGATGCCTACCAGGCTTCTATTCCCTATTTTCTGAAACTTCACGCTCATACACCGACCTATTCTTCCTTCATTACATCTTCCGGGCGGACGGGTACTTCCGACCGGTCTATCAAAAACAGAATAACCCGGCCCGGTCCCAGGCCCGACCGCGACTCGCCGTCTATATCCGTCAATTTGGACAGACCGGTCCAAACCGTAGTCGAAGAAGACCGCAACGGCACCTCTTTCATTTCCTTAAAAGCCTCCCGTTCATCCGACACAATCTGATCCATGGTCGCGAAAAAGATGATCAGATCCGCACAGGCATACAACCGCCGTCCCATCGTCGCCGCATCGAACAGCACGCTGCCCGTCTGGGCAAACAGCGACAGACAGCTGCAACAGCCTATACGCTTGACGGCCACATCCGACGGACGTCGGCTATACGCCAAGCCCGCGGCATCCAAAAGACGCGCCACGGCATCTTCCCCGCAAAAAATCTGGCCGCTCCAGTCCTCCTGCATCCCCAACAGTTGCAAACTCTGCACGGCCGTATCCACATTCTCGCAATAAATCAGTTTGCCGCCGCGGCGCACGAAGTTCTCGGCGAACAACGCATCCGGATAGTCGTCTCCCATCGCCGCCACCGGTTCTTCCAAATCGATGGTCGGATACGGATTTTCAATCGGATAAGTTATCAGGGCTTCCCGGATATCCTTTAATATCTTCTCTTTGGACGTCGCCTCTTCCATATCTTCCTCCTATAAGGCCGTCATCGACACCGTTGTTTCCGTCGGGTCGGACGCCACGGATAACTCCGGCGACGCCTGCCGATCATCCGAAGACGCCGTTTCCGCCGCAACAGCGGCCTCCTCCTCAAACGGTCGCTTGCCAAAGATGGCCTCTACGTCATCGCGGAACATTACCTCCTTATCTATCAACACCTGCGCCAAACGATCCAGCTTCTCCTTGTTTTCCATCAATATCCGTTTAGCCTCCCCGTAAGCCTCCTCTATCATCCCCCGCACGCGACGGTCTATCGTCTCCGCCGTCTTTTCGCTATACGGCTTGCCGAACATGTACTCCTGCTGCCCCGTCGAATCGTAATAACTCAACGTGCCCACTTCCGCATCCATCCCGTAATAGGCCACCATGGCGTAAGCCTGTTGCGTCACTTTTTCCAAATCGTTCAATGCCCCCGTCGAAATACGGCCGAACACGACCTCCTCCGCCGCCCGGCCGCCCAAAGTCGCCATCATCTCGTCCCGCATCTGCTCCACCGTCGTAATCTGCCGTTCTTCGGGCAGATACCAAGCCGCCCCCAACGATTTGCCGCGCGGCACAATCGTCACTTTCACGAGCGGATTGGCGTAACGCAACATCCAACTTACGGCAGCGTGTCCGGCCTCGTGATAGGCGATAACCCGCTTCTCTTCTTTCGATATAATCTTGCTACGCCTTTCCAAACCACCCACAATGCGGTCGATGGCATCCAGAAAATCCTGTTTCTGAACGGCTGCCTTGTCTTTGCGCGCGGCAATCAAGGCTGCCTCGTTGCAGACATTGGCGATGTCCGCCCCCGAAAAGCCCGGTGTCTGTTTCGCCAAAAAATCCACCTCCACACTTTTGTCGGTCTTTACCGATTTGAGATGCACGTTGAACACCGCCTTACGTTCTTCCAATTCGGGCAACTCCACATGGATCTGCCGGTCGAAACGACCCGCCCGCATCAAGGCGCGGTCGAGAATATCCGCCCGGTTCGTCGCCGCCAATATGATCACGCCGCTGTTGGTGCCGAAACCGTCCATCTCCGTCAACAACTGGTTCAACGTGTTCTCGCGCTCGTCATTGGAACCCGTATAGGCATTCTTGCCACGTGCCCGGCCGATGGCGTCGATTTCGTCAATAAAGATGATGCTCGGCGCCTTTTCTTTGGCCGTCTGGAACAAATCGCGCACGCGCGAGGCCCCTACGCCCACGAACATCTCCACGAAATCCGAACCCGATATGGAAAAGAACGGCACCTTGGCTTCCCCCGCCACCGCCTTGGCCAACAATGTCTTGCCGGTACCCGGAGGCCCGACAAGCAAGGCACCTTTTGGGATCTTGCCGCCCAACTTGGTGTAACGCTCCGGATTCTTTAAAAAATCCACGATTTCCTTTACCTCTATCTTGGCCTCTTCCAAGCCAGCCACATCGTTGAATGTCACATTGACCGTCGTATTCTTGCTGTCGTAAAGCTGCGCCTTGGACTTGCCGAAACTGAAAATGCCGCCTGCACCGCCCCCCATCGCGTTTCCGCGCGAAAACATACGGAATATCATGATGGTCATGAGAATCATGAAGCCGATCCAGATAATTGACCCGAGGCTCTCTTCCCAAAAATTCTTCCGCGTCTCCGGCACCGGCTCCACAAGCGGCTGATCCCAGACCGCCAGGCGCGCCGAGGCCGACAAGCCGGCCGTATCCTGCGCCCGCGCTTCCAACTGCACGCGTTCCACGTCTTCGGCAAAATTGTCCAACGAAAGGAACTTATAAACATAGAATTTTTGATTCGAAAACCCGTCCTTATGCCGCAGTTTGGCATAAGCGGTGTCTTCATACACCTTGTCGTCCTTGATATGGATCTCGGCGAATTCCTTATTGACCACGACGATCTTCGATACGTCGCCGGCCTTCAGCATCCGCTCCACTTCATATAAATTCGTATTGTAGTACTTTGGTTCCCTGAAACCCGTAGAGGTCAGCTGCAGATAAATGAAAACCAACAGCAACGCCCCATAGACCCAATAGATATTGAAACGTTTTTTCGGATTCGGCCGCATCGGACTTCCCTTTCCCTGCCCCTGCGCCGGATTCTTTCGCTGATTATTCTCCATGTTCTTCTTCGTAAATCGTTATATGGGCATCGCCCCACAATTCTTCCAGTTTATAATGTTGGCGCACATCCCGTTGAAACACATGCACGACCAGACCGCCGTAGTCCAGCAAAATCCACTCGGCGTTGGCATAGCCTTCCCGATGCAAGGGATCCACCCCGAAAGCCCCGTACAGCCGATCGGCCACGCCGTCCGCAATCGCCCTTACCTGCGTACCCGACAGGGCTTCGCCTATCAAAAAATAATCGAAAGTCGAACCGACAGCCTTGCGCAAATCCAAACTCCGGATACGCTCCGCCTTTTTGTCTTGCATGGCCGCCACAGCCTCTGCCAGATAACGGGCCTCGTCCGATTTCTTCCGGCTCCGCTGCGAAGCCGGTCTAGGTTCATTCGTTTTATTCGGCATATAAAATCCTTAATACTGACTAGTGTATTTTGAGTTCCGGATCCTGCAACATCTTCTCCAAAGAGGCCTCCCATGTCGGGATATGCAAGCCGTAAACCCGCTGTATTTTCGTCTTATCCAACACACTGTACATCGGCCGCTGACAAGTTGTCGGATATTCGGCCGTCGCTATCGGATCCACGACACAGGCGGCATGCGTCAGATGCATGACAGCCATCGCGAATTCACACCAACTGCATTGATCTTCGTTCGTATAATGATAGATCTCCACGCCCCGCTTATGCCTACGATGCGCTGCGCCTATCATGACCAACAACGCTTCGGCCAAATCCCGCGCCCAAGTCGGACTGCCGAACTGATCGGCCACGACATGCACATCCTCCCGTTCCCGGCTCAACCGAAGCATCGTTTTGACAAAATTCTTGCCAAAAGCGGAATACAGCCAAGCCGTCCGGACAATCACCCCGTTCAAATCCGCCTCCCCAAGCATTTTTTCCTCACCCGCCCGCTTGGAGGCGCCATATACGCCTATCGGATTCGTCGGTTCATCTTCCCGATAGGGTTCGTCGTGACGGCCGTCAAACACATAGTCCGTGGAAACATGCACGAGATAGACGCCCAACTCGGCGCAAACCTGCGCCAATACGCACACGCCGTCCCGATTGACGGCATAAGCCGACTTGCTGTCGGTTTCCGCCTTATCCACATTGGTATAAGCCGCGGCGTTGATGACGACATCTATCCGATTCGTTCCCAAAAAACCCCGAACATCCGACCAACTGCAAATATCCAACACGTCGCGATCCGCAAACAAAATCGGGCCTTCCTTGAAGCGGCCTTCCCGATAAAGGCGTTGCAATTCCAGCCCTAACTGTCCGTTACAGCCCGTAACCAACACCCGGGTCTCGCTTCCACTGTCCGTCATGTTTACCATATATCGTTTATCGTTGCTTCAATTGTTCTTCGAAATAAGCGATGGTTTTCCGCAAACCTTCTTCCAGCTGAACCCGAGGCTTCCATGCCAATTCTTTTTGCGCCAAACTGATATCGGGCCGACGCTGGGTCGGATCATCCGAAGGCAATGGCTTACGGATCAAACGCGAGCGGCTCCCCGTCATATCCACAATCTTCTCCGCCAGTTCCAAGATTGTAAACTCATGCGGATTGCCCAGATTCACCGGTCCGATGAAAACATCGTCGGCCGCCATCATGCGGGTCATACCGGCTATCAAATCGTCCACATACTGAAAACTGCGCGTCTGAGAGCCGTCCCCGTAAATCGTAATATCCTCGCCTTTCAGTGCCTGCACGATGAAATTGGACACGACCCGGCCGTCGTTCATGAACATGCGCGGTCCATACGTATTGAAAATACGGATGATTTTGATGCGTACCCCGTTCTGCCGATGATAATCCATAAACAACGTCTCCGCACAACGCTTGCCTTCGTCGTAACAGGAACGGATGCCGATCGGATTGACATTGCCCCAATAGCCCTCCACCTGCGGATGCACGGCCGGATCACCATACACCTCGCTCGTGGATGCCTGCAAGATTTTCGCCTTGACCCGTTTGGCCAAGCCCAACATATTGATGGCCCCCATAACCGAAGTCTTGACCGTCTTGATAGGGTTATACTGATAATGTACCGGAGAGGCCGGACACGCCAGATTGTAAATCTCGTCCACTTCGGCGTAATAGGGGGTCGTGACATCGTGCCGCACCACCTCGAAATAAGGCCGATCCATCAGGTGAACGATATTGGCCTTCCGCCCTGTAAAATAATTGTCCAGACAAATGACCTCATGTCCCTGCCCGAGCAAATGCTCACACAGATGCGAACCTATAAAACCGGCGCCGCCCGTTACCAAAATACGTTTCATGCTTGTTCCTTTTTGGATGATTCCATCCTTTCCGTTTACAACCCGATTCCGAAATACGCGAAACCGGCCGCCTCCGCCTCTTTGCGGTCATACAGATTGCGGCCGTCGAAAAGCACCCGTGTCCGCATCGCGCCGCCGACTTTCCGCCAGTCCGGCGAACGAAACTCCGTCCACTCCGTGACCAAAAACAACGCGTCCGCCTCTTCGACGACTTCGTAAATATCGTCGCAATAAACGATACCGTCGCCGATACGCCGCCGGCATTCGTCCATCGCCACGGGATCGTAAGCCTTGACGCGACACCCCGCGCGGACGAATTCTTCTATCATGACCAACGACGGGGCCTCGCGCATATCGTCCGTTCCCGGCTTGAAAGCCAGCCCCCAGAATCCCACAGTCTTACCTTCCAGTTGGCCATTGACGAAATCCCGGTACTTCCGGAACATCAACGATTTTTGCTCTTCGTTGACCGCTTCCACCGCTTTAAGCACCCGCATCGCATAGCCCTCATCATCGGCCGTCTTAATCAAGGCCTTGACATCCTTGGGAAAACACGAACCGCCATAACCGATGCCCGGATAGAGAAACTTATTGCCTATGCGAGAATCCGACCCCATCCCCTTACGTACGTAATCCACATTCGCCCCCACCTTCTCGCACAGATTCGCGATATCGTTCATAAAGCTGATGCGCGTGGCCAGCATGGCATTGGCCGCATATTTCGTCATTTCGGCAGACGGCACATCCATGAACAACACCGGATGCCCGTTCAGCGTGAAAGGCTTGTACAGCCGGCTCATCACCTCCCGCGCCCGTTCCGACTCCACGCCCACGACAATGCGTTCCGGATACATGAAATCCTTGACGGCCGATCCTTCCTTGAGAAACTCCGGATTGGAAGCCACGTCAAAATCAATAGTCGCGCCGCGCACCGCCAATTCCCTCCTTACCGCTTCCCTTACCTTACGCGCCGTACCGACCGGCACCGTGCTTTTGGTCACAAGCAATACATAATCCCGCATATGCCGCCCCACCTCTTCCGCCACTTCCAGCACATACCGCAGATCCGCGCTGCCGTCCTCGTCGGGCGGCGTACCGACCGCACAGAAAATCACTTCCGCCCCTTGCATCGCCTCCTTCAACGAAGTCGAAAACGTCAACCGTCCCTTGTCCACGTTACGCACCAGCAACTCTTCCAAGCCCTGTTCGAATATCGGGGGACGCTTCGCCCGCAACATCTCTATTTTGCGCTCATCCACATCCACGCAACAGACCTCGATGCCCACATCGGCAAAACATACGCCCGTTACCAAACCGACATACCCGGTACCTACAATTGTTATTTTCATCCTTTATATCTTATATTATAAAAGGTATCATCCAACGCTCCCGTCCGCCACGGCACGCAACGCTTCCGCAGGCGTATAGGAACCGGCGGCCCACACCGCCGAACATAAAATGGCAAAGTTAAAGATTTTTTTAGAAAGTTTTTCAAAGACGCCGGATTTTACGTTCCTCAAACACGCACAACGTATTTCTTTTCAACATTTATTTGTTATTTATATTTTTTTGACTATCTTTGCCGTCCTTAAAATGTGCAAACTATAAACACGTTAACTTAAACATTAACAATAAAATGCCAACAATTCAACAATTAGTTCGCAAAGGGCGCCAGCAAATCACGGACAAAAGCAAGTCGCCCGCGTTGGATGCCTGCCCCCAGCGTCGTGGGGTCTGTGTGCGCGTTTACACGACTACGCCGAAGAAACCTAACTCCGCCATGCGTAAGGTGGCGAGGGTACGTCTGACCAATCAAAAAGAGGTGAATGCCTACATCCCCGGCGAAGGTCACAACTTGCAGGAGCACTCGATCGTCATGATCCGCGGCGGCCGTGTCAAGGACCTCCCCGGTGTAAGATACCATATCATCCGCGGTGCTTTGGATACGTCCGGTGTGGAAGGCCGTAACCAACGCCGTTCCAAATACGGCACCAAACGTCCTAAGAAAAAATAGGCAGCCACAGGCTATAAATAATAGAGTATTGACGCGTAAAATCATCGCAAGAAATGAGAAAATCAACGCCTAAAAAGAGAGTCATTTTGCCGGATCCCAAATACCATGACGTATTGGTAAGCAAATTCATCAACAACCTGATGTATTCCGGCAAAAAGAACATAGCGCACGAATTGTTCTACGACGCCATCGACGTCGTTTCCGAAAAGACGAAAGAAGACGGTCTGGAGGTATGGAAGAAAGCGCTTTCGAATGTAACGCCTTCCGTAGAGGTTCGTAGCCGCCGTGTCGGGGGTGCCACGTTCCAGATTCCTTCCGAAATCCGTCCGGAACGCAAACAGTCGTTAGGTATGAAAATGCTGATCAACTACGCCCGTAAGCGCAGTGAAAAATCCATGAGCTTGAAACTCGCCGGCGAAATCATGTCGGCCTACAAGGAAGAAGGCGCCGCTTACAAACGGAAGGAAGAGATCCACCGCATGGCCGAAGCCAACAAAGCGTTCTCGCATTTTAAATTTTAAGGAATTACACATTAGATGGCACACGATTTAGCAAAGACGAGAAATATCGGTATCATGGCGCACATTGATGCCGGAAAGACGACTTGTTCCGAACGTATTCTGTTCTATACCGGAAAGAACCACAAATTGGGCGAAACGCACGACGGTTCGGCCACGATGGACTGGATGGTGCAGGAACAGGAAAGAGGTATTACGATTACGTCCGCCGCGACGACCGTTTTTTGGAAATACCGCAACGACAATTATAAAATCAATTTGATCGATACGCCGGGGCACGTGGACTTCACCGTGGAAGTGGAACGTTCCCTGCGTGTATTGGACGGCGCCGTAGCCCTGTTTTGCGCCGTAGGCGGCGTACAGCCCCAATCCGAAACCGTTTGGCGTCAAGCCAATAAATATAAAGTGCCGCGCATCGCGTTCGTCAACAAGATGGACCGTACCGGTGCCGACTTCTTCAACGTCGTAACGCAGATTAAAGAGCGTCTGCAAGCCAAGCCCGTCGTCCTGACGATCCCCATCGGCCAGGAAGATACGTTCAAGGGCGTCGTGGATGTTATTTCCCGCAAGGCTTACGAATGGAACGAGGAGAACAAGGGTCTCACCTATTTCGAAGTTCCCGTCCCCGAAGATCTGAAAGACACGGTGGACGAATACCACAACCGCCTGCTCGAAGAAGTGGCGGAACTGGACGAAAATCTGATGACCAAATACTTCGATGATCCGAGTACGATTACCGAAGACGAAATCATAGCCGCTATCCGCAAGGCGACGGTCGAAATGACGATCAACCCGGTATTGTGCGGTTCGGCGTTCAAGAACAAGGGCATCCAGTTCCTGCTCGACGCCGTGACACGCTACCTGCCGAGTCCGTTGGATGTTGAGGCCATCACGGGTATCAACCCCAAGACCGGCGATGAGGAATCGCGCAAAGTGGATGTAAACGAACCGTTCAGCGCCTTGGCGTTCAAGATTGCGACCGACCCGTTCGTGGGCCGTATCGCGTTCTTCCGCGTTTATTCCGGTGCGTTGGACGCCGGTTCTTACGTCCTCAACGCCTCCACGGGCAAGAAAGAACGTATCTCCCGCATCCTGCAGATGCACTCGAATAAACAGCAACCGATGGACCGTATCGAAACCGGTGACATCGGTGCGGCCGTCGGCTTCAAGGAAATCAAGACGGGTAACACGCTCTGTGACGAAAACCACCCGATTATCCTCGAATCCATGACGTTCCCCGACCCGGTCATCAGTATCGCGATCGAACCCGTTTCGCAGGCCGACGTCGATAAACTGTCGAACGGTTTGGCGAAACTCGCCGAGGAAGACCCGACGTTTCAGGTGCATTCCGATGAGAACTCCGGTCAGACCGTCATCAGCGGTATGGGCGAGTTGCACTTGGATGTACTGATTGACCGTCTGCGCCGCGAATTCCACGTGGAATGCAACCAAGGCAAACCGCAGGTGGCCTACAAGGAAGCCGTACGTTCCGCCGTACAACACCGCGAAGTCTATAAGAAACAGACCGGCGGCCGCGGTAAATTCGCCGATATCATTTTCGAAATCTCTCCGGCCGACGAAGGCGTCAAAGGCCTGCAGTTCATCAACGAAGTCAAGGGCGGTAACATTCCCAAGGAATTTATTCCCTCCGTTGAAAAAGGTTTCAAGGCCTCTTTGGAAAACGGTGTATTGGCCGGTTACCCGCTCGAAAGCCTCAAAGTTCGGCTGTTGGATGGTTCGTTCCACCCGGTGGACTCCGATGCGCTTTCGTTTGAGGTCTGCGCCAAAATCGGCTTCAAGGAAGCCTGCCGCAAAGCCAAGTCCGTACTGCTCGAACCGATTATGTCTTTGGAAATCGAAACGCCGGACGATTATGTCGGCGATGTTTCCAGCGACTTGAACCGTCGCCGCGGCATCATGGAAGGTATCGAAGCCAAAGTCGGCGGTCAGGCTATCCGCGCCAAAGTGCCTTTAGCTGAAATGTTCGGCTACGTGACGGCTTTGAGAACGCTCAGTTCGGGTCGCGCCAGCTCTACGATGGAGTATGCCTACCATGCCGAAGCGCCGGCCAACGTTACGGAAGAAGTAATCAAACAAGCTAATAAATAGTTTAAATTTTTTAACCGTGAGTCAAAGAATCAGAATCAAACTCAAATCTTACGACTACAATTTGGTTGACAAGTCGGCCGAAAAGATCGTAAAGACGGTGAAGCTCACAGGGGCGATGATCAACGGACCCATTCCCCTTCCGACGAACAAAAAGATCTTCACCGTGAACCGTTCCACTTTCGTGAATAAAAAATCGCGGGAACAGTTCGAACTCTCTTCTTACAAACGTCTGCTTGACATTCACAGCAGCAGTTCCAAGACCATCGACGCGCTGATGAAACTGGAATTGCCGAGCGGTGTTGAAGTGGAAATCAAAGTCTGATTTCCGCCGCCCCTCAAATGACGCGACAAGAGAACTTTTTGACACAAAAAACCATAAACAAGCAATTAAAATGTCCGGATTAATAGGAAAGAAAATCGGAATGACTAGCATTTGGGATGCCTCCGGTAAGAATATACCGTGCACTGTAATCGAAGCTGGTCCTTGTGTGGTAACGCAAGTAAAAACAATGGAAAAGGACGGATACGAAGCCATTCAGCTGTCCTTTGGCGAACGTAAGGAAAAACATACGCCGAAAGCCCTCATGGGACATTTCGCCAAGGCGAACACGACGCCCAAGCAGATCACCATGGAGTTTTCCCGCTTTGAAGAAGGCAGCCGCAAGGCGCACGGCGAAGTATTGGGCGTAGACGTTTTCGAAGAAGGCGAATTCATCGACGTAGCCGGCTATACCAAAGGTAAAGGTTTCCAAGGTGTCGTCGGACGGCACGGATTCGGTGGCGTAGGTCAATCTACTCACGGTCAACACAACAGACTTAGAGCCCCCGGTTCGGTCGGTGCCTCTTCCTATCCTTCCCGCCTGTTCAAAGGCTTGCGCATGGCCGGTCAAAAAGGTCACGAGAGAAGAAAGAGCATCAACCTTCAGATCATAAAGATCGTTCCCGAAAAGAATTTAATTTTAGTCAAAGGATCGGTACCCGGTCCGAAAGGTTCATTTTTAAAACTCGAAAGATGGAGCTAACAGTATATAACATCAAAGGAGAAGAGACCGGCAAGAAAGTTGTCTTGAGCGATCTCATAGCCAAGGCCGAGCCGAACGATCACGCCATTTACTTGGACGTGAAGCAATATTTGGCCAACCAACGCCAAGGCACGCACAAAAGCAAGGAAAGATCGGAAGTTTCCGGCAGTACGCGCAAGTTGGGTCGCCAAAAAGGCGGCGGCGGTGCCCGTAGAGGCGATATCAATTCGCCGCTGTTGGTTGGTGGCGGCCGCGTATTCGGTCCCCGTCCCCGCGACTACCGTTTCAAACTCAACAAGAAATTGAAACGCGTGGCTCGTATCTCGGCTCTGTCGTACAAATTGCAGAACAACGGCATCAAGGTGGTTGACGACCTCCAATTGGCCTCGCACAAGACCAAAGGCATGGTGGAAGTAATGAAGAACCTTCAACTTTCTGAAAAAAAATCCCTCATAGTGCTTTTGGAATCAAATAATTTCGTATCTTTGTCGTCCCGAAATCTGCCGCTCATCAAGGTTGTAAATGTCTCTAATTTAAACACTTACGACATTATGAGTGCGGAGAATTTGCTGTTTGTAGAGGCCTCGGCCCGCAAACTGGACGAAATGTACGGCCAGGAAGCTTAGTTAGAAACCGCTTAAAACGAGAGAAATGAGCATAATAATTAAACCCATCGTCACAGAGAAGATGACGAAAATCGGTGAGAAGTTTAACCGGGTAGGCTTTCTCGTAGAAAAAACGGCTAACAAAATCGAGATTCGGAATGCCGTCGAAAGCATGTATAATGTAAAGGTAACCGAGGTCAACACCGTACGTTACGACGGAAAAGCGAAATCCCGCTACACCAAAGCCGGTTTCATTGAAGGCCGCACCAATGCCACCAAAAAGGCCATCGTTACGTTGGCCGCAGGCGATACGATTGATTTTTATAGCAATATTTAAGAAAAGAAATGGCTTTAAAGAAATTCAAACCCACAACGCCAGGTCAGCGTTTCCGCAGCATCAGCACGTTTGAGGAAATCACGACCTCCACTCCGGAGAAGAGTTTGTTGGCTCCCGTCCGCAAAAGCGGCGGCCGCAACAACCAGGGCAAAATGACCATGCGCTATATCGGAGGCGGACACAAGAAGCAATATCGTATTATCGATTTCAAACGGGAGAAAGAAAATATTCCCGCCGTGGTTAAAACCATCGAGTACGATCCCAATCGTACGGCCCGTATCGCCCTGTTGGTGTATGCCGATGGGGAAAAACGTTATATGTTGGCACCTCAGGGTTTGCAGGTCGGCCAACAGGTTTTATCGGGCAAGGGTATCGCCCCTGAATTGGGCAATACGCTTTATTTGAGCGAAATTCCTTTCGGTACGTTGATTTACAACATCGAGTTGCGGCCCGGTCAGGGTGCCAAGATGGCCCGTAGCGCCGGTGCCTATGCCCAGTTGATGTCGCGCGAAGACAAATACGCGATTATCAAACTGCCTTCCGGCGAAACCCGCAAAATCCTTCAGGCTTGCAAAGCGACGGTCGGTGTTGCCTCCAACACGGATCACAGCCTCGAATCCTCCGGTAAAGCCGGTCGCAGTCGTTGGTTGGGTCGTCGTCCGCGCAACCGCGGTGTCGTCATGAACCCTGTCGATCACCCGATGGGTGGTGGTGAAGGTCGTGCTTCCGGCGGTCACCCGCGTAGCCGCAAGGGTATGCCGGCCAAGGGTTACAAGACGCGTCGGCCGAAGAACCGTTCCAACCAGTTCATCATAGAAAGAAGGAAGAAATAACGCTTAAAAATCAAAGCTATGAGCCGTTCAATTAAAAAAGGTCCATATATCCACTATAAATTAGAAAAGAAAGTTCTGGCCGCCGCTGAAAGCAAGAAGAAGGTTACCATAAAAACTTGGTCCAGAGCCTCTATGATCTCTCCCGATTTTGTGGGACAGACCATCGCCGTGCACAATGGCAACAAATTCATTCCGGTTTATGTTACCGAAAACATGGTAGGCCATAAATTGGGTGAATTCGCCCCCACCCGTATTTTCCGCGGACACGCCGGTAACAAGGACAAAGGAAAAAGGTAGTAAGTAAATCATCCTAAGAAAAAGACAGAACAATGGGATCGAGAAAACGTATTCGCGCAGAACAGTTTAAAGAGCAGAAAAAGACGCTCTATATGGCGAAGTTGAACAACAACCCCACTTCGCCGCGTAAGACGAGATATACCGCCGATTTGATTCGGGGAGTGGATGTTGATAAAGCGCTTGCCATTTTGCAATACAGCCACCGCGAGGCGGCTCCGAAACTGCACAAACTCCTGCGTTCGGCCATTGCCAATTGGCAGAACAAGAACGAAGGCCTCCGCATGGAAGACGCCAAACTGTACGTCAAGGAAATTTTCGTAGATGGTGGCGTGCAACTTAAGCGTCTCCGTCCGGCCCCCCAAGGCAGAGGATACCGTATCAGAAAGCGCTCCAATCACGTAACGCTCATTTTGGGTAGCCGTGTCGCGCAGCCCGAACAAGTAAAGGAAGTTGAATCAGAATCTGAAAACAAGTAGATAATGGGACAGAAGACAAACCCTATAGGCAATAGATTGGGAATCGTTAGAGGTTGGGATTCCAATTGGTTCGGCGGTCGTAAATTCGAAGCCAAACTCGTAGAGGACGACAAAATCCGCAAATACCTCAACGCGCGTTTAGTCAAGGCCGGTATTTCCAAAATCCTGATTGAACGCACACTGAAATTAGTTACCATTACTATTTTCACGGCGAAACCCGGTGTGATTATCGGTAAGGCCGGTCAGGAAGTGGATAAACTGAAGGAAGAGTTGAAGAAACTTACCCAAAAGGAAATCCAGATCAACATTTCAGAAGTCAAGCGTCCCGAATTGGACGCGGTCATCGTGGCTTCTTCGATCGCCCGTCAGTTGGAAGGCCGTGTTTCGTACCGCAAGGCCATCAAGATGGCGATCACGTCGGCCATGCGCATGGGGGCCGAAGGTATCAAGATTCAGATTTCCGGCCGTTTGGGCGGCGCCGAAATGGCGCGTACCGAACACTTCAAGGAAGGCCGTACACCGCTCCATACGCTCCGTGCCGATATTGATTACGCTTTGAACGAAGCGCACACGACTTACGGCCGTTTGGGCATCAAGGTTTGGATTTGCCGCGGCATCATCTATGGCAAACGCGATTTGACGAGCGGTTTCGGTGCCCCCGCTTCCGCCGGCAAGGACTTCGGCGGCCGCAACAATGCGTCCAACCGTCCGATGGGTGGCCGAAGAAAGAAACAATAAGAGAGTAAGCGTTACTTTAACATTTTAATACGACACAGAAATGTTACAACCAAAGAAAACCAAGTTCAGGAAACAGCAGAAAGGGAAAATCAAAGGCAATACCAAAAGAGGTGCCGAAATCGCTTTCGGTTCTTTTGCGTTGAAAGCTCTGGAACCGGCGCTGTTGACCGGACGCCAGATAGAAGCCGCCCGTCAGGCCGTAACCCGTTACATGAAGCGTGAAGGCCAGTTGTGGATTCGCGTTTTCCCCGATAAGCCCATTACCAAAAAGCCGAACGAAGTACGTATGGGTAAAGGTAAGGGGGCACCGGAATATTTCGTCGCTCGGGTGGCACCCGGCCGTATCCTGTTCGAAGCCGACGGTGTTTCGCAAGAAATCGCCAAAGAAGCCTTGCGTTTGGCGGCTCAGAAGTTGCCGATTGCGGTGAAGTTCATTGTCAGAAGAGATTACGTACCCGAATAACAAGCGTTTAGCCATGAAGACTGAATTTGTAGTAAAAGAATTATCTACGGCCGAGCTCAAAGAGCGCCTGGACGTGGAACAAGTGGAATTGAACAGAATGAAATTGAATCATGCTATTTCGCCTGTTGAAAATCCCAACTTGATCAAGAAACACAAAAGAACCATTGCCCGCATTCTTACTGAACTGCGTCGTAGGGAAATGGCTGTATAACGCTTAAGAAACCGATAAGATGGAAAGAAACTTAAGAAAAGAGAGAATAGGTGTTGTGGTAAGCAACAAGATGCAGAAAACCATCACTGTTTTGGTTGAACGCAAGACCAAACACCCTATCTATGGTAAATTCGTAAAGAAATCTACCAAGTTTACGGCTCACGACGAAAAGAACGAGTGCAACGAAGGCGATACCGTTCGTATCATGGAGACCCGTCCGATGAGCAAGAACAAATGTTGGAGATTAGTTGAAATTATTGAAAGAGCTAAATAATTATGATACAGCAAGAAACAAGGCTTAGTGTTGCCGATAACAGCGGTGCCAAATCCGTGCTCTGCATTCGTGTACTCGGCGGCACCAAAAGAAGATACGCCAGTGTGGGCGATAAGATTATCGTTTCCATTAAAGACGCCCTTCCTTCCGGTAACGTCAAGAAAGGGACCGTGTCTAAGGCTGTGGTCGTGAGAACTACGAAAGAAGTTCGTCGCGCGGACGGCTCTTACATTCGTTTCGATGACAACGCCGTCGTGCTGCTCACGGCGAACGAGGAAATGCGCGGAACCCGTATCTTCGGCCCCGTAGCCCGCGAATTGAGAGAAAAACAATTTATGAAGATTGTTTCACTGGCACCTGAAGTGCTTTAAAATTTTATACGCATGAAATTACACATCAAAAAAGGAGACACGGTTAAGGTGTTGGCCGGTGACGATAAGGGTAAGCAAGGTAAAGTCCTTCTCGTGGATACCGAAAAACAACGCGCCACCGTCGAGGGGGTGAACTTTGTTTCCAAGCACACGAAGCCCAATGCCAAGAATCCGCAAGGTGGCATTATCAAGAAGGAGGCGCCGTTGCACGTTTCCAACCTCATGGTGGTGGATAGCAAGGGGACGGCTTCGAGAATCGGGCGGAAATTGGATGAAAAGACACAAAAATCAGTTCGTTATTCTAAAAAATCAGGGGAGGTAATTAAATAATGGATTATTCGCCTAGACTTAAAGAAAAGTATCAGAAAGAGATCATACCGGCTTTGACGAAGGAATTTCAGTACAAGTCGGTCATGCAAGTACCCCGCCTGACAAAGATTTGTCTGAACCAAGGTTTGGGAGCGGCTATCGCCGACAAGAAACTCATCGATCTCGGTATCGAGGAAATGACGGCCATCAGCGGTCAGCGCGCCGTCGCCACGAAATCGAAAAAAGATATTTCGAACTTCAAAGTGCGTAAAGGTATGCCGATCGGCGTACGCGTGACGTTGCGCGGCGACAAGATGTATGAATTTCTGGATCGCCTGATTTCCGTCGCCATTCCCCGTATCCGCGACTTCCGCGGTATCTCCGACAAGGGTTTGGACGGCAAGGGCAACTTCTCTTTCGGGATTACCGAACAGATTATTTTCCCGGAAATCAACATCGACAAAATAAGTAAGATTTGTGGTATGGACATCACGTTCGTGACGACGGCCAATTCCGACAAGGAAGCCTACGCTTTATTGAAAGAATTCGGTATGCCCTTCCAAAAACACAATTAATAAGAGGACGCAATTATGGCAAAAGAATCAATGAAGGCCCGCGAGTTGAAAAGACAGCACCTCGTGGAAAAATATGCTCAGAAGCGCGCTGAATTAAAGAAAGCCGGAGACTATGAAGCGCTCCAGAGAATTCCGAAAAACGCTTCTCCCGTTCGTCTGCACAACCGTTGCAAACTGACCGGACGTCCCAAAGGCTATATGCGTACTTTCGGTATTTCCCGTATCAACTTCCGGGAAATGGCCCTGCAAGGCTTGATCCCCGGCGTTAAGAAAGCCAGTTGGTAAGCTATTCGTTTAAACTAAAAAAGAGAAAAGAAAATGGTTACAGATCCTATTGCAGATTTTCTAACACGGATTAGAAATGCCAATATGGCCAAGCATAAACTGTTGGAAGTTCCCTCCTCCAAAATGAAATTGGAAATAGCCCGCATTCTGTTCGAAAAAGGCTATATCACGAACTTCAAATTGGAAGAAGGCGCAAAACCGACGTTGAAGATTGCTTTGAAATATCACCCCGCTACGAAACTGCCGGCTATCCACTCCATCGTTCGCGTAAGCAAACCGGGGTTGCGTAAATACGCCGACACCGAGAACCTGCCCCGCGTCATGAACGGCTTGGGCATCGCCATCCTCTCCACCTCCAAAGGCCTGATGACCGACAAGGAGGCGCGCAAGGAAAACGTAGGCGGCGAAGTTATTTGTTATATCAGCTAAATAAGATAAAACCATGTCAAGAATTGGTAAAGCTCCCATCAATATTCCGAACGGCGTAACGGTTACCGTAGCCGCCAACAACCTCGTGACGGTAAAAGGCCCCAAAGGCGAGCTCTCCCGTCAGGTGGATCCGGACATCACGGTCAATGTCGATACCGAAGCCAAACAAGTACTCGTTCAACGCCCCACCGACCAAAAGCGTCACCGTTCGCTCCACGGTCTTTACAGAGCCTTGTTGAACAACATGGTCGTCGGCGTTTCCGACGGTTACAAGGTCACGATGGAAATCGTCGGTGTCGGTTACAGAGCGACCGTCAACGGACAGTTGCTCGACTTGGCCTTGGGCTTCTCGCACAACCTCTTCATGGAGTTGCCGAAGGAAATCAAAGCCTCCGCTACGGCCGAAAAAGGTAAGAACCCCACGTTGACGCTCGAATCCCACGACAAAGAATTGTTGGGGATGGTCTGCGCCAAAATCCGTTCCTACCGCAAGCCCGAACCTTACAAGGGCAAAGGTATCAAGTTCGAAGGCGAAGTGCTTCGCAGAAAAGCCGGTAAATCGGCCAGCAGCAAATAGTAGAGAATTTATAAACAGATTAGCAAGATGGCTATTACAAAAGCATATAGAAGAGCACGCATCAAGATGCGTATTCGCAAAAAAGTATATGGCAGACAGGACATGCCGCGTTTGAGCGTATATCGCAGCAACAAAGATATCTACGCTCAGATCATTAACGATGCCGAAGGTAAGACTTTGGTCGCCGCGTCTTCGAGAGAAAAGGAATTCAACGCTACCGGCAGCAAGAGCGAGAAAGCGCAGGCTGTAGGCAAGATGTTGGCCGAAAGAGCGCAAGCCGCCGGTATCAGCCGGGTTGTGTTCGACAGAAACGGTTATTTGTATCACGGACGTGTAAAATCTTTGGCCGATGCCGCCAGAGAAGCGGGTCTTAAATTCTAAGGAGAACGACAATGACAGACGCAAACGTAAAAAGAGTAAAATCGAGCGAAATCGAGTTTCAAGATAGATTGGTTAGCATCCAACGCGTCACGAAAGTGACGAAGGGCGGTCGTACGTTCAGTTTTTCCGCCATCGTAGTCGTAGGTAACGGCAACGGCGTGATCGGCTACGGCTTGGGCAAGGCGAAAGAAGTCCAGGCGGCCATCCAGAAAGGTGTGGACGATGCCAAGAAAAACCTGATTAAGGTGCCCGTGTTGAAAGGTACCCTTCCGCATGAACAATACGGCAAATACAGCGGTGCCAAGGTATTCCTCAAACCGGCATCCCCCGGTACCGGTGTTATCGCCGGCGGTGCCATGCGTGCCGTATTGGAAAGTGTCGGTGTAAAAGACGTATTGGCCAAATCCAAAGGTTCCTCCAATCCGCACTCGGTGGTTAAGGCGACCATCGACGCGCTGATGCAGATGAGAGACCCCTATACGGTCGCCCAGTTGCGCGGTATTGAATTGGATAAAGTGTTTAACGGCTAATCGGGCCACAAAGAGAAGAATACACAATGAAAAAGGTTAAGTTAACTCAAATAAAGAGCGGTATCGACCGGCCTCTCCGTCAGAAAAGAACGTTGGAAGCCTTGAAGTTGGGCCGCATAGGCAAGACGGCTGTTGTGGAATGTACGCCCCAGATTGAAGGGATGATTGCCAAGATCAATCACTTGGTGACCATTGAAGAAGCTTAATAACTAATCGAGAAAAACTACAAGAGATATGAACTTATCGAGTTTAGCACCTGCCAAGGGTTCCGTTAAGACTAACAAACGCTTAGGCCGCGGTTACGGCTCCGGTCACGGCAAAACGGCCGGCAGAGGTCATAAAGGCGCGCAGTCCCGCTCCGGTTATAGCCGCAAAATCGGCTTCGAAGGCGGTCAGATGCCTCTTTATCGGCGTGTGCCCAAATTTGGATTCAAGAATATCAACCGTGTCGAATACACGGCCGTAAACTTAGATACGTTGGAGAAACTGGCCTCCGAACACCAGATTAAACAAATCGACCCGACGGTTTTGGCCGCGCACGGCTTGGTCGGTAAACACGATTTGATCAAAGTGTTGGGACGCGGTGAACTCAAAAGCGCTTTGGAAGTGAAAGCCCACGCTTTTTCCGAAAAAGCCAAAGCCGCTGTTGAAGCCTGCGGAGGTACCGTCACGACGATCGCTTAAAGTTTACAAAGAATAACACCATGAAAAGATTCATAGAAACGATAAAGAACATCTTCAAGATAGAGGAACTGCGCAAACGCATCCTCTATACGCTGGGGATTATCGTCATTTATCGTATCGGCTCCTTTATCGTATTGCCGGGCATCGACCCGACGCAATTGGCGAATTTGCAGAGCCAGACGAGCGACGGTCTGCTGGGCCTGTTGAATATGTTCTCCGGAGGTGCTTTCTCCAACGCTTCTGTTTTCGCTTTGGGTATCATGCCGTACATCTCGGCCTCGATTATCATCCAGTTGTTCGGGATGGCCATCCCCTACTTCCAGAAATTGCAGAAGGAGGGTGAAAGCGGTCGGCGGAAGATGAACCAGATTACGCGGGTCCTGACGATTGCCGTCACGGCCTTGCAGGCGCCCGCCTACTTGACCAACTTGACGACCCAGTTGCCCGCCGAAGCGTTCATTCCTTTCAACGGAGCCAACCCCGGCGCGTTTTTCTGGATTTCTTCGTGTATCCTGTTGACGGCCGGCACGCTGTTCGTCATGTGGCTGGGCGAAAGAATCACGGACAACGGCATCGGAAACGGCATTTCGCTCATCATCATGATCGGTATCATCGCCCGTCTGCCGTTCGCCTTATTCGGGGAATTCGTTTCCCGTCTCGAACAGCAGGGCGGCGGTCTGGTCGTATTCTTGTTGGAACTCGTTGTCCTGATCGTAGTCATCCTGCTGTGCATCCTGCTCGTTCAGGGTACGCGCCGGATTCCCGTCCAATATGCCAAACGCATTGTCGGTAACAAGCAATACGGCGGTGTACGCCAATATCTGCCGTTGAAAGTCAATGCGGCCGGCGTTATGCCCATCATCTTCGCGCAGGCGATCATGTTCATCCCCGTGACGATTGCCGGCTTCGCCTCCCCTGAATCGGTCAACTCCGGTTTTTGGCGCGTGTTCATGGACTTCAACAGTTTCGGATACAACCTGGTGTTCGCACTCATGATTATCATGTTCACGTACTTCTACACGGCTATCACGATGAACTCGCAGCAAATCGCCGAAGACCTTAAGAAGAACGGCGGTTTCATCCCCGGCATCAAACCCGGCAAACGGACGGCGGAATTCATTGACGACGTTATCTCGCACATCACGTTGCCCGGCTCCATCTTCCTCGCGTTGGTGGCCGTTTTGCCGGCCATCGTACGGATATTCGGCGTCAGCACGCAGTTCGCCCAATTCTACGGCGGTACCTCGCTGTTGATTTTGGTCGGTGTTGTATTGGATACGTTGCAACAAATAGAAAGCCACCTTTTGATGCGCCACTACGACGGCTTGACGAAGTCGGGACGTATCAAGGGCAGAATGGGCGGCGCTTACGGCGTGGCCTGATAAAAGTCGTATAAATGATACGCACCTACTCGCCTGAAGAGATAGAAAAAATCAGGGAAAGTTCATTGCTGGTCGGCAAGACGCTGGCGGAAGTCGCCAAAGTCATCGCCCCCGGCGTTAAAACAATGGAATTGGAACGTGTGGCCGACGAATACATCCGGTCGGTCGGCGGAGTTCCGGGCTTCAAGGGTTACGAAGGTTTCCCCTTTGCGCTCTGTATCTCCGTCAACGAAATCGTCGTGCACGGCTACCCCAGTGAATATGTCCTGAAAGAGGGCGATATCGTGTCGGTGGACTGCGGCGTATATAAGAACGGTTTTCACGGTGACTCGGCTTATACGTTTGCCGTCGGCGAAGTGTCGGAACCGGTACGCCGTTTGATGGAAGACACGAAAGCGTCGCTCTACGAGGGCATCAAACAGGCGGTGGCCGGCAATCGGACCGGTGACATCGGTTGGGCGATACAACAGTACACGGAATCGCGGGGCTACGGCGTAGTCCGCGAGTTGTGCGGACACGGCGTAGGCGAAAAGTTGCACGCCAAGCCGGATGTGCCTAATTTCGGCCATCGGGGTTGCGGCACGAAACTGAAAGCCGGCAGCGTCATCGCGATAGAACCGATGATCACGTTAGGCAAACGCCACATCGGTCTGCAATCCAACGGTTGGGGAATCTACACCTTGGACGGACAACCGGCGGCACATTACGAGCACGACGTTCTGATTACGAAAGAGGGACCCGATATTTTATCGAGTTTCGATGAAATTGAAGCAGTATTAAACAGTAAACATTAAACTATGGCCAAACAGGCATCCATACAACAAGATGGAACGGTGATTGAATCGCTCGGCAATGCCATGTTCCGTGTGGAGTTGGAAAACGGACACACGGTCATTGCCCATATCTCCGGCAAGATGAGAATGCACTATATCAAGATTCTGCCGGGCGATCGGGTTCAATTGGAAATGTCGCCATACGATTTAAGCAAAGCCAGAATTGTTTTTAGACACAAATAACCAACATTAAGTCATGAAAGTAAGACCGTCTGTTAAAAAGAGATCGCCCGAATGCAAGATTGTAAGAAGAAAGGGACGCATCTACATTATTAACAAGAAAAACCCGAAGCTTAAACAAAGACAAGGTTAAGCCGCGGATTGGATTAGTAATTTTATAAACAACAGGATATGGCAAGAATTGCAGGTATAGACCTACCGAAAAACAAAAGAGGCGAAATCGGCCTGACTTATATCTACGGTATCGGCAGAAGCACGGCTCGCAAAATTTTAGCTGCTTCCGGTATCGACTTCAACAAGAAAGTACAGGATTGGAACGATGATGAATTGGGTAAAATCCGTACTTATATCGGAGACGAACTGAAGGTGGAAGGCGCGCTCCGTTCCGAAGTGCAGACCAACATCAAACGTTTGATGGATATAGGTTGCTATCGGGGCATTCGCCATCGTTTGGGTCTGCCGTTGAGAGGTCAGAGCACGAAAAACAATGCGCGTACCAGAAAGGGTAAGAAAAAGACGGTTGCCAATAAGAAGAAAGCGCCCAAAGGCTAAGATGAGCCGGGGCGTCTTCCCTATCCGCTTGTCTTGGGCGGCCTGAGGGATGCACCGCGTGCCTGTTGACGTTTTGATTCGGCCGGACGGATTGTCGAAAACGTATTTTCCGATGACCGAGGCGCCAAGAACGTACGCGAAAGCGAACCAATTTTTGAAACATTATAAGAACAGTGAATAGATATGGCAAAAACTGCTAAAGCAACAAAGAAGAAGATCGTTAAGGTGGAAGCCACGGGAAAGGCCTTTATTTTTGCGTCTTTCAACAACGTGATCGTTACCCTTACCAATAACGCGGGTCAGGTTATTTCCTGGTCGTCTTCCGGCAAGATGGGTTTCAGAGGCTCGAAGAAAAACACGCCTTATGCCGCCCAAATGGCTGCGACCGATTGTGCCAAAGTAGCTTATGACTTGGGTCTTCGCAAAGTAAAAGCCTATGTCAAGGGGCCCGGTTCCGGTCGTGAATCGGCTATCCGTACGATTCATGGTGCCGGCATCGAAGTAACCGAAATCATGGATGTCACGCCCCTGCCCCACAACGGTTGCCGTCCGCCCAAAAGAAGAAGAGTATAACGACGAGAGCCTTTTTAAGTTTTAAGTAAAATCATTTTCAGTTATGGCAAGATATATCGGCCCTAAATCAAAAATAGCAAGAAAGTTCCAAGAACCTATTTTCGGCGCGGACAAGGTTTTGGAGAGAAAGAACTATGCGCCGGGCCAGCACGGTCCCAACAAACGCCGCGGCAAACAGTCCGAATACGGCATTCAGTTGCAGGAAAAACAGAAGGCTAAATACACCTACGGTATCTTGGAAAAACAATTCCGTAAGATTTTCCATCAGGCCGCCAGCAAGACCGGTATTACCGGCGAGGTATTGTTGCAGCTTATCGAATCCCGTCTGGACAATACGGTTTACCGTCTGGGCATCGCCCCGACGCGTAGCGCGGCCCGCCAGCTGGTAAGCCACCGTCACATCGTGGTAAACGGCAATGTCGTGAACGTTCCCTCCTATCAGCTCAAACCCGGCGATATGGTGGAGGTGCGCGAACGGTCCAAATCTTTGGAAGTCATTACCGATTCTTTGGCCGGCAGAACCAATAGCTACAACTGGCTGGAATGGGACGGTGCCGCCATGCGCGGTAAGTTCCTGAACTACCCCGAAAGAGAGAATATCCCCGAAACGATCAAGGAACAGCTCATCGTCGAGTTGTACTCCAAGTAATCGTGAATAGAGACGTTCTCCAATAATTAGTAAACCTAAATAAAACATAAATGGCCATTTTAGCTTTTCAAAAACCGGACAAAGTCAATGTTGTCAGTTTAGACGATAAGAAGGGGGTTTTTGAGTTTCGTCCGTTGGAACCGGGCTACGGGATTACGATAGGCAACGCATTGCGCCGTATCCTGATATCCTCTTTAGAGGGCTTTGCCATCACGTCCGTACGGATTGAAGGCGTTCAGCACGAATTCGCCACGATTACAGGCGTGGTGGAGGATGTCATCAATATGGTGTTGAATTTCAAACAGGTTCGGTTCAAACAACAAATCGCCGACGTAGATAGCGAAAAAATCCATGTCGTCATCTCTAACCAGAGCGTATTCAAAGCCGGTCATCTGAACAATTTCTTGAACGGATTTCAGGTGTTGAACCCCGACCTGGAGATTTGTCACATGGAGCCCAGCGTGAAATTGACGATGGACCTGACGATTCAAAAAGGCAGAGGCTATGTCCCCGCCGATGAAAACAAGAACGCGTCCGACCCGGTCGGCACGATTGCCATCGACTCGATTCATACGCCGATCAAGAACGTGGAATACGAAACGGACAACTATCGTGTGGAACAGAAGACCGACTACGAAAAGTTGGTGCTGACGATTCAGACCGACGGTTCCATTTCGCCGAAAGATGCGTTGAAAGAAGCGGCCAAGATTCTGATTTACCATTTCATGCTGTTCTCTGACGAAAAGATTCAGTTTGAAGAAGGCCATGAAGAAACGTCCGAACCGTTGGACGAGGGCGATTTGCACCTGCGCCAATTGCTTAAGACCAAACTGTCCGATTTGGAATTGTCGGTTCGCGCCTTGAATTGCCTCAAATCGGCGGAAGTGGAAACCTTGGGCGACCTCGTGGCTTTCCACAAGGCGGATTTGCTCAAATTCAGAAACTTCGGCAAGAAGTCGCTGACGGAGCTCGAAGCCTTGGTAAAGGACAAGAAACTGGAGTTCGGCATGAACGTACAGAAATATAAATTAGACAAAGATTAAGGATTTAAGATAAGGAAACTTACAGCTATGAGACACGGAAAGAAATTCAACAAGCTCAGCAGAACGCACGCGCACAGACGTCAAATGTTAGCCAACATGGCGTCTTCGCTGATTTTACATAAAAGAATCCAGACCACGTTGGCCAAAGCGAAAGCGTTGCGTGTTTACGTGGAACCGCTTTTGACGAAATCCAAAGAAGATACGACGGCTTCCCGCCGTACGGTATTCAGTTACCTGCAAAACAAGGAGGCGGTTACGGAATTGTTCCGTGAAGTTTCTCCGAAGATTGCCCAGCGTCCCGGTGGCTACACGCGTATCCTTAAACTCGGTTTCCGTTTGGGCGACAACGCCGAAATGGCGTTCATCGAATTGGTGGATTACAACGAAGCCATGTTGAGCGCCAAGAAAGAAACGGCCAAAACGAAAACGCGTCGTGCCGGCGGCCGCAAAAAAGCCGAAGCCAAACCGGCGGAAGCCGCGCCTGCGGCCGAAGCGCCGAAAACGGCCGAAGCCCCTGCTGAAGTAAAAGCGGAAGGTGAAAACGCCTAATAGCCTTATCGGCTGATGATACGGGGCTGCTCCAATTTATTGGAACAGCCCTTTTTTTTATAAAAGACTTGAATTATATTTACGACTGATTTAGAATTGTAAAAACGAAAAAGAAAATGAGCACAATTGCAAACATTTATGCCCGTCAAATTTTGGATTCCCGGGGCAATCCGACTGTAGAGGTTGACGTGATTACAACGGCCGGTGCTTTCGGCCGCGCGGCGGTACCCTCCGGCGCTTCCACGGGCGTACACGAAGCCGTGGAACTTCGGGATGGCGACAAGCATGCGTTCTGCGGCAAAGGCGTCCTGCAAGCCGTTCAGAATATCAACCAAGTATTGAACGAAGAATTGAGAGGCATGGAGGTTACGGAACAGCTCGCCCTCGACGCCCGCATGAACGAACTGGACGGTACGCCCAACAAAGGCAAACTGGGCGCCAACGCGATTTTAGGGGTTTCCCTCGCCTGCGCCCGCGCGGCCGCTCAGGAAACGGGCCAGGAACTGTTCCGCTACGTAGGCGGCGTCAACGCCTGCACGTTGCCGATTCCGATGATGAACATCCTCAACGGTGGCAGCCATGCCGACAGCAATGTTGATTTTCAAGAATTCATGATTATGCCGGTCGGCGCGCCGTCGTTCAGCGAAGCCTTTCGCTGGGGCGCCGAAATCTTCCATTCGCTCAAAAGCGTCTTGAAAAAGCAGAACCTCAGCACGGGGGTCGGCGATGAAGGCGGCTTCGCGCCCAACCTCAAATCGAATGAGGACGCCATCAAAGTTATTCTGGAAGCCATTGAAAAAGCCGGCTACAAACCGGGCGAAGATATTTTCATCGCGTTGGATCCGGCTTCGTCCGAATTCTATCTGCCGGAAGAAAAAGTCTATCACCTGCACAAATCGACAGGCGAAAAACTGACGGCTGACCAGATGGTCGATTTTTGGGCCGACTGGGTAAAACGCTACCCGATTGTGTCGATAGAAGACGGTATGGCCGAAGACGACTGGGACGGTTGGAAGAAACTGACCGACCGCATCGGCGGCCACTGCCAATTGGTCGGCGACGACCTCTTCGTAACGAATTCGGCGCGTCTGCAGATGGGCATCGACCGCGGCGTGGCCAACTCGATTCTCGTCAAGGTAAACCAAATCGGGTCGCTGTCCGAAACGATTGACGCCGTAAACAAAGCCTACCGCCACAGTTATACGGCCATCATGAGCCACCGCTCCGGCGAGACCGAAGACACGACAATCGCCGACTTGGCCGTCGCGCTGAACACCGGTTTGATCAAGACCGGTTCGGCCTGCCGCAGCGAACGTATCGCCAAATACAACCAGTTGCTCCGCATTGAGGAAAGTTTGGGCGATTCGGCCTACTACCTCGGCAAAGACTTCAAGTATTTCCGCCGATAAATACGGATGCCTCCTGTAGGCTGGAACGGGCCGGCGCCTCCGACGTCGGTCCGTTTTTCATCTTATACCGACCAACCGACCTGATACTATTCCAAAAGACCCTGACGCCATGAAACTGTCTTC
This sequence comes from uncultured Bacteroidales bacterium, assembly GCA_910586395.1. Classification (GTDB taxonomy): domain Bacteria; phylum Bacteroidota; class Bacteroidia; order Bacteroidales; family P3; genus CAMXAS01. The sequence goes on from CAJUFX010000001.1 coordinate 147,593, forward strand.
CATTCCCTGTCCGTTTCGGCCGATCGCCGCCCCGACTTGCGGCATCAGGTCTTTGGGACGTTTGTTATCACGTCTCTGCCTATGCGCCGGCCTGCTCCTCTGCTTGTCTTTCGAGCCGGGAAGCCGGACGCTTTTGGCGCAGACAGCCGACCTAACGCCGACAGAAACCCACGCCCTACCCACACAGTCCCTCAAGTCCAACCGCCCGAAAGTAGGCGTCGTGCTCAGCGGCGGCGGCGCCAAAGGCATCGCGCACGTCGGCACACTCAAAATCATAGAGGAACTCGGCATCCCGGTCGATTACATCGCAGGGACAAGCATGGGTTCCATCATCGGCGGGCTATACGCTTACGGCTATTCGGCCGCCGAACTGGACTCCATCTTACGCGCGGCCGATTGGGAAATGTTGCTCTCGGACAAAGCCATCCGATCGGACATCTATCTGACGGAAAAACGCACGGCCGACCAATACGTGCTCAGCCTACCGTTCAGCCAACATTCCTCGTTGCTCCCCATCGGCATCCTCAAAGGCCAACATATCAACAACCTTTTCTATTCGCTGACCACCAACTCTTACAAAGTCAAAAGTTTCAACGAACTCAACATCCCGTTTCTCTGCATCGCCACCGACGTACTCTCGGGCCAGGCCGTCGTGCTGGACAAAGGCAATCTGGCCGAAGCCATGCGCGCCAGCATGGCCATCCCCGGCGTGTTCAACCCGGTGGAAAAAGATTCGATGATCCTGGTCGATGGCGGCCTCGTCAATAACTTTCCGGTGGAGGAGCTCATCGCGATGGGCGCCGATATCGTCATCGGCGTGGACGTCGGCTTCCAGTACAAAGGCAAAGAGAAGCTGAAAAACATGGCCAATGTTTTGGAAATGTCGATGTTCATGCACACCAAGACGAAAATCGCCCAAAACAAAAGCCGCTGCCGCGTCCTCGTCATGCCGGATATGACCGGCTACGGCACCTACAGTTTCTCAGCCACAGACTCGCTGTTGGCGCGCGGAGAAGCGGCCGCCCGCCTCCATTACGACGAATTCAAGGCCATTGCCGAAGAACTGGCCGCCTACGAACCGGCGACACCCGCCCGGCGCTATCCGCACCAACCGTTAGACCGGTTCTACATCTCGGAAATCCGCTTCGAAGGCCTGTCCAAGTTCAGCCCTCAGTTCGCCAATCAGTTTTTGCAAATCGACCATAATACCTGGGTCAAACAGGAAGACATCGTACGCGGCGTGGAACGGCTCTACGGTTCGCTGGTTTTCGACGACGTGCGCTACGCCTATCTGCCCGATACGAACAACAAGGATCAGGTTATCTTGAATATCACGGTTGACGAAAAGCCGACCAATGCGTTCCGCCTCGGATTCCGCTACGATAACCAACGTTCGGCCGCCCTCTTGGCCGGCGTTCTGTTCCGTGACCTAGGCGTCCCGAACTCCCGTCTAAGCGTTGACGGCGAACTTTCGCGCATTCCGGGCGTCAAGGCTGATTTCCTCTTTACGCCCAAATGGAAGCAAGACGATGATTATGCCTTTTGGCGTCCCAGCATCGGCGCGTCCTACCAGTTTTACTTCATCAACCGCGAATATCTCTATCACAACTGGAGTACGCCCAATACACCGACCAGCGAATTTTCAATGCAAGGCCACCGCATCAGCCTCTACGGCCAATCGAACTGGCGACGCAGCATTTTGGGCGGCGGAATTCGCCTTAACTACCACCACTTCAGAGAGAAATTCGCCTCCGATCCGGACTTCGGGCAACGGAACTTTTTCTACATCATGCCGTATCTGTTTTTCTTACATGACAGTTACGACCAACTCTTTTTTCCCCGGCACGGCATCAAAGCGGATATCGAAGTATCCTATCCCATCGGCCTCGGCATTTCCCAACCCTATTCCCGACGCTTCCTTTCGGCGCGCGCCCATCTCGACTTCGCGTTCTCGCCCGTGCGCTGGTTCTCCATATATCCCGGCATCGCATTGGGCACAACGCTGTTACGGACAACCTCGAAGATTCCGATGCCTTACATGTTCTACCAAGGCGGCCTGACCGGCTTGCGCAACGGCGTGCAACAGGCCGATTTCGCGGGACTGATGCCGTTCCAAAGCGAAGGACAGCATTTCTGGAACCTACACCTGAACTTGCAGGCCGAAGTGTTGAAAAATCTCTATGTATCCTTGCGCGGTTATACGGGGATGTCGGTGTATGAGCTGAAAGACCTCGTCCACCTTGACGAATTCATCTACGGCGGCGCGGCGGGCCTCAGCTACAATACCCCCATCGGGCCGATCGGGCTGCACTTCCAATCGTCCAACGTCCACCCGTTCAACATTTGGCTCAGCATTCTGTATTGGTTATGATGTCATCGAATTCACGACAGGTAAGACAACGGCCGTTTGTCCTCCACCGGCAAAGACTGTCGTTTTTCCGTTGCCTGTTGCCGCTATGGCTGTCCGTCTTTATTTGGTGTCTTTCCGGCCTGCACGCGCAGTCCGACGGCGTTTCGATACGCCTGTACGGCATCGTGCGCGACGCCGATAACGGCGAGGCTCTGCCGCAAGCCGCCATCTGGTTGCCGGCCTTGCAGAGCGGAGCGGTCACAGATGTCGACGGGCGGTTCGACTTCCGCATTCCCGCCGGCACCTATGCCATCGAAGTCCGTTTCTTGGGTTATGCCACACGTTACGACACATTGCGGCTGAACCGCGACCGCCAACTGACATTCGACCTCAAAAGTACGGCCCGCCAATTGAGCGGCGTCGAAATCAAAAGCCGGCAGAGTCAACAACTGCGCAACAACAGCATAGGCGTGGAACATCTCAGCATGATGGCCGTCAAAAAACTGCCCTCGCTCTTGGGCGAAGCCGACCTGCTCAAATCGGTACAATTGCTGCCCGGCATCGTCATGGCTTCGGAAGGCAGTTCCGGCTTCAGCGTCCGGGGCGGTTCACCCGACCAAAATTTCATCCTGCTTGATCGCGTGCCCATTTACAATCCCTCCCATGCGCTCGGTTTTTTCTCGGTCTTCAACAACGACGTGATGGAGGGGGCGACGGTTTACAAAGGCGATATCCCCGTGCAATTCGGCGGACGGCTATCGGCGGTCATTGACGCCACGATGCACGAGGGCGACTACCACCGCTACCACATCACGGGCGGCGTCGGACTTTTGCTGGCACGGCTGACCGTAGAGGGGCCCATCGTGAACGACCTGTTTTCGTTTCTCGTTTCCGGCCGCCGCACCTATTTCGACGCCTTCCTGCCGCTATTCGACATGGACGGCATCCAACTGTATTTCTACGACGCCAACGCCAAACTCTCGTTCCGCAGCCGCAACCGCAAAGACAAACTGACGCTTTCCGGCTATCTCGGCCGCGACGTTTTCGGCATGAAAGGCATGAACGCAGCCACCAACTACGGCAACAAAGCCCTCTGCCTGAGCTGGCACCATTTTTTTTCCGACGACTTGGTCATGACCGTTTCGGGCACCGCAACCGACTACCGTTACATGATGGGCATGGAGACCGGGCAGTTTGCCGTCGATTGGGCGGCGCACCTGACCGACTACGGCGGCAAAGCGGATTTTCTCTATACGACGGCCAACCATGAAATCCGCTTCGGGCTGGCTTCCACATACCATATTTACGACCCCGGCGACATAAGCGTCAACCTGCTCGAAGGCATGAGTTTTCTCGACACGACGATTGACTGGAACTACCGCCAGGAACGCTTCCATACGCTGGAAAATGCACTGTATATCGGGGACGAACTGACCATTGGCCGCCATTTCATGCTGAAATACGGCCTGCGCCTGAGTACGTTCAGCAACATAGGCGCCGATTCCGTTTTCTATTACCGGGACGGCATGCAAAGCGAGGCGCGCTACTTTCCGCAAGGGCGGTTCTACCACACTTATTGGGGGCTCGAACCGCGTATTGGATTCAGCTATCTGATTGACAGCACAATGAGTCTAAAGCTGAATTACACCCGCACGATGCAATACACACAAATGGCGCAGAACTCCACGTCCGGCAATCCGTTGGACGTCTGGTTTCCGGCGAACCCGACCTTATTGCCCCAAATTGCCGACCAAGGCGCGCTCAGCTTTGAAAAACACTTCAAGGACGGCGAATGGGAAACTTCGATTGAGTTTTACTACCGCTACCTGCAGAACGTCGTGGATTTCAAGGACCATGCCGAGGTGCTGGGCAACCGCTATCTCTACGGTGAAGTCCGTACCGGCACGGGACAGGCCTATGGCATGGAAGTCTCGCTCAAACGGACGCGGGGCTTCGTCAACGGCTCGGTCAGCTACACGCTTTCCAAATCGACGCGGCGCATCCGGGACGTGAACCGCGGCGAGACCTATCCGTCGCCTTACGACCGACCGCACGCACTGACCGTCTTGCTGAACATCGAACCGCATCCACGCCACAGCGTCAATATCAACTGGGTGTTTTATTCCGGATTGCCGACCACCTATCCACATGGAAAGGCGGTCATCGACGGTGAATGGGTGCCGATTTACGGCGACCGCAACAGCGACCGCCTGCCCGACTACCATCGGCTGGACATCGGCTATACGTTCCGCGCCAAACCCAAGCCGAACCGCCGCTTTACATGGGATCTTTCGGTGGGTTGCTACAACGTTTACGCCCGCAAGAATCCGTGGATGATTAATTTCAAACAGGATCCCGACAATCCGGGACACTCCTACACGGAAATGATTTACCTATTCTCGGCCGTACCCTCGGTAACGTTTAATTTCAGATGGTGAAAATGAAGACGATGACATTAAAAAAGACCGCCGGCCGCTTGGGCCGGATATGGCCGGGCATCGCCTTGTCGATTTTGGGCTTCGGCTGTACGGCCGAAATCGACATCGACCTGCGGGGCGGCGAACAGCCGGTGCTGGTCGTGGACGCCCGGCTGACGACCGACACGATACGGCATACGGTCGTTCTGAGCCGCAGTTCGGACTATTATGCGCCGGCTTCCGACCATTTGGCCGTGAGCGGCGCAACGGTTTACATGACGGGCGACGGACAACGCTTCGATTTTGCCGAAGACACGGCCACACCTGGTATTTACCGCAGTATCAACCGATTTGCAGGTCTGATGGGCAGCCGCTATACCTTGGTGGTCGAAGGCGTGGACATGGACGGCGACGGAGAGACGGAGACCTATACGGCCGAAAGCGAATTGCCGCCCATGACCGACCGCATCGACTCGCTCCATGCCGTTTATTCGCCCGGCCTGCCGCCGTTCTTTATGCCGGATCCGCAACGGTGGGGGTGGAACATCCTGCTCTATGCCCAAGATCCGCCCGCCAAAGATTATTATGCGTTCACGGTGTCGGTAAACGGCGAACCTTACGACAGCCGGCTGACCGACATGACGCGCATGCCGGACGACTTTACACAGGGACTTTACATAAACGGCCTACCGCTTTATTTCTTTCCGGACGACGGCGAGATGCCGCTCTCGGCCGGCGACACGGTTTGTCTTGAAGCCTGGGGCATCACGCCCGAATTCGACCGCTATATTTCAGACGTCCGGAGCGCCACGCGCCCTTCCATGCCGATGTTCGGAGGTTCGCCCGCCAACGTGCGCGGCAACCTGACGGGCGGGGCGTTCGGCTTCTTCGCGGCCTACGCCGTAAGACGCGGTTGCGTTGTCTTGAAATAACGTGTTTTTTTGCGTAACTTTGCCCCTATGCGTTTTCGCGATATCATAGGACAAAGGCCGCTCATAGAGCGTCTGATTGCTTCGGCGCAAGCCGGACGCATCGCGCACGCGCAATTGTTTTCGGGGCCGGAGGGCAACCAGAAACTGCCGTTGGCTTTGGCCTATGCCCAATTCCTGAACTGCCGCCATAAAGTGACGTCGGCCGAGGCCGACTTGGGCGGCCTGCCGGCCGATTCCTGCGGAAAATGTCCGTCCTGCGCCAAGTTCGAGCGGCTCGCGCATCCCGACCTGCATTTCTTTTTCCCGAACAACATAGGCGAACTGGTCAAAAAAGACGCCCAAAGCACCGACTATCTGCCGCTCTGGCGCGAGTTCGGCCTTAAGCACCGCATGGAATTCAGCCTCAACGACTGGATAGAGGCGATGAATATCGGACAGCGGCAGGCCATCATCAACATCCGCGACTGCCATACGCTCATCGAACAGCTCGCGCTCAAAAGCTGCGAGGCGGACTACCGCGTCGTCGTATTGTGGATGGCCGAGAAAATCAGCGACACGATTTCGTCCACCTTGCTCAAAACGTTGGAAGAACCGGAACCACAGACGCTGTTCCTGCTCGTTTCCGAAAATCCCGACCAAATTTCGGCCACGATTCTCTCGCGCACACAGATCGTGCAGGTGCCGGCCCTGACAACCGAAGACTTGGGGGCGGGCCTCGTGACGCACTACGGCCTGACACCCGAAGCGGCACAGCCCTTGGCCGAAGCGGCCCACGGCAACCTCTGCCGCGCGCTCTCCGACTGGCGCGGACACGAAGCCGAAGAGCAGCACGACGCCTATTTCACGCGTTGGATGCGTGCCTGCTACAAGGCCGACGTCCCCGACCTGCTTGACCTGAGCGAAGCACTGGCACGGTTGGGGCGCGAACCCCTGCGGCAGTTCCTGCGTTTCGCCTTGGAAAAGATACGCCTCTGCCTGCTTTGCCACGAAGGCTGCGGCATCATGGCCCACATGCCGGCCGAACAACAGGCCTTTATCCGCAATTTTTCGCCTTTCATCACGGCCGACAACGCCCCGACCTATTACCGCATCATCAACGACGCCATTTACTTCGTGGCGCGCAATGCCAATATTTCCAACCTTATGACGGACGCATCCCTGCAGATTTGCCGGTTGATGGCCGCTGAAAAAAAGAAAAAAAATGCCTGAGTATACAGACCTTGAAAATCCGAAACCGGCATCCGAAACGGAAACGGTAGAAACCGAGGTGTTTCTACGCAAGACGGTCGAAGAAAACATCTATAACAGCCGCGGATGCGCGCATGCGCCCAATTTGGAAGACACGCCCGGCGACCGCAAACGCCAGATGGGCTGTTGCGCCCAAATGCACGCCTACAACTGGACCGATACGTTCGGCGACCTGCCCTCGCCCGACCCGTTCGACCTCGTGGAAGTTCGGTTCAAGAATACGCATAAAGACTTCTTCCGCCTGCCGGCCGACACGAACGAGACGTTCGAATGCGGCGACATTGTGGCCGTGGAAGGCAATTCGGGCCACGACATCGGTATCATCTGCCTGCGCGGCGAACTGGCGCGCATCCAAGCCAAAAATAAAGGCATCGATCCGCTTTCGCCCCAAATCAAGAAAGTTTATCGCAAGGCGCGGCCGAACGATTTGGACAAATGGCTTGAGACCATCCGCATCGAGAAAGAAACCCAACGGCGCGCCCGCGTCATCGCGGCCGAACTCGGCTTGGACATGAAAATCAACAATGTCGAATATCAAGGCGACTTCACGAAAGCCATTTTTTACTATACGGCCGAAGACCGCGTCGATTTCCGGCAGCTCATCAAACTCTATGCCGATGAATTCAAGGTGCGCATCGAGATGAAACAGATCGGCGCTCGTCAGGAAGCCGGCAACATCGGCGGCATCGGTTCTTGCGGCCGCGAACTCTGCTGCGTGACGTTCCTGCATAACTTCACATCGGTCAGCACGCATGCCGCCCGCGTGCAACAGGTTTCGCTCAACCCGCAGAAACTGGCCGGCCAATGCAGCAAACTCAAATGTTGCCTGAACTACGAATACGACACGTATATCGACCTTCAGAAGAACATGCCCGACGCCCGGACGCCCATCCTGACCGAAAAAGGCCGCGCCAAATGCATCAAAACGGACATCCTTAACCGCAAGATGACCTACGTGTACGAGGATGAGCCCAACCGCTACATAGACGTGGATGCGGACGAGGCCGCCCGCCTTATCGAGGCCAACCGCCGCGGCGAGACGCCGGCGGGCTTCCAGACTCCGCAACCGGAACCGGAGGCGGTACAGGAAGTGAATTTCTCGAACGTCGTGGGACAAGACGATCTGACGCGTTTCGACAAGCCGAACAAAGGCGGCCGACAGAACCGCAAGAAGAAGCACGGCGGAAACGGCGGCGAACGCCACGAACGCGGCAACGGTGTCTCGCCGCGTTCCGACGCCCCGAAAAACGGCAGCAAGCCGACGGCGGTTCAAAGCAAACCCGTACCCGTTTCCAACAAACCGCTCCCGATTCAGAGCAAACCCGTCCCCGTACAAGTCAAACCGACCGACAACAGTACCCCCCCAAAAAAGACGGGCGACAAACCGACGCCGCGGCCGGAAAAGCGGGTGTCCAAACCCATCGGAAAGCCTATTTTACGACCTAAAAACCCTGACGATGCGAACGCTCAATAACCTGATTCGCCGCCCGTTCTACGCGCTGATCAGTTTGGCTACCATGCTGTTTGCAACCGCTTGCAGCCACGACACCATCCTGAGCCACAGCGAGGCCTTACCCGCATCCGGCTGGGCCCGCAAGGCGGCCATTCCGTTCGAATTCGAAATACAGGACACCACCCTTTCCTACCGGCTCGACTTCTCGGTCCGCCACGATCAGGATTATCCTTTCATGAATGCGTTTTTCCTGATTTATACGACCTTTCCTAATCAGGAAGTCACGATAGATACGCTGGAATGTATTTTGGCCGATTACCGCGGCAAATGGACAGGGCATGGCGCAGGCCGTTATAAATCGGCCGATTTCGCCGTCAAGTCTGAATTGTATTTTCCCATGCCCGGTCACTACCGCATGGACGTCAAGCAGGCCTTGCGCATGGATACGGTCAAACACATCAGCCACATAGGCTTACATATACACGCCAACTGACATGAAAAAAACGCTTTGGCTCATCTTCGGCGGAGGCATCCTCTTCGTCGTATTGTTTTTCCTCGGTCTTTCGTACGGCGTCTTCGGCTTCATGCCCTCGTTCGAAGACTTGGAAAATCCCGAAAGCAACCTCGCGTCGGAAATCATTTCTTCCGACCAACAGATTTTAGGGACTTATTTTATCGAGAACCGCACGAACGTCGATTATTCCGAACTGTCGCCCTATCTCGTCGATGCGCTCATCGCCACCGAAGACGTGCGTTTTTACCGGCACAGCGGTGTCGATCTCAAATCGCTTTTCCGCGTGGTCGGCAAAACGATTATCGGCGGCGACCGCAGCAGCGGCGGCGGCAGCACCGTAACCCAGCAGTTAGCCAAAAACCTTTTCCCACGCAAAAAACTCAACAAGGTGTCGTTGGCCGTCCGCAAACTCAAAGAATGGATTATCGCGGTCAAACTGGAACGCAACTACACGAAAGAGGAAATCATCGCGATGTATTTCAACACCGTGGAATTCGGCAACAACTCGTTCGGCATCCGTACGGCCGCCCAGACCTACTTTGCCAAAGATCCCGCCGACCTGAGCCTGGAGGAGGCCGCCGTACTCGTGGGCATGCTCAAGGCCACGACGCTCTACAACCCCGTGCGCAATCCCGAGAACGCGATCCAGCGCCGCAATGTCGTGATGCACCAGATGCTCAAAGCCGACTACCTCTCGCAAGAGGTCTATGATTCCTGCAAACTCCTGCCGCTGGACATGTCGCGCTTTTCGCAACAAGACCACCAATACGGGCTCGCGACTTATTTCCGCGAAAACCTGCGCCAACAGATGCTCGCCTGGTGCGCCGACCACCGAAAACCCGACGGCAAACCCTACAACCTCTACAAAGACGGCCTTAAAATCCATACGACCATCAACTCCCGCATGCAAGCCTATGCGGAAGAGGCCGTCGCGGAATGGATCGGCGGCCAGTTGCAGGCCGATTTCTACGAACACCTGAAAGGCAAATCCAACGCCCCTTTCGTCAACGTGACCAAAGCCGAAGTGCAACGCTTCATGATGAACGCGATGCGGCTTTCCGACCGCTACCGCAACCTCAAGAAAGAAGGCAAGACCGAAGAGGAAATCATGGCCGACTTCAAGACGAAAACCAAAATGAAGGTCTTTTCGTGGCACGGCGAAATCGACACGGTCATGACGCCCTGGGATTCGCTTTGGTACCACAAATGGTTCCTGCATTGCGGCCTGATGTCGATCGAGCCGCAGACCGGTTACGTGCGCGCCTATGTGGGCGGCATCAATTACAAATACTTCCAATACGACAACGTGTCGCAAGGCGTCCGCCAAGTCGGTTCCACATTCAAACCGTTCGTCTATACGCTCGCGATGCAGGAAGGGGAATACGCGCCCTGCACGCAGGTGCCGAATGTCCCCGTCTGCATCGAACAGGCCGGCCAGGAAGATTGGTGTCCCAAAAATTCGGGGCACGAACGCGAGGGGGAAATGGTCAGCCTGCGCTGGGCTCTGGCACACTCGGTCAATTTCGTGACGGCCTATCTCATCAAACGTTTTCCGCCAGAAGCCGTCATCGCGCTCACACGCAAGATGGGCATCACGGCCCAGATGGATGCCGTGCCATCGATTTGCCTCGGCACGATGGATATTTCCGTCAAAGAGATGACGGCGGCCATGGCGACTTACGCGAACAAGGGCATTCATTGCGAACCGATGTTCATCACGCGCATAGAGGACAAACACGGCGTGGTACTGGAAGAATTTTCACCGGTACAACAGGAAGCGATGGACGAACAGACGGCCTATCTCATGATCGATCTGATGAAAGGCGTCGTGGAGGAAGGCAGCGGCATACGGCTGCGCTTCAAATATGGTCTGACCCAACCCATCGCCGGCAAGACCGGCACGACCCAGAACCATTCGGACGCTTGGTTCATGGGCATTACGCCGACCTTGGCCACCGGCGTCTGGGTAGGCGGCGAATTACGGTCGATTCACTTTACGAGCATGACCTACGGGCAAGGGGCGCGGGCCGCCCTGCCGGTCTGGGGGCTTTACATGCAGAAAATCTATGCCGACTCCACGTTGGCATTCCCGCAGGATGATTTCGAAAAACCGGATTATCTGCCCGTGGACATCTACTGCCATCAGGATAAGGCACAGGCAGAGGAAACCGATGAAGAAACCGTTGACTACGGCCCGGAAATGTAAACAGGCCTGACCGGCTCGAAGCCGCTCAGGCTTGATAATACACGCGTTTGACACGCGGCGAAATGCCCGTCAGCACTTCGTAAGGTATCGTCTGCAAGGCATCGGCCATCTGCGTGACCGGCCATTCTTTGCCGAAGAGAATGACCTCGTCGCCTTCTTCGGCTTCGATACCTGTCAAATCCAGCATACACATATCCATACAGATATTGCCGATAATCGGGGCGGTCTCGCCGTGTATCCAAACGCGGCCTACTCCTCCGCTGAGCCGGCGGTTCAGACCGTCGGCATACCCGACGCACAGAACGCCTATCCGCATCGGCCGGTCGGCCATGAACCGACGTCCGTAACCCACGGCTTCGCCGGCCGCGATCGTGCGGATTTGGGCGATGGTGGTCTTGAACGTGCTGACGGTTTCCAACTGCCCTTCCATTTCGGCCGTGACCCCGACCCCATAGAGACCGATACCCAACCGCACCATGTCGTATTGATATTCGGGAAAACGGCAGATACCGGCCGTGTTGAGCGCATGCCGCAGGATTTCGTTCCCGTAGGGCAAGCGCGCTTTGAGATAGCCGCTCATGCGGTCGAAACGTTGCAACTGCGCCAACGTATATTCATCCTTGGCCGGCTCGTCGGCCGTAGCCAAATGCGTAAAGATAGAACGCACGCGCAGGCGCGGTTCTTCGGAGAGACAGGCCAGCAGACGGTCCAAATCGGCCTCTTCGAAGCCCAGACGGTGCATGCCCGTATCCAATTTGACATGGATGGCGACCGTGGCCGCGGAACCGGCATCGGCGGGCAGATGCCGCAACTGTTCGCCCAAGAGGGCGAGCATACGGAAACTGTAGATTTCCGGTTCCAGCCGATACTGCAAGACGGATTCCAAGCCTTCGGCCTCGGCGTTCACGACCATAATCGGCAGACCGATGCCTTTCTTACGTAGGCTGACGCCCTCGTCGGCATAGGCCACGGTAATATAGTCGCTACGGTGGAAAGCCAGGGCGTTGGCCACTTCGTAGGAACCGCTGCCATAGGAAAAAGCCTTGGCCATAATCATGACCTTGGTCTGAGGTTGGAGACGGGATCGGAAGAAATTCAGGTTATGGATCATGGCATCCAAATCGATTTCCATAACCGTTTCGTGTACTTTTTTCTGCAACCGCTTGGCAATCCGTTCGAACGCGAAACAACGCGCCCCCTTGAGCAGTATGACCTCGTCGTGCCAAACCGACGGGTCGAACGCCTGCATGAACGCATCGGTATCGGGATAGAACGCCGTTTGCATACCGTCGGCGGCAAACAAGGCTTGATGATGCATCAATTGCGGTCCTATGCCGACCAAGGCATCTATCTTATGACGGTGCAACAGGTCGGCCACCGCTTGATAGAGTTGTTCCGCGGGCAAACCGCTTTGCAGGATATCCGACAAAACGATGCGTTTGCGCCGCCCTTGCGCCTGATGCAACAGGTAATCGACCGCCAGACCGAAGGCGTCGAAGTCGGAATTATAGGCATCGTTGATGAGATAATTGCGGTTGATGCCCTCTTTGAGTTCCATCCGCATCTCGACGGGGGCCAGTTGCGCCATACGCGCCGCGATGTCGGCCGAAGCCACACCCCAATCGAGCAGGAACAACCAACAGTGCATGACGTTTTCCAAAGAAGCGGCGTCGGTAAAGGGCACCTCTATCTGCTGCAAGACGGGCTTGCGGCACGCCCGCGCAGACTGCGGCAGGGACGGCACAGGGGCGGCCGATGCGTCATAGACACCCGTCAGCCGCGTGAAACGGCGGCCATCGCGTACGATTTCCTCCCGCCCGGTCAACCGCAACACCACAGGCGCGGCAGCCCCGGCCTCCCGCGGCGCGGCCGGCAGATGCGCCGACCAACCGAGCCGGTGTACGTCTTTCAACGCCGGATCGGCCGCTATGCTGTCCGTTATCAAAGCATCGTCGGCACAGTAAATCAGTTTTTCCGCACCATGAAACAATTGCAGTTTCTCGGCGGCCTTCTGCCCGTTATCGGTAAAATAAGCCGCGTGCGCCGCGCCGACGTTCGTCAGAATGCCGACCGTCGGCCGAATCATACGGGCGAGCGCGGCCATCTCGCCCGGCTTTGAGATACCGGCCTCGAAAACGCCGATCTCGTGCCACGGCTGGATTTCCCAAAGCGAAAGCGGCACACCGATTTGGGAATTATAACTCTTGGGGCTTTTGACCACACGCAAATCCGGCGACAACAAACCGGCAAGCCACTCCTTGACCACCGTCTTGCCGTTGCTGCCCGTGATGCCGACCACCGGCAGGTCGAACCGCCGACGGTAAGCGGCGGCCAGCCGTTGCAGGGCGGCCAACGTATCGTCCGTCTGCAGGAAAACGGCTTCGGGAAAACGATTGGCCGCCGCTTCGGGTACGGACGACACCAAAAAGAAACGGACACCCCTGTCGTATAGTTCCGGGATGTAACGATGCCCATCATTCTTGGCCGTCTTCAAAGCGACGAACAGACAGACGTCCGCGCGCCGCAGATAGCGGGAATCCGTAAGGAGTTCGTGGATTTCATGGCGTTCCGCCCACTCGGCGGTTGCCTCGGACCGGCTGTCGCCAAAAAGTTCGACGACGGCCGACGCATATTGCGCGATTTGCGCTACACTCAACATAATCCGTTTATTTTAACGGGACGGGATATTCGGTTTCAAAACGTATCAAACATTTCAAGCGTTTCGGACGTTTCAGGCACACAACGGATTTTCCGTCAAACGGGCGTACAACGCCCGCGCGCGGCAAATATCCAACGTTTCGCCCAAGGCGCGTGCGGTACAACGCACGGCCGTCTCAAGCGGCGTCTGCCCCGGCGCGTAAACCGGTTCCATGTGTACGAACGGCAAGCCGGCCGTATAGGCACAAAGCCGCTCCGTCCCGAACTGCCGCTGAATCCGATCCGATTGTTCCTTGTAAGGACACAATACGGCATGGAACGCGTCGGCGGCTTCGCGGCGCCCCTCGGCGAAAAACGCCTTCAGGCTGTATGGACCGAAAACCGGCTTGCCGCTTTCCAACAAAGCGGCCGTCATCGGCTGCAACACCTCGCGGTCGGCCGCACATAACGCCGCCGCCTCCAGGTCTTCGTTCATCGAAAGCAACGCGATGCGCGGCGTCGCGATATTGAAATCGGCCTGCAACGTACGATAAAGGCTCTCGATACGTTCCCGCACCTTGTCGGCCGCCAGACGTTCCGACAGACGGTCCATTTGCAGGGACGTCATGAACGTGACTCGCCAGTTTTCGAACAACCACAGGCGGAACGGTCGGCTACCGACGAACTGCGAGGCCAGCCAAAGCGGCGTATTCTTGAATCCGGCGCAATCCGGCCGAACCGCTTCCGCATCCAGCGGCAACGTTATCAGAGCCTTCAATTCTTCCGATTTCAAATGCGCCAAAGCCTGCTGCAAGGCGGCGAACGGTTTGGCTTCGGTTTCCCAAAGCAAAGGACGTTTGCCTTTCAAATCCGCCCATTGCGCGACACTGCCAAAGGTTGTTTCGTGCAAGCCCGTTCCCTTGATATGTTGCCCCATGACGGCCAAGGAAGCATAGCCGAACGGAAAGGCCGTCTCTAAAAAAAACGGTTCCGACAGCACCCTGGCCAAAACCTGATAACTGTATTCATCGGCATTTCCATGGGTGATACCGATTTTAAAACGAGGATTTTCTTCTCTTTCCAAAGCCTGAGATTGTTTTTGATTCCAACCAACGCGACGCCTATTTCAGCGTCCCACTCCAAAGTTCGAGGAAGCGGCTCATCCAACGGACGCCAAAGCCCGTCGCGCCCTTCTTCCATGCGTTTTCGTCTTTGCCATAATAAGCCACGCCGGCCACGTCCAGATGCAGGAAAGGCGTCTTGCGCGCGAAATAGCCAACGAATTTGGCGGCCGTAATCATGCCGGCCGCACCGCTGCCGCAATTCTTCAACTCGGCCACGGCCGAATCCAGTTCGCTGTCGTATTCCGGCCACATCGGGAACAGACAATAACGTTCCTGTACGTCTTCCGAAGCCTGCGCCAGACACCGCAACATGTCTTCCGTACAACGTTCCTGCATGGCCACAATGCCTTTGGCGCCGATGGCCCGCGAGGCCGCGCCCGTCAAAGTCGCCATGGAAACGAGGGCGGCCGGCGCGTAGCGCTTTTGCGCGTACGCCGCCGCATCGGCGAGCAACAGACGCCCTTCGGCGTCGGTATTGACGATTTCGACCGAAGTCTCGCCGCCGATGCGCACCACATCGCCCGGCACGAGCGCGTTACCGTTGAGGCGGTTGTCGGTGGCCGGAATTAAAGCCACGATATAGAGCGGCAAGGCCTGACGCGCCGCCAGGGCGATGATGCCGGCCGCCATCGCGCCTCCCGCCATGTCGGTCTTCATATCGTCCATATAGTTGCCGGTCTTGATATTCATGCCGCCCGCGTCAAAAACGACGCCCTTCCCCACGAGCACGAGCGGCTTCCCGTTGCGCGCGTCCGCCGGCTTGTAAACGAGTTCCGTGAAGGACGGTTCGTCCACGCTGCCGCGGTTCACGCCCAACAGCCCGCCCATGCCGGCCTTTTCCATTTCCTTACGCGTCCACAGCTTGGCCGAAACGCCCAACGGCTTCAGATGCGCGGCCATTTCCTGCGCGAAAGCCGTCGCGTTCAAGGCCGATACCGGCTGTTCGACCAGCGACTTCACCCAATTGACTTCATCCGCCCGCACGCGCAAATCCGCCAGCGCTTCCGCCGAAAAGCCCTCGGCTTCCACGGCCGCCAGTTCCGGAACGGCCTTCCGCTCCGCCTTATAGGTATCGAAGACGTAAAGGTTCAATAGAAAGCTCTCCGCCAACGCGCGTACGGCCTCCGGATCGTGCCATTCCAAATCCGTCAGCGTCCAACGGCTGCCCGGTACCGCCCGTGCCTTATCGGCCCAACGGCGTCCCCACGTCCGTACCCGCAACAGATAATCCGTTCCGGACTCATCTTGCCCGCGCTCCGGCATCCACAGATAGGCGTGCGGCTCCGGCAGATGGAAATCCGTCCAACGGCCCTTGGGATGGTCGGCCGCCGCCTGTTTGACATACTTTTGCTCCGCATCCGCCGTCTTGCGGTCGCCTTTGAGCAAAAACAGCCTGTAAACCTTATCTCTCTTCATCCTCTATCCTGTTTATGGCCTCCATCGTCTGCGTGATGGCCGTGCCGTGATGCAACTGGAAGCGCGGACAGTCCTCGTGCTTTCCGCCCGGCGGTACCGAACAATGCCCGCAGTCGTGGTGCTCGCCGTCACCGAAGTCGATGTCCGACATCGCGCAACGGTGCAGAAACCGTCCGTCTTTCTTGAACAGTATCCGTACCGACAGGCCGAGCACGGCCACGGCCACGACGACGATGGCGCCAATCAAGCCCGTCCAGTTCATGCTTCTTTTTCTTTCAACGCATTGCGGATAGCCTGTTCGAGTTCCTCGCTCAATTCCGGATTATCCTGCAACAACTGTTTGACCGCCTCGCGTCCCTGTCCCAACTTGGTCTCGCCATAACTGAACCACGAACCGCTCTTTTTGACGATATTCATGTCAGTGGCCATATCAATGATCTCGCCCGTCCGGGATACCCCCTGACCGTAAATCAAATCGAATTCCACCGTTTTGAACGGAGGCGCCACCTTGTTCTTGACAATCTTGACCTTGACGCGGTTGCCGACGACATTGTCGCCCTCTTTAATCTGGGATATACGGCGGATGTCGATACGCACCGAAGCATAGAACTTCAAGGCATTACCGCCCGTCGTCGTTTCGGGATTGCCGAACATGACGCCGATCTTCTCGCGTAACTGGTTGATGAAAATGCAACAGCACCCCGTCTTGCTGATAATGGAAGTCAGTTTGCGCAAAGCCTGAGACATCAAACGCGCGTGCAAGCCCATCTTGCTGTCGCCCATCTCGCCCTCGATTTCGCTGCGCGGCGTCAAGGCCGCCACCGAGTCGATGACCATGATATCGACCGCCCCCGAACGGATCAGGTTCTCCGCAATGGCCAAAGCCTGCTCGCCGTCATCGGGCTGGGAAATGAACAGGTCGTCCACATTCACGCCCAATTTCTGCGCATAAACGGGGTCGAACGCGTGTTCGGCGTCGATAAAGGCCGCGATGCCGCCTTTTTTCTGCGCCTCGGCAATGGCGTGAATGGCCAATGTCGTCTTACCCGACGATTCGGGTCCGTAAATCTCGATGATACGGCCTTTCGGCAGGCCGCCGATACCCAAGGCCATATCCACGCCGATGGACCCCGTCGAAATCGTTTCGACTTCTTCCACCGGTTGGTCGCTCATCTTCATGATGGCACCCTTGCCGTAAGACTTCTCTATTTTATCCAACGTCAGTTGCAGAGCCTTGAGTTTTTCCGCCCGCTGCTCGTTCTGTTCCATGTTTTCTTCTTTTTTTGCCATAGTATTTATAATGTAAAGTTTTCGGTATTCAACAAGTGAACGCCAACGCACATCAAGACGGATACCCGCCCGCAACTTGGCCGTTCCTCCGGCTTCAGGTTACAAAGATAACCCTTTTCCGAGCGTTCCGAAAACGAAAATCCTTAAAAAAACCAAAAGTTTTCCTTTTCAGGCGCCTTTTTTTCGCCTCAACCTACGTCGATGCAAGACATCGCCCCGACATTCGGCTTAAATCAAATGTTTTAAAACGCCAACGCCTCGTTCAAAAAAGCGTTGAACGGCTGCAGCATACGCGTATATTCCACGACTTTGTCAATATAGGACAACTGCCCGGCAACGCGGTCCGGAACCGGTGCCATCAGGAAATAATGCCGGTACTTGAGCCATTCGATATCCGGAAAATCCTTATCAAAGCCTTTGGGCGGCATTTTCATTTTAGCCTCCTGATCCAAATCGCCGAACGTCTTGACGATGGCCGGATTCAACACGATGTTCTTGAAATCCGCACTGCGGAAATAGATATGCTGACGGATCTTCTTCATCGATTCGGGTTGCAGCCCATAGACGCCTGCCCCCACGGCGCAATGCCCGGGTTCGAGATGCAGGTAGTAGCCTGAAAACTCACCGTGTGCGCCGCCCTTGCAGATAAAGATGCCGATATAGCGTTTATAAGGCGTCTTGTCGGGCGAAAAACGCGTGTCACGGTAAATGCGGTACATACAGCGTTTGCCCGTCAGCCCCGTCAATTCGGGATCGAAACGGCGCATACGCGCGATGCAGGTATCGGTCATGGCTTCCAGATGCTTCCGCAACCGTTCGTAGTGCGGTTTGTGTTCCGCAAACCATTCGCGGTTGTTATTCTCCCGCAATTCTTTGATAAATGGCAAAATGTCGGCCTGAAGGGCCGGGTCTAGGGCTGGTATCCCCCCATCGGAAGCCAAAGCCGCCGGAGTTGCCAATGATTGCTTTTTCATCATATATCAGACTTTTCTTTTTTCCGTATCACCATCAAGCCGTCCCGCATGAGCAACGGCAGGTTCTCAACTTCGGCGTCGGCCTGCACCAAATCGTTGAACCGACGCAGGGCGCACGTATCCTTGTCGCGCCAGGCCGTGTCCCAGACCTTGCCGTTCCACAGCACGTTGTCGGCCAACAGCCAGCCGCCCGGCCGGAGCAGCCGCTTCAATACCGGATAATAATCCGCGTACCGCGCCTTGTCGGCATCCAAAAAAATCAGGTCATAGACGACCGCTTCCCCGGCCAGACGCGCCAGATGCGCCTCCGCCTCGCCCCAAAGCACATGGATTCGGCCGGCATAAGGCGACTCGGCCACGTACTTCCGCAACAATTCCTCGGCCAGCGGGTCATGTTCTATCGTATCGAGCTCGCCGCCCTCCGCCAGACCGGACGCGAGACAGATCGTGCCGTAGCCCGTGAAAGCCCCCACTTCCAGAATGCGCCGCGGACGCGACATCCGGCTGATCATCGCCAAAAACCGTCCCTGATACGCCCCCGACAACATGCGCGGCGCGAGCATACGGACGTGGGTTTCCCGGTCCAGACGCGCCAGAAGCGGGTCGGGCGGCGTCGTATGCGCGGCTATATAGGCCGCGGCGCGCGGATCGTCCAACAGGTCGAATTCTTCCATAATATAATGTCTATCGTTTAACCGTCCTTAACGACAAGCGGCCGACCTTCGGTACCCATCGGCCGGTCAGCCTAACAACAACCGAACCCATTCCTCTTCCCTAACGTTGGCGAAATAGTCCTGCAACGGAATGCCCGAAAGACGTTCCCGCAAGGCCGTTTCCTGCAACGGGCAACCGGCCATGACGGCCTCGAACGCCCCCGTATCTTTCGTAAAGAAATAGTCGCCGTACACTTTGAGCGCGGCGATACAGCCGGCCTCCACCTGGCAATGTACTTCTATATTGCCTCCCTGTTCGGTATGCAGGCCGCGGTGGTAAGCGTAGGCCGGCGACAAACCGTAATTCCATTCATAGGTCTCGTACTTACGCCTGGCCAATTCGTTCACGGCCGCTTCCTCCGCGGCCGTGAACGGGCGCGAGACGGCCTGCGGGAACATACGTTGCACATGCGCCTCTATGAGGCCGATGAAGTCCGCGACCGAAACCGGTTCGGCCAAATGCTCGCAGATATTCGTGATACGGCTCCGCACCGACTGCACGGCCTTGCCCTCGAATTTAAGCGGATTTACTTTCAAACAGCGGCTCATATCGGCTATATTGCTGCGGAACAACAGCGTGCCGTGATGCAGGATCCGATCCTGCCATACGGCGTTGGCGTTGCCGCTGAACTTGCGGCCGTCTATCGTCAGATCGTTGCGCCCCTCGAAACGCGCCGCTACGCCCATGCCTTGCAGAACCTCGAGGATCGGCTGCGTGAAAACGCGGAAATCGGGCAACGGCTCCGTCCCGCCCGCCGTGTCACGCACCGTACGGACGAACGTAAAGCATATATTGCCCAAATCGTGAAACACGGCACCGCCGCCCGTCATGCGGCGGATGACCGGAATGCCGTTGCTTTCCACATAGTCGCGGTCTATCTCGGCCAACGTATTCTGGTGCCGCCCCACGATGACGGCCGGCTCGTTGCGCCAAAGAGAAAAACAATCCTCCCGCATGTGCTTGAGCATAAATTCTTCAGCCGCGATATTGAAATAAGGCGTAGTCTGTGGACGTTTAAGAATCAACATTTTCAAATTGTTTTTATGGTATGGCCGGAGAACCGGTGGCCGCCCCCGCCCTACCTAATTATCGTTTTCGTGCATGAGCGCCAAACCGCCCTGACTCGTTTCTTTATAGAGACTCGGCAGATCATGGCCGGTCTGCTTCATGACCTGCACCACCTGATCGAAACTGATGCGGTGACGGCCGTCGGACAGCATGGCATAGACATTGGAGTCGAACGCGCGCTCGGAGGCGAACGCGCAACGCTCGATGCACGGAATCTGCACAAGCCCGCACATCGGATCGCAAGTCAGGCCGAGGTGGTGCTCCAACCCCATTTCGGCCGCATATTCAATCTGATGTATCGTACCGCCGAAAACATAGCAGGCCGCCGCGGCCGACATGGCGCAAGCCACGCCGATTTCGCCCTGACAGCCCACCTCCGCGCCCGAAATGGAGGCGTTCGTCTGGACGATATTGGCCACCAGTCCGGCGATGGCCAAACCGCGCAGGATGCGGTCTTCCGAAAAGCCATAGTTCTGCCGGCAATGATAAAGTACCGCCGGCAGGACGGCCGCCGAACCGCAGGTGGGCGCCGTTACGATGAGGCCACCGGCCGCGTTCTCCTCGGCCGTGGCCAAGGCGTAAGCGAACATAAGGCCGCGGTTACGCATCGGGCGGTCATAATTCATGGCCTTGATATGATATTGCGCCGCCTTGCGTTGCAGTTTAAGGCCGCCCGGCAGGCAACCCTCGGCCGCGATGCCGCGTTCCACGCCCGCTTTCATCGTTTCCCAAACCCGTTTCAGATAAGCCTGATAACCGGGTTTCTCGTGCAGGTCGATATACTCCCAGAGCGTCCGCCCGTTCTGGCGGCACCAATCCATGACCGCCGTCATGTTCGTGTCTTCATAGACCTTTTCGTTCGTATATTCGGCTCCATCCTCGATGATGTTCCCGGCCATGCCTTCCTCACGGATATCGCCGCCGCCTATGCTGAACACCTGCCATTCGCCCAATTTCTCCTCCCCGCGGTAAGCCTCGAAACGCATGCCGTTGGGATGATACGGCAGAAAGACGCCGAGATGCGGGCGGATGACGACCGCTTGGGGTGACAACGTACGTTCCAGGGTTTCCAAGGTAAGGTGACCGCGTCCCGTAGCGGCGAGACTGCCGTACAGATTGACTTCGTAACGCGTGGCTTCGGGATAACGTTTCTTGAAAATGAGGGCGGCCCGCATGGGGCCCATCGTATGGCTGCTCGACGGCCCGTTGCCGATTTTGAACAAACTGCAAATACTGCGCATGACAAGGACTTAAAACAAAAAAGCGGTTTACGCTATCCGTAAACCGCTTTAAACTGTGACTCCGGAAGGATTCAAACCTTCAACCGCCTGATCCGTAGTCAGGTACTCTATTCAGTTGAGCTACGGAGCCGATTCCTTTTCTCTCAAAAGGAATGCAAAAGTACAAATTTTCTAAAAACCTTGCAACTTTTCAAAGAAAATTTTCTATTTTTTTGTTGCAATCCGTTTTATAATTCGCGCACCACCCGCAAACCGACCACATCGCGCTTAGTATCGGGGAAATTGCTGTATCGCCGCGAAACCCGACCCGAATTGGCGAGATAACGCCAACTGCCGCCCCTTTTCACCCTAAACGAGCCATCTTCCGGCCCTTGGGGATTCTGTGACGGAGAGTCGCTGTAATAGTCCGCACAATATTTATCCTGGCACCATTCCCATACATTACCGCTCATATCGTACAAGCCCAAGCCGTTCGGTTTCTTCTGACCCACCGGATGCGTCACGCCATCGCTGTTGCGGGCCACCCAAGCCACCTCGGAAATTTCGTTGCTTCCACTATATTTCGTGCCATCCTTATGACGGCCGCCGCGCGCCGCGTATTCCCACTCCGCTTCCGTCGGCAGACGGTATTTCTTCCCCGTCATCGCGCTTAATTTCTCACAAAACCGCTGCGCCTCGTCCCAACTGATATAATAGGCCGGATATTGCGCCCCCACGCCGTGCAAGGTATAAGACGTATCACGCGCGTCGCGCTGCTGTATCACGTCCCGGCCCATTACCACGACCCATTGCGCCTGGGTTATTTCATATCTACCGATATAATAAGCATCCAACGTCACGGTATGAACCGGCGTTTCATCGGCATAGGCATCACTTCCCTGTTCCGGGGTCGCCCCCATCTCGAAAGTGCCGCCCGCCACATACACCATATCGATACTCATACCGAAAACTTCCTCAACATAATCGGCGGTATCGGCCGATAGGACCGCCGCCTGTGACCCAGCCGCTTCCTGCGCCCTCGAAACCGGGCAACCCAACAGCAGCCCTGCCAAAAGCCACCCCCAATTTTTAGATTTCATTTTAATCATTTTTCTGGTTTACAGTAATATATATATCGACAACCAACGACAGTCGGGTTAATCCTGTCGTTGGAAGCGGTCGAAATTAAAACTTACATCGGAAAAATGCAAGAAAAAAATTCACAAAGTGCTTACTGACAAGGTAGATCGCAACTGTAATGCCGCTTCCGGAACGGCAGGCGGACAGGCGGGCGGCGGGCCATGCGGGAGAGCCCCTTGCGGGAAGCGGAAACGGGGGCGGCCCCGCGCGGCAGCCGCGTTCAAATCGCAACTTTTTTTTCATATAAAATCCAAGTTCGATCGTATAGATAGATAAACGGGGACGCTGGTATTACGCGGGGGCCAAAGCCCCGCCCCTGAATGGAAGAATCTTAACACCTTCATAAACATGCAGAAGGAAAAACTGAAACTCTTTGGAGACAAAAGCGTCCGCACGATTTGGGACGCGGAACACGAAAAATGGTATTTCTCGGTCGTGGATGTCGTGACTGTACTGACGGAAAGCGCGAATCCGACAGATTATATCAAAAAAATGAAAAAACGCGATCCTATTCTTGCAGAAGGGTGGGGACAAATTGTCACCCCCCTTTTAGTACAAACAGCCGGCGGTAAACAAAAAACAAATTTTGCCACCGGTGATGGTATCCTCCGCATCATTCAGTCCATCCCCTCGCCCAAGGCCGAACCGTTCAAACTATGGATGGCGCAGGTAGCGGCGACTCGGATCGACCAACTCCAAGACCCGGAACTTTCCATTGACCAAGCTGTGGACGACTACAAGCGGCTCGGATACTCGGACGCTTGGATCAATCAAAGAATCCGCAGCATCGAAATCCGCAAGGAGCTGACCGACGAATGGGAGCGCGGAGATGTGCAGAAGCAACAGTTCGCGATTTTGACCGACCTCATCACCAAAGGCTGGAGCGGTTATACAACCAAGCGATACAAGGCTTTCAAGAACCTGAAGAAAGAAAACCTGCGCGACAACATGACCAATCTGGAGCTGGTATTGAACTCGCTGGCCGAGGCTTCGACAACGGAAATATCGAAGTCCAAGAATCCCAAAACGATGACGGAGCACACCTCTGTCGCCAAGCAGGGTGCGGAAATCGCCAAGGATGCCAAAGAAAAAATCGAGCGGGAAACCGGACATTCTGTCGTTTCACCGCTCAACGCCAAAGATATAAGGCGACTCAAAAGTGCGGACGGGAACAAGCCCGACGAAATCATCGCCGAAACGGCGATGGAACCGACGGATTAGACATAACATTGTCATCTGTTTTCAAGTTCGGACGTATATTATATATAATATGGAAGAAGAATTGCTTTACACGCTGGCCTTGACATTCGTGCCGGGCTTGGGACCTAAGCGGCAGCACGACGTCCTCAAACGCTTCGGCTCGGCGCAGGCGTTTTTCAAGACGGCCGAACGCCAAGGACAGCTCACAATCGGCACGGCCGACAGCCTGAGGCTGGCACAACGGCGGGCGGAAGCGGAATTGTCGTTGGCTGCCCGCAACGGATGGCATATCTGCATTATAGGCACACCAGACTACCCGCCGCTATTGGGCGACTGCCCCGACGCGCCGCTGTTGCTGTTCGTACGGAGCCTACAACCGCCCGCCGCCCCCTGCCACGCGTTCAAACGGCCGGCCTTAGCCATCGTGGGCACCCGCAAGGCCAGCCACTACGGCCGCAGCCAGACCGACCGGCTGCTCTCGGAACTGCGCGACGACCCTATCTGCACCGTCAGCGGCTTGGCCCTGGGCATCGATACGCAGGCACACCGCAGCAGTCTGCAATACTGCCTGCCGACAGTAGCGGTCGTGGGGCACGGGCTGGAGCAAATTTACCCGACGGCCAACGAAAGTCTGGCGGAGGAAATCGTGACCTCCGGTGGCGCCATCGTGACCGAAATGCCGTCGGGTACGCCGATAACGGGCGGCCTGTTTCCGCGGCGCAACCGCATCATCGCGGGCCTCTCGCAGGCCGTAGTCGTGGCGGAAGCCTCGCTCAAAGGCGGCGCGCTGATCACGGCCCGCATCGCACACTCTTACAACCGCTGTCTGTTCGCGTTTCCCGGTAAAAACGACATGCACTTTTCAAAGGGTTGCAACTTCTTGATAAAGTCGCAGATGGCGCAACTCTTGGAAACGGCCGACGACTTGCGGGCCGAAGTCGCGTGGACGCGGGGCGAACCGCCTAAATCGACCGAAACAACATCGGCGCCGCTTCCGGACGAACACCATCCCCTCCGACGCGATCCGCCATACCCCGACGGAGAGGACGGTGGCATGCCCCTAAACCGGCTGTTGCAGATTATCCGCCGTGAAAGCCCCGCCGGCCTCGAACAAATGGCCGAGGAAACCGGCCGGCCGCTCCCCGACCTGCTCTCAGACCTGCTGGCCCTGGAACTCGCCGGCCGCATCCGCACGTTGCCCGGCGAGCGTTACGAACCGACATAAGCCTGACACGCCCCCGCCGACTACCGGACCGTAACCGCCACGGCCAACGTCATCACAGCCGCGCCCCGCCAGCCGCCGGGGCTTGCTATTGCCGCGCCCGTGTATTATTTTTGCAGACCTATAGTCACCCAACATGAAAAAATTACGCATCGCCCTCGTTTGCGGCGGTTTTTCGAAAGAAAACGTCATTTCGGTACGGAGTGCGGCCACGATTGCCGAACACCTCTCGCCCGAACGGTTCGAGACCTACAAAATCGTCATAGACCCGGACCGCTGGTACTATGCGGCGCCGGAAGCCGAAAACGGCGCGGCGGCCCAAAGCGTGACGGCCGGCAACGCGCCCCAAAAAACGTCGGATCAGACCAAGACCTACGACATCGACAAAAACGATTTCAGCCTGAACCTGCCGGACGGCAAAGTCACGTTCGACGCCGCGCTGATCGCCATTCACGGCGATCCGGGCGAAAACGGCCGCCTGCAAGGTTACTTCGACATGCTGCATCTGCCGTACACGACCTGCAACGCCTGCACCTCGGCCCTGACATTCAACAAGGCTTACTGCAATGCCGTATTGGCGCACAACGGCATCCGCGTCGCTCCCTCGCTGCACCTGTTCCGTGAAGAATGCGCGGAAGCCCCGCAACGGGAAGCGGCCGCCCTCCGGATCGCCGAAGAAATCGGCTTTCCCTGTTTCATCAAGCCCAACGCCGGCGGAAGCAGCATCGGCATGAGCAAGGTGAACGAAGCGGCCCAATTGCCCGAAGCCCTCGAAAAAGCCTTTGCCGAAGATACGGAAGTACTGGCCGAAGCCTTTGTCCAAGGGAACGAATACTCGTGCGGCCTCATGCGTTGCGACGGCACGTTGCAGGTCTTTCCGCTCACGCAGATCGTCCCCGACACGGAGTTCTTCGATTACAAGGCCAAATACCTCGGCAAGTCCAAGGAAATCACCCCGGCCCCGGCCGATCCCGGCCTCGTGGCGCAAATCGGCGAAATCGCCAAGCGCGTCTATCGCATCCTGCACTGCGCGGGCGTCGTGCGCTGCGACTTCATCGTGGAGGAAAAGACGGGCGACATTTATTTTCTGGAAGTGAACACGACCCCGGGCCAGTCGGCCCAGAGCATCGTGCCGCAACAGGTCCGGCACATGGGCTGGACGCTTGAACAATTTTACGAAACTTTAATACGCGAAACCTTATGTTTACCGGCATTATAGAACGCACGGCCCAAGTGGCGGAAATCGTCCGCGAAGGCAGCAACTTCCATTTTTGGCTCGAAAGCCCGATTGCGGCCGAACTGAAGATAGACCAAAGCATGGCGCACGACGGCGTCTGCCTGACGGTGGTCAAAATCGAACCTGAGCGCAACCGCTATATGGTGACGGCCATGGAAGAAACGATGCAACGCAGCAACCTGCATACGTGGCAGGTCGGCACTGAAGTGAACCTGGAACGCTCCATGCCGATGGACGGCCGTTTCGACGGTCATATCGTGCAGGGACACGTGGATCAGACCGCCGTCTGCGAAAAGGTGGAGACCTTGGACGGCAGCTGGCGTTTCTTCTTCAAATACGACATAAGGGAGCACTTCACGGTGGAAAAAGGCTCGGTCTGCATCAACGGCGTGAGCCTGACGGTGGTGGATTCCAAGCCCGGCCTGCTCTCGGTGGCCATCATCCCCTATACCTACGAATTCACGAATTTCCATCAAATCAAGGCCGGCAGCATCGTCAATCTGGAATTCGACATTTTGGGCAAATACATCACGCGGCTGTTTGAACAATACCGCCAACCATTGGCTCAATAACGGGTGACCCGACACCGAAGGGGGCGTGTCAAAATGTACATTTCGACACGCCCCCTTCAATCTTCTTTAAGGTGTATCCGAAAGGTCAAGACGCAAGGCATGGAGGGTAAGGAAAAGGAACATACTTGAAGTACGTGACCGAACCCGAATCCCGATAATAACGCCGCAGATTGGCCTTTATGACACACCTTCGACCCTTATACCGGGTTCCTGATTCAAGGCGCAAACCGCCTCGACCGCCGCTTTCGGCACGGCGATTTCCAAACGGCACAAATCCGACATCTGCGGCTGCTGCGGGGCGACCTGCACTTCTTTGAGCCGCCGCATGACGAGGCTCAGTTTATCGTAGCCACATTCTATAGACAAGGGTACGAGTACGGGACGGCACACCAACGTCGCGGCCTGCAAGGCCTCGGCCGCCGCCGTCTTGTAGGCTTTGGTCAGACCGCCCGTGCCCAACTTGACGCCACCGAAATAACGCACGACGGCCACCATCGTAAACGTCAGGTCCAAGGCCTGTATCTGTCCGTGTATCGGACGACCGGCCGTACCGGAGGGCTCGCCGTCGTCGTTGAGCCGAAACTGTTCCTTGCGGTAGCCCAACACGTAGGCGTAAGTATGATGACGCGCATCGTAGAACTTTTTTTTCAAGGCTTCGATATGCTGCCGTACCTCCTCGGCGTCGGCCACGGGATAGGCGAAAGCGAGGAAGCGGCTGCCCTTTTCCTTGTACAAGCCCTCGGCCGGCGCTTCTACCGTCGTATAGGTATCGGGGATTTCGGTAAGCGGCGTGTACGTACTCATGCGCGTCCGGCGGCCTCCCCCCGCCCCGCCCATTCCGCCCGAACATAATGCCGTATCCGCTGCGCCACCGGGAACGCCGCCGTGGCCGGATAAACGGTATCGGGACGGCATACCGTCAAGCCGGCCGGCAAATCGGGTGCGGCATAGCCTGTTTCCAGACGCCGGGCACTTTCGAAAACCTGAATCTCATCATAACAGCCAGCCATCATCAACTGCCGCAACAGGCGCGCACCGCCCTCCACGACCACCGAAGCGATGCCGGCCGCCGCCAAATGCGCCAACACGAACGGCCAAGGCGCGGCCTCGGAGGCGGCGGGCACGACCGCCAGCGTCACACGCGCCTGCAAAGCGGCGTATTCGCCCGCCGCCAAAGCGGCCGTCGTAAACAACATCGTGGGTTGCGTACCGTCGAAGAAATGCAAATCCAACGGCAGACCGCCGCGGAAATCCATGGCTACGCGCAGGGGCGGGCGGCCGACATACTGCCGCGGATCCAAACGCGGATTGTCGGTCAGGAGCGTATGCGCGCCCACCCAAATCGCGTCTTCCTGCGCACGCAGTTTATGATTTTCCACCTGCATGCGCGCATCCGTCACGGTGCAGGGCGCATGGCCACCCACCGGCGCGATGAAGCCGTCGGCCGACTGCGCCCACTTCAAGATAACATAAGGTCTTTTCAAACCGATATACGTCATGAACCGCCGGTTCAGGAAACGGGCCTCGGCCGCCAACACCCCTTCCGTCACGTCCACCCCCCGTTCCCGCAGAAGCGCGATGCCGCGCCCGCTCACAACCGGATTGGGATCACCGCAGGCCACGACCACACGTTTGAAACCGCTTTCCGCCACTTTGACGGCGCAAGGCGGCTGCTTGCCGTAATGCGAACACGGCTCCAGGCTGACATACAAAGTCGATTCCGGGAATAAATGAGAAAGCCCGCGAAAGCGGGCATTCTCTATAGCCTCCACCTCCGCGTGGGGGCCACCGTATTGTCTATGATAACCTTCGGCAATAATCCGACCGTCGTGCACCATCAGACAACCGACCATCGGGTTCGGGCTCACGGCGCCGCGGCCGTTCGCCGCCACCGCCAGGCACCGGCGCATGAAAACCTCATCCACCGACCACAGACCGTCCCGATTGTCGCTGTCCGCCGCGTTCATCATCGCATCCTTATCTGGATCAACCGCACTTGGAATAACCGCAAGCCGTACAGAGCAGACAGCCTTCCTTATAAATCAGGCCTTTTTCGCCGCATTGCGGGCAAGTGCTGGCTTCGGCTATCGTACCGTCGGGGATATAGCGTTTCAAAGCGCGGACGACGCCGTTTTTCCACGTATTGATTTCGTCCGACATCTTCAGGCCGCTGATCAACTTAATCGTCATCGTTACCGGGCCGCCCTGACGCAAGATACCGGATATCAGCTTGGCATAGTTCCAATAGTTGGCGTCGAACGTACGCGACAGGCCCTGCCAATACACTTTATAGCCGTCCTTGTCCAAAAACTCGAAGTCATAACGCGCGGGCACGTCTTCCTTTTCCTTTTCACGGACGACCCAGCCCTTCTGTACGTCGGCCGGTATCATGAAACCGTCGGCACGGCCCGTAAAAATCTCATAGGGTCGGCCTTCGTACAGCCCGACGACCGCAATCCATTTCTCGCTGTCGTTCATAAAACGCACGATGTCGGCCTCCAGACGTTTGGGACGCGCGGGCGGCTGTCCCCATTCGTGGTGTTCTTCGGGCTGTTCCTTCTTGGTTTTCTTTTTGTTGGAAACCAACACACCGGTACGCGAACCGTCGCGGTAAATCGTCATGCCCTTGCAGCCCACTTCCCAAGCCGTCTGATAAATCTTGCTGACGAGTTCCTCTTTCGTATTCTCCGGCACGTTGACCGTCACGCTGATGGAGTGATCGACCCATTTCTGAACCGCGCCCTGCAATTTGACCTTGCTGACCCAATCGATGTCGTTGGTCGTGCTCTTGTAATAAGGCGACTTCTTGATGATTTCGCCCAACTGCTTGTCGTCATATTCCTTGACGGCGGCCACATCGTAACCGTTCACTTGCAACCAATCTTCGAATTTGGGGTGGAAAACCACGTATTCCTCGAACGAATCGCCGTTCTCGTCCACCAAAGCCACCTTGACCCCCTTGTCGTTCGGATTGACCTTGCGGCGACGGCGGTAGGAAACCATGAAGACCGGCTCGATGCCGGACGTGGTCTGCGTACAGATGCTGACGCTGCCGGTCGGCGCAATCGTCAAAAGCGCGATGTTGCGGCGCCCGTGTTTGAGCATACGGTCGTAAAGCGCGGGATCCGCCTCTTTGATACGACCGATGAACGGATTGCGCGACTCTTTGTCGGCATCGTAGATACGGAACGCGCCGCGCTCCTCGGCCATCGTCACGCTCGACGAATAGGCCGCCAAGGCCAAAGCCTTGTGCACCTCGACCGAGAACGAAATCGCCTCCTCGCTGCCGTAGCGCAAGCCCATGGCCGCCAGCATGTCGCCTTCGGCCGTGATGCCCAAACCGGTCCGACGGCCAGCCGAACTCTTGGTGCGGATTTTCAACCACAATTCCTTTTCCGTCCGTTTGACGTCCTCGTTTTCCGGGTCAGAGTCTATTTTTTGTAAAATTTTCTCGACATTTTCCAATTCCATGTCGATGATATCGTCCATAAAACGTTGCGCCACCTTCACATGCTTACGGAACAAGTCGAAATCGAAGGCGGCCTGCGGCGTGAACGGGTTTTTGACGTAACTGTAAAGATTGACGGCCAACAGACGGCAACTGTCATAGGGACAAAGCGGTATCTCGCCGCAAGGGTTGGTCGAAACCGTACGGAATCCCTGTTCGGCATAGCAATCGGGCACCGACTCGCGCAGTATCGTATCCCAGAACAACACGCCGGGTTCAGCGCTTTTCCACGCATTGTGAATGATTTTGTTCCAGAGTTTGCGCGCATCCACTTCCTTGCTGTAAAGCGGCGTTTTGGAATCAATCGGATATTGTTGCACGAACGGCTTGTTTTCCACGACCGCCCGCATGAATTCGTCGGTAATCTTGACCGAAACATTCGCGCCCGT
Source organism: uncultured Bacteroidales bacterium (assembly GCA_910586395.1). GTDB lineage: Bacteria > Bacteroidota > Bacteroidia > Bacteroidales > P3 > CAMXAS01. The sequence goes on from CAJUFX010000001.1 coordinate 178,424, forward strand.
CACCTTGCCTTCTTCCATTTTGGCATCAATGAAACGTTCGGAATCCGGATGCTTTACACTGATACTCAACATTAACGCACCGCGACGGCCGTCCTGGGCCACCTCGCGCGTGGAATTGGAATAACGTTCCATGAACGGCACGATACCCGTAGAAGTAAGCGCGCTGTTCTTGACCGGACTGCCCGTCGGACGGATATGCGACAGGTCGTGCCCCACGCCACCGCGACGTTTCATCAACTGCACCTGCTCCTCGTCAATCTTCATGATGCCGCCGTAGGAATCGGAATTGCCCTCATTGCCGACGACGAAGCAGTTTGACAGCGACGCGATTTGGAACTGATTGCCTATTCCGGCCATCGGACTGCCCTGCGGGATGATGTAACGGAAGTCGCGGATCAACTCGAATATGTCCTCTTCCGACACCGGATTCGGATACTTCTTTTCGATACGGCTCAACTCGCGCGCGATCCGCCGGTGCATGTCGTCGGGCGTCAACTCGTAAACGTGGCCCTCGCTGTCTTTGAGCGCGTACTTGTTCATCCATACGTTGGCCGCCAACGCGTCGCCTTTGAAATAACGCGTGGCCGCCGCCAGAATTTCTTCCGTCTGATAAGCTTTCATCTCTTCTTTAGGTTCTTGGTTCGTGGATGGGTTCGGGTTCGTGGATACCGGCGCCGCCGAAACGGAGGCCGCCGAAAAATCCGGTTGTTCCAGGGTTGCCCGTTGTCGCTTTGCCTGTATTTCCCGATAGGGCTCGGCTGTCGTCGCCTGAACCTCTACCGGCGTCATCACCGGCATACCGGACACGGCCGAATGCGCCGCCCCGTCTTCTGTCGTAGAAAACAAATCGAAATCCATTGCGTTTTCTGAGTTCTAAATATTAGTATTTCAAGGCTTGCGCCCATAAACCATCGTGAGGGCAAAATTAGGGTATTTTACATTGGAAAGAGAAGACGGCCGGTTGATTCTTATAAACATTTTCTGTTGAAATTTCGCTATTCGCTTAGAAGAGCTAGCCTTTACCGAGCGTTTATTTTTTTATGAACAATCTGTTTATAATTTTTTATTGGAGATTCGGATATTTTATATATCAAAAGCGGTAACTTTGTCTTTATGGAAATATCACCTGTCATCGATTTGCTGCTCAAACACAGGAGCATCCGCAAATATACGGCCGATCCGGTTCCGGATGCGGTTCTGCAACAGATTCTCGAAGCCGGTGCCCGGGCGGCCACAACCGGCAACATGCAACTCTACAGCGTCATTGTCACGAAAGACGAAGCGCGCAAGAAAGCCTTGGCACCCCTGCATTTCAACCAACCGATGATTACGGAGGCCCCCGTCGTGCTGACATTCACGGCCGACGTGAACCGTTTCCAGCAATGGTGCGAACAACGGGAGGCCGGCCGCGCCTACGACAACCTGCTTTGGTACGTCTGCGCGGCCATCGACTGCCTGCTCATGGCGCAAAATACGGTCATCGCGGCCGAAGCCATGGGGTTAGGCACGTGTTTTCTCGGCACGACGCTCTACATGGCCAGGGAACTGAGCGAATTTTTCGAGTTGCCGGCCGGCGTCATCCCGCTGACGACGCTGACCATCGGCTATCCCGCCGAGCAGCCGCAAATGTCCGACCGCCTGCCGATGGAGGGCATCCTGCACGCGGAACGCTATCAACCTTATACACCGGAGGCCATCGACCGGATTTACGGTCCTAAGGAATCGCTGGAACAAACGCGCCGCCTGTTGCTCGAAAACGCCTTGCCGAACTTGGCCCAGATTTTCACGTTGCGCCGCTATCCGCTGGCCGACAACCTGAAATACACACGCCTGTACCTCGACTTGCTCAAGACGCAGGGCTACTGGAGCGCGGAAGACACCGCCGAATGCAAGTAATTCATACCTTATAATATATTTATCATGGAAAGCCAAGCTTTAGTTGAAACCCGTTTTAATTTCCCCGGACAGAAAAGCCGCTATGTCGGGAAGGTCCGTGACGTTTACAATATCGACGACCGTCACTTGGTCATGGTTGTGAGCGACCGCATCTCGGCCTTCGACGTCGTGCTGCCCAAAGGCATCCCGTTCAAGGGGCAGGTGCTGAACCAAATCGCCTCTTATTTCTTAGACGCCACGGCCGACATCCTGCCCAACTGGAAAATCGCGACGCCCGACCCGATGGCGACGGTGGGCAAGTTCTGTCAGCCGTTCAAGGTGGAAATGGTAATCCGCGGCTACCTCTCCGGCCATGCCTGGCGCGAATACAAAGAGGGTAAACGCTCGCTTTGCGGCGAACCCTTGCCGGACGGCCTCAAGGAAAACGACAAGTTGCCGCGCCCGATCATCACGCCGACGACCAAAGCCGACGAAGGGCATGACGAAGACATTTCCAAAGCCGACATCCTCAAAGCCGGTCTCGTTTCGGCCGAAGACTACGCCCAATTGGAAAAATACACCTATGCGCTCTTTGAACGCGGCACGCAGATGGCGCGTGAAAAAGGCCTGATCCTCGTCGATACGAAGTACGAATTCGGCAAGGCGGACGGCAAGATCCACCTCATCGATGAAATCCACACGCCCGACTCCTCACGCTATTTCTATGCGGACGGCTACGAACAGCGGCAGGCCGCCGGCGAGAAACAACGCCAGCTCTCCAAGGAATTCGTCCGCGAATGGCTGATTGAAAACGGTTTCCAAGGCCGCGAGGGCGAACGCATCCCCGATATGACGCCCGAACGCGTACAACAGATTTCGGAACGCTATATCGAACTCTACGAAAACATTACGGGCAAACGCTTTGAAAAGAGCGACACGAGCCGCTTGGCGGAACGCGTGGAAACGAATGTCGCGGCCTGCCTGAAATCACTCTAAGGCGCCGGTTCCCGCCATGCACCGGCAAATTTTGCGTCTGGCGGTACCGAATATCATCAGCAATATCACGGTACCGCTGTTGGGCGCGGTCGATTTGGCCATGATGGGCCGCTTGGACGGTTTGGTCTTTGCGGGCGCCGTTTCGTTGGGCGCCATGATTTTCAATTTCATGTATTGGGCCTTGGGCTTCCTGCGCATGGGTACGGCCGGTTTTACGGCCCAGGCTTTCGGCGCGGGCGACGAAGCCGAACAGGGCCGCATACTGGGACGCGGCTTGATATTGGCACTGGGCGGTGCCCTCTTGCTGTGGCTGTTGCAGGACGCCGTTTTGGCGGGCGCACGTTGGTATATGGATCCCGAGGCGGAATTGTGGGCGGCCACGACCGCCTATTTCAAAATACGGATCTGGGGCGCGCCGGCCGCCATCGCGGCCTTTGCGTTCGGCGGTTGGTTCATCGGCATGCAGAACACGCGCATTCCGATGTGGATCGCCATCGCCGTCAATGTCTTCAACATCCTGTTCAACTACCTGTTCGTCTTCACGCTCGACTTGAAAGCCGACGGCGTGGCCTACGGGACGGTGGCCGCGCAATACCTTGGCTTAGGCCTCAACCTGTTCTGCCTGTACCGTTTCTACCCGATAGCCTTGCGGCATCTGCGCGACCGCGCGGTATGGCATAAATCGGCTTTCGGCCGCTTCCTGAACGTGAACAAAGACGTCTTTCTGCGGACGCTGCTCATCATCGCCGTCTTCAGTTTCTTCACGGCCGAGTCGGCTCGCTACGGCAATACGACCTTGGTCATGAACACGATTTTGTACGAGTTCTTCATCTTCTTCTCGTATGCGGTGGACGGTTTCGCCCACGCGGCCGAAGCCTTGGTGGGCCGGTTTACGGGCGAGGGGCGACCGCGGAAGAAACGCCGTTGCATACGCGCGATTTTCCTATGGGGAACGGGCATGGCCGTCCTGTTCGCGGGCGTCTATGCCGCGGCCTACACCCCCATCCTGCATCTGTTTACGAAAGAAGCGGCGGTCTGGCAGGCCGCCCGCCCTTACCTGCCGTGGGTGCTGGCCATGACGCTGGTCGGTTTTCCGGCTTTTCTGTGGGACGGCGTCTATGCGGGCGGCCTGCGCACGCAAGCCATGCTCTACACCATGCTGACCGCCGCGGCCGCCTATTTCGGACTTTATTACGCCACGCGCGGTCTCTGGGGAAACCATGCGCTTTGGGCCGCCCTCGTCGCGTTTTTATTATGCCGCGGCCTCTTGATGACGCTGTTTTACCGCCCGGAACGCCATATAAACGCGGCCGGACGAACGGATTGAGAAAATTAATTCGCCGATAAATCGTATTTTTGCAAAAAGACCGTCATTTATGCTTCAGGAAACACCGCCAGATACCGCAACCGCCGGTACGCCGCACGACCGGCACCGCCATCTGTTCAAACGCTATATCGCGCAAGCCTCGAACTACCCGCCTTTCACAATCGACGCCGCACGCGCCGAAGGCGTTTACCTGTGGGATACCGACGGTAAACGTTATATTGACTTCATCTCCAGCATCTGCGTCAATAATGTCGGCCACCGGCATCCGGCCGTCATGCAGGCCCTGGAAACCCAGATGCAACGGTATCTGCACGTCATGGTCTATGGCGAATTCATCCAACAGCCGCAACTGGAGCTGGCCGAAGCGCTCTGCGCCCTGTTGCCGCCTCAACTCCGGAAAGTGTTTTTCCTCAACTCCGGGTCGGAAGCCGTCGAAGGGGCGGTCAAACTCGCGCGTTTGAAGAACCACCGCCGTGAAATCGTCTCGTTCGCCCATTCCTACCACGGCAGCACGATGGGCGCGATGAGCCTGCTGGGCGAGGAAGCCATACAGGCCGTTTTCAAGCCGCTCTTGCCGGAACACCGGCTGTTACCCTACAACGACCGCGCGGCGCTTGCACGGATTACGGATCAGACCTGCTGCGTCATCGCCGAGGTCATACAGTCGGGCGGCGGCGTGGTGGAAGCCGACGACGCTTTCCTGCAAGCCCTCCGCCGCCGCTGTGACGAGACGGGCGCCTTGTTGATATTCGACGAGATACAGACGGGATTCGGCCGGAGCGGCCAATGGTTCGCTTTCGAAAAAAGCGGCGTCGTGCCCGACGTACTCTGCCTCGCCAAAGGCATGGGCGGCGGGATGCCGATCGGCGCGTTCGTGGCGGGCGAAGAGCTCATGGCGTTGCTCGACAACGAGCACCCGCTTTTGGGACATGCCTCCACTTTCGGCGGGCACCCGCTCTCCTGCGTGGCCGCGCTGGCCTCGCTACGGGTCATCGCCTCGCCCGACGTCCTGCCGCAGATACAGGCCAAGGAACGGCGCATCCGCGGACATCTCGCCCGCATCCCGGCCGTCGAAGAAGTACGCGGCCGCGGCCTCTACCTCGGCGCCAAACTGAAAGACGCCGCCACGACGCAAAAGGTAGTGGAACGCTGCCTGCAAAACGGCCTTATCGTGTTTTGGCCGCTGTTCAACAAAGCCGTCGTGGACTTCACGCCGCCGCTCACGATTACGAACGACGAGATAGACGAAGCCATGGAAATCTTCCGCCGCAGCGTTGCGGAAGCCGGTGCCTGAAACTTACCCTGACCCGCACAACTTTCCGCCCATGCAAACCGAAAACACCCCCAATACCACCCGCACAAGACGGACGCAATCCGAAGGCCACCTGAAAAAAACGTACCGTCGCCTGCGCGCCTACATCCAACGCCAAATCGCATTCTTCCGCTTCGAAGTCTGGTTCGCCCCATCGGCCGGCCAACCGTTCTACAAGCGCGCCGCCCGCGAAATCTACAAAACCGTGGTCGTCACGGTCAAAAAAACGATCAAGGACGGCTGCATGGATCAATCGTCGGCTTTAAGTTACTATACGGCATTAGCCATCGTACCGGTCCTGGCCATGGTGTTCGGATTCGCGGGCGGCTTCGGCTTCGAAAACGCCGTACAGACCGTCATCGCCCCTGTCGCCACCTCCGACATGCCGTTCTGGAACCACCTGCTCGAATTCGCCCAGAACTTTTTGCAAAAGACCAATTCCGGCATCATCGGCGGCACGGGTCTGATCATCCTGCTTTGGATCATCATCACGGTCCTGACGCGCATCGAAGCCTCGCTCAACACGATTTGGGAAATCCGCAAAGGCCGACGGTTCCTGCGTAAAGCCACCGACTACATCACGCTCATGATGCTGACCCCCATGTTGCTCTATGTCGCCGTCAGCGCGCGCACCTACCTGACCGACCACCTGAACGAACTCGTCGATATCAGTTTCTTTCAAAGCCTCGTGCGCGCCGTATTGGCCGCCACGCCTTTCCTATCGACGGTCTTTCTGATCTGCATGGTTTATCTCATATTGCCCAACCGCAAGATGCCGGCCGGTCCCGTCTTGATTTCGAGCATCATCACGACCGTCTGCTTCATCGTGTTCCAAACCCTCTACATCCGTTTGCAGAAATACATGACGGGCTATAATGTCGTTTACGGCAGTTTCGCCGCATTACCCCTGTTTTTGATTTGGTTGCGTATCAGCTGGCTCATCCTGCTCGTCGGTGCGGAATTGGGCTTCAGCATCTACCGCCGCAACCAATACATTTTTGAAACCGACTACCGCCATTTGAGCGAATTCCGCCGAAAGATTTACGCGTTGGAAATGACGAGCCTGCTCGTCAAGCATTTCGAGCAACGTCAGGGCGGCATGAATGTGGGCGACCTGGCCCGCGAGATAGGCGCGCCCCGCCCCTATCTCTACCGCATCGCGCAGGAACTGACCGCCACCGGCGTTTTAAGCTGCATCTTCCTGAACGACGACCGCTATACCGACAAGGCCTGCTACCAACCGGCTTTCGATACGCACCGGCTCCATGTCAGCGACGTACTCTCCGCCCTCGACCGCTACGATTACGCGGAGGACTACCAACCTGAAAACTCCGAGGCTTACGTTTATTTCGAACAATATCTGAATGCCCTGAACCAACGTTTCACCGCCTCCGACGCCGACACCTTGGTGCGCGACTTCAAACGGTAAAACAAAAAAAGGTCGGAACCTGAGTTCCAACCTTTTTTTATTATCTACCTGCAGGCTTTGGTACGTAGGCTATGCCGTAGCCGTAGCCGTAGCCG
>CAJUFX010000001.1:185557-260632 GCA_910586395.1 uncultured Bacteroidales bacterium
GCCGTAGCCGTAGCCGTAGCCGCAGTCGGTTCGCTACACCGGCTCAGCGCCGCCCCAAAGACGCATTAGGAAAGTTTCAGAACCTCTATAAGCCGACTTTAGGGAGCGAAGCGAATGTGGAGGCAAATAGAGGGTTCTGAAACTGACGAAACCGCAAAGGCTTAGCCGATTTTCGAAGCGACGATCTTCAGAATTTCGGCTTCGCGGGCCAAAGCCTGCTTTTCGATTTCGGCCGCCTTGCCGAGGATGTCGGCCTTGAAGGCTTCGTCCTTGAGGCTGGAGGCGTTGATCTGCACGTTCAGGTGCGCCCCCATGACGGCACTGCGGGCACAGAGCGCGCCCACGCCGGCATCGGTCACCGAATTGGGGTTACCGGTCTCGGCCATGGCCTGCACGATGTCGAACGTCTTGAAGGCTTCCTGCATCGTGTGGAACGGCACTTCGGTGGCGTATTTCGTGGCTTCCTGGATGGCCGCGCTACGCGCCGCCTTTTCCTCGTCGGTCTTTTTCGGCAGGCCGAAAGCGTCCATAATCTTGTTGAACGCGTTCGTGTCTTCGTCCACGAGGTGCAACAACGCGTCTTTCATCGCCTGTCCCTTTTCGGCCCAAACGGAAAATTCTTCCCAACGTTCGTCCCAACCGGCTTTATGCGAGGAAAGGTTGGCCACCATCGTGCCCAACGCGGCCGCCAAAGCCCCCATATAGGCGGAGATGGAGCCACCGCCGGGCGCGGGCGATTCGCTCGCGGTTTCGTCGGCGAAACCCGTGCAGGTCAGATCGACGAGTTTCTTGGCCTTGTTGTCGGCCTCCAACAGATATTCGATGATTTTTTCTTCCGGATTGAACGGTTTGAGGTCGTCCAAGCCCATCGACTTGACGGCGATCTTGATGATTTCAGCCTCGCTGATACCGACCGAACGCTGTTGTTTGGTCAGATAGAATTTGCCGGCGTCGATCAACGTCTTTTTCGGAATCAGACCGACGATTTCAGCGCCCGTCACGCGTACGCCGCGCGCCGCCGCCTTGGCGAAAACCTCTTCGTAGGCCACATGCACCGGCGTCTGGGAAATGTTCGTGATGTTCATCGACACCTGCGCGATGCCGTATTCCTCGATGAACCAACCGATGGCTTTCGTCCCCTTGAGCGTGCCGGGAATCATGACCGGCTTGCCGTTCTCGTCTTTGAGCGGCTTGCCCGTCACCTTGCCGCCTTCGCGGGCGGGACGGCCTTTTTCACGTACGTCGAACGCAATGGCGTTGGCGCGGCGCGTGGAGGTCGTATTGAGGTTATAGTTGATGGCCACGAGGAAGTCACGCGCCCCGACGGCCGTCGCGCCGGAAAAAGCGTTGAACTCGGCCGGGCCGAAATCGGGCTTGCCTTCGGGCGTCGCCAGTTTTTCTTTCAGCCCTTCGTATTCGCCGGCGCGGCAATAAGCCAAGTTGCGGCGTTTGGGGTCGAAAGCGGCCGATTCGTAGCAGTAAACGGATATGCCGAGTTCCTCTCCTATGCGTTTGGCCAGCTTGCGGGCATATTCCACGGTTTCCTCCATCGTGATGTTGGCCACGGGCACGAGCGGGCAGACATCGGTGGCACCGAAACGCGGGTGGGCGCCGTGGTGCTGACGCATGTCGATGAGCTGTCCGGCCTTTTTCACCGCCTGAAAAGCCGCCTCGATAACCTCGTCGGGCGTGCCGACGAACGTGACGACCGTACGGTTCGTGGCCGCACCCGGATCAACGTCAAGCAGTTTGACGCCTTCTATCTTTTCAATTTCGTCCGTAATCTGCTTGATGACGGACAGGTCGCGCCCCTCGCTGAAATTGGGCACGCATTCGATTAACTTTTTCATATCGTGAATTGTTTTTTTATCAGTTCCATAAACCGCTCGCCCCGCTGCTCGAAATTCTTGAAGCAGTCGTAACTGGCGGCGGCCGGCGACAATACGCAGGCGGCGCCGGGTTCGGCATGCGCCACGGCCCACGGCACGAGTTCTTCATAGTCGTCGGTACATAACCTGTCAACCGGCAAGCATTTGCGGCTTGCCAACTCCGCTTGTACCCGACGTCCCGCCGCACCGACAAAAATAACACTTTTTATCGGATTTGCGCAGAGGTAATCCACGAGCGGCGTATAATCGATTTCGCGGTCGAAACCACCGATTATCAGACAACTGACATGGCTGACGAACGGCAGGCGGTTCACGCTTTCCACGGCCGCGATGCAGGCTTGCGGAATCGTGGAGATGGAGTCGTTGAAGTAATGCGCGCCACCGTAACAGCCCACGTACTGCAAACGGTGCGGCAACGGCCGGAACGAGGCCACGCGCGGTAACATGCGCGCATAGGTGCCGCCCATCCGTTTGGCCGCCAGGAGCGCGGCGGCCAGATTGCGTTCGTTATGTTCGCCTATAAGCGGATGCGGCGCGTCAAAACGGAAGACGGGCGTGCCGTCGGTAGCGGTCAGAGCCTCCGGACGCCACACCAGGCGGTCTTCAACCCGCAGGCCGGGGACATCGCTATAGGCCGTGGCGGCCGCCGCGCTCCCGAAAACGGCCAGCGACAAGACGCGGCCGGGCCGTACGGAGCGCCATTCTTTAAGACGCGCGGCTATGAGCGGGTCGTCCCCGTTCACAACCAAAGCCTCCCCGCCCGCAATCTGCAGTTTGGCGCGTTGGTAGGCTTCAAAACTGACGTAATGGTCGAGGTGTTCCTCGTAGAGATTGAGCAAAACGCCGACATGCGGCGGCGTATGCACCTGCTCCAACTGATGGGACGACAGCTCGCCTACGACGCGATGCGACGGCGTAAGTTGCGGCAATATGTCGAAAAACGGGATGCCCATGTTGCCGGCCAACAGACAGGGGTATTCGGCCTGCAACAAGTGATATATCAAATGCGTGACCGTGCTTTTGCCCTTGGTGCCCGTCACGCCGACACACTGCCGCCCGAAAAAGCGCAGAAAGAGGTCGGCCTGCGACGTCAAGGCCGGGCTACTCAATAAATCCGGACGGTCTTTAAGACAGACGCCCGGGCTTTTAAGGATAAGCGGAAACGCGGCCGCAGCCGCCACATAACCGTCGCCCGTCGCAAAATCCACATGGGCATCATCCTGCCAAAGCGCGGCCGCCCGCACACGTTCGTCGCGGTCGCAGACCGTGATCGGCAACGGTGGGTAGAGGCGGCGCAACAGCCGGTAACTGCTCTCGCCCTCACGGCCGGCGCCTAAAAGCGCCACGCGCCCCGCCGGCAACACGACCGCATCGAAACAAGTATGTAAGGCTGAATCGTCCATGAAGGTTCAATCGAATATATGCGCTGCCTGCAAATACGTTTTCAAACCCGCGAGAAATTCCGGCGGGAGCGCGTGCGGCTCGAACAGCCCGCGCCATACCGCGTCCGAAACCGGCCGCTGCGCCGCCTCCGATGCGAAATAGGCGTCCAAAAGCGGGTACGCGCCAGGCGCCGACGTATCCGCCAACGGGCGCAATCGCCGCAACGCCCAATTGACCTCCGCCACGGTGCCGACGCATTCGAACGGCTTGACGGGCGTCTCGCCGTCCAATTCCTGCAACAGCGGCAACATGGAAGCGTCCGCCAACAGGTTGCGGCCGAAAATCCGTTCCAATTCGGATTGCGGCAGAAAGGGCGAAAAGATGATATAGGCGAACAGACATTTGGCACAGTGACCGCACCAGACATCCCGCTTGCTGCCGACATTGCAGCTTTTGAAAACCGCATGATAAACTTTGAGGTCGCTGAAGATACGCGCTATCGCGAGTTCGCTCAACGGCCGCAGGAAGCTGAAATAATAAAAGGAGGGCGAAACATAGGCCGCGACATAGCGGCGAAAATCCGCCTCAAATTCAAATGATTTGGAATACTGATGATTGACCTTGCTTCCCGGCACCGTACTCTCGTTCGCGCTGCTCTCGTTCGAAAGCGCGATATAACGGCGGCCACTCATGGCCGCAATCAAAAGCGTGGCGAAAGCCAGCAAGGCCGAAAAAGGCGTGTGGCCGTTGAGAAAGCCCTTGGCGTTGAGTTCGAGCAAAAGCGGGTCGAGGCGACGGTTCAGCACGGCTATGCCTTCTTCCGTCTTGCCGCCGGCCGCGCAACAGGCCAAGGTCGCGCCGCGCGGATTGAGGATGAGCGGCAATAGGCCGTCGGCCCCGTCCGCTTGCGTATGCGCCAGCACTTCCCACGTCACGACCGAGTCTTTTCCGCCGCCGATGGGCACGATGACGCGCGGCGAAAGCGGCATTTCCACCGCGGTGGAAACCGCCTGAGCCGCCGAAGCCGCCGGATCTTCCGCGCCGAACGACGGATTGTCCGCGGCCGCACGCACACGTATCGTCATGAAACCGGCCTGCGTCACCTCATGCAGGCCATTGAGATAAAAATATTCGCCCAGCCCGTTGAAATAAAGCTTTTTCCAAAACGCCACGGCCTCTTCGTCCATACGGACACCGGCCGGGCAATGGATCTCCACGACGGGCGAAGCCGTGGCTTTCCAATAACTGACCAACTCGGCCATACCGAGTTGAAACAAGAGGTTGCGCCACAAATCCGCCGGCACGGCTTCCGCCGCATAGAACGACCGCGCCGGGATACGCCATTCGGGGCGGAACACGAACGCTTCCTTTCCTCCGGCGTCGTAAACGACGAAACGGTAACGGACATGGACACTATCGACAGAGGACGCCGCCAGCGGCAGTGCCTCGTAACCTTCGTAAACAAACAAGGGGTACTCCGCGCGAAGCCGCGCGTACAAATCCTGCTTTCCCATGATTCAGGCCTTCAACGGTTCGACCGTAAAAATGCAGGAGCGTCTAAGCCAACATGGCTTTGACCAACGCCTGCGCGCTTTGAAAAATCTGCGCCAGACCGACGCCGCTCAACATATAACAGGGCGTCGTAAATACTTTGTGCGCGTTGTCCGCGCTGACCTGCGCCTCTTCCGTGACCTCGTGCACACCGCCCATGGCCGTGATATGCGCGGCCGTCCGCGGGTCTTTGCCGATGGTCAGTTTGACGCCCGGCAACAGATGCGCCAGAATGACGGGCGCGATGCACATCGCGCCGATGGGTTTGCCGGCTTCGTGCATCGTCAGCACGGCCTGCGAAACCTCCTTATCCACCGTCATGCGTTCGCCCTCCGAAGCGTAAGTCGATAAATTTTTGGCCGCCCCGAAACCGCCCGGCAACAGCAGGGCGTCGAAATCGGCCGCACGGAACGAAGACAGCGGCGCAATCTCGCCGCGGGCGATGCGCGCCGCCTCCACCAGCACGTTACGCTGTTCCTGCATCGGTTCACCCGTCAAATGGTTCATCACGACGGCCTGCGCCTTGTCGGGCGCGAAAATGGCATAGGATGCGCCGCATAGGTCTATGGCCAACAACGCCATCATGCTCTCGCCTATCTCGCTGCCGTCAAATACGCCGCAACCCGATAATATCACCGCTATCTTCTTCATAATTCCGCTTTATTTCAAAATCACAATTGATAAATGAGGAGCCGCCTCCTTTCCGAAAGGCGACTCCCCGCTTTTCCAGCAGCCGGCCGACTTGCGCCCGGCTAAAATTCTTACGCAAGCAAGCTTGCCTATTGCTCACTGTCTTTCAGGAAAAACTGCGCTTCGCGCGACGTTTCTCCGCCATGGCAATACGCAAGCAAGCTTGCCTATTGCTCACTGTCTTTCAGGAAAAACTGCGCTTCGCGCGACGTTTCTCCGCCATGGCAATACGCAAGCAAGCTTGCCTATTGCTCACTGTCTTTCAAGAAACGTTCCGCCTCCATAGCCGCCATGCAACCCGTGCCGGCCGCCACGATACCCTGACGGAAGTGCAGGTCTTGAACGTCTCCGGCTGCGAAAACGCCTTCCACCGACGTGCGCGTGGAACCCGGCGTCGTCTTGATGTAACCGTTCGGGTGCAGTTCAAGCTGACCTTTGAACAAGGAGGTGTTCGGCGTATGGCCGATCGCGACGAAAAAGCCCGTCACGTCGATTTTCTTGTCTTCGCCCGTCTGGACGTTCTTCAGCAAGGCGCCGGTCACGCCGCTGTCGTCGCCCAAAATTTCCTGCGTCACGTGGTGCCACAGCATTTCGATTTTCGGATTGCTCAGCACGCGTTCCTGCATCACCTTGGAGGCACGCAGTTCGTCCCGGCGCACGATCATATAGACTTTGTTGCAAAGGTTGGTCAAGTAGCTGGCCTCTTCGGCCGCCGTATCGCCGCCGCCCACGACGGCCACGTCCTGTCCTTTATAGAAGAACCCGTCACAGGTAGCGCAGGCCGAAACGCCCTGACCGTTGAATTTTTTTTCGGATTCCAAACCGAGCCAGTTGGCGGAAGCGCCCGTGGCCACAATCACGGTTTCGGCCAGAATTTCGGTCTTGTTTTCGGTCACAACACGGAACGGCCGTTTGGAGAAATCGACTTCCTCAATCGTACCGGGACGGATGTCGGCCTTGAAGCGCAAGGCCTGGTTACGCAAGTCCTGCATCAACTGCGGGCCGGAAACCCCTTCCGGATAACCGGGAAAGTTCTCCACTTCGGTCGTAATCGTCAATTGGCCGCCGGGCTGATAACCCTCGTACAGCACCGGTTTGAGGTCGGCGCGCGCCGCATAAATCGCGGCCGTGAAACCGGCGGGGCCGGAGCCGATGATCAAGCATTTTACAGTTTCCATAGTATAAATATAGTTTAAGTTTTCGTTCATTCCCCTCGCTCATAGAAAAGCGGCGGGTGCCGCTTTGAACGCCGCCACGGGCACCCCCGCGAGTTCGAGCAGGACGTGCAACATCAGGTACAGCCCGAACACGAACAGGAATACCCCGACAATGCGGTTCACGACATGCATCGTGCGGTTCGTCATATGGGGCTTGAGCCGATACGCGATCAGCCCCTTGATCAGGTCGGTCGTCAACACGGTCAGCAAGGCCGAACTGAAAAACAGGATGACGTTCAACTTCCGTATCTCGCCATCCACCGTATTCTGTCCCATGATGATGCCGACCCAAAAGAACCAAAACAGCCACGTGGCCGGATTGGCCATGTTGGTCAAAAAGCCGCGCAGGAAATCGACCCACCATGACGGCCCTTTCAAGTCTTTTTTCAGTTGCCTCTCCTCCGACTTCTCCATGACCGTCTCTATATCGGCTTTACTGCGATACGTATAGACGCCATAGCCGACGAGTATCGCGCCGCCCACCAATGTAATCAGATGTTGGGCCGCCGGCAGTTCGAACAGTTTGGCCGCCCCATAAAATGAAAGGCCCACCAAGGCGGAATCGCTCAAAAAGATGCCGAACGCCAGGCGCATGGCCGCAGAAAAGCCGTGGCGCAGGCTCGTCTGCACGAGCGAGAAGAAAGCGGGTCCCAACATGACGGCCAGCCCCAAACCCAATAAAACGCCTTCCACGCACGTGTGCCACATAATGCTAATTCCTCTTTTTTCCCTCTGACCCGACGGTTCCGTCCGATCCGACGTGTTGATCCGAACCCACGCTTACATCTGCCCCGACTTGGGAGTGAGGCGCATCCGCCCCTATGCCCTCCGCCTCGAACTGAAACGGCAACAAACGGTCGATGCCGTCAAACACCACCACCTTGCCGGTACTGCCTTGCAGAATCACGCGAATTTTATGCCCGTAACGCTGTTCGTACTCAATCAGCGACTGCCGGCACGCCCCGCAAGGGCTAATCGGCCAATCGACCGGATGGCCATCGGCCGCCCGCGCCGTCACGGCCAATGCCGCGATGGGCACGCCCGGATAATTGGCACCGGCCGCGAACACGGCCACACGCTCGGCGCAAAGGCCGGACGGAAATGCGACATTCTCCTGATTGCTGCCGCAGACCACCGTGCCGTCGGTCAGACGCACGGCCGCCCCCACCTTGAATTCGGAATAGGGCGCATAAGCGTTGTCCACGCAACGGCGCGCCTGCTCCAGCAGAGCCGCGTCCACCGCAGACAACGCCTGCTCGTCGGCATACTCCTCGTACGGTATCGTGATCTCTTTACGCATCTTATCTTATCTCGTTGAAAAACGCCTGCAACAACGCCCGGCTTTCTTCGGCCATCAGCCCGCCCTCGCAAACCGTCTTTGGGTGCAACAACGACGGACGCACGCGCGAACAGCCGCGTTTGGGGTCGTCGGCGCCATAGACGATACGGCTGATCTGAGTCCAATAAGCCGCACCGGCGCACATGCAACAGGGTTCGAGCGTTACATACAACGTGCAATCGGTCAAGTATTTGCCGCCCAAATACTCGGCGGCGGCCGTAAACGCCTGCATCTCGGCATGCGCCGTGGCATCGTGCAGTGTTTCAGTCAAATTGTAGCCTTTGCCGATAATCCGGCCGTCGGCCACGACGACGGCTCCCACCGGCACTTCGCCAGCCTCAAAGGCCTGCCGCGCCAGTTTGAACGCCTCCCGCATGAAACGGAGGTCGTCTTCCATCCTTTGGTTTTGCACCGCCATACCGCTTGTATTCTGTTTAAGCCGGCCCTTCGTTTCCGGCCTCCGCAGACGTTTCGCCATCGTTCCGCAGACACCGGCAGACCAACCTCCAAAGTTAAGGCAAAAGCCCGATATAAACAAATTTTACCGACCGGGGTTCAAACCGACAAAGGCCCGGTCCGGTTTCATTTGAATTTCTTGCAGACTTTTACTAACTTTGTATGCTTACCGTATTTGCCGTCCCGTCCATGAAGAAAAAACACATCGCCTTTTCCCGTCTCGCCCACCGGCTCAATCTGCTATTCGTCTTCATCACGGCGATTCTATTGGTCATCACGTTTTGGTACACCCAAATCATGATTTCCAGAATAGAAACGGAAGAACAGCTTAAAATCCGCAACTGGGCGGCCTCGCTCCGGCAACAGACCGAACTCATGGAATATACGCGCACGCTGTTCGCCAATCTGGAGCTGGAGGAGCGCAAATACGCCATGATCTGGTCGTATGCTTACGAGCGTTTGCTGTCCACCAACACTTCGCCCCGCGAATTCGATTTCTTTATCCGCATCATCTCGGACAACCGTTCCATTCCGTTCATGGTCGTGGACCAAAACGGCCGCGTCATAGAGGCGCACGGCGAGGAATTCGAGGTAAACGACAGCCTTTCGATCGATACGCCGCGCTACAGCGAATACACGCATTACGACCCGATTTCCGTTACAGCGGAGGGCGAGCGGTATCTCTTTTACTATAAACCGTCTTCCACTTTCATCCGCCTGCACAACCTGCTCGAGGAGTTGTCCCAGTCGTTCAGCATCACGGCAGCCACGGAATTCATTTCGGCCCCCATCGTCATCACCGATGAATCCCGAACGCGCATCATCCAATACGCCAACATCGACCCGGAACAGTTTTACAGCAAAAAAAACATCGAACGCCTGCTCCGCCGCATGAGCAAGGACAACCCGCCTATCGTCATCGACGCCCTTGAAGACACGCGCGAAAAAATGTATATTTTCTACAATGCCTCGCCGCTCCTGAAAGGCCTGCGCTACCTACCCGTCGTGCTGTCGTTCGCGTTGCTCGCGCTGCTTATCGGCATCGCTTTCCTGCTCAACCTTTCACGCCGCAACGAACAGAACCAAGTCTGGTGGGGCATGTCGAAAGAGACGGCGCACCAATTGGGGACGCCGCTGTCCTCGTTGTTGGCCTGGATCGAATTCTGCAAATTACAGCCCGACGAACCGCTTTCGCTTGAGAACCTCGCCGAAATAGAAAAGGACGTATTGCGCCTGCAGATGATCGCGCAACGTTTTTCCAAAATCGGCTCCGTACCGGAACTGAAAGCGGAAAATCTGGTACCGGTCGTATATCGGGCCGTCGCCTATCTCAAAGTCCGGACGTCCAAACACATCCATTATCATATTTCCCCCTCTGAAGACGAAACGATATATGCCTATCTCAATGCCGATCTTTTCGAATGGGTCATCGAGAACCTGTGTAAAAACGCCGTGAACGCCATAGGCGGCGGGAAAGGAGATATTTTCGTAAACATACAGACCGACCTGCCGCAGATTTACGTCGATGTACGCGATACAGGCAAAGGCATTCCGCACAATATGTTTTCTTCGATTTTCGAACCCGGCTTCACGACCAAGACGCGCGGCTGGGGGCTTGGCCTGACGCTGAGCAAACGCATCATCAAGTCCTATCACAAAGGCCGGATTTTCGTCAAGTCTTCGGTCATCAACGAAGGCACGACATTCCGCATCGTGCTGAACGCGGCGCCGACGCCCGAAAACGACCGGCCTGCATGAAACCGACAAGACCGGTGGCCGGCCTCTACATCCACGTACCTTTCTGCGAGGCCAAATGCACTTACTGCGCGTTTTATTCGGTGGCGGATCCGACTTACCGGAAACACTACGTCGAGGCGGTTCTGCAAGAAGCGGCGCAACGGCGGCTCGAAGAAGCGGACGCCCCCTGGGATGAAGCCGTCTTCGACAGCCTATATCTTGGCGGCGGCACGCCCTCGGTGCTGGACATAGCCGATTGCGTGCGGCTTTTCGATGGCCTGAGCCGCCTGTTCAACTGGAGTACGTCACCCGAAATCACGTTTGAACTCAACCCCGAACACCGCGACCTCATCACCGGGCTCAAACGGCATACACCCGTCAACCGGCTCAGCATGGGCATACAGTCGTTCCGCGACGATCGGCTGCGGTTCATGCGCCGCCGCCACAGCGGACGGGAAGCTCTCGAAGCCATAGACATGGCGGCCGCCCAAGGTTTCGACAACCTTTCCATCGACTTGATTTACGGCCTACCCGATATGGACGAAGCCGAATGGGCGGAACAGTTGGAAACGGCCGCCGCCTACCGACCGCCCCACCTCTCCGCCTACGCGCTGACCGTGGAGCCGGGCAGCCTGCTGTCCCGACAAGTGACCGCCGGGCAATGGCGGATGCCCGGACAGGATGCCTTGTCCGAGCAATACGGACTGCTGACGGATTGGACGGAGCGGCAGGGTTATGAGGGCTACGAAGTCTCGAACTTCGCGCTGCCCGGCCACCGCGCCCGCCACAACAGCCGTTATTGGGACATCCGGACACCCTATCTCGGCTTGGGACCCGGCGCGCATTCGTTCTACGGTCTGCGGGAAACCGCAGGAGCGGTTACCGCCGTGCGCCGCGCCAACCGGCCGGACGTCCGCGCTTACGTCTCGGGACCTTACGGCGAAGCCCGCTACGAACAGGAACACCTGACCGAAACCGACCTTTACCACGAATACGTCATGACCGCCCTGCGCACGGCGGACGGCCTCGACAAAGGCCGCCTTGCCGCCCTGCCGCCGGATCTGCGTACGGCCTGCCTGGCACATCTGAAACCACTTCTCGCGGGCGGCCTGCTGCAAGAAACCGAAACAGCCTACCGCCCGACATCAGCCGCCCGCTACCGAGCCGACGGGCTCGCGCTCGCGTTCTTCTAAACCGAATTTTTACTATATTTGCACGCCTGCTTATGTGTACGCCTGCGCCAAGCCGCAGCGTGGCCAAAACAGTGCCTCACCCTCTCTTACGCATTGTTTTACAAAATGACAAGAAGCAACCATTTCTCCGTCCTCAAACGATTCGCCCTATGGCTGTGCGCTCTGCTGGCGGGGACTGCCATCGGCACCGGCGGCACGCTTTCCGCCCAAAACACAGGTAAACTCACGGGCCGCACGCTGGATGCGGAAAACAACAGCCCGTTGGAATTCGTCAATATCGCCGTTTTCGTCGCGGCCGACAGCGGCAACGGCCGTTTGGTCGGCGGCGGCATCACCGACGCACTCGGCCGGTTCAACGTGGACCGGTTGCCGCTCGATGCGCCACTTTACGTCCGCGCCAGTTCCATGGGCTTTCAGGAACAGAAGACCGCCACGTTCCGGCTTACCGCCGACCGACCGACCCGCAAACTTGAAGACCTCGCGATGACCTCCACGGCCATCGCGCTCAACTCGGTCGAAATCAAGGGGCAGAAACGCATGATTGAATACGCCTTGGACAAAAAGGTCGTGAACGTGGAGCAATCGCTCGTGAGCGAGGGCGGCACGGCGACCGACGTCTTGCAGAACGTGCCCTCGGTTACGGTAGATGAAGAGGGCAACGTCTCGCTCAAAGGCAGCGACAACGTGACGATTCTCATAGACGGACGGCCCGCCGTCCTTTCCGGTTTAGGTTTGGATCAGATATCGGCCAGCGCCATCGAAAGCATCGAAATCATCTCCAATCCGTCGGCCAAATACAATCCCGAAGGCATGGCCGGCATCCTCAACATCCGCACGAAAAAACGCCTGAACCACGACTTCAACGGCGTCGTCAACGTATCGACGGCCACCTCCAACCAACACAGCGCCTCCACCAACCTCAGCTTCGGCTTGGGCAAGGTCACGCTCTTCACGTCGGCCGACCTCAACTTCCGCGAACGCCTTTCCGAAGGTTCGACTTCGACGCGCAGCCTCAAGAAAAGTCCGTTCCCGGCATTGTTTCCGGACGACAACATGGAATGGGAAACGGGTGAGAGCCGCGGCTGCCGGCGTGGATTGGGCGGTCAGGTCAAGGTGGGCGCGGACTGGCGCATCTCGGACAAAGACCTGTTTACCGTCAGCATGGGCGGCGGCCTCTGGTACAACAACCGCCGCAACGAGACGCCCGGCACGCGCAGCGCGTCTTACTTCGACCCGACGGGCGACCTGCGCCATAAATCCGGCGAAGACGATCCATTCGAATACCACTGGTACGAGACACTGGGCAACACCTCGAACGGCAAAAACCGCTGGGCGCAGTTCAACACCGCCCTGTCTTACCGCCACGAATTCGGCCGCAAGGATCAGGAACTGACGGTTGACGCGACGATCGACTACCACAGTCCGAACAACCGCACGACGATGAACCGCAGGGTGACGGACGAACTCAACGGCCTATCGACCGAAAGCGTGCAGACGACCCGTTCCCGCGGCAACGGTCTGGACTTCGACGGACAGATCAACTATGCGCACCCGTTCGGCGAACGTTTCAAACTGGAAGTCGGCTATCAAGGCAAGGTCCGCTACAACCGCAGCATCGACCGCGAGGATTTCCGGCTCTACACGTTTCAGGACACGTCGGTGGATTTCGGCTATACGGAACAGAACCACGGCGTCTATGCCAACTTCGGCGGTACAGTCGGGAATTTCAGCTTCCAGGTCGGCGGCCGCATGGAGGTGGCGGCCATGGACGCGCAGACCGTGTCGGAACGGAGCGACACGACGTTCAGTTATCTCGTGCCGCGCTTCTACCCGGCTGTGCATCTTTCCTACAAAATCGGCAAGATGCAGGAAATCCAGCTGAGTTATACGCGGCGCGTGAACCGCCCCCGCCCCTGGAACCTCAACCCGTTCGTCAATTACGACAACTATCCGTCTTCCATCTCGATGGGCAATCCCGACCTCGAGCCCGAAGACATCCATTCGGTGGAACTGAACTACTCGCTGTTCTACAAGGGCAGTTCGTTTTTCGTGACGGTCTATTACCGCCGCGTGGAAGACGTCATCCGACGCTACACCTACGAACGTGAAGACGGCGTGCGCGTACAGACCTTCCTCAACTACACGAGCGGCACCAACTACGGTTTCGACCTCGCTTACGAACAGCGCGTTTTCTCCTGGTGGCGGTTCAGCCTCAACGGCAGCCTGTACCAGAACATCACGCGGGGCGCGGCCGATCCCTCGCTCAACTCGGAAGGCTTAAGCTATCAGTTGCGTTTCAACACGACCTTTTCGCTCAAACACGACATCAACCTCCAGCTTTCCTGCCGTTACCGCGGCCCCAACTACTTCGGACAAACCTATATGGCCCCGAACTTTTCGGCCGAACTGGCGGCCCGCAAAGGCTTTTTCAAGAACCGCTTTACCGTGGGCCTGCGCATCAGCGACCTGTGCCATACGATGCGGTTCAACAATACGGTGACCGGCAGCAACTTCGTGACGGAAAACCACCGGCGGCCGCTCCGTTCGACGGCGGCCTACCTGACGCTCTCGTATAAAATCAACCAAGGCCTGAAGCGCAGCCAGCGGCCGATACGGCGGTCCGGCATCGAAGCCGGAGGCGGCATGGAGGAAATATAACAACAGAACCACCATCCCGTCCGCACGAGTGCCATCGCCCTGTGCCGTACCCCGGGAATGGCGGCAGAGGAGGCATACACTATGAAAATCATCTGCATCGGGCAGAATTACCGTGCCCACATCGCCGAACTGCAACACGAAGTGCCGGAACAGCCGGTGTTCTTTTTCAAGCCCGACACCGCGTTGCTATTGCGCAACCGTCCGTTTTACCTGCCTGAGTTCTCGCAGGAAATCCATTACGAAACCGAAGTCATCCTGCGTATAAGCAAGGTGGGCAAATACATTCCGGAGAAATACGCCGAAGATTTTTTCGATGCCGTCAGCCTCGGCTTCGACTTTACGGCCCGCGACCTGCAACGCCGTTGCGTTGAAAAAGGCCTGCCGTGGGAAATCAGCAAGAGTTTCGACCAGTCGGCCGCCATCGGCCGCTGGATACCGAAAGCCGAACTGCCGCCCGTGTCGGCCCTGCATTTCCATCTGAACCTGAACGGCAACAAGGTGCAGGACGGCTTTACGGGCGACATGCTGTTCGGTGTGCCGCGCCTGATCAGTTACGTTTCACAATTCATGACGCTGCACATGGGCGACATCCTCTTTACGGGCACGCCCGTCGGCGTAGGCCCCGTCCGTATCGGCGACCGCCTCGAAGCCACGCTCGAAGGACAGGACGTGTTAAGGTGCGGGATAAAATAAAAACGGCCGGACACAAAACGCATCCGGCCGCCGTCGTTTCAATACCTATAACCGCTTAATCCAGCGCCGCCACACCGGGCAGGACTTTGCCTTCCAGATATTCCAGCATCGCGCCGCCCCCCGTGGAGACATAGCTCAAATCCTTGGCCAAGCCCAACTGGTTCGCGGCCGCCACGGAATCGCCGCCCCCCACGGCCGAATAAGCGCCTTTCTTCGTGGCTTCGCCTATAGCCTTACCGATTTGCAACGTACCGGCCTGAAAGTTCGGCATCTCGAAAACGCCCAACGGCCCGTTCCACAAGACCGAAGCCGAACCGGCGATGACCTGTTCGAACACCGCGCGCGTTTCAGGGCCTATATCCATGCCTTCCCAGCCGTCGGGAATGGCCATCGTCGGCACGCACTGACGGTTGGCGTCGTTGTTGAAATCATCGGCACACACCGTGTCTTTCGGCAGATAGAGTTTCACGCCTTTCTTCGCGCAAGCCGCCATGACGCCGCGCGCCACCTCCAATTTGTCGTCCTCGCAGAGCGAACGGCCGATTTGGCCGCCCTGCGCCTTGATGAACGTATAAGCCATGCCGCCGCCGATAATCATGTTATCGACACGGTCTATCAAGTTCTGCAACACATCGATTTTGCTCGACACCTTGGAACCGCCGATAACGGCCGTAAACGGGCGCGCGGCGTGATGCAGCAGTTTTTCCAGATTCTCCACCTCGTGCGCCAGCAACTTGCCCGCATACTTTTCGGTCGGGAAGAATTTGGCGATGACGGCCGTCGAAGCGTGGGCGCGGTGGGCCGTACCGAACGCGTCGTTCACATAGGCGTCGCCCAAATCGGCCAGATAACGGGCAAACGTTTCGTCGCCCTTGGTCTCGGCCTTCGTGAAACGCAGGTTCTCCAACAGCAATACGTCGCCCCCCTTCAAGCCAGCCGCAGCCTGTACGGTCGTATCGGTAAAGACGTCCTGATTGAATTGCACCGGATGCCCCAAAACCTCTTTCAGGCGGGCGGCCACGGGCGCGAGGCTGTAAGCGGCCTCGAAACCGGTACCGGCCGGGCGGCCGAGATGCGACATGAGAATCAAGGCCGCGCCTTGTTCCAAAAGGGCTTTCAGCGTAGGCAGGCTCTCCCGGATACGGGTTTCGTCCGTAATCTTCCCCGCCGCATCGATAGGCACGTTGAAATCGCAACGCACCAATACTTTCTTGCCGTCGAAACGGCCTTGGTCTATCGTTTTCATAGTTTGGTATTTTATTCACGCTTCACGCCGGCCGCGAGACGCCACAAGAAACGCTTGGCATCATGCCGCGCCCGCTGTCGGCTACCGCAAGGCCAGCCTTACAAGGCCGCCATGCGCTTTACCATATCCTCCGCCAAGGCCGAAGCCGCGGCTTCCGTCGCGCTCTCCGCATACAGGCGGATAATGGGTTCGGTGTTCGACTTGCGCAGGTGCACCCATTCCTTTCGGGCCGGGAAACTGATTTTGAGCCCGTCCTCCTTGGAAATCTCGACGGGTTCCAGCACCGCGCCGTCCCGGAACTGCTTTTCCAACCCCGCCAGCAAGGCCGGAATATCGGTGCCGGGCTGGAGTTCCATCTTATGCTTGGCAATCGTATAATCCGGATAACGCTTCTTCAGTTCGCTCAAAGAGAGCCGGCCGCCCTGCGCGGCACGCAGATGCGCCCAATGCGTCAGAAACAGCGCCACACCCACCAAGGCGTCGCGGCCGTAATGCAAGGGCGGATAAATGACGCCGCCATTGCCCTCGCCACCGATGACGGCCTGCACGGCCTTCATCTTGGCCACGACATGCACCTCCCCCACGGCCGAGGCCGCGTAACGGCCGCCGTATTGTTCGGCCACGTCCCGCAAGGCGCGCGAGGAAGAAAGGTTGGAGACCGCCGCGCCCTTGCGCAGCGAAAGGATATAGTCGGCCACCGTCACAAGCGTATATTCCTCGCCATACAGAACGCCGTCCTCGCACATGAACGCGAGCCGATCGACATCCGGATCGACGGCGATGCCGGCATCCGCCTTATGGTGACGGACCGCTTCCGACAGGCCGGTCAGATGCGCGGCCAAAGGTTCGGGATTATGCGCGAAACGACCGTCGGCCGTGCCATTGATGACCTCGACCCGCTCCACGCCCAAAGCTTTGAGCAAAGCCGGAATAGCCAAGGCACCCGTGGAATTGACCGGATCGACGACCAATTTGAAACCGGCCGCCTTGATGGCGGGCACATCCACATCTTTCAACGCCACGACCTTGGCGATATGCTTTTCAATCGAAGCGGGGTCCTGTTCGATGCCGCCCAAGGCTTCTACGGCCGCATACGTGGCCTGGTCCAGATTTTCCGAACGGCGCACGACCTCGGCGCCTTCCTCGGCGTTGAGGAATTCCCCCTCGGCGTTGAGCAGTTTCAAGGCGTTCCACATCGCGGGATTATGGCTGGCCGTCAGCATGATGCCGCCGCAAGCCTGATGCTCGGTTACCGACAGTTCGATTGTCGGCGTCGTGGTCAGTCCCAAATCGACGACGTCCACGCCCATGCCCATGAGCGTGCCGCTGACGAGCGACTGCACCATCGGCCCCGAAATGCGGGCATCGCGCCCCACGACGACTTTGAGCCGGCGGCCGGGGAAGCGTTCTTGCAAAAAGGCGGCGTAAGCCGTCGTAAACTTGACGGTATCCAAAGGCGTCAGGTTATCGCCCGTACCACCGCCTATCGTACCGCGGATACCGGATACGGATTTTATCAGTGTCATATCGAATTTTCTTGAACGTTTGACGTTTTTCCAAACGTCGTTTGTCTTAAACCGACGGCCGCTTGACCGACGGCCGGCGCTATTTGCCCGCCGTGTGCGTATGATAAGCCTTCATCGTGTTCATGAGCAGGGCCGCGATCGTCATCGGGCCTACACCGCCGGGAACGGGCGTAATCGCGCTACACTTGGGCGCGACGGCCGCATAGTCCACGTCGCCCACGAGTTTGAAGCCGCTGGCTTTCGTACTGTCCGGCAGACGGTGCACGCCCACGTCTATGACCACCGCGCCCTCTTTCACCATGTCGGCCTTGACCATTTCCGGTTTGCCGACGGCCGCGATCAGGATGTCGGCCTGCGTCGTCATGGCTTTCAAATCAGGCGTCTTGCTGTGGCACATCGTCACCGTGGCGTTTGCGTGCGCCCCGTTGCGCGACATGAGCAACGCCATGGGCGTACCGACGATATGGCTGCGGCCGATGACCACGCAGTGTTTACCGGCCGTCTCGATATCCGCCCGTTTCAACAGTTCCATGATGCCGCAGGGCGTGGCCGGAATAAAAGCGTCCTGCCCCAACACGACCTTACCCATGTTGCAGGGATGGAAACCGTCGATGTCCTTGTCCGGCCGGATGGCCGCGATGACCTTGTTTTCGTCTATATGCTTGGGCAACGGCAACTGCACGATAAAGCCGTCCACCTCCGGGTCGTTGTTGAGGAACTCCACGGCGGCCAACAATTCGGCCTCGCTGATGCTCTCCTCGTAACGGTACACCGAAGACGTCATGCCGACCAAGCGGCAGTTCTTCTCTTTGCTGGCCACGTATGTCTCGCTCGCGCCGTCGTGACCGACAATGATAGCCGCCATGTGGGGCGCCCGTTTGCCGCCGTCTATGAGCGCGGCGACTTCGGCCGCGATTTCTTTCTTGATGGTTTCGCTGATCGCTTTACCGTCTATGATTTTCATGTATTCGGATTTTATACGTCGTTTCTATTTACAAATTTACGGCACGCCATCGGCCGGGCCAACCCGACCTCCGGCCCGCCCCAACGGTTATCGTCCCCTGAAGTTCGGACGCATGCCGGGTTTCATCTTGCTGACCGTCTTCATGACCTTTTTCGTATCTTCCAACTGCTTGATCAGTTTGTTCACCTGCGCGAGGTCGGTGCCGCTGCCGTCGGCGATCCGCTTGCGGCGCGGTCCGTTGAGCACCTGCGGGTTCGCGCGTTCGTAAGGCGTCATCGAACAGATCATGGCCTCCACATACTTGAACGCGTCATCGTCGATATCCACGTTCTGCATCATCTTGCCCATGCCGGGGATCATGCCCATCAAATCCTTGATGTTGCCCATCTTCTTGATTTGCTGAATCTGTTTGTAGAAGTCGTCGAAATTGAAATCGTTCGTGCGGAACTTTTTCTGCAGACGCCGCGCCTCCTCCTCATCGAACTGTTCCTGCGCCTTCTCCACGAGCGAAACGATGTCGCCCATGCCGAGGATTCGGTCGGCCATACGCGACGGATAGAACACGTCCAACGCCTCCATCTTCTCGCCCACGCCCACGAACTTGACCGGCACCTGCACGGCCGCCCGGATCGTCAAGGCCGCCCCGCCGCGCGTGTCGCCGTCCAGTTTCGTGAGGATAACCCCCTCGTATTGCAAGCGGTCGTAAAACGCCTTGGCCGTATTGACGGCATCCTGCCCCGTCATCGCATCGACGACGAACAGGGTTTCCTGCGGATGAACCGCCTCCTTGATGCGGCTTATCTCGTCCATCATCTCCTCATCGACCGCCAGACGGCCGGCCGTATCGACGATCACGACCTGAAAACCGTTCTCTTTCGCATAACGCAGCGCATGTTCGGCGATCTTGACCGGATTCTTCTCTTCCGGCTCGCTATAGACCTCCGCATCAATCTGCCCGCCCAGCGTCTTAAGTTGGTCAATGGCCGCGGGACGATAGACGTCGCAGGCCACGAGCAAAACTTTCTTGCCTTTCTTCTGTTTGAGGTACAAGGCCAGCTTGGCCGAATGCGTCGTCTTACCCGAACCTTGCAGACCGGCCATCAGGATGACGGTCGGCGTAATCTTCAGGTTCAGTTCCGCTTCCTTGCCGCCCATGAGTTCCGCCATCTCGTCGTGAACGAGCTTGACCATCATCTGCCCCGGCGAAACGGCCGTCAGCACATTCATGCCCAAGGCTTTCTCCTTGACCTTATCCGTAAACTGCTTGGCTATCTTGAAACTGACGTCGGCGTCCAACAAAGCGCGCCGCACCTCTTTGAGCGTCTCCGCCACATTGATTTCGGTAATCTTACCCTGCCCTTTGAGGACCTTAAACGCCCTGTCTAATTTATCCGAAAGATTCTCAAACATATAATAGAAAGATTTATTGCAAAAATACGTCAAATCAAGCGTAGAAACAAATTCCCGCCGAAAAACGTGAAGGAATACAGCCGCGATGTGGCGGGTGCAGGAAGCGCGACGACCAAGCCCGACGCTTTGCGATATCGATAATTTGCACGTATCTTTGACCCCGCAATCAGATTTCCAATCATGAACATCGAGAATACGCCCGCCGTTTCCACGGGAAATCGCCCGAAAGAGGCCGTCTCAACCGCCGGTTCCGACGGCAAACGACGGATAGCCGAAATAGATTACCTGAAAAGCATCTATATCATCCTCATGGTCATATTCCATTTGGTTTATATCGGCGACAAATACCCCTACCTCAAACAAATCGTCTATACGTTCCACATGCCGGCCTTTCTGATTCTATCCGGCTATCTGGTCAACGTACGGAAGACGCCCGCGGCTTTCGCCCGATCCGTCCTCTGGCTTTTCATTCCCTACGCCATCATGGAAAGCGGCTATGCTTTCATGGCGTCCGTCCTCCCCATACGCGAAAGCATCGACCGGTTCACATGGTCCGTCCTGCTGGAAAAAGTCTTCGTCCGGCCATTGGGACCTTACTGGTATCTGCATACGCTCATCATCGCCCATATCCTGTGCTATACGGTTCATAGAATCCCGTTCCGCGACAGACTCTCGCAACTTATCGTCCTGACAGCCTGCTTCGGTATCCTGGCCGAATGCCGGATCGTTTCCATGACGCATGCCCTCTATTTCATCATCGGCTTCGCGATAAGCCTGTGTCAACAGGATCTTTTATCGGTCTTCCGGCCGTCCTGCCTGAGCCTCGCCGCCTTGACAATCTTATGCCTCAACCCCAACCATCTGGAAAGCCACAGCCTTTGGGGCGTGGTCATCACCTACCTTTCTTTCAGCTTTTTACTATGGGTTTACCCATATATATCCCACGGAATCCGGCAACCTTTGCAATTCATCGGCAAAAACACGCTGTCCATCCTGCTGTTCTCGCCCATCTTCACGCTATTGTCCAAACCGCTGGCCCCCCTGTTTTCCTTTGATCCGACAGGGCTGATTTTCACCTGCGCGGCCGTAAGCCTGACCCTCTGCGGAAGTTTCGCCATCGCATGGACGTCGGATCGATTGAAACTGTCCCGCTTTTTCTGCGGGAAACCGAACCTCTTGATTCGGAACCGTCAACAAACGGATCTCTCAGCCGCCCCAAAATAATTTTGTTCTTTCAAAAAAAGTTTTTACCTTTGCACCCTCTTTCGAGGGGGTCACGTAGCTCAGCTGGTAGAGCACATCCCTTTTAAGGATGGGGCCCTGGGTTCGAGTCCCAGCGTGACCACAAACTCCAAACCCCGGCTTATCAAAGTTGGGGTTTCTTTTTTTGTGGTCCTATGAAACAAACGCTGTTTCCGCCCCTTGTCCATGGCGATCCGACCGAACGGCAGCAGACGCTTGCCGAAACAGCCCGTCTGTTGCTTTGCCTTTTACTTTCCGCCATCGGCTTCTATGGCATTGCATCGATTTGCGCACAGGTGTATCATCCCGACATCCGTCCCCTCATCGAAGAAAGCCGGAGGCTGTTGCCCGAACACCTCGTCAACGATGTCCGGCCGGAACCGTTGGAAAACCTGCTCTACAATACCGGCCTGCTTTATTTTCCGCTTTCCCTCTTAGGTCTGTACGGGCTTTTCTCGCGCCGGCGCGCCGAACGCCTGTTGTCGCGGCCGGCCATATCCACAACCATTCTATATACGACTTGTTTCGCCCTGCTGACGTTGGCGTTTTTCACATTGAGGCAACCCAATCCGTTCTTGGGCGCCAAACTTTCGATCACCGATTTTCAACCGACCAATTTCAAAGTGTTCTTCGCGCCTCTGCTCGCAGCCCGGAGACCCTTGCTTTACCTTGTATTCATTCCAGCCATCCTCGGATTATGGTACGGTCTGAGCCGGCTCGCCCCCTCCGCATACGGACGCGCGGATCTGTTGCTCGGCATCACGGTCAACCTGGCGGCATTATGGCTTCTGTCGATCGTCTATCGCATAAACCGCTATACGTTCCCCGATACCTGGCAGGGGCAATACGACCTGAACGCCGTCTATTATTCGCAGACCCAGACGCTGGCCGGCAGCCCCGTATTGATAAACGGCGTCACGAACACTTACGGCGGCTACCCGCTGTTTCTCGCCCCTATCTTCAAACTCATCGGTTTGGACATCTCGCGGTTCACGCTCGTCATGAGCCTGCTCCTCGTCGTCTGCGTCACCTGCTGGGCTTACTTCCTGAACCACTTTACCCGCAGCCGTCTGATGGCGGCCTTGGGGCTGACCGCCTTGCTGTTTTTCGGCTATCTGACGCCCTATCTGCACGACAGCCTCGTGAACCGCCATACGTTCGATTCTTATTTCGCCAACGCGCCCATCCGTTGGGTCAGCCCGGCTTTCACGCTCCTGGCGGCCACATTGTACAGCCGACAGCGCACCGCCGTCCGGAACACGGCCTATTATGCGGCGGCCGTATTGCTGCCGCTCGGCATCGTCTGGTGTCCCGACTTCGGATTTATCAGTTGTACGGCCTGGCTGTTTTTCGTACTGTTCCGCGATTTCTGGACGAAAGCCGCCATCCCCGCCGGCGGCGGATCCACCGGAACGGACAAGCCGCGCGTGGCCTGGAAAACCGAAGGCCGCCACATCGCCGTATGGATCGGGGGCATCTTACTCTCGTTCGGTTTGCTCGCGCTCGTTATGCGACTGGCGTACGGCGCCTGGCCCGATTACCGCCTGTTGTTCCGCACGGCCGCCGTCTTCGGCAAAATCGGCTTCTTCACCTTGCCCATGCAAGCCTGCCATCCGTGGTTGCTCGTCGCGCTGACCTTCTGCATCGGACTGGCCTACAGCCTGTCGGCTTTCTATCGCCGCCGGACGGACGACCGGGCGGCCGCCGTCTTTCTGCTCAGTCTGCTGGGGTGCGGCCTGTTCGTCTATTTCAAATCCAGAAGCCATCACGGCAATCTGTTTCAACCCGCCCTCTACGCCATCATGCTCGGCATCCTGTTTACCGACATGCTTTGGCATCAGATCCGCGAAAAGGGCGTACGCGCGCTGTGGTTTCCCTGCGCCATCGGCCTGTCGCTTATCGGTTCGGCCGTCCCCGAAAGCCTGGCCGCCGCTCCTGCCTTGCACGGCCTGACCCGCCCTTACCACGGCAACACACCGCCGCCAGACAAGAGCCGCATTCTCGAAAACAAGGCCTTTATACGGCAATACCCGCGTAAGACCGATCGGGTGTGGGTCTTGACGAGCCATAAATTCCAAAGTTTTTATTTTGACAAACCGTTGTTGCAATCGGCGTTCAATCCGGGTTTTCTGGATTTGAACACCTTGACCGACTACCAACGGGCCCTGCGCACGATGCGCGACTCCAACTTCACGGTGTTTTTGGACGGCGGATCGTTTTATTATTCGCAATGGCGGGATTTGCGGTCCATCCTGGCGGCACGCTATGTCGTCGATACCCAACGCCTGCAACCCGACCGACGGGCGTTTTCAGCTTTGAATCCACGGAAGAACCGGCTTCCGGCAACGGCCGTTCTGACCCGCCCCGGCGAAAACGCCTTGCTCCACCGCAAATATACCGACACGCCGCAGGGCTACGGCCTACGCGTCCAAGACGCCTGCGGCCTGCCTTTCACCTTAGACATGCAGACGTTCTCGGTGGAAATCATATTTTTGGCGTGGCCGCAACACTATTCGCGCAGCACGGTGTTCAGTCAATACACCGACACGGCCGGATTCGGCTTATTCCATGTGAACGAAAATAACCATACCAATCTTTACGGCTTTGCCTGCGGCCCGACCCAACGCCTTTTCCAGATACCGACGCCCTCTTGGAATTATATCGTGTTCAACTTTATGCCGGATGCCGTAGATCTCTATGTAAACACGCAGCACTACGGCCGCATGCCACTGCCCGCCCCCTACCGGCCCGGTTCCGATAAATTTTTCATCGGCGCGCAAGATGGTCTCGCGCACTACATAGGCGGAATCAGCGAAATCGCGATCCACGGCCGACTCCAAACGGAAGCCGGCATGGTAGCGGCATTCGAGAAATTCCGCCGAAGCGTGTTATATGGGGAATAAGCCTCTCCGAAGCAAAACCGCCATGTCGTCTCTCCATGTCGGCGGCACGCCTATTTTGCGATGAAAGCGCGGAGACTATCGGGCGCGCTGGCGCAGGGCTTCGTAAAGCAGGATGCCGTTGGCCACCGAAACGTTGAGCGATTCAATGCGGCCCAACATCGGGATACGCGCACGGCCATCGCAGAGCTTCAGATATTCCGGGCTGACGCCGTCTTCCTCCGACCCTAAGATGAACGCGGTCGGATCCGTATAATCGATTTCGGTATAGGGCGAACTGCCTTTTTCGGTAACCGCCACGATTTTAAGTCCTGAAGCCTTCAAAAAATGAATGGCCGTCTTGAGATTGGCTTCACGGCAGACAGGCACCGTCAGCAACGCGCCGGCCGAAGCCTTGAGCGCGTCTTCGTTCATGGCCGCCGCATGATGCGCCGGGATAATGACGGCATCGACCCCCGCCCCCTCGGCCGTCCGCACCATGGCGCCGAAATTGCGCACGTCGGTGATGCGGTCGAAAATCAGCACGAGCGGCACGCGGCCGGCCTCATAGACCTGCGGCAATACGGCGTCTATCGTCTGAAACGGCACGGGCGAGATATAGGCGGCCACGCCCTGATGGTTAGCCTGCGGAAACAGCCGTTGCAAAGCTTCGGCCGGCAGGTATTGCACCGGCAAGGCCGCTTCGCGCACCGCCGCCATGAGCTCTTGTCCCAATTCGCCTTTCAAGCCTTTCTGCACCAATACTTTTTCAATGTCCTTGCCGCTTCTGACGGCTTCCATAACCGGCCGCAAGCCATATACCACACGGCGTTCGCCGTTGCGCGGGCTTGGACGTCCTTGACGTTCCTGACGCCCCTCCACTTCCCTGTGGCGCGGCATGGCCGGCGAACGTCTATCCTCCACTTCTCTCATAACTCGGTTTTAAGGTTGCAAGTTTACGCATTTTTCCGCGATTTCACGCCATAACAGCCAAGACGGGCGCATGAAAAAAAATAGTATCTTTGTGGGATAAAAAACGTGACGTGAAAAGGATCGCATTCCATACCTTGGGCTGCAAGCTCAACTTTACCGAAAGCTCGGCCTTGGCGCAACGTTTCGAACAAGCCGGCTTCACGGTGGTTCCAGCCGACACCCAGGCCGACATCTATGTCATCAACACGTGTACGGTCACGGCCGAAGCCGAAAAGAAATGCCGCCAGTTCATCCACCGCCTCCACCGCCTCCATCCACAGGCCGAAATCGCCGTAACCGGCTGTTTCGCCGAATTGCGGAGCGAAGAACTGCGCGCGATGGCAGGGGTGAGCCATGTTTTGGGGACGGCCGACAAGACGCAGCTTATCGAACTGATTATAAACGAAGTGAACCGACAGGCGGCGGCCGCGGATGCGGTCGGTACGGCGGTGGCTCCGCCCGTGGACAGCGCGGCCTTTACACCGCTCTATTCCGCCAAAGGGCGGACGCGTTCCTTTTTCAAGATACAGGACGGTTGCGACAACTTCTGCACTTACTGCGCCATCCCCTACGCCCGCGGCCGCAGCCGCAGCGCCAGTATCGCGCAGACCGTGGAGACGGCGCGGCGCATCGCGGCCGACGGCTTCAAGGAAGTGGTTTTCACAGGCGTCAACATCGGCGATTTCGGCCGTAAGAACGGCGAACGATTGGTGGATCTGCTGCGCACGCTGTTGCGCATCGACGGCATCGAACGCTGGCGGCTGTCCTCCATAGAACCGGATTTACTCGATAGCGAAATCATCGAACTCGTGGCCGGCGAACCCAAACTCATGCCGCACTTCCACATCCCGTTGCAGGCCGGGGCTGACCGCGTGCTCCGCGAGATGCACCGCCATTACGACACCGCCTTTTTCGCGCGCAAGGTCGAGGAGATCCGCCGACGCCTGCCCGATGTCTTTATCGCGGCCGACGTCATCGTGGGCTTCCCCACCGAGACGGCGCAAGACTTCGAAGACGGCTACCGCTTCATCGAATCCCTGCCGATTTCCGCCCTGCATGTCTTTTCCTATTCGGCACGCCCGGAAGCCGTGGCTTACCGCTACGAAAACGCCTACGCCCCGGGCGAAAAAGAAGAACGCAGCCGACGGCTCCACGCGCTTTCGGACGCCAAGAAAGCCGCCTTTTACGAACGGTTTTCGGGACAGTCCGCCGTCGTCCTGTGGGAATCCGAACTATTCCGGCCGACCGGACGCAAAAGCGATGCCGGCACAGATGATGCCGCGGCGGACGGCAAGACGCGCAACGGACAGGCCGACGACTGCATGCTGGGTTATACCGAAAACTACCTGCGCGTGGCCGCCCCCTACGATGAGACCAAAATCAATACGCTGGAATCCGTCTTACTGGACCACGCCTACCTGCATCCCGACAAAGACCGCGTCATGAAGATTCGGCCTACCGAAACGCGGGCAAACCTACAAGCCTCATGCAAGTAACCATCGACGAACAATCGGGTTTCTGCTTCGGCGTCGTCTCGGCCATCAAGGCCGCCGAAGCTCAACTCGACCGCCATCCGGGCGGCCTGTACTGCCTCGGCCACATCGTGCACAACAGCCGGGAAGTGGAGCGGCTCGCCGCTCTCGGCCTCAAGGTCATAGACGACGAAGCCTTCCGCAACCTGCACGACGTGAAGGTGCTGATACGGGCGCACGGCGAGCCGCCCGAAACCTACCGCATCGCTGAAACGAACCGCATCGAACTCATCGACGCCACGTGCCCGATGGTGCTCAAACTGCAGGAACGCATCAAACAAGGCTACGAAGAAGTCTCGGCGCAAAACGGTCAGGTGCTGATTTACGGCAAAGCCGGCCATGCGGAAGTACGCGGCCTGAACGGACAGACCGGCAACCGCGCCACCGTCATCAGCCGCTTCGAAGACGCCGTGCCGCTGCGCTACGACCGCCCGACACGCCTCTACTCCCAGACGACGATGAACGAAAGCGACTACCTGCAACTGGCCGCATACATCCGCCGGCGCTGCGAGGCGGAGGGCGGCGCGTTCGAAATGGTGAACAGCATCTGCAAGAGCATGAGCGCCCGCGCCGAAAAACTCAAACAATTCGCACAGGCGCACGACGCGCTCGTCTTCGTCAGCGACAAGAAAAGTTCCAACGGCCAATATCTGTACGAGATCTGTAAAACCCACAACCCGCATACGTTTTTCATCACCGACCCCAAAGAACTGGACCGCGACGCCTTCCTGGCCTACGGTTTCCGTTCGGTCGGCGTATGCGGCGCCACGTCCACGCCCATGTGGCTGATGGAATCGGTGGCCGAAACGATAAAACGACTGCCATGTACCTGAGCCGCCTGACCCTCGCCTCGTTCAAGAACTATCAAGAGGCCGAACTCACGTTCTGTCCTAAAATCAACTGCTTTGTAGGCAACAACGGCAGCGGCAAGACCAATCTGCTCGACGCCATCCACTATCTGTCGTTTTCCAAAAGCTATTTCAACAATATAGACGGACAGAACATCCGGTACGGCGATGATTTCTTCGCCATACACGGCACCTACCGCCATGACGGCGATGCGTTCCAGATTCACTGCACCTACCGGCGCAACGGCCGCAAGACGCTCAAAATCGACAGCAAGGAATACGAACGGCTGTCGGAACACATCGGCCGCATTCCGCTCATCATGATCGCACCGCAGGATCAGGAACTCGTCTATGGTACGGCCGAATGCCGACGGCGTTTTTTAGACAGCGTGATTTCACAGTTCAGCCGCACCTACCTCGACCACCTCATCGCCTACAACCATGCGTTGGGCCAACGGAACCACCTGCTGAAACAGGGCATGGTCGATGCCGCGCTTTTGGACATACTCGACACGCAATTGGCCGAGCGGGGAGCGGCCATCCTGCAAGAACGCCTGACATTCATAGACGCGTTGCAACCCTATTTCAGCCAATACTTCAACGACATAGCCGAAGAACGTGAAAATCCCGGCATGGCCTACCGCAGTACGGCCGGCGATCCGGAGAACTACAAGGCCGCCCTGACGGCCGCCGCCGAGAAAGACCGTTTCCTGCAATATACATCCGTGGGCATACACCGCGACGACCTGCTGCTGACCTTGGACGGCCATGCGCTGAAGAAAACGGGTTCGCAAGGCCAGCAGAAATCGTTTCTGCTCTCGCTACGGCTCGCGCAATGGGAATACATGACGCGACAAAAGCATCTCCACCCGATCCTGCTCTTGGACGACGTTTTCGACAAATTGGACAAAAATCGGGTTTACCGATTATTGAAAGTCGTGGGCGAAGACCACTTCGGTCAAGTCTTCATCAGCGACACCGACCCGAACCGCGTGGCGCGGATTTTCGAACTGCACCCGATAGAACACCGGTTGTTCACGTTGCCGTTTGCCGATGAGCCGGACGATATGGCCGATGTCCCCGCGGAGGCTTCGGACAAGATTTCTTGAACCCATTGATTTTAACCCTAATAAGGGGCTTCGGACGACTATAATTCCAACAAGACGATCCGGGGCCGGATACCGACGCGGAAAGGGGCGCCGTTGAAACCGACCCCCGTATTGACATAGAGCCGACGGCCATCGGCCAGCGTATATAAACCGGCATCGTGCCTATACATACGGTAAGCGGCCGTATAGTCCTTACCGCCTATGCGGATTCCCAGTTGCATGCCGTGCGTATGCCCCGAAAGACACAAATCCACCTGCGGATAATATGGCGTGACGATGCTGTCGAAATGCGAAGGGTCGTGCGAAAGCAAAACGGTATAGACATGCGGGAAGTCGCCACGACGGAAGCCTTCCGCCGCGGCCGCCGTGTCGATGGCGCAGGCCGTTCCGGCCAAAGCCGCGCCCAAATCGCCGTACTTTGGAAAACGGTGCCCGCCGCCCCAATTCTCCACGCCCGCCAGACGCAGGCTGTCGCCCCCACGCACAATCCAAAGCGACTGGTTGTCCAACAACCGCCAGCCCATACGCGCATACGTATCTTTGAGCAGTTGCAGATTCGCGGCTTTGGCCGCCGCCGATTCCCAGCCCACATAATCGCCGTAATCGTGGTTGCCCATAACGGCATAGACGCCGTCGCGCGCCTTGAGGCCGGACAAGACGGCCGCATGGGGCACGAGCTCCGCCGATCCGAAATTCACGATATCGCCCGTAAAAACCACGAGATCCGGCTCCAGCGCCATCGTCTCCCGGACGACCCGTTCCACGAAAGCCGTCCCGACAAAACTGCCGATATGAAAATCCGAAATCTGCACGATCTTATAGCCGGCCAAGCCCTCCGGCACACGGGCAGCCGCCAGCCGCTCCACGTCGGACGTGTCGTCCGTTGACGGACGCAACGCCTCCCGCAACACCTGCAGATCGAACGCGCCGAACAGCACGCCGTAGAGCATGACGGCAAAACTCAAGCCCGCCATCCCCATGGCCGCCCCATGACGCGCCCGCCACCAACGCGACGCGAACGCCGAGGCCTTGCACCAGCGGCCGATACCATAAACGGCCGCCCAAACGATATACACGGCCGCCATGACCAAATGCGGCAAGAGCAAAAGCACAACGATGCCCAAACCGTAGGTTCGCCAAAACGCCGGCCAAAGGCTGACATTCCGCCACGTCAAACCGATAAAAAAAGCCAACAGCAACAGACCGGGCAGAAAATGGACGGCATACAGTCCCCGCCGCACCCACGTCCGGCGGCGGGAACGCACCCATGGACGCCAACAGCAGAAACCGATGGCATCCAAAACGAAAATCAGGATGAACAGATGCAATAAAGAAAGGTATTTGGGCATCTCCAACCGCATGAAAACGAACAATACGGCAATGCCCGCCAGATAGGCCGCGGCGACACGTACCCACAGACGCTCGAACCAAACTTTTCCATTCATAATGATGCAGGGTTTTAAGGCTGTCGGAAACCCGCCGGCGGCAGGAAACGCCGGGACCGCCGACGGCCGTGCGGTCTGACCCGCCGAAACGGCTATTGGCCGATGATAAACTTATAACTGATGGTCCCCACCTGCTCCTCCGGCGCGTTTTCCTTGGGCACGAAGCGCGATCCCATGGCGGCGCGGCGCGCGGTGGCCCACAGCTGTTCGTCCATCGTCGTCGTACCCTGGACGCCCACCTGCGTGCGGATGACTTCGCCCTGACGGTTGACCCATATCTTGACCACGACGATGCCCTGCTCCTCGGAATTGTATTCCGGCTTGACGAGGCTCATAAGCGTGCGGCCGGCCAAAGAAAACGAGATGCCGCCGCCCGCGCCGCCGCGACCATATTCCGTGGCCGTAGCCGTTCCGGCCGGACTGCCCATATCGCCCGTACCCGGCTTGATGCCCTGCCCCGTGGCGGGGGCATCGTCGGTCCGCTGCTTGCGTTTGCCCGGATAGAGCGCGAGCGGGTTCACGGCCGGCTCCGCCGGTTTTTCAGGCTCCGGCTTCACTTCCGGTTCGGGTTGAGGCGCAACGGGCTGCGGTTCCGGCTTGGGTTGCGGCTTCGGCCGCTCCGGCTGTTTCGGCTTGGGCTTGGGTTGCGCCGCAATGGCCGGAGCCTCCTCGTCCGTGGAGGTTACGACAGCTTCTTCCGGCGTGGGCGTCGGGTCAGGGGTCGGATCAGGCAAAGGCGTGACCGCCGCCGGTTCAGCCATCATCGGTTCAGCCCCCATGCCGAGTTCGGCATACCCTAAATTGACTTCAATGCCATATTCGGGCGGTGGCGGCACCCAGTAATGCAAGCCCAGCAGGTGGAGCAACCCCACGAGCAGGCCGGCGAACAAGAGCGTGCCGGTCCACGCGAACCAACGGGCGTTATCTTTCTTCTTGTCTGCCATACCTCACTCATTCATGCGGCGCCGTCGCCAAAATCACTTTCAACTTCTCGGTCTCGTGCGCGTTGATGCGGTTTACGGCATCCAATACCGTCACCACGTTCTGAATCGGCACCGTCTTGTCGGAGCGCAACACGATGGTGGCGGAAGGATTGGCGCGTGTGGCTTCGTAAATCGTCGCCTCCAACTCCACCGGCTCCACCCACGTCTGCTCCACGAAATACTGCAGTTCCTCGTTGATATAGACCGTCAGGTTCTGCTTGGCCATCGTCTGGCTCTCGCTCCGCGGCAACAGCAACTTGATGGCGTTCGGGCTTACGAGCGTGGACAGCAGGATAAAGAATATGAGCAGGAGAAACACGAGGTCCGACATCGAAGCCGTGCTGAAATTGCTGTCCCGCTTATGTCTGTGTTGAATCGCCATACCCTGTTATTTTACCGGTTCGTTGAGCAAGTCCATAAACTCGGTGCTGCGCGCTTCGAGCGTATAGACGAGGTTTTCCACACGCGCCACGAGGTAGTTGTAGCAGATGTAGGCGATGATACCGACAATCAGACCGGCCACGGTCGTGACCATCGCCTGATACATGCCGTCGGCCAACGTTCCCACGTCGATGTTGTTGCCGCGGGAAGCCATGTCGAAGAACACGCGCACCATGCCGACCACCGTGCCGAGAAAACCGATCATGGGCGCCGCGCCGGCCGATGTGGACAGCCAGGCCAAATGTTTTTCCAGTTTGGCCACTTCCAACTTGCCCTCGTTCTCGATGGCCGCCGTAATGTCGGTCAGCGGCTTGCCGATACGCGAGAGGCCTTTCTCTATCATGCGCGCCACCGGCCCGTCGGTACGCTGACAGAGCGCCACGGCCGAATCCACTTTATTGTTATAGACGAAATCGCGTATGCTCATCATGAAATTGGCCTGTTCCTTGCCGGCGCGCTGCAACAGCACGAGGCGTTCGATAAAGATATAGACCGTTACCAGCAACAGGATGACCAACGGTATCATGATCCAACCGCCTTTCAACGCCAGATCCCATATTTTTAACGTTTCCTGTGTTCTCTCCACGGCCGGCAGAGCGGCTTCAGCCACCGTCTGCACCGTCTCCGGATTCATCGTGATTTGCAACAGATTCATATTACAGTCTTATTTATATAGATAATACACGGGCTATATCCAACCATTCCGGCTGTATCTGCGGATGTTGTTTCGTCGCTTTCGTAAACGGCGTTTCCTTGATTTTATTGTTCACTTGTCCGATCATCACGCCGTGACGGCCTTCCAACAAAGCCTTGACGCCGGCATAACCGAGCCGGCCGGCCAACACGCGGTCGGCGCAGGTGGGCGAACCGCCGCGCTGGATATGTCCCAATATCGTCACGCGCATGTTATAGTGCGGCAAGCGCTCCTTGACCATATCGGCCACTTCCTTGGCGCCGCCCAGTTCATCGCCCTCGGCCACAATGATGATGCCGGACGTCTTATGCTTCCGCTGGTCGTATTCGAGCTTAGCCACGAGTTCGTCGAGATCGGACACCGTTTCCGGTATCAGGATGTCTTCCGCCCCCACGGCGATACCGCTGTTGAGCGCGATGAAACCGGCGTCCCGTCCCATGACTTCGACAAAGAACAGGTTTTCGTGCGATCCGGCCGTGTCACGCAACTTATCGACGGCCTCCACGACCGTATTGAGAGCCGTATCGTACCCAATCGTAAAGTCCGTACCGTACAAGTCGTTGTCTATCGTGCCCGGCAACCCGACTATCGGGAAACCGTACCTGGAGCCCAGGTTCAACGCGCCGCGGAACGTCCCGTCACCGCCTATGACCACAAGCGCGTCTATGCCCTCGTCCTGCAGGTTCTGATACGCCTGCGCCAGTCCCTCTTTCGTCTGAAATTCGGGACAGCGCGATGTTTTGAGGAATGTGCCGCCACGTTGGATGATGTTGGCGACCGAACGGCTGTAAAGCGGAATAAATTCCTTTTCTATCAACCCCTTGTAGCCATGACCTATGCCGACTACCTCCAGTTTCTCACTGATGGCCGTCCGCACGACGGCGCGGATGGCCGCATTCATGCCCGGTGCGTCTCCGCCGGAAGTCAGAACGCCTATCTTCCTTATGTTAGTCACCATATCGTAGATTTATTTCGAAGTTTTGCCCGCGGCGGTTTTGGCCGTTTTAGCCGTCCCTGACTTGGCGGAGGCCGATTTGGCAGCCGTCTTCGAAGCGGCCTTGGAAGCCGTCGTCTTGGCTTTGGCCGCGGCCATCCGCGCGCCCGCCCGCCGCTTAGCGCCCGGGGCTGCCGCATCGCCGGCCGCGATGATGGCCCGGCAATCCTCGAGCGTCAAAGACGCCGCGTCGGTCTTCTTGTCGATTTTATAATTTTTCTTGTCGCACGCGATATAAGGCCCGAAACGCCCGTTCAACACCTGAATCAACGGTTCAACCTCGAACGTCTTGATGACGCGGTTGGCATCGGCCTGCCGTTTCTGTTCAATGATCTCGACCGCCCGTTCCTGTGTCAGCGTAATCGGGTCGTCCCCTTTCGGAATCGAATAGAACGCGCCCTTGTGACGGATATAGGGACCGAACCGGCCCACAGCCGCCACCATCTCCTCGTCTTCGAACAAGCCGACGCGACGCGGCAGCTTGAACAGTTCCAAAGCTTCCTCCAACGTGACCGATTCCAGCGTCTGCCCTTTCTTCAGGCCGGCGAACACGGGCTTCTGCTCGCCTTTGGTTTCGCCTTTCTGCGCCACCGGGCCGAACCGGCTCAATTTAACGTAAATCGGTTCGCCGCTTGTCGGGTCGTTCCCCAACAGACGCTCACCGCTTACCTTTTCGGAATTTTTGGCCGTTTCCTGTACCTGACGGTGGAAAGGCGTGTAGAAATCGGCTATCATGGCCGTCCATTTCTCCAAGCCCTGCGCCACCTCATCGAAACGCTTCTCGACTTCGGCCGTAAAGTTATAGTCCAAAATATCGGGAAAGTTGGCCATGAGGAACTGATTGACCAGAACGCCGACATCCGTCGGGAACAGCTTGGCTTTTTCCGCGCCCGTATTCTCGCGCAGGAGCTTGCGTTCCACTTTCTCGCCCTTGCCCTCCAAGGCCACATAGCCGCGCGAAACGCCCGGACGGTCTTCCTTGACCACATATTCCCGCTTCATGATCGTCGAAATCGTGGGCGCGTAAGTCGAAGGACGGCCGATGCCGAGTTCCTCCAGTTTCTTGACCAGCATGGCTTCCGAATAACGCGGCGGATGTTGCGTAAACACCTCGCGGCCGCCCACCCGCTTCAACGTCAGCGGCTGGCCTTTCTTAAGTTGCGGCAACATGCCGCCATCCTTTTCTTCATCTTCCTCGTCTTTCGATTCGGAATACACTTTGAGGAAACCGTCGAACAACAGCACCTCGCCCTTGGCGACGAAAGTCTCCGGACGTCCCGACACGGCGATCGTCGCCGTCGTGCGTTCCACCTCGGCCTCGGCCATCTGAGACGCAAGCGTGCGTTTCCAAATCAAGTCATACAACCGCATCTGCGAGGCGTCGCCTTGAATACGCACTCGATCCATGGCCGTCGGCCGGATGGCTTCGTGCGCCTCCTGCGCGCCCTTGGTCTTGGTGTCGAACTGCCGCAACCGGACGTATTTCTCGCCGTAGAGTTCGGTAATCTGCTCCTTGGCCATGCCTAAAGCCAGTTTGGAGAGATTGACCGAGTCGGTACGCATGTACGTGATATACCCTTCCTCGTAAAGCTGTTGCGCCACCATCATCGTCTTGGAAACCGAGAAGCCCAATTTACGCGAGGCTTCCTGCTGCAACGTAGAGGTCGTGAAAGGCGGGGCCGGCATACGGCGCGCCGGCTTCACTTCCAGGTCGGCGACGGTAAAGCCGGCCGCGGCGCAGTCCTTAAGAAACTGCGTTGTCTCGGCTTCGGTTTTGAAACGCACGGACAATTCGGCCGTAAAGTCGCCGAAAGAGGCCGTAATCCGGAACGAAGAAGCCTCTTTGAAACGCTTGATTTCCTCCTCGCGTTCCACAACGAGCCGCACGGCCACCGACTGCACGCGGCCGGCCGACAGTTGAGGCCGCACCTTACGCCAGAGGATGGGCGAAATCTCGTAACCCACGAGCCGGTCCAACACGCGGCGCGCCTGCTGGGCATCGACCAGATGGCGGTCCAGCTTGCGCGGATGCTCTATCGCATAGAGAATCGCGCTTTTCGTAATCTCGTTGAAAACAATCCGATGCGTATTCTTTTCGTCCAATTTCAAAACTTCCGCCAGGTGCCAGGCGATGGCCTCCCCCTCGCGGTCCTCATCGGAGGCGAGCCATACGCAATCGGCGGCCTTGACCGCCTTCTGCAACTGCGCCAGCAAGGCTTTCTTGTCGCTCTGTATTTCGTATTCCGGCTTGAAATCGTTCTTGACGTCTATGCTCAGGTGCTGTTTCGGCAAATCGCGGATATGCCCGAAACTCGACAGCACGTGATAATCCTTCCCCAAAAACTTCTCGATGGTCTTGGCCTTGGCCGGAGACTCAACGATGACTAAATTCTTTGACATAATCTTCTCCAGTCTAAAAATCAGTGCAGTATAGGAAAAAGAACACCTATCTTCACCTCCTTAAAGGGCGTAAAGATAGG
Organism: uncultured Bacteroidales bacterium; assembly: GCA_910586395.1. GTDB lineage: Bacteria > Bacteroidota > Bacteroidia > Bacteroidales > P3 > CAMXAS01. The sequence continues at coordinate 221,129 of CAJUFX010000001.1, forward strand.
TATTCTTACATAATAAAGTAGCGTTTTAACTTTTTTTAACACGAAAATCCGTCCTACGGATAGCTCATTTTAGCCGCCCCGCAACCGAACACCATGCGCACGCCACTACCGGAAAAGGCTACATTCACTTGGAAAACAATTTAAGAAGCCGAGAACCCGCTTCCCTCCTGCGGAAAACGGGTGCAAAGTTACGGCAAAATAAATTAAAATACAAGCCGTCAAGCACTTGTATATTTCCAAATTACACTGTTACTTTGTATCGTTCTTTGTTTGCGTGCAATTTCCCCTACCCCGCACACAAACCCTTAAAAACGCCGAACCGATGAACAGACATCTCGCGCATATCGGCAAAAACAACTTGGACACAGCCTCCTGCGGGAGGCTCTAAGAAGGGTTTGTGTAAAAAATCCACCGGTATCTTCTCAAATCCGCTTCCCGCAGGACATCCACTCTGAAAGGCGACTTGCCGCCGAGACCGGATAATTGAATTTTAACAGTAGCTCCCCCTGACATTTGCTTTTTCCTGTCAAACAGGGGCATACTATTCAACAATAGAAGGAGATGGAATGGCACTATGTATCTTGAACTCTCGAGGGCCAGTCTCTTATTTCGGCTCAACAATTGAAACAACAAATAGAAGCGATGAAGCAATTGAGAAAAACATATTAGGCAAGTCTATGGGGCAAACTTATTTAGGAGCTATTATAACTAGTGGTATGACCAAATACAACCGCCTATTTTGTTTTCCTGAAAATAAAAATTTGGAGCGGATTGTATATACAAGATCCTACAACTTAATGGGCGACCCTAGCCTAAACCGATTAGGTTATGGCGTCCAATCGACTTACAATTTTGATGAAACATTCACGGCCGTAGGTGGTATCAATCTGACCTTCAACACTACAAATACCATCAACATTAATCAGGGGCTTCGCATGGAATCCGGTGCCACACTGGCGTTTAAACCCGCCAATACCTTATTGTTCAAAGGTAGTATAGCCACGGCCAACGGGCGGCTGACAGGCGAATCGAAAAAAATCACATTGGATGGCGGTGCCCGCATCAACAGTGGCTCCGTTGTCGAACTAACGGCCAACGAGTTCGATTTCAAACCCGGTTTTACGATAGAAGGCGGCAGCGATGTAATATTTCAAGTAAAATAATCATCTGAGATCAATGGAAGAAATCCAATAAGTTGTGGTTTCTTCCATCAGTCTCTATTAAACACAAAAGGAGTTAAGCCATGAAACGATTATCATTTATCCTGTTGGGACTTTCCTTTTTACTTTGCGCCTGCAAAGAAACAGACGAAACCTGTCTGGGATTTCCAACGGACGAAACAAAATATCTCGCCACATATTTAATCGGCAATGAAATAACTTACCTCGCCACGGACCATTCCGACAGCATAAAGTTTCATTGCCACGACATTGACATCACAGGGAATTACAAACGGGATTGGGGCACAAGATGCCTCTGTTCCGCGGAAGCCCATCAAGTCTTGACATCGCTAAACGACACCATTTTTTACACAAAAACCGGCGATGCTTATCCGGAACAGACCGCTACAAGGTTCAAAACCTTTATCTCCATTTCTGCATTTGGTCTGTGCTCCGGCCTGGCATTTGACGAACCCTGGGTTGGACGTGACAACCCCGGAAACGCGCCGACGAATCTGCCGGCATCCTGCAATGCCATTTACGATAGCCCCAACACACCGTATAACATATACCTCGAATGGACTTCCGCCGACGGTACACGTTATGAAAACGTCTATCATTTAGTACCGGACGACGGAACCGCCCTGTACCTCGCCCCCGGCTATGGCATCGTGCAAATCGAAACCGCCGGCAAGACCTACTGCCTGAAATTATAAAGTAACACGAAAGGAGTCAAGTCATGAAAAAGTTATTATACCTCTTGTTGCCCGTCCTGCTATTGGGCGGTATGGGTTACGCACAGGACATACCGGCGTCATCGACGGTCGAAGCCCCTTCAACCGTTCAACCCAAACGCGCCTCCAAATCCAAATTCCAGGGGCTTTGGCAACAGCGCAAAGGCCACAACCTGCGTCTGGACTACGGCTTTCAGGCCGACTTACTGGGGAACAGTTGGGTGGATAAATACACGCCCCTCCGTTTTGACTTGGAATACCAATACGACATTCCTTGGAATCCGAAACGCATCAACTTCTATGCCTACGCCGGATTCGTTTACAGACAGTTAAACATAGGCTATCATTCCTATTCCCGCCCTGACTATGGACAATATCGATTGGATGGAGAGGACGGTCTAGGAGGATATCTCGGTATCGGATTAAAAATTCATTGTACGGATTGGCTTCATCTGTCTTTTGCAAAAGCATTTAATGTAATGGATAAATTTACAAAAGTGACACATTACGAACGGGAAAGTTCTGACAAATTGCGCTCAAATTCTTTTGGCGGTGTCGTTATGGGCTCCCAAACTTCTATCCGCATCGTCGGCCAGATAAAACAATGGTCCATATACCTTGGCTATCGCGTGGACCGTTGGCAGAAAGCAGTCGTAGAGCCTTTATTTCCCGTTAGCGGTCTATACGAAAACTACTTAACTTTCGGCATTGGATATGACTTTTAAAAGGACTATCGGCCAACGAGTTCGATTTCAAACCCGGTTTTATGATAGAAGGCGGCAGTGATGTGACATTTAAGGTTAAATAACATTATATTGAGAGGTGTCCGAATTGGACACCTCTCAATATAATAAAAAAGGAAGGAGTCAAGTCATGAAAAGAATCATTTGCCTGTTAGGCATATTCCTGTTGTTCTTTAGTACGCTCTCCGCCTGGCAGCCGGCTCCGGCGGCAGAAAGGAACGCGACAGATACAGCGGCGGTCTATACGCCGCGCAAGGGCTGGCCTAAGGCTGACAAAAAGTTTGACTCCGATCTGCGTGGCGGCTACGGCTTCAAAATGGGCAGTGGATATACAGGTGCGCTGAATTTTGATGAATTCAGAGTGTGATCGGTTTCTAATTCGCATTCTGAAAATTCAGGTCACCTCCAGCCCAACCAGTACTCAGAACAGGAACTCACTGCGGAATCCCTTGAACGGGGCATAGACCTCATCCTTGGCGGCGAGCAACGGTTTGTCGATGCCGTAGGCGGCCAACGGCCATTCAATACGCAGGTCGGAATCGTTCCACGGCAGACCGCCCTCGGTTTCGGGCGCATAGGGCGCCGTAACCTTGTAGGCAAACACGGTGTCGTCGCAGAGGCTCAGGAAGCCATGCGCCATGCCGGCCGGGAGAAAGAACTGCCATTTTTCGCCGGCGTTCAGTTCCACACCGTACCACTGGCCGTAGGTGGGCGACCCCACGCGCAAATCGACGGCCACGTCCCAGACCGCCCCCCGCACCACACGCACGAGCTTGGCCTGCGCGAAAGGCGGCCTTTGAAAGTGCAAGCCGCGCAACACGCCCTTGGCGGAACACGACTCGTTGTCCTGCACGAATTCGGCCTGCAGGCCGGCGGCCTCCCACGTCCGCTTGGCGTAACTCTCCATGAAGTAGCCGCGCGCATCGCCGAAAACCCGGGGCCGCACCAACAGCAACCCCGGAATCGTCGTTTCTTTGATTTCCATAAACCGAATCGGATTTAAAAGCCGGCCCTACACATGCACGCATTCGCCGTAAGCGATGGCCACGGCCTCCATCAAGCCCTCCGACATACTCGGATGCGGATGGACGGCATGGATGATTTCGGGGCCCGTAATGCCTTGCTCCATAATCATCAGTGCCTCGCCTATCATCTCGGTCACATGGTCGCCGATCAGGTGACAGCCCAGCATGCGGTCGGTCTTGGCGTCGAAAATCACTTTGACGAAGCCGTCGCGCAACCCGCCGGCCGTGGCCTTGCCGGAAGCCGTGAACGGGAACTTGCCTATTTTGAGTTCATAGCCGGCCTCGGTGGCTTTCTTTTCGTTAAGTCCGATCGAAGCCACTTCCGGCGTCGTGTACGTACAGCCCGGCACCTTGCCGTAGTCGAGCGGCTTGGGGTTCAGTCCCGCGATATGCTCCACGCAAATCAAGGCTTCGTGCGAAGCCACGTGCGCCAAAGCCTGCCCCGGCACGATGTCGCCGATGGCATAGTAACCCTCAACCGACGTACGGTAAAATTCGTCCACCTGCACCTTGCCGCGCTCCACGGCTATGCCGCATTCCTCCAAGCCGATGTTCTCCACATTGGTCACGACGCCCACGGCCGAGAGCACGATGTCGGTCTCGATGACTTCCTCGCCTTTCTTGGACGAGACATAAACCTTGCAGCCCTCGCCGGTCGTATCGACCTTCTCGACCGTGGTCCCCACAAGCACTTTCATGCCGTTTTTCTTGAAGCAACGGCCCAACTGCGCCGAGACATCGGCGTCTTCGACCGGCACGACGGACGGCATGAATTCTATGAGCGTGACCTGCGTGCCTAAGCTCTGGTAGAAATGCGCGAATTCGGAGCCGATCGCGCCCGAACCGACCACGACCATGCGCGCCGGCAAATGGTCCAGTACCAAAGCCTCACGGTAGCCGATAATCTTACGGCCGTCCTGCGGCAGGGCCGGCAACTGACGGCTACGCGCCCCCGTGGCCAATATAATGTGTTTGGCTTCCAGCGTCTCCGTGCCGCCGGCATTCAACGTCACTTCCACCTGCTTGCCCGGCTTCACGCGGCCTTCGCCCGCCACGACCTCCACCTTGTATTTGTTGAGCAGGTAGGCAATGCCCTTGCTCATCGTCTCGGCCACGCCGCGGCTGCGCGCCACGATGGCCGCCATGTCGGGCTTGAAATCGCCCACCGTGACGCCGTACTGCGCGGCATGCTTGACATGCGTGAACACTTCGGCGCTTTTCAGCAAAGCCTTGGTCGGAATACAGCCCCAGTTCAGACAGATCCCCCCTACTTCGGCGCGTTCCACCACGGCCGTCTTGAAGCCCAATTGCGCGGCGCGGATGGCCGCCACATAGCCGCCGGGGCCGCTGCCCACAACGACGATATCGTATGTTGTCATAGTTTTTTCCGTTTTATGTTTGTTTCTTAAGCGCATCGTGTGCGACACACGGCCCACCGCCATGCGCCGCACGCCGCACACGCACGTTTATTAACGAATCAACCGATACGTGTCGGTCGCGATGACCTTTTCCTCGTCCGTGCTCACGAGCAACACCTTCACTTTAGAATCCGGCGTGGAAAGCACCGTGTCTTCGCCGCGCAGACCGTCGTTGCGCTGGCGGTCGATCGAAACGCCCATATATTCCAGCCCCTCGCAGACGCGGGCACGCACATGGTAGTCGTTTTCGCCAATGCCGCCCGTAAAGAGGATGATGTCGGCGCCGCCCATAGCCGCCGCATAGGCGCCGACGTATTTCTTGACGCGGTAAATGAACATATCCAAGGCCAGACGAGCGCGGTCATTGCCCGATTCGGCCGCCGCCCAAAGGTCGCGCATATCGGAAGAAACGCCCGAAACGCCCTGCATGCCGCTCTTTTTGTTGAACAGAGCCGTGGCCTGATCCGGCGTCAGATGTTCGTCCTGCATGATCGTCAGCACGACGCCCAAATCCAAATCGCCCGTGCGCGTGCCCATGAGCAGGCCTTCGACCGGCGTATAGCCCATGGAGGTATCGACCGACTCGCCGTTCCGTACGGCCGCGATCGAAGCGCCGTTGCCCAAGTGGCAGGATATGATGCGCGTCTTGTCCATGTCCATGCCCGTCATGCGGCAAGCCTTCTGCGCCACGAAACGGTGGCTCGTGCCGTGGAAACCGTAACGGCGCATGCGTTTCTTCTCGTAATACTCGTAGGGGATACCATACATATAGGCGTAATCGGGCATCGTCTGGTGGAAAGAAGTGTCGAACACGGCGCATTGCGGCACGCCGGGCAGCAACGCTTGCATCGACGTGATGCCTTTCAGGTTGGCCGGATTGTGCAGGGGCGCGAGCGGCACGCAAGCCTCCAGATCGGCCATGACGTCGGCGTTCACCAGCACGCTTTCCTTGAACTTTTCGCCGCCGTGCGCCACACGGTGTCCCACCGCGCCGATTTCCTTCACATCCTTAATCACGCCGTGTTGCGGATGCACGAGATATTCGAGTACCCAGTTGATGCCCTCGGCATGGTCGGCCACCGGCTTGCTGACCTTGAGTTTATCCTGGCCCTTGGCCTGATGCGTCAGGTCGGCATGATCCAGACCGATGCGTTCCACGAGCCCTTTGGCCAGCAAATCGGTTTCTTCCTCGGATTTCATCTCTATCAACTGATACTTGATGGACGAACTTCCGCAGTTCAATACTAAGATTTTCATATTATTGCATGTTTTTATTTTTCAGCATTCAAATGCCCCGCCCGTTGGCGTAACCGCAAGCGAGCCATGCGGTATGCCGCCGGCCGCAAGGCTATTCGCCGTCGGCATGGTCAATGCGCTCTATCTTCTCCAAGCCTTCCACCTGCCCGAGGCGGTCTATAATCAGGTGCAGATGATGCGTATCGCCGATGTAAAGCATAATTTTGCCGTCCAACATGCCTTCGGAGGCCGTAAACGCGATCGAACGCATATTGACCTTGTCTTCGCCCGAAAGCACCTCGACGATATCCTTGACGATACCGATCCGGTCGAAGCCACGCAACCGCAATCCCGTCAAGAACGTCACGGCCTGGTCTTTCTTCCATTTGGCCTTGACGATCCGGTTACCGTACTGCGACATCAATTCGATGCCGCGCGGACAGTTCGTGCGGTGTACCTCTATGCCCTTGTTCGGCATCATAATACCCACGACATCGTCGCCAGGAATCGGATGACAGCAATCGGAAACGTAATAACGCAACTTGTTGATTTCCTCGCCCAACAACAACGTTTCGGGTTTGCTCTCCACCTGTTCCTGTATGGCGTCCTGCAAATCCATGTCCCTGGACGCGGTACGGAACAATTTCGTAAACCAGTTGCCGTGTTTTTCGTCCGCCTTGAACACGCGCCGCACATCGGCCTCGGTCAGACGGCCGATCGCCGTTTCATAATAGAGCCGGGAACGGTTCTGTATCGCCAACCCCTGCAACAGGCGGTTCACCGTATCGTCGGCGAACGCGACGGGTATGGCTTCCAACCATCCCTTGACCAACGCGCGCCCCTCGTCATAATAACGCGCGTGTTCCTCGCGCAGCCACTGCCGTATGCTCGACTTGGCACGCGAAGACACGACATACCGCAACCATTCTTCCTTGGGTTGCTGCGTCTTGGACGTGATGATTTCAACCTGATCGCCGTTTTTGAGCGGATGATTGATGGGTTCCAACTTATGGTTGACCTTGGCGCCGATGACCGAAAGCCCGATGTCGGAATGGATATGGAACGCGAAATCCAATACCGTGGCACCGGCCGGCAACGTTTTCAGTTCGCCCTTGGGCGTATAGACATAAATTTCGTCGCTGAAGAAATTGAGACGGAAATCGCGCAGGAAATTGAGCGCGCTCTTTTCGTCGGCCTGCTCCAACATCTCGCGGATTTTACCGAGCCACAGATCCAGACCGGAATCCTTGGGAATCACGCCCTCGTTCTTGTATTTCCAATGCGCCGCATAGCCTTTCTCCGCTATTTCATCCATACGGCGGGAACGTATCTGTACCTCGACCCACCGTCCCGTATGGCTCATGACCGTCGTATGCAAAGCCTCGTAACCGTTGGCTTTCGGGCTGGCGATCCAGTCGCGCAACCGGGACGGATTGGGGCGATAGAGCCCCGTGACAATGGAATAGACCTTGTAGCAATCGTCCTTTTCCTTCTCGATGGGTGAATCCAACACGATGCGTATCGCGAACAGGTCATAGACCTCTTCGAACGGCACGCCTTTTTTCTTCATCTTGCCCCAAATGGAACAGATGGACTTGACGCGGCCGGAAATGGAAAACTGCAGATAGGATTCGTCCAGACGTTTGCGGATGGGTGCGACGAATTCGTTGATGAAACGCGCGCGTTCCGACTCGGTCTCCTTGATTTTATTGACGATGCCGGTATAGATGTCCGGTTCGGTATATTTCAACGCCAGATCTTCGAGTTCGCTCTTAATCGAATACAAGCCGAGCCTATGCGCCAACGGCACATAGATATTGATGGTTTCGGACGAAATCTTAAGCTGCTTGTCCTTGGCCATGGAATCCAACGTGCGCATATTGTGCAGGCGGTCGGCCAACTTAATCAAAATCACGCGCACGTCATCCGAAAGCGTGAACAGGATTTTCTTGAAATTCTCGGCCTGCAACGAAAACGACTGATCCTGATCGAAAATGGTGTCTATCTTGGTCAGACCGTCCACGATCCGCGCCACCGTCGTGCCGAAACGTTCCTCTATGTCCGAGCGCGTGTACTCGGTATCCTCCACCACGTCGTGCAAAAGCGCGCAGACCACGGCCGTCGGCCCCAGCCCGATGTCGGCCACGACGATGCGCGCCACCTCCAGCGGATGGAAAATATACGGTTCGCCCGACTTGCGCCGCGTGTTGGCATGCGCCGAGACCGCCAGTTCGAACGCGTTCCGGATGTCGTCGCGTTCCTGTTCGCTGATATCGCGACGGAAATACCGGAATATCGTCTCGTACTTTTCCTGTATCTCCTGCTTTTCGCGTGCTTCGTCTATCACATACATGCCTGTCGCTCCTCTCTTTCGCTTTCCCGTTGTCCGCCCGTTCCGTTTTCGGCCGGCCGCGTTTTACCGCGGCATCTCGAACACTTCCAGATCAAACAGTCTTTTGCCATCTATTTTCAACCGCAAGGCGGTCTTGAGTTTATGGAAACCCGAATCGCCGGCCGCCCCCGGATTGAAATACATCAAGCCGTTCGCCTCGTCGCGCATGACCCTGAGGATATGCGCGTGTCCCGCCACGAAAATATCGGGTTTCTCCTGCCGCAACCGCGCCGCGATACCGGGCGCGTAACGCGCGGGATAACCGCCTATATGCGTCATCATGACCTTACAGCCCTCGCATTGGAAAACGGCGCACGCCGACAGACGGGCGCGCACGCGCCAATCGTCTATGTTACCGTAAACGGCCGTCAGCGGCTTGAACCGCATCCATGCCTCCAACGTCGCCTCGTTGCCCACGTCGCCGGCATGCCAAACCTCGTCGCAAGCCTTCAGAAACGCCTGCACTTCGGCCGAAACGCTGCCGTGCGTATCGGAAATGATGCCTATTCTTTTCATAATGTCTCCATCTGTAACGGCGGCGCCCCGTTGCCAAGACGGTTTTCCGCCCGGACACCCCGGCACCGGCCGTCACACGCTTACCGCAAACGGTCTGCCGAACGCACCAATTCCTCGTCCTTGCGGATGCCCCGCATGGCGAGCCACATGAAGCCCATCGCCACCAACGGCATATAGACCGGCCATCTGTATTGCACGAGCGGCGTTTCCAATTCCAATCCCTTGAACATGCCCGCGGCCACCTGATCCAAACCCAAAAGCAGGAAACCCGCGAACAATACCAACACCAACGACACTATGCGCGACAACTTTATCTGCCGCGGCCGATGCCGGTAAGAAAAAAGGACAAACGCCATGCCGGCCAGCAAAAGCACCGCCAAGGCCGTAAAGCCGATGAACCAATATCTCGCTTCCGTATAGACGCCATGCCCCTCCATATACACCACGCCCGTCAGATTCAGATAGGACGGCATATCCTCCAAGGGGTTCACGACCGCAAGCGGGAAAAAGAACATGACCGAAAGCGCGGTCATGGCCATCAACAAGTACAGTGATTGAATGCGTTGTATCATAATCTTGTCCAATTTTCTTGTTTAAGTTACAAGAGGGTAAAGTTACACTTTTTTTCCGATTTTCGGAATGTTAGGTTTTTGGAAATTATTTTGTATCTTTGCATCCTCATTGGTATTTCGCCAACTGACCCCTTTTGATAATTTTAAGACCTTTTCTGAAAAATCCCCTGAGTTTTTATGCTGAATATTTTAGACCTGAACGCGATGAGCGCGGCCGAACTGAGTGATACGGCCCACCGATTCAACCTTAAGAATTTCGAAAAATTAGCCCGAACCGATTTAATTTATAAAATACTGGACGCCCAGGCCTTGGAAGAGGTCCGCAAGAAAGCGGAGCCGACGGTTGAATCCGAGGGGATAACCGCCGCGGCCGGCAACGCGGCCGGCGAAACCGAAACCGCCACGGAAGGCATTCCCGAAAACGAAGGCCTTAAACGCAAGAGAGGCCGGCCTAAAGGCAGCCGAAACAAACCTAAGGATGAAAACGGCCGCCCGATAGAACCGACCGAAGAAGTGCCGGTATTGAGCGCCCCCATTCTCAAACGGCGGACGCGCATCAGCGACACGCCGGCCGCCTCCTCCAATCCGACCAAACGCATCGCCACGCCGACGCCCAAAGCGCCGGTACCCATAGCCGGCAACGAACGGTCCGATGCTTTCGCCCCGGCCGCGGACACGGACATGAGACCGGTTCCCCGGCCCGACGGATTCGGGACGGCCGCCATGAACCCGGACACCGACACGTTCGAACCTGAACCCATGACGGCCGGCATGCGCCCCGTACCGCCGGTTTCCACCGAAGCCATGAACGAGGCGGCCATGTGGGGCAATATCGATGACGAGAACGATGCGGTTTCGGGTTCGGACACCCTGCCGCAGGCCGAAGCGCCAAGCGGCTACAACCGCTATGGGGGGCGGTCGGATTATCAGAACCGCAATGCGGAATACCCGCAGGCGCGCCCCGACAACCGCACCGAATTCGCCTACAATTTCGAAAACTTCGTGACCTACGAAGGCGTTTTGGAAACGATGCCGGACGGATTCGGCTTCCTGCGCTCCTCCGACTACAATTACCTCAACTCGCCCGACGACGTGTATATCTCGCCGCAGCAAATCCGGTCGCTCGGTCTTAAGACCGGTGACACCATCGAATGTACGGTGCGTCCGCCGCGCGAGGGTGAGAAATATTTCCCGATGGGGAAACTGCTCTCCATCAACGGTTGCAAACCCGAAGACTTACGCGACCGCATCGCGTTCGACCACCTCACGCCGCTTTTCCCTGAAGAGAAATTCAAGCTGACCGGTGCGCCCGACCACTCGCTCTCCATGCGGCTCATGGATATGTTCACCCCCATCGGCAAGGGACAGCGCGGCCTTATCGTGGCACCGCCCAAAACCGGTAAAACGGTTCTGCTGAAAGAATTGGCCAACGCCATTTCGTACAACCATCCGGAAGTCTATATGATTATATTGTTGATTGACGAACGTCCGGAAGAGGTGACCGACATGCAGCGCAGCGTCAAGGCCGAAGTCATTTCGTCCACGTTCGACGAACCGGCCGAAAAGCACGTCAAAATCGCCAACATCGTGTTGGAAAAAGCCAAGCGCCTCGTGGAATGCGGTCAGGACGTGCTGATTGTCTTAGACTCCATCACACGTCTGGCACGGGCCTACAACACCGTCAGCCCCGCTTCGGGCAAGGTGCTTTCGGGTGGTGTGGAAGCCAACGCCCTGCAAAAACCCAAACGGTTCTTCGGCGCGGCGCGTAACATCGAAAACGGCGGTTCGCTCACGATTATCGCCACGGCCCTGACCGAAACCAACTCGCGTATGGACGAAGTGATTTTCGAAGAGTTCAAGGGAACGGGCAATATGGAAATCCAGCTGGACCGCAAGATTTCCAACCGGCGGATTTTCCCGGCCATCGACATCGTTTCGTCGAGCACGCGCCGCGACGACCTGCTGCAAGACAAGGAAACGCTACAGAAAGTATGGATCCTGCGCAACCACATGGCCGACATGACGCCGGTGGAAGTCATGGAACTGTTGCGTTCGAAGGTGCCGCAGACGCGTTCGAACGAAGAATTCTTATTGTCGATGAACGAATAGCGGCCTGCCGGCCGTTCAGGGTGTCCGATACAGCCGTTTCGGCGGCGGTTTCGGACACTTATATTTTTACGCCCATGATCCTATTCCCCTACTGTAAAATCAACCTCGGCCTGCAGATTCTGGCCAAACGGCCGGACGGCTTCCACGATCTGGATACCGTATTCCTGCCGGTCAAAGGGTGGTACGACGTTCTGGAAATCCTACCGGCCGCACAGGACGAATTCACGTTGAGCGGCGCGGTCTTGGAGGGCGATCCGGCGGACAATCTCGTCTGCCGCGCGCGGGAGGCGATGCGCCGGCACTTGGCGCGACAAGGACGGACGCTGCCGATGTGCCGTCTCGGACTGCACAAGGCGGTGCCGGCTGGGGCCGGCTTGGGGGGCGGCTCTTCCGACGCCACCCACACGCTCATCGGCCTGAACCGCCTCTTCGAACTGGGACTTTCCATAGCCGAAATCGAGGCAATGAGCCGCCCCCTCGGCAGCGACTGCGCTTTCTTCAGCGCAGACGCGCCCGCCCGGGCGACCGGCAAGGGGGACCGTTTGGAACGTATCGTCTCCGCAACCGGCAAGGTTCCCGCAACCGCCTTCGGCTCTACCGAATGCCACCTTTGGATTATCGTGCCTCCCCTGCATATCTCCACACCGCAGGCATACGCCGGCGCCCGGCCGCAAGCCGGCCGGCCTTCCATGCCGGAATTGCTCCGCCTACCATTGGGCGAATGGCCACGGCAAATCGAAAACGACTTCGAGAAGACGCTCTTCCCGCAATGGCCGGTTCTGCAAGAGATCAAAGAAAAGTTTTATGAACTCGGCGCTTTCTACGCCTCTCTAAGCGGCAGCGGTTCCGCCCTGTTCGGATTGTTCCACCATCTACCGGCTGAAAACGCACGTCAAGCCTTTCCCTCCGACTGCCTCAGTTTTCAAACACGTATTTCAATTCCTTCAGGCCGCAACTGAAACGACGGCCGTCGGCCGCCTCGACCAAAGCCTGACCGTAATCGTCCACACCCGTCAGCCGCGCGCTCATTCTTTCACCCAAACAAATATAGGTACGCATCTGCCCCAAAAACAGCAGACGCTTAAGATAAGCGGCCTTGTAACGTTGCAACAGGACGGCGGCTGACTGATGGCGCGCGCGGCGTTCCAACCGCCGGTAGTCCCTTGCGGCCCGCGCGATGAACCGCCGCCGCAAGGCCGGCATGTCAATCACGTCCGCGCCCGACATACACAGCGCCGCCGGGTTCGGCAATTCGGACGGAAAACAGCCTTGGTTCACATTGACGCCGACACCCATGACCGCCCACGCGCAATGCCGCCCCATGACCGAAAGTTCGAACAAGATACCGCCCAACTTTTTCTCCCCCATATACAAATCGTTCGGCCATTTGAGGGTAAACGGCGCCCCATCTCCGCCATCCGCCCCCCGCGTCTCTTTCCACCAGGCATTCAACGTATGCAACATCGAAAGGCTCAACGCCATATTGAGCAGAAACTGATGTTCGGCTTCGAGGAACGACGGCCGGAACGCCATCGAAAACAAGGCGTTCGCCCCCGGGTCGCTGCACCAGACATTAGGTCCCACGCCACGCCCCGCCGTCTGACCGTCGGCCGTCAACGCCACGGGCAACCGACGGTACCGCCGCGTCTCCAAACGCGATTTCAACACGGTATTCGTGGAACTCAGGCTCGGTTCATGAAAAACTTTCACGGGATCTGCTTGGACTAAGAATCATCATTTGCCGTAACGCGGCACATGCGTGCTGCCCAACATCGGCACAAAACGGAAATGCCCGTGGATGCTCCGCGTCAGACGGCCATCGGCATGTTTGAAAATACACGTCATCTCGCATTCGTCCTGCCCCACCGGCACGACGAGCCGGCCACCGGGTTTGAGTTGGCTCAGCAAGGCCAGCGAGATTTCCGGTGCGGCACAGGTAATCAGGATTTTGTCGAAAGGTGCCTCTTCCGGAACCCCTTGGTATCCATCGCCGAAATACGTCCGCACCGAACCGCCCAAATCCAACAGCAGTTTCTTGGTACGAACATAAACTTCTTTTTGACGTTCAATGGTATAGACCTGCGCGCCCATGCGTTCCAACACCATGGCCTGATAGCCCGAGCCCGTCCCCACTTCCAATATTTTTTCGTCCGCCTTTACGTCCAACAATACCGTCTGCGCCAAGACCGTCGATGGCTGCGAAATCGTCTGGCCGTCCCCGATCGGAAAAGCCCGGTCCTGATAGGCGAACGAATCGAAAGCCGTATCAATGAAACAATGGCGCGGCACTTGTTCCATGGCGCGGCACACCCGCCTTATCTTCTCCTCCGCCAACCGCCGGTCCAGTCCCTCGATTGCCGCGCGCGCCTGCAGGTCTTCCACCATCTTCTTACGCAATCCCTTGTGTCGAAACGTATCTTCCATGGCCTGTCATGCAATAATCGGCGGCGAAATTACGGAATATTCCGCAATAAAATGTAACTTTGTCCGGTTGCGGTTGACGGCGGACGCCTAAGCATGCCGATAGCCCGCCGACCGTTTGTTTGACTTGTAACGCTTTCCAACCCTGTGGATCAACCGAATAGCGCTTCCCCGACGTCTGAAGGACCGAACCGTCCGGCTTCGCAGGCGGAGACCGCGACGCAACGCCCCATGCGCTCGCTCAGGCGGCCGTTGCTGAAAGGCCTTTATATCGCCGGCGACTGGCTTTCGGCCGCCGCGGCGTGGACCTTGTTCTTCGCGTTCCGGAAACATACCGAAGGGTACGCGTTTACCCAACTCGACGACGCGCTGCTGCAAGACCCGACTTTCTTCCTGAGTCTTTTGCTCATCCCGCCGTTCTGGTGTCTGCTGCACGGCCTGTTCGGTTATTACCACCACATTTACCGCAAAACCTACATGCAGGATTTCAGCCAAAGCCTGAAAGCCTGCTTCACCGGCACGCTCATTCTGTTTTTCCTCATCATTTTAGACGATTCCATCGGCCGCTATACCGATTATTATATCTACGCCCTCGCGCTGTTCGCCACGTATTTTCCGCTTTGCCTGCTCGTGCGCTGGAGCCTGACCGGCCGCATCCGCCGCCGGCTACGGCAAGGACGCATCGGCTTCAACACCTTGGTTATAGGCGACGGCCCGGCCGCCCGCCATTTCCTTGACCAAATCCACCGCAAAAACCCGGACGGCCTTTTTCTCAAAGGGTATGTCCCCATCGGACAGACGGACGGCAAACATCCGGGCGAACCGTTCCCGCTCCCCTGCCTCGGCCGCCTCGGCGACATCGAACAGACGCTGCGCCGCCTGACGATAGAAGAAGTGTTCGTATTTCCCGAAACGGGCGAAGAGAACGCGCTGCCGCTCATCCTTTCCCAATGCCTGGCGCCGCACTTGGTCATCCGCATCCGCCCTTCGACCGAAAACATCCTGCTCGGCGCCGTACGGCATTATTCGGTTCAGAGCGAACCGTTCATCAAACTGTCTTTCGACCGCATGCCGCTTTGGCAACGCTGTATCCGTCGCGGATTTGAAATAACCGGCTGCTCGCTGGCCGGCATCCTGCTCGCGCCATTGCTCCTCTATGCCGCCTACCGCGTCCGCCGCTCCTCGCCCGGACCGGTTTTCTACAGCCAGGAGCGCTTGGGCTTGCACGGCAAGCCATTCAAAATATACAAATTCCGCTCCATGTACACCGGCGCCGAAACCGACCGGCCGCTCCTGGCTTCCGACGGCGACACCCGCATCACGCCCTGGGGCCGGATCATGCGCAAATACCGCATCGACGAACTACCGCAACTTTACAACGTACTCCGGGGCGACATGGCCCTCGTGGGACCGCGGCCGGAAAGGGCGTATTTCGTGGAACAGATTGTCAAAACGGCACCGCACTACCGGCTGCTGTTCAACGTAAAACCCGGCCTGACCTCCTGGGGTGAAACCCAATACGGCTATGCCGAAAACGTGCCGCAGATGATCGAACGCCTCGCCTACGACATGGTGTATCTGGAAAACCAGTCGCTGACGATGGATTTGAAAATCCTGCTCTATACGATAGGCGTCGTGTTTAAAGGAGAAGGGCAATAAAAGGCAAACATCCCGCTCCGCATCCTTGCCGTTTTCGCCTGTCTCGCACGAAACGACCTTAAAACTTTGACAATTCCGCAAAAAGTTATACTTTTGCCCCGAATATGCCGTCGCCATGACGGTTAATTTAAAGATTAACAACCCTTAAATTCATATTACTATGGCTTACAAAATCAATGACAATTGCGTCAGCTGCGGCACCTGCGAATCGGAATGCCCTGTAGGCGCCATTACGGCCGGTACGCCGTACTCGATTGATCCGGATACGTGCGTCAGCTGCGGCAGTTGTGCCGCCGTTTGTCCGCAGGAAGCGATCGCTCCCGAGGAATAAGCGTGCAGAACCCTTTAAAGAGCCGCCCTTCAACGGGCGGTTTTTTTTTGTTAGTTAGACTTTTTTAGTTATTTTTGCTCTCCCGTCCGGGGATTTCCGGCATGGGCGGAATGAGAACGATTGGCACAGAGCCGCAGACAGTTGCGGTGTTTGTGCCTTTTTAGCGTAAGATTAATACACAACCTAATTATGTCTGCAAAGAAAATTTCTTCGGTAGCGAAACAGGACGTGGTGGTTAAATTCGTCGGCGACTCGGGCGACGGCATGCAATTGATCGGCACGTTATTCTCCGACACGGCGGCTTTGGCCGGCAACGACCTGGCCACTTTCCCCGACTATCCGGCCGAAATCCGTGCCCCGCACAATACGGTGGCCGGCGTTTCGGGCTTCCAGATTCACGTGGGACAAAAACGAATCAGCACCTCCGGCGACCTGTGCGACGTCCTGGTGGCCATGAACCCGGCCTCCTTGAAAGCCAACCTCAAATGGGCGCAGAAAGGCGCCACCATCATCGTCGATGCCGACACGTTTACGGAAGAGGCTTTGCAGAAAGCCGGCTATACGACCAACCCGCTTATCGACGGCAGTCTGACGAGTTACAACCTCGTGGCCGCGCCCATCACGATGCTGACGCGTAAATCGTTGGAACCGGCCGGTTTGGACATCAAGACCATGGATAAAACGCGCAATATGTTCGCGTTGGGTATGATTTATTTCATCTTCGACCGCGACATGGCGCCGACCTTCCACTTCTTCGAAGCCAAATTCAAGAAGAAGCCGCAGATGATCGAAGTGAACAAGACGGTGTTGCGAGCCGGTTACGACTACGCCGACACGGCCGAAATCGTCGAATCCCACATCACGGTGGCGCCGGCTGACATGCCCAAGGGCCGCTACCGCAACATCACGGGCAACGTGGCCACGGCCTGGGGACTTCTGGCCGCTTCCGAAAAATCGGGCCGTCCGCTGTTCCTGGGGTCCTACCCCATCACGCCGGCCACCGACATTTTAGTCGAAATCATCAAACATAAATCTTTAGGTGCGAAAGCATTCCAGGCCGAAGACGAAATCGCCGGCATCTGCTCCGCCATCGGTGCCTCTTTCGCGGGTGCCATGGCCTGCACGACGACTTCCGGCCCCGGCCTTTCGCTCAAAAGCGAGGCGCTCGGCCTGGCCGTCATGACCGAATTGCCGCTCGTGCTCGTCGATGTTCAGCGCGGCGGCCCCTCGACGGGTCTGCCGACCAAATCGGAACAATCCGACCTCTATCAGGCGCTCTACGGCCGCAACGGGGAAGCCCCGCTCGTGGTCATCGCCTCTTCCACGCCGGCCAACTGCTTCTACTTCGCCTTCGAAGCGGCGCGTATCGCGATGGAACACATGACACCGGTCATCCTGCTTTCCGACGGTTCGCTCGGCAACGGCTCGCAGTTGTTCCGCATCCCGAAGATGGCCGACATGCCGGAAATCCATCCGCCCTTGGCCGCGGCCAACGACCCCGAATTCAAACCTTACCGCCGCAACCCCGAAACGCTGGCGCGTTACTGGGCGATTCCCGGCACCGAAGGCCTGCGCCACCGCATCGGCGGCCTTGAAAAAGAAGACGGGGCGGGCAATCTCTCGACCGATCCGCTCAACCATGAAAAGATGGTACGCAACCGCCGCGAAAAAGTGGAACGCGTCGCCCTCGACATCCCCGAACAGACGCTGTTCGGCAAACCGGACGCCGATTTGCTCGTCGTAAGCTGGGGGGGCACGGAAGGCACCGTCCGTTCGGCCGTCGAAGCCATGCAGGAGCAGGGCGCTTCGGTCGCACACGCGCACTTCAACTACATATCGCCGTTGCCGCGCAATACGGAAGCCATCCTGTCGGGTCACAAGAAAGTCGTGGTCTGCGAATTGAACGAAGGTCAGTTCGTCAACTACCTCCGCGGCAAATTCGCCCATATCCCGATGCAGACCTACAACAAAGTGCAAGGCCTGCCGTTCACGGTACACGAATTGGTTGACTGCTTCAAGAATTTGTTAAAATAAGGGTTCCCGTCAAACTTAAAATGCAATCAAGATGAAAATCGAAATAGAAAAATCGAACACGCCGCTCACAAAGAACGATTTTATGAGCGACCAGATGGTCAAATGGTGCCCCGGGTGCGGTTCGCACGCCATTTTGGCCGCCGTGGGAAGCGTTTTCCCGAAAATCGGGTATAAGAAAGAAAACTTCGTTCTCGTTTCGGGTATCGGTTGCTCGTCGCGTTTTCCTTACTACATGAACACCTACGGTTTCCACAGCATCCACGGACGCGCCAACGCCATCGCCACGGGCGTCAAGTTGGCCAACCCGCGTCTGAGCGTATGGGTCAATACGGGCGACGGCGACTCGTTGGCCATCGGCGGCAACCACTTCATCCATGTAGTACGCCGCAACATGGACCTCAACATCCTGTTGTTCAACAACCAGATTTACGGCTTGACGAAAGGGCAATACTCGCCCACCTCGCCGATGGGGGCCGTCACGAAGACCTCGCCCATGGGGACGATCGAGCCGCCTTTCAATCCCGGCGAACTCGTCATGGGCGCGGAAGGCACGTTCTTCGCGCGTATTCCGGACAACAACCTTAAACTCATGACCGAAGTCATGGAGATTGCCGCGGCCCACGACGGTTGCTCGGTCATCGAAATTCTTGACAACTGCGTCATCTTCAACGATAAGGCGCACGAACAGATTACGGGCAAAGACTACCGCGACGAAGCCATGCTCGTACTCGAAGCCGGCAAGCCGATGATTTTCGGCAAGGAACGCAACAAAGGCATCCGCCTCAACGGCACGGAACTCGAAGTGGTGGAAATCGGCAAGAACGGCATTACGATGGACGATATTCTCGTACACGATCCGACCCAACTCAATTCGGGCATCCACACGATGCTGGCGACGATGAAACGCCCCGACTTCCCGGTAGCCATCGGCGTCATCCGCAACGTGGCCAAGCCCACCTACAACGAACTTCTCGAAGATCAGTTGGTTCAGGCCCGCGAACAGTCGGCCATCCGTTGCATGGACGATTTGCTCAACAGCGGCGACACTTGGGAAATCCAATAACGGATGGCTTCCCGGACTGCCAACAGTATCAGAAACGCGAAGGTCGGACTCATTATATATGCGTTCGACCTTTTGCTTACGTTTTTTTCCCGAAAATACTTCATCGAATTTTGGGGCCCGGAATTGCTCGGCCTCAACTCTTTGGCCAAATCGTTGCTGCAATTCCTCAATTTGGCGGAATTGGGCATCGCCACCGCCGTCGGTTGCTCGCTCTACAAACCGTTGTTTGAAAAAGATCAGAAAACCGTCAACGAAATCATTTCGCTGCAGGCTTACTTTTACCGCTGGATTTTCTATTTCATCCTCTCGGCCTCGGTTATTTTGATGGCGTTCTTTCCCCTGATTTTCGCCGACAGCGGCGTCCCCCTCTACTATGCCTATGCCACCTATATAGCCTTGGCTGTTGCCATTTTGCTCAGTTACCGCGTCAATTACCGGCAGATTATCTTTACCGCCGACCAAAAGCAATACGTCAGCACCTTTCTGTTCCAAGGCGGCCGCGTCGTGAAAAGCACCTTGCAGTTGGGCGTGCTCTTTCTTTGCGCCCCGGCCTACGGGTATTGGATTTGGCTCGGCATGGAAGTCGTGATGGCCATCGCATCCTCCGTCGGTTTGGAACTGGCCGTCCGCAAACAATACCCTCAGCTCGTGACATCGCCGGCCTTGGGAAAACAGGTCCGCAAACAATACCCCGGCGTGATTACCACGACCAAACAGGTGTTTTTCCACCGCTTCGGCGGTTTCGCGCTCGCGCAAAGCAGCGTCGTCATCATCTACGCCTACGCCACGCTGACCGACGTCACGATTTTCGACAACTACAACTTTATCGTCATAGGACTGGCCGTGATGTGGAGCACCCTGTTCGGCGGCAGTACCGCCAGTGTCGGCAACCTCATAGCCGAACAGCCCGGCAAAGTCCAGTCGCTCTATTGGGAACTCTTTTCGTTCAAGACCTGGCTCTGCGGCATCGTGGTCTGCGCCACGATGTTTTTAGCCCAGCCCTTCGTTACGCTTTGGGTCGGGGCTGAATACGTCATGCCCAAGATGGCCTTGGTATGGCTTATGGGCACACTCTTTATCCGGCTATTCCGCGATTCAACCGATGTTTTCCTATATGCTTTCGGACTTTACAAAGATATAGGCGCCCCCATCGTGGAGGCCGCGCTCAATATCGGACTGTCCGTCCTCTTCGGCTACTACTGGGGATTGCCCGGCATCATGGCCGGCGTGTTCGTCAGCCTGTTCATCGTCGTCTTCCTTTGGAAGCCGTTTTTCCTGTTCCGCGAAAAGATGTCCCAACGTCCGGCCGTCTATTTCCGACGGGCCGCTCTCCACCTCTCCCTGATTGCCGTTTCCATCCTCGTGACCTATTACCTCAAGAACCTGCTCCCCATTGACCCGATAGCCTCTTACGCGCAATGGCTGCTGTACGGCCTCTGCATCGTCTTTATCTGCGGCGGCATCAGTTTCGGCCTGTTCTATGCCTTCATACCCGGCATGCGGACTTTCAGCCGTCGGTTGCTCTCTTTGCGGCCGATTCGGCACCGTTGACGGAAAAAATTTCCGGCCGCCGAATGCGCCGGAAAGCGCCATTACATGGCTTTTGGCCCTTACGAAGTTCTATATATATATATTCGGAGTCGCCTTGCTTTATTAAAATCAATCACTTAAATTTGCATGCTTTTTAAGTATGGGCGGACACTTCCGGCATCTTGCGATGACACGGATTTACCATATCCGCCTATAAAAGTTATGGCGTTGAAAAAGAACCTGCATATCTCATCCTTTCGGAAAATCATGCTGATGATTTCCCGGATACCTTATATCAATCATCGGCTCATCCTGTTGGGCGATGTGGTCATTTCACTTTTGGCCACGATGCTGAGCATATTTTCGACGGAAAGCCTGTTGCGTATTTTCCTGCCTTCGCGTAGCATCCTGACCATCTACCTGCTCTCCATCGCCGCCTCTCTGATCGGCTTTCTCTGTTTCCGCACCAACAAAAGCATCATCCGGCATTCCAACCTGCAGAGCCTCTGGCGCATTTTGGCCGCCTGCGCGCTCAAATGCCTTCTCCTTTTGCCGGTACTTTACTGGACATTGCCCGACAATAGACTGCGGCTTGTCTCGTTCGGCCTTATTCCGTGCATCGATCTGCTGATTACGATGTTCTTGCTCGTCGTTTTCCGCATCGGCCTGATTTCGGCCTACCAGATCGCCACGCGCAACATGCATAGCCAACGGCATAAATTATTGATATTCGGCGACCAAAATGACCTGCCCAATTTAAGTGCCTTGTTGAATCTCAATTTCCGCTCCTCTTACTATATAGCCGGTGTGCTTTCCTTTACGCCTAACGAACGCTCGGTGTATCACATGGGCAACCTGCCCATCTATTTCGCCAAGAAGATGAGCGATGTGGCCAAATTGATCCGCAAAGAACAGATAGAAGGCATACTGTTCGCCTCCCAACACGATCTGCTCGCACAGCGCAACCGATTGGTGGAGTTCTGCATCAAACACAACCTGAGGCTGTTCACGGTACCGCCCATCGACCGTTGGAAATATACGACGCCTCAGGCAAGGGAGGTTTCGATCGAAGACCTGCTGGGCCGCGACGAAATCAAAATCAACATGTCGCTCATTCAGGAGAATTTGAAAGACAAGACGGTTTTGATTTCGGGAGCCGCCGGTTCGATAGGTAGCGAACTTTGCCGGCAAATCGCGACGATGGGCGATGTCAAACGCCTCGTATTATTCGATTTCTGCGAAACCGGCATGCATAACCTGCGGCTGGAACTGGAAGAGCGGTTTCCGAATTTGGATTTTGTTCCGATGATCGGCGACGTACGCGCCTCGCGCCGCGTGAATTTCGTATTCCAAAAATTCCGCCCCGACATCGTTTTCCATGCAGCCGCTTACAAGCACGTACCGCTTATGGAGGCCAACCCGTGCGAAGCTTTCCGCGTCAATGCGATCGGCACGCGTTACATGGCCGATACCGCCCTGCGTTACGACTGCGAAAAATTCGTCATGATTTCGACCGACAAGGCCGTTAATCCGACCAGTGTCATGGGGGCCAGCAAACGCCTGGCCGAAATTTACGTGCAAAGCCTCGACCGGGCGGTGGCGAGCGGCCGTAAAGAAGGCAAGACCCGCTTTATCACGACGCGTTTCGGCAATGTGCTCGGCAGTCAAGGTTCGGTCATTCCGCGTTTCAAGGAACAGATTGCGAAAGGCGGCCCCGTTACCGTGACGCATCCGAAAATCACCCGCTTTTTCATGACGATACCGGAGGCTTGCCGTCTGGTTCTGGAAGCCTCGGTCATCGGCAAAGGCGGCGACATCATGGTCTTCGACATGGGCGAACCTGTCCGCATCGCCGATTTGGCGCAACGCATGATCAAATTAGCCGGTTTCATGGCCGGTCAGGATATCGAGATTGTTTATACCGGCCTGCGTCCAGGCGAAAAACTCTATGAAGAGGTCTTGAACAACGCCGAAATCACGCAACCCTCCCCCCACGAAAAAATCCGTATCGCCACCGTGCGCGAATACGCCTACGATGAAGTGGCGGCCGAATTCGACACACTCAAACAGTTGGCTCTGGAAGTCGATATAGAAGGCAGCGTGAGCCTGACCAAACGCCTGATTCCCGAATACGTGAGCAACAATTCCGAATTCGAGAAGTTGGACAAATAAGTCACAGGCGGCTCTATATGCCAGTTTGTCCGGCAACTTCTTTGCCGGATTAGGTTCGCTGTTATTTTGACTATTTTTAAGAAATCCGACGCGGATATTCAGACCGCATACTATAACTTTGTCGTCCATGAACGTTTTGATTAAGCCGAGAGCAGACGCCAAGCTTGCTTGAACGTATGCCGAGGCGCAAAAACGTGCCTTGAAAAGGCACCTCAAAAATCAAACAATCCACTGGACACAAGCAAATGGAAATGAGCAAACGACCAAACAGCTAAACGGTCAAACAACCAAACAAGCCATGCTATAAACAAGGTATTTACGTGTCAAAAATGCCCTATTATAGCCTATAGAACCTATAATGACACAATATAGCCTCCAGAACCTATAATGACACAATATAGCCTCCAGAGCCTATAATGACATAATATAGCCTCCAGAGCCTATAATGACATAATATAGCCTCCAGAGCCTATGACACAATATAGCCTCCAGAACCTATAATGGCATAATATAGCCTCCAGAACCTATAATGACACAATATAGCCTCCAGAACCTATAATGACACAATATAGCCTCCAGAGCCTATAATGGCACAATATAGCCTCCAGAACCTATAATGGCATAATATAGCCTCCAGAGCCTATAATGACACAATATAGCCTCCAGAGCCTATATTTTTTTGACAAAAGAAACAAAATACCTATATTTGTGGCAAATAAAACACAAAAAAACATGTACGCCACCATTTCCGCAGATATTGTTTCTTCAACTTCCCTGTCAAAAAGCGAAACTATCAAACTGAAAAAGAAGATAAAAGAACTGTTTATGTGCCTCGAAGAGAAATATCCGAAATTTTGGGGACGCCAGATAAAAGGGGATTATATAGAGTGCCTCATACCCAATGCCTCCGACGCATTCCGTATCGCACTCCTATTGAAATCCCTCATCAAATCATTCCACGTCAAAGACAACAAACGCACCAAAGACTTCCAGACCTACGGCCTCAGAATAGCCATCGGTATCGGCGACATGCGCATCATCAACAAGACCCAGGACATTCTCGACGGCGAAGCGATTTACTTATCCGGACGGGCCCTCGAAAACATGGGCGCGCTTTACAAAGGCACGCTGAACATAGAAACCGTCAATGACCAATTGACAGCCCCTTTGCGCGCCATAGCCCTCCTGACCGATGCCGTCATGAACAACACCACCCTGCGTCAAAGCGAGGTCATATATCATAAACTATTATCCGAAAAGGAATTGGAGATAGCCGAGGCCATGGGTATCAAACAATCGAGTGTCAACGGGCACGCCACTGCCGCCAAATGGTATTGCATAGAGGAAGCCCTGGCTTACTTTGAACATTTAAATTTCGAAAACAATGGATGCTGATCTTTTCATAAGCCTCTTCATCGCACATATCATTGGCGATTTCTACTTGCAGACGGACCACTTCTGCCGGCAGAAAGCGGCCTTGAAACTCAAATGCCGATTCCTTTACCTCCATTCGCTTACCGTCGGGCTTCTCTCTTGGCTTCTGATACCGACCTCTTCATTTTGGCTCTGCTTCTTAATCATTACGGTTTCCCACCTGACCATCGACATCATCAAAGTTCATCTGCCGCATGGTTTGGGCAGCTTCTGCTTAGACCAATTGGCGCACATGGCTGTATTGACCGCCATCGCCACCTTATTCCACACGGATATCACCTTGCCTGTGCAGTGGGTAGATGTCTCGCCCACTTTCTCCGCGCCTCGGTTGCTGTTGGCCATCCTGATCTGCATGAAACCGGCCAACATCTTCATCAAACTGGTTTTAGAGAAATATCAGGTCGGAGAATCCGAGACCTGCAACGACATAAAAAACGCCGGAGCCTTGATTGGCGATTTGGAACGCCTGCTGACCATTCTGTTCGTCCTGCTCCGGCAATTCGACGCCATCGGCTTCATCGTCGCCGCCAAATCACTGCTACGGTTTAAAGAGACCGACACGGCCAAAACCGAATACGTCCTGGCCGGCACATTCTTGAGTTTCGGCATCGCCATCGCCTGCGGGCTGCTGGTACGCGGTCTGGCGTGAAAAGAAAATGCCCTCCCGCAGAGCCGATGTGGCTTGCAAGAGGGCTCGTTTATGTTCTTTCTTGCCCCGCTATGCTATCGCGTCTTTGATTGTCTGAACGATGTAGCGCACGTCGTCTTCCGAGACACAGGGGCCGGACGGCAGGCAGAGGCCGGTGCGGAACAGGGCCTCGCTCACGCCGTTGACATAGGCGGGCGCGGCCGCATAGACGGGCTGCAGGTGCATGGGCTTCCAGAGCGGGCGGCTCTCGATGCCGGCCGCGTCCAGGGCCATGCGCAGGGCCTCCACGTTGCGGTTGGGTTCGTGCGCCGTATGGACGCCGCCGCCCGCGTGCGTCACGCCGGCCGCACCGCCGACCGCCCCCTGCACGGCTGCCGCGTAGGCCTTGTCCTCGCCCTTGACGCGCAGCTCCGGCGACAGCGTCACCGTGCACAGCCAGAAGTTGCTGTCGTAACGCGGCGAGGGGTTTTCGTGCAGCGTCACGCCCGGCACGCCGGCCAACAGCGCGCTGTAGAGCGCCTGCAGCTTCTTGTGGTGCGCGATATGGTCGTCCAAAACGGTCATCTGCCCGCGGCCGATGCCGGCGCAGATGTTGCTCATGCGGTAGTTGTAGCCGATGCGCTCGTGCTGGTAGTAAGGATAGGCCTCCCGCGCCTGCGTGGCGTAGAACATAATCTCCTGCTTGGCGGCCGCGTCGGGGCAGATGAGCGCGCCGCCGCCGGAGGTCGTGATCATCTTGTTGCCGTTGAACGAGAGCACGCCGTAGCGGCCGAACGTGCCCAGCACCTGCCCGTCGAAGCGGGAGCCGAGCCCCTCGGCCGCGTCCTCGACAACGGGGATGCCGTAGCGGTCGGCCACGGACAGGATGCGGTCAATCCGGTAGGGCATGCCGTAAAGCGCCACCGGCACGATGGCCTTGGGCGCGCGGCCCGTCTTGGCGATGCGGTCGCGGATGGCCGTCTCCAGCAGATCCGGGTCCATGTTCCAAGTCTCCGGCTCCGAATCCACAAAGACCGGCGTCGCGCCGAGGTAGGTAACCGGATGCGAGGAGGCGCAGAACGTGAAACTCTGCACCAGCACCTCGTCGCCGGGGCCCACGCCGCAGGCCAACAAGGCCAGATGCACGGCCGCCGTGCCCGCCGACAGGGCCACTACTTTCTTGCCCTCGCCCACGAATGCCTCCAAGTCCGCCTCGAAGCCATTCACATTCGGCCCCAACGGCACCACCCAATTGGTGTCGAACGCCTCCTGCACAAAATCCATCTCCCTGCCGCTCATGTGCGCGAGGCACAGGTAGATTCGCTTATTATTCATGTTCTTCCTGTTTTTCTTCGTGAAACTTGATGGGACGCGCCGGCACACCGACCGCCGTACAATGTGCCGGCAACGATTTGGCCACGATGGCCCCCGCACCAACTTTAGTCCACTCACCTATTTCCAACTGATTGATGATTTTTGATCCCGTTCCACAATAGACCCCTTGCCCTATCAGGACTTCCCCCGATATATTCACACTCGGCATAAAAGAGGCAAATTCGCCGATCACCACATCATGACCGACCGTACAGCCAAGATTCAATATGACAAAATCACCTATGACGATATTGACCGTCAACAATGCGCCGGCACAGATGATACACCCTTCTCCGATTTTGACGAATGACGCCGTTCCCATAAGCACTGAGGGATGTATCAAAGATGGGAAAAAGACATGCCCGTTCCTTATTTTATACCTGATATTTCGCTTCACTTCAGGTTCGCCAAAGGCCAACGCTATGCCCAAAAGACCATCCCGCCAAGCATTCAGATCATCGATTCCCCCTAAAACAGGATATCCGTTTACACACTTGCCACGAGCTATTTTGTCGTCAAAAAAACCGACTATCTCAAATTGTTTATTTACGGCATTGATATGCTCTATAAGCACCATGACCTCGCGCCCAAATCCCCCCGCGCCATAAACCGCTATCTTCTGCATAATCCTCAATTATTACCATTAAACGCCTCTGTCGTCGCCTGTCCTTCAGAGGAAATTCCCTCGCGTCTCAGCACTTTCCGTACCGTCATGGCAAGGACCTTGCAGTCCGTCAAAAATGAACAATGGTCCACATACCAAACGTCCAGTTCAAATTTCTTCTGCCAAGAGATGGCGTTCCGGCCGTTGACCTGCGCCCAGCCCGTAATGCCGGGACGCACCTCGTGCCGCCGGGCCTGCTCCAGCGAATAGAGCGTCAGATACCGCACCAACAGTGGGCGCGGACCTATCAGCGACATATCGCCCTTGAGCACGTTCCAAAGTTGCGGCAACTCGTCCAAAGACGTAGCGCGCACGAAACGGCCCACCCGCGTCAGACGTTGCGCATCGGGGAGCAATGCGCCCGAGGCGTCGCGTTCATCGGTCATTGACTTGAACTTACAGACACGGAAAATCCGGCCATGCAACCCCGGCCGCTCCTGAAAGAAAAACGCCCCGGCCCCTTTGTTGGCGAAATGCAGCCAAACGGTAATGATCAGCAATAACGGACTGAGCGCCAACAGACCGAAACCGGAAACGACTAAATCGATAAACCGCTTGAAAAAGAGACGATAGAGGTTCATGAAGCCAATATTTCCTTATAATAATCTTTGAGACACTGCTGTACGAAACCTTGTTCGAAACGCGACGCGATGAGCGGACGGGCGGCAGCGGCCATACGCGCCACTTCTTCCGGATGCGCGATAAAACACGCCATTGCGTCATATAAGGCTTTCACATTCTTGGACGGCACGATAACGCCATTCTCTCCCTCGCGGATGATCTCGCGCGAGCCATTGATGTCCGTAACGATGGACGGCAAGCCCATGGCACCAGCTTCAATGACGACATTGGGGAATCCCTCCCGATAACTTGGAAAAACAAACGCATCGGCCGCAACGAGCCATGGGCGCACATCGTCTTGAGGGCCAACAGCCTCTATGGCCGGATGGCGGTCTATCTCTCTCAACGTTTCCGGGCTCAGCGGATCTAAATCCGATTCCTTTTCCCCCACCAACAGGAGGCGCGTATCCGAATACGCCGCATTCAACTTCGAAAAAGCCTCGACCAATTCGTTGATTCCCTTGTCGCCAACCAAACGGCCGACAAATACGAAAGTAAAAATGCCTTTTCGACGAATTGGCTCAACCTTTGCCGTCAGTTGGGGTAATGCGGGGTCGAAGTGCGTTAAATCAATGCCGCGAATATTCCCAAAACCTAGTACTTGCAATGGTTTGCGAGTAATCCGATATCGGACAAGGTCATCTTTGACGCCTTCCCCCTCCGGTACGATATGAGTGGCACAAGCGCAGGTAAGCCTGTCGGTCAGCATGAGAATGCGGCGGGTCAGTCCTGTGGCGGTAGGGAACACCAAGCCCGTGAACGTATGCAGTCTTACCGGCACCCGACACACCCGGGCCGCCAACATGGAAAGCAAGCCGGCTTTAGGTGTAATGGAATGCACCATATCGGGCCGCTCCCGACGGAACACACGAATCAATCGCCATAAACTCTTCAAATCCTTGAAAGGTGACATCCGCCGCTCCATAGGAACCACTATCGTCTTCACCTCCTCTCGGTCCGCTATCTCCCGCAAAGCCTCTCCTGGCGAACTGACCGCCACCACTTCATAACCATCCCGCCTGAGTTCGCCCAACAACCCTCGGCAAAAATGATTGAGGGAGCCCGGTACCGTCGAGGTTCTAATTAATTTAATCATATCAATCTGCCGCCCGAATCTCAAACTATAGCGGAAAATTCATCTTTAATTCACACAAAAATTGTACATCCGATACTATATCATGCTTTTACAAGGAGAGCAGCCCAAGTCTATGCATATACAAATTTTCTTATCGGCCCCAATAATCTCCTCAACATAGGTATCGGGAAAATTTTCTCCAAAACTACCACCACGGATTTCAGCGACACGCCATGCGCCAACAAACGTTTCCAAGGTAATTCACACGCCAAGAACTTCACATAAAAACTTCTGTCGATGTTATCTACACGCAAAAAACCAACAGCTATATCAAGCGCAAATTGCCGTCTCTGCGTCTCGTAGATTTTCTCTGGATAATTTGCTTCAAGCCATTTATATATGTGGTTCATTTGCAACACACTTGTCATCTTTAGCATATTAGTGTAAGTCGCCTCGCCAAACAAACGTCGATAATGATATAAGCATGCGGAAATCTGCACTATACGCGGATTAGCCTTCATCAACTTACTATGGATAAATTTATCCTCTCCCATGTTTATCCCCATTTCATACGTAGCATGCGCCCGTTCGAATAGCGACCTTTTAACCAATTTAGCCCAAGAGGCGCCATAAAATATGCAGTGTTGATTATCTACAAACCCCTCTTTTTCTTTAAACCAAGGCTGCCGGGGAATAGAACGACCGTTTTCATATTCGGCATAATATCCACAAAGCACGATATCCGCATCTGTCCGCTGAGCCGCTTCATAAAGACGTTCATATATGTCCGGTTCCACCCAATCGTCACTGTCGCACACAATGACATACTCACTCTGTGCCATATCCAAAGCGACTTGCCGAGCAGAGGCCAACCCTCCATTCTGTTGATGAATGACTTTGAACCGTGTATCGCGTGAGGCATATTCGTCACAAATCCTTCCACTGCAATCCGTACTACCGTCATCAACAATAATAAACTCCAATTCACGCATCGTTTGGTTCATTAAAGAATCCAAACATTGGCGAATATAGCGTTCCGTATTATAAACCGGTATACTTACCGTTACTTTAGGGCAAATCATAATTGGTGTATTTATCTCACTACGTTTGGTATCATATATTTATTCCCAAACGATTATTTTCATGCCACTTATTCGCCATAACATCTTAAAAGTCATAACAATATTCAGCCAATTGAGTTTCTATAGCCTTAATAACTTCTGGAGCAATTTTATGTGACACCCATAAGCGGGTATTCTTGATGGATATATTGGGATTGAAACAACTATATTTTGCGGTATGTTCCTCTTGCGATAGCCCTAAAAAGTTTCTGATTTGTTCATCGAAAACATCATAATGATAAATTGCATCTTCAAAATGGATACGCAATACATTTTCGGAATCTTCAAATCGGCTTGCCTGCTCCCTCAGACTCCGATAGTGAAAAATATATTGATCAATACTTTTAGGAACCCATTTTTCCCCAAGAAGTAAGACATTTTCGATGTAATAATCACGAG
The DNA here is from genome assembly GCA_910586395.1 of uncultured Bacteroidales bacterium. Taxonomy (GTDB): domain Bacteria; phylum Bacteroidota; class Bacteroidia; order Bacteroidales; family P3; genus CAMXAS01. The sequence continues at coordinate 251,560 of CAJUFX010000001.1, forward strand.
GGTCGCGGTCAACAACAATAGTCTTCACCGAGTCTATATATCTTTCGTAGCGGCTTATGTTTGCAGGAGGCATGAGTTGATCCATGAACAAATATTTATAATCATGCTCCGGGTCTATGACCGCGCATAGACCATGTATATATTCTCTGACACATTGTAAAAAATATGTTTCTGTTGGAGAAGAAAAAAACATATCCTTTGTGGGTAAAAAATATGCTATGTATTTTTTATTCCCGGATAAGAGGCGTAGTATTCTTGGCAACAACTGATATTTAACCAATACAGATAGTTTTGGTTCGGCAATTTGGACGCCTTCCCAATAACCTGGCCATTCGATGGATATAAGTTTTTGCAAGAACTCATTTGATATTTTACTCCATTGTCCTTTAAAAAACATTTCATATCGTTTTCTCAGGAAATTTCCACATTGTCGATTAACATAGCGTTTATAATTTCTAAGAGCAATATCAGAATTCAGCCGATGAGGTGTATGCACCAACGCATCCTCAAGAGTCGAAATACCATCATAATCTTGCAAGAAACGGAATTCGTAATCTCCAAGATTTTTTATACAATCAAATTCTCGAAGATAGTCCGTGACGACGCCAGAGCCGGATGAACCATACCCGGCATTGGAAATAATGCTATATTTTCTCGTGTCCATAATATATAAGTGCTATGTGGTGATATAGTTTTGGGAAATATCTAAACAACAAGCCTTCCAAACTTTTTTTATTCCAAAACAATCGAAATGAAGGTTTTGGAAGTATACCCATTGGATCAAAAAGGTCTGATTTATATGTTGGCGACTCACGGATTAATATCTTAGCGAAACTAAGATACAAGTTCAAATAATCGTAATCGAACGCTCTCCTTATGGAAGATGTCGATATTTTCGATTCGACATATGTTCGAAGGTCTTCGTAGGCAGCAAAAGCATCAAGATATTTTTCAAATGTCAAACTATGCATTGCCGATTCTCCCCGTTCATATGCTTCGAGTACAATGCTATTTAGGGTTTGTATTTTAGATGCATTAATAATCGCCTTCCCAAAAACGCAAGAATCCTCTCCATATTTATATTTGTTATCAAACCATATATTGTTTCCCATCAATAGTTCTCGCCTATACAACGCATTCCCAGTGCAAATCCACAATTTATGAAACAGTTTATTAATCAACATCGTTTCACCATTAAGCGAGTGTGGATATATATTTTTTATTATACCGATGGGAGTATCCGGCTCTGTAAGCGCATATATTTCTATTCCACCAAATGAAATGTCTAAATCGTTTTTGGAGGTAAAATCTAGCCAATCAACCAATGCATTGCTTTTTATCCTATCATCGCTGTCAAGGAATAGAACATATTGGCCTTGCGCAATACTCAATCCTAAATTCCTAGCTGAACTGACACCCTGATTCTCTGTCGATATAACACGAATTATCGATTCATTGCGCTTTTTTATTGTATTTAATATATCCAATGTCGAATCTGTAGAGCCATCATTTACAACAATTATTTCTATTGTATCGTCATGGATTTGACTAAGCACTGAATTTATAGCAAAATGTACTACAGCTTCAGTATTATAACATGGTATGATTACCGACATTTTTTTTCCCATCGCAAGTTTTTATTGATAAAACACTCCCTGAAAGCAACCAGAAAAAAGTGCTTACTATATTTGTTGTCAACAAAATGACCTCAAATAGCCCCATCAAACAAATAGTTAATATAACTATTTTCATAGTTGAAAAGAGCATATAAGTTTCACTATCTTGGAATATCGTTTTGTCAGTTAAAATATAAGAGAAAAAAATGATATATATCAACAATCCAATAATACCAAAAGTCACCCCTATTTGCAGATAAAAATTGTGTAAACCACCGCCTATTAGCCCCATATGCTCCAATGATGGATTTCGGTTTAACATATATTCCTGAAAATGCCCATAGCCAACTCCTGTCCAAATGTTATCCCTAAATGCATAGAAGCCTTCTTGCCATAGCAATAGACGTCCATTGAATGGATCTTCAGCCCCTTTCCCATAAATATCCCCAATTGCATCGAGTGATAGGTATCCACACAGACACAACAGCATCACACTGATAAGGCCTAATGTAACAAGGAGTATTTTATTATTGTTTGATGTTTTTTTGAAAAAATAAAAAATAAAAAACACAATTAGACACCCCAAAGCCCCACGAGAAAAACTTAAAATCAAACATGCTAAACTTATGGTAATTGGGAACAAAAGTGACTTTTTGTCTAAAATTCGCAATATAAAACAGAAAGCAATGCTCAAATATGAAATATATCCTGCCGAATTTGGATTTAAATAAAGTCCTGAAAAACTATTATTAGACAGCTTTATAAAATACAAATCATGATATATCAATGTATCGTATTTTACAAATAAAAGAAGTCCAACTACATTCAGTACTGTTATGCAATAAACGTATAATTTTAAAATGCATGACAGATTACTCAACCAACGTTCTTTATTTTGGCATTTATCAGTGGATGCCAAAATCCAGCATTGCACACTCATGTTGATTGCCAGTTTGACATCGCTTGTTGTTTGTCCTTTTGCTAGTATCAGGCCTAACATTATTATCCAAAACAATATGATGGAACGATGAGGACTTTTACATGCGCTTTTCTCTCTAACCCTAAGTATCAAAATGAATAAAGCGCCGACAACCGTCGAGACACTCAACACAAAACTCACATGAGGAATTTGTCCTAAAATACAAGCTGCGATAATGGAAACTATCACATAATAATAAATGAACCCTCTCTCTATACTATCTATGGTCATTCTCGTATAGATTCAAATGCACCTTTCGGTCTTCCGGAGGCGGAAGTTGCATATAATCCCCAAAATTGATTGCAAGATATTTCTCCTTGTCACGTCCAAGAATGAAAACTTTTCAAAACAGTTCGAAGACAATATGAAGATCAGGCCGATAGGACATTCATAGGGTCAATAGCAGCCGCATCCCAATGACACATCTTCCTTCGAGTGCAATAAACGTCCCATGGATGCAATTCCTTCTCTTATCCTCCATAAAATAGGTTGAAGTCTTCGAATCGCTGTGGGAACACCCCAAGGGAGTCATGGCATATCCCATGTTTCCAATGGATTGGAAGCCCAGAATGCGATAGACATAAGGCACTATGATTATAGGCAAAAGTGTATTGAAAACATTCAACACACTTTTGGCAATAATGTTATGTGTAACAGAGTGGGACACCGTAAAATCACACTAATTATGCCGATGGGAGACCATTGGAAACACTCATGGTGCGCAATACTTCCACCAATTTACTATCGTCCTTCCTGTCACGGATGGCGATGCGGACGTATTGCCGCTCAAAAGGAAAACCTCTCTTTGAAGCACAGTCCTTGATAAGGATATTATAGTCTGTAAGAAGGCGGAGGGTCAGGCTGTGTGATGAAAACGGTTCCTTGACTTCGCACAGGAAATAATTTGCCTGTGACGGAACCACTCGCAAAAAGGGAATCCCGTTCAATTCCTTTTCAAATGCAGCCCGTTCCTGCCGGAACTTCTCACAAGATTGAATATAATCCTTTTCGTATTTGCCGTATATCTGCATATAGAACTCGGCAAAAGAGTTTATGTTCCAGATAGCTACATCATTTTTGACGCGGGCTATCAGGCTTTCATCGGCCGACGCCAGAACCCCCAACCTCAGACCGGGTACCCCATAGGATTTAGAAATGCTTTTCATGACACATAAAGTCGTAAAGCGTTCCAGTATTTCATTGTGGAGCAATGTTTCCTCCATGCCTTTGTCTGCAAAATCGACAAACGACTCATCTATCACCAACCGGATTCCATTCAGTTGGGCCCATGACGCCAACCGCATCAAATCCCTACTTGGGATAAAATTGCCCGATGGATTGTCCGGATTCACGACAAGCAATGTGTCGATCCCTTTATCAGTAAAGTAACGCATTAAATCGTCTGCCGAATAAGAGAAATCGGAGTTACCAGGTTCGAAAACAACAATTCGGTTGGCATCGTGCCTATTGGGATATTCTTCAAAGGTGGGATACGTAACGCCTAATTTCCCATCATGCTTCTCCATCAGGCTTTTTATCAGCTCGGCCGCACCATTGCCTACCACGACATATTGCTGTTTTATGCCAAAGTATTTACCGGCCAGCAATGAATTGATCCCCATACCGGATGGATAGTCGCGGAGGAGAGGCTCGAAATTGGCTTTAATCTCATCGATCATCCTTTGTCGGGGGAAATAGGGATTCACGAGATAACAGAAATCCAGCAGGCCGGGATAACGCCAATAGCCACCAAAGCTATGTTGCAGTTTCGCCAACTTTTCTTCCGGCGCCGCAAAAATGACTTCTGCAATCTTCAAGTCTTGAATATCGTCAATCTCATACCAATGCATACCGGTAACCGGCAAAGCCTTGATGCCCGCACTGTCTATAAGGGTCAGAACCCTGAGAACCTGTTCGTAATATTCATTTTCTCCCAAAACTTTGATGTAGGCCTCCAAGAACGGAATATAGCAATTCACGATAAACTCGCGGCTGAACTTATAGATATTGACAGTCTTGTAATAATGGTCCGTATCGCTGTACTTGAAAGCTTTTTGGGGAATAAAATTGATAATATTGTTTTCGTCGTCGATACGCACCATTGTTCCGTCCATCCACGTCTCATACTTGGATACGAGCGCCACATCCCTCATGGGCGTACCGATGGCGGCGTCCAATATCGCGTCTTCATAGATGAGATCGGATTCCAGCAACAATGTGTTGTCTTCCGCCATCAAAGCCCTCGCAAGCCAAAGGGAATAAATGTTGTTGGTCTTATCGTATATTTTGTTCTCCACGTAAACGATGGGCAAGGCGGGATGGGTTTGGTTCAGATATTTTTTTAGCTTATCCCCCTCATAACCGATTACGATGACAATCCGGCTGATGTCAAGCCTTGAAAGTTGCTTGAGCATGCGGTCAATGAGACGGACGCCATTGACCTCTAGCATACATTTCGTATTGTTGGCGGTTAGTTCGCCTAAACGGCGACCCATTCCCGCCGCCAGAATTATAGCTTGCACGAAACGAAATTTATTATTGTCCCCCTTTTATGAACTAATCTCTTTTGGCTCGGAGCCTATGGCCTTATCATGCCCACACACCGTCAGAAGGTTGTCGTAAGCTTCTTCGGATGGGGTTATGGCGCATTCCTCAAAACGATTTGTCTCCGCGTACTTCATTTTGTCGTCCTTGCGATACAGCGTAAAGTATTTGACGGAGGTGGTATCGTTGACCGCCAAACTCATATGGCGTCCAATACTTGACGTTGTCATTTCAGGTTAAGATAAACGCCAAGAACCACCGTTTGTCGGTCCGACATGTCGAATCCGCCCCTCTTTCACAAGGGCTTCAAGGCGCCGCTGAACGCTACTCTTTGTTATTGAAAGATTACGACTTATCTCAGCCATGGATATTGCCGGGTTTTTCCGGATCATATCCATGATAACTTCCTTTTGGGCGGCTTTTGTATCGGTTTGTATCGGGTTTGTATCTGGTTGTATCGGTTGGATGGCGGTTTTATCAAGCCTATTGGATTGGTCGATATCTGTGGGGCGCCCCATATTGATAGCCTCAAACCTTTCTCGAGGTATATGGACAGCAACGCCTCCTTGTTCGACCGAAAATGTCGGCGGGGTCAGTTTCTCCGCATTGAATCCATGGATAATCTTCTCGATACCACGCCCCCATGCCTCAATAAATCCGGCTCGATAGAAAGCCTCGGCCATCTTGGGATTTCGGGGTTTTGATGGATGCTTACCTATCAGTTTTTCTATGGGTAAATCATCCGGTAACTTTCCTGCATTCCATAACCTAATGTGGTCGCTGTATATACTCATTTGCGTCCAAGTTCCTTGGTAGTCACGGTGAACTATCGCATTACAGATGATTTCCCGCAATGCTTCCTCTGGCAGTTCAAGCGGTTCAACACGTTGTAACCCTTCATAATGAATCGGCCGGATGAGATATTTTTCGCTCAAAGTGCGCATTACCCTGTCGGGCATCTGTATGAGGTCTCCATCAATTATTTCCTGACTTAACAGATCAAAATTCGTAGAACCAAAACGTCCTATTTTGAAACTGGATGTGACGAAATGACGTTGTGGATGCTTGCCGAAAAGTAAAATAGCTCCATTACAAGGAATGCCTTCCTCCATCAATCCAAGATTTGAGATAACTTCCTCTGGCGTGGAGCTATCGGCATTCGGAGACATCCGCCCATCCTTGATACCCTTGTTCAGGAAATATTGGATTGCCTCCGGGGAAATATCATCAAGCGTTGCGCCATAACAAGGTATATCCTCCCAGTTCCTACCAAACTTCTTCATGAGGAACTGTTGCAATGCCAACCCGCGCAACTCCTGATTGGTTGCCCCGCTACGCATATAAAAAATGCCTTTATACGAAATCGGAATACTGGATGGATCTATATGAATTTCAATCACATCTTTCTCGCCATGCTCAATATGACTAACTCTTGCCACAATACCCAACATAGTGACAATCTTATTGGGAATGTCCTCTAGTTGCTGATGGAGGTGTTTAACGCCAACAATCGACATATCATCGTCAATGCCGATACATATTATACCACCTTGAGCGTTGGCAAAGCCACACACCCATTTCAGGTATTCGTCCTTCCAAACCCGCTTATATTCAATATTCTGGTTCTCGTTGTTCATGTCAGGAGAGACGGGGCTTACAAAAGTTCCGCTCAGTCTTTTATCACTTCCACCAGATCGGGTTCGACCGAGACGACGGCGGCCAGCGTGTTGGGAATCTGTACCACTAACCGGCGGGCGCGCGCGCCCTGCACTTTCAGGAAGACGCCTTCCACGCCGTCGAACAATCCGCCGAGGATGCGCACGCGCGTCCCTTTCTCCAAATGGAGTTCCTCCGGATTGTAATAGGCCACGTTTTCTTCGTATTGACCCGCCACCCGCATAAAGTCCGCCATCTGCTTGTCGGGCACCACGAGGTAATCTTGGTCGGTTCGGCCGCTTGGGGCGGTCCTGTCGGCGTTGGCGTTACGCGTCCGCATGACGAACTGCAGGAAGTTGTGCCGTTTTTTTAACTCGCAAATGGCCACCTGATGGGCATGCACGAAGACCAAGCCCGGAATGACCGGCACCAAACGCCTGGTTTTCCGGCCGTGATAGACTCGGACGGCGTATTGCTTGGGGATGAAATACGGCAAACCGTCTGCATCCGACAGCACTTCTTCGGCCTTCTTCTCGTTCTTGTAGGCGCGCAGCACGAACCAACGCGGCGTTTCCGCGGGCGCGGCCGAGGCGCCGGATGCGGTTAATGTGCCGGATACGACCGGGGTATCGGGTGCAACTTCTGTTGGAACGACGGAAGACATGGAAACGAAGCGCTTATGAGCGGGAAGGGCATAACTTTAGTTCATGCCAATTTCGGCATAACTATGTTTGTCAGCGATTTACACAAACAGATGCAGTTTTGTAACGGACATTCCATGTGTCCTACATGCCCTCTGTTCATAAGGTGCAAAGTTAAGCATTTTGCTTTTGATTATCAAATGGGTTTATAGAGCGCACAGGGCTACTCTCGCAGGCTGCCAATCGGCACCACGCATACCCCATCTTGACGACGGTAGGCATATTGCCCTGTTCCGGTCAATACCATCAGGAACGACGGGGCTTTCATTTTATCGGTATCTATTTTGGCCGCCAAAGTTTTCAGCGATTTAGCCCCTTCTTCCACCAATCGGTCTCCGCCCAACTTGATTTCTACGAGTCCGTAACTCCCATTTCGCAAATGAACCACCGCATCGCACTCCAGACCGCTTTGATCCCGGTAGTGATAGAGGACACCGCCCATCGCCTCTGCATACACCCGCAAATCGCGCACGCAAAGCGTTTCGAACAGCAATCCGAACGTATTTAAATCGGCCAATAAATCGGACGGCCCCAAGCCAAGCGCCGCCACGGCTATAGACGGATCGACGAAATAGCGCGTATCGCTGGTCCGAATGGCCGTCTTTGAACGTAAATTCGGATTCCAAGCCACCATATCCTCCACCACAAAAATTTTCTTCAACGCCATGATATAGGAATAAACCGTACGATCGTCCATAGTTCCGTTCTCATGTATGGCCATGTCTTTCGCTATCGCACTCAAAGATACCTGCGCGCCTTGATGGCGGGCATACGAACGCAACAGCCGCTTTACGCGCTCCGGGTCTCGCAAAACCGTGTCAACTCTCTGTATGTCTGTATTTACAACCGCATCATAATAATCGTATGCCCGCCCCAACGCCACACGTCTGCTCTGAGAGACCGCACGCGGCCATCCTCCCCGACATACTAAAAACGCTATGTCGGAAAGTTCCAAGTCCGATACTGACGCCACTTTGCTATCCGGACCAAAAAGCGCGGCCAAACTGACCCCGCCATTGGAATCGCCAGACTCCCACAAGGTCATCGGTCGCATCCGCATGCGTGCGATACGCCCGGTTCCGGTATGGCTTATTTTCTGTTTTTCATCTTCTTCAAGTGGCACGGCCGATCCCGTCAAAATAAACTGTCCATCCTGTCCCCGCTGATCCACGACAAAACGAACGGCATCCCATAATTGGGGCGCCAACTGCCATTCATCCAACAAACGAGGCGTATCGCCGGCCAACAGCAACGCCGGATCCACCTCTGCCGTTTCCAAATTCTGCTTTTTATTCCTCGGGTCATCGACATACAGAACGCTCCGCGCTTGCTGAGCAGCCGTCGTTGTCTTTCCACACCATTTAGGCCCTTCTATCAGGACAGCTCCAATACCCTCTAACTTGTCCTTTAATTGCCGGTCAGCCAACCGTTCTCTATAATTCGCCATCGAAAATACAATTTGTTGTAAAACAGGATACAAAAATAAGAAGAAAATATAAATTAGTCAAGTTGTATGAAAACTATTAGTCAAGTTGTATGAAAACTATTAGTCAAGTTGTATGAAAACTATTAGTCAA
>CAJUFX010000001.1:260732-517256 GCA_910586395.1 uncultured Bacteroidales bacterium
ATTAGTCAAGTTGTATGAAAACTATTAGTCAAGTTGTATGAAAACTATTAGTCAAGTTGTAGGAAAACTATTAGTCAAGTTATAGGAAAATCATTAGTCAAGTTGTAGGAAAACTATTGGTCAAGTTATAGGAAAATCATTAGTCAAGTTGCAGGAAAACTATTGGTCAAGTTATAGGAAAATCATTAGTCAAGTTGCAGGAAAACCATTAGTCAAGTTATAGTGCAACCATTAGTCAAGTTGTAGCAGACGCGGAAAGTAGATAAGTGCCTAAAACCTCCGGTTTTCAGTCCGATATGCACAATAGCGCCATTCCATCCGGAGTTTGCTCAGGCAGTCATCGTCAATAAAATGCAAATTTAGCAGCTGTAAACTCCGATAAAGTGCAAGATTGATGCCGCATCGGGTATATGCCGGTGCGACTTTTCATGTTCACTTTCCTTTATTTACCCAAAAAACACATTTAGCATGAGAAAAGCGACATCGGGGGCACAGAAAAAGAACGCCCTTGAAATAAACATCAATCAAGACATGCGCCAAGATGCGGCGGGTTCTTCATGGTCCCAAGACCAGTGCACGACGCTTGGAGATCCGGTACGATTGCGGAGCAAGCGGTTGAGTGGCGGGCGGCAGAGTCTGTACTTTGATATTTATTGGGCGGGGAAACGGTCATACCATTTCCTCAAACTCTATCTTCTACCTGAGACTGACGCGGAGGCGCGGACCTACAACGCCATGATGCTGAAAACGGCCTATCTTCTGAAAGCACAGAAACTGTTGGCGTTGATGGGCGGCGATCTCGGGGGCGTCCGCGAAACGGGCGGGCGTAGCCTGTGGTTTGGTTCGGATTCGGCGTGCGGATCGGAGGCTGGCGTGGCGTTTGATGCGGGGACTGGCGCGGGAGCGGCGTTCGGCGAGGGTTCGGCGTGCGGTGCGGGGACGGGGTCTGAGAGGGGGCCTGAGAGGGGGCCGCTGTCCGGCGCGGGTTCGCCATTCGGCGCAATGCCAGTGTCTGGTGCGGGGACACACCACAAGGGCAACCACGAGCAAAACCCCGTGAAACTGAACGACTGGATGGCGGCCTACCAGCAACGGCAGGAACGCAAAGGGCGGGTCGGTACGTGGCAGATTGCCCATACGGCCGATTTGCTCGTGCGCTACAAGGGGGCGGACGTGACGCTGGCGGCGGTGGACAAAGCGTTCTGCATCGGCTTTGCGGAATTTTTGCTGCACGGATACAAGACCAAATGCGGTAAATTCATCGGCCGGGTGACGGCCTCCAATTATTTCGGCCGCCTCAACAGCGCCTTGAACGCGGCCGTCAGATCCGGACTGCTTGCGGAGAATCCCATGGGGAAATTAGATGAATGCGATAGGCTCAGGGCGACCGCCCGCAGGCGGAACTATCTGACCATAGACGAAGTGAAGCGGCTGATAAACACCGACTGCCCGCATCCTGTCGTAAAACAGGCTTTTTTGTTCAGCTGTTTCTGCGGGTTGCGGCTTGGCGATATCTATGGGTTGAAATGGCGGGATTTCGTCGAGGAACAGGGGCGTTGGCGTATCGACTTGGTTATGCGCAAAACCCAGGAGCCGCTTTATCTGCCGGTCTCCGAACAGGCGCGCCGATGGCTGCCCGATGGCGGAGATACCAAGCTGATAGCGGGCGCGGCGTCGGGCGCGGCGGGAGCGAGTGGCCCGGCGGCGGTATCGGATTCGGCGGCTGTGTCGAGGGCGGTGTTGGGCGCAGCGGCTGTGTCGATGGCCGCATCAGGCAGGGCGACCGTATCGGATTCGGCGGCCTTTGACGCCGACGCCTTCGTCTTCAAACTGCCGAGTTGCGTCTATATCAATGTCGTGTTGAAACGTTGGGCACAAGCCGCCGGCATCCGGAAGAACCTGCATTTCCATTGTGCGCGCCACACGTTCGCCACGATGATGCTGACCTTGGGAGCCGACCTCTACACCACCAGCAAACTGCTCGGCCACACCGACATCGGCACCACCCAAATCTACGCCCAAATCATCAACCCAAAGAAAGACGCCGCCGTCGATTTGGCCAACGCTGTGTTCGGCGGATAAACCGGGGGTATTGGTCTTACGATTTACTTCCTTTGTTACCAGCGGTTTGGAAACTACATGTTATACGATGGTAATCTGATGGTTGTAGAGGCGGTTTATAAAAGGGGGACAGAGAAAAACCGGAAAAAGCTGATAATGCTTTCCGACTCTTATCGACTTTTTCAATTTTAGCCGACTAATCAAAGTGGGACCATGATTTTAAGCATTGGCGTCATAGCATATAACGAACAGAAATACCTACCGGCTTTATTGGAGGACATCCGACGTCAAACATATCCCCACGAGAACATAGAGGTCGTTTTGATTGACAGTATGTCGTCGGATCAGACGCGCAGTATCATGGAAGATTTCAAGGCGAACAACGACTTCCATGCCGTTCAGGTTCTGTCAAATCCCGATAAAATACAGGCCGCCGGCTGGAATGTCGCCATCAGGGCGTTCAAAGGTGACGCTTTGGCAAGAATCGACGCCCATGCGAGATTGACGCCGGAATTTGCCACTTATGTCATGGAACACATAAACCGACAGAAAGAATTTGTAGTGGGCGGCATACGTCCCTGCATAGCGAAACATGACACACCTTGGGGGCATGTCTTACTGCAAATTGAGAACTCCCTGTTCGGCAGCGGCATAAATCGGAGCCGAAGAGAACTCATCAAAACAGACGTCAAAACCATGTTTCACGCTACCTATAGACGCGAGGTTTTCGAGAAAGTCGGCTTATTCAATGAGAAACTGCTACGTACCGAAGACAACGAGATGCACTATCGCATAAGACAAGCCGGCTACAAACTCTGTTACGACCCTAAAATCCGTTCTTACCAATATATCCGAAGCGATTTTAAGGCGATGGTGACCCAAAAATGGAAGAACGGCTATTGGATTGGCCGCACTGCGAAAATATGTCCGCAATGCCTTTCGCCATACCATTTTGTCCCAGCCGTATTTGTAATCGGCATCGTGGTGACGACTTTGCTGTTACCGATTTATTGGCCATTGTCCGCCTTATTATGGCTTTCGTATGGTTTATTTGCCTTTACGAACACCTTATCCGCCATATTCAAAGACCGGTTTTATGTGCAGAGTCTGTTGATGCCATTCCTCTTTCCGATTCTACATATAAGTTACGGATTGGGCACTATCACAGGATTTGTCAGCCGCCAATAGGCATAGAAACATGCAAGATTTAATTTCAGTCATTATACCGGTCTATAACACAGAAAAATACTTGGCAAGGTGTGTCGAGAGCGTCAGGGCCCAGTCCTATACCAATTTAGAAATCCTATTGGTTGACGACGGTTCCCCGGATCAGGCACCGGCCTTATGCGACGATTTGGCTACCATAGATTCCCGCATAAAAGTCATCCACAAAACAAACGGCGGATTATCTTCTGCCCGAAACGCCGGTTTGGATAAGGCATCCGGCACCTACATTTCATTCATAGACTCGGATGATTACATTGACCCCTACATGATGGAACGTCTGCATCATGTTATAACAAAACACCATGCAGAGGTGGCGATGCTCCGATATAAGGAAGTCGCCGGAGATCCACCGGCCCCGTCTCCCCCCGAAACCCGCGAGACCGTTTACATCGCCCCCGCCATCGACACGGCTTTCCTGAGACTGAAAATAGACAGCGTCTGCACGGGCCTATACCTAAAAACGGCCATAGCGGACAGACGGTTCGCCATCGGGAAAACGAGCGAGGACATCCCTTTTAATTTCGAGGTCTTTAAAAACATTGCCACGTTCGTCTATCTGCCGGAACGACGATATTATTATTTCCATAATCCAGACTCAATCAGTAACGGCCCCTTGAACGCAAAGATGTTCAACTATCTGAATTTCAGGAAAGACATTTATAAATATCACCTTGAATCAGGGTTCAAAAACAACATCCGGCTGGCAGAAGCGCTATATGCACGCGCCGCGTTCGGCCTGCTCTTGAGATTGGCCTTGTATGGCCACACACCGGATTTATCTACCGACAACTGCAGAACCAAATTGACTCGGGTTTTCCGCTCCCATAAACGGGCTTTTTATACAGCCCCCAATATTCCGTTCTCGCGAAAGGTCATGGGTTGCCTATTGGATTATGGCTTCCCGCTTATCAAATTCATCCGGCAATCATGAAAAGGATATTGGTCAGCGGCTTATCGGTTGACATCGGAGGCATAGGAACTCTGGTAACCAATGTGGTATCATACAATAAACGAATAGGAAATTCGCAAGAATTTGTCTTCGAGTTTTTAATTCCCTACCAATCGGTCTATCGGACCTGGTTCCAACAGGAGCATTACACCTATTACGAAATCCCGTCCTTGAAACAATGGTTCCGTTACCGGACTTTCCTAAGACAGTTCTTCCGAAAAAGACATTACGACTATGTTTGGATCAACAACACCAGTAAAGTCGATATTTGGCTACCTTGGATAGCCAAACACATAGGGGGGGCCAAAATCATCCAGCACGCTCATGGCACCGACTGTGAAGAAAAAGGCATCCGTCGCCTGATATTCAAACTATGCGAATGCCTATGGGGAAAGGCCTATGAAAAACTGATAGATATTCCCCTTGCCTGCTCCAGTCTTTCGGCAGATTATTTCTATAGGTGCCCCGTCTTGCGGGAAAAATGCACGGTGCTACACAATGGAATCAATGTGGATCAATTCAAGTTTAACGAATCGGTCCGTTTTACTACACGACAAGCGTTAGGTTTGACAGACGAAAACATCCTGTTAGGGGCGGTAGGTCGTTTGACCAAAGTCAAAAATTATCCGTTTCTGATTGATTTGATGAAACATTTACCGCAAAGCCACCATTGTATCATTATCGGAGATGGTGAAGATAAAGACTTGTTGGAGAAACAAATCGACGGACTGAAGTTGCAGGACCGGGTTCAACTGCTGGGGCAACGTCGCGATATTCCGGATTTACTATGTGCCATGGATATTTTGGTCATGCCATCATTGAATGAAGGCTTGCCATTCTCCCTGATTGAGGCCCAAGCCTCTGGCTTAAGATGCGTATGTTCAGAAGGAATACCCAAAGAAGCCGACTTATTGAAACATGTACACTTTATCAATTTATCCTCAATGACAGAATGGGTAAAAACATGCGGGGAAAAATCGAATGAACCGTTTGACAGGATTCTGTGCAACCGCATGGTAAAGCAAGCCGGCTACAGTATAGAGACAAGTTATGACAATTTCATCCGACTCCTTGAATAAACGTTATTCTTCAAGAGAAATTATATATAGCATTGTCAAGTGTCTATTGGCCATCTGTTGCATAGGGCAAATAGGCGGTATGATTTATAATACAATCTTACCCTCAGAACATGTCAATTACGCCCTACACATCAATTCATATATTATCCTGGCTCTCATTGTATCGCATCTCTGTTTAGGCAATTGTATCAAACATTTTCTGTGCATTGCGTTTTACATTTGTTTCTTCATTTTTCTTATGGGACAGAAATTGTTTTTCGAAGAATACAATACATTCCTGACATTCACTTCCACAACGTTAACCACCGCTCAGTATGCCACTTTCATCAACATACTTTCGATAGCAGAGATTTTCACATTTGCAAGTTATAAATATTACAATTCACACAAGCATATACCCCATCATACCAAAACATCGAAAGATTGGAAGAGGCTATTACCCATCATACGGCTACTGTTTTACTTTACATTACCCTTTGCATTATATATGCAAATCAAGATTGTCCTTTTCAAATCCGCCTTTCTCTACACGGAAAGTTATTTAACCTCAGTCGATATCCCATCCTTTATCAAAATAGGGAATTTTCTATTCAGTGCTATCGCCGTCATTTATCTTGCCTCGAAACCAAATCGCAGGGAAACGATTGTCATTTGCACCGCGCTTCTCCTTTTAGAGGGTATCATACAACTTTTTCAAGGAAGACGTGCTTTATTCGCCTCCACTTTTTTATTCCTGTTATGGTATTATATCAAATACCATAATATTAACAAGTTAAGAACCGGCACCATGGCCGTGTCGCTTGGAGGCCTAGTCGGCATTATCTGTCTGTTTTTATATATCGGGAACACAAGAGATGCGGCTTATGACAACTCAAATTCTCTGATACTCAATATTAAAAAGTTTTTAGTTTCCACTGGCGGTTCAGACTCCGTATTGGCCAATACGATTGTACATGAATCGGACTTTCCTAAAACTGGAATATGGTATTTAACCGATCCTCTCATCAACAACCCTATTACCATAATTCTTTCAGGGAAATCCGGTATTGCACAAGGCGAAAACTATCTAGACAATTTCAACAGCTTTTCACACTGGATCTCCTATCTGACCGAACCCTCTTTATATCTGTCCGGTCATGGCATGGGGTCTTGTTACTTAGCTGAAACATACCTTGCATTCGGCATCATCGGCGTCATGGTTATATGTATTGCCATAGGATTCATCTTATCCCGATTCGCCAGCCTTACCCTCGATTCTCATAATGTATTTAAGAACTCCCTGTGCTTTGTAATGATAAAATACCTTTTTACACTGCCACGAGACGGCCTGTTTTCTTGGTTTCCGGCATTTGTTTACCTCTTGATCATCCTAATACCACTCTCGCTTCTTTTACCGCACAGAACGCCTAGAATCCAAACGTCCAAACTTTAATTTCACATTATGCAAGCCATTATATTAGCGGCGGGCATGGGCAAAAGGCTCAAGGACCTGACCAAGAACAATACCAAATGTATGGTGCCGGTCAACGGCGTTCCGCTCATTGACCGGTTGCTCCAACAACTCGCACAGCTCGATCTCAAGCGCGTGGTGCTCGTTGTGGGGTATGAGGCTCAAAAACTCATCGCGCACATCGGAAACCGCTATACGGACCGACTGAAAATAGAATACGTCCATAATCCGATATACGATAAGACCAACAACATCTACTCCCTTGCCCTGGCCAGCGACAAGATGCAGGAAGACGACACCCTGCTCATTGAATCCGACCTGATTGTGGAAGATACTTTGTTCCGGCTCATCATGAATGATTCCTATCCCAACCTTGCTTTGGTGGCCAAGTACCAGACTTGGATGGACGGCACCATGGTACGGATTGACGACGGGCACAACATCATCAACTTTGTACCCAAGAAGGCTTTTAAATACGCGGACACGGACACTTACTACAAAACGGTCAACATCTATAAGTTCAGCCAAGAGTTCTCGAAAAACAAATATATACCGTTTCTAAAGGCCTATTGCGCCGCTCTCGGTAACAACGAATACTACGAGCAGGTGCTAAGAGTCATTACCTTTCTCGATAAATCGGACCTAAAAGCACTTCCTATTTCCGATGAAAAATGGTATGAAATAGACGATAAACAAGACTTGGATATAGCCGAAGCCATTTTTGCCCAAGAAGACGACCTGCTCCGCAAGTATTACGGCCGTTTCGGCGGCTATTGGCGTTTCCCCAAAATGCTGGACTTCTGCTATCTCGTAAATCCCTATTTCAGATCCTCCAAAATCATCGACGAGATGCAGGCCAACTTCCGCACGCTGGTGGCGGACTATCCCTCCGGCATGAAGGTAAACAGTTTGCTAGCCAGCAAATGCTGGGGCATCAAAGAGGATTACATCATTCCGGGGAACGGTGCGGCAGAACTTATAAAAGCGCTTATGGAACTTCTGCCCGGGTCGCTGGGCGTGACCAGACCGACCTTTGAAGAATACCCCAACCGCCGGGCTCAAGACACTTTGGTGACCTTTGTGCCCGACAACGCAGATTTCAGATATTCGGCCCAAGACCTCATAAGGTTCTTTGAGCGGCATCCGGCTGACAACATCCTGCTTATCAACCCTGACAATCCGTCCGGAAACTTTATTCCAATCAAAGATCTGCTTTCGCTCGCAAATTGGTGCGAAAGCCGTAGCATCCGCCTGATTGTGGATGAAAGTTTCGTCGATTTCAGCGAAAACTGGCAAGACAATACCTTATTGCGGGACGACATTCTGGAGACCTATTCCCATTTGGTAGTCATGAAGTCCATCAGCAAGAGTTACGGCATTCCGGGATTACGCTTGGGAATCCTCTGTTCGGCCGACAAGGCACTTATCGATGAAATAAAAAAGCGGATAAGCATTTGGAACATCAACTCGTTTGCCGAATTTTTCATGCAGATATTCAACAAATACGAAAAAGATTATCAACAAGCGTGCGATAAATTTCTCGTGGAGAGAAAGCATTTTGAAGACCAACTCCGACAGATAAAATTTTTACGCGTCATCCCGTCGCAAGCCAATTACTTTTTGGTGGAGATTTTGCCACCTTACACCCCGAAAGGTATCGCTTTGACCATGTTGCGGGATTATTCCATCCTTATGAAAGATTGTTCCAATAAAGGCGGCTTCAACGGCAAAGCCTATATGCGGATTGCCGTTAGAGATAGAGAAGACAATGAAAAACTGATTGCGGCATTACAAAACTTACAATAAAACAATCCATGAAAATCATAACCAATCAAGAAATAGAAAGTTTAGGCATCAATCCGGCCACATGTTATCAATGGGTTCAAGAATCCTTTAAAATGAAATACGACAGCCAACTACCGGCTAAAATGAGCGTACATCCCCAAGGCATCGATTTCTATACCACCATGCCTTGCCTGCTACCCCAACGGTATGATTTCTTCTCAGCCAAGGTCGTGTCCCGTATTGCAGGAAGAAAACCGGCATTGAAAAGTGACTTGATGCTGTTCCGGGCCTCTACGGGGGAATTGCGGGCCATGATGGATGGCGACTGGATTACGTCAATGAGAACCGGTGCTGTAGCCGCGTTGGCGATTCAAACCTTTCAAAAAAGCGATGCTCAAACCTATGGTATATTAGGCTTGGGCAATACGGCCCATGCCACGATGAAAGTCTTGACTGCCTTACCGAACACAACTAAGAAGACCATCAAGTTACTACAATACAAAAATCAGGCGGAAAAATTCATGCAAGACTTCCACCATACCGGTATCCGGATGGAAACCGTGACCTCCATAGAAGAACTCGTTGCTTCGTCCGATGTTATTCTTTCCTGCATAACGGAAACCACCGAACTTTTATGTCCACAGGATAAGCTATTCCCCAAAGGCGTTTTGGTTATACCGGTTCATACCAGGGGGTTTCAAAACTGCGACCTGTTCTTCGACAAAGTATATGCCGACGACATGGATCACGTAAAAGGGTTCAAGTATTTTTCCAAATTCAAACAATTTGATGAGTTCAGCCATGTTCTTTTGGGGCAAAATCCCGGACGGACGAATGATAGCGAAAGAATCTTATCCTACAACATAGGCTTGGGCTTACACGATGCTTTTTTTGCCTACAAAATATATACTTTACTGCAAGACAAACAAAGCGGATTGCATTGACAAGCCATAGAACCGACATATCTGCCTTTCATGTCTGACAGTCTTAAACAACAGACCGTTTCTGGCATTATTTGGTCAGCCATACAACGATTTGGGACGATGACCATTACTTTCGTTTCCAATATCGTTTTAGCCAGACTGCTGAACCCCGATGACTTTGGCTGCATCGGCCTGCTGGCCATCTTCATCGTCGTAGCCAATGTGTTCATCAACGGCGGGTTTGCGGCGGCCTTGATACAGAAACCTGCCCCCACGTCCGCGGATTACTCAACCGCTTTTTTCTGGAACATTATCGTCTCGCTATTGTTTTACGCTGGACTTTATCTTGCAGCACCCGCCATTGCTGGTTTCTATCATATTCCACTGCTTGCATCCATTCTGAAAATCCAAGGCCTTATTCTCATCATCAATGCTTTAAGCGTAATACAACTCAGTATATTAAGAAAAAAACTGCAATTCAAATCACTATCCGTCATTCAGATTATTGCAGCTTTGATTTCTGCGGGCATCGCCATCCCCCTCGCCTTCAACGGCTTGGGCGTATGGTCATTGGTTGTCCAGCAGTTACTGAATAGTGCAATAACGACCATCACGCTATGGTTCGTTTGCAAATGGCAACCACTATGGCTTTTCTCGTGGCAGTCCTTTAAACAGCTGTTCGGTTACGGTGCCTTTCTGTTGTTATCCGATTTACTTAACAGTGTCTGTGACAATATTCAAGGGCTTATCATCGGCAGACGGTTCACGGCCGGCGATATGGGCTATTATGCACAGGCAAAAAAATTAGCGGAAATCCCGACCGAAAGTATTTCACAAGTCGTGTCTTTGGTGTCGTTTCCTGTCTTTGCCAAATTACAGGATGACCAATCCAAATTACGCGCTGCCGTTCAGAAAAGCCTGACGCTCATGAATTTCATCAACTTCCCGCTGATGCTGTTGCTCATCGTGGTCGCAGAACCACTGCTGACCCTGCTCTATTCGGCCAAATGGACCGAATCCATACCTTATTTTCAAATATTGTGCTTGTCCGGCATCGTCAATTGCATGCAGAGCGTCAACTATCAAGTCGTCTGTGCCGTCGGAAAAAGTAAAACTATCTTCCGATGGAATATCATTAAACGAACAGTTGGCATCGGACTGATTCTCATTGGTATGTATTGGGGCATAACCGGCATTTTATGGGGCATGGTGGCCGGTTTTTACTTTACAGCCATTGTAAATGCCATCGTAGCCACCAAGACGACCGGCTACACGTTGCCACGGCAAGTGTTAGACGCTGCCCCAGCTTTGCTAATCGCCCTAATGGCCGCAATCGGTACGGCCGTTGTCGGCAGGTTCTTGTTCCTCCACAATTTTCCGACACTCTTGATACAAAGTGCCGTTTACCTCATCCTCTATATCGGGCTGTCCAAACTGTTGCATCGTCCTGAAATAGATGAATATATCCTCATAATCAAATCTTATAAGAGACATGATTGATGCGCAAACTCAAGACGCTTTACGGAAACGTTTCAACCCGGATGGTTCGCAATTACGTTTCCATCAGTTGCGCATGTTGGACATGCTTGCGTATTTTGACGACTTATGCCGAAGGCACGGCATAAAATATTGGCTTTCATCCGGAACCTTGATAGGTGCCGTGCGTCACGGAGGCTTTATTCCGTGGGATGACGATGTGGATGTGGAAATGCTGAGAGATGATTATGAAAGATTGATAACCGTTTTTAAAAAAGAGCCGGATCCAAAATTCATTTTACAGACACATTGTACGGATTTCTATTATTTTCAACCTTTTGCTAAACTCCGAGACCCTAATTCCATCATAAAGGAAACCGGAACAGAGGTTGACCGGTTCTACAAATATCGGGGAATTTTTATCGATGTTTTCGTTTTAGACCCCTCGTCCTCACGCCGTGTGGCCTATATAGCGCACATATTACACAACTCTCTGATTCTAAATAGAATCTCAAAAATAAAACGCCCTGCGCTAAGACTCGTCTATTATAAGACCGTTTACGGAGCATTGCATAAATTACTTTTCCCAACAATAAGGTTTTTCATGAAAATCGGAACCAAGGACCGTCTGAGACATACTTTGGGGATCGGTTTTTTCGGAGAGCGGTTTTATCATGAACTTTTCCCGCTGAAAACGGTTTTGTTTGAAAATTTAACGCTACCGGTTCCAAATCATTACGATAGCCTGTTGAGACGTATCTATGGCAATTATATGGCGTTGCCTTCCCTAGACACCATAGATTGCCATATCACAGAATTAGAACTGGAATAAGTCCTATCACTTTCTATGAGGGGCCTAACTGGTTCAGCATTACCCACAAGGCTTGTCTGGAAGTTCTTGCCCGCAAAAAATGGGTTCTAAAGAGATATAGACACACTTTCTGTTGTGATGAGACTTTCATACAATCTATTTTTATGGATACACCTGCTTTGATGGAAGCGACAACGATACGCAATTTAAACAAAAACAACCTGGACAGATGCCTAAGATTGATAGATTGGGAGCGGGGTAACCCCTATATATATCAACTCTCTGACATCTCTCTCATCGAAGCGTCCGACATGTTATTTGCACGAAAATTCGACTGGAATACCGATGCCGATATCGTTAGGTTGATAGCAAACAAATGGGGATAAAGTCGGAAACATAAATATTGCAAACATTCTTTATTTGTCATGAAACTTCATAACATCCCGTTCTCTCCGCCGGATATGACGGAGGCGGAAATCCACGAAGCGGCCGAGGCCTTGCGCTCCGGCTGGATTACGACCGGCCCGCGCACCAAGGAATTCGAATCGCTGATAGCCCTGTGCTGCGGCACGGAGAAGGCGGTCTGCCTCAACTCGGCCACGGCCTGCATGGAAATGATCCTGCGGGTGTTCGGCATTGGCCCCGGCGACGAAGTGATTGTGCCGGCCTATACCTATACGGCTACGGCCAGCGTGGTCTGCCACGTGGGGGCCCGACCCGTCATGGTGGATTGCGCGCCGGACGCATTCGAAATGGATTACGGCCGTCTGGCCGAGGCTGTTACCGAGCGGACAAAAGCGGTTATCCCCGTGGATTTGGGCGGCGTGGTGTGCGACTACGGCCGCATCCGCCGCATCGTGGAGGACAAACGGGTGCTGTTCCGCCCGGCCAACAGTCTGCAGGAGGCCTTGGGACATGTCCTGATTCTAGCCGACGCCGCCCATGCGTTCGGCGCCAAACGTGACGGGGTGATGTGCGGCAAGCTCGCCGACTTCACGTCCTTTTCGTTCCACGCGGTCAAGAACCTGACCACGGCCGAAGGGGGCGCGCTGACCTGGCGGCCGATAGCGGGCATCGACAACGAATGGCTTTACAAACAGTTTCAGCTCCTCTCCCTGCACGGACAGAGCAAGGATGCCTTGGCCAAGACGCAACTCGGGGCCTGGGAATACGATATCGTGGCGCCGAACTACAAATGCAACATGACGGACATCATGGCGGGCATCGGGCTGGCTCAGCTCAAACGCTACCCGGAACTGCTGGTGCGCCGCCGCCAGATCATCGGCCGCTACAACGAGGCGCTGGGCGTGCCCGAGGGGTCGGATGCCGGACAAGTAGGCGGGCAAAACGTACAGGTGCTGCATCACTATACGGCCGCCCATTCCTCCAGCGGCCACCTCTATTTGGTACGCCTGTTGGGGCGGAGTCCGGAGGAGCGCAACCGCATCATCCACCGCATGGCCGAACGCGGCATCGCCACCAACGTGCACTACAAGCCATTGCCGATGATGACGGCCTACAAAAACCTCGGCTTCGACATCCAAGACTTCCCGAACGCCTACGCGCAGTTCGCCAACGAAATCACGCTGCCGCTGCATACGCGGCTTTCGGACGAAGAAGTGGCCTATGTGGCCGGAAATTTCGTCGATATCATTGGGCATCCGTCGGCATAACGGCCCCGGGGCGGCCGATATGACACCGGCCGCCCTATCGCGCACCTCATACGTATATACTTTTTTGTAGAACAAAATGCTGAAACGCTGTTTCGACCTTCTGATGAGCGGCCTCGGCCTGTTGGTTCTCAGCCCCTTGTTCGTCCTGATGGCCCTATGGATTAAATGCGACTCCAAAGGCTCCGTCTTTTACCGACAGGTCCGTGTGGGACGACACGGAAAAGATTTCAGACTGTTCAAATTCCGTTCCATGCGGGTAGGCTCAGACCGCAAAGGCTTGATCACCGTAGGTGGCCATGACCCGCGCATCACGCGCTCGGGCTATTTCATCCGCAAATACAAACTGGACGAACTGCCGCAACTCATCAATGTGTTTATAGGCGACATGAGCTTGGTTGGACCGCGGCCCGAAGTCCGGAAGTACGTGGACCTCTATACCCCCAAACAGCGGCACGTGCTGGACGTCCGTCCCGGCATCACCGACCCCGCCTCCATCCGCTACCGCAACGAGAACGAACTCCTGGGCGCCGCCGACGACCCGGAACGCTACTACGTGGACGTCATACTACCCGACAAACTGCGCCTCAATCTCGATTACGTGGCCCGTCATTCTTTCGGCCACGACCTCAGCATCATTTTCCAAACGTTCGCGGCCATTCTCAAAGACCGCCCGTAGTCGGCCTTAGCCGGCCCCTGTGTCTCGGAAGACGACGTGCGCTACATCGTTCAGACAATCAAAGACGCGATAGCATAGCGGGGCAAGAAAGAACATAAACGAGCCCTCTTGCAAGCCACATCGGCTCTGCGGGAGGGCATTTTCTTTTCACGCCAGACCGCGTACCAGCAGCCCGCAGGCGGGTGTTTGCGTTTAAAGCCGGTACGCTTAGGTGGCCCCTATCATTCCCCCAACAGCCATTTCCAAACCGGGACCACGTCTATGATCCGGCCGTCCGGCGCGGTTATGGCTTCTTCTTCGTCCCGCGTCACAATGCCCATCCGCTCCAATGTTTCGAGTTGATCCAACTTATTTATCGACAATAAATAAACTTTACCACCCGAATGGGTGTTCGACCGTCGGCAGTTTGGCGAACGGATGATAGTCGCCTTTGAGGCCGACGGGCTCGGCATGGCGGATGTCGTGCACAATCCGGATGCACGGTCTGGCCGCCGAAATTCGGAAGCCGCCGCCCGACAGAATGTCCTGATAGCTCTGCGTGTGCAGTTCGGTAAATCCGTCGCTGAACTCTATCTCCTCCCCTTCCATCTGTAACGAGCGGAACGTCTTTTTGCCGGCCGCCACGGCCTCGGCGGGCAAGGTATCGGCATTGATGCTCAAAAAGTAGCGCACGCGCGCCTGTTTCAAACGCAGGAATCCGGCCACACGGTCGTGCCGGCTCAGATGCACGGTATTCTCCTCCACCTCGCCGAAAATCCAGCACAGCATGTCGTAGAAATGCACGCCTATGTTCGTGGCCACGCCGCCGCTCTTGCGCACGTCGCCTTTCCAGGACGTATAGTACCAATAGCCGCGCGACGTGATATAGGTCAGGTCGATGTCGTAAACCTTGTCTTTCGGCCCTTCTTGCACGCGTTTCTTAAGCGCGATGATGGCCGGATGCAGGCGAAGCTGCAATATCGTATAGATATGGCGGCCGCTGCTTTTCTCTTCGGCTTCCAACGCATCGATATTCCAAGGGTTCAATACAATCGGTTTCTCGCAGATGACGTGCGCGCCCAGCCGCAAGCCGTAACGGATATGGGCGTCGTGAAGATAGTTGGGCGTGCAGACGCTCAGAAAATCCAAGGCCTTGCCTTCACGCTGCCGCTTGGCCAGATGCCGGTCGAACAGTTCCATTTCGGTAAAGAACGAGCATTGCGGAAAATAGCGGTCCATGATGCCCACGCTGTCGAATTTGTCGTAAGCGGCCGTCAGCGTATTGCCGGTATCCTGAATGGCTTTCAAATGGCGCGGCGCGATGTAACCGCCCACGCCTATCATCGCGAAATTCTTCATCTGAAACGTATGATCGTTATCGTTCTCTCCCCGGAATAAATTGCAAATATACACAAAATGTGCTATTTTTGCAAAAAAAATACACTATTGCCGGAACCATTAACTTTACAAAATCCCCGATGCTTGCCAACTCGCTACGATATAAATCTTTCCTGGAATCCGCCATCCTGTCCGTAACCGGTCTTTTCATTTTAAGCGCGCCTTACAACTGGCTCTTTTCCTCCTATCTCATTGCCGGCATCGGCGTCCTGTCGCTGGCTTACGGGCTTTCGGGGGGATCCGCGCCCGTAGTCCGAAACATCCGATGGCGACGTTTTGCCTGGTGTTTCGCGCCGCTGGTGTGCCTTTACCTGCTCGCGCTCATCGGCATGCTTTATACCCCCGACCCTAAAGCCGGCGCCGTCTTGGAAAAGAACCTGTCGTTTATCGTTTTCCCGGCCATATTCCTTTTGCTGGGTCCGGAATTCTTCACGCTGAAACGTTTGAAAACCTTGGGGATTGTTTTCTACATTTCCTGCCTGTGCATTATCATCCTCTTCCTCATCTATCTCGTTCTCGCGTTGCATCATCCCGATTTGAAACCCGCTTACGAAGCACACGCTTGGTTCGACCTCCTCAATATTTTTTCTCAAAACCCGGCCGCTTATATGACGGAAACCCATCCGCGCTTTTGGGTACACCATACCTTTCAAGTTTGGTATATGCTGGTGGCCATGAGCATGATTGTCTATACCTGGGTTGTTTATCCGGATTGGTACAAGTCATGGTATAAAAAAGTGCTCAACATCATTTTATTGTTGATTTTTATATTTTTCGGTATCTTTTTAAGCCTGTCCAAAATGGGCTATCTGACATTCGCCCTCTGGTGTATTCCGACCTTAGCCTTTTTGATTTACAAACGCTTTTCAATTATCGCTTCCATCTGCATCATCGGCTTGCTGATCGGAGGCGGATGGCTTGTCTTCCACCATGCCCCTGAAAAAAAACAGGTCGTGTCCAACACCTACCGCCTTATAGCGACCAACATTTTCGGGAAAGAGACGGACGAAAAGACGTATCATGACGGCTCTGTCATTCCCCGCCTCGCGCTATGGCGGGAGGCGGCCGGACTGATTAAAGAAAAGCCGTTGTTCGGTTGGGGAACCGGTGCGGAAAAATGCGTCATGCATCCGGACCAATACGGTTTCCCAAACTTACAGGACGACCCGCATCCGCACAACCAATGGTTACTTTACGGCATACGCTTCGGCCTGACCGGTATTTTGGCCTTGGGCTGGTTGTTTTTCGTCGGTTTCAAACTGGCTTATCGGACGAGAAACGGTCTCTTGGCCATATTCATGTTTTTGACGTTCTGCTTTTCTTTGACCGACCGCAATCTGGACTTTAAAATCGGCATCATATTCTTCGGTCTTTTATATGGCCTCTTCGCCGCATTCTCGCAATACACCCAAACGAATGCGAAGGGTACGTCGGCAAAGCCGTCCGACGTACAGACAGGTCTCCCCGCCCTATAAGACAGGAAAGCAAAACGAGACAAACGGCCGTTCGTAAGCCGCCATTACAACACCGCCGACAGCCGGTTTACAATCGTTTCGCCGGCATGGCCGTCACCGTAAAGGGCGAGGCTTTTATCCAGGGGCGGACGCTTCGACAGGGTTTCAAAGGCCGACAAAATGCGGTCGGCATCGGTATCGCACAAGATATTGTAACCGTTTTCGACGAGTTCCGTCCATTCGGTGCGGTCACGCAACGTCAAACCGTATTTGCCAAAGAAATAAGCCTCTTTCTGCAGGCCGCCGCTATCGGTGGCCACAAGCCGGCAACGTTGCAAGAGATAGACCATTTCCAGATAGCCGACCGGTTCGATAAAACGGATAGGGCTCGCATCAAGCGCATAGCCGGCGGCCTGCAGGCGTTGCCGCGTGCGCGGATGCAACGGGAAAACGACCGGCAACTGTCGGCTGATGGATTCTATCGCCCGTACGGCGGCCGACAACCGTATGGGATCGTCCGTATTGGCGGGACGGTGCATCGTGCAGAGTACGAAGTCGTCGGGCAATTCGGTTTGGGGCGCACGCGCACGCGCGGCATAAAACAGCGCGGCGTCCTGCATGACATCGCCGCAACGGCAGACGGAAACCGCAGCCGGACGCGCCCGAACTTCAGCGCCGCTTGCATCGCCAACGACGCCCTCCCTTTTCAGATTCTCCTCCGCCGCCACCGTCGGACAGAACAGCCAACGGCTCAGGTGGTCGGTCAGAACGCGGTTGATTTCTTCCGGCATACTGCGGTCGAACGAACGCAGGCCGGCTTCCACATGGGCAATCGGTATCTGAAGTTTGGCGGCCGCCAAGGCGCCGGCCAACGTAGAATCGGTATCGCCATAGACCAAGACGGCATCGGGCTTTTCGGCCATCAGCACGGCTTCGATGCGTTCGGTCATACGGCCCGTCATCGCGCCATGGCTCAGACTATGGACATCCAAATGATAGGCCGGCTTCGGAATCGCCATCTCCTCGAAAAAAACGTCCGACATGCCGGCATCGAAATGCTGACCCGTATGGAGGATTTTCTCCTCTATCCGCGGATGGGCCGCGATGGCGCGGCTGACCACGGCGGCCTTGACGAACTGAGGCCGCGCGCCGACGACAGTGATGATTTTCATGCGGTTTCTATGGCTTGAATGAAATCGGCGGCCAAGATGTTAAAAGTATGATGGCGACAGACGTAACGGTGCCCGTTCGCGCCCAAACGCGCCCGTTCCGAGACCCCGCAGTCCGCCGCCCGCTCGATGGCCCGCGCCATGACCGCCGGGTTCTCCGGTTCGATACGCCAACCGCAATCGGCCGTCGTCACAATATCGTTGCCGGCCTCTACCGCCATCAGGATAGGCTTAGCCGCCATCATATAGTCGAAAATCTTGTTGGGGCTGATGCCGAACCGATACACGGAGCAACGCTGCCACGACAGCAACAAGGCGTCGAATTCAGCCAAGAGCGCCGGCATACATCCTTTCGCGACCGAAGGCAGAAAATAGACGCGGCAAGGGTCGGCTTCGACACTTTTGCGCAGCGCTTCTTTTTGCCCCCCCTCTCCAACCAACACCAACGCGATGTCCGGCCGGTTACGGAGCGACCGCATCGCTTCCACCGGCACCGACAAGGCGTTGGAAAGACCGTGTCCGCCGGCATAGCCCAGCAAAAACCGATGTTCGGATTTAAGTTTTTCCAACAAAGCCCGGTGTTCCGCCGGCAGCTCCTCCCGATGCGCCGGCAGCCAGTTTTCCATCCCGACGCCGTTCGGCACCAAGGCCAGCTTCTCCAACGGCAGACCGTGCGCCTTGACGTGTTCGTGCACGCAAGGCAGAATCGAGACCACCTTGTCGGCGTGGCGGTAGGCGTAATCCTCGCCCCACTGCATAATGCGGATAAACGGATGCTTGGCGCTCATGCCGCCGAGTTCCATGGGCGAAAGCGGCCACAGGTCGTGGATTTCGTAAATGTATTTGGCATGATGGCGTTTGGCGATGCGGTGGCAAGGCCAATTGTCGAGCGTATAGGTCGAGGAGGCGATGACGGCGTCGGGCTTAAACCGCCGCCAGGCGCGAAAATGCAGGAACAACTGGGCCGTAAAGCACAGCATCGAAAGGAAACGCATAACGCCGTTGCCGTGGTAACGGGGCGTGCGGAGCCAACGGTAAGCCACGCCGTCTATGGTCTCGCACCCGGCTTTAGGTTGCTTTTTACGCAGATGCGAATAGGTGCCGCCCACTATCAGCACCTTATGCCCCGATGCCGTCCATTCCCTGGCCAGATAATACGGACGATATTCCATCCCCAAATCCGGACACCCGGCATAATGATTGACGATCAATATATTCATCCTATCTCGCCCTAAGGTCTTATTTTACCGCACGGGTTCTGCGCGCGGCTTTCGGGTTCTGCACGCGGCTTGTTTTCACTGCGCCCAATCCTCATTCAACGTTTTCCCCGACAACGTACACCATAATAATTTGAGGTCGAGCCAAGGCCGCCAATGCTGCATATAAGCCAGATTGATACGCACCTTGTCCGGGAATATCACCTCATCGTTATAACGTTGCGGGTCGGATTGCCGCGCCAGAAGCCGGTCTTCGTGCCGGTACTTGAGCGTGGCCGCGCCCGTCAGGCCCGGTTTGATGTTCAACAGCCGGCGCGCCTCGCCTTGCAGACAGTCGGCATAGCCCGGCACGTCCGGCCGGGGTCCCACTAAACTCATATCGCCCTTGAGCACATTCCACAACTCCGGCAATTCGTCCAACTTATAGCGACGCAAGACCGCTCCCAGAGGCGTAATCCGCGCCTCGCCCGCTACCGAAACCGAACTGCCGCCGTGATGCAGGTTCATTGTACGGAATTTGTAAATATCGAAGAGACGGCCGTGTTGCCCCACCCTTTTCTGCTTGAAGAGGACCGGGCCGCCCGGCATCCGGACACGGATAAGGAGCGCGACAACCGCCAATACCGGCCATAGAACCGCCAAGCCCGCCAAAGCGACGATACGGTCAAACACTTCCTTTATGAACAGGCGGTTCTCCAAGACATTTTCTATTTTTTCAACACCCATTACGGGTGACCCGACACTTTTTTAAGGGTGACCCGACGTTTTTCCCGAATGCCCCTATGCTTTACGGGGGACCCGAAAACTGACAAATTTACGTATTTTATTCGAAAAGCCGGCGATAAAAGGCCGTGTAGTTGGTTTCGGCCGAGAAACAAGCCTGATAACCAGCGTATGCGGCCTCCCGCGCCGCCTCGCCTGCCTGCAACACCGCCTGCAAGGCGGCGTCGAATTCGGCCTGTGTAAAGTCTTTGGGCAACAAGGCGCCGCCACCCGCCCGTACGAGTTCGCCGCTGCCGCCGACATCCGTCGCGACCACCGGAATGCCGGCCGCAAAAGCTTCCATGAACGACACCGGCAGCCCTTCGCTTTCGCTCACGTGAACGAAGGCGTGGAAATAGATGCTCAGATAGGTCTCGCGGAGGCGGGCGTTGTCGGTTTGACCGTGCCAGACGATGTTGAAGCGGGCGGCGGGCGTGACGGCCGCTTCGGCCTGCAAGGCCGACAGGCCCGCGCCGCCACCGAAATGGTGCCATTCCAAGACGGTACCTTCCGGCAGTTGATTGGCAAACGCCGCCAACGAACGCATGAGCGACGGCAGGCGCTTGACCGGACTGACCAGGGCGCAGGAAACGACGCGGCAGACACCCTGCGGCGGGCGCAGGGCCTGACGGCGCGCGACATCGTCGGCGCCGAGCGGCCGTACCCCCAGATAAGCCGTTTCTATCCTGCCGGCCATCTCCGGATAACGCCCTTTGAGAAAATCCGCCCCGTTCCGCGAACACGGGTACAAGCCCGTCAGCACCGCCAACGAAAACCGTCGGTACGGGAAATAGCGGCCGACCGCCTCCTCGTAAATATCGTAACGGTGCCCGCGCGACACACAGCGCAGGCCGGCCGGCAGCCAGCCTTTTTCGCGCGCCAAGGCCATGCCCAAAACATTGTAATGCGCCCAATAGCTATATAGGGTATCGCCCGGCTGCAAGCGGCGGCGGTGGCGGCGGATCCAATCGGCATAGGCCCAGGCCGCATAGAAATACTTGATGCCCTGTTTCAAACAGCGGACGCGCGGCAAGACCGGCGGAAAATCGGCCGGCATACGCCAAAAGCGCGCCTGAAACAACATGCCGCACAGCAAACGGAGCCGCCGTCCCCAACCGCCGTCCAACAGACCGGCTTCCGTTTGAAACCGAGCCGCGGACGGGTCGGGCGTCTCCGCCCCCGCCTCCTTGCGCAACGGCACAAAGCGGATGCGGTCGGCCAAGCCCAAGGCCCGCGCCGAAAGCATCTCGTCGTGAAGAAAGACCTCGCCGCGGCGGGCGTAGGGATAACTATGCGTAAAGAGGTATATCATGACCGTTTTTTTCGCGCTTTGAATTCCGTCCGGTTTTCGGCCGCACCGCCGCCCGCCGGCGACAGGCCGGCCGCCCCGAAGCCCAAGGCCCCGACCGCCCAAAACCACTGGGCCGGCACAAAAGACGAGGAGGCGATACTGATGGCCAAAAAACCGCTCAGCGTCGCCACGACGACGGCGGCCTGCCATACGTCCGGACGCCCGGAAAAGCGCCCGCCCTGCGGGTCACCCGTAACCGGCAGACGTCCGGCCTTGACCACCCGACGCAGGTTCTCCCACCACGTCCGGACATAGACCCACATATAATACAGCAACACGAACAGCCCGCAACTGAACCCCAGTTCCAAAAACCAGTTATGCAGATGCGGCACATCGCCCACCGCAAGAAGCGGATATTGCAGATTGTAATGATCGACGCCGCCCCAGCCCAGACCGCGGTACCAGACCGGTTTGAAAAACAGCCAGGCGTTGCGCACGACGCCGAGGCGTACGGCATCGCTATGCGCTTCCACATCCCCCGGCGCGTCGTGCATCCAAAACAGCACGAAACCGGCCACGGCCAAAACAAAAACACCGCAGGCCAGACCGAGCCACCATTTCCAATGCGGCGGCCGTTGCAGAATAAAACAACCGAAGCCAGCCGCCCCCGCCAAAATCAACGCCAAAAAGACGGAACGCGACTGCGTACACAATATCAAGAACAGAAACAACGCGCCGACCGCCGCATAAAGCCAACCGATCCGCGAACCGCCCAAGCCTCCCGACCTCAAACCTCCCGACAAGCCGCACCGCAAGCCACGGCCGCCTTCCACAGCCAGCCACGACACCGCCGCCAAAGCGAAAAACAGATAGGCGCCGAAGTCGTTGACATTGCCCATCGCAAAGACCGGCAACGGCAAGCCCATGAAACTCTTGCAAGCCGCCCACAGATAATCGCCCGCATACAGCGCATTAAACCCATAATGGCCGCTCAGTATCTCGACCAAAGCCCCGACGGCCACCGCCACGGCACAGAGCACGAACAGCCGCAACGCGCGCGTCACAGCCTCCCGGCTGTCCAGACAGCCTGAAATCAAGCAAGTCGTCATACCGCCGTAGAGCAGAAACAGCGTATGCGACCGCCACGCAACGGCGTCGGGCGCCCAAAGGCCGCTCAACAGCGCGTAACCGCACAGCAAGCCTACGAAGAGCGCGTAATACCGCGCCCCGCCCCGCCACAGCGTCCGCCAAAACGCCGGCGGCGCCAGCAGCAAGACCGCCGGTGCGGCCAAACCAAGCGCGCGATAGGGGTTGAACGGCAAACCGCCCAACGAAAATTTCAGGAAATCGTTGCCGAGGAAGGCGCAGACCGCCAGCAACCAGGTATATATCTTAACCCAACTATATGCGATATGTATGCGCCCGAACATCGTTTAAAAGTTCCGGAAAACCGTCATAAACTCCAATAGGCCAATTCATGAATCCGCCCGCGGTAAAGCCCTTTTAAGTCGGCGAAAACCGCCGTCGGCCCACACAGCGCCTTGAAAAACGCTTCGTCTTTGCCGCGGTATGCCTCGTGCGCCACGGCCAAAATCACGGCGTCGTAAGGCGGCTGCGGCCCCTCCGCCAAAGAAAAGCCGTATTCCTTTTCGACCTCTTCCGGCGCGGCATACGGATCCACGACATCGACCCGAATCCCGAAATCGGTCAATTCCCGGATGATGTCCACCACCTTGGAATTACGGATATCGGCGACATTTTCCTTGAACGTCACGCCCATGACCAACACGCGGCTGTCGTGCATGCCGATGCCGAGGCTAATCATCTGCTTGATGACCTTTTTGCCCACATAGCCGCCCATGCTGTCGTTGATGAAGCGGCCGGCGTTGATGATTTTGGGATGGTATTTCAGGGCTTCGGCCTTATGCACGAGATAATAGGGATCGACGCCTATGCAGTGTCCGCCCACCAGTCCCGGCGAGAATTTAAGGAAATTCCATTTGGTACCGGCGGCCTCCAGCACGTCGTAGGTATTGACGCCCATGCGGCTGAAGATAATCGAGAGTTCGTTCATGAGCGCGATATTGACGTCGCGCTGCGTGTTCTCGATGATTTTGGCGGCCTCGGCCACCTTGATGGACGGGGCCCGGTGCACGCCGGCCGCCACGGCCAGTCCATAGACGGCCGCTATTTCGTCCAAAGCCTCGGCATCGCAACCCGAAACGATTTTGACCGTATTGTCCAAGCGGTGCCCCGTATCGCCGGGATTGATGCGTTCGGGCGAATAGCCCAATTTGAAATCCCGTCCGGCTTCAAGCCCTGATATTTCTTCCAGCAACGGCCGGCAATCCTCCTCGGTACAGCCCGGATAAACCGTCGATTCGTAAACGACGTAGTCGCCCTTCTTCAGCACTTTGGCCACGGTCCGCGTGGCGGCGAGCAAGGGCGAGAGGTCGGGCCGCGTGAACTTATCGACGGGCGTCGGTACGGCCACAATGTAAAACGAGGCCTGCGCCAAGTCCGCCAACGAAGACGTAAAAACGATATCGGCCGCCGAAAAGGCCTCCGCCGGCAATTCCGCCGACGGGTCAAGGCCGTGGCGCATCTTTTCCAAACGCGCTTCCGAAACATCGAAGCCGATGACCGAAATCTTTTTGGCGAACGTCAAGGCGATGGGCAATCCCACATAGCCCAAGCCCACCACCGCCAGTTTACGCCGCTTATCGACGAGTTCCTTATACATAATCTTCCTCCTTGATGACCCGCCCGTCCGTGAGGCGGTAGCGTTCGCCGCTCTCGGCACAGACCGCCCGCCCGGCGGCGTCGAAATGCAGCCGGCAGCCCCGCTCGCTCATCCAGCCGATCTGCCGCGCCGGATTGCCGACCAAAAGCGCGTATGGCGGCACGGTCTTGGTCACGACCGCGCCCGCGCCTATAAACGCGTAAGCCCCTATGTCGTGGCCGCAAACGACCGTGGCGTTGGCGCCTATCGTCGCCCCCCTGCCCACGCGCGTGGCCGCGTATTCGCTTTTACGGCAGACCGCGCTGCGCGGATTGACGACGTTCGTGAACACGCAGGACGGCCCGAGAAACACGTCGTCGTCGCAGGTCACGCCCGTATAAATCGAAACGTTGTTCTGCACCTTGACACGGTTTCCCAACACGACGCCGGGCGAAACGACGACGTTCTGACCGATGTTGCACGCCTCGCCTATGCGGCAACCGGACATGATATGGCAGAAATGCCAGATTTTGGTACCGGCGCCGATGCGGCACCCCTCGTCCACCACGGCTGTCGGGTGTACGAAACAATCAAGCTGTTCCGCTTGGTGCATAGCCCTTGCCCCTCTTTAATATTTTTGCAAAAATATGTATTTTTGCACCTTTAAACAACGGCTTGACCACATGAAACGGACCGGAACGAACGGCTCCGGCCGGCTCTATCCGCGATAGAGGGTCAAACGTCCATTAGGATAAACACACCATGAACAACGACAACACGCCCAACCTTACCCCCCAAGACCAAGAAATCGACCTGTTGGCCATGTTTTTGAACGCCTGTAAGGCCATAGGCCGTGGCATCGCCGCCGCCGTCAAAGGCCTCGGTATCGCGCTGGCGGCCTGCTTCAACTTCGGCATCCGCTATTTTTTCTGGCTGCTCGGCGGCGTGGTGAGCGGTTTACTCATTATTATTCTCGGCGGACGGTTTTCCGAAAAAGAATACGTGACGGGCGAAGCCATGCTGAACTGTCCCGGTACGCCTTTGCAAGACATCGAGACGGAAATCAATAAACTCAATCAGGTCGTACTCGCCAAAAACGCAACCGCTCTGGCGTCCGAAAACATGCTCGACATCGAGCCCGCGCTGGCGCAAAACCTCAAAAGCCTCACGTTCGGTTTCGGCATGGACATCGACAACGACACCGCCTTCGATTTCGTGGAATACAACAAGGCCAAAGCCAAGAACATCTATACCGAGAAAACGCTGAAGGGCGGTTCCAACGGCGACCGGATCGTCAAAGAGCCGGTACAACAGAAAGTACCCGGTATCTTCTTTCTGAAAATGGATTCCGAAGTGGCCGGCCTTCAGGATTTTTATACGTTGGGACATGCCGTCTGCGACTACCTGAACCGTTTGCCGCAACTGCAACGGCAATTGGAGTTGCAACGCCGGGAATGGGAAACCCGCATCACGGAACTGGAAGCACAAAAAGCCCTGTTGGACACTTTGTTACGTATAGAATATTTTGAAAATTCTCGCTTGAAGGCGGCCAGTTTCGCACAGGGAGGCGACAAACTCGTGCTTTCGGATTACAAAAGGAACGGCAGTCCCATCGACTACAAAGACATCATGGCATTGGTCGAAGAGCAGGCGCAATTGGAGACTCTGCTGGCCAAGACCCAACAAGTGGTCACGATTCAATCCGATTTCGTGCCGGTACCCGCATCCATGCGTACGAAAAAAATCTGGCTCGGCTTGATTTGGATGGGCTTTTTCATCGTGGCGGCCTTGATTTACGACAACCGTAAACCGCTCGGCACCTATATCCGCCAGCAACGTCAGAAATAATTCAGGTTCGACCCTACGGGTGACCCAAGTAGTTCAGTCAGAACCTACGGGGTGACCCGACAAAAAACGCGACCGCTTTCAAAAAGCCGTCGCGTTTTTTTATGCGCGGCGAGCAGGTGCGGGTACGGGACGGGCGCCGGGGTTACAGACGGGCGATGATTTCGGGCAGCGTGGCGTCTTTCAGCAACACGGTTTTTCGGGCGTCGAGCAGGTAAAGGACCGGCATGGCCGGCAAGCCGTAGAGACCGTGTCGCTGAATGTCGCCGCGCAAGTCGAAGCCCACCTGCCATTGGGCGGGCAGATGCGGCGCGGTGCTGTCCCAGGCGGCGCGGTCGGCGTCGGCATAGACGGCTAGCACGCCGAGGGATCCGTCGCGGACGGCCGCCGTCACGGCGGCGTTGCGCTGCAGGTCGTTGAGGATTTCTGTACAATGTTCGCAGAGCGGGTCGTAAAAGACCAACAGCAGGCGTTCCGCCGCCAACGTGCCGTAAAGCGTCTGCGTGCGGCCATCGCGCGTCAGGTAGGTAAAGTCAGAGGCCGCCATGCCCGGACGGTTTTTGCGCGCCAAGGCCAACAGCCTGGCCGGCCGCCGCTTCTCAAGCGCGTCCAACACCGGCGTCCGCGTAATTTCTTCCAAAAACCAAATCAGATAATCTTCCCGCCGCATCGGCGAATTGGGTTCGTAGAGATATTTCTCGGCCAGGCCGGCCACGAGCCGGTAAGCGGCCGTGTCGCGTTCCGCGCGCCGCATCAGGGCCGAGACGCCGGCCTGCACGGCCGACGGGGCGGCGTATGGAAATACGGAAAGGAAATCGACGAAAGACTGCTCCATGAAATCGGTCCGGCGGCTGAAGGCCGTATCGGCGAAGTCCAGCCCGTCCCAAAAATGTACCAGCACGAAAGCGGCGCGTTCGGCGGGCGTGCGCAAACCGGCCGGCACCTCCGGCAACGGCAAGGACGGCATCCCCTTCGCTGAAACGGTGGCTGCCGTATCGGCCGAAGCCGCTTGTCCGGCCGAGCCGCCGGCCGCCGCAACGGGAAAACCCAATCCAGCCGCAGACAAACCGGCATCGGCCCGGCCGCCGCAAGCCGACAGCCCCAAAGAGAGACCGGCCGCGCAGACGGCCGTCCAAACCGTGGGACATTTACTCCACATCGCGCACACAACGGAGACGGAAATTATCACCTGCCCCCAACGTCACATACGCGCCGTCTGAACCGCGGTGCGCGCTGATATACCGCGTTCCGGCATTGGAAACCCCGGTGCCGTTGTCATAATACTCCCGCGTACAGGACAGCCAGTTCCCGTCTCCCTGAAAAATTCCCAGACGCGACAAAATCGTCAGTTCCACCTGATTCGGCACCCGCCAGGTACCACGGTCCGATCCGTCGATGGCCTGCTTATACTGCCCGCAAATCTTATTGGCCGCGACGGAGGCCTCCCACTTGCGTTGCAAAATGTCATCCGTGACACCCCAAACAGGTATTCCTAGCGATCCATACTCCGTCAACTTGCCATCTTCATTGACACCGATATCATAATTTCCGAATCCCGTTCCCCTTACCACGATGTTTCTACAATCCTCCTGCGCGTATTCCAATCGTAACGGCGCCATATTCAGACGGTCGTCCAACCGGTGAACCGGCATCGTCCCGCGCTGAGTCCGCCGTATGGATGCCTTGTCGTAATAATCGAAATAAACCATGCAGCGGCCCACATCGACCTGATAGGCGGCCGGCACCGGATCCATATCCACAACCTCGCTGAAATCCACGCCGAGGTTGCGGACGCAACGTACCTGCCACGGCCACGGCAGTTGACGGCCGTTCTGTATGAACCCGCTCGACGACACCCCCTCTTCCGCCCAAATCATTTTCCCGTCGCTCGCGGCATAATGATGGCGCGAGGCCGTTCCCGAGCCGCTGTTGGCCGCGATATCCACGCCGAAATGCATGAGCGGCTCATCCAACGATTCGCGTCCCAACACGATGCGCAGATACTTCCCGCTCGTGGCCAGATACCATTTCAGCTCGTCCTTGTCGATACGCCCGTTGCCGTTCTCGTCGCGGTTTCGGTTCAGGCAGACGGCCATATATTCGTAAAACTCATTGGCATCGCTCGGATCGGTCTCCTCGGCCGGGCCACCGCCGGGCAACGCCTTGAGCCGATACGCCGGTTGCATCCGCGCGGCCTTGTCCTCGCCCTGCCGCTTGACGGCCGGCGTTTCGGCCTGACGCAAAAACGAACGCCCCCCCACCGTCACTTTATCGTCCAGAATGCCGTCGCCACCGTACCAAGACTTATTTCCGGCATAATGCCAGGCATTCCAGCGGCCGTTGTCGCTGTTCCAACCGCCCGCCGGCACCCGGACGGCATCGGTCCATCGCATGTTCAGGCCGTAGCATTCGTTCTCGCGCTCCACGCCCAAAGCCGCCGGCATCGACGCATAAATATCGTAATACGTCTGTATGGAATTCTGGACAATCGTGTACTGCGGCGTCATGTAAATGCTCTCCTTGTCGGCCGATATCTTGGCCTTGGTATTGAGATAGACGACCCGAGACGGCTTATTGACATATTGCTTCCAATTGCCGCCCCGCTCGTCGGCGGAACCCTCGTAGGCGTATTCCTTGACAAAGACCGTGTACCACCGGGGCGTCTGGTCGTCCGGATCCGTCACCGTCACGCCGTTTTCATCCATGCCGGGATGCTTAACCACGTCGCGCAAGTCCTCCAGCGTCCACAAGTCGGCATCCGGTTCCCCTTCGTTTTCTTTATAGACGGCCAACAGATCCGCCGAGGGCGCGGGTTTGAACCGAATCCAATTGTAAAATTGGTTCTGACGCAAATCCGGCGTTTCGTGGCCATAGGTATCCAGCGTCAGGGTGTGGACCGTGCTGCCGTAAGGCGCGCTGACAATCCATTGCAGGTTTTCGCGGTCCGCGTTCGTCATCCGGATATTGAACACACCGTTGTGCGCATCCACTTCGATGACTGAATCGTGCGTCACATTGAACACTTCGCCCTCCGCGCCGGGCTGGTTCTCGGTCGTACCGCTCGCGGCTTCAAGCCCGATGCTCTTCAATCCGTTAATCTGGACCCGGTATTCATACCAATTGTTGCGGCGCACGTTGAAATCGCGCGCCAAATCGACGCCTTTCCCCTCGCAATAGCCCAAATGGATGGTATAAACGGCATTGCCGGTGCGCAGCACCGCCCCCGGCTCCGGCCCGGGCAAAGCCGGCGCGGAGGGGTTATCGATGTCATCGCCCTTGACATAATAGGAAACCGTCGCCTTGATCACGACGTAGGAGGCATAGTTGTTCGTATTGACGCCGCCTTGGCCGGTCAGGCCCGGCACAGGTTGGTCGGCGGTGGCGCACAAGCTCTTGTAAACGCCCGTATTGCCGCCGGCACCGTTTTTCCACTCGCGCTCCCGGTCCTGATAGTCCGCCACGCCGACGTCGCCGTTTTTCGCCAAACCGGTATGCTTGTTCTCGTACTGATAGAAATCGAAAACGTACTCGCCCTCCGCATCGCCCTGCTCGAAAATATGCGAGACCGGCATCGTGCCGTGGTTGTCCTCATATCCGGCCAGACCTTTCTCTCGGAATTTCGTGAACACGTCGGCCGCATTCTCGGACTTGCGTTCCTGCAGATAACTCAACAGCGGCAAATTGCAGACCTGCCAGTTCTGCAATTCCACGTTCACGTTCGGCCCGGCCGCAATGGTAAAACGGTTGTAGGCGAACAGGCGGCGCAGATGGATATAGCCGTCCAGGTCGCCATTCATGCCGGGGGCAATCGCCACCGTTTCGGGATTGCCGTCCCCGTCGCTCCAGCCGCCGGCCGGAGCGGCATCGGCCCCACCCTTATGAAACGAGCCGGCCATGACCAAATGCCGGGTCGGCGTCACTTCGTCCGGCTCCGGCAAAACGGCCGAAATGCTCTTGTATTTTGCCCAGGTATCGGCCTTTTGCAACAGCACGCTCAGACGCACCGTATCCCCCGCGTTCAATACCGAACTCACCCCGGGATTATTCCGGACATTGGCCGCCGCCACGATATAACTCTCGCCCGACAGCGTCTTCAAATTGGGAATGGCCTGGGGGGCATGCTCGTCGGCCGTCGAAGACAAGGCTAAGAAATAGTTGGCCGTACATTCGCCGGTTCGGGCGTTATAAATGCCGATCCATATATCCTCCACGGCACGGGCGCGTTCCTCCGATACCGGCGAACACAATTGAAATTCGTTCTCTTCCATGGCCGGCTGCGTCCATTTGAGGGAAAGCATGGCGTCTATCCCTTCGGGCACCGGAACGCGTTTCCGCCGCGCCTCATCCTCGTCGGGCCGGCATCCGGTCAGCATCAGCACCATCGCCAGAACCGAACAATAGAATATCTTTTTCATATGGCGTCTCATCATAACTATTCAAAAGCCGGAATATCGACCTCATGTCTCTCCCAAGGACAAACCGTCGCCTGCAACGAAACCGCATCGCCCAAAAACTTGACGTTCAGGTAAACATTGGTATTCCGGAACAGAGACTGGCATTCGGGCAACGTGAGCGTATAGGTCATCGCACGCCCGAGGCGATAGTCATCTTCCCACTCCCATGTCCTGATTTTTAAAACATAGGATTGTGGTCCGGCCGCGGTGCCGGCCGCTACGGAATTTTTACTTTCAGGCAGATAGACCGGCCGTATATCGGACAGAACCTGCTTGCTGTCGTGGTAAATGTTATAGTAGTCCGTACTGTCATAGGCACAGACGTAGTCCTCATGCTCCGGTTCCGGCAAGTCATAGGCGTACATCCATTCGTATGACCGGTCCCCCTTGTCCTGGGTTTTAGCCGCCTCCCCGGCCAGCCAGTACTGCCAATCCGTCTCATCCCCGGCCGGCTTGGTCGTTTCCCGCCACTTGTCGTCCACACGGGCCAGCAGATAGGACGAACCTTTGGCGACCTTCGAAACGGTCCAGCCGCGCACCCGGATGTTCACCGGCGCCCGATCGGCCGTCGCGTTTTCATAAACGGCCGTAAACTTGGTCACGGCTCGGATCAGGTACAACGGCTTAGGCACCGTATAGACATGCGAGGAATTGCCGACCACCGGAATATCCTCGATTTTCGCGGGCAACTCGATTTGGTAAACGGCGCTCATCGGCACATAGGCGTCCCGATTGGCCGTGGCATGGCCAGCCCCCCGCTCACACGAAAAGCGGAAATCTTCCACGGGGGCCCGTCCCGTCGCCGCATCGGGCACGAACACACTGTAATCCGTACGCAAATCCACGGCATCGCCGGCCGCGTTCCGCAACACCGTCTCCTCGCAATTGCCGAACAGATAGATGCGTTTGTGCCGCGTATGCGAAACGGCATAAATCAAATCGCCCGGCATATACCCGCCCGTATTCGCCAACGTATAACACTCGTTGGCCTCTACGGTCCAGCTTCCGTTGTCGTCGGACTGCGACACCAGCACAATCCGCAGCGAACGGATTTTATCCGACGCCAGATAGCGGGCGTCGCCGGCCTTGGCGGCCGGAACGTCGGCCTCGTCCGGAAGCGCCGCATTCAACGACAGATACAGCGCGTCGTTGCGTACCACGCGATAAGGCTCCGGCTTCTCGCAACCCGTCAAAACGAACAGGCCGCAAACCAAGAGCCACGCCATGCTATGTTTATAAGCCCGCTTCATTGACACGTACCTCCCAGTCGTTCACAATGATGACCGTCGAAAGCCAAAAGCCGTTCGGTCTCAGGAAAAAGAGCATCGTCCACGCGCTTTCCCGGTCTAAAAATTCCTGCGCCTCCATGCCGTGACACGCGCTCCCCATCAGCATGAGATATTTGGTCAACGGAATATCGATGACCGTCCCGCCGTTGTCCGCCCGTTTGACGCGAAGGCGCGGCGCGTTCCGCTCCATCAGGCGCGACGTGCTCAGTTCCGCGTAACCGACCGTGACCGTCTCGTGCGCCGAATCGGCTTCGCCGGCCGTTCCATCCAAGGTCGCAAGGCCTTTCAGCCACGGTTTATAGACCACCGTATCGGCGGGCAGAAGTTCGTTGCGATAGTCGAACAACGTATTGTCGTCCACAATCTCGAATTCGAATTGGTCGATGTCCAAAACCGAACCGTCCACCTGTTGCAACATGACGCGGATGTTGTTCGTGTTCTTCATCAGATGGAGCGTGCCGCCGTTATAGCGGTCGGCCGTCGAAAGCGTGAGCGTGCCCCAATAGAATTCTTTGAGACGCCGGCGCGCGGAATCCGCCAGACAGGTCCTATCCAAAGCCGTTTCCATATCGGTCCAGCGGATGCCGGAATCCGGCTCGCGGACGAACGAAAACGACGGATCGTCCCCACCCAGACCGCCATAGGCCGCGAAATGGTAAGCGCCTTCCGGTAATTCCATCTGCAGGCGGAAATTCTCGTCCTGCAATTCCGACTTCGTCAACCGACGCGTGCCGACCCAGGTCGAATCCGCATCATAAATCAGCACCGTCAGTTCGTCCACCGTCTGCGGCAACGCATTGCCGTAAGACATGTTGTAGTCATAGACAAAACGGATCGACACGCCGTGCGGACAAGGCGGCAAATCTTCGAAAAAAGGCTCGCAAGAACACAACAGCAAGCCCGTAAGCGCCATATACAGCTTCCTGTTTCGCATCGTCAGACCCATTTGTTATAATACGATATTGTTTTCCCGCACCGTCCAGTCGGCCACCTCGACGTTAACCGACATGTACAGATCGTTCTTTTCGCAAGGCGAATCCGGCGTCAACGGGTCGGGGTCGTTGGCCGTAATGCGCGGATGCCCGAAATAGCGGATACCCGTTACCGAAATGCGATAGACATTGTTCCGGACCACGGCATATTCCATCGGCGACATCGTCCCCTCCAAATCATCCACATTATGCTTGTTCCAATAGTAGTAATAACAATAGTAACCGCGCGTTTCACCGCTTTTGACCGCCGGTTCGGCGGCCGACCCTTCGGACATGCCGACGGCATCGTCGCTGGCCTGATACAGCGTGAAGCCCGCCTTGGTCGCAGACTGTTTGAATTTACTCAAGACGGCTTCTTTCTGTTCTTCCGAGGCCGCAATCAGTTTCTGGTACCATGCGTCAGGCGACAATTCCGTGCCGCTTTCATCCGCGACATTGGGCGTCGCGGCCGCCGCGGCCAACGTCGCGTTATAGTAGGAAGAATGGTTGTCCATCGCTTGCTTGACCTGGTCGTTCCAGCCCACATAGAGGGTACGGTCCGGTGTACCGAACGCATACAGAATCGGGAATACCAACGTGTTTCCTCCGGCTATCACCTGTCCCTGCGCATCCCGTTGGGGCAGCTTCGTCACATATTTGTCGGCCAAGAAAGACGCATCCTCGCCTTGACCGTACTTACCCGCCACGGCGGCCTTCAAGGCGTCATTGGTTCCTTCCGTCGCAAGCAACTGGCCTTTGAAAACGATGCCGGTGGCCACGCCCACACGCGCCTCCGCATGCGGAATCGTATTCTCGGTCACATAAGTCCATATTTTATATTGGTCGTCTCCATTGCTCGCCGTACTGTCCGCCAGCGTTTCAATCCGCACGTTCTTCCAGTATATGCGTTCATTGTCCGTGACCTGACCGGAGAGATTGAACAGCAGGTGACGATAGGCATCCTGATACGCTTTATCCAACGTGATTTTCGCACCGCTGCCGTTCGCCGTTTTATACTGAGCCTCCGCATCGGCGTCCAATACATAGTTGCGGGCGGAGGCATCGGCACCCACA
The DNA here is from genome assembly GCA_910586395.1 of uncultured Bacteroidales bacterium. GTDB lineage: Bacteria > Bacteroidota > Bacteroidia > Bacteroidales > P3 > CAMXAS01. The sequence goes on from CAJUFX010000001.1 coordinate 294,468, forward strand.
CCGGTCTCCGCTCCGCAAATCACCGCATTGGCTTTCATATTCGCGACCGATGCATCCGCCGCGGCCACCCGCTTGAGAAAATAGAACTGGCGGTTCAGGTTTACCAAACCCATACGCACGAGTTCCACCTGCAGATCGCCGCTTCCGATTCCCTTGGTCACAATCGTATAAGTATTGTCATGGAGTTGTTTGAAATCGAAACGCGCCACCGCCCGCTGTACTTTGATCGGATTCGGCTGACCGTCCTGTCCGTTATTCACGCCGCCGTCGCCACTGTTGTCGCCGCACAATTGGAACGGATGCGTCGGATCGTTCACATAGCGGTTCAAGACCTCCACGCTCGTCGGCAACTGGCGTTCGGCTATCGCCGCATTCGACATCAGGATGGCGCCCCGTGTCATGATGCCCTCGTCCTGGCCAGCCAAATGGCCCACCGCATGGATCCAATTCCGGCTTTCCCTGCTTTCGGCGCCCGTCTCGGCCGCCTCGCTGGCCCGTCCGGCTTCCGTTACGACAGCCAGCAATTCCGCCGTGTAGTTGCAGAAGACATAGACATGAATCTTACCGCTTACCGTTGCGCCGTCCGCCACATTGTAATAACGTGTCAAACCGCTGCGGTTCATGGAAGATACGGCCGTAAGGTTTCCGTTTGCCCCTGCGCCGGCCGGATTGACGACCTCACCGTACGTGATGAACGAATCGTCTTCGGCTTTGGCCAAAACGATCAACATATTGGATACGCGGTTCTCGTATTCCTGCCCCACTTCGGTACCGACGATATTGCCGCTGCCGGCTTTTGCCGCCCGGCCACCCGGCAACGATATCTGGACGGCCATATAAGCCGGATCCTCCTTTTCGTTCATGCCCGGTCCTACCGGCCCATTGCCCTTGTCTTTTTCATCGGGATGGCATGCCGCCATCAAACTCATGGCCAATACGCCGGCCAGGATTCTCATCCACTTTTTCATGGGGAAATTGTTTTATTTTTGGGTATTCTACTATTTCTTATTTTATTCATTTGCCGGACTTGCCTCCGCCTGCAAAGCCCGCAACTGTCCCAAGGCGGCTTCCGCCTCGGCGATCCCGGCGGTCAAAGCTTCCCCGAACAGACGTTCGGCCGCCGCATAATCGCCGCGCAAAGCCGCAAAGTTGCCACGCGCATAGACGGCTTCCGGACTTTGACCGGCTTTGGCCAAATAGCGTTCGGCCCGGTTCAGGTCCCGCCAGCGCATGGCCGAATTGGCCGCATTCAGGTTGGCCGTCTCGTCGGCCGGAAACAGGCGCACGGCCGTTTCGAACACTTCGTCATAGGCTTCGCTGCCGGCCGCCATCGTCCGGGCGGCCACATACATTTCCTGCAAACTCAACTTTTGGGGTTGCGTCCCCAACAGACGGATGATTTCCGCCGGATCGGCATACGCGCGCACTTCGTACACCACCGTGTAATCGACATGGCGCAAGGCCGGGTAGATATAAGCGCGCATATAGGCGTAATCGTCTTGATACAAACTCTTGATTTGCCATTCCCGGGCGTCGGGTGTCAGACGCGTATCGGCCATGATCTTAAGGATGGCCGTCTTATGCGGCAAATCGGACGTTTCCAACACCATCCGCAGACCGTCCCAGTCTTCGGCCTCGCTATCGACCGTAATCCGGTCGGCCGGCAAGTGTATCAGCCCGCGTACATAAGCCTCGACGGCGGCCGTACGCGCCCGCGCCAGCGAAGCATTGAGCGCGTAAGGTCCCTCAGGCGAGGCATACCCCTTTATCGTCATCGATTTAAGCGTATGATCCGCATCGTTTTCAAGCGCGTCCACCGCCTGCTTGATCCGGTCGAGTTCCGCACGGTTGCCGCGCAAGGTCGGGTCTATGTCGGATTCGTTAAGTTCGAATTCAATATGGGCCGATCCTGTTTCCGACCGCAGTTTTTTTCTTTCGGCCACCGGCGTCCGATAAACGAAATGCGGCACAAAAGCCTCGGCTTTGACCAAGGCCTGCAAGGCGGTTATGAGCACGGTCCGCAATTCGGCACTCATCGGCAAGACCTGCACTTCGTTCACAAGCCGCCCCTGCCTTTCGCCGGGCAAGCCCAACCGCCCGATGGCTTGCGCCAGTTCGGGATTCAAATCAGTGGCTTCCGGTTGGATCGGCTGGGTCGATTCGGTCGGCTGAGCGGATTGAGCCGGTTGAGCCGGTTCGGTCGGTTGAGCGGATTGAGCCGGGGCAACCACAGGCGTCCGTGGTGGCGACGGCACCGCGGTCGGCGTTTGCGAAGCCGTTTGGGCCGGCTCGGTCGGCTCGGTCGATTGAACGGATTGAACCGTTTGGGCCGCGTCGGGATTTTCCGCTATCGTCTGCAAGGCCCGGGCCAACAATTCCCGCATTTCGGGCGTCAGCGTCAAAGCCTCCAATTCCTTCGATAAATTCTGCTGTTGCTCCGCACTCAAAGCCATGGCCGTCGCCAGACCGGTCGCCAACGACAAGGCATGCAACTCCCTGCTCACGGCCGCCAAATCATCCGTCATCGGATAAACGGTCACACCGGCCTGCAAAACCGCCGTTGCCATCCACGGTTCAAAAGGCACCGCAACGCGATAACTGACCGAAAGCAAGTCGCGGCTGTCGTAAAGCGATGCATCGGCCGGCAAATCCTGACTGCGCAAGTGCCGGTAATAGATATTGCGGCCGGCCAGCACCACGGCCGGCAAAGCCACCTCGTGACCGTCAGCAGCCTTTATACGCGGCACATAATAATATTCGCGGTCATTACGCACCTTAAGACGCGAAACGTCCAAATCCATCGCCACAAACAAATCGCCTTTGGAACGCGAGACCCTGACATTTGAAACCCCGATCAGGCTATCGGCTTCCGTCCAATATGGGGTTCCCGCCGCCGATTCGGTTGCCGCTTGGCCGGAGGTCGCCTCCGACGAGACCTTGGGCATGGCCGGCACATGGGCCGAAGCCGACTGCTGAGCCTGCCCGCCAGACACCACCAAGCCCAAACCCGTAAACACCCAAAACAATATGTTTTTCTTCATCTTGGCCGGATTTTAGAACGCATAAATCAAATTGACAGCCACTTTGGTCGGTCCTACATAATGGTGCACCGCGTTCTCCTCGCTCTTGTTGCCGCAATCCGCACAAGGGAAAGCATCGTAGCGCGTATAGGCGTAACCGATCCCTATTTCCGCTTCCAGACTCCAATGCCGGCCCAACAGGAACGAATAGCCGTAACCGACACCGAATCCGAACATCCAACCCTGAAAACGCTCGTTGGTCAGACGCGACCAATCGGTGCCTAAAAAACGGACGTTGTTCCGCATGTTGCCGAAATTGAACTGCCCGCCGTAGATATGAAACGGCAGGAAATGCCCGCCGAAAGCACGTCCCGCCGGCGGCTTGGGCCCGCCGAACCACCAGCGCGCCTCGGGCTGGATGAGCCAATGTTTCCATTTGCGGTGCCCCACCGTCCAGGCGTTGCAGTTGAACGAGAGATCGACCGTCCAATCGGGTGCGACAGAAACCTCACCCCCGAGGTTCAGCGTCCAAACCACCGCGTCGTAAAACAAATTGGTCTTGACGGCGCCCCTGACGTTTTCCCCGAAAGATTCTTTGACCGGCGCCTCGACCTCCGTCTCCTGAGACCGGACCGCCTGCGACCACAACAGAGCCGCCGCGATCAACAAAATCTTCCAAAACGCATCCAAAAACGCCCGGCAAAAGCAGTTCTTATAGAACATCACGTATTTATTTTTTCAAAACATTTTTATCGCCGCAAAATTACTTTTCAACATGATATTTTACAAATTTTTATAAAATTTTTATTGCTTTTTACCCCCCCCCCCCGTTATTTAAGTTATTCATTTTGTACTAATTGCAATTATGTGTTTTCACCATAAAAAATAGTGCCAAAAGCATTTTTTCGACATTCTTTAAACTACGCGCATAATAATCCGCTCCGCCTGACGGAGCGCGAAAAACCGGTCATGACGGAACGATAAAACGACGCGCCGAGCCGGACAACACCGAGCCGGACAACGCGCCGATGCGCAACCGGCCGCCCGGGCAACAAAAAAAGGCGTCCCGTTTCCGGAACGCCTTTCCCTGTATCGAAAACACGGCGTTACAATTCCAAATCGATATCGAACAATTCCTCCCACGGCAAACCGCCCTTGTTCAACTCCGCCATAAACGGATCCGGATCGAACTGTTCCACGTTGAATACCCCCGGTTGTTTCCACAGGCCTTTGCAGAACATCATCGCGCCGATCGTGGCCGGTACGCCCGTCGTATAGCTGACGCCCTGGGTGCCGGTTTCCCGATACGCGACTTCGTGGCTGCAGTTGTTGAAGATATAATAAGTACGTTCCTTGCCGTCCTTGATACCGCGGATACGGCAGCCGATGGACGTGAAGCCCTTGTAGTTCTCGCCGAGGTCGCCCGGATTGGGCAATACGGCCTTGAGGAACTGAATGGGCACAATCTCCCTGCCCTCATACATGACCGGCTCTATGGATGCCATGCCGATATTCTGGATCACGCGCAGATGGGTCAGATATTCCTGACCGAACGTCATCCAGAAACGCGCACGCTTAATCGTAGGATAATGCTTGACAAGCGACTCGAGTTCTTCATGATACATCAGATAGGATTCCTTGGGGCCGATACGCGGATAGTTCAAGGCCTTGTGGACGCTCAGCGGATCGGTTTCGTGCCAACCGCCGTTTTCCCAATATTTTCCCCTTTGGGTGATTTCACGGATATTGATTTCCGGATTGAAGTTCGTCGCGAACGCCTTGCCGTGGTCGCCGGCATTACAGTCCACGATGTCGAGGTAATGGATTTCGTCGAAATGATGCTTGGCGGCATGGGCCGTATAGATGCTCGTCACGCCCGGATCGAAACCGCAACCGAGAATGGCCGTAAGGCCGGCTTCCTTGAAACGGTCGTGGTAAGCCCACTGCCAGCCGTATTCGTACTTGGCCTCTTCGAGCGGCTCGTAATTGGCCGTATCCATATAGTTGACGCCGGCCGCCAGACAGGCGTCCATAATGTGCAAATCCTGATACGGCAAGGCCACGTTGATGACCAAGACCGGCTGATATTCTTTGAGCAACTGCGTGAGCGCCGGCACGTTGTCGGCATCGACCCGGGCGGTCTTGAACTTTTGCCCGGTCCGCTTGAAGACGTCTTCCGCTATTTTGTCGCATTTGGCCTGCGTGCGGGAGGCGATCATCACTTCGGTGAATACGTCCGGATGGGTGGCGACCTTGTGGGCGACCACGGTGGCGACCCCGCCGGCTCCGATAATAAGGATTCTGCTCATAGTTTTATCAGGTTGAAAGGTTATGGTCTTGGTTTGGCGGCTGCAACACCGGGCACCGGGCGTTGCAACTGCGGCACCGGGCACCGGGCGTTGCGGTTGCGGCGTACCCGGCCCTGCGGTTGCACCACCGGCCTCTATCGCGCCTGCGCGCGGACGGATATTAAAAAAGCGAGAACGCCTTGTTCTCGCTTTCTCCGTTTGTGGCTCGGGTTGGAATCGAACCAACGACACAAGGATTTTCAGTCCTTTGCTCTACCGACTGAGCTACCGCGCCATCTGGAAACAGGGTGCAAAGGAAGCGGAAGGTGAACGCAGACGCCAAACTTGTTTGAGCGTATGCTGAACCGCACCCTTTCTTCAAACACGGTGCAAAGATAATACTTTTTTTAGAAATACGCAAACATCACTTTCATTTCATTAAAAAAAGTGAAAGCCGAGGACATGAGCCAAAGATTCGGAAAATTCTTAGTAATTTTGCGTTGAAACAAGCCCGACCATTACACAAGCCACCTATCCTATGCGCACAGATCCACCCCGAGTCGTAAAGATACACGACGTAAACATAGACAAGGACTATATAGCCTGGATAGAAGAAATCAAGACCCGCTACCGACATGCTCAAATTAAAGCGGCCATCAAAGTAAATGCCGAACAATTGAGATTCAACTGGCAATTGGGACGCGACCTTGCGATACGGAAAGTCGAAGAAAAATGGGGATCCGGCGTTGTTGAACAAGTCAGCCTTGACCTACAGGCCGCCTTTCCCGAGTCGAAAGGATTCAGTGCCCGAAATCTGTGGCACATGAAGAAGTGGTATTTATTCTATGCCGAACAGACAACAAAACTGCACCAACTTGCTTCAGAATCAGAAACAACTAACAAACAAAGCCTTACAAAACTGAAGCAATATGCTTCAGAAATTTTGCAACAGGATATTGCCGTTCGGGACAATACCTCATTCCCGGAAATATTCGCATCCGTCCCTTGGTGGCATCATGTTGAGATTATCTCCAAATCAAAATCTATAGAAGAAGCACTTTTTTATATAAAGCATACCATATCGGAAAATTGGAGCCGAAGTACCCTACTGAACTGCATCAAGGCCGACTTTTACCACTCTTCAGGCGGTGCCATCACAAACTTCAACGAAACATTACCGTTTCCCCAAAGCGAACTCGCCCAAGCCATCACCAAAGACACCTACGATTTCGGTTTCGTATCGTTAAAAAAAGGCTATGAAGAGGAAGACTTGGAAACCGAATTAGAAAAACACCTGACCCGTTTTTTGCTTGAACTTGGTACCGGATTCGCTTACCTCGGCCGACAGAAACAACTCATCATAGCCGGCAAGACGCGGAAATTGGATATGCTTTTCTTCAACATTCCACTCAACTGCTACGTGGTCGTGGAACTTAAGACCGTTCCTTTCCAACCGGAGTTTGCCGGAAAACTCAATTTTTATGTCAATGCGGTCGATGACCTCATTAAGACCTCGGCACAGAATCCGACCATTGGCCTATTGATTTGCAGCAACAAAGACGAGACCGAAGTCCAATACGCCTTTCAAGGCATTCAAACGCCCATCGGCGTCTCATCCTATAACAACATTCAGATCAAAAAAATACAGGACCAACTCCCGTCGGTCGAAGAGTTAACGAAACGCATCAGACTTTTAGAAGCGGAACTTGACCAAAAAGCCAGACGGGAAACCCAAGAGATATAATACAATTAAACTACTCACACCTATAGCGATGGCATCTTCCAATTTCATAGATTACGTCAAGATTTTCTGCCGCTCGGGCAACGGCGGCGCAGGTTCGCGCCACTTTTTCCGCAGCCGAAGCAACCCCAAGGGCGGCCCCGACGGCGGCGACGGCGGACGCGGCGGACATATCATCCTTAAAGGCAACGCCCAGCTCTGGACGTTGCTCCACCTCAAATACACCAAGCACCTGTTTGCCGAAAACGGCCAGAGCGGCGGCGAGAACCGCCGGTTCGGCGCCAACGGCAAGGACCTTTACGTGGAAGTGCCCATCGGCACCGTGGTCAAGGATGCGGAGACCGGCGAGACGGAGGCGGAAATCACCGAAGACGGGCAGGAAATCATCTGGATGAAAGGCGGACGCGGCGGCTTGGGCAACGACCATTTCAAGTCGGCGACCAACCAGGCGCCCAAATACGCGCAACCGGGCGAAAGCGGCATAGAGGGTTGGAAAATCTTGGAACTGAAAGTGCTGGCGGACGTCGGCCTTGTCGGCTTCCCGAATGCCGGCAAATCAAGCCTGCTGGCCAGCGTCTCGGCGGCCAAACCCGAAATAGCGGACTACCCGTTCACGACGCTGGTCCCCAACCTCGGCATCGTATCCTGCCGCGACCGCCACTCGTTCGTCATGGCCGACATTCCCGGCATCATCGAAGGGGCGAGCGAAGGCAAAGGGTTGGGCAACCGTTTTCTGCGTCACATAGAACGGAACGCGCTGTTGCTTTTCATGATCAGCGTGGAACCGCTGGCGGAGGCGTTGGCCGGGGGCGCGACGCTCCCAGAGGCCATACGGGCGTTGCGCGCGCCCTACGACATCCTGCTCAACGAATTGAAATGCCACAATCCGGAATTGCTGCACAAAAAACAGGTGTTGTGCTTCACGAAAGGCGACCTGTTGCCGGAAGAAGCGCGCGAAGCACTGACGCCGGCGCTACGGGATTTGTTCGGCACGCCGCTCTGTTGCGCCATATCGTCGGTATCGGGCTGGGGCATCGAGCCGCTCAAAGACCTGCTGTGGCAGACGTTGCAGACGGAATAGAAACAGGCGGACGCTCCCAAGCACAAGGCGGACGCATTCAGATTGCCCGGCGCGCTCAGACGGCCTCCGTCTGATTCGGCGTTACCGACGGGGAGGCCGGAAAGAGAATCCGACGCAATCCGAAGTAGAGCAACAGACCGAGCAACGTCCCCCACAGACCGCCGCAAATCACGTCGCCCACATAATGAGCGGCCAGATAGACGCGGCTGTAACCTATCAGCAAAGCCCAGATATACAGGCCTCCGTAAAAGAAGAACGCCAGTCCGCCGTACATGGCCTTACGGATGGCGAACACCCAACGTTGCCAAGCCGTAGCCGCCCCGGAAACCCGGCCCGACCATTCGTTTTCAACCCCGTACAGACGCGAGAACCAAGGCGTCAGAAAAGCGGCCATTGCAAAGTGATTGACGGCGTGCGAAGACACGAAGCCATACAGACCGCCGCAACCGGCCGGCAGGTTCAACAGCCCTTCCCACATCGGGTCATGACATGGCCGCAGACGCTGCACGGTCAACTTGAACCAATGCACGCTCGTCCAATCGGCCACGGCAATGAGCGCGGCGACACCCAACAGAATCCAGACGGCCTTTTTCTTATAGAGCCCGAACAGCCAGACCACCATCAAGACATAAAAGGGAATCCAGACCAGCCGGTCGCTCAGAAACATCATGACGGTATCCGCCCAACCGCTATGCCAACCGTTGACGGCGATGCTGAGTTTCCAATCCCATTTGGCCAATTTTTCAATAACTTCCATTTGCTATTGTTTTAATTTCACCATCTTTCTCCCTACCCGTTCCATGCCGTCGGATCCATCCGGAACCGGCGGTCAGGCAGGCAGATAGACGATTTGCTTGGTTTCAAAAAAATCTTCCTTAAAATAATCCGCAATCGGCTGCACCTGCACGCGCCGGCCGAAAGGCGCCAGTTCGGCCGTCAAATCGCCGCCCTTAAGGCATATCAGTCCGTTGGGCAACGCATGCCGCGAAACAGGTTTGAACCGACCGGCCGTCCAACGCGCCAAATCCGACAGCGGCGCGACGGCCCGGCTCACGACAAAGTCGAAGCGTTCGGACACGGCCTCCGCCCGGCTCTGCGCCGAGCGTACGTTCGTCAGCCCGAGGGCTTCGGCCACGGCCTGCACCACCTTGATTTTCTTACCGATTGAATCGACGAGATAAAACGAAGTGCCGGGGAACAGAATCGCCAGCGGGATGCCGGGAAACCCTCCGCCCGTACCGAGGTCCATGACCGCCGCGCCCGGCTTGAACGCGATGAAGCGCGCGATCGACAGACTGTGCAGCACATGCCGCTCGCGCCATTGCTCAGGCGTTTCTTTGCGCGAAAGCACGTTGATGCGCGCGTTCCACGTCTCGTAAAGCGGAAGCAAGGCCTCGAAGCGGGCCTTTTGTTCGACGGTCAGATGCGGAAAATAAACCTCCAGCGGGTTCATCAGTATTCCATATTTTGGGCGGCCGCCTTCTCGGCGCGTATGTAAGCGAGCTTGGATGGATGTATCTCGTATTTGCCGATGACGAAGTTGATGCCGAACGTCACGGAAGCCGTCCGCATTTTGGCCACGTTGAACGAGTTGATGCGATCGACGCCCAGATGCAACTGCACCGGACCGAGGTTGCCGGCTATCGCGAATCCGAGATTGAGCGGCCCGCTGTTGCCGAACGTATTGCTCACGGATACGGCGAAGTTCTTACAAGGCGTATAGGTGTAAGCGATGCCGACGTCGGCCGAGAAATAGTTGTTGAGCAGACGTCCCTTGAACATAAGGCCGAAACGGTGCTGTTCCAAAAGCGTATAATCGAAACCTATCGTCAGCGTGGTCGGCAACATCGTGGTATAGCCCTTGCGGTAATTGGTGTCGCGTTCAAAGTTCAACGTATCGACGATGCGCGTCACGGCGCGCGAAATCAAGGAATCGAAACGTATGCCCTCGCCGAACACATTGAGTTCGTCCAAACCTTGAAACGGATAATTGACGCTGTCGTTACGCGAATGGAACACATTGGCGTTATGGTCTTTCCAGAAGATAGCGCCGAGGTCGAGCACGGAGGCCGTAAACCGCCAGTTGGGCGCGAAATCGACGATAACGCCCATATCAATGCCAAAGCCCCAGTTCTTATAGAAATCGGAAAAGCTGAGGCCGTTCCACTTGAAATCCTGCCCCAACAGGTTCGTCCGTATCTCGCCATCGACCTTGAGTTCGTAGGTATAGGGCGAAAGCGTCGGGTCGGCCAAATCGTCGTTGAGTACGTTCCACGTAACGCCCAGCCCCTTGGATCGGATGTTAAACAGGCCGTCGATGAGCTTGACGCGCGCGCCGACCGTGACCATGTCGCTGACCTTGCGCGACCAACCGAAATAAAGATAGGCGTATGCCGTGGCGTCGATGGCGTTGTGCTTGAAATGGTTTTCGCCGAGAAACTGCCCGGGGCCGAGCAACAGGAAACTCAAGAGCGGCTTGGTCAGCACGACATTGGCATCCACTTTGGCCGACAAACCGAGATGAAAATAATTCTCGCCTTTCTTGAACCCGAACCGCAGAATCTCTTCGGTAATTTCCGCCCCTATCAGATTGCGGTTATGCAACCGGCCGACCGTCTTGCCGACATTGAAGCGCAGGCTGTCGTCCACGCCGCGTTCAATGAGATTGCTCCACGAAAACGCATCGTTATGGAGCTGCGCGTGCAGGCCGGACAAGCCCGGAAAACCGAAGTAGAAATCGTAAGGCGCCTTGAACGCCGGATTGTTGGCGCTTTGCTGCGGCACGAAATCCATATAGTAGAGGTTGGTCCCCACCTGCGCCCGCAGACCGCCCCCACAGGCAACCAACGCCAAAAGGCAACACAAAACTATCTTTCTCATAACTCACTCCCTATTAGGTTGCCTACGCGCAACATGGCGCGCGCCCCTAACTTGACACGCAAAAAGCCCTCCGTCTCGCTGTTGGCGTAAATCTTCGCCTCTTCTTTATTATACGTACTGATATTCGCCCATACGCGGATATTTTTCGCATCCTTGAGCATCGCCACCTCGTCCGACGTCAGCTCCGTATCGAGCCGGTAAATGGCCGGCTCATCGACATGCAAGTCGGCGTTGACATGGCCGCCCGCTATCGTGTCGCCATCGACGGGCGAAAACAGCACCCGGCCGGAAGCGTCGAGGAAATCCAGATGCATATAGACTTCGAGCGGAAACGCGTTCGTCACGATGCCTTTGAGGAAGAACCGTTTGATCAGGTCGATCTGTTCGATGCCCGCGAACGGCAACGTGTCGTCCATGATAAACTGATTGACACGCAGATGCAACGGCAAATCGCAGGCGATGTTCATATCCAGCCCGCTGCTTCGCTCGATGACGTTGAGCGGCGCATTGTTTTCACCGCCGTTCAGCGTGGCCTGGATTTCATAATCGAAAGCCTTGGGTTTGTGCGCCAGAAGCGAATGGATATCGATTTGCTGTACGGTCTCCTTTTCCAAGACGGAAGCCGTCGGTTCCGGATAAGGCAACGTATAGTTTTCCGGAAACAGTCCCACTTCTTCCGCCTTATAATCGGCGAAACGACAGGTCAGACCGGACTCGTCGATGAAAATCGGCACGCTGCAACCCTTGAGCGTACTGATAACGTCTATCTTACCCTCGTAAAACGCGATGTCCTCCACATTCAGGTTCTGCAAAAGCGAGACATCCAACATGCCCTTGAAAGGGATGGGAAACTGTCCGATATTTCCCTCTATGCGCTTGTAAACGACATGGCTGAATTCGGGACGCATGCGCACATGCCCGGTCCGCACGTCCGGATATTCGTTTTCGGCCGTGTTCATGTCGCCGCGCAGACTCACCTCATAAATGACGCAAGGTGTTGTTCGGGCTTCTCCCTCAAACACCAGTTCCACATCCTGATACAGATGCACGAACGACAACCCGGAGCCTTTTTCCAAATCCAAATGCAATTCCAGCGGCTGCCCGTTCTGACGCACGTTGGTAAAACGGATGTCCATCGTCGAAGCCATGCCGATGCCGTACGACCCCGTCAGCGATATGAAAAGCGAATCAAGCACAATCCGGTTGAGCGTCGCCCCTTCTTGCAGCCCCTGTATATCAATCGATATCGTATCGTATTGCGTAACCGAAATCGCGGTGTCGTTTTTCCAATACGGTATGGACGAAATGTCAAAAGAACCGAGCGTAATGGCCGGGATGCTGATTTTATTGCCGATGTCGAACCGCAAGGGTTTGTCAATCGCATAGACCAGATGCACGAGTCCGTCCGGACCGGTCGGAAAATTCTCTTCACGGCCGAAAACGCTCAACAGGTTGGCGATGGTAAGTTTTGTCTCAAACAAAGGGACCGCCAAATCGTAATTGACGTCCTGCTCGTTGGCCAGCATATTGAGGTTGAAATCCTCCTCGCGGTAACAAGCCACCGACAAGATCGACAAGGCGGCCAACAATCCCATAAATGCGGCGATTCTTTTCACAGTCTTCATTTTTATCCGATACCGGCCGGCCTGGCTACGACAGACCGACGGCAATCTATCATACAATCGGCAAAAATACTAATTTAATCAATTCTAAACAAATGCGGTGCGCGTCGGGAACCGGAGTCGGGAACCGGAGTCGGGAACCGGAGTCGGGAAACGGAGTCGGGAAACGGAAACAGCCGGATCCTGAATCCCGATCGAAAATACGGGATGAATAGAATAAAAAAAAGAGGCGCCCTTTCGGACGCCCCTTTCGTGAAGAATCAAACGCTACGGTTAGCAAACGCCCAATTCAATCATGGAGTCAGCCACCTTGATAAAGCCGGCGATGTTCGCACCCTTAACATAGTTAATGTACTTGCTTTCTTTACCGTACTTAACGCAGTTGGTGTGAATGTCGCTCATAATCTGGTGGAGCTGTTTGTCCACTTCTTCAGCCGTCCAGTGGAGTTTCTCGGCGTTCTGGCTCATTTCCAGACCGGATACGGAAACACCGCCGGCGTTGACCGCCTTGCCCGGCGCGAAGTTGACCTTCGCTTTCTGGAACGCGTGGATGGCGCCCGGCTGGCAACCCATGTTGGAAACTTCAGCCACGAGTTTAACCCCGTTCTTGATCAACATTTCGGCGTCTTCCTTGGCCAATTCGTTCTGCGTGGCGCACGGCATCGCGATATCGACCTTTACTTCCCAAGGTTTCTTGCCGGCTACGAATTTCGAGCCTTTGAACTTCTTGGCGTAAGGCGCTACGACGTCGTTGTTGGAGTTACGCAGTTCGAGCATGTAAGCCAACTTTTCTTCGTCCATGCCGTTCGGGTCGTAGATATAGCCGTCGGGACCGGAGATGCAGACCACCTTGGCGCCCAATTCGGTCGCTTTCGTAGCGGCACCCCAAGCCACGTTACCGAAACCGGAAACGGCGACGGTCATGCCCTTGATGTCTTTCTTCTGAACCTTCAACATGTTCTGTACGAAGTAAACCGCACCGAAGCCCGTGGCTTCCGGACGCAGGATGGAACCGCCCCAGTTGAAGCCCTTGCCGGTCAATACGCCGGTGTTTTCGTTACGCAGTTTCTTGTAGATGCCGTACATGTAACCGATTTCGCGGCCGCCTACGCCTATATCGCCGGCGGGAACGTCGGTTTCAGGTCCGATGTATTTCTGCAGTTCCATCATGAAAGCCTGGCAGAAACGCATGATTTCGTTTTCGGAACGGCCCTTGGCGTTGAAGTCGGAACCGCCCTTGCCACCGCCCATCGGCAACGTGGTCAAGCTGTTTTTGAACGTCTGCTCGAAGCCTAAGAATTTGAGCGTGTCGAGTTTTACAGACGGGTGGAAACGCAAACCGCCCTTGTACGGTCCGATAGCATTGTTGAACTGAACACGGTAACCGGTGTTCACCTGGATTTCACCCTTGTCATCCACCCATTCAACCTTGAAGGTAAAGATACGGTCGGGTTCAACCATACGTTCAATAATCTTGTGCTGGTCGTATTTAGGATTCGTCTTCACGTAATCCTTAATGGAATCCAACACTTCTTCTACCGCTTGCAAGAACAAGGGCTCATCGGGATGCTTCGTTTTGAGATCCGCGAGAATTTTTTTTACGTCCATAACAAAAAATATTTTATTTGTTTTTTCTGCTTGGTTTGCGCGGCCGCCGCGGTCATTCAAAACTTAGTCTTTCAAAGCATTAAAAGACTTTTTCTTGTCTTCCGCTTCCGCTAAATATCTCTTTACAAGGCACAAAATTATACCTTATTTTTCATTAAAAAAAATTTTGAACGCCTTATTTTGAAATTCGGATGATTTTAGGCGCACGAGGCGGAACGGAAGCGCCTGCGCGGGCGGCAGAGAGCGCAGAACGGTTATGGGCCCGGCTCAGTCGGAAGCAGAAACGAGACGCTTGCGGACACTGGGCGGCACCGGCAAATCGGACTTCACGACGCGGCCGGCCAACTCCCGCAACACGACCGACGCGCAGAAGCAACCCGCCACGGCCGGCATATACGACACCGTACCGACGGCGGACTTCTTATTGACATCCTCTTCCTCCCGCACGGCGGAAGCCGCCACGACCTCCGGCGAGAACACGGCCTGAATACCGCCATAGACCCCCAGTTTGTGCAGCCGCTTGCGCAAGACGTCGGCCAGACGGCACTGATAGGTCTGCGCGATGTCGCAGACCTTCAAGTCTTCCGGATTCCACTTGCCGCCCGTCCCCATCGCACTGACCACGCGCAACCCGAACCGCACACAATGGTAAAGCAGATAAATTTTGGGCGAAAGCGTGTCGATGGCATCGACGACATAATCGTAGGGATGCGCCTGTAAAATCTCGATCATGCGTTCGTCGCGGAGGTATTCCGTCAGCACCTCGCACTGCAAATCGGGATTGATGTCGAGAAAGCGGCGGTGCAAGACCTCGGCCTTGTATGCCTCCAGCGTCGAACGCAAGGCCGGCAACTGCCGGTTGAGATTCGTCTCATGCAGGCGGTCGCCATCGACGAGCGTGAGGCGGCCGATGCCCGCGCGCACCAACTGCTCGGCCGCATAAGCCCCGACGCCGCCCAGGCCCACGACCAACACATGCGCCCGCGCCCAAGTTTGAACCACCTCATCGCCGGCCAACAGCCGGGTTCTATCCTGCCAGTCCATCGGCTAACGTTTGGCATTGGTTCGCGCCGACTTGCCCTTGGCGGCATCGGCCGGGGCGTCGGCCTGGCGTTCGGCCGTACGCGCCGCCTTTTGCAATGCCTTCAAGCGCGCCTTGTCATTCAGCACTTCCAACGCGCGGGCAAAACCGTCATCCACCGACCGGATAATCTGAAAATAGGCCGGCATGCCATAGAGGTTGCGCGCTATGAGCGCCTTGACCTGCACCCGCAGGAAACGGTCGGAAGCGGTGGCCGCCGCCGTTTGCCGTTCGTCTTCCGCCACCGCCTTTTCCATCAGATACCGCTGCATCTCCGTCGCCGGCCACAGGGCCTGCCGCATATAATCCGCATAGGTCCGCGCCGTATCGGCGAGTTTCAAGCGCGCGCTGTCGGCCGCGATGGTATCCAGCATCATTCGCATGAACGCCGCGGCCTTTTCGGGCTTGAAGTTGCGCCGGATCACCCCCTCAGCCTCGGCATAAGCGTAAAACCGCCGCATGACCGTATCCATGTCGAATCCGGCGTCGAACCGTTGGACGTCCGGATAACGCGCCAGCCAATCTTCCTTGTGCGCCTGAGACTCGGACAGGCTGAAACTGTTGAGGATATTGTTGCGGCGCAAATCGACATAGTAGTCGGAAGCGCGCATCGTGTCAAGCGGCACAAAGACATCGGGCATGATGCCGCCCCCGCCATAGACGACGCGGCCGCCGGCCGAACGGTATTTGAGCGAATCGGGAAAATGAATGGAGTCGGCATGCCACATCTCGCCATGGCTGTACCGCTTCGTGATATCGGTATAATAGTCGTCCGAACCACTTTCGTAAGGTTTCTGGATGCAACGGCCGCTGGGCGTATAATAGCGCGAGGTCGTGAGCCGCACCTGCGCCTTGTCGGGCAGGTCGAACGGCCTTTGCACCAAACCTTTGCCGAAAGAGCGGCGGCCGACGAGCAACGCGCGGTCCCAATCCTGCAACGCGCCGCTGACGATTTCGCTGGCCGAAGCCGAGCCTTCGTCGATGAGCACGACCATGTCGCCGCTTTGGAACAGCCCCCGCCCGGAGGTCTTGAATTCATAGCGCGGCTGCGCCTTCCCTTCTATGTAAGTGACCAGACGGCCGCCGGGCAGGAACTCGTTGGAGAGCGCCACGGCCACATCGAGGTAGCCGCCGGTATTGCCGCGCAGGTCCAGCATCAGCTGTTCCATGCCCTGCGCCTGCAGGCTTTCGAGCGCCGAACGGATTTCGTCGGGCGTCGTCCGCGCGAAACGGCTCAAGAGAATATAGCCGGTTTTGGCGTCCACCATAAAGGCGGCATCCACGCTGTGGAGCGGGATTTTATCCCGCACGATTTTGTATGCCAGCTCACGGTCGATGCCGCGGCGGCGAATGCCCACATGGACCGTCGTGCCTTTGGGGCCGCGCAGCCGACGGAATACAAAATCGTTCGTGGCGCTGTCTCCCACGGCCTTGACCGTATCGATGCGCACGATGCGGTCGCCCGACTGTATGCCGAGTTTCTCGGCCGGACCGCCGGCGATGACATCCACGATGACGATCGTGTCTTTCAGAATCTGGAACGAGACGCCGATGCCGTCGAAGTTTCCGACCAACGGTTCGTTGGCCTTGGCCACATCCTTGGGCGGAATATAGGCCGAATGCGGGTCGAGTTCCTTCAGCATTTCGCCAATGCCCTTTTCGACGATGGGCTGTAGGTCGATGTCATCGACATAGGCGAAACGGATCATCTGCAGGAGTTGATGCATTTTCTGCTCCACCTGCTGCGGCGCGTTGCGTTCATGGTCGGCCGCAACCGTCTGCAACGCGAGGGGTTGCGCCGCGAGCGGCGCGGTCGCGAGGGCGGCGGCGAAGCCGGCCGCGCGGAGCCGGCCGCGCCATTTGGCGGCCGGACCGGCCTTATGCTTGCTGTATGTCATAGTTTTGTACGTTTTCTAATTTCTAACGCGGGCAGACAACGCGGGCCATGCCTTGAACGCGGCCGGCAACCACGAGACGATGTCGCCGGCCACGAGCGAAGCCTCTCCGACTTCCGCGGCAGCCAGGTCGCCGGCCAGACCGTGCAGATAGACGCCGGCCACGGCCGCCTCCGCCGGCGTGTAACCCTGCGTCAAAAGGCCCAGGATAACGCCGGTCAACACGTCGCCGCTGCCCCCCGTGGCCATGCCCGCATTGCCCGTCGGATTCAGCAAGGCGGTCGGTTGCGTCCCGTCCGACGCCGGAAACGTGATGAACGTATAGGCGCCCTTTCCTACAACGACCGTGCCGTAACGGTCGGAGAACGCCTGTTGCAGCAACATGCGTTCTTCGGCCGTCTGCCACGGACCGACCAGACGGCGCAGTTCCCCGTAATGCGGGGTACAGACGCTGCCCGCCGTTTCCGACAGCCGCTCCGACAAACCGTCTCCGTACGCGAGGAGGGTCAGCGCGTCGGCATCCAGCACCACCGGCAGGGAGGCGGTGGCGGCCCTTTGCAGCAATTCGTCCAGACGGGCCTCGGCGGCATCGTCCAGTCCGAAGCCCGGCCCGACCCCCACGGCCGCATAATCTTCAAAGGGCCGCGGCGGCAGCGGCCCGGCCGCAACCATGGCCTCCGGCACGGCCGTCTGCAAGACCAGGCTGTTCTCCGGCGAGGTCGCCACCGTCAGCAGGCCGAGGCCGCCGCGCAAGGCGGCGCGCGCCGCCAACACCGCCGCCCCCGCCTTTCCCGGCGTTCCCGCCGCCAACAGACCATGTCCGAAACACCCTTTGTGGGCAAACCGGTCGCGCGGCCGATACCAAGCCGCCACATCCTCGGCTTCCGTCACGGCCACCGCCAACGGCAAACCCGCCGAATCCTGTCCTTCCATCCTTTCCGCCACCGGCAGAAAGGCGTTCAACTCATTCCAAAATGTCAACATTTTCATAATCAAATCGTTTTTATATTGTCCATCGTTATGTCAGGCATTGATATACGGTGATTCGCCAAAACCTCAGCCCCGCCCCCGCCTGTTTTATGCCACGCGCTTTTTCCCGTGTATTCAACTTACGCCCGACACACAGCATTTCAACAATGTAAAATAAAACAATCGATTTATTTTGCACTGCGCTCACCTTTTCGTATATTTGCCCTTTTGGGCTACCGGCATCCACGCATTCTCACGCCACGCACGCGTGCAAACGCGTCCCCCCGCAAACCGCCGGATCACCCGGAAGAACGGCAGACGGCCTATCCGCGAAATCACACGGAAAACGCCACCGTTTGCCAAGTGTAAAGTTAGACTTTTTTACATGAACTTACAAATAAACGAAACAATCCGCCGCCTCGGCCGCCGGCTTGCCCTCGGCCTCTGGTGCGGAGTTATCGCCGCCCATTTCGCGTTCGCCATGCCGGCTCCCGACCGTTCGCGGGAAACGGCTTTCAACACCCGGACGAAAGCCGACCGGAGCAAACCCGTGTTCTCGGACTTCACGGTGGCGCATGTCAATTTCGCCGACATGGCCGCCACGCTCACACCGGAAGAGAAGAAGCAGATCCGGGACAGCATCGAACGCCGGTTGCTGGACGAGATTTACATCTCGCGTTACCTGCGCTTCTTCGACGGCAATGCCCGGAACATAGACGCGCTGATATTCTACAACGAAAACGAATTGCCGCCCGTCCCCGAATACACGAACCCCGATTCCGTCTATAGCGAACGTATCGCGGCCCTGAACGCGCAACAGACGATACAAATGGCCTATAACGAGCGGGTCAAGGTCTTTATCGAAGTCTATACGATCAAAAAGCACAAACAGCTCCATGTCATGCTCGCGCTCGCGCAATACTACTTTCCCATCTTCGAGGAAGCGTTGCGCAAGGAGGGCTTGCCCGAAGAACTCAAATACATGGCCGTCATAGAATCCGCGCTCAACCCGCGCGCGGTCTCCCCGGCCGGCGCGGCCGGCATCTGGCAGTTCATGTATCAGACCGGCCGCATGTGTCATCTGAAAATCAACACGAAGGTAGATGAACGGCTCGATCCCGTTAAGGCGAGTTCCGCCGCGGCCATCTATCTCAAAGAACTTTATAATTGCTTTAACGACTGGACGTTGGCCATCGCCGCCTACAATTGCGGGCCGGGCAATGTCAACAAGGCCATCCGCCGCGCCAAAGGCCAGACCGACTTTTGGAAAATCTATCCGTACCTGCCGCGCGAAACACGGGGCTACGTACCGGCTTTCATCGCGGCCGCCTACGCCGTCAATTACCACGAGGAACACGGTCAATGCCCGCCCCGGCATTACACGCCTATCCTGACCGACACGCTGCATTTCTCGCACGATTTAGACCTGAGACAGGTGGCGGACGGCCTGCACATGCCGCTCCAAATCCTCAAAGACCTCAACCCGCAATACAAAATCAACCTCATTCCGCATGAGGGCGGTTCGTTCTGCCTGCGTCTGCCGGCCTCGATGATCGGTGACTTCCTCGAGAACAAAGAAGCGATCCTGTCCGACACAACCTGGAAAGACTACTACCCGATTTGGGAAGAGGTCGTGATTTCGCACCGCGTGCGCCGCGGCGAAACGCTTTCGACCATCGCCAAACGTTACGGCGTCAAGGTGGACGACCTCATGAGCTGGAATAAGCTCCGCAGCACGGTCATCTACGCCAACCAGTTGCTCCGCATCCATACGATGCGCGAAAAAGCGCCGCGCCTCAGTTATACGGCCGCCACGCTGCCGCCGCCCATCGACACGGTTCTGGACAGCGCGATTCAGACGATGCACCTGCCGGCCGACCTGCATACGACCACCGTGACGCGCCGGCCGCAGACCGGCGATGCCGAGGCAACGGCCGCCCAGACCACCGCAACGGCCAACCATAACGGAACGCCCGCCCTTGTCGGCAACCACCCGGCGGCCAACACGTCCGCCAACCCGTCCAAAAACGCCGCCAAACCGCAACCGGCCGGTTCCAAACAAACCGCCCAGGCTAAGGCGCAACAAGCCGCCGAGCAGGCGGCCGAAAAGGGACGCGAGGTGGAATACCGGGTACGGAAAGGCGACACGCTCTACGAAATCTGGCGCAAGCATCCGGGCTCGACCATCAAGGAAATCATCAGCCGCAACAACCTATCGCGCAACGGCAACCTGATTTACCCCAACCAGATTCTGATTATTCCGGTTCATTAAGTTTCCGACCGCGGCATGAAACCTTACAAAAGCTTTCTGTTCCTGCTGATCCTGCTGCTGATCTGCTCGGCGCTTTCCTACAGCCACCGCCAACGGGAAGCGGCGATAGCGGAAGCGCAACGCATCGCGCGGGAACGGGCCGAACGGGAACAGTTCGTCCAAGATTCCATAGAGGCCGTGGAACGCCGCTTCTTCCTGTTCGACACGGCCCTGTTCTTCCGCGCGGAACTCGCGGCCGTTCCCTCCCGCCCGTTCGAGTATGACACCGCGCTGAGCGAACATCCGTTAGCGCCGCTCTACAACCTGTTGCGCTACCGTGAAGACCCGCAACGTTTCGCGGCCGCGCTCATAGACTTCGCGAACGAATGGGACGACGATCCCGAACCGCTGATCCGCATCCTGCACTACGGCGACTCCCAGATTGAGAACGACCGCATCAGCGGCAGTTTCCGCCGCTACATGCAGCGGGCGTTCGGCGGCGCGGGGCGCGGTCTCGTCTCGCTCAACCAAAACGTGCAGGCGCACGGCCTTAAAATGCAGAAAAGCAAGGAATGGGCCGAAACGAGCCTGTTGCAAGAAAAACGCCGCGGCAATTACGGCCTCTGCGGCGGCTACCTTATGCCGCCCGCCATCTGGTTCATACAACCGCAACTGCGCACGGCCGACTACGGACATTTCCGTCTGGACTGGAACAAGCCCGAAGGCGGCGCGTTCGCCGATGTATTCGTCCATGAGGATGTGCCGGCCGGCAACCTGAGTTTTACGGTGGACGCCCGCACCGAAAGCGGCGAGACGACCGAGCCGACGGCCGTCGGCCTGACGCCGACCGAAAAGACGGGCTTCGGGATCAAACGCGTCCGCTTTACCCGCGAGGCCTACGAAAAAAGCCGCGACCTGCGCATGCGCCTCGCCCGCAACCACAACCTCTATGCCGTCAGCTTCAACGACAGCACGGGCATCTGCGTCGATAACCTGCCTTACCGCGGCCATTCGGGCTATATCTTCAGCCCGCAGCAACGCGCGTTCCTGAGCGAGAGCTACCGATTGGCCGACGTCAAGCTCATCATTTACCAATTCGGCGCCAACCTCATCCCATCCAACGCGACGCCCGCCAAGACCGACAGCCTCCGCCGCGCCGAACTGGCCTACTACCGCAAACTGCTGTTGCAGGAAATCACGTATCTGCATGCCGTCGCGCCCACGATGCCCGTCTGCATCGTCAGCATTCCGCCCCGTCCCGTAGATGCCCGCCGCGACATGGATGAAGAATACAACCGCCGCGCCGCCCTGCGCGTGGTCTATGACATACAACGCGAAGTGGCCTTAGGCACGGGTTGCGTTTTTTGGGACCTGTGGGCACTGACGAAAGACCATCCGGAATGGATTTCGTCCGACCGCATCCATTTCTCGGACGCCGGTGCCGACATCGTGGGCAAGATGTTATACAAATCGTTCATCGCCGATTACTATCGGTTCGTAAAAGCACAGGAGAAAGCTTATGACAGCCGGAAACCCTGATTTTTTATTCACGAGCCTTTCGTTCTGGTGGTTCATGGCCGCCGTGCTGGCCGGTTTCAGCTTTCTGTACCGCTACCGCACGGCCCGCAACCGCTTTTTGTTGCTGTGCAGCCTGTTTTTCTATTTCGAGACGGCGGGCGCGGCCTTTTTCCTGTTGCTGGCCTCCGTCTTCCTGAACTACGGATGCGGCTGGCTTATCGACAAAAGCCACAAGGAACAGACGGCCGGTACGGCCAAATTCTTCCTCGGCATCGGCATCCTGCTCAACCTGTCACTGCTGTCTTACTTCAAATACGCCGATTTCCTGAACCGCCTCGTCTATGAATGGCTGCCGGCCATGCCGGGCGGCGCGGAAGCCGGCCTGTTCGGCGACCTGCCGTTCCTGAACACGCTCGTGCTGCCCGTCGGCATCTCGTTCTTCACGTTTCAGGCCATAAGTTATCTGGTTGACGTACACCGGCGGCAGATGCCTTTTTGCCGCAATCTGTTCGACTTCGCGCTCTACCTGAGTTTCTTCCCGCAACTCGTGGCGGGTCCCATCGTACGCGCCCGCGACTTCCTGCCGCAGTTGCAGCGGCATTACCAACTCTCGACCAAGGAATTTTCCTTCGCCCTTTTCATGGTCGTCTGCGGTTTGGTCAAGAAAATCGCCATCGCCGACTGGATCGCCCAATGGATAAACCCGGTATTCGAGAACGCGACGCTTTACACAGGCTTCGAGCATTGGATGGCGACCTACGGCTACGCCATGCAGATTTACTGCGATTTTTCCGGCTACACCGACATCGCGATCGGTCTGGCCGCCTGTCTGGGCTTCACGCTGCCGGTCAACTTCCGCTCGCCTTACAAAGCCGACTCGTTTACCGACTTCTGGCACCGCTGGCATATCACGCTCTCCACCTGGTTCCGCGACTATGTCTATATCCCGCTCGGCGGCAACCGTCACGGCGTACCGCGCATGCTGCTGGCCCTGCTCGTAAGCATGACGCTCTGCGGCATCTGGCACGGCGCCGCGCTCAACTTCCTGTTTTGGGGACTGCTGCACGGACTTTTCCTGGCAATCGAAAAACTCACGGGCCTGTACCGCAAACCCAAAACGACTTGGGGACGCGTGTTGAAAACCATCGTCTATTTCCACCTCATCTGCCTGACTTGGGTGATATTCCGCACCGACTCGCTCGATGCGGCGGCCGACTGGTATCTCGGCCTGTTCCAGACCACGCCCCTGGCCACGATGGGCGGCATTATCGGTCATTACAAAAGCGTTTTCGCCGTCATCCTGCTCGGCTTCGCCTTACATTTTCTGCCACAGTCCCTGCAGGATAACGTCAAACTCCTGTTCGCACGCGCGCCCTGGATCATCAAGGCCTTGGTCTGCCTGCTGATAGGCGTATTGCTGATTCTGACCCGCAGCGCGGCGCCCCAGCCTTTCATTTACTTCAGTTTCTAATTTTTTTCGCCATGAAAGTATCCGGCTTCACGTTTATCCGCAACGCCGTCCTGTACGATTACCCCATTGTGGAAAGCATACGTTCGCTCCTGCCGCTGGTGGACGAGATGGTCGTGGCCGTCGGCAAAAGCGACGACGCGACGGAAGACCTCATCCGCGCCATCGGCTCCGATAAACTCCGCATCGTCCCGACGGTCTGGGACGACAGCCTGCGGGAGGGCGGCCGCGTTCTGGCCGCCGAAACCGACAAGGCCTTGGCCGCCATCGCCCCGGATGCCGACTGGGCGTTCTACCTGCAGGGCGACGAGGCGATTCACGAAGAAGACTACGCCACCATAAGACAGGCTATGGCCCGATACGCGGAGCGGAAGGAAGTGGAAGGCCTCCTGTTCCGCTACCGCCACTTCTACGGTTCATACGACTATGTGGGCACCTCCCGCAGATGGTACCGCCACGAAATCCGCGTCATCCGACCGCATATAGGCGTACATTCCTACAAAGACGCGCAGGGATTCCGCATCGGCGACCGCAAGCTGAACGTCGTGCCCATAGACGCCTTTGTCTATCATTACGGCTGGGTCAAGCCGCCGCGCATACAGCAGCGCAAGGTCTCGACGTTTCACCGGCTTTACCATTCCGACGAATGGATTGAAAGCCACGTACCGCAAACCGAAACCTACGACTACAGCCGGATAGATATGCTGAAAAAATTCGACGGCACGCATCCGGCCGTCATGCGGGACCGCATCGCCCGCAAAGACTGGGATTTCGTATTCGACCCGGCCTGTTCCAAGCCTCGCGGCCTGAGACACCGGTTGCTGTACTTTATAGAACGTCTCACGGGAAAACGCATAGGCGAATACAAGAACTACCGCCTCATCGGCCGATAGCGCGCGGGATGACTCGGACGCCGAGCTGAGTTGAGTTGAGTTGGGCTGAATTGAGTTGAGCCCGGTTCAACGCAAAATCGTGACGGAGCCGCTCTGATAGATTTTATCGCCCAAACCTTCGGCCTCCACCGTAAATTCGACGACATAGAAATAGACGCCGTCCGGGCATTCCTGACCGTTTCCGCCCATACGGCCGTTCCACTCGAAGCGCGGGTCATCGGAAGAAAAGACCGGGTTGCCCCAGCGGTTGTAGATGTATATCCGGAAACCCTCCACATACTGGTTTGGCAAGGCGCGGAACGTATCGTTACAGCCGTCGCCGTTGGGCGTAAAGACGTTGGGCAGGCGGTAAGTGAAACAACCGCGGTTATCGACATAGACGATGTTGCTCGCTTCGCCCTCCTCGCCGCGCTCGTTGACGGCCGTGACATAATAACAGGCCCAGTATCCGTCCGGCTCGTGTTCATACCACGTTTCTTCCGTAGCGGCCACCTCGTCGTAAACCTTTTCGCTGACCCGCTTGTAATAAAGTTTGTAATGGGCGGCATCGGCGAGACAGTCTTCCAAGGCGGACGAATCGGCCGCACCGCCGCCCTCTCCGACCTCGAAATGCCAGGCCAGCGTGTTCCGGAGCGGATTGCAGCTGCTGTCGCGCAACACCAACGTGGGCCGACAGGGCGTCCCCGTTTCGGGTGCCACCGCCACGACATTGGAAAGGTTGAGCAGGGGGGACGGCAGGCTGTCGTTGTAGTACGTGCCGAACCCCTCCACATAGTAGCGGTAGGTCCGGCCGTTCTCCAACCCCACGTCTTCGTAATGGCGGGCGGCCACGCGCGCCACCGGCGCGAAAGCCGCCGAGTCGGGATGTTGGCGATAGACCGTGAAATAGTCGTTTTGCCAAGGATGTTCGTATCCCCACGTCAGCTCGACGCGGCGGCTGTGCGGCACGGCCATGAGATAGACGGAGGCATAGACCGGCGTGGCGTAGGCCAACGTGCTGTCGGCGGCCGCGAGGCTGTCGGTGGCCGTGCCGCCGTGGCCGCCCCCGCCATCGGGCGGCAACAGCCCCAAGCGATAGTAGTATGGATGCCCGACGGTATTGAGGGCCGTATCAACCAGCGTCACCACGCTGTCCATGGCGAAACGCCCCATAAAGTGCATGGTTTCGGGCGTCGCGCCGCCGAAAAGGCCATAGCCGTAACCGTCCAACACGCTGTCCCATGCGCGCGGATGCCGCCATGCCAGATCCATACGGCCATCGTGCGCGTCGGTCGCCGCCACGCTGATGCGCGTAAAGACCGGCGTATAGGAGGCGATTTCCACGCAGGCGGGCGCGGAAGCGTAACTCTCGGCTCCGTCGGCAAAATAAGCGCAGACCTGATAGCCGTAACGCATGCCCGAAGCCAGCCCCTCACGGTCGATATAAACGGTATCGGCCGGACTATCAAGCGTAGCGATCAGCGCATAGCCCGCGCCCGCCCCGCCGCGGCAGGCGTCGAAAGCCGTCTCTTCGCCCGCGCCCGCCCGACGGTAGAGTTTATAGCCCACGGCATGGGGGCTAAGCGACTTCTGCCATTGCAGCCGCACCTCTTCCCGACGCAAGTCGTAGTTGGCCCGCAAGCCGCGCACGGCCGGCGCCAGCACCTGCACCGAAACGGTTTTGAGGTCGGAAAGCGGCGGGGTACCGCCGTCGGTGGCTTTGAGATAAAGGCCGTAAGGTTGTGCGCGCGAGTCGGCCAATGAAGTCTGCCAGACGAATTCGTAACGCACGCTGTCGGACGTACCGCCCGAAAAACGCAGGTCGGCCTCGCGCCGCGTGGATAGAATCTCGCCCGTCGCGTTCATACGGATGCCATCGCCGTCCATATCGAGCGCATAAGGTTCAAACCGCAACATTTGCCCGGCCTCCACGCAATAAGTGTCGTCGCAAATCAGGTCGGGCGGATAATTGTCGCACATCTGCACGACAATCTGCATGTCGCGCGTGATTTCGCCGATAAGGCGGCCGTTGCGCCACTCCCGGACCAAAACCGCCACATTGTATTCGCCCTGCGCCACCGGATTCTCCCAAATCAGGTCGCCCGTGCGTTCGTCTATGTAAATCGAATCGGAGGCCGCCGGAAACGTATAGCCCGCGATGTCTTCGCCCCCCGTGGTCTTGCAACGCACCAACCGGTAGGAAAGGCTGTCGCCGTCGGGATCGTAAGCGCCGGGATTATGGATGAACCGACGCCCGACACAGCCGCGGTCATCGACGGGACGGGCCGTCAGCACGGGGCTGTTGTTGCCGGAAGACAGATAAGGGCTGATGACCAACAGCGTTTCGACATACATGGGCGTATTGATGCTGTTGGGCATATTGACGACGCCCCCGTTGCGGTTGGCGTCCTCCATGCTGATGTAATAGGAACCCGGCCCCGCATAGGTATGCGTGCCGGTATAGACATTGATTTTGGTCTGCTGCCCGTCAACGACCGTCTCGCTCTCGCGGCTGAGGACGGAGCCGCTGCCGTCGCCCCACCGGACCTCCAGTTCGGGACGGTCGGCCGCCGATTCGGTAAACGTATAGGTAACGAGACGGAAGCGGTAGGTATAGCCCGAAACATGCGTGAATGTGATTTCGGCCGCCTTCTGGTGCGTTGCCCCAGCGGGCGTCCAAAGCCCGATGGCCAACAGCCAAAGACAGGCTGCCGACCAAGGTTTAAACCGCTTTCCCGACCGCATCGCCGACCGCTTCCTATGCTTATGCTGTCAATTCTTTAATCCAAAAGGCCCCGGTTACGCAACAGCGGTTGCACGTCGGCCTCCCGTCCCCGGAAATTCCGGTACATCCGCATGGCATCGTACATGCCGCCGTTTTCGAGAACCGACTTGCGGAAAGCCGTGGCCACGGTCGGATTGAAGATGTCGCCCGTTTCGGAAAAGGCGTCGAAGGCATCGCTGTCCAACACTTCCGCCCACAGGTAGCCGTAGTAGCCGACGGCATACATGCCGGTAAAGATATGGCTGAAATAGGTGGAACGGTAACGCGGCGGTATCTGGTCGATGAGGCCGCGTTTCTTACCGAGCTGCTGTTGCTCGAACTTCTCGACCTGAACCGGCTTCTTGCCGTATTTGGTCTGCGTGTGATAGTCCATGTCGAGGAGAGCCGCCGCCGTGAACTCGGTCGTGGCGAAGCCCTGTCCGTATTTGGAGGCCGCGTCTATCTTCTTGACCAGACTTTCGGGCATGGGTTCGCCCGTTTCGTAATGTTTGGCATAGAATTGCAGCATTTCGGGCGCGACGGCCCAATGCTCCATAATCTGCGAGGGCAGTTCGACGAAATCGAGGGGCACGTCAGCCAAGCCGCGGTAAGGTACATTGGCCAAGAGCGAATGCAACGCATGACCGAATTCGTGGAAGAACGTCTCGGTTTCGTCCAACGTCAGCAAAGAGGGCTTGTCGCCTACCGGCGCGGCGTAATTCGTCACGATGGACGTGACGGGCGTGAAACGCTTGCCGGCTTCCATACGCTGATTGACGTAGTTGGTGTTCCACGCGCCGCTCCCCTTATAGCCCGGCCGCGTCACCATATCGAGATAGAGCAGCCCGAGCAACGAGCCGTCGGCATCGTAGCAGGCGTAGGCCGTCGTGTTGGGCGTCGGCATGGCCACCTGCTTCGAGACGTCTTCGAAGCGCAGGCCGTAGAGCCGGCGGCAGAGTTCGAAAATGCCGCCCCGCACGGCATCGACCGAGAAATACGGACGCAGTTCGTTCTCGTCCAAATCGTATTGCTCGCGGCGGATACGGTCGGCATAGAAACGCCAGTCGGCCGCGGTAAAAGCCGTCTTGTCGGATTCGTCGGCCGCCAACAGCGGCTCCATCATCGCCAGTTCTTCCTTGGCCTTGGCCAAGCCCGGCGTATAGACCTTGTCAAGCAGTTCATAGACCTTGGCGGGCGTAGAGGCCATACGGTCGGCCAAAACATAGTCGGCAAACGTAGGATAGCCCATGAGGTTGGCCTTTTCCAGACGCAGACGCAAGAGTTCGTCGATGACGGCTTCGTTGTCGTTCTCGGCATCGGTGGCCTGACAGCGTTGCAAGTAAGCCTGCAACAGCATCTCGCGCAACGAGCGGTTCCCGACATACTGCAAGGCCGACATGACGCTGGGGTTGTCCAGGCCGAACTGCCAGCCCTTGTTGCCGTTCTCCCTGGCGCGGTCTTTGGCCGCCTGTCGGTAATCGTCCGGCAAACCGTCGATTTCGGCTTCGTCGTTCACGACCATCTTATAGGCTTCGGTCGCGGCCAGCACATGATTGCCGAACGCATGTTCCAGTTCGGCTATGCGGCCGTTGATTTCCTTGAGCCGGTTGCGGTCGGCCTCGTTCAATTCGGCGCCGCAACGCACGAAACGCTTATAGGTCTCATCCAACAACCGCTGTTCCACCTCCGACAGATTCAGTTGGTCGGCCTGGTTCTTTAGCCGCTTGATGCGGCGGAACAGGAACGGGTTCATATAGACCTCGTCCGAATGGGCCGTTTCGAGCCGCAAGACTTCCGGCATGATGGCGCGGAGTTCGGGCGTGGAATGCGCCGATTCGATGTTCAAGAGCACGAGCAACACACGCTCGATGTCAAGCCCGCTGCGGTCGAACGCGAGCAACGTGTTCTCGAACGTGGGTTCCTCGCGGTTCTGCACGATGGCCTCGATCTCGGCTTCGTGTCCGGCAATGGCTTTTTTGAGGGCCGGCAGGTAATGTTCCGGCTTGATATAATCGAAAGGCGGGGCGTTGAACGGCTGATCCGCCCACGAAAGGTCGAAAGGATTTTCCACGGTAGCGAATTTTGAGACGGCCGGCATCGTTTCCTGCACGGCGATCGGGGTTTCTTCGGCGGGCAGCACCCCGTCCTGCGCCACGGCCGCGCCACTCAGGGCCGCCGTCAGCAAAGCCGGAAGGCCGAGCCTTACAATCATGTGTTTCATATCGGTGTTTAATATTTCCAAGCGTTAAAGATACGCTTTTTTTTCGACATACAACGCCTCACGTGCCGGATAGACGAACGCCATCGCCAAACATCCGCTTGCCTCCACGCGCGCGACGCTCCCTAAATCCGGTGCAAGGCGCATGCAAAGGGAAAACAACGTTCACACGTTGCCGAGCCGTAGCCCGAATTCCACACAAAGTGTGCAAGTCGGCTTCCTGAAGCAGGCAAGACACTTACCGAATATTCAGAAACTTATGGGTTTGGAGGGAAAGCCGCCATTGCGGATGGCGCAGGATATAATCGATGACGGCGCGTTGCATCGCGCCGGCCTGCCCCCATTCGCATTGCAGGAACTGCAACACGCGGCCGGCCTCAAAAAAACGGGCGCAGGTTTCGGCAAAAGCGAAGTCGGCCTCCGCGGCCACCACCACTTTCATCTCGTTGGCCGCGCGGCTGAAAGCCGCCTGCAGCGGGGCGCCGTGTTTGGGCGAGACGCAAATCCAGTCCCAACGGCCGCTGAGCGGCTGCGAGCCGGATGTTTCAAGCCAGCAGGCCAACCCCGCCGCATGAAGCGCCTCGCACAAAGCGTCCAGATCGTGCATCAGCGGCTCGCCGCCCGTGACGACCGCCGCCGGCGCCCCGCTGCGCGCCGCCCGGTCCGCCAACGCACGGGCCGATACCCGCGGAAAGCCCGCCGCCGACCACGTGTTCTTGCTGTCGCAGAAGTCACAGCGGACCGGGCAGCCGGCCAACCGGATGAAATAAGCCGGCATGCCGCTGTGGAAGCCTTCTCCCTGCAAGGAGTAAAAATCCTCCACCAACGGATACAGGCCCGATTCGGCCGGTTCAACCGCCTCCCCCTTATTCGCCATCGGTTTCAACCTCCCCGTCCGTGCTTTCCGTATCCGTCGTTTCCACCGCCTGTCCCGCGCCGGCCGTTCCTGCTTCTTCCGCGCCGGTCGTGACAGGACTTCCCGCCGCACCCGTCGTCGGAACCCCCGTCGTGGCGGAAGCCGGCCCGGTCGCTCCAGCCGCGGAGCCGGTCGGTTCATCCGGCGAGACCACATAGCCGTAAGCCCCGTCCCCGTCCATCGAACCCACAACCGGCGTCGTCCCCTGCACCGTATCCGACGGCGCTTCCGCGTCCTCCGGTTCATCCGCTTCATCCGCTTCGTAACGCTCCAAGTCGCGGCGGCCGCGCTTGGGGCCCGCCTCCTCGGGATACCACAGCACGTCTTCGGAATAAAGGCCGTTCTCTATGAGCCAGGCTTCGTACGTGCCGCCCCGTTCCGGCGTCAGCACGTTGTTGCCGATCGGGATGCTGAGCCCGAACATGAACTGCGCGTTGATTTGCCGCGCAGGCATCGGGACTTTGACACCATCCAGATTGATACGGTCATAGACCACGGGCGTATAGTCGCTCGCGAAAAAGAAGTTCAAGCCCCATTTGGGCGTGATGTTCAAGGCCCAGCCGATGCTCTGCCGCGTTTTGAGGAAAGAGTAGCTGACCGAGAGCGACAGCCAGTGCAGCAGCTTCATGTTTACCGAAGCCGTCAGTTCGGTCGTCACATGGTTCCAGTTCAGGTACGTGCTCGACAACAGGCCGACGCTGAACATATCGAGATAAAAATCGTATTCCACGCCCGCGTTCATACGCGCGAACAACGCGCGGCAATACCCTTTGGACGGCACTTCGGCTTCCAGACCGAAATCCGCATTGAAATTCATCTCGCCGTTGCCGTCCGTCTTCAAGTCCATGCCTTCGTAAACGATATCGCCGTTCATGGCCAGTTCCGCGCCCGTCTGCTTCCTGTAAGCGATGAAGCCCAGATCCGTCAAGGCAAACGAAAAACGCAGGCCATGCACATAATTCGGACGGTATTCGAAACCGAGGTCGAACGCGATGCCGTAGCCCGCGTCTTTCCCGAAATGGCCGATTCCGAAGCCGCTGATGCTGTCGCCGGCCAAGGTCGGCTGCAAAATCCCGTGCATCTGCCCGGAGCCGTTCGTATGGGCCTTCCATACGTCGCCGCTCAACAGCAAATCCGTCCGCGGCAGATTGACCGAAAGGTCAACGGCCGAATACAGGAATTTGAACTTGCCGCCCACATGCCATTCCGGCGTCACGGCGCGGGCATGTCCCAAGGCCAACGACGCCCAGGCCTGCGCGTTGCCCCCGATGTTTTTCAAATGGTATTCGGTCGGGTCGCCCGTCATGCCGCGCTTGAGGAACTCAAACGCCTCGTAAGGCAGGTGCACATCGCCGTGCACATGCGCCGAAATATCCACCGACCAAAACGACGTGCCTTGATACCACCCCCACGACAACAGGCTCACGTCGGCGTTCACATTCAGATGGTTGTTCTTGCGGAAGGGTTTAAGCGCTTCGTCGGCCGGAACGTCCGGATGCAGGAACGTGCCGAGCTTGCCGTTTTCGAGCGGATACAACAGCGAGCCAAGCCCCAAGTTACCCTGCACGCCGACATTGATCATGCCCGCGCCCGGAAAATTGAAATAGCCGAATTGCGGCAGCAAAGCCGGATTGAGCCAATGCCGCTGGTTGTATCCCGGCAGAAAATATTCGGTCATGGCCGGCCCCTGCGCCTTGACGGAAGCGCAACATAACAAAAGGCCGAAAACGGCGGTCAAACCGCCTTTTACATGTATGTTTTTCATTTCTATCGTCTCCTTTCCGCTTTATCTGCCGCTCTCCGGCGTCTGCGATTCATCCGCTCCGGCACCCAATGCCCCCAAATCGACCGTGATGCCGCCCGGCACTTCGGCCTGCAAGACGGCGCGCACCCACGAGGTCGCCTTGACCGGCACGCCGGCATTGCCCGTACCCGTCGTCATCGTAAACCGCAAGGCCAACGCCTTGACCGGACGCGTATCGGAAGCACCGGTCCGGTCGCCCAATGTAAGCGCCAACGGGGTGGACACCGCCTCGCCGGCAGGCGTACCGCCCCGGATGACCTGAGGTTCGGTTTCCATCGGCACTTCCCCGCCTTGATCATCCAAAGCCACGACGCTCAACGTCAAATCCATCGGCAGACTGTTCTGCACCGTTCCACCGAGCCGCAAAACATTTTTAGAAAGGATTTCATTGACCAGATTCGGCAAACCGTCTATCGTATCGCCGAAACTCAGATGCAAATCCTCGCCGAAAGCCATCGGCACGATAAAGTCGTAATTAACCGCGGCCGCATAGTCGGCCCCGAAGTCATACACCATTTCCGCCGCTTGGCCGGCGCGGGTCTCCACCCAGATCCGCAACGCATCCGGAATACGGTACAAAACCGACGCGAGGCCGCAAGCGACGAATTCATGGCCGTCCGGCAGAACCGCCGGCCGTTCGTCGGCCAAATAAAACCGGACCGTATCCGTTTCGGCATCCGGCCGCTCCGGCAGGTTCAAACGCGCTTTCGCCGCCTTTTCGGTATCGGCCGTACCGCCGAAAACCGGCGTCACCGTCAGTTCGTTTTCCAAAGCGATCCCCAGATTCGTCGGTATCGACAGCAACAGATAGGGGGCGGAAAAATCAAAAACCGTCCCGTCTTCCGTCAGCATATCCGGCAAATCGCCGAAGGTCACGGTTTCCTCTATCGGATCGACGGCCGGCTCAAACAATCCCTCGAAACGTCTCGGATGCAGCGTCTCCACGGTGTAATGCGCCTCCAAATCCACCTTTCTGCCATCCCAGGCCGCCAGTTGCGCGGGATCGTCCGAACGGAGGTCCACTCGGCCCT
The DNA here is from genome assembly GCA_910586395.1 of uncultured Bacteroidales bacterium. Taxonomy (GTDB): domain Bacteria; phylum Bacteroidota; class Bacteroidia; order Bacteroidales; family P3; genus CAMXAS01. The sequence goes on from CAJUFX010000001.1 coordinate 327,495, forward strand.
CATAACGCATTTCGCCCGCTATGTCCATACGGCCGTCCGCTATGGCGAACCGCGAGAAGTCGAAACCGTCCAACGATACCGTCTGCGTCAGTTTGCCGCCGTCAAGCGGCGCACGCACACGCAATTGACCGTTTTCCAAAACCGCCGGTTCGGCCGGCCGCACATAGTCCGGCAAATCCACAAGCACATCCAACGCCATGCTGACCTCCGGATGTTGCGCCAGTGCCGGTACCTCGAACGTAAAGACCAACTCGGCGCCGGCCGCCAACGCGACGTAATCGATACGCTTGACCTCGGCCGGCACATCCTCCAGACCGGTCGAAACCGGCAGGGCGTCGGCCACGGGGGCCGTCAAACCGGCCGCTTTCGCCTCCGCTTCAGCCGCAAACGTCAGCGCGCAAACGGACGCGCCCGCAAAATCCGGCAACGTCAGCCGCTGCGCCTCCACCTCCGGCACGTCCACGCCGAACCCGCCGTCCTGACGGATCGCCAGCGTGCCGTCCGCCAATTCTTTCAAAAAAGAGGTCGCCCCATCGCCGGCTTCATCCAACAACGTCCGCGCGTAAATCGTATCGGTCGCGCCCAGCGGCAAAGCCAAACTGTCACCGCCCACGTTGACGGTCAAATCGATATCGTCCGCAACATATTCTTTCTGAACACAGGACACGGAAAAGAAACCCCACAACAGACACAGGCTTCCCCCCAACCATGCAGATCGTTTCATAACCAATCGAATCAATGAAATATTTGAAAAAATAAAAAGCCCAAAAACAAAAGACACCGCCGGTCCCCATTCGGAAACCGACAGTGTCTTCTCATGCCATGCCCGTTTATCGTTTTAGAAACGGCGTTCCTTGATACGGGCTCTCTTACCCGTCAAAGCGCGCAGATAGAAGATACGGGCACGACGTACGACGCCGCGTTTGTTCACTTCCACTTTTTCGATGAACGGGGAGTTGACGGGAAATATTCTCTCCACGCCGATGTTGCCCGACATCTTGCGCACGGTAAACGTCGCTGTGGTGCCGCTGCCTACACGCTGCAGCACGACGCCTTGGAACTGCTGGATACGTTCCTTGTTACCTTCCTTTATCTTATAACTTACCGTAATGGTATCGCCGGCTTTAAAAGCGGGCAGTTCGTTGCGTTGTGTCAGAGTATCGACAAACTGCATCAATTCCGGTTTGCTCATAATTGCTTATTCCTTTTATAAAATTAACTAATCCGTATTTAGACCGGGGTCAACGCTATTTAACGCTATCGACCACCGCCTTGAAAGCTTCGGGGTGGTTCATGGCCAAATCGGCCAAGACCTTGCGGTTCAAATCTATGTTCTTGCCGTGCAATTTGCCCATGAAAGCGGAATACGACATGCCGTAAGGGCGCACGCCGGCGTTGATACGTACAATCCACAAATTGCGGAAACTTCTCTTTTTGGCCTTGCGGTCGCGGTAGGCGTACTGCAAACCTTTTTCCAAAGAGTTCTTGGCGACGGTCCAAACGTTTTTTCTCCGTCCGAATTGGCCCTTGGTCAATTTCAGGGCCTTTTTTCTGCGGGCCCGAGCGGCCACTACATTTACTGATCTAGGCATTTTTTAATGTTTTTTGTTTGAGCGCCTCGTTTCACGGAGGACTTGCTGCTGCAAACAAGGTTCATAAATAATGTTTTTACCCTTGCGGGATTTTCGATGTTTGGTTTTGGGATTCGGCTTAGAGCGCGAGCATGTCCTTTACCGCTTTCACATTCGCGTTATCGACGATGGCGGAATACGTCAGGTTTCTTTTCCGCTTTTTCGTCTTCTTCGTCAGAATGTGACTTTTGTAAGCGTGCTGTCTCTTGAGCTTTCCCGTGCCGGTGAAAGAAAAACGCTTCTTCGCACTGGCTTTGCTTTTCATTTTTGGCATTGCTTGTGGTTTATTATATAGTTAATGATCTTACTTCTTTACCGGCGCGATGATGATGATCATGCGCTTGCCCTCCATCTTGGGCATGGCTTCGGGCTTGCCGAATTCCAGCAAGGCCTCGGCGAACTTGAGCAGCATCACCTCGCCCTGTTCCTTATACACAATCGTACGTCCTTTAAACAAGACGTCCACTTTCACTTTGGAGCCGTCTTGCAGGAAGCGTTTGGCATGGTTGAGTTTAAAATTGAAATCGTGCTCGTCGGTCTGCGGTCCCAGACGGATTTCCTTGACCACCACTTTGGCCGATTTGGCTTTCAATTCCTTTTGCTTCCGTTTCTTTTCATAAAGAAACTTCTGGTAGTCGATAATCCGACATACCGGCGGGTTGGCGTTCGGCGTAATTTCCACCAAATCCAACTCCCGCGCCTCCGCCATCTGCAGCGCTTCCTTGATGGGTCTGATGCCGGGTTCGACATTTTCACCCACAACCCGTACCACCGGTGCCGTGATAAAACGGTTAATCCGATGTTCGGCTTCTCTCTGAACCGGTCCTCTGAACGAACGGTTATGTCTAACGGGAATAGCTATGGCTCTGTCCTCCTTATTTAGTTTATACTACTATAAATATTGTTTTACTTCTTCGTCTATGCGTTTGGCGAAATCGGCGAGCGTGAACGCCCCCAAATCGCCTTCGCCCTGCTTGCGCACCGACACCGCGTCTTCCGCCTGTTCCTTCTCGCCCACGATGAGCATATAGGGAATCTTGTTCAATTCGGCGTCGCGGATTTTCTTGCCGGTCTTCTCGCTGCGTTCATCGACGCCGCCGCGCAACCCCATGTCTTCGAGCCGGCGTTTCACACTATGGGCGTATTCGGTGTATTTATCGCTGATCGGCAACACGATGAACTGATCCGGCGTGAGCCAAAGCGGGAACTTGCCGCCCGTATGCTCGATGAGCACGGCCACGAATCGTTCCATGGAGCCGAAAGGCGCGCGGTGAATCATGACCGGACGGTGCTTCTGGTTGTCGGCACCGATGTACTCGAGGTCGAAACGCTCCGGCAGGTTGTAATCGACCTGAACCGTTCCCAACTGCCATTGGCGGCCGATGGCGTCGCGCACCATAAAGTCGAGTTTCGGCCCGTAGAAAGCCGCCTCGTCGTATTCCACATGCGTTTTCAGGCCTTTTTCCGCCGCCGCCTCGATGATGGCGCGTTCGGCCTTCTCCCAATTCTCGTCGCTGCCGATGTATTTGGAGTGATCGGTCTGGTGACGCAACGAAATCTGAGCCGTAAAATTCTCGAAATTCAGCGTTTTGAAAATCAAAAGGATGATATCGATCACCGATTTGAATTCGTCTTTCAACTGGTCGGGCGTGCAGAAAATGTGCGCGTCGTCTTGGGTAAAACCGCGCACCCGCGTCAGCCCGTGCAATTCGCCGCTCTGTTCGTAGCGATAGACCGTGCCGAATTCGGCGAAACGCAACGGCAAATCCTTGTACGAACGCGGTTCGGAGCGATAAATCTCGCAGTGGTGCGGGCAGTTCATCGGTTTGAGGAAGAACGCCTCCCCCTCGATGGGCGTCGTAATCGGCCGGAACGAATCCTTGCCGTATTTATCGTAGTGCCCCGACGTTTTGTAGAGATCGACGTGGCCGATATGCGGACACATGACCTGCTGATAGCCGGCCTGCCGCTGCACGTTCTTCAAAAAAGCCTCCAGACGTTCGCGCAAAGCCGTCCCCTTGGGCAGCCAAATCGGCAACCCCACCCCGACCTTATTCGAGAACATAAAGAGTTTCAAATCCTTGCCGATCTTGCGGTGGTCGCGGCGTTTGGCTTCTTCCAAAAACGCCAGATACTCGGTCAGTTCCTTCTGTTTGGGAAACGAAATGCCATAGACGCGCGTGAGTTGCTTGCGCTTCTCGTCGCCGCGCCAATAGGCACCGGCCAAACTCATGAGTTTGAACGCCTTGATCAGGCCGGTATTGGGGATATGCGGGCCGCGACAGAGGTCGGTAAACGTGCCGGTCTCGTAGAACGTGATGCCGCCGTCGGGCAAATCCTCGATCAACTCGCACTTGTATTCGTCGCCTTTTTGCTTGAAATAAGCCATGGCGTCGGCCTTGGCGACATCCTTGCGCGCAAACGTCTGTTTTTCGGCGGCTAACTTCAATATCCGTTCCTCGATTTTCGGGAAATCGTCGGACGAGATATTGTAGTCCATGAAATCTATGTCGTAATAGAAACCGTTCTCGATATGCGGGCCTATCCCGAACTTGACGCCGGGGTACAACTGTTCGATAGCCTCGGCCATCAAGTGGGCCGAAGAATGCCAAAAGGCCGCTTTGCCTTCGGCATCGTTCCACGTAAGCAGGGTCAGGGTAGCGTCTTCCGTTATGGGGCGCGTGGCGTCCCAGACCTGGTCGTTCACTTTCGCGGCCAAGACATTGCGCGCCAAGCCTTCGCTGATGCTCTGCGCCACTTCCAAGGCCGTTGTCCCCGGAGCATACTGCTTCACGGAACCATCCGGTAAAGTTATGTTAATCATAGGCTTACAAAAGGCCTTTTCAGACCATTAAAAAGTGCGCAAAGTTAATCAAAAAAAAGTAAAATTCCAAAAGGTTTTGAAAATCATTTATTTTTACTACCTTTGCACGTTCGTGCCGAGGTAGGATGCGGTTCGGATGTGCCAATCCCAAACCTGCGGTTTGGCTTGTCACACCTCTCACCTTTCACTGCCTCTGCCACTGACGCCGCCATTACGATGATGGATGTATCCGGAATGGTACGGCCAGTACTAGGAAGATTTTTTATGAAGAAAACGCTTCTCATAATGCTCGTATGGGGTTGCTGTTGCAGCCTATTGACCGGAACGGCCGCCGCGCGCAATCCGCGGTCCGTATTTCAGGGCAACCCGCACGACAAGTTCGGAAGCAATTCGCTGGCCTATTCGTTTTTCCCGCTGATCAACAACGGATTCGGTATCGAATACGACCGCCTGCTCACCCCCAAAACGGGACGTCACTGGCTCAAAATCGCGCCTACTTATTATACGACGCTTTCTTACGCCACGTTGCGCAAGACCGACATCAAGCGCCTGCGCGGTTTTTCCGTAGGCGCCTATCACCGCTACAACTATTATGAAATCGAAGACGTCGGCTTCCAACTGTTCCTTATGTGGGGACTGAACTACGAACAGAACCGCCTCTTGGCGCACGACCTGACGACGACTTCCATCCGGAAAATAGGCTTCGACCTCATGTTGGGCTTCCGGCAGATCATCGCCAAACCGCTGTATTTCGACTTCGTACTCGGATACGGCAACCGCTTCCTGCTGGACAAATCGTACGGCTACGACGGCCCGGCCCTGAATCCACTGCCCGACGGCAGTTTGCCGGAGGTAACCGGCAAAGCCTACGACGCCAACATGTTCGACTACGGTTACGGCGGCCCCGTGCTGAGCCTTAACCTGACTTTGGGTTTTATTTTTTAACGAAGAAACCGATTATAACGACTGAACCGACGATGAAACGCTTGCCGAATTCCCCAGCCGCTACGCCGACCGCCCCGCACGGGACGGGCCGAATCGGCGTGGGCCTGCTGCTGAGCCTCGCGCTATGCCTTGCCCTGCCGTTGCAGGCGCAGAACCGCGCGCAACGCTCCAACGCGCTTCATCAGATCTATACGGAAAACCACATGCTGAGCCTCGTGCCGGTGCCGTTGTTCTTCAACGGTTTCCGTATCGACTACGACGTCCGCCTCAAAGACAACCTTTGGCTGAACGTGGCGCCGCAATTCAACTACCGCCGTAAGGCGGAGCGGCCGGCCAAGCACTATATGAAAATCAACCGGAACGAGCCGATAGAAGCCGGAAGCGGCAACGAACTGCCCGTTTATACGCTGAACCAAACCGGTTTCTGCCTGGAAGCGAACCTGCGGTATTACCAACCCAACACGGGACGGGGCGCCGCCACGGGCGGCCTCTATTACGCGACCGGCCTCGGCGTGGAATACAACCAGAGCGACCGCCTCAACTCCGAGGATACGCCGTACGCCGTCAATACGACGCGGCTCGGCACGCAGATTCAGATTGGGTATATGGTGCGGATGTGGCCGCGCGCCACGTTCGACATCTACATAGGCGCCGCCTGGCGGTACGCGCTGAACAAGTTCGCCGACACGGGCGACGAAGCCATCATGATGAAGGACGCCCAACGCTCGTGGACGTACCAATACAACGGCATCTTTGCCGAAGCCGGCATCCGCATCGGGTTTATGCTGTAAGCCCCTATTTCCCCCCCTTAATTTATTTGCGTCGCTACGCGCCGCCGAACTTCACATGAGCGAAGCGAAGGTGAAACAGCCACTACGCGTGGAACGCAAAGCGGCTCCGCGGCGCTAAGTCTTACTTAGCCACAACCTTACACCGTCTACCGTCGGCCACAACGCGCAGGATATAGACGCCGGGGTGCGGCAGGGTGATGGTACGGTCCAAGCCGCGATAAACGCGCTGGCCCGTGATCGTAAACGCCTCCACTTCGCCGAGGCCATCGGGAAAATAGACCGTGCGGCCCTGCACATAGGCGAAGGGCGCAGCAGACAAGGTCTGCTCGCTGGCCGCAGACGGATTCTTGGCAAAGATGGCCGTGAGAACGATATCGCTAGTTACCGTTATCATACGGGAATTGTCTGTATTCCAATCATCCCAGCGCACGAAATAATAGCCATCATTGGGAATAGCCTCCAATTGGACTTTTTCGCCTATGGCATATTGTCCGCCTCCCGTTACACGCCCCATAGATTCATCATTAACCGATAATGTAACGGCATAGTATTTCTTGGAGAATACGGCCGTAAGCATAATGTCGCGCTCAACTGTCAGCATGAGTGGATTGTCGTAACTCACCTCTCCGCCATCACGCCAATAGCCAAAAGTATACCCCTCATTCGGAATTGCCGTCAGCGTAGCCTGCGTGCCAAACGCATATTCTCCGCATCCAGCTACACGCCCCCTGGTTTCATCATCGACATGTACCGTTACCATCCCGGTCATTGATCTTATATGGGTGAATGAATTCCAATACTGAGCCTCTTGATAAGCGGCTACACACCCGCGCGGCACGTAAAGCGTTGCTCCGTCATATCTTCCAAAAAAAACATGACCCTCACAAACTGGCGGATTTTCAGCCCAAGAAGTCACCGATACCAAACCATAACACCCTCCAAAAGCCATATCCCCGATAGAGGTCACACTCTCAGGTATCGCCACCGATATAAGACCACTATTTCGAAATGCTCCCACACCGATAATATTCACTCTCTTCGGAATAGCCACCGATGTCAATCCTCTACATCCAGAAAAAGCATAATCCCCGATGAATGTCACCCCCTCCGGAATCGTTACCGATGTCAAACCTATACATTCAGAAAAAACAGACGTCCCGACCGAGGTCACACTCGGTGGGAGAACCACCGATGTCAAACCGGTACAATTACAAAAAGCTTCCCGCCCAATAGTGGTCACACTCTCCGGCATCGTCACCGATATCAAACCTGTACAATTAAAAAAAGCTCCCTGCCCAATAGTAGTCACACTCTCCGGTATCATTACCGATGTCATTTTTTTACATTCATAAAAAGCTTGCGCCCCGATAGCAGTCACATGATAAGTGGTATCGCCATACGTTACCGTTGAGGGAATGACCACGGAACCTGAATACCCCTGATTCATGCCGGCAAAGCTTTTTCCTTTATAAGTTACCTCTACTTCTGTGGCCGAGATTATATTGTAGGCAATGTCATCGACCTCAAAGTCATAGGCCCGTGCACTGAGAACGCTCAAAAGAGCGAATAGACCGATAAATAAGATTTTTTTCATATTCATATTCTTAATTTCAAGATGCTAAGATACTACATATACCTAAAACATGCAGATTTTCTAGCCTCTTTTTCCAAAAAAATTCACAGGGCGCGTGCCGGAATTTCTGAATTGCAATATTTTCTTTTATGTGGCGTAGGCCGTGTGCTGTGCCAGTGAGCGGAACTCGAAAAAGCGGGCTAGTATTGTACACGTGCCGGACGTCCAAAACGCACTTGTTCGAGCGACGCAAAGCGGATCGAGTTTGGACGTTTAAGGGCAAATGAGCTTATAGCACTGCGCTTTTTAACGCTTCGCGTTGATGTCAGGCTGCGGCTCAGCAAATGGGACAAGGTCCTTTGTCTATTTTCAATAATCGTCTCAGCATAGCTCAAGCGAACTTGGCTATGCGTTATTTTCAATGAAACCAGGCTTCGTTTCGGCAATCTGAAAACAAGTTTTCGATTGTCCTCAACTCGCATTGGTTTTCGGCTCACACTGACTTTCGCCTTGCACCGACATTGGGAGAAGCGAATGGTACAGCGCCAGACGCAAAAAGCTACCAATGTCGCAGGATACAGGACTTTTTTCCATATAAAACTCGAAGTCGAACGTATTTAATAGACAAAAGCCGAATAATCACCCGTGAATTTGTTTACAAAATTTATACAATATGGAAACGAAATATGTGCAAAAAGTAATACCACACGTATCGACAAAGGAGTATAAGCGCGCGAAGCCGGCTGACGTAAAGAAAACCTTATTGAAGATTTTTAATGGGAAGTGGCAGGGTAAGGTCGTATATAATAAACATATTGGGATACCGATACGTTTTGTTTCCGGCAGGAAAACCATATATGGGGAAGCGCTTTATTGGAAAAAGATGCCTGTAATAGAAGTTCTTGGCATTTTGATGGAGTACGCTACGTACAACAATTTTGGAAAAAGGAAAGACAGTGACCCTAAAAAATTGATAGGTTACTACAATTTCAAAGCCTATGTTTATATCGATGATAAAAAAGAGTGTGTACGTTTGGCGGTACGCGCTATGTCCGATGGAACTTTTTATTATAGTTTTGAAGTGAATACAAAGAAATAAAAAAAGAGTGTTGGCTTCAACTCGCGGACTGGGTACCGGGGCTCAACACTCTTTCAAGCATCATCCAATGCTCACTACAAAGATACTAAAAAAATTTGGAAACACAAAATCACTGAACGCCGTAGTATTAGGGGTAGATGCTAAGCATTAGACGATATGCCGGCCGTCTTTCAAAACAAACTGACAATCGGAAAGTTTAGCCAACTGTTCGTTGTGCGTCACGATGACGAACGTCTGGCCGAATTCATCGCGCAAACGGAAAAACAACTCGTGGAGCGCCTGCGCGTGCGCCGTATCGAGGTTGCCCGACGGCTCGTCGGCCAAGACCACCGACGGCCGGTTCATCAACGCGCGCGCCACGGCCACGCGCTGCTGTTCGCCGCCCGACAACTCGCCGGGCTTGTGGGCGGAACGGGCGGAAAGGCCGAGAAAGCCCAAGAGTTCGGCGGCGCGCCCGCGCGCCGCCCGCGCGCTTTCGCCCGCTATCAAAGCCGGCATCATGACGTTCTCCAAGGCCGAAAATTCCGGCAACAGATAATGGAACTGGAACACGAACCCGATGTGCCGGTTGCGAAAGCGCGCCAGTCGGGCGGCGGACAGGGCGTATGGGTTCACGCCGGCTATCTCCACCGTACCGGCCGTCGGACGCTCCAAGCTGCCAAGCAACTGCAAGAGCGTGGTCTTGCCCGCCCCGGAAGCCCCCGTAATCGAGACCACCGTGCCCGGCTCCACGGCCAAATCCACGCCTTTGAGCACGTCAAGTTGCCCGTAGCGCATCCGAAGCCCCTTGGCTACAATGATGGGCGAAGCCATACGCCTTATACCGCCTCCACCGACTTGATTTCGGGGATGGCTTTTTTGAGCGTGGCTTCCACGCCTTGTTTCAACGTCATCTGCATGTGCGGACAGGTGCCGCAGGCGCCGTGCAGACGCACTTTAACCACCAGGTCGTCGGTCAGTTCCATAAACGCGATGTCGCCGCCGTCGGCCTGCAGATACGGACGGAGCTGTTCGATGACGCCCCGTACCTTTTCCGTTATCTCCGTCTTTTGTGTCGCTTCCATGATATTTGCTGTTTTATAGTGTAAATCCTGATGCGCGCAAGAACTCCCCCGCCGCGCTTATTTCGCATGTTCGAGCACGGCCAACTTGCGCGCCACTTCCCCGCCCAAAGCCGTAAAGACCGCCTTCACGGGATCGGTGACCGGCGAATCGGGCGCCTGCATGACCGGCATGCCGCGGTCGGCCTGTTCGCAAACCGAAGCCACGAGCGGTATCTGCGCCAAAAGCGGGAACCCGAACTCCTGGGCCAGACGCTCACAGCCGCCCTTGCCGAAAATATAGTATTTGTTGTCCGGCAATTCGGCCGGCGTAAAATAAGCCATGTTCTCCACCACGCCCAAGACCGGCGTCTTGACCTCGCGGAACATATCGGCGGCCTTGCGCACGTCGGCCACGGCCACTTCCTGCGGCGTGCTGACGAGCAGCGCGGCCGAAACCGGTATCATCTGCGAAAGCGTGATCTGGATATCGCCCGTGCCGGGCGGCAGATCCACGACCATATAGTCGATTTCGCCCCACAGCGTTTCGGTAAACATCTGCTTGAGCGCGTTCGAAGCCATAGGGCCGCGCCACAAAACGGCTTTGGCCGGATCGACGAAAAAGCCTATCGACATAATCTTAAGGCCATATTGCTCCATCGGCACGAGATAAGTCTTGCCATCGGCCTCCACGCCTCTGGGCGCGGCCTGCGTCAGGTTGAACATCGTCGGCACCGACGGCCCGTAAATATCGGCATCCACCAACGCCACCTTGGCCCCGGCCTTGGCCAACGCCAACGCCAAATTGGCAGACACGGTCGATTTGCCGACGCCGCCCTTGCCGGAACCGACGGCGATGATATGCTTCACGTCTTTCAACGCCTCGTGCTCCCGCGTTTCGGGCGCGCGCATCCGCGCCGAGAAGCCGATTTCCACTTTCGCCTCCGGCGATACGTATTGCGCGATGGCGGCGAGACAGTCGCGCCGCATGCGTTCTTTCATCGGACAGGCCGGCGTGGTCAGCACAATCTCGAAACGGATTCGGTCGCCCGCCACCTCCAGTTTGTCTATCATCTGCAAACTGACGAGGTCGCGTCCCAAATCCGGATCCAGCACGTGCGTCAGCGCGGCTCTGACCTGTTCTACGGTAATATTCATGATAACCAATATAATCTTTTCTGCGGCGGCTTGCAACGCCCGCCGCCTTTATGTTCCGGCCGCTATTTTCCGGCCGCCTTGTCGATTTCGGCCGTCAGACGGTCGAAAATCTCGTCCACCGTCCCCGTTCCCTTGATGGCCGTGTACATGCCTTTCTGCCGATAATAATCGGCTACGGGCGCGGTCTTGGCCTCGTATTCCTTAAAACGGTTCAAGATGACCTCTTCCGTATCGTCGGCGCGCCCCGAAACCTTGCCGCGTTCCAACAGACGCTGGAGCAACACCTCCTGCGGCACTTCGAGGCTCAACATGCAGTGCAGGCGCGTGTTCATCTTCGAAAGCAGTTCTTCGAGCATGTGCGCCTGCGAGACCTTGCGCGGAAAACCGTCGAACAGAATGCCCGCCGCATCCGGTTCGCGCGCGATCTTGGCCTCGATGATACGGCCGATCAAGTCGTCCGAAACCAGTTCGCCGCGTTCGATCGTGGCCTGCGCCTGCCGGCCCAGTTCGGTCTGGGCCTTGATCTCCTCGCGCAACATGTCGCCCGTAGAGATATACAATAAACGGTAACGTTCAATCAGTTTTTGGGATTGCGTCCCCTTGCCGGCGCCCGGAGGGCCGAACAATACGATATTCAACATGGTTTAAAGTATTTGGAGCCGCTTCGTACAAAAAGCAGGCCATTGTCATTCTTGCCGCTGACCGCAGGGATCGCCCCCGGCCGACACGGCAAATGTACGTTTTTTTTGACGTATTTTCATGCCACTGCCCAAAGGGTGTTTGGCGCGGGCGCGGATGCGGCGGTTGGCGTGGGGAAGGCGCGGGCGCGGATGCGGCGGTTGGCGTGGGGAAGGCGCGGGCGCGGATGCGGCGGTTGGCGTGAGGGAGGCGCGGGCGCGGATGCGGGTGCGCGGCGTTTGGCCGTGCGGAAGACTTTCGCTACCTTTGTCTCGTTTCACAACCTTGAAAACTTTTATTCTATGGAAAACAAAACGCCATTGGTCAGCATCATCATGGGCAGCGCGTCCGACTATCCGACGATGGAAGCCGCCGCCAAATTCTTAGACCAACAGAACATCCCGTTCGAAATCATCGCGCTGTCGGCGCACCGCACGCCGCACGAAGTCGTGGCATTCGCGTCGCACGCGCACGAACGCGGCGTCAAGGCCATCATCGCGGCGGCCGGCATGGCGGCGCACCTGCCCGGCGTCGTGGCGGCCCTGACCCCCCTGCCCGTCATCGGCGTCCCCATCAAGTCGTCGCTGGACGGCATGGACGCGGCCTTGGCCATGTTGCAGATGCCGCCGGGTATCCCCGTGGCCACCGTCGCCATCAACGGCGCCTTGAACGCGGCCATCCTGGCCTTGCAGATCATCGGCACGGGCCGACCCGACGTATTCGAGAAAGTGCAGGCCTACAAGCAATCGCTGAGCCAAAAAATCGTAAAAGCCAACGAGGAGATGAAAAGCATCCGCTTCGAGAACCGCACGAACTGAGCGGCGGATACGGGCAACAACGGCGGGTACGAGAAACCGGGCGAAAGACCAAGCGGCACAAGGGCCGAAAGGGCCGCACGGGCGGAATCGTTTGGCGGGACGCCGCCATCAACATTGCCCGTGTGGCACAACGCGTACAACTCGGCGGACACGATGTACCGCAAGACAAGCAGTGGATTCTTTTGGCCGAATACGAGGCACCCGAGTTGCATTATCAAAGAAGAGGATATTCCCGTTTGGCTCTATCAATATGTCATCCAAAAAATACAAGACGCATAAGGCACATCGATAAAGTGACCGACTCTTTTTTACGATATTTTTCCAAGCCGGACGTATATTGGGAAAGTATCGTAACATGGACAGATTATGTTTCCGGCGATGCGGCCGGCTTTTCCCGTGGGCTTGGCTTGTCCGTACGGGCGGGCGGAGAGCGGCCGTCGGCGGGCCGGCGGTCTTGATGTGGTGCGGGTTGACGGCCGCCGTCTTGGGCGGTCGCGGCCGCGCCGCCGAACCGACGCCGGTTTTTCCAACCTGCCTCCGGCCGAGTTTCAGAGGCCTGTATGTGGCCGACGCCGGCATCGGCCACCCGGCCCTGCTGGCGGCAAGCGGCCTGCCTGATGCGTCCGAATGCTTTCGGGGCGAGGCGGCGCGGGGCCGCCGCCGGCCATCCAAGCGACCGCCCACCGGCGATTTCGGACTAACGGACGGCACAGCCGACCGTTCCCCGCGCCGCCTGCGGTGGCAATCCGGCGCCTATGCCCACATCGGCTTCATCCCCGAAAACAAGAAAACAGGCTTAGGCGGCGCGCTGTCGTTCCAAAGGCAGACGTTCGCGTTGCACTACGAATTCGAAGGTTTTTCGCTCTACCATACCCATTCGGCCGGCCTGTCGTATGCCATGGCTTTTTCCGACCGCTGGCAGGGCGGCGTTTTCGTGCGCTACCGGCGGCGCAACAAGATCGAAGACCAGGCGGACAGGGGGGCCGTGGAAAGCGGCCTTTCGGTGGCCTGCCGGCTGGCGAACTGGGACCTCTCGTTCAAGGCCGCTTACGAGATACCGCTGCAAAGCCGCGGTATCTGGCAGCAGGCGTTGAGCCTGCTGCTCACGGCCGCCTACCGGCTGAGCGACGACCTGAGCATAGGCGTAGAGGTGGGTAAAGACATCCGCTACCCCGTAGAAGCGGCGGCCGCGGCCGCCTACCGCATCAAAGGCCGGTTCATGGTCTTCGGCCTTTGCGGCGTCTATCCGTTCCGTTTCAGCCTCGGCGGCGGCTACACATCCCCACGGCTCGACGTTCTGGCGGCCACGGCCTACCATCCGCCTCTCGGCGCGACGGGACAAATCAGCGTGTCATGGAAAGCCTGGTAAGCCGCCGCGGACGCGACACAGGACGCGACACAGGACGCAACACAAGACGCGACACAGGACGCAACACAGGACTCCATACCGCCTGCCATACCACCGACTGCACCGCAGGCGACACCGCCATCCACACCGCCGCGCCGGTCGCCCGCCGACACGCGCTTATCCGTCTGGCCGCCGCCATCTGCCTGATCGTCCTCCAGCCACCGACAGGCGGTCAGGCCGACCCGCTGTCCGCCAAAACGCGGCCACCGGCAGCCGACACCACCCCAACGACACCCGTACCCGCACCGGCAGCCGACACCACACCAACAACACCCTTACCCGCACCGGCAGCCGGAGCCATGCCGGAACCCCTCTTCGAAGCCTTGGCGGAAAACATCCTCGAAAGCCTTTCGGAATCCGACGACGAGACCGCCACCGCCCTCGCGCTCGAAACCTTGCAGGAACGGATCGCCCGACCGCTCCGCTTCAACACGTCCACTTACGACGAACTGGAGAGCCTGGGCCTCCTCTCGCCTTGGGAAATCGACGCCTTGCTGCGCTACCGCAACGCCTACGGCCCCATCACCGGTGCCCACGAACTGCATTACATCCCCGACTTCCCGTCCGAAAAAGCCCGCCGCCTCGCGCCTTTCCTGTCGTTTGAGCCGGCCACACCCCCCGAAAGCTTAGCGCAGACCATTAAACGCCGCGGCCGCCACGAACTCGCGCTGCGCTACGGCCGCGCGCTATACCGCAGCAAGGCCTACACCGAAAACCGCTATGCCGGCACGCCCGACGCGGCCGCCCTCCGCTACCGCTTCCAAGCCGAAAACCGCCTGCAAATCGGGCTTGCCTTGGAAAAAGACGCCGGCGAAAAACGCATCCCCGACAGCTGGGCCGGCTTCATCGCCTTGGGCGACGCCGCCCCAAACACCCAAGGACACCCGCGCGCCGGCGCCCTCAAATCGTGGATTATCGGCACCTATAAACTCCATTTCGGCTATGGCCTGCATCTCGGCGGCGGCCTGTTCGGCGGGGGCCTCGACGCCGAGATGCTCGCCCGCCCCGGCAACGGCCTCAAACCATTCGCCTCCACGGCCGAAAGCGGCTATTTCAGCGGATCGGCCGTCTGTCTCCAAGCCGCCCGACGCACCGAAGTCACGCTGTTCTACAGTTACCGTAAAATCGACGCCGCCGTGGAAGACGGCCTTATCACGAGCCTGCCCGCGGGCGGCTATCACCGCACCGACGCCGAATGCGAAAAACGCCGGCGCGCCGTCCAACAGGTTGGCGGGCTGGCCGTCGAGCAAGCCTTCCGCCACGCCAAAATCGGAATGACGCTCAGTTACACATTCTTAGACAAGCCCTACCAGCCGAAATCCGCCCTCTACAATCAATTTAACCGGCTTTCCGACAAAGTCCTGGGCGGCGGCTTCCACTACCGCGCGCTTTGGCGGTCGCTCCATTTTTACGGCGAACTCGGCTGGAGTTGCATTTTCAACACCCCCGAACCCAACAACGCCCCCGCGCCCCACCCCCGCCCAACCGCCGTCTCGGCCGCCCTTTTCCAAGGCCTGCAATGGAAAGTCCACCCGCGTTTCAGCCTCGCCGCCCAATGGCGGCACTATCCGCGCACGTACGGCGGCTATTTCGTCCACGCGCCGGGGCGGCAGTCCAAGGCTTACAACGAATCCGGATTCGGCTGTCTGGCCCGCACCAACTTCTCCGACCGTCTGCACTTGGACGCCGCGGTCGATTTCGCCCTCCACGGTTGGTTCTCATATCCCAAAAAGCCACCGTTTACCGACCGGCGTTACGACCTCAAACTCCATTACGCCGCCCGCCGACACGCCTTGCAGGTTTACGCCCTATACCAATACCGCCAATCCGCCTCCAACACCCCGTCCGCCGGCAACAACGCCGCCGAAGCCGCCGCATCCGCCGCCGGCACCCTGCACGTCCTGCGGCTGCACCTCGCCTACGACAGCCCTTGCGGCTTTCTGTACCAAAGCCGGCTGGAATGCCGAAACTTCGCCAAAGGCTGGCTGATCTATCAGGATTTCGGCTACCGTCTGCCCTCCGGCAAATTCAGCGGCAACCTGAGGTTCGCGCTTTTCCAGACCGCCTCGAACCAAGAGCGCTTCTACGCCTACGAATCGGACCTGCTCTACGCCGCCGCCTTTCCCGCCTATGCCGGCCGCGGCCACCGTCTCTATATTTTGATCCGCTACAAGCCGTTCCGCTTCATGACCCTCGAAGCGCGTTACGCCCATACGCTTTACGATCACAGTTTTACGAGCGGAAACGGTCTAAACGAAAGCCCCGGCGGCCTCCGTCCCGAAATCAAATGCCAAATCCGCTTCACGTTTTAAGTTTTATTTATTACCTTTGCGTACTTTGTGTGTTATTGAAAATACCGTCTTGACATAAGAAACATGTACGCGACCAAGACCAAGCGCCTACTCGACCTCCTATTCGCCTGCATTCTGCTGATATTATGCCTGCCGGTCATCCTGTGTACGATGTTCGTTTCCGCCATCGCCCAGCGGACTTTCAAGGTTATCTTCATCCAGACCCGCATCGGCTATGGCAACCGCCCGTTCAAAATCATCAAACTCCGCACGATGTCGAACGAAAAAGACGGAGACGGGCATCTCCTGTCGGACGAAGACCGCACCCCGCCTTTCGGCACTTTCCTCAGAAGGACTTCTTTAGACGAATTGCCTCAGTTGATTAACGTCATAAAAGGGGATATGTCGCTTATCGGGCCGCGCCCCTTTACCCCGGCAGACTGCGCCCGCTACGGTACGCCCGAACAGATGACCGTCCGCCACAGCATACGTCCCGGTCTGACCGGCTTGGCGCAAATCCACGGCCGTAACGCCATCGACTTCGAGCATCGCATCCGCTACGACCTCTTTTATGTGCATCACGTTTCCTTTGGCCTCGATTGCGGCATTTTCTTCCACACAGCCAACGTGGTGTTGGAATAACGACCCGACTGACCCGACTGACCCGACTGACCCGGCATGCCCAAGCCGCCACTCCTCCGTGCCGGACACCGCCCGCCCGAACACTTGAAACTTTACTCCATCAACGTACTCAAAGCCACGGTGCCTATGCCGGCATTGTTGCCCACCACAGGCGTCACCTGCCCGATAAACGCGGGTTCGCGCCCCGTCAGTGCCTTAAGCCTCGGAATCAAGGCCTCCGCCACCGGCTTGGAGGCCGCATCGGTATATTCCACGGCATAAGCGTGCAACCGCCCCGTTTTCAGCTTTTTTTCAACGATTTTCAATATCCGGTCAATGCTCTTGCCCTGATTGGCCGCCGTGAACAACACGCTACCCTTGCCGTTCCGGTCGGGCGTGATGACCGGCGCCAAGCCTAAAGCCGTAGCCAAAAAGCCTTTCATTCGGCCGATGCGCCCCCCCTTGACGAAATACTTGACGGTCTTGGTCATCGCATACACATTCGACTGCGCGCACCAAAGCGGAATCAGCCGCTTCAAATCCTCGAAACTGAACCCCTTGTCCAAGGCTTCCACAACGCGCAAGGCCACAAGCCCTTCCGCCCCGGCCAACGTCTTGGTGTCGAAGACGGCGATCGGCACGCCGGTCTGCATCTGCACTTTCTTGGCCATATCGACGAAAGCCTGATGCGTGCCGCTCAATCCCGATGAAATGTTGAGCACGATGACGGCCTTATAATAAGTAGCGATATAAGACAGTTTGTTGTAGATGTTCTTCAAGGCCGGCAACGACGTCCTGGGATAAGGCTTTTTCGTGGCCAAATAGTCGTAAAAGTCATCATGCTTGAGCGTTACCCCATCCAAAAAGAGGCTGTCCCCCAACTGCACCTGCAACGGCACATGGTGTATCTGATGTTTGAAGCGGATTTCCGCATCCAAGTCGGACGTGCTGTCCACAACCACCGCGATGTCATGCCGGCGGTGTGCCTTGATTTCCACCTGAAACGCCATGTCGTCCACCTTGCTCGTCTGTATCTGCGCGCGTTCGCTCAACCGGCGCACGGCAACCTCCGGCTCGTCGGTATGGACATGAATACGCACCTTGCCGCTGTTCCCGGCCACGACGACACTGTCGCCCAAGACTTCCAAATCATGTTTGAGCGCATCCTTGTCGATGTTTTCACCAACCGCCAGGGCTTCCGTACAATAACGGAACGTCATGACCGCATCCTCGTCGTCGGCCACGTTCAATTCCGGCAACACGTTCTGCCGCGCCCCCGCCAGTTCCTTCATGTCGGCCTTGAGCGCGAAATCCAGCATGCCCTTGGCGAAAAAAACAAAGCCCTGCGCGCCGGCATCCACGAGGCCCGCGCCGCCCTTGTGCCGGCCACGGGTACTTTCCAGCGCCTCCAACACCTTTTGATAAGGTTCGGTCATCAGCACCACGAAATCGTTGATGCGCGCATCCAGCAGGCGTTGCAAATCATCCGTCCAGGCTTTGAACATCGACAGAATCGTTCCCTCCACCGGATGCGACAAAGCGGCATACGTAAAATTGACAGCCCCGACCGCGCAACGAACGAAATCCCGCACGTTGACCTTGGGGTAAGCCTGCAATTCCAGACTGAGCCCCTGCACGAACTGCGCCACGATGATGCCCGAATTGCCGCGCGCCCCCGTCAAAGCCGCGTCGGCCATATCGGCCAACGTCTTGTTCAACTTTTTGGACGGTTTCACGGCATCGATGATGGACTGCATCGTAGAGGCCATATTCGAACCCGTATCGCCGTCCGGCACCGGAAACACATTGATTTTATTCAGATAAGCATAATTCTCTATAATGCCTTTGGCGCCCGCCAAGAACATATAGTAGAAATTCTGTCCGTTAATATATTCGTACTTCATAGTTTTCCTTTTTTAGCGGCAACGGGCAGCACGCCCCGACGAACCCGCCGACGGCCACAACTCCGGGCCGTAGCCCCTTGTCGAACCGCAAGCCCTTTTTCCGGGCGAAACCCGGCCGATGCCGACAACCTCCCCCGCAACAAGCCTGCCAACTGACAAAATATCTGACAAAGTTACAAATTTAAGCCGATTAACCCACCATATCCCGCACCGATTCCCCCTTTCATCCGCCATAAACCTAAAAAGAAAATCCCCGCCTCCCCATTCCGCAAGGGTTTGGCACGGAAATGGCAATGCATCGGCCGACCGTTCCGATCAAAAGACGGTTGAGAACCGCCCCACCCGACCGGATAACCGTTGCGGACGGCATCAAAAAAAACACCGTCGGAAAAATCAAAGCAATGAAAACAGTTACAAATACATATAAACAGCCGTTATACACCGTTAAACCCGTTCTAATAAAACGTTTCCATGAGAAGCCCGCTTTTTCCATGCTTTTTCCTTATTATTGTATTCCGATTGACGATGGCGTGCCATATTACCATCCGGCCGCAAAAACAAGCCTGACAATCAAGCAAAACCGAAAAACATTTCATACCATGCGTATATATATGAGACAAACAATCTTAGCTCTAAGTTTGGCAGTCAGCATTTTAAGCCAAAGCCACCTCCAAGCCCAGCAAACGGCCGAATTCGTGATTCCGGCCAACAGTTACCAACTCACGTCAACCGCCGGCACGTTTACCGACATCGCCGACAATCCGGCCACCGTCAAACTCGGCGAAACGCTGCCGGCCGGTACGGCCTTGAAAGACGGTTTCTTCGTAAACGCGCCCAACGAGCCCTTCGTAACCCATAAAGCCGACAAGACCAAAACCGATCCCGGCTTTCCGCTCGGCTTCGAGTTCAACTTCTGCGGCAAAAATATGACGCACTTCACAATTTGCGCCTCGGGCGGCCTCCATTTCGGCGCGGACGCGGACATCCCGCAAGCCCAGAGTTCGGCGTGGACTACCAACGCGATGACGGCGGATTACCAAAACATCCTGACCGTTTCCACACAGGACGCCAACCAAAAGAAAGATACGGTGTTGTCCATCGCGGACAAGGCACCGGCCATGTACCTGCTTGATGGCGAAGCCGGACAAAAAGTCCTGACCGTACAATACACCTACGCCGTCAACAACGATGAATGGATTTACCAAATTAAAGTTTATGAAAAGACCGGCCGCATGGAACTCATCGTGGGCGACCTGAAGACCGACCATGCCGGCGACAGCGAATACCGCCTGTTTTTCGGACTGGTCGAGAACGGCAACATGATTATCAAAGACGATCCGCTCAAAACGCTGAATCTCACTTACAGCCAACACACCCATAAGATTGGATTCAACCAAACCGCCGCCTCGGCCTGGGATGCATTCACCACCACGACAAGCTCCTACAACGGCATGTCCGTCACCGCCGCTTCCAAACCGGAATCCGGGCGTACGCTCGCCTTTACCCTGCCCGACTGCAGCGGCTCTTCCTGTCTGAAACCAGAGGCTTACACCTTTGAGACAACCGCCATCAGCAAAACGCGGTTTTCGGGAAAGATCGCTTACGACAAATCCAAAATCACCCCGAACGAATTGGCCGGTACGGGCACCGTCGTCGCCGTACTCTCCACCTCCGAAACGCCGGATTACACGCTGACGGACGGCACCTATTACCGCGCGGGCGACCCAATCGGCAACCACCGCGTCCTGCTCAACGCCAAGCCGGGTTATCAAATCCGAAACGGTGCCATCAGCGGCAATATAGCCCCCCTTACGCTCGCCGACAGCAACCTGACGCCCGGCACCCCCTACTACCTACATATCTATTCGATGAATTACCAATGTCTGAAGGCGCCGGCTTATTCCGACCTCTGCCAGACCTTCCGTTTCACGAGTTCACTGGAATTGCCGAAAAAACTGAGCGCGGGCCTGCCGACCCCGACCGCCGTCCCCCTGACCGTGCAGTCGGCCGGCGAAGGCTTCGGCCTCGTATTGCTCAAAAGCCCGAACACGAAACCCATTGCGTTGAGCGGCCAACTCAAGGCCGGCGACAAATTCGGTGAAGCCGAAGTCCTGACCGTGATCGATCAGGCAACGGAAACCCAATTCGATGCCCCGCTGGCGGCCGGCGAAGGAACCTATATCCTGGCCGTTTCCGCCACCGGCCTCAGCGGCGACGCCCCGGTTTACGCCTCCGACTTTCTGGCCGTCCCCGTACGCGCCGCCTACGACGGCCTACCCGTATTCGACGATTTCGCCAAGGAAGCATTTACCTACGGCAGCCCGACGGAATACAAACGCCTGCCCTTCGGATGGAGCCGGGAGACGGCCTTTCCCGACGGACAATTCGAAAAAGCGTTCGGGCTCGGCCGTGTCAACGAGACGGATCCCACCGCCCTCGTTTCCGTTTATCCCGATTTGGACAAAGCCCAAGATGCGGAGAATTTTTGGGCCGATGTCGTCACACCGGCTTTCGTCTGCCCGAACGACATCATCCAGGTCACGTTCCAAACGTCTTATCACAAACCGGCCACTCAGGGTGACGCGCAACGCTACACGCCCGGCGCAAGCGACCGCGTGCGTATCGCTTACTCGGCAGACGGCGGCGAATGGATCGACGTCCTTGACTTGAAAGGTAACGACGACGAGTTCCCGCAAATCACCCCGCAAGGCCGCTACACGCTGACCGCCATGATTTCGAAAATCACGCCCGGTACCATATTACGCATCCGTTACAGTTATTGTTCGCCCGCCCAAAGCACGGGCAGCGAAGTCGCCCCCGTCATGAACACCATCCATAACGTGACCGTCATCGAGGGCAAGGCTTGTGAAGCGCCGAAAAACTTCGTTTGCGTCGATAGCCTGACCACCGACGGCAGCCTGACGTTCCGCTGGTTCGACAACAACCTGCCGCAGGCCCCCAATTTCATCATCGCCTACCGCGAGACGGCCGATGAAAACGGCTGGAAATACCGCCGTGTCAAAGCCAACGCCAACGGCAGTCTGGAAACGCCCATCGACGGTCTGATTCCCGATCTGACCGCCGCGACGCCCTACACGGTTAAAGTGGCCGCCCTCTGCGGCGCACGGGACACGTCTTTCTATACCGAATCGCTGACGGCACGTACGGCCGCCTCGCTTCCTTACGAAGAGAGCATGGCGCAGACCGGCAGCGGCAACACGGCGCAAACGCCGTTCGACCGCGGCGTCAAAGCCTATACGGGCGTCATCGGCGGCCCGTTGACGGAATCGGCCACAGGTTGGTCTCAGACGACCACTTCCGACCCTTATAACCGCGCCATAGCCGTCAGCATAGGTGACTTCACCTCCGATGCCTGGCTCATGCTGCCGGATGTCTTCATCGCCGAAACGGGCGACTTCACGCCTAAGTCGCTCAACTTCACGCTCAGCAGCTTCAACGCCGACAAGCAAAAAGGCGTCCGCCCCAACTACGATGACACCAAACTGCACGTGCTGGCCTCCAAAAACGGCATCTTCACACGCGGCGACATCATAAAGACCCTCGAGGCAGACAACCTGGCCCTTACCGACGCCGCGTTCTCGATTGACCTGACCGAACGGGAAGGCCGCCTGAAAATCGCGTTCGTATTCGAGTGTCCGTCCGCCGTCCGCGAAGCGACGGAAGAGGACGGCACGCCCGAAACCACGGAGCCTTGGTATGTCGAAATTTCCCAACTGAACATAGACTACGATGTGGACGTCTGCTTCCCGGTTTCCAAATTGCGCCGCAGCTTAGGCGTAAACGAAGTGCCCGTATCGTGGGAGGCGTCCGCCTCGGCCGTGGAATACGGCATCGCCTGGGGATTGGACGGCGACGAAAACGCTTACACCGACTCGGCTTATACGAAAGAAACGCAATACACCATCACGGGACTGCAAGAACAGACACGTTATAAAATCAAGGTCATCGCCTATTGTTCCGACGACCGCAGCCTGTATTCCGACCCGGCCACGACGGACGTCTCGACCCTGCTCGGCTGTCATACGCCGACGGACTTCCGCGTAAACCATATCACGTTGACGGGCGCCGACTTCAGTTCCAAAAGCGACCAGCCGGACCACATGAGCCTGCGCTTGGTTTACGTATGGCCCGAAAACACCGACGACATGCGGGTCTTCACACAGATGACCGACACGTTAAGCCTGCGCGACTCGCTGAAAGCACGGACCAACTATATCGCCGCCACACAGGCCATCTGCGGCACCGACACCAGCGCGATGAGCGAGGAAATCCGCTTTTTCACGGAACCCGTTTCTACGGAACAAGCGGCGCAAATCAACGCCTCGTTCAACGTACGCGCCCAAGACGGCCGGATCATCATCCGCAACCTGAACGGCTGGCTTATCAACAATGTAACGGTCTATAACGTGAGCGGCGCCAGACTCGCCGGCTTCCGCGCCGACAGCCGGGACGACCTCGTCCTGCCGGTCGATGCCCGCCACGCGCTGATTTTCGTACGTCTGCAGACAGAAAAAGGCATAGCCGTCTATAAGACCTACCTGCAATAAAACCCACTATCCACAGAAACTAAACAACCATTTAATATTATTATGAAAAAACTGCTTTCATTGACAGCACTGTTGCTGATCGGCTGGGGCCTGAAAGCCCAGACGTCGATTCCCAACAAAGTGTTTACCGGCGAGAACGGGGCCAAAACCACCGTCTGCTACGCCGCAGCACCCGGTTTCGTTCAATTCCTGTCGGGCGACGCCCGCTACATCAGCGGCGTCTATGGCGGTGCCGCAGGCTTTGTTTACGACATTCAAAAAGACACGATGTTGGCCTATGAGGTCACGTTACCGGGCTTCGCCTCGCCCGACCACTATGCGGGCCAGGACGACCCGGGTGAAACCGTTGTAAACGCTTTCGTTTACTATAACGGCGAGAAGCACCCGTTGGAAAAAGTCCTGTCGTCCGGCAAACCGTCCTACGACGACGTGTTCATCTCCGGCGTACAGAACAACTGCGAAAACATCGTCACGATGGTTTACGAGGAATACACCAAACCGAGCGGAAGCAAAGGTTTCGTCAACATAGGCGCCATCCACGACGGCAAGACCGGTAAACTCCGCTGCAAACTGCCGCTGGTCTGGGAACTTCCCGCCTCAGGCGAGGCGCTCGGCTTCGGTGCCCGAGGCGACTGTATATCCGGCGACGGTACCGTAGTGGGCGGTCACAGCACGAACCCGTTCGCATCTGCCAAATGGTCGTTGGCTTTCTGGGACATCAGCGATCCGAACCATATCAAAGCCTACGGTATCGAAGACGATGGGTTTGACTTCGGTTCATTAAACGGCGTCAATCACGACGGTAGCGTCTTGGTCGGCGGCAGCCAAACGAACGGCTTAGGCGTCATCGTAAATTACGACAAAGCCGCCGGCGACTTTAGCTACAAGACCGTTAAACCGTTGCCCAGTTGGGATTTCGTCGATTTTACCGGCGTGGCCGACAACGGCCTGATCGTGGGCTATTGCGGCATGGGCTTGGATCCCGGCACACGGGAACCGGTCATCTACACCGAACTGACCGGCCTGGTCAAGATGGATGAATTTCTCTACGAATACTACAACATCGATCTCCAAGGCCTCAAACTTTATACGCCCATGGCCATTTCGCCAGACGGCAACATCCATACCGGTTTCTTCTACGATGAGAATACCGGCGACGGGACGCCTTACTACAACCAACTCGGCACCGCACGCATCCAGCCCCGTGCCCGCAAAATCACGGCCCGCGTATCCAGAGACAACGCCGAAGTCCTGATTACCTGGCAGCAACCGTTCAAGAGTGAAAACATACTGAAGGGCTACAACATTTACCGAGACGACGAAACGACGCCGCTCAACACGACGTTGCTGACCGAACCCACTTATACCGACAAGGCTTCCGTAGGCCGTCACACCTACTATATAGAGGTAATCTATGATAACGCCGAACCGGCCAAGAAAGCCGCATCCAATACCGTACAAGTCGTGGCGGCGGGTGAATGCTACCCCGTCCAAAGAGTCGGCCACCGTCTGGAATACAACCGTTATGCGACCGTCTTCTGGGGACAACCCTCTTCCGAAGTCGCGGCATTGGCCAAAAACGACCGCGCCGTACCGGGCAAGGAAGCCGTGGGTCGGTTCAACCTGCAGTTGGACGGCTCCCAAACGGCACAGACGGACGTTGAACGCGCTTCCACCCCGCAACCCAAAGCCTACACCAGTACGACCCTGGATTATATCGCCAATGTCGATATGTTGACCTACAGCGGTTTCGCCGCCACTAAAATCGGTAATCGTTACTATACGTCCAGCCACTTGGGCGGCGGCATCCAGGTCATCGACCAATTCAACGAAATCATAGAGGTACTGACCCCCAAGGGGTTGGGAGCCGTCATGTCGATGTACTACGATGAAAACGAGAACGCCCTCTATTGCGGCACGAAGACGACCATCAGCAAGATTGACCTGGACGATCCGACCGAACTGATAGACCAGTTCGCCGTTCCGGCCCGCTTCTTGGCCTACGTACCGACGCTGGACGGAGGCAAGGGCGGTTTCGTGGCCGGTACGGAACACAGTTGCAACACCTATACCAAAACCGGCAAGCTCATCGAAGCCAATATCCTCGACTTTAAGTCGCCGATATACGCCTGCGGTGCAGCCTACCTCGACGGCCGCCTCTACGTTTCGTCGGCTTCCGGCAAATACTACAACGAAATCTATGTGTACGATTTTGAAAAACGCACGCTGATAGGCAAACCGATTCAGGTGGTGGAAGACCCCGCGCTCTACAGCCTGCTGAGTTTCGACGGGCAATTGACCACGCTGACCAATACGACGCAGGCAGGCAGCCTGAGCATCTGCGAACTGGAAGACGGTACGAAAGCCCTGGGCGCCGTATTCCAATGCGCCTATATGACCTCGCGCTTCATGCTGCTGGAAGCGAAAAGCGATGATGCCGTAAAAGGTTACGACCTCTACCGCAGCTTCAACGGCGGCGAACCCCAAAAGCTCAACACCGACGGTCCGTTGGCCACGCGCCGCTACAGCGAAACACTGAGCGAACCGGGTCAATACGCCTATTATGTCAAGGTTCTTCCCCAGGCCGAAGGCGCACCGGTATCCGCCAGCTCGCCCATCGATACGATTGTCATCGCGACGCCCTCCGCCTGCCCCAAACCGACGCTTTCGGTTAAGGAAAGCAACCGCTGGGCGGTCTTGGAATGGTTGCCTCAGGCAAGCGACAACATCCTCATCGGCTTCAACCTCTACCGCGACGACGAAGAGTTGGGCCGTTTCTGGAATGAAGACATGCGGCTGGAATATGTGGATCAAGCCACCGAACTCGACACCTATACCTATAAAGTCGAAGCGGTTTACGGCGACGGTTGCGTAGCGGCCGAAACGGCCGAAATCACACTGACAGGCAAAGGCTCGGCCTTGGCGCCGTTCGGCCTCACGCTTGAAACAGGCGACAAAACGCCCGGCGCGGAGGCTTATGACGTAAAGGCCACGTGGGAAACGCCCATGTTCGAGGAACCGCTGGCCTTGCGCTACTGCAACGCCGTGCAGCTGAACGCCGTGACATTCGACAATTACTACGAATGCTGGGCCGCCGCCGGCTGGGATACCGCCAACCTCGGCCTTTACAAAGACCTGTATCTCGTGGGCATGGAGTTCATGATCGGCGCAACGCCCAAAACGTTCGAAAGCTTTGTCATCCTGAACGACAAAATGGTATATACGCAGAATATACAGCGTCCCATCGCCAAAGAATGGCAGACCGTCATGTTCGACAAGTCGTTCACGATGGACCAGCCGCATGAAGTGGTCGTCGGCTATCATACGACGTTCACGGCCGAAAACGCCGGCGTGCTGGCCGTTGACGAATCCGTCAGCAAATCCGGTTACAGCGACATTATCTCGCTGGACGGCAAACAATGGAGCACGCTCAAAGCCGGCGGCAAAAAAGGCAGCTGGTGCATCGCCGCCTTGGTCGTCCATAAACGCGATTTGGACGCCGCCAAGAAATCCGACGGATCGATTGACTACAAACAATTGGAAGGCAACATTATCCGTATGGCGCAAACCAACCGGCCGCTGAACGCGGAAGTCATCACGTTGCCCACGACGTTCACCGCCAAGCCCTCCGCCAAAGAAGGCCTGACCCTGACCGGCTTCAACCTCTACCGTAAAGCCGTCGAGGCGGAAGAAGGCAGCGAAGTGAAACTCAACGACGAACTGCTGACGACGTTCGAACTGATCGATCCGTCCGTTCCCATCGCCGAATACGATTACATCATCGGCGCCGTATATGCCGACGGACAGGAAATCAAGACCTCCACATACATCAACTTGGATGAAGTCGCGAACGAAGACCTCACGTCAACGTTGTCGCTCGACCTCTATCCCAACCCGGCTACCGACGTATTGAACATCGGCGGCGAATACGAAACGCTGCGGATCTTCGACATGGCCGGCCGCCTGTTGCAAAGTTACAAGGCGACCTCCCAGATACAGCTCGGCGGTCTGCAGCCCGGTACCTATTTCTTCCACTTTACCGGTGCCGACGCCCGCAAAGCCGTCTATAAAGTCGTGGTCCGGTAGTTTCCGACTCCGTCCGGAACCTATCCGCCAGTCCGGAGGTTCCGAAAAAGCCGCCCCAAAACGGGGCGGCTTTTTTTTGGCCCGACCGAAAAGCTACCCCGCCACGCGGCCGGCCCCAACCATCCCCAAAATATAAGCCGACCTTGCTTTGCATATCAAAAATATCTATATTTGTACGATTTATATCGACTTGTTATGAAACGTTGCTTATATATCTGTTTGCATTACATAGTCATAGGAATTTTGTTAAATGGTTTTTCTTTGGCGTTGTCAACCAAAGAAAATCAAATACAAACACATTCCGAAAACCATCAAAACAGCCTGAAATCGCTTGACGACAGCCTCGCCGACCTCCGCGCGCGTTTCAAAAATGATACGCTTCTCGTTTCAGAGCAACTAACTATCGTAGAATCAGCGATTGACATCATAAACCGCATCCCCAACGTCCCGGCCGATTACGCCTACGAAAAAGCCTCGCTCATGGTGCGCCGCGGCAACCTGCTGTTTTCCAACGCCGACTACACCGAGGCCCTCAAAGCCAACGAATCCGCCATCTCGTTTATCTCCGAGTATATCCATCAACATTTTCCCCAAAGTGAATCGACGGCAAAACGCAGACGCAAACGCCGCGAGCCCGAAAACGCCGAACGCGGCGCCTGGGACCGCCTGCTCATGGAAGCACTTTCGAACAAAGGCCTGACGCTGGTCTATTGCAATCAGTCGAACCTTGCCAGCGAAACTTTTCTGACCATACTCGACCTGTACAGCCAGACCGCCGACTCGAACAACATCGCCATGGCCAAAAGCTACAACGGCATGGGAATCACGTTCGCCAACCGCAACCAACACGACATCGCGCTCCCCTATTTCCGCAAAAGCCTCGAAATCTACGAAAGCCTCAACGACCAGCGCGGCATCTACCTGCTCAACTCCAACATAGGCGCCTGCTACCTCAACCAACAGCTTTTCCAAGACGCCCTGCCATACTTATATAAGGTACAGGAAATCGTCCTTAAGCAGAACTACAACGGCGACGAACCCGTTTACGCCAACGCGCAATTAGGCTTGGCTTACCAAGGCTTCGGCGACTACGAGTTGGCCGAACATTTTTTCAAGGAAGCCCTCAAAATCGCGAATCAAAAGAGATACAACCATTTGTTGCCATTCCTCAACAATCTGTACGCCAGCAACCTGATATACCAGAAACGCTATGCCGAAGCCGAGCGCATCGCCCTGCAGACCCGCCTCGACCTCCGCAACCGTCAAGGCGGCGACCCGCTGGACATCGAGACGCTCGCCATTCTCGCCAAGGCGGAAGCCGCGCAAGGCAATTACGAAGCCGGTTACGACCACCTGATCGAACGCAGCCGCAAAGTCGAAAGCATGGAGAAACGCATCCGGCTCGAAGTCCTCTCGCAACAGAAATACGAATTCGACCATTACCGCTCGGAGCAGAAACGCGCGCTCGAACAGCGCAACCTTGAACTCGTACAGACCAAGATAAAATACCGCAACATCACGATAGGCTTCCTGAGCCTCTGCCTTATCGGCATCGCCATCGGCTTCCTGTTCCTCTACCGCCGCTACAAGGCGCAGCACACGACAAGCAAAGAATTCTCCCACCGGCTGCAGACCCAAAACGAAATCGACCAAAAGCGGATCGAGACGATGGAGCAACATTTCAGCAGTCAGATAGACGACAAAAACAAGGAGTTGGCCTCCAACGCCCTGCTGTTCCTGCGCATGAGCAAAATCGCCAACGACATCATGGAAAAGACCAAACAGCTCAAGGTCAACTTCGCGTTGCGCGGCAAAGAAAAAGTCCTGGCCATAGAGATAGAACAATTGGCGGAACAACTCAACACCAACAAAGGTTGGAACGAGTTCACGTTCTATTTCGAACAAATCGACAAAGAGTTCCTGAAGAAACTGACCGAAAAATACCCGGCCCTCACACCCAAGGAAAAGCAATACTGCATATTGTTCAATCTGAATCTCAGCAACAAAGACATCGCCAACCTGACCGGCAAATCGTTGCAGTCGGTCGGCATGGCCAAATTCCGCCTTAAGGAAAAGATGGGGCTGGACAAGGACGAAGACATCGCCTACACGTTGCAGCAACTCTAAACGCCGCACCCGAAACCGGCATCCGGCTATCGGCCCCTGCGGCCGACTCTCCGCCGCCACGCCACCTCCGCAACAGCACGGAACAGCCACCATCGGCATAGCCGTCGCCCGCCCGGCCCCTCTGTATTTTCTATCCGACCGGCTCCCGCCGCCCTTTCGTCCACCCCCGACGGACCTGAAAATTCCCCAAAAAAATCATAAAATATAAAAATCTGTTTAACAAATATATATATCTTGTTGTTATTTTAAATTAAGTAATTTGTTATAAATTATTACATCTCCGTGCGCCTTATTTTTTAGATTTCTTATTTATTATTGTCCTTGTTAAAAGTCGCGGCAAAGCCTCTTGCAGGCCGTTAACCGCGACCTATGGTCAAACAAAATACATAAACACCATGAAAAAACTATTCATTTC
Organism: uncultured Bacteroidales bacterium; assembly: GCA_910586395.1. GTDB lineage: Bacteria > Bacteroidota > Bacteroidia > Bacteroidales > P3 > CAMXAS01. The sequence goes on from CAJUFX010000001.1 coordinate 357,472, forward strand.
ATTGTTCGTGGCAATAGGCCTGACCGGCCTTGCCCGGACACACGCACAGGAAACAGCCCCGGCAATGGAAAAGCTCGCTGACTACGTGCTGAGCACCCAGGCCAATTCCACCTTCACATTCATCGACCTCAGTTCGGCAGAGGAAGCCGGCGAACACGGCATCATGACGATGCCCATAGGCGAAGACCTCCCGACCGGTGAGGATTTGACCAATCGCTATTATGGGTTTGCCATGGAATCCAACGGCTTCACCATCAACCCCTCGGACGCCACCGACGGCATGGCCATTTTCCCGGCAATGATGGTTAATGAGAGCGGGGCCTACGTCATGGAAAAAGCGTTTACCGGCTTTGTCATTTCGGCAACCGGCGGCATTTTCTTCGATACCGCCGCCATTGATTTGAATGCCGAGACGCCCGTTCTCCCGAAATTGAAAGCGCCGGCCGCAGGCACGCTTCCGGACGCGTTCGACATGCCCGTCGGCATTGCCGCCTATCTGTATCAATACGACAACGAGACCAAAAAGGCCACCCCCATCGTCGCCAAGAAAGCCGAAGGCAAAGCCCCGGCTTATTTGGGGATCGGCACGGATGAATTCGGCACTTTCATCATCGTACAATACGACTATATGGTAAACAACGACAACTGGATTTACCAAATTATCTTCACGGGATCCGGCAAGGTTTCCTGCAACATCAAGCAAATGCCCAGCACGGTTACCGGAGGCTCCTACCGCCTCGCTTTAGGCGCGAAACGCGAAGACGAGACCCTGTTGCTCGGCTCCCAAATCAACAACATTTATTCGATCGACAAAATCACCGATCCGAAAACCGAAAGTTGGGGCGTATTCAGCACCCAGATGAAAAACCGTGCTTTTACCATGCAACCCAAAGCCGGCACCATCGCCGTAACGCCCGACTATACGTCCGCCGACGCGACGATAACACTGACGGCACTGACTCAAAAGGCGGCTTCAGCGGGGACATTGGTCATCTGCTACGCCGACCGCCAACTGACGTCCTTTACCCATACGACAACCGAAGCCTACAAGGCCGGAGACAAAATCGGCGCCGCCACCGTGATTTACAACGACACCCCCGGTGCCGACGACATCACCGTATCCTTGGACGGTCTCGCGCCGGGCAAGCGCTATTACCTCTATGCCCTGCTCGGCACTTCGGGCATGGCGGAGGGATCTTGGAAGTACGCGACCACGCCGATTATCACGCAGGATTTCACAACGCCGGCCGTGACGCCGCCGACAGCCATAAAGGCGGGTACGCCCGACGGCCGCCAAATTCCGTTCGAAATAGAAGGGCCGGCGGCAGGCATGACCATGATGGTGGTCAAGAGCGCTTCGGCTCAAAGCATCGCCCCCAAAGGCAAATTGACGGTCGGTCAAAAATACAACAATATGGAGCAGGACTGGATGACAGGCAACATGGTCGTTAAAAACAGCGGCACCGTTCTGGCATTCCTGGATCCCGGCACAACCAGTTTCAATGTGGATATGACGCCGGGCGAAATGGCCTATATCCACGTCTATTCCGTCTTGAATCCCGATGCCGCAACACCGGAGTATTCGAATAACATCGCCATGGCCGGCGCGTATCTCCAAGCCGACCGACTTCCGCTGAGTTACAACTTCTCCGGGAACGACGAGGCCGGAAGCCGGACGGAAGGCATGCCCCTGTTGCCGCCGGGCATGACAACCAGCGCGGTATTCAATCCCGAAGACGAGGATGCGCAGAAAATACGCAGTTCGGCCTTTATCATAGCCCGGGTAAACGAAAAATTCCCCTTGTTGTCCTTGTACGCTTATGATTTTGAGAACGGGAAGCCCGTGATGGATACCCGCTGGGTCGATGTCATCGCGCCGGCCTTTTCCGGTGCGAAAAAAGTCACCGCGTCATTCTTTACCCAATTCTATACCAGCGGCCAACTTCCAGGTCAATACAACACCCACAAACCCACGGCCGGCGATTCGGCGCGCATCGAATACAGCCTGAACGACGGGCCTTGGCAGACGGCCGCCACCTTTACGGCCGGCAACCTGCCCGCACTCAACGAGAACGGCCAATACCCGCTCGCGGCCGATTTCACCTGCACCGCCACCGATATCGTCCGCATCCGCTACAGTTACCGTACCGCAACGCCTGGCGTATTTAATGCCGTTTACGGTTTCGACATCCTGGAGCCCCGCGACTGCGAGACGCCGGCCCAGTTGACGGCCGTCGCCGACGGCATGACGGACCGCCAGATCCAGTTGCGCTGGAGCGACAACAATGTGACGCCGGCGGGCCAATACCTCGTTGCGTATCAGAAATACATCAAGCCCGCGACCGACAATGGCGGCGGCATGGGTGGCGGCCCCCTGTATCTGACGGCCGAAGGCGATACCGAAGAGGCTGAGGTCTGGAATACGATCAGCGTGAACACGGCCGAGGCCGTATTGCCCAATCTGGAGCCCCAAACGACGTATTCCATCAAGGTGCAGGCCGTTTGCGGCGCGCTGGACTCCTCGTTCGTCAGTTCAGCCATACGTCTGAGTACGGCCACCGGCATGCCCTACGCCGAAAGCATGGCCTGCGGAGAATTCGACTGGGACAAATTTTCATACGCCTTTACCCCCAACGTATCCGTCTATGCCGGCAAGCTCGATTCCATTCTGGAAGAAGGCGATTTCATGGTTGAAGGCGGCATCCCCGCCACCTGGAATGCCAACCTGAGTCAAGGCACTCAATTGAATGACGCCGATCCCCAGCCGGACGCCGCGGCCGTCATGACCGCGCAGAAAACGGCCCTTTTGGCCACGCCGGCCATTTACATCCGCAAGGCCGAAGTTTTCTTCCCCAAAACCCTGACGTTCAAACTGAACACCTATTCCACAATTTTTGATGAAAAGACCTATAGCTGGGCCGCTGAAAACGGCGTCGATCTCGACCCCGAATTCCGGCTTTACGTTCTGGTTTCCACGAACGGCCAGTTCTCGTGGAAAGACACCGTGGCCGCCTACGACCACAACGACCTGAAAGCCGCCGAAGCCGAAGGCGAAGCCAAAGCTGAAGGCGAAACCGCGCCCCGCGGCAAGGCCTTCTCGATTGACCTGAGCCAATACGAAGGTACGGTGCAGTTCGCGTTCTACTTCCATAATCCGAACTTCCTGGATTTCGAAAGCCCTGACTACAATGGCGAAGAGCCGCTGTATCTCGAACTCTTCGACCTGGCGTTCGACTATGACGGAACGCCCTGCTTCCCGGTTGAGGGACTCAGCGCCTCGAACATTGACATAGCGGGCGCGACCCTGAGCTGGACAGGCGAAGGCGCCGAATACGGCATTGCCTACGGCCCGGCCGACGGCGAACCGACCGAAACGGTTTACCAAGACGCCACGGATGCGGAACGTCAGACCATCACGCTCGCCGACCTGACGCCCAACACCAAATACAAGGCGACCGTCATCAGCTACTGCACCAAAGGCGACCGCGAAAACGGCTCGCCCGCCAGAACGGTTGAATTCACGACCAAACGGCAGACGTTCCACATTACGATCGACATTCTGCCCAACGCGGAAACCGGCACGGTAACGGGCGACGGCGACTGGTTCGAAAACGACAAAGTGACGCTCAAGGCTACCGCCAATGACGGCTATGCTTTCGTCGCCTGGCTGAACGGCACCGACACGCTGAGCAAGGAAGCGACCTACCAGTTCACGATGCCGGCCGAAAACCTCGCCTATACGGCTCTGTTCGTAAAGGAACTGGCGAACGAAACGCAGCTCAAGGCCGACTTCAACGTCAGCACGAAAGACGGACTGCTGCATATCCGCAACCTCAAAGGCATCGCGGTCAAGGACATCAATGTCTATGGCCTGACCGGCAATCTCGTCAACCGCTTCACGCTCAACAGCCGCGAAGACCTGACGTTGCCGATCGACGCCCGACGCGCGTTGCTCTTCGTACGCCTCAACACCGAGCTGGGTGTAGCGGTTTATAAAGTTTATCTGCAGTAAGACCTGCATCATGAGCGGACGGCCCCGCGCCGCCCCCTCGGGCAGACGGCTCCCGACCGAGCCGTCTGCCCCAAATAACAAATCAATAATCAACACTATGTCTAAAAAAAATGTAATTGTCGCGGCCTTGTTGCTCCTCTGTGTAAGTTGGGCGAAAGGCCAGCAGAACACAACGGCGGATACGATTGTTTATCCGGGACAGAACGGCAGCAAAGCCGTTGTCTTAAACAGCCTGCAGGATGGAACCATCAGTTTTCTTTCCGAAGACCAACGCTACCTGAGCGGCTCGATAAGCCTTGCTGCGGTGGGTTTCGTCTATGACCTGACCACCGGTGGCCTCCAGATATTCGACGACCACCAAATGCACGCCTATTTTTCGCCGGATCACTACGTGACGGCCTTGGGTGGCGAAAACCAATCGCCCTACCTCCATCTCGACGGTCAGGACATCGACCTGGAGCCGACGACGCCTCCGGGAGAAAACGCCGAATACAACAGCCTGTCCTACTGGGCGGCGCAACCCAACGGCGGACGCATCGTCACGATGGGCTACGAATACGACCGCAGTTACTACAATGTGGGAGCGGTTCACGACGGCAAGACCGGCAAACTGCTCACATTGCTGCATTCGCACTGGCCGCTGTCCGACAACGCCGAAGACAACGCGGGCTACGGTTCCCGCGGCGATTGTATTTCCGGCGACGGCTTGATCGTGGGCGGACACGGCACTTGGCCCGGCTGTTTCAGCAACTGGAGTTTGATGTTTTGGGACCTCGCGGATCTGGAATCCACAGGCGAGGTTCACACTTACGGCATCGACGATCCCTCCTACAGCCAGGGTTCGTTTTACGGCGCCAACCACGACGGAAGCATTTTGGTCGGCGACAACGAAAACACCGGCAAAGGTGTCATCCTCTATTTCGACCGCGCGAACAAATCGTTCACGTACGATTCCATCGATCCCCTGCCCGGTTACGACGGCATTACATTTACTTCCATTTCCGACAGAGGCCTGATTACCGGCTACGTTCAGTCCGGTACGGACGTGGCGGGACGCATCGGCACCATGTACACGCAGGCCGCCGGCGTGATGACCCTGAAATCGTTCCTGCTCGAATTCTACGACATCGACGCCCCCGAATTGGGTTGTCCCATCGGCATTTCTCCTGACGGCTCGATTATACACGGCTTCTATTTCGACCACGGCTATACGAAACCTTGGTTCATTCAACTGGGTGACAAACAAATACTGCCGCGTGTCCGCAACATCCGCGCCAAAGCGGCTCAATCCGGCTTTTCGGCCCGCCTCGACTGGCAGGCGCCGCTCGCCAGCGCCAACACGCTGACGGGTTACGAAATCTACCGCAACAACGACGATACGCCGCTCGCCACGGTGGACAAAGACGTCCTGACCTATACCGACAACAGCCTGACGTCCGGCCAATACACTTACCGCGTCGTGGCGGTTTACGAAGAGGGACGCGCCGACGCGCGCATGTCCAACCCCGTCCAGATTATCGCCGAGGACGGTTACCTGCCGGTCCAAAAAATCGGCAATCACTTGAAATATAATCGCTACGCTTCGATTTACTGGGGCCTGCCTTCTTCCGAAGTCATCGAAAATGCGATGAGTCCGGCCACGCTTGCCGCCAAGGGCGAAGGCAACGCCAGCATCGCGCCGAACGCCGTCCGGACAGCCCGGCCGGCCGAACAGGCCCGCAACGTCAATCCGCAGGCCAAATATCCCAATCCGCAATTCGACTATGTGTACGACGTGAACATGCTGACGTACTCCGGCTACGGCGGCATCAAAATCGGCGACCTATACTACGTATCGAGCTGGCAGGAAGCCCGCATCCGCGTCATGAACGAAAACAATGAAATCGTTAAGATTCTGGAACCTTCCATGTTGCGTGACGAGGTGCTTTCCATGGTCTATCTGGAAAAAGACGGTAAGAAACTGCTCTACTGCGGCTCGAAAGAGAAGGTTTACATTCTCGACTTGGAAACGGACGACATCACGGAAACTTTTGAAGCCGAAGCGCGCCACATGACCTACATGCCCGACGTGGAAATCGAAGGCACGAAAGGCGTGTTGCTGGCGGGAGACTGGAACACGGCCGAATACTACACGACCGACGGTCAACGGCTCGCCTCTTCCGATTTCGACTTCAGCGCGCTGGATGTAGCCGGCTCGGCCTACTACGATGGCAAATTGTACGTCGCCTCCCAGACCGGCCCCAACATGAACGAAATTTATACGTTCGACGTCGCTACCGGAAAGCCATCCGGCGAACCCGTGCAAGTGACGGAAGACCCCGCCGTCTATGACCTGCTGAGCCTGAACGGTGAAGTTACCTCCACCGACGACCTCGCCTATGCGGCCGGCCTGTCGATCGCGACGCTGAGCGACGGAACGATGGCTTTGGGCGCCGTTTTCCAATGCAGCTACACGCACAGCCGTCTGATGTTCCTCGAATTGGAAGCCGCGCCGGGAAGAAGCGCCTACAAACTGTACCGGAACGGCGAAGTCATAGCCGAGGCGCTGAATACGCGCCGCTTCTACGACGAATTGACCGAGCCGGGTACGTACAACTATCAGGTTCAGGCGTTCGGCGACGGCAAACAATCCGAATTGTCTCCCGCCACCACGATCACGATACCCGCCTATGACCCCTGCTTGCCGGCCAAAGACCTGAAGGCCCGCGAAACCAACCGCTGGGTCGTATTGGACTGGGACGTTCCGACGTCCGACTCGGCCGCGGGCCTCGTAGGCTTCAACGTTTACCGCGACGGCGTACGGCTCAAACAACTCCTTGACCTGGAAGCCAACGTGACCTACACCGACTTCTCGACGCTCGAACTCGGCAAGGAATACACCTACCGCATCGAAACGCTTTACAGCAGCGGTTGCGCGGCCGACACCGAAGTCAAGATTACCTTGAACAACGAAGGCGAAGCCATGGCGCCCGCCGCTTTCCACATCGATTACAAGGAGAATCCGACCGCCTCGACCGCCGACGCCCCCATGTTCGACGTAACGGCCTCATGGGAAACGCCCATGTTTGAGGAACCGCTGGCCATCGGCTACGGTACCGGCCAGATGATTACGGGCGCGGGCTTTGAAGAAGTGAACGAATACTATGCCGGCATCGGTTGGGACACCACCGACCTGAAACTGTACAAAGACCTCTACCTCGTCGGTATGGAATACATGCTGGCCGACAACGTAACCAAATTCGAGGCCTGCGTCTATCTGAACGACACGCTGGCTTACACCGAAGCGGAAAAACGTACGGTGGCGCGCGAATGGCAGACGAAATACTTCAACAAATCGATTCCGATGGATCAGCCGGACGAAGTGGTCGTAGGCTACCACATCGTTTACCCGGCCTCCGCCACGCCCGTCGCCATCGACTTGTCTTACAGCAAACCGTTCTACAGCGACGCCATTTCGTTCGACGGTGTCGTATGGTACTCCCTGGCCGGCAGCAACCTCAGCGCCTCGTGGTGCATCCGCGGCCTCGTGGTACGCAAACGCGACTTGGATGAAGCCACGACGGCCGGTGTAACCGACTACAAAAAGTTGGAGAGCAAAATCATGCGGCTGAGCAACGCCCCGATGCAAGCGACGCTGACGCCCGCCGCGACGCCCGTCGTATCGCAGGCCTCGCCTAAAGCGCCGCTGACGCTGCAAGGCTTCAACCTCTACCGCCAGCGCGTTGACATCAGCGGCCAGGAAGAGGTGAAACTGAACGGCGAAGAACTGCTGAAGACGTTCTCGTTTGCCGAAGCCGAACCGTTGCCGCAAGGCGACTACGACTATACCGTGGAAGCGGTTTACGCCAACGGTACCAAATCGGTGACCATCGCGGCCGTATTGGAAAAAGTTAGCACGGAAGGTGAATTGAACGGCCTGTCGCTGACCCTCTTCCCCAACCCGGCCACCGATGTGGTTTACGTAAACGGTGAATTCGACGATCTGCAGATTCTCGACCTCGGCGGCCGCGTATTGCGCCGTCTGCCGTCCGTATCGCAAATCGAAGTCGGCAACCTGACGCCCGGCACGTACTTCTTCCGCTTTGCGGACAAAGACGGCCGCAACTCCACCTACAAGGTGGTGATTCGATAAAGTCATCCGCGGCACGTTTCGCGGCGTTTCTCACGCCGCCGGACGAACCGACTTGAAGCGGCGACCCTTTCGGGCCGCCGCTTTTTTTTAGTCAAAAAAATAATATACCTTTGTTTTTAATGAAAATAAGGCATAAACATGAACAGGAGCAAACTGACGGAAATAGAAATCAGAGGCTTTAAATCCATCGCCTATAACCGACCGCTAAAACTCGACTTTCGCGACATCAACGTGCTTTTAGGGGCAAACGGTGCCGGTAAAAGCAATCTTTTCGGTTTTTTCAAGATGCTGAGTTTTATGATGAGCGGCAGCCTGCAATCTTTCGTCGCACAAAATGGATTCAATAACAGCCTACTGCACTATGGCCCCAAAAATACGCCTTTGCTCGACGGCCGTCTGAATTTCCAAAACAACGATTCGTCCGACATCTACCGATTCAGCCTTACCCATGCCCAAGAGAGCCTCATCTTCAACAGCGAGGAAATAGAATGGATCAAATCCGATGCCTCCTCCCAGCGGTTCAAACCGGAATTGAACTTCAAAGAGTCGGCCCTAACGACCCATAACCATGAGACATGCAGAATTGTACGCAATATGATTTCCGGTTGCAAGACCTACCAATTCCACGACACTTCCGCTACGGGAACGCTCCGCTTGGCCTCTACCGTCGATTCGGCTCCTTATTTGCAATCGGAAGGCAACAATCTGGCTTCGTTCCTTTATTACCTGAAACAGAATTTCAACGACGCCTACCGCCGGATTGTAAGTTATGTGCAAATGGTCATTCCGCAATTTCAGGATTTTTACTTGGAACCGACCCCGAAAGGATACATTCTATTGAAATGGATTGACCGGTCCGCCAACGATTATATTCTGACTCCGTCTCAGTTCTCCGATGGATCCCTGCGTTATATCGCCCTGGCCACGTTGTTGCTCCAACCGGAAAAAACGATGCCCCGCGTTATTTTCATCGATGAACCGGAATTAGGCCTGCACCCCTACGCCATCAACCAACTCATTGAAATGATTAAAGACGCCGCGTTGCACGCACAGATTATCATCGCGACCCAATCGCCGGCTTTAGCCGACGGTTTCGACGTGGAAGATGTCGCCGTCATAGAGTGGCTTGACCATGAATTATGCACACAAGCACGCCGTCTGCAGGCCTCCGACTTGAACAAATGGCTGGAAGATTACACGCTCAGCGAATTATGGGACAAGAATATCATAGGAGGACGCCCCGTATGACCACTATTCTCCATATACTCTGCGAAGGTTCGACAGAAGAACTATTTACGAAAAACATTCTGCAACCGCATTTGAGTACCTTTGACATCGTGACGAAACCCTCCATTTTGGTCACGAATCGCAAAAAGAACATGCGGGGCGGGGTTATCAGTTATGCGCAAGTCTTGAATGACCTCCGGAAAACCTATCAGTTAACGAGCCATAGCAACAGTGAGATTCACTACTTTACAACTATGCTTGATTTCTATGCGTTGCCCAACGATTTTCCAGCCTACAGCAACGCGATAACCAAAAATGACATCTATCTGCAAGTAGAAACACTGGAAAAAGCGTTCCGGCAGGATGCCAACGATATTCCACACTTTATCCCTTATATCCAGTTGCATGAATTCGAGGCTTTGGTTTTTTGCGGTTTAGACCATCTGAAAAATGAATATACGACATGTTCCCGCGAAATAGAACAGCTCAAAGAAGTATTGGCGCATTACCAAAACAATCCTGAAGCCATCGACAACGGCCGAGAGACGGCCCCGAGCAAACGGATTATCACCGCGCTCAAAGGCAAATCCCAATACAATAAGACCAAAAGCGGGCCTGCTGTCGCCTCGGCTATCGGTCTGCAAGCCTTACGTGAACGATGCCGACATTTTAACCATTGGATAACGGAATTGGAACAGCTGAGCCCGCAATCACCATCCGTACGCCGTTAACGGATGTGCTTTCCGTAATAAACCGGATTGACGCCCCGTCTAAACGTCCTTGGCTTGGATGCCCGGCGATCCGTTTGACCGGTAAAAATCGCCGTTACATTTGTTTTTCCCATATATATTCCGTATCTTGTTTGCTTAAATGAAAGAACCGCCTTTATTTCTCTTAAAGACAAAGTAGCATAAACGGCGGTTTCGATGGTCTAATTAAAATTTCAAACAAGATGAAAAAATTATGGATTTCAATCGGCATGGCCTTAGGATTGCTCGCGGCTCCGGCCATGACCATGGCGCAAGAAACGCCGAGAACACCTTTATCCAATCTTTCTTTCGTCAGTAGAACCGGAACTTTCACAGATTTGGCATCCTACGACAAAGATGCCGAAAATGCCTTTACATTAACTCATTACATAAAACTCGGAGAAGACTTGGCTCCAGGTGCCGCGCTCAGGGATGTATTTTTCGTAGGGGATGCGGAAAAAACAGGCTCGTCCGACAATAACCTGGCCGATATGTTCAAGACCGTTACCATCGACAACGGCGTGGCGACGGACGATGCCGAACGCATCCAGGTCGCCATTCCCGCCATGCAGGCTTTCGGCAAGGAAAAATTTTCCTATCTGTATGCCGACATGCAGGGCTTTGTCATTTCGGCTTTAGGCGGCATCCTGTTTGCCGACGGCAAGACCACGACCGAGGATACCAAATCCGTGACCTGTCTTTGCCCGCAGGTAAAAGGTTGGCTGACCGCAGACCAAAAGGAATTGTTGCGTGTCATTCCGTGCAACACATCCGGAACGGCCTTGGAGCCGACCAAAGGCACAAACGCGCCGGTCATTCTGGCCATCGGCACCGATGCCGAGGGGCTTTTCATCTGGACGCAGTTCGACTATATGATCGGCAACGCCCGCTGGTTATTCCAAATCCGCTATCATGAGAACGGCCTTACGGACTATATCGTCGGCAACGATTTAGGCCGGTCTGTCTTGGCCGAAAACGCTACCTCGGTATTCGCGCCCATCGCCATACAAACGAAAGGCAGCGACCGGTTCCAAGCATATCTACTCGCCCCCAACACCAATGCGTCCCCCGCGCCCGGTGCCAATTGCTGGGAACTCCCCATATTAAAGGGGGATTACACCGAAGAAGCCTTTCAGATAACCCCGACCTGCGGTCCGGAACCCGGTCATACCATCTCCATCATCCCGCATGTATCCGCCGCATCGTTCAGCATAGCCGGCGACCTGACGATAGCCCCCACGCGTCTGGCCGGGAAAATGGTCTTCGACCCGACCCGCCAGGCCGCATCGCTCGGATTTGTCGAAGGCATGTATTTGGCCGTCAGTCCGTACGAAGACCCGGCATGGTTCTGGTCCGCGACCGACAAACTGCCAACCTTGGATTACGAAAACAATTACGGCCAATTCGTATATATATCCGATGCCCGGCCAAGCGATCAGCAACCGTTGGAAATGGCATTCGACGTCCCAAACCTTAAATCCAACACGGACTATTACATCCATGCGATGACGGGGCATCGGAACCTGGACAAATGGAGCAACGTTTCCTATGCGACTTACTCGGTCGCCGTATTCGGCCCCTACAAGACCCCCGAACCACCGCTTGCCGTGATCGAAGACGTGAATGCGACGGTAGCGGACGGCAAAATCAACCTGACATTCCAACCGGCCGAGGATTTGGCCACGATGGTGGTCAAGAGCCCGAACGCGACACCCAAAACGCCGAGCGGTAATTTGGCCGTCGGCGACAAAATCGGCGAGAGTTACTATCCGCAAGACACCGTGGCATTGTTGTTGGATGCCGGTGTCTCGACGGCCGAATTGCAACACGCCCTCAACGAAGGCGAAGGCTTCTATCTGCATCTGTATGCCGTAAAAGACCACGGTACCGAAAACGCCCTTTATTCAAAAGCCACGACGGTTTCCGTCTATCGGCCGATCGAGACCCTGCCGATCGAATGGTCGCTGGCGGCCGGTTCCGACCCCAAGGCTTTGCCGATCGGCTGGAGCCAGAGCGACTTAACCGGTGCCGAAGCCGATTTTAAAGAGGCCGCTTTCGCTTTTACCTATGTGGACGAATACATCGTGACCTCCCTTAACAAAACATTGGTCGCCGGCCATATGTCGGCGGACATCACTACCCCTGTCTTCATCAGTCCGCTGAACGATGTGACCGCCACTTTCAACGTCAAATTTTACGATTTTGTCGATGGCTGGAAATACGAACCGAGGGTTCCGCAAGCCGGCGATTCGGTTCGCATAGACTACCGCGTAGAGGGCGGCGCTTGGCAAGTCGCCCACATTTTCAAGGAATTTCCAGCGGCCGACGAGACCGGTACCATCACGCTGTACACCACTATTCCCGACATTGAAGGCAAGCGGGTTGAAATACGCTATACGCGCCATACGGCGACCGAGAACACCGCCAACAGCATCGTATCCGTGCAAATCACGGAAGAAATCACCTGTTTTCCGCCAAGCAACCTGAGCATCGATACGGCCAACGTGACCGACCGACAGCTTGCGTTACGCTGGGACGACGCCGACAATACGACGGCGTCCTATATCGTAGCCTACCGGGAGACGGATGCCGCGGAAACCGACCTCCGGAAGTTGGCCGCCGAGGGAAAGACGGCGAAACTGACGGGTCTGAATCCCAATACGGCTTACCGGATGCAGGTACAGGCCGTCTGCGCCGCGGACGACACATCGGCTTTCAACGCCACCCCCGTCTCGTTCACGACCCACGCCGGCCTCCCCTATGCCGAAAGTTTGGCCAACGTCTATTCCGATCCCAACAACCCGTCCCAATTTATCTCGCCCGCCAAACGCGGCGTAAAAACCTATACCGGAAAAATAGGCGGGAATCTGACGGAAAGCGATTCTTACGAGACTTGGGGAACCAAATACAGTTTATCCGGACGTACCGCAAACACAAGCCAAGCCATGGGAACATACGAAGAGGCCAAAGCCGCCGTCCTCGTTTCTCCGAAAATCCATACGGAAAAACCGACCGTTTTAACTGTTACCTTGAACAGTTTCAGCCTAAAACAGAAGGAAGACTATACTTTCGAATTGGACCAACAGGGGGTTGCGCCCACCGAAAAGACCTGCCGGCTCTATATCGCGGTCTCCGACAACGGCGAATTCACGATGAATGACACGATTCTGTCGCTGACGGGCGACGAACTGGCTCTGACCGACTCGGCGTTTGAACTCAACGTGGAAAAGACGGGGACGATTCAAATCGCTTTCTTCTTCGATAATCCGGTTGAGCATTGGGATCACAAATTCTACCTCGAAGCCTACAACCTCAGCCTGACAGCCGTCCCGGAAGAATATACGCTCTCGCTGACGGCTTCGCCGGCTGAGGGCGGCACGCTGACGGGTGCCGGCAAGCACAAAGAAGGCAGCGATGTCACGATTACAGCCACGCCCAACGAGGGCTTCGACTTCGTAGCCTGGATGAACGGCACAGTCCAACTCGCTACCACAGCGTCTTATACGTTCAAGATGCCGAACGCCGACGCGGCCTATACCGCCGTTTTCAAATCCAACAAGCCCGATGAGCCGGAGGAAGAATACGAACTGACCCTGACGGCCTCGCCGGCCAACGGCGGACGGGTAAGCGGCGCCGGCCTCTACCTGGCGGACGAAGAGGTCACGATCTCGGCCGAAGCCAACCAAGGTTTCAAATTCGTGGCCTGGCTGAACGATACCGACACGCTGAGCAAAGAAGCGACGCACACGTTCAAGATGCCGGACGGCGATCTGAGCCTTACGGCCAAATTCATCGTCGAGACGGCCAACGAAGACGCGGTCAAGGCCAGCTTCGGCGTCAGCACGCGGGACGGCCGGGTGCATGTACGCAACCTCGGCGGCATGACGGTCAACACCGTTGACATCTATACCCTGACGGGCAACCGCCTCCACCGCTTCACGCCCAACAGCCGCGAAGACCTGATTCTGCCGGTCGATGCCGAACGGGCGCTGCTCTTCATCCGCATCGACGCCGAAAACGGCACGGCGGTTTACAAGGTGTATCTGCACTAAACCTGCCGCATGGGCGGAACGGACGGTTCCGTTTGACAAGGAGGGTCGCTGAACGAAAGCGACCCTCTTTTTTTATGCGTTTTTTCCGTATCTTTGCGCCGACGCATGACGATAGGATTCACTATCTTTGCGCGCTTAATTTAACATGCCTAATATTCAACCCATGAAACGTTTTGCTTTGACACTCGCGCTATTGGCCGCCATCGGTCTGAACGGCAACACCCGGGCGCAAAAATGGTTCTTCTACGAAAGTTTTGACGACGTGGCCGTCGATGCCACCGGCTCCGGCTATGTACCGGAAGGCTTCACGCTCTACAACGACGCCAACACGCCGTTCGCGGGTCAACCCGACCTGTCGTACTTCGATGCGGCCTGGAAAGTCCGCCGCGGCATGGACGGCGAAGGCTATGCGGCCGCCCCCTCCCTTTTCACCAATGCCAGCGCACAGGCCAACCGCTGGCTCGTCACGCCGGCCATCGCGCTGACAGACGCAAGCGCGCCCAAACTCTACTTCCGCACCAAGTCGGAAGACGACCGCGCCCGCGACGGTTTCGTACTGAAAATTTCCACGACCTCGGCCGACTCCTCGGCCTTCCAAGATCTGCGTTCGGTACGCGAAGCGCGCGGCACCTGGAGAGAATACACGATCAACCTGGCCGAATACGCCGGAAAAACGATTTATCTGGCCTTTGTACAGAATTCGACCGGCCGGCAAGCCATCGCCATCGACGACATCCGCGTGGGCGAAGCGGCCGACGGCCTCGGTGCGGCCTGCAACAACGCGCATACCCCGCTGTATATGATTTACAACAACCCGTCGGAACCCAAATCGTTCCCGGTAAAGGCCACGTTGCAGAACTGGTCGAATACGGCGATTACAAGCGCGCGGCTGTGTGTCCGCATGAATACCGAAGACGTCGTGACCCAAACGTTCAACAACCTGAACATCGCGGCCGCCGGCAACGAATCGGTCGCCGGCCAGACGTTCTCGCTCGACTATACGCCGGCCTACGCCGACCCCGAAGCCGAATTCGAGATTTGGTTCGACCAACTGAACGGTCAGGGCGTTGCGACCGACCATACGACCGTTCCCTGCTTCATCGCGATGGGCAGCAGCCTGCCGTACAAAAAAACGATGCTGGAGATTTTCTCTTCCGCCACGTGTTCCGGTTGCGGCGGCTGGAACAAACAATTTCATGAATGGGACAGCATTTACGGCGGCAACGAACCGGACAACCTCAACGGTTTCGTCGCGGCCAAATTCCAAGTGGACATCCCGACGAGCGGCGACCCGCTCGTAACGCCGGAGACCTTGGAACGCAAAAACTTTTACGGCATCGGCAGCGCCCCCACATGGATGCTCAACGGCTACCGCTTCCCGTTGCAGGGCGGCGATCTGGAATCTATCGCGCGCACGTTGACGCGCCTCCTGGATTCGATCGAAACGTTCCGCCAAACGCTTTCGCCGCTCGCGCTTGCGGCCAAAATGGATCGTGAAGGCGAAGTGCTGAACATCTCGACGAAAATAACCTGCCGGTTGCCTTTGATCGGCAAATACCGCCTCTACGTCACGTTAGCCGAAGACTCCATCCGCGAACGGGCGCAGTTGAGCAACGAGACGGAATACTACAACATCGTGCGCAAGATGCTGCCCGACGCCAACGGCACCCTGCTCGAACTGCCGTTGCCCGGCGACTCGATCGTCAAAACGTTCACCTATCAGTTCGGCGACAATCCCGCCCTGCGCGGCAGCCTCGACCGTGTAGGCGTGGCGGCTTATATCCAGAATACGGAAACGCGGGAAATCATCCAGGCGACGTTTGCCTACGGCAACGGCGTTTGGTCCAAAAACGATGACAAGACCCGCCGCGAAGCCGTGGCCGACGCGCTCGTCTATCCCAACCCGGCGACTGAAACGGCCGTACTCGCGTTCCGGCCGCTGACGGACGAAACGCTGACGGTCTCGCTGCTGGACATGCAGGGACGCGTACTCCTGCGCCACACGGCGAACGGAACCGGCACGCAGACGCTGAACCTGCCCGTAGCCGGTCTGCCGGCGGGTACGTACGCCGTGCGCATCGAGGGTGCGAACGGCTTTACGGTCGTCAAATTGCTGAAAAAATAATAGACGCTTCAAATATCACGCTTTATGAAACGTAATCTCATAACGGCCCTGGCCCTGACGCTTGGACTGACGGTTTCGGGCGCGGCCGGCCTCGGCCGCCTGCAGGCGCAGACCGTAAACGCCGACTATGAAGACGGCGGCCTTTACATCCGCCTCAAAGACGAGGCGGCCTTTGCCGTCAAATCGGGCGAAAACCGCCTGCTGGATGCCGGACGGTTCAATTTTCTGCGGGCCGAAGCCAAAACTTTCGGCGTGCGCCGCCACGTGGAATCCCTGGCTTTCGCGGACAACCCCGTGCTGAGCCGCACGATAGCCGTAACGATCGACAGCATCCGGGATATCGACGCGTTCATCGAACGCCTCCGCCAATACCCGGAAGTGGAACTCGTCGAAAAGCGGCCGATTTACTATATCTGCGGCGAGACCGCGCAAGCCGAACCGGCACAGGGCGACCCCGTTTACACCGGCAACTATAAATGGCATCTGGACCTCATCAACGCCGACTCGGCCTGGAAACTGGCCACGGGCAAGCCGCACATCAAGGTGGCGGTCATCGACAATGCGGTATGGGACGGACACGAGGATCTGGACATCGCGCCGGAAAACCTCTATAACGTACACACGGGCGAAACCGGCCAGGCCGCACCGCCCGCCGACGTGGATCAGGAAAAAGCCTGCGCCAATTCGCGCAAGGACTGCCCCGCCTACGAGTGGTCGCACGGCACGCACTGCGCCGGCAACGTTGGAGCGGTACGCCATAACGGCAAAGGCATCGCCGCCATCGGCAGCGGCGTGACGGTCATGGGCGTGCGTTGCGCCACCAACGCCGTACCCGGCGCGGTGAGCAACGGCTTCGGCGGCGTCCGCTGGGCCGCCGAACACGGCGCGGACGTCATCAGCATGTCGTGGGGGTCGAACAGCCAACCGTCCGAAACGGAACAGGAATTGCTGAAATCGTGCTACGAAAACGGCATCATCCTCGTGGCCGCGGCCGGCAACAGCCTCTCGTCGGCCTGGTTTTACCCGGCGGCCTCCCCCTATGTCATCAGCGTAGGGTCGGTCAATTCGGACAAGAAATTCTCAAAAGAATTCTCGAACTTCGGCAAATGGGTGGACATTCTCGCGCCGGGCGGGTTCTTCTACCGGGGCGGTTCGAAATCCTTCTACTCCATCCTGAGCACGACGTTCTGCACGAATCAGGAATACCGTCTGAACGGCGACAAAACATTGGAAGGCATGTACTACGACGGCATGTTCGGCACGTCGATGGCCACGCCTGTGGCGGCCAGCCTCGTCGGCCTGCTGCTCTCGGTGGATTCGACGCTCAACACGCATCAGATGCGGGAGTTGCTGGCATCCACGGCACAGGTCGTCGCGGAAAACGCCAGCTACGTACGGGACGGTTCGGGCGTCATCGACGCGTTTGCGGCCGTCAAGACGCTGCTGGCCGACCGACGCCCCTCGCCGACCGGCTTTCAATACACCATCGTACCGCCCAAAGGCATGGAAATGACCTGGGAAGCGCCCAAGACCGCCGAAGGCGGCCCGCAAGTGGCTTACTACCGCGTCTATCGCAATGGCACGCAAATCAAAGACCGCTTGACGGAAACATCGTTCAGCGACAATGACCTGCGCGAAAACAACTATACCTATTCGGTGGAAGCCGTCTATGACGACAACAGCGTTTCGCTCCGCGACGGCATCGACTTCTACTTGCCCGTCTATCGGCATATCGACGCGACCGTCGCGCCCGACACCACCTGGGGCCTCGTGGAAGGCACCGGTTTTTACGCGGACGGCGATACGGTGGAACTTAAAGCGACGCCGGCCACAGGCTACAGTTTCCTGCGTTGGAACGACGGCAGCGACATCGTAAGCCGCGAGGCGACCTACCGCTTCGCCGCCCGTTACGACCTGACGCTGACGGCCACGTTCCGGAAAGGCGTTGCCAACGAACGGACACATACGGCCACGCCGCTCACGGTCTATCCGAATCCGACCGACGACCTGCTGTACATCGAGCACCTGCCGGACGGCCTCCACGACGGCGGCGTCTTCGACCTGCAGGGCCGGCTGCTGATACCGCTGCACCTCCAAGGCGGCACAACGCTGAACGTTCCGGTGGCGCGACTGACCAAAGGCGCCTACATCGTCAAGCTGACGGCTGCGGACGGCGCGGTGCGCATGGCGAAATTCCAGAAGTTATAGATTTTGAACGACCGGCGGAACGGCCGGCCGCCTACTTTGAAAAGCCTCTCCGCGGAGAGGCTTTTTTTTAACTTTTTTTAAGAAGTCCCGGCCAAGCATCCGACCGTTTTTTTTCGTATTTTTGTGGGATTTTGCTGGAAAATATTAAGTTTTTACGATATGAAGATGAGAATCGTTTTATGTGTCAGCGGTTTGCTGTTGGCAGGCTGCCTTATGACGGCTTGCAAACGTTCGAACAACGCCGCCCAAGGGCCGAAAGCGTATGCCGCTTTGGTCATCGAAGGCCGGGAAGCGGTCGGCACGACCTCTTATTCGGCCTCCATCCGCGGCCGGCAAGATATAGACATTTATCCGCAGATTTCCGGCACGCTGACGAAAGTGGCGGTGCAGGAAGGCGAACGCGTCAAGGAAGACCAACTGCTGTTCGTCATCGACCAAGTGCCTTACCAAGCGGCGTTGCGCACGGCGCAGGCCAATGTGAAAGCCGCGAAAGTGGCGTTGAACACGGCCAAAATCACTTACGACAGTAAAAAGAAACTGCGTGCGAAGAACGTGATTTCGGACTTCGACCTGCAGACGTCCGAAAACAACAAACTGTCGGCCGAAGCCGCGCTCGACCAGATGAAAGCCATGGAGATTACGGCACAGCAGAACCTGTCCTATACGGAAATACGCAGTTCTTCGCCCGGCGTCGTCGGCACGTTGCCTTACCGCAAGGGCGCGCTCGTGAGCCCGAATATGCCTCAGCCGCTGACGACGGTTTCGGACAACACGCAGATGTATGTCTATTTCTCGATGAGCGAAAACAAATTGCTGAGCCTCACGCGCGAATACGGCAGCATTGACGCGGCCATCGCCGACATGGAGGATGTCAGCCTGCAACTCAACGACGGTTCGATGTATGCGGAAAAAGGCCGCATCGAAAGCATCAGCGGCGTCATCAACCGCAACACGGGCACGGTCAGCGTACGCGCCGTATTCCCCAATTCCAAAGGCATTCTATTGAGCGGCGCCTCCGGCAACGTGATTATGACCGAACGCCTGCGCGACGCGATCGTGATTCCGAAAGCGGCGACGTTCGAACTGCAGGACCGCGTTTTCGTCTATAAAATCGCGGACGGCATCGCGACGGCGCAGGAAGTGGACGTACGCAACCTGGACGCCCGCCACTATGTCGTGGATAAAGGCGTGGCGTTCGGCGACGTACTCGTGGCCGAAGGCGTAGGCCTCTTGCGCGAAGGGACGGCCGTAACGCCGGTCTTCCCGGAAACGGCGGCGGAAGCGGCCGGGACGGCGGAAACCGTGACGGAAGCCATGGAAGCGGTCGAAGCGGCGGGCCAAACAAAAACCGCCCAAACCAAATAGTCGGGTCACCCGAAACGTAAAATCCCAAAAACATGAAGTTAGAAACTTTCATACAGCGGCCCGTCCTTTCGGCCGTCATCTCCATACTCATCGTTTCGGTCGGCGTCATCAGCCTCGCGACCCTGCCGGTGGAACAATTCCCCGACATCGCGCCGCCTACGATTTCCGTTTCGACCTCCTACCCGGGCGCAAGCGCGGAAACGATACAGAAAAGCGTCATCGTGCCGCTCGAAGAAGCCATCAACGGCGTGGAGGACATGAACTATATCACCTCGTCGGCCACGAATACGGGTAGCGCGAACGTGACGGTCTATTTCAAGCAGGGCGTGGATCCCGACATGGCGGCCGTAAACGTGCAGAACCGTGTGGCGCGCGCCACGGGCAACCTGCCCTCGGCCGTAAACCAGATCGGCGTCATGGTGAACAAGCGGCAGACGAGTATGCTCAAAATCTTCTCGCTCTATAGCCCCGACAGTTCCTACGACGAGACCTTTCTCTCCAATTACGTAAAAATCAATCTCGAACCGGAAATATTACGCATCGCGGGCGTGGGCGACGTCATGGTACTCGGCGCCGACTACAGCATGCGTATCTGGATGAAGCCGGACATCATGGCGCAGTACGGCCTGATTCCGTCCGACATCACCGCGGCTTTGGCCGAGCAGAACATCGAGGCGGCCACGGGCTCTTTCGGCGAAAGTTCGGACGAGACGTACCAATACACGATGAAATACAAGGGCCGTCTGATCACGCCCGAAGAATTCGACGAGATCGTCATCCGTTCGACACCCGACGGTCAGGTACTCAAACTCAAAGACGTGGCGACGGTGGAACTCGGCAGCGAGAGTTACAACTTCCGCGGACAGACGGACGGATGCCCCGGCATCACCTGCATGGTTTACCAAACGGCCGGCTCCAACGCCACGAAAGTGGTGGAAGACATCAACAAGTTTCTGGACGAAGCGCGGCTGACGCTACCGAAAGGCACGGCCATCGTCGATATCATGAGCGTGACCGACTTCCTCTACGCCTCTATCCACAATGTGCTCAAAACGCTGTTCGAGGCCATATTGCTCGTTATCCTCGTGGTCTATGTCTTTCTGCAAGACATCAAATCGACGTTGATTCCGCTCGCGGGCATCATCGTCTCGCTGATCGGCACGTTCGCGTTCATGACGATGGCCGGCTTCACGATCAACCTCATCACGCTCTTCGCCCTCGTGCTGGTCATCGGAACCGTCGTCGATGACTCGATCGTCGTCGTCGAGGCCGTGCAGGCCAAATTCGACGAAGGTTACCGTTCGCCCTACAAGGCGAGCGTGGACGCGATGAAAGGCATCAGCGCGGCGGTCATCACGTCTTCGCTCGTGTTCATGGCCGTCTTCATTCCGGTGTCGTTCATGGGCGGCACGTCGGGTACGTTCTACACGCAATTCGGTCTGACGATGGCCGTGGCCGTCGGCATCTCGGCCATCAACGCCCTGACGCTCTCGCCGGCCCTGTGCGCCCTCCTGCTCCGGCCGTACAAAGACGAATTCGGGAATGAAAAAGACAATTTCGCCTCGCGTTTCCGCCATGCGTTCAACACGGTTTTCGGGGCGTTGAGCAATAAATACAAACAGTTCGTCATGCTGTTCATCCGCCGCCGCTGGATTCCCTGGGTCATGCTGGGTGCAGCGACCGTCCTGCTCGTATTCTTCATGCGCACGACCAAGACGAGCCTCGTGCCCGAAGAAGACCAGGGCTCGGTCTTCATGAACGTCTCGATGCCGGCCGGCTACTCGCTGAGTTCGACCAACAAGGTCATGGACGAAATCGACGCCGCCATCCGCACGATTCCGCAAATCCGTACCTATACGAAAGTAAGCGGTTACGGTCTGATTTCCGGTCAGGGCAGTTCGTACGGCATGTTCATCATCAAACTCAAACCGTGGGACGACCGGCCGCGCCGCTCGGACGCCGTAAACAGCGTCATCAAGGAAATTTACAAACGGACGGCCGACATCCGCGAAGCGACGATTTTCGCGATGGCTCCCGGTATGATTCCCGGCTACGGTATGGGCAACAGCTTGGAGATAAACGTACAGGACCGCATGGGCGGGGATGTGACCGAATTCTACAATGTGACGCAAGACTTTATCGCGGCCCTGCGGCAAACGCCCGAATTCCAGAGCGCGTTCTCGTCGTTCAGCGTCAATTATCCGCAATGGCTCGTGGATGTGGATGCGGCCAAGTGCAAGCGGGCCGGCATTTCGCCCAACGAGGTGCTGAGCGTATTGAGCGGCTATTACGGCGGCTCGTACGTCTCCAACATCAACCGGTTTTCGAAGGTCTATCGCGTGATGTTGCAGGCGGCCATTCCCTACCGCGCCACGGAAAGTTCGCTTGACGACATCTTCGTGCGCATCAACGGCGAGATGGCGCCGCTGAGCCAGTTCGTGACGCTCAAACGCGTCTATGGCTCGGAAACGCTGTCGCGCTTCAACCTGTACAACTCCATCAGCGTGAACGCCGCGCCCGCGCCCGGCTACAGTACCGGCGACGCCATCGCCACGGTGGCGCGCGTGGCCAAGGAATCGCTGCCGAACAACTACAGTTATTCGTACGGCGGCATCACACGCGAGGAAGCGACGCAGACGAGCAACACGGCGATTATCTTCGGCCTCTGTATTTTCTTCATATACTTGATTTTGTGTGCCATGTACGAGAGTTTCCTGATTCCGTTCGCCGTAATCCTGAGCGTGCCGTTCGGTTTGATGGGGACGTTCCTGTTCGCCAAAATCTTCGGTCTGGAGAACAACATCTACCTGCAGGTGGGTATGATCATGCTGATCGGTCTGCTCGCCAAAACGGCCATCCTGCTGACCGAGTATGCGGTGGAACGCCGGCAAAGGGGCATGACGCTGGCGGCGGCGGCCGTCGGCGCGGCCAAAGCGCGTCTTCGTCCGATCCTGATGACGGCCCTGACACTGATTATCGGCCTGTTGCCGTTGATGACGGCCATGGGCGTAGGCGCGAACGGCAACCGGTCGTTGGGATCGGGCGTCGTGGGCGGCATGCTCATTGGTACGGTCGCGCTGTTGATTGTGGTGCCGGCCTTTTTTATCGTTTTCCAATCGTTGCAGGAACGGGTCAAACCGTTGCACTTTAATTCCGATGACCAACATGAATAAGATACATTTCTGCCGCCTGCTGACGGGCGGCGCGGTGGCGGCCTCTTTGGCCGTCTTGATGACGGGTTGCGGCATTTATTCGTCGTACACGCGGCCGGACGACCTGCAGGTGGACGGCCTATACGGCGACGCCGGGCCGTCGGCGGCCCTGACGGTGACCGGCGCGGCAACGGTGGCCGATACGACGTCTATGGCCGACATCGCGTGGCGCGATTTCTTTACCGACCCCTATCTGCAACGCCTCATTGACTCGGTTTTAGCCCGGAACGCGGACATGCGGATCGCGTTTCTGCGCGTGGAAGAATCGGAAGCGAGCCTGAAAGCGGCCAAGTTGGCGTTCCTCCCCTCGTTCGGCCTGCCGCTCAGCGGCGGACTGAACAACAGTATGCCGCTTAGCGGCGGCAGCCTAACAAATACGGACCAGTGGAGCTACACGTATCAGTTGCCGATTTCGGCCTCCTGGCAGGTGGATCTGTTCGGCGGCCTGCGCAACGCCAAGAAACAGGCGCAGGCGGGCCTGCTGCAGTCGCAGGCTTACCGGCAGGCCGTACAGACGCAACTGATTGCCAACACGGCCATGCTGTACTACCAATTGCTGACATTGGACGAACAGCTGAATGTCTATATCCTGACGGAACAAAGCTGGGCGGAAAGTTTGGAGGCGACGCGCGCGCTCATGGAAGCCGGCGTCGGCAATACGGCGGCCGTGGCGCAGAGCGAAGGGGCTTACTACCGCATCCAAGCTTCCATTCCCGAAATCAAACAGCAAATCCGCGAAACGGAAAACCAGATCTGCGCCCTGCTCGGCACGACGCCGCGGCCGATTGAACGCGGCCCGATGCCGGCGATGATTTTCGCCAACGACCTGCGCGTGGGGGTGCCGCTCGCGTTGCTGTCGAAACGTCCCGACGTCATGCAGGCCGAACAGAATCTGGCGCGGGCGTTTTATGTGACGAACGCGGCGCGCTCGGCCTTTTATCCGTCGCTCTCGCTGAGCGGCCTCGCGGGCTGGTCGAACGCGAACGGCGTCATTCCCAATCCCGGCGGGCTGATTTGGAGCGCGCTGGCCAACCTGACCCAACCGCTGTTCCAGAACGGCAAACTGCGGGCGCAACTCAAAATCGCCAAGGCGCAACAGGAAGAAGCCAAGATTTCGTTCCAACAAACGCTGTTGGAGGCGGGCATCGAAGTCAATAACGCGCTGGCCCTCGTACAGACCGCCCGCGAAAAGACGTCGCTCTACGACAAACAAATCGCTTCGTTGGAGGTAGCGGCCGAAAGTACGCGCCTCTTGATGGAACACGGCAGCACGACCTATCTGGAAGTGTTGGCGGCGCAACAATCGCTCCTGACGGCGCAACTGACGGCTTTAAGCAACCGCCTGAGCGAATGGAACGCCGTGGTGACGCTTTACCGCGCGCTTGGCGGCGGCCGCTTCTAAACCCGACCGAAGCGATCGACCGACCGTGCGGCGCGGCCGCCCGAAAACCGGACACCGAACGGTGAATATACCCGGACCTGCAGGATGCAGGTTCGGGTTTTCTTTTATAAGCCGATTGCTTTTCATAAACAAGTTGCCGGTCATAAACCGATTGCCTCTCATAAGCCGGTTTGCCTCTCATAAGCCGGTTTGCCTCTCATAAGCCGGCCTCCGGCTTTTTTTCGTTATTTTTCCGCCCCGTCCGTATATTCTAAAAACAGGTTTGACCTCTTCGAGGGGCCGCGTTTTGATTCCTATTGACAAGCAAAAATATACGGATATGGCATTTCCTTATTCCCCCAAGGCGCGTCCAGCCCCGGGACGCCGCCAAAACCACCGCCAAACCCGCCGCAGACGGCTTCTCCTTTGGCTGGAACTGATTTTGAAAACCGGCCTGCTGGCGGCCTGCATCGGCGCGGGCGCGGCCACCATCGGCATGGGCGCGCGGCTGTCGGCGCAGGAACTGAGCGGCCTGAGCAAACGAAAACCGTTTACCATCGGCGGCGAAGTGAACGCGGAATTCAGCAGTTTTCTATCGCAGCCCAAAAACTTCAACCGACCGTTCTCGTATCTGCTGAACGTATCGCTCAATCCGGCCATATACGGCATCTCGCTGCCGTTGCAACTCTCGTTCGGGCAAGACGGCTTCAATTTCAAGCACCCGTTCAACCTCCTGCAACTGACGCCTTCCTACAAATGGGTCAAGGCTTATATCGGACGGACGGGCATGAGCATGTCGCCCTACGGGCTGGCGGGCATCGGTTTCGATGGAGCCGGTATGGAACTCACGCCCGACTTCCTGCCGGTTTCGCTGAGCGCGATGTTCGGGCGCTTGCAGAAAGAAGATGTGGGCGACAGCCTGCGCCCGCCGACTTACCGCCGGCTGGCTTACGGCTTTAAAGTAGGCTGGACGCACGAAAAACAGCAACTGGACGTGCATTTCTTTCACGCCTGGGAAAACGGCGGTAAGACGGCGGACGCGCCGACCGGCGTTTTGCCGCAACGCAACCTGGTGCTCTCATGGCAAGGCCGCTTCACGATTGCCGACATCGTGACACTCGGCAGCGAGGGCGGTGTGAGCTGGCTGCAAAGAAAGACAGCGGGAGGGACCGAAGGGACAACGCTCCCCGTCTCGGACAAGGCTTCGCCGGGGCTGTCGTTCAAACTGCGCGCCGCCGCGTTCGGCGCGGAACTGGCTTACGAACGTCAGGGCGCGCAGTTCTACAGCATGGGGCGGTACTACAGCGGCGGCGACCTCGAAAGCGTCTCGCTCGGCTATAACGGCGACTTTAAACAGCGGTGGCGGTTTTCCGGCCGCCTCGGCTATCAACGCGACAATCTGCGGCGGGACCGACAGAGCCGCATGAACCGCCTCGCCGCCGACCTCCAACTGCAATACGCCTCCGACGGCCCTTGGGAGGCTTCCGTTTCCTACTCCAACTTCATGACGCACACGCGCCTGTTGCCGATGCAGGTGGAACCCGGCGCCTACGCGCCCATCCCCCATCCGGACTCGCTACGCAACACGCAACTCTCGCAACAGGCACAGGCCCGCTTCTCGTACCGCTTCGGCCACCGAGACAGCCGCGGCCACCGGCCGTCGGACGGACAGCCGCAGGACGGCACGACGCGCCCCGCCTCCGGCTCCCCCGCCCACACCTTGTCGTTCGACTTCTCGTTTCAAGAATCCAAACTGGTAGGCGAACAAGCCATGAACGACTATTTCTCCGCCCGGCTCTCCCATCAAACCGGCCTCGGCAAGGACTGCCGGCTCAACACCGCCCTGCACGCCCAAGCCGCCTACCAGCCGGCCTCCAAAACGGCGGAAATTTACACCGGCCCCTCGGTCGGCTTCTCCAAAAGCTTTCTCGAAGACAAAAGCCTGAATCTGAACATCCGCCTGCAATACGACCTCGGCTTCAGCCCGCGCGCCCTGCAAAGCGGATTGGCCAATCTCGGCACCGGCCTTGGCTACCGCTTCGCCAAAAGGCATCAGATAGACCTCAGCCTGAACCTACGCTTCAAACACACCTTGGGGAACGGCCGCTCCGCCGATGCTTCCAACACGACGGCCACAACGGCAACGACGGCCACGACCGCGACCGCGTTCCGCACCGACTTTACCGGCACGCTCCGCTACGCCTACCGGTTCTAAACCGGCCGAACACCCGATAGAGTGCCGCATCACACAATCGATTAAATCATTACATCATGAAAACGCTACAAATCATACAGCAAAAAATCTTCACAATACGGGATTGCCGAGTGATGATGGAGATGAATGGGTTAAAGTTATCACAAATTGTGATAAGTTCCCCTCAACACTTCGTCACCTCCCCATTCCGCCCATGGCCTTTACCGAACAGGGCGTCGCCATGCTTTCCTCGGTTCTGCGTGGCAAGACCGCCATCGAAGTCAATATCTCCATCATGCGGGCCTTTGTCCTTATGCGTCGCATCGCGATGAACTACGATGAACTGCTGAAACGCATCAAAGAACTGGAAATAAACACCGATGCGCAATTCAACGAAATATATCAGGCCTTGACACAACTGCTGGGCACAGCCGAAGAACGGAAAAACCGCCGCACGATCGGCTACCGGCAGAAAAAGCAGACTGAAATGAAAGACGCCCCCGACGCCCTCCGTAATTCCCCCCGATAAGCCTCCTGCCCCCAAAAATTTGCGGTCTCGAAAAAAATCACTATCTTCGTTCCGTTTTTTGCATGCCATCCTATCGCAAAAGACCATTAAACAAACGTTAAAACAATGGAAATCAAGAAATCGCCAAAAGCAGACCTCGAAACGCGCAAGGGGCTGTACATGGAAATCGGTTTGGTTTTCTCGTTGGTGGTGCTTTGGGCCGCTTTCGAATGGAAGTCGTACGACCGAATCGTCGTGGATGAAATCAGCCGTACTGCGGTCACGATTGAAGAGGAAATGATTATTCAGACCTCGCAGGAAGTCGCTCCGCCCCCACCTCCCCCCGCTCAGGTTTCTCAGGAAATCGAAGTGGTGGAAGACGATGTTGAAATTGAAGAGAACGAAGTGAGTTTCGACGTGGAAGCCGACGAACAGACGGCGGTAGAGCCCGTGGAAGTCGTCATGGTGGTTGAAGAAGTCGTTGAGGAAGAGGAGATTTTCCAAATTGTGGAAGAAAGTCCCGGTTTCCCCGGCGGCGAGGAAGCCCTGCACGAATTCATCCGCAAGAACCTTTCCTATCCCGTAGCGGCTCAGGAAAGCGGTATTCAAGGGCGTGTCTATGTCGGCTTCGTTGTAGAGAAAGACGGTAGCGTGACGGACGTGACGATTTTGAGAGGTATAGGCGGCGGTTGCGACGAAGCGGCCATCAAGGTCGTAAAGGCCTTGCCGAAATGGACGCCCGGCAAACAGCGTGGCCGTGCGGTGCGTTGCCGCTACTCCATCCCCATTTCGTTTACTTTGGGTTAGAAAAATTTTTCATGATGATAGGAAAAGGCTGTCCCGTTGGTTCGGGACAGCTTTTTTTATAGAAAAACACGCCTTTATCATGGAACAATTCGGCATCTGTCTGCTCAGCCAAGTCCCTTTGCGGGGCACCATCAGCCACGCTTCGGAAATGGTATCGCAACTGCTTTTCGGCGAAACGTTCACCATCTTGGAAAAATATACGCATTGGCTGAAAATCCGCACGGATGCGGATGGCTATGAAGCATGGGTCGATAGCAAACAGATTCAACTCATTGCCAAAGAGCCACACCAATTGTGGATTTCCGACGCCAAGGCGGCCTTTACCGCCACCCCTTACAGCCGCATTAACCGCACGGGCGACCTCTCACACTTCCCGGTCGGCATGGGCTGCCGGCTGCCGATTCTGGAAAATGGCATTTTTCAAACGCCTGAAACGGGCTTCGAAACACAAGATCCGCTCATGACAGCCGAAAGAAGACAAACGACCCCGGAGGCGGAAAAACGCGAAGCCTTGTTGCAATCGGCCATGCTCTGGCTCAACACGCCTTATCTCTGGGGGGGAAAATCCATCTTCGGCACCGATTGTTCCGGTTTTACGCAAACGCTTTACCGCATGTACGGCATACAACTGCCGCGCGACGCCAAAGACCAGGCGGCCGCGGGCGAAGCCGTCAATTTTTTGGAAGAAGCCCAACCGGCCGACTTGTTGTTTTTTGACAACGAAAACGAACAAATCGTACACGTAGGCCTCTATATGGGGAACAACCGCCTCATCCACGCGAGCGGCATGGTACGCATCGATACCATCGACCACCAGGGCATCTACCGTCAGGACACCAAGACCTACAGCCACAAACTGCGGCTCATCCGCCGCGTGTTTTAGTCTGCCTGCCGTATCTTTTCGAAGAACGCGGCCTCGTCTATCATCTCTATGCCCAAGGCCAAGGCTTTCTTGCGCTTTTCAGGCCCCATGTTGTCGCCGGCCAACAGAAAGGTCGTGTTGCGCGACAGGCCGGAACCGACTTTGCCGCCGTTGGCCTCTATCAACGCTTTCATTTCATCGCGCGAACGTGAAAATACCCCGCTGACCGTCCAGACCGTCCCTGTCAGGACACCTTCCGGCCGCTCGTTCGTATAAGCCGTCGCAAACTGCAGGCCAGCCGCCTTGAGACGCGCTATAAGCGCCCGGTGCTCCGGCTTGGCGAAATAATCCAAAACGCTTTGGGCGATGATTTCCCCCACGTCTTCCACTTGCAGCAAATCCTCTTTGGATGCGGCCATCAACGCATCGATGTCGCCGAAATGACGCGCCAAGGATTTGGCCGTCACTTCCCCCACAAAGCGGATGCCCAACGCGTACAGCACGACCTCAAACGGTTTCTGTTTGGAAGCCTCTATGCCCGCCAATATATTGCGGACACTGCGGTCGCGCAACGTCACCACGCGCCGGTTGCCGTCGGCGGCATGCTCGCCGCCTTCCACGCCATACAGCGTCCGGTAATCCAAATCGTAGAAATCGGCGATGGTGCCAAGCAAGCCTTGTTCGTAAAGCACCTCTATCTTGCTCTCGCCCATCGTATTGATGTCCATGGCACGGCGCGATATAAAATGTTCCAGACGCCCCTTGATCTGCGGCGGACAATGGTCGTCGTTCGGACAATAATAGCCGGCCTCGCCTTCCTTCCGCAACAGTTTCGTCCCGCATTCGGGACAGGCATCGGCAAAACGGTACGCCTCGCCATCCGGCTCGCGCCGCGAAAGGTCGATGCCGACTATCTTGGGAATGATCTCGCCGCCCTTTTCCACCAATACGGTATCGCCCTTGCGGAAATCCATTTTTTCTATGTTGTCGGCATTATACAGCGAAGCCCGTTTGACCACCGTCCCGGCCAGAGCCACAGGCTCCAGATGCGCGACGGGGGTCACGGCGCCGGTCCGTCCCACCTGATAGCCTATATCCAGCAGACGGGTCTTGACCTGCTGTGCCTTGAACTTATAGGCGATGGCCCAACGCGGCGACTTGACGGTCTCACCCAAAACGGGCCACAGACGTTTTTGGTTTACCTTGAGGACCACGCCGTCTATGTCAAACGGCAAATCAAGTCTTTTTTTATCCCATTCGTCTATAAAGGCCATGACGGCGTCTATGTCGGCACACTCGCGGTAATAAGAACCGGTCTTAAAGCCCCACTCGGCGGCTTTTTCCAAACTGTGGAGATGGGTATCGGCCTCGTATTCGTCGGCCAACAGAAAATAGAGGAAACAATCGAGCCGACGCTCCGCCGTCTGCCGCGGATCCAAGAGTTTGAGGCTTCCGGAAGCGGCATTGCGCGGATTGGCGAAAGGCGGTTCACCCGCCTCTTTCCGCTTGGCGTTCAACGCATGGAAAACCTTATGCGGCATGATGATTTCACCGCGTATCTCGAAACTGGACGGATAGTCGCTGCCTTTCAACTTCAACGGAATGGAGGCAATCGTGCGGATATTGGCCGTCACGTCGTCGCCCTGACGGCCATCCCCACGCGTCACGGCCCTTACAAGCGCGCCGTTTTCGTAGTGGAGGCTGATGGAAACCCCGTCGTATTTCAATTCGCAAACATACGTATAAGGTTCTTCGGTCAAACGCCGGATGCGGGCGTCGAACTCCGCCAAATCGGCCTTGGTGTAGGTGTTGCCGAGCGAAAGCATGGGACGGGCGTGCAACACGGTCACGAAATTCCGGATCGGCGCGCCGCCCACCCGCTGCGTAGGGCTGTGCGGCGACACATAATCCGGAAATTCCCGCTCCAACTCGGCCAACTCGGCCAACAGCGTATCAAACTCGTAGTCGCTCATCGACGGGGCATCCATGACGTAATAGGCATGGTTGGCCGCATTGAGCCGTTCCGTCAATTCCGCTATACGTGCCTTAGCCCAGGCGGGATCCGGAGAAAACAAATCCATCGGTCCAAGTTTTAAGATTGGCGGCTTGAGCCGACCAACTGTAATATTTCAAGACAAAAGCCCTTCCCTGACGACCCAATTCGGCGCGCAGAGCGGCATCAGCGAGATAACGGCCAACGGTTTCGACCAAAAGTTCCGGTACGCGGTCGTTGTCGAAAGAAAGCGGCACAGCCTGCACGGGACAGTCGCCGAAATCGCCTAAGCCGCGCACGGCTATCTCGGAGGCGATACAGGGCAGGCCGCAAGCCATGGCCTCCAACAGTTTGTTCTGCATCCCGGTTCCCAAACGCATGGGCGCGACGAGCATCAGGCCGGAAGCGTATGCCTCGCGCATATCCCGAATCCAGCCCGTCACCGTGACCGTATCGGAAGCCAGCCGGCGGACGATATACGTAGGGGAAGTACCGGCCAACAGCATATCGACCGAAAGCCCCTGCTGCGCCAAAGCCGGCTGAAGACGCTGTACCAGGTATTCGGCGGCGTCTTCGTTGGGCTGATAGCCCATGTTGCCGGCAAACACGATGTCAAACATCCGGTCGGTAGGCGGCGGCACCGGTTTGAAATAATCGGTATCGACGCCGTTGCGCCATATCCTGACCCGCATCTGCTGCGCGTGATCCAACGGCAAGGCGTCGCGGTCCTGCTCCGAAATAATCGTACAGAGATCGTATTGCGAAAAAGCGCGCTTCTCCGCCCGCAAGAGGGCATGGTATTCGTAACGGAAAACCCATCGCCGCAAGCCACGCGCTACCTGATAACGCTTATACATGCCATAGGAAAAAACATCCTGATAATCCAATATCTTGAAAACGGGCTTGTCGGCCGTATAGGGCATCGTACGCACCAACTGGCTCAACAGCAAATCGGGCGCGACCCGCGCATAATAACGGTCGAAACGCCGCTTGGTCCGCCGGCTGTAGAAATAAGCGCATTGTAACGGCCGGCCTTGACGCCAGAACCGCAACACCTGTCCCAAACGGCTGAACCAGCCGCCCGTCGTACCGACACAGACCGACGCGCAATAAGGTATCAGGGCTTGCAGATGCGCCGCCGGCACCGGCCTGTCGTTCACGCAGAAAAGATGCAATTCGTAAAACGCCGAAAGGGCCTTGATCTGATGATAGG
Source organism: uncultured Bacteroidales bacterium (assembly GCA_910586395.1). Lineage (GTDB taxonomy): Bacteria > Bacteroidota > Bacteroidia > Bacteroidales > P3 > CAMXAS01. Next base: position 389,512 of record CAJUFX010000001.1, read on the forward strand.
CCCGCAACTGATCCCCTTTTTCCAACGGATAAGGGAAACGCGACAATACGACAAGCAGTTTCACCGGCAATATTCTATCAATTGAGCGGTTATCTTCTCGATGTTATGGTGTTCGAGCATGAGCCGACGCCCGCTTTCCCCCACGGCCTCGGCCTCTTCCCGATGCGTCACGGCGTATTCGACCGCCTCGGCGAACGCTTCCTCCGTATCAGCTATCCAAAGATCCTGACCCGGCGTATAATCCAATCCCTCCGCCCCCATCGTCGTCGTGACGATCGGCCGGCCGGCCACCATGCCCTCCATGATTTTAATGCGGATGCCGCTGCCTGAAAGCACGGGCACGACCATGACGCCCTTGGAAGCCATGAACGTCTTGGCGTCTTCGACCTCGCCCATGACCACGACCTTGTCCATGCGCAGGTTGCGCAGGCGGGAGGGCATATAGCGTCCCGCCAGATAAAACGTCAGATCGGGACAACGGCGGTGGATGTGCGGCCACACTTTTTTAAGGAACCAGTCGATGCCCTCTATGTTGGGCAACCAGTTCAACGCGCCTATATAGAAAATGGACGGGTATTCCGGCTCCACCTCGACGGGCGCCAACGTGTCGGCCATGCCGACCGAAAGCGTATGCAAAGGCGCGACCACGCCCAGCCGCCGGAACGTGGCCGTATCGCGGTCGGTCAGCGGCAAAACGAGGTCGGCCCGGTTGAGCCACGCGATTTCCTCCCGTTCCAAACGCTTGGCCAGCAATTTATAGTACCAGCGTTTCAAGCCGCAGGCCTTGCGCGCCAGCCGGCTCCAGATTTCGCTTTCCACATTGGCCGGCCGCACGACGATCTTGGCCGGGGAATAGGCCCTTATCAACGGAATGTAAGGCGCCATGAACAGGCTTTCTATCTGAATCCAGGCATAGTCGTTTTCCTGCAATTTTTCCCTCAGCCGATCGGCCAGTCCGTCCGAATAAAACCGTTCGAGGATATAGGAACGGCGGCTGAACAGATTTTTAAACGCCCGCCACAACCGCAGCTTCAAATCGATTTCCACGCCGGCAATCCGCATACCGGCCGGCAGGTCATTCGGTTCGAACGGATGTTTGTACGAAGCGGCCGTCAGAATATCCACCTCGCGGTTATAAAGCCGCAAGCCATGCCAAACGGCATACATAGCCACGCAACCGCCGTCCCGCAACGGATAGAGCGGCTTGGGGCACAGCATTAAAACGGGTTTCTCGGTTTCCATGACACTACGCGACCGCTTTGTTCCGACCCAACAGACGCCGCCACGTATCGGCGTCGAGAAATGAGGAATCGACCGTAGCCTGAACCGTCAGCAATATGCCGAACGGCAGATAGATGAGCGGCGCGAGCCACATGCCCCAAAAACTGCCCATCACCCCCTCTATGGCCGCTTTCTCGCCGATGACGGTCAGGACGTGATAGAGTACGAACAACAAGACCGACACAACGCCCGGCATCCCGATGCCGCCCTTGCGGATGATGGAGCCCAGCGGCGCGCCGATGAAGAACAGGACGAGGCAGGCCGCCGAGAGGCTGAATTTCTTATGCCACTCTACCGCGTAGGAATTGACCTGCTCGTTGCGGTAATACATGTCGTTGCGGTAGTACTGCGCGTCGCTGCGGAAATTCTCAGCCTTGGCCGCCGCCTGCAATTTGGCCGCCACGCCCAAACCGGTCCGCCAGTCCGCATACGCCTTTTCCGTTTCGGACGTCCGCGACGGAACTTCGGTGCGACGCACCGAATCCTGCCCGTAATAATGCGCCAGATGATAATACTGCGTCTCGATCGAACGCGCGATTTCCGCCTGACGCGCGTCACGGGTCGTCTTGAGCGTATCGTATTGCGCCGACAGGGCTTTGATCCCCAACGTGCGCTGATGGCGGTCGTACATATCGGCCGTGGCTTCGGGCATTTGGAACGATGAAAGGTCGAACAGCAGGATCTGTTTCTCGAATTGAACGCGCGTAAACGGATAGGCCACGTCATTGTCGCGGTTGTTGTCGCGCATACCCTGTCCCATTTCGGCATTCTCGCCGTACGAGTGGCCGTCGTAAAGCGTCAACGTCATGTAACGGCCGTCTTCGGACGTCTGCATGTAGCCGCGCTCGGCCATCGTCACGTTCGTATTGCCCTTGTGCGCCGTATGGTCGTAGATCTGCACGCCCTGCAGGTGCGCCCCGTCGCGCTCTTTCTTATCGACCCGTATCGTATAGCCGTCTATCTGTTTGTAATAGATACCTTCCGGGATATCCAAGGCCGGTTTTTTCGTCCGGATTTCATGATAAAGCACGCGGTAATTCAGATAAGCTTTCGGCGCGGCATTGTTGGCGAAGAAAAAGGCCAGCAGACAGATGCCGAAACAAACGCCTATGAGCGGCCGCATCGACTGTCGGAGCGGAATGCCCGCGGCCTTGAGCGCGACGAGTTCGTAGTGTTCGCCCATATTGCCGAAAAACATCAGCGACGAGAGCAGGACGGCCAATGGCAACGCCATCGGCACGAACGTCCAGCAGGCGTAAAACATAAACTTGCAAATTGTCCACAAATCCAAACCTTTGCCAACGAGGTCATCGACATATTTCCACAGAAACTGCATCAACAGCACGAAGATGCCGATAAAAAACGTGAGCACGAGCGGTCCGATATAGGACTTAAGCAGGAAAGAATTCAGTTTTTTCATATTGTGTCTAACACGCGTTTCTTTATAATATCGGGCGGGCTACCAAACCATCACTTTGACCCGCCATTTGCCGGTACTGCGCTTGACTTCCTTGAAAGCCAGCACGACACCGCCGGCCGCCGCCAACGGGATGCCGGTGGCAAGCGCCTCGACATGAAAGACGGGCCGCTTGCGGTTTATCGCACCGTTTATGCCGTCCAGCAACAGGTAACCGCCGCCGGCGACGCAGAGCGCCGACCCCATGATCGTGCAGAGCCGAAACGGCACATAATAGGCGGCGATGCGCTCGTAACGGTAATCAATACCGTTTATCATGACGGCCGTATCGCCTATACGGTTGATGTAGCCCTGCACCTTGCGGCCGTCGGTCGTCTTGATCTTCAAGGCCGCCCCCTCTTTGTAGAGCGTGCGCCGCGAAGCGCCCTTGACAAAGGCCAACACGCGGTCGCCGCCCGCCACCTGGTCGGCGGGGAGACCGGTCGTGAGCGCGGTCGGCCGCTTGGCCGGCACGCGCTCGGCCTTCCTTTGTGCGGTGGCGGGCTGTGGCAGGCCGAAGGCCGCCACGGCCGCGAACAGCAAGAGCAGGCGGCACGGCCTCCGATACCGGCCGGCCTGACCGTCGGCCGGATGCCCGGTGTCGGATGCCCGGCGTCGGACTGACCGGTGGCCGCCTTTTATTTCTCCCATTGGGCGATGCGTTCTTTGAGCAACCGGATGCGTTCCTCCGCATCGGCCTGCTTCTTGCGTTCGCCGGCCACGACCGCTTCGGGCGCCCCGTCCACGAACTTAGGGTTGCCGAGTTTCTGCATAACCTTGCGCAAAAAGCCTTCCGCGTAGGCCAACTCTTCCTTGGCCTTGGCCAGTTCGGCGGCCACATCGACGCTCTCCGCCTCCATACGCACGAAGAAAGCGGTCGTGCCCGCCACGAACGTATAGGCCTTTTCAACGGGTTCGGTCACATAGTCGAGGCTTTCCAGATTGCAGAGTTTGGCCACGATGGGGTCGAACAAGGGGTCGGCCGCCTCGCCGCCGTTTTTCTGCACGCTCAGTTTCAAGGGCGTCTTGGGCGATAGGTTCTTGCCGTTGCGTACGGCACGGATGCCCATGACGACTTCCTTGGCGAACTCGCCGCGCTTCAACAGAGCCTGGTCGTCGGTTTCGGACGGGCTTTGCGCCAGTCCGTTGTAAACCGCCGTCTCGAACATGACGCTGCGCGCGTCGCGCCCTTCGCGCAGCACATGCCAGACCTCTTCGGTCAGGAACGGCATGAACGGGTGCATGAGCACCATGAGGCGGTCGAAGAAGTCCAGCGTCTTTTCGTAGGTCCCGCGGTCGATCGGCTGACCGTAAGCCGGCTTGATCATCTCCAGATACCAGGCGCAGAACTCATCCCAAATAAGTTTGTAACCGGCCATCAGCGCGTCGCTGAGCCGGTATTTCGTATAGCAGTCTTCCATAAAGGCGGCCGTCTGACGCAACGAGGCTTCGAACCACGCCACGGCCGTATGGCGGACGGCGGCGTGCGCGGCGTGCGCTTCTGCGCCGCCGCTGCCGGCGGGCGAATCGCTGACCGTCCAGCCTTTGACCAGACGGAGCGCGTTCCAGATTTTGTTGCAGAAATTGCGGCCCTGCTCGCACATGGCCTCGTCGAACGGCAGGTCGTTGCCCGCCGGCGACGTGAGCAGCATGCCCACGCGCACGCCGTCCGCCCCGTATTGGTCTATCAGGCCGATCGGGTCGGGCGAATTGCCGAGCGACTTACTCATCTTGCGGCCTAATTTGTCGCGTACCGTTCCCGTGTAATACACGTGCGAGAACGGAATCCGCTTCCGGAAATGCAGGCCGGCCATAATCATGCGCGCCACCCAGAAAAACATGATGTCGGGCGCGGTCACGAGGTCGCAGACCGGATAGTAATAGTTGATTTCGGGATTGTCGGGCTTGGTCACGCCGTCGAACACCGACATCGGCCACAGCCAGGACGAAAACCAGGTGTCGAGCACGTCCTCGTCCTGCCGCAGGTCGGCCAGCGTATAAGCGGCGGCTTCCGGATACAGCCCCTTGGCTTTGGCCAAGGCATCCTCGGCCGTCCGCGCCACGACCACTTCCTTGTTGGGCAGGTAATAGGCCGGAATGCGCTGCCCCCACCACAACTGACGCGAGATACACCAGTCCTTGATCGTCTCCATCCAGTGGCGGTACGTATTCTTGAACTTGGCCGGATGAAACTGCACCTCATCGTCCATGACGACCTTAAGCGCGGGTTCGGCCAAAGACGGCATCTTCAGGAACCACTGCGCCGACAGCTTCGGTTCTATCACGACGTCGGTGCGTTCGGAATAGCCCACTTTGTTCGTATAATCCTCCTCTTTCTCCAACAGACCGACCGCCTTGATGTCCTTGACAATCTGCTTGCGCAGGTCGAAGCGGTCCATGCCCACATACAGCCCAACCTTGTCGTTGACGCGGCCGTCGGGTTCGAAAATATCGATAACCTCCAACTTGTATTTAAGGCCGATTTCGTAGTCGTTGACATCGTGCGCCGGCGTGATTTTAAGGCAGCCCGTCCCGAACTCGCGATCGACATAGGTGTCGGTGATGACGGGAATCTCGCGGTTCACAACCGGCACGCGCAATTTGACGCCGTGCAAGGCCGTATAACGCGGGTCTTCCGGATGCACGCAGACCGCCACGTCGCCCAAAATCGTTTCGGGCCGCGTCGTGGCCACGATGACGTATTTCCCCGGCTGCCCCACGACTTCATAACGCAGGTAAAACAACTTGCCGTGTACTTCCTTGTAGATGACTTCCTCGTCCGAAAGCGCGGTCAAGGCCTTGGGATCCCAATTGACCATGCGCACGCCGCGGTAAATCAGCCCCTCGTCGTAAAGCCGCACGAAAACGTCGATGACGGCCTCATAACAACCCGGATCCATCGTGAAGCGCGTCCGATCCCAGTCGCAGGACGCACCGAGCCGCCGCAATTGTTTGAGAATGATGCCGCCGTATTTTTCTTTCCACTGCCAGGCGTATTTCAGGAATTCCTCTCGCGAGAGTTTCTTCTTGTCGATGCCCTGTTCCTTTAGCCAGGCCACAACCTTGGCTTCGGTCGCGATGGAGGCGTGGTCGAGCCCCGGCACCCAGCAGGCGTTCTTGCCCTGCATGCGGGCGCGGCGCACGAGCACATCCTGTATCGTATTGTTGAGCATGTGCCCCATGTGCAGGATGCCCGTCACATTGGGCGGCGGGATGACGACCGTATAAGGCTGTTTGGCCGCCTCCACTTCCGAATGGAAGCATTGGTGATCCAACCAATATTGATACCATTTCTCCTCTATCTCAGAGGGACTGTACTTCGCCGACAGCGTATTCTCTTCCATAAACCAGTATCCTAAACTTTGATAAAAACTTGTAAAGTTAGCGAAAATCAAACATAGAAACAAGCGGTTGCCCGCCTGCCCCGCTTAAGCACCTGCGCGCTCTTTCGACGCGTACGCGCGGCCGTCGCTTTCTATAAGCCGTTCGAGCGCGTCCAACGCCTCGGCTTCGGGGATGCCCTGCTCCACGAGTTGCCCTTGGCGGTAGAGGTTGACGCGGCCGCCGCCGCAGCCGATATAGCCGTAGTCGGCGTCGGCCATCTCGCCCGGGCCATTGACGACGCAGCCCATGACGGCTATCGTGAAGCCCTTGTAGCCGGCAAACCGCCGCTTGACTTTGTCCAAAACCGCTTCGATGTTGTATTGCGTGCGGCCGCAGGACGGACAGGCCACGAAACGCGCCTTGTGGTAGCGGCTCCCGGCGGCCTGGTAGAGGTCGTCGAGCAACGTCTTTTGTTCCACGGCCGTCAAGGCGGTATCCGCGAGCGACACGGTTTCGTCGCCCTGCAACAGACGGTCGGCATAGGCCACGGCGGCCGCGACCGGCAGTTCTTCGGGCGGCACCTGGCTTAAATCGGGCGCGGGAGTGGCCGCCCAACGGATAATCGAACGCGCCACCGGCACTTCCTTTTCGGGGGCCTCGGTCAGCGAGACGCGAATCGTGTCGCCGATGCCGGCCTTGAGCAAGCCGCCTATGCCCACGGCCGAAATCAGGCGGCCGTCCAGGCCGTTGCCGGCCTCGGTCACGCCGAGATGCAACGGATAGACGCTGCCGCGCGCACGCATCGCCTCGACGGCCAGCAGCACGGCTTCCCGCATCTGCCGCACCGAACTGGACTTCATCGACAACACAAGGTTGCGGAAGTCCTGCGCCTCGCAGAGTTCGATGAACTCCATGGCCGAAGCCACCATCGCGTGCGGCACATCGGGCGCACTCACAAGCATGCGCTCCGAGAGCGAACCGTGGTTCACGCCCAAACGGACGGCCGTGCCGTGCGCGCGGCAGACCTCCAGCAGCGGCGCCATACGCTCGGCTATACGGCGGCGGGCCTCCTCGTGCTCGGATTCCGTATAGTGCTGTTTCCCAGCCGGCTTATCCGTATAGTTGCCGGGGTTGACGCGCACCTTCTCGACGACCTGCGCCGCCTTGACGGCCACCTCCGGCAGGAAATGCACGTCGGCCGCCAGCGGCACCGGACACCCCTCCTTATGCAACGTGTTCCGGATCTCCGCCAAAGCCTCCACATGCTTGAACGCCGGCGTGGTGACGCGCACGAGTTCACAACCGGCCTCCACGAGGCGTTTGACCTGCTCCACGGTGGCACGCACGTCCAGCGTGTCGGTGTTCGTCATCGATTGAATCACGACCGGCTGCCGCCCGCCTATGCACAGGGAGCCGACGGCCACCTCGCGCGCCTCATATTGCCTCAACATCCCAAGGCTTTTTTGACGGCTTCCGAAATCGTCTTTCCATCCGCCTTGCCGGCCAGTTTCTTCGTGGCCAGCCCCATGACCTTACCCATGTCCTTGATAGACGTCGCGCCACTTTCGCGTACGAGTTCCGCCACCGCGGCCGCGAGTTCCTCCGCGCCCATCTGCGCCGGCAGATACGGTTCTATCGCGGCCGCCTCGGCCAGTTCGCGTTCGGCCAAATCGGCCCGTCCCTGTTCCTGATACAAAGCCGCGGACTCCTTGCGTTGCTTGATCATCTTCTGCAGGATCTGCATCGCTTTTTCGTCGGTCAGCTCGCCATTGCATTCCTTGGACGTCTTGGCTTCCAAAAATTCCTTCTTAACGCCGCGCAAGGCTTCCAGCTTTACCGTTTCTTTGGCCAACATCGCTTTCTTGATGTCTTCGCCTATCTGATCAAAAAGATTCATATAGATTATGGTTTTATTCGTGTTACAAATATAATGAGAATCCGCGAGATTTCCTTACCAAATAAAAAAAGGGGCGCCCTGACGGGTGCCCCTTTCCGGTTCACACGAAAAACGCTTACAAGCCCCAATCCATGGAGGCGAAGCGGCGGTACTGCCGGTAACGCCACAGTGCGTTTTCCTGAGCCGCCTTGAAGAGTTCTTCGGCTTCGGCCGGGAACATCTTTTTAAGCGAATTGTAACGCACCTCGCCGTCGATAAAGGCCTGGAACTTCGTCCAATCCGGTTCCTTGCTGTCGAGCGAGAACGGATTTTTGCCTTCGGCTTCCAAGGTCGGGTTGAAACGCCACAGATGCCAGTAACCGCATTCCACGGCGCGTTTGGCCTCGTTCTGCGTCTTGCCCATGCCGGCTTTCAAGCCGTGGTTGATACAGGGCGCATAGGCGATGATGAGCGAAGGACCGTGGTAGGCCTCGGCTTCTTTCAGGGCCTTGAGGTACTGGTTCTGGTCGGCGCCCATGGCCACCTGCGCCACATAGACATAGCCGTAGGTCATCGCAATCGCGCCCAGGTCTTTCTTGCGGATGCGCTTGCCGGCCGCCGCGAACTTGGCGATGGCGCCGAGCGGCGTCGATTTGGAGGCCTGACCGCCGGTGTTGGAATATACTTCGGTATCGACGACCAACACGTTCACGTCTTCGCCCGAAGCCAGCACGTGGTCGAGACCGCCGTAGCCGATGTCGTAGCCCCAGCCGTCGCCGCCGAATATCCACTGCGACTTCTTGACCAAGTATTGCTCCAGTTCGTGCAGTTTGGCGCAAACCGGGCATTTGCCGGCGTTCTGAGCCAAAACCGGCTTCAAAGCGGCCGCGATTTCCTTCGTCTTTTCGCCGTCCTCGCGGTTATCCAGCCAGGAACGGAACAGGTTCTTCAAATCGGCCGGCGTATTGACGTCGTCGATGGCTTCCTGCATCGTCTGGGCGATGCGGTCGCGCATCTTGCGGACGCCCGTCGCCATACCCAAGCCGAATTCGGCGTTGTCTTCGAACAAGGAGTTGGCCCAAGCCGGACCCTGACCGTTTTCGTTGCAGGTGTAAGGCATGGAGGGGCAGGAACCGCCGTAGATGGACGAGCAGCCCGTGGCGTTGGCCACCATCATGCGGTCGCCGAACAACTGCGTGATGAGCTTGATATACGGCGTTTCGCCGCAACCGCCGCAAGCCCCGGAGAACTCGAACAAAGGCTGGGCGAACTGGCTGTTCTTGACGCTCTTGGCCACTTCCACGAGATGGGCTTTCGACTTGACGTTCTTGACCATGTGTTCCCAACGGTCGGCTTCGGCCATCTGGTCGAGCAACGGCTGCATCGTCAGGGCCTTTTCCTTGGCCGGGCAGATGTCGGCGCAGTTGCCGCAACCCGTACAATCCAACACACTGACCTGAATGCGGAACTGCATGCCTTCGAATTCCTTGCCGTTGGCCTTGACCGTGGCCGTTCCGGCCGGCAAAGCCGCGACCTCAGCCTCGTCCATGACGAACGGACGGATGGCGGCGTGGGGACACACATAAGAGCACTGGTTACACTGGATACATTTGGTCGAATCCCAAGCCGGCACATGCGACGCGATGCCGCGTTTCTCGTACTTGGACGTGCCGCAGGGGAACGTACCGTCTTCGCGGCCGCGGAACGCGCTTACGGGGAGGTCGTCGCCCTTTTGGTCGTTGATCATATCCACGACTTTCGTGATGAACTCGGGACGGCCTTCACCGTGATTGCCCATCTTGTCGTCATCGGGCAGGCTCTTCCACGCCGGGTCAATCGTCACCTGTTCGTATTCGGCGCCGCGATCCACGGCGGCGTAGTTCATCTTGACGATGTTCTCGCCCTTCTTGCCGTAGGATTTGTCGATGGCTTTCTTCATTTCCTTAACGGCCAGTTCGAACGGAATGACGCCCGAAATCTTGAAGAAGGCCGACTGCAGGATCGTGTTCGTGCGGTTGCCCAAACCGATTTCCTCGGCGATGCGCGTGGCGTTGATGATATAGAATTTGATGTCGTTCTCGGCCATGAAACGCTTCATCTCGTTCGGCAGCTGACGTTTCGTTTCCTCAACGTCCCACCACGAGTTCAACAGGAACGTGCCGCCTTTCTTCAAACCGCGCAATACCGGATACTTGAAGATGTAGGAAGCCACGTGACAGGCCACGAAGTCGGGCGTCGTCACGAGGTAAGGCGCACGGATCGGGCGGTCGCCGAAACGCAGGTGCGAACACGTGAAACCGCCGGATTTCTTGCTGTCGTAAGCGAAATAGGCCTGACAGTATTTTTCGGTCGTGTTACCGATAATCTTGATCGAGTTCTTGTTGGCCCCCACGGTACCGTCGGCGCCCAAGCCGTAGAACTTAGCGGAGAACGTGCCTTCGGGCGCGATGTCGATTTCGGGCAATACGGGCAACGAACGGAACGTCACGTCGTCCACGATGCCGACCGTAAACTGGTTCTTCGGTTCGTTGGCCTTGAGGTTTTCGAACACCGACACCATCTGAGCCGGCGTCGTGTCTTTGGAACTCAGACCGAAGCGGCCGCCGATAATCAACGGACGGTTTTCCAGATGGCTCATGACCTCCACCACGTCGAGATAGAGCGGGTCGCCCGTGGCGCCGGGTTCTTTCGTGCGGTCGAGCACGCAGATACGCTTCACGCTCTTTGGCAATACGTTCAACAGATATTTGGGCGAGAACGGACGGTAGAGGTGAACCGAAACGACGCCTACCTTTTCGCCTTTGCCGAGCAGGTAGTCCACGGTCTCGCGCAGGGTTTCGGTAATGGAGCCCATCGCGATGACGATGTTTTCGGCATCGGCCGCCCCGTAATACGTGAACGGCTTGTATTCGCGTCCCGTGATTTTGGTGATTTCCTGCATGTATTCGTTCACGATGTCGGGAACGGCGTCGTAATACGGATTGCAAGCTTCACGCGCCTGGAAGAATACGTCGGGGTTCTGCGCCGTGCCTTTCGTTACCGGATGCTCGGGATTCAAAGCGCGGTCGCGGAAACCTTGCAAGGCTTTCATATCCACCAGACCTTTGAGGTCTTCCATGTCGATGGCCTCTATCTTCTGGATTTCGTGCGACGTGCGGAAGCCGTCGAAGAAATGGCAGAACGGCACGCGGCTCTTAATCGCGGCCAAATGCGCGACGCCGGCCAGATCCATGACCTCCTGCACCGAACCGGAAGCCAAAAAGGCGAAACCGGTCTGACGCGTGGCGTAAATATCGGAATGGTCGCCGAAAATGGACAACGCATGGGCGGCGATCGTACGCGCCGTCACGTGGAATACGCCCGGCAACAGTTCGCCCGCAATCTTGTACATGTTCGGAATCATCAGCAACAACCCCTGGGAAGCGGTGTAGGTTGTGGTCAGCGCACCGGCCTGCAACGAACCGTGTACGGCGCCGGCCGCCCCCGCTTCGGACTGCATTTCCAATACGCGTACCTTGTCTCCGAACATATTCAACCGGCCGGCAGCCGCCCAGTCGTCGATATGCTCCGCCATGGGCGAAGACGGCGTGATGGGATAGATGGCCGCCACCTCGCTGAACATAGAAGCGACGTGTGCCGCGGCTTCATTCCCGTCACATGTCATGAATTTCTTTTCTTTTGCCATGATTTGATTTATTGTGTTTTTGTTTTATTCCATTTGTTATCGCCCGTTATTGCAACCGGGCTTCCAAGGCGGCGAACACCGCCGCGGCCTTTTTGTTTTCGTAAAGGATGTCGTGCACGGCCTCCAGGATCGGCATGGAAATCGGCATGTCGCACTTGATTTCGTGTACGCAACGGCTCGCGTAATAGCCCTCGGCCACCATCTTCATTTCCAAGATGGCCGACTTGACGGAATAGCCCTGCCCGATCATGTTGCCGAACGTACGGTTGCGGCTGAACTGGGAGTAAGACGTGACGAGCAAATCGCCGATATAGGGGGCCGACGCCAGATTGCGGCGGATGTGATGGACCTCTTTAAGGAAAACGTCCATCTCTTCCACGGCATTGGCCACGAGCACGGCCACGAAATTGTCGCCGTAGCCCAGCCCCTTGGCGATGCCCACGGCCAGCGCATAGACGTTCTTGATGACGGCCGCGTATTCGATGCCGTAAACATCGTCGCTCAAACGGACATGCACGTAACGGCAGGCGAACAGGCCGGCGAAATAACGCGCGGTCTCCGCGCTGAGCGAAGCCGCCGTCAGATACGTCAGCCGCCCCAAGGCCACCTCCTCGGCATGCGAGGGGCCGCTGATAATGGCCATGTCGGCCTCGGCGATATGCCAGCGGTCGCGCAGGTACTCGCCCACGACCTGGTTGGTCTGCGGAATGATGCCTTTCGTAGCCGAACAAATCTTTTTGCCCGTCCAAACCGAGGCCGGCAACACGTTCAACGTATCTTCGACAAAAGCCGAAGGCACGACGAGCACGACGGCTTCCACGGCTTCCACCACCGCCTGCAGGCCGTGACTGACATGCAGCCGTTCCTTGGGAAACTCCAAACCGGAGAGATAGAGCGCGTTGACCCCGTTGGTCTCGATGCTCCGCTTGATTTCCGGCTCACGCACCCACCAATACACTTCCTCCACATTGTTGAGGAGGATCTTCACGATGGCCGTCGCCCAGGAACCGCCGCCGATAACCGCCGCTTTCTGCATTACAGCCCCAATACGGATTTACCCTGTTCGTAATAGATATCTTTCGGGATGTCGGCGCCCGCGATGCGTTCCAAATCGGCCTGCAATTCGGCCTTGACCACGCTCTTTTCGGCAATCCAGGCCACGAGTTTGTCGTAATCGCCCTCGCCTTGGATTTTCAGGATTTCGCCCAAGAGGGAAGCCACCGCTTCCTTCATCTTGGCCACATCCACCGTATAAAGCCCCTCGGCCGAACGCGTGAACACGCCATGATCAGCCATATAATTAAAGCAGAGCATATTGGCCTTTCCGTGCGCGCTGGCCGCGCCGAAACGCACCGAACGGAAGATGCCGGCGAAGAACGTGATGTAATTCTTTTCCACTTCGCCCTCGTTGAGTTCGCCCATTTCATGCAGACGATCCACGAGATACAGCCCCATGATGTCGGCCTTGGCTTCTTCTATCGTCGCGTAGCTTTCTTTCAAGGCCTGACGGACCGTCCCCTTGCCGTTGATTGTGTTCTTGATGCCCATGCCGTGCGCCACTTCGTGGAACGTCACGTTTTCGAAAAACGCGTTGAATTCGACCTGCGCTTTCTGTTCGGGGTTCATCACGACGTCGGCGATCGGCATCATGATGCGGTCGAACTTGGCTTTCATCGCGTTTTTAAGCTGCAGCTTGCGCGTGCCTTTCTGAATGTGGACGCGTTCGTCGTTCGGCAGGTTGATGGCGATGGTCTTGCTGCCGGCGTTGCAGTCGCCGCGGTACAGCACGGCGTCGTAAACGTTCATGTCCGACTCCAGACCCGGCGTCTCGCGCTTGTATTGGTCCTCCACGGGCAAGGCTTTCTGCAAATCGGGCAAGAGGGCGGCGAACTTGGTCAGTTTCGCGCTCCAATCCTCGTCCTTGATGAGCAGGAACGATTCGTGCGCGTTCTTGTAGCCGAAGAGCGCGTCTTCGTAGTTTTCAATCGGGCCGACCACAAAGTCGAACTTATAGCCTTTGACGTCCATCCAGGCCATGTCGCTTTCGAAATAATCGTCGGTGCGCAAAGCCTTGGCACGCAGGTTCAAATAGTTCTTGAAACCCTCGTGATCGCAGAGTTCCGCCGCCTGTTCCAACAGGGTGGCCGCCTTTTCAATCTGTTCGGCGAACGCCTCGTGATAGAATTTGACGACGAGTTGGCCGTTTTCGTCACGGCGCAAGACCGTATAACCGGACGTCTTGTTTTCGTCTTCCAAGGCCTCGAACTCTTCTTTCGTCATGTCGGTCGGATAGAAGCCCGCACCGGCCGGCTTTTCGCCGACCCCTTCGATAAACGGCTTGTTATCGTTCAAGCGTTCCCAGGGACCGTAGTTGATTTCGGCGAAACGACGGAGCGTATCGTCCTGAATGCCAGCCAGAAAAGCGTCCTTATCGGGTCCGTAGGCTTCGAGCCAAAACAGGTCGTTCATGATTTCGGCCGCGTCGCACAAATGCGCCAGCATCTGTTTTTCGTTGGCCGTCAGCTGGCTCAAATCGGCCGTCAGAGGCACCTTGGCGAAACCCATCACGACATCCGGCTGCCCCTTCTTCTTGGAACAGCAACCGGAAAGCATAAACAAGGCGCACAGCCCCGTCACGAACCATAATTTCTTCATAGCATATATTTTTGAGTGATTATCAATCAAATTCGCATACAGGCGTTCCTACCGACCGCCAGCATCAACAAACTTGCAAAGATAGTGAAAGGCGAGCACAATGAAAAGCCAAACCATAGGTTTGAGCTTGACATTGTCGAAAGTCAGCGCGAGCCGAATGCCATGAAGTTTACTTCAATGGCTGAGGCGATGCCTGACATCATTAACGGCTTAGCCGCAAATAGCCGCATCCTATCTTATGTAAAGATAGTGAAAGGCGAGCACAATGAAAAGCCAAACCATAGGTTTGAGCTTGATATTGTCGAAAGTCAGCGCGAGCCGAATGCAAAACAAGCTTGCTTGATTTTGCTGAGGCGCTTCTAACACCATTAACGGCTTAGCCGCAAATAGCCGCACCCTATCTTATTTAAAAACAAGCATTTTCCCGTAGTTATGAAAGACAACGGAACAGACTCCCCGATTCTATTGCACCATGAGGTTGCAGCCGCGGATGTCGCTGCCGTCGAAGCGGCCCAACACCGTAAACCGGCCGTCAGGCGCCTGCCGCCCCAAATCCTGCGTGGCGATGAACGGACAGCTGTACAGGTTGGCCAGGTCTATGACGTCTATGCCGCCGCTTTCGCCCGCGCCCGCCGCCCGCAACGGGTCATAGACCGAACGCAAACGCACCCGCATCCAAGGCGGACAGACGAACCAGCCGTCCTCGTGCAGATAGGCCTGAGAAAACAATTCGCACATGCCGTATTCGGAATAGATATGCGACAGGCCGAACGCCTGTTTGAGAATGGCATGCAGTTCCTCCCGCACGATTTCCTTGCGGCGGCCCTTCATGCCGCCCGTCTCCATGACGCTGACGTGGCGCAACGGGAAGCCCGGCCAGCCTTTTTCCGCCAAGTCCAACAGCGCGAACGTGACGCCCATCAGCAACACCTTCCGCCCCTCCGCCTCCGTTTGCCGCAAGACGTCGGCCAAGCGGTCGGTCTCGTTCAGATAGAAGCCGTGGTAAGGGGACGGGCTGTGCGCCATAAGCGTGCGCATCATATGGACGAGCGATGAATGCTGTTGTTCCAAATAATTGGGCAACAGTGCCAAAAACGTATAATCGGCCACCGGTCCGAACGCATATTCGAAGCCGTGCAGGCAACTTTCCTCATAGAGCCGCGGTTCCACCAGCCAATGCCGGGACGTACGGTTGCCCGTCGTGCCGGAACTCGCGAAATAACCGGCGGCTTCGCAGCCCTCCAACAACACCTTATGGCTCTTAAACAGTTCTATCGGCAGAAACGGTATTTGGCTTTCGTGCGTTACATCCGCTTCCCGCAAGGCCGGGAACACGCGCGTCACATAATCGCGATAAACCGGATTGTGCCGGAAATGCAGACGGAACAATTCAAGCGCAAGCGCCGTAAAATCTGCGGGCGTCCGCAATGGCCAAAGACGCGCGGCATGCGCCTGCCACTTGTTTGTCTGTTCCATTTTTTATATTTTTACTTGTTGGCTCTATCGCCACCCAACGTCCACACAACACGTTGGTTACAAATTTTTTATAATTTATTTTACGCTGACCGCCACGCACGGTTCTGCCTTGCACATGCCAAAAATACAAATTTTCCGCCAAAAGAATCCGGTCCGGATAGCCGCCGCAGGCCTGTCGGCCATAGGCTGGCTGACCGCATTCTGTTTCACGGCCTGTGTCAAGCCCAAGGAATTTTCCGAAATCCCCTATCTCGAATACCGATCCGCCGACGTGTCGGGCATGATTACCAAAGCCGGCGACACGGTTCCCTTGCTCAACCTCACGTTTTACTTTCAGGACGGCGACGGCGACATCGGCACGCACGAGAACGAAGCCGTCCTGTTTTTCGCCTTGGAGGAAAAGGTCGGCGACAGCCTTTACGAACCCGTCTATGCCGTCAATGATACGGGCGGCCGCTTCGCCATCGAATACGCCTACATGCTGAACCCCATCGAAGCCGTAACGGGCAACGGCGCCGTCTATGGCACGATGACGTGGCGCATGGAGGAATTCGCCGACGTGGCGCGCGAGTTCGACGGCCGTACGATCCGGTTCGCCATCTGGCTTTTCGACCGGAAGAAACAAAAAAGCAATGTCATTCATTCCGAAGACTTCCGTCTTTCGGATTACCGATACTAACCATGCCGAACCGAGCCAGCGTATTTGCCGAAAGAAGCCGCATCGTCATCCTGATTTTCGTCGGGGTCTTCTTCATCTTTTGGATTCGCCTGTTCTATCTGCAAATCCTCGACTCCACCTACAAGACGGACGCCGAAAACAACGCTTTCCGCAAAAAGACGCAGTACGCGGGACGCGGTCTGATTTACGACCGGACGGGCGAACTGCTCGTCTATAACGAGGCCGTCTATGACCTCATGATTATTCCGATCCAAGCGGCCAACACGGACTGGCAACATTTGGCCGAACTCATCGAAATAGACGAGGCGGGCGCGATACAACGCTATAAAAAGGCGCGCGCCTACTCGCGTTACGCGCCTTCCATTTTCGAAAAGCAACTTTCCAAAGAGACCTACGGGCGCTTGCAAGAGCACCTCTACATGTTCCCGGGCTTTTACGTGCATTCGCGGACATTGCGCCGCTATCCGCACGCGGTGGCCGCGCACGTCTTGGGCGACGTCGGGGAAATCAGCGAGGATGAATTGGGCAAATTGGAGCCGCTCGGCTACAAATCGGGCGACTATATCGGCAAAAGCGGGCTGGAGAAGTTTTACGAAAACGAACTCAAAGGTCAAAAGGGCGTCAAGATGATTATGGTCGATGTGCTCAACCGCGAAAAAGGCAGCTATAAGGACGGCGCGTTCGACTCGGCGGCGGTGGCCGGCGAGAACCTCTACACCTCGTTGCACCTCGCCTTACAGACCTATGCCGAACGGCTCATGAAAGGCCGCCGCGGCAGCGTCGTGGCCATAGAGCCCGAAACGGGCGAAATCCTGGCCTTGGTCTCGGCGCCGGGCTACGACCCCAACCTGCTCGTCGGCCGCAAACGCAGCCAGAATTATCAGGTATTGCTGAACGACACGGTCAAACCTTTGTTCGACCGCGCGCTCATGGCGTTTTATCCGCCGGGATCCATTTTCAAGATACCGCAAGCCCTCATCGCGTTGCAGGAAGGCGTCATCAAACCGGGCACGGGCTTTGTTTGCGACCGCAGCCTCGTGGGTTGCCACAACCACCCCAACCCCCTTTCGGTGCCCGAAGGCATCAAGATGTCGTGCAACCCCTATTTCTATCAAGTGTTCAAACGTATCCTGCTGCAAGGAAAAAGCGACAGCCGCTTTGTCGATAGCCGGCTTGGGCTGGACGCTTGGTGCGAATACATGAGCCGTTTCGGTTTCGGGCAGAAATTGGACATCGACCTGCCCAACGTCAAGACCGGTTTCATTCCGAACTCGGCCTTTTACGACCGCATCTACGGTCATAACCAATGGGCGTTCAGCACGATTTATTCGCTCAGCATCGGACAGGGCGAAGTAGGCTTGATTCCGTTGCAGATGGCCAATCTGGCGGCCACGATCGCGAACCGCGGCCATTATATCACGCCGCATATCGTCAAGGCCATCGGCAAGGCGCGGCGCGTGCCGGAACGTGACACGATACGTCATGAAACGGGCATAGACGCCGCATTCTTCGAAACGGCCATCCGCGGCATGTACGGTGCCGTTCATGAAGAAAACGGCACGGCGCGCCGCGCCCGCATCCCGCATATCGCCGTCTGCGGCAAAACCGGCACCTCCGAAAACCCGCACGGCAAAGACCACGCCGTTTTCATCGCGTTCGCGCCGATGGACGACCCCCAGATCGCCATTTCGGTCTTTATCGAAAACAGCGGCTTCGGCGGCACCTGGGCCGCGCCACTCGGCAGCCTGCTCATCGAGAAATACCTGACCGACACCATAACACGGCCGGAACTGGAACGCCTGCTGGACGACGCGCTCAAACCCGTTGTCGCCAAACCCAAACCGGTAGCCCCCGAACGTCCGCGACGCGACAGTCTGCTCACGCCCATGCCGCAGTTGCGGCCGCAACTCGGTACCAAACCGGCCTTCCAGCCGCAACAACAAACGGCCCCGCAACTTCCAACCCCAAGTCCAATCCCGGCAAACTGACCATGAACGAAACACGCAACCTCTGGCGCAACATCGACATTCCGCTCGTCCTCGCCTATCTCGTACTGGTGATCATGGGCTGGTGCAACATCTATTCGGCGGTCTTCGATCCCGAAATAGGTCCGACTTTCACGTTCGACACCCGCTACGGCCGACAGCTCATCTATATAGGCTTCGCCGTGCTGATCGCGTTCTTCGTACTCTATACGAACTTGAAAATATGGACGCAGTTCGCCTATTTCTATTATATCCTCTGTATCCTGCTCCTCATCGCCGTACTGATTGTCGGCACCGAGATTTCGGGCGCCAAAGCCTGGATAAAAATCGGCCCGCTTTCGATACAGCCGGCCGAATTCGCCAAATTCGCCACCTGCCTGGCCTTTGCCAAATACGCGAGCCGTCCCGACCTGAACATGCGGCTCGTCCGCAACCAAATCTCAGCCTCACTTTGGTTTTTATTGCCGGTCGGATTGATCTTATTGGAACCGGATGCCGGTTCCGCCCTCGTGTTCACGGCTTTCATCATTGTGCTCTACCGCGAAGGCATGTCCGGCAACGTCTTGATTACAGGCGTTGTGGCCATCACGCTCTTCATCCTGGCCCTGCTCATGAACCAATACATTCTCATGGGCTTGGTAGCCGCCGCTTGTTGCCTGCTCGTTTTTTTCAACAGCAAAACGTTTAAGAATATCGCGATGGCCGTCGGTATTTTCCTGACCTGTTGCGTCTTTATACGCGGCGTGGATTATGCGTTCAACCGGCTGAGCAGCCACCAAAAGTCACGCATCAACGTTTTGCTGGGCATAGATTCCGACCTGAAAGGCGCCGGCTACAACGTCAACCAATCCAAAATCGCCATCGGTTCGGGCGGGTTCGGCGGCAAAGGCTTTCTGGACGGCACGCAGACGAAATTCAATTTTGTGCCCGAACAAAGTACGGACTTTATTTTCTGTACGATAGGGGAAGAATGGGGGTGGGCCGGTTCCACCGTTCTACTCGGCTTGTTTTTGTTCGTGCTGATCCGAATCATCCTGCTGGCCGAAAAGCAGAAAAACGATTTCGGGCGCATTTACGGCTACGGCCTAGCCTGCATCCTGTTCATCCACATTTTCGTCAATATCGGCATGACGATCGGCCTGTTGCCGGTCATCGGCATTCCGTTGCCGTTCTTCAGTTACGGCGGTTCCTCGCTCTGGACATTCACGTTGTTGCTGTTCGTCTTTATCAAAATGGACGCGCAACGGCATGCGTCGGTATAAAGCGGCTGCCGGTCGCCTTTGATGGCGGGTTTGATACGACGGGGGTTCTATTCGATACGCCAGATATCCTCAATACGCCAATCGGCCTCGACGCGCAAAGTCTTGTGATAGTACCAGTGTTTTTCGGGCTGACGGCGCGCCACATAATCGCCCTCGTCCCAACGGCCGTTGTCGTTGTCGTCCTTGAACAGACGGAACGTATATAACGCCGGCTTCAGGCCTAAAAATTCAACCATGCCCGTGTCGGTTACCCGGATTTCCCGCACGATTTGATCCTGACCCTCCACAAGTTGCAATACATAAACCGCCCCGGGAGCCAATCCCTGCAAATCCAAGGCTAAATCGCCTCCCTCCTCCGGTTCGACAATCTGCCAAGCCAGCACCGTCGTATCGTTGGGTCGGCCGAAGAAATCGAAAATGGCACTGTCTGGCAGAAACAACGCATACTGACCATCCGTTTCCTGCCGGGTCCATACACGCCAGGTCCAGGCATCGATTTGCATTATCCCGAACGGCTGAACCAACGTATCGGCCATGATCCGGACCGTATCGACCAAGCGGAAAGCGGCCGTATCGGGCAGAGAAATCACGGTGTCGGTCGGGAACGGAAGCGTGTCGGCCCCGGGGGCCAAGGTGTCGGACCAATGCGTGCCGGCGGTGGAAAACAGGCTGTCGGCAACGGCAGGCAGACGGTCGGCGTTCAGCCAAACGGTATCGGTTACCGGACGTTCCCGTTGCACGAAACGCCATACGGCCATGCGCCCCGTATCGCCCAAAACCGAGGGGAAATTAGTCTTGAAAGTCAACGTATCGGTAACCAGCAATTTGCCGGCCGGCGTTGTCAGTTTAAACGCGGCCGTATCGGTACGCGAACGGGCGACATCGGCCAGATAGGCCGAAACCGTGTCGCGATAGCCGTTAACCTGTAAAACGACATCGCATCGGTCCAGCGCATGGTTCGGGAAATGTACGGTGGCCGAACGCCGGTCGGCCGCCCACTGCCATTCCAAAGGCAACTCCAAGACCATTTCGGTTGAATCGGTAATTTCAACAAAGGCCACCGATTCGATCGTGTCTATCGGATAATAAAACGAGAACGCCATCTGGGATCGTTGCTTATAAGCCGCCTCCTTCAAAAAGAAAGCGGGCAGATAATCGCGGTAGAGATACAATTCCAACTCCGGAAGCACCGCCACCGTGGTATCAAGCCCGGCCGAATCGGCATCCGCCTCCGTCCTCCCCATAAGCGAATCGCCCCGCGCCACCGTGGTATCAAGCCCGGCCGAATCGGCATCCGCCTCCGTCCTCCCCATAAGCGAATCGCCCCGTGCCACCGTATCAACCTGCGCCACGTCGTAGGCGGCATAGGCAGCGACCCAGGCCAACGAATCGGCCAGGGCTTCCGCCGCTTCGGTCACCCGGGCTAGCGAATCGGCCAGGGCCAGCGAATCGACCGGCCCGGGTTCCGCCGCCGGCACCATCTTCCGCGCCGGAACACAGGTATCGGTATAGGCCATCAACTCCGTCACGGGATCAATGCGGTAGTCCTGATTGTCATCGACCACGCCATAGACATAATAACAGCCCTCTTTGACATGAATGACCCGGAATTGCCCTTCCTTATCGGCTATGGACACATAATCCGGCTCCACATCGAATGGGAACGAATCGGGGCGATGGGCGTAGAACAAAAGCCGGACACGGTCTTCGGGCGTGTAATCGACGGCCTTGACGACACGGCCTTCCAAAAACATGCTGTCAATGGTCCGACCCGTCGAAAACACATAATGGAAATCGGGTATCGGATTGGCCTCGTGCAAATCGACCAACGAATGGCCGAAACGGAGGGTATAAGTACAATCGGGACGCAAGGTATCGGCGATATCGACCGTAACCTTTTTAAGCATATAACTATAATTCACATCCTTAAGAACCGGTGAGGCGTAGATTTTGTCTTGTTCGCGCAATTCGACGAACTCGTCGAACGCCAGCGTCACGACGCCGCCCTGAAAGCCGACGGCGGCCTGCGGCGGTTGGGCTTCAAGCAGAACCGGCGGCAACTCGTCCTTGGGGCCGCCGCCCGGCGCACCCGCAATATTGGCGCAAGACGTCAGAAAGGCCGCCAAGCCCACCACGGCCGCCACCAGCCGACCAACTATCCGAATCCGTGTATTTTTCATGCTTCTTTCCCGTTCTGCACCGCATAGACTTCCATGCGTTCGTGGGCACAATCGAAACGCAACGCAAAGGTATGCGCTTTATATATAAGGTACAAATCCTGTTGATAACCGGGATCGGTGTTTTTGAAATGACGCGGACATTGCCGCAGTTCGTAACGGATGCAGTATTTGCACTGCATGAGCCACTGCCCCGGCCGGCGTTCGCGCGTGATTTTTGCGACACCCTGCGCCCGATAAAACTTTTCGGCCCAAGCGTTGGCCACATTGGCCCGGTAATCGAGCTCGGTCTGCGGCCGGCCGTTTTCGTCCGGCGGCAGGGCGGACGAATGGACCACGGCTGGGATACAGGCGACCTGCGGTCGCACGGCATGTGCCGACACCCGCTTCCCGTACAGGGCCTCCAACAACTCCCGCCGCCGCGCGTTGAGTTCCGCTATCGGGATAAAGGGTGGCGTCCCCGTCTCGAAATCCGTCCATTCGAACGGCAGGTCACCGGTCTTGCACATCTGTTTCCGTAAATTCTCGCGCATGCGGCCGGGGTTCTCCGCCGCCGCGTAATCGGCCTGCCAAGCCAAACGGACCTCCAGTCCCTCTTCGTCCCGTGCCCAAAGACAGGCATTTCCCGCTTCGTACGAAAAACCGCCCCGAACGCGCACGCGGCGTTCCGCCGCCCGCTCCGAACGCAACCGTTTCTCAAACGCCACATCCTGATTGCGGAAAATCTCCGCCCCCGCAAACAACGGCACGTCCTTGGCCGCCACAATCGACCACACGCACTCCTGCTGCGGGCGCCGGGGCGCGGCTTTGCCGCGCCCGCCCTGCCGCGCGGCCTCCTCCCGCACCTCATTCAGCCCGAAGCCCACCAACTGCCGTTGGGCGTCGAAAAAACAGAGCCCGTCGCCGCGCCGCAGCGGCTTGGCTGTTTGCAACAGCCAGCGGCGCCCCCCGCCCGAAAGCACGCGCCCCACGGCCTCCCCCATCGCCTTGGGCGTATAAAGCGAAGCCTTCTCGCCATGATTGGCCGCCTCGATGAAATGCGTGCCGTACGGCCTATGGAAGCCTTTCTCCAAATCCGGTTCAAACGCCAGACTGACGCGGCCGCAAGAGGCGCGACGATAGGCCTCCGGCCGCAACGCCAAGTCCGCCCCCGATGCAACCGCCGAACCGGCTACCGAACCCTGCGCGTCCCCCTGCGCCAACAGACCGTCCAGCACACGCCTATAATAGGCCGTCACGTTCCGTACATAACAGACGTCCTTGAGCCGCCCCTCTATCTTGAACGAACGGATGCCCTGCGCCGCCATATCGGCCATGTATGCGCCTAAAGCCAAGTCTTTGAGTGAAAGCAGATGCAAGCCGGAAGCCAACCGTTTGCCCGAAGCATTGACCAAATCGTAAGCCAGCCGGCAGGCCTGCGCACACGCGCCGCGGTTGCCGCTCCGACCGAACAGATACTCGCTCAGATAGCACTGCCCGCTGTAACTCACGCAGAGTGCGCCATGCACAAAGGCCTCCAATTCCACGTCCGGCACCGCCGCATGGATGGCGCCCATTTCCGCCAAATTCAATTCGCGCGCCAAAATCAGACGGCTCACGCCGGCCCCGGCCAACATCCGCGCCTTTTCCGGCGTCCGGATGTCGCACTGCGTGCTGGCGTGCCAAACGGCGGGCGGCCGGTTGTCGGCCGTCAGCCACGCCATATCCTGTATGATGAACGCATCGACGCCGGCTTCATGACACTGCCAGGCGATGCGGTTCGCCTCCGGCCATTCGGCATCCGACAAAACAGTGTTGAGCGTCACATAGACTTTCGCGCCATAGAAATGCGCGTAACGGACGGTTTCGGCGATATCGGAAACAGAATTCCCCGCCTTGACACGTGCGCCAAAACGGGGAGCTCCAATATAAACGGCATCGGCTCCACAGTCGATAGCGGCTTTCGCTACGGACTTGTCTGCCGCCGGTGCCAACAATTCCAAAGATTCGGACACAGGCTAACGTCTGATTAACGGGCGCTGAGCGAACCGCCGTTGGCATCGCCCACGCGCGTCATCGCCACGCGGAACCCGATCCAGTCGGTGCTCAAATCCTGTTCCATATAACGGCGCGTACCCGGCGAAAGGTAATAGGCGCGGTCACGCCACGAACCGCCCTTTACGACACGGGAACGGTCGGTTATCAAAGAGTTCTTGCCGTATTCGTACATCAACGACGTCGTGGACGTACCCTCGCCTTCCGGTTTCGCCAACCAGTCGTCCACGAGATCGGAACTCAAATCGCCGTCCACATAGTTGCGGTTGTCGGCCTGGTTGAAGTTGCGGCGGTTGGCCAATTCCTCGGTCGTGAATTCGCGGTGGCGGATCCGACCCAAACTGTCGCGCTCGGCGATATTGCCCTCCTCGTCCAGCATCACCGTCGTATAGACGTTACCACGGTACGGGTTCACTTCGTCGGCGTCTTCCATCGTCAACGGACGATAGACGTCCAAACACCATTCGGCGACGTTACCGGCCATATTGTACAGGCCGAAATCGTTGGGAAAATAGGAATAGACCTTGGCCGTATATTCGGCGCCGTCGTTCAGCGCGCCGGCCGTACCCATGGCGTCGCCCGCGCCGCGCATGAAGTTGGCCATCATCTGGCCGCGGTACGGATTTTCGGCAGCCCGGACACCCGCGCCGTTCCACGGATAAATTTTACGTTCCAACACGCGTTCCTGCGCGCTGTTGCCTTTCAAAGCCAAAGCCGCGTATTCCCATTCCGCCTCGGTCGGCAGACGCAGCTTTTCGATAAACATCCCGTCGGCCTTGCGGACGGCGCGCGTCTTCTGCGGCGCATTGGGGTTCAAATCCTGCAAGCCCTTGTTGACGATACCCACATACTGGCCGGCCAGATAGGCTTCGGTATTGAAGTTGTTATCGCTCGTCTGCGCCAGTTCCAACTTAATGATATGGGCGTCGATGAGGATTTTCTCGTTGATACGGTCGGTACGCCAGGCGCAGAAATCGTTGGCCTGTTCCCAGGTAACGCCCACGACCGGATAATCGGCATAAGCCGGATGCACAAAATAATTCTCGGTCATCCCGTCGCGGAAAGACGCGATCGAATTCCAGGACAAGACGTCGGGACGCGCTTGATTCACGACTTCGGGATAATCCTGCCCGTAGATTCTTTCGAGCCAGTAAAGATACTCGTTATAGTCTTTGTTCGACGTCTCCACTTCGTCCATGTAAAACGAACTGACCGTGACCGGACGCGGCCGGTTATTGTGTTCGAACATAATGTCTTCCTGCGTGTTGCCCATCATAAACCGACCGCCTTCGATGAAAACCATCCGCAAAGGCACCGGCTGGTGATAGTTGTTCACAACCTGATAACCGCCCCACTTGGGATCGTTGATGCCCCAACCCGTGGATTGCGATTGCTGGCTTGAATTATTGCAGGAAACCAAAAGGCCGGCAAGCAGGATGCCGCTTACCGCCCAACCCATTGTTTTGGCCGTTTGTCTTATCATCGTTCGCCTTTATTTTCTTAAAACGTAAACGCCTGCGACAGGCGCAAGCGTGCAAATATACAATATTTTCACTTAATTAGAAAGCGGGACACGGTACCGCCTGTACCTTAAGCAGTTTATTCCTTTCCGGACACGGCAGGCGGAAGCCCAGCGAAACCTCGTGCGCGCCTCCGCTCCGGCGGAGCCCCGACACATCGATATCGTAACTGTAAGCTATCTTAACGCCCTTGTATTCGAATCCCAACAACGCGATCAACGCATCCGAATTCGTAAAATTGTGACGGTACCAAACGCCCATTACCATCGGATAGACATTGAGATAGAGGCCGTAACTCAATTCCTCGAACTTGCCCTGTTGCGTGAAAATCAAATTGGGCGACAGGCTGATGTCCCTTTCGCTCCGTTTGGTGCCGTAAGTCTTCTTGAAGTAAATGACGCCGCCCACATGCGCCGTGTATTTGATGGCCAAACGCTGCACGCCCATAAAGCCTTCGTCGGGACGGCTCAAATGGTTGACCGACAGGCCGACATAGAAATAGTCATTGTAAGCGAGCGCCCCGACGGCGAAGTCCGCGTAATGGCGGTCCAAAGGCGTCTGCGAAAGGTCTTCGTCCGTCGTCGGACGAACTAAACCCAACATGGGATCAAACTGATCGGGGAACGTGAGCGAATTCCAATTGGCGTAACGGTTTACATAAGCCGCTTCGGCCGCCAGACGCAACGAGAAACTGCGCCCCAACTTGAAACGGTACGAATACGTGACGGCCGCACTGATGTTCCGGTAGGTGCCGCCCCCCTGTATGTCGGCGAACACCTTGGCGCCCAAGCCGCCGCGTATGGCATGGACATGCTGGTCGTAAGAAACGCTCATCGTGGAAAAACCGCCGGAGATATTCGGCCATTGGTTGCGGTAGCCCAAATTGATGCGCGGGCATTCGTTGGCACCGGCGAAAGCCGGGTTGATGTAGAGCGGATGGGCGAAATACTGCGAGAAATGCGGATCCTGCGCCCGTAAAGAAACGAAGCACAGCAAGCATACAACCGATAGAAAAACCTTTCGGCCAACCTTTATATGGCGGTCATTTCGCGCTGTCATAGCCCTTTTGTACCCAAACTAACAAACTGCAAATATAGTGAAAGGCGAACACAAACACAAATCCAATCACCGAATGAGGAACAACACGCAGTGATTTTTGTGAACCGGAACAGCGGACAAGCCCGCTTGGACGATGGAACGGCACAAAAATACGCCTTGCATAAGGCGGGTTCCGAAATTCGCTGAATAAACATTGAGAAAACTATTTGTCGAGCCGCATCCTATGTTCACACGAAGTGTAAATATCAAGAAAGGCGAGCACAAACACAAATCAATTCACCAACAACACCACCGCCGAAGCCGAGACGCCGCGCTCCTCGCCCTCGAAACCCATTTTTTCGGTTGTCGTCGCCTTGACGGAAACCCGATCGACCGGCAAAGACAAATGATGGGCGATATTCCGCCGCATCTGCGGAATGAAAGGCGCGATTTTGGGACGCTGCAGACGCAGTGTCGCATCGATATTGCCGACCCGATAGCCGGCACCGGCGACAAGTTCGAAGACGTTCCGCAACAGAACGCCGCTGTCTATGCCTTTATAGGCCGGATCCTTGTCGGGGAAATGCTGCCCGATGTCGCCCAAGGCCAACGCGCCGAGCATCGCATCGCAAAGCGCATGATAGAGCACGTCGGCATCGGAATGCCCGAGCAGGCCGCATTCATGCGGTACATGAACCCCGCCTAAAATCAGCGGGCGCCCCGCCTGCAGGGCATGGGCGTCATACCCGTAACCGATACGTATATCCGGCATCATCTCTCCGATTTATTCCGCCTGCGGCAACGTCTGGTTGGCCTTGCGCTTCGTGTTCGCGAACTGGAACAGCAGCGAGAAACGCAAGGTGTTTTTCAACGGATTGGAGCCGGAAACCTGCGTGGTCGGAATCAGATAAGAGAGATCGAGACCGAAAATATTGTAGCGGATACCGGCGCCTATCGTCATATACTGACGCGCCCCCTTGTCCATGCTTTCGTGAAAATAGCCGAGACGGACGGACACCAAATTGTTCCACCAATATTCGGCCCCGAGACTCCACATGATTTCCTTCATCTCTTCCTTGAAGCCGCCCGGCGCGTCATAGAACGAATGTATGATTCCCGTAAACACCGGCACCCGATTGTCCAAACCGGCACTGACCGCACCCGTGGAATCGTAGAGGGCCGGCGTGGGCACCAGCAGTTTATTGATTTCGCCCATAAAGGCCAAACGGTTGTAACTGTCTATATGCCAATCGAAACCCAAACCGAGCCGCAGGTTGGCCGGCAAGAAGTCTTTTTCGCCTGTGGAAGCCCCGGACACATAAGCGATTTTGTTGCCTATATTTGAAATATTGAAGCCGAACGACAGCAAGCCGCCCTCGAAGCCCTTAAGGTCGAACATGTGCTGGTAATACAGCCCGATATCCACGGCGCCGGCCAAACCCGCTTTCGTATCAACCCCGTCCACATTCATCCCCAACGTCAGGTTGGAGTAGATGAAACGGCCGGTTACGGCAATCGAAAGGTCTTCAATCAGCTTGCGCGAATAACTCGCGTCTATGGCGAATTCACTCGGGTTGTAATTCACACCGGGATCGTCGGCGACCTGCCGGAACGTGACCTCGCCCATCGAGAAGAACAGCAACGAGAAGGCCACCGTACTCATCGGATCGATTTTCTTGGCCGCCGTCAGATAAGCCAGCGACATATCGGGCACCATGTTGAGCAACCAAGGACTGTAGGTAAGCGAAAGCGCGAGATCGTCGGAGAGATACGGATATTTGGCCGCGTTCCAATGCTGGGAGTTGGCGTCCGGGGCACTGGCGGCCCCTATGTCGGCCAAACCGCCGCTGCGCGCGTCGGGCGAGACCAACAGGAACGGCACGGCCGTCGTGATGGCGCCGCCCGTCTGCTCCAAAACGACGTTCGACGGTTCAGGTTTCTGCCCCCATGCCTTATATGAAAAACTTGAAACGATTCCAAGGATTATCGCCGTAAGAACGGCGAAGATTTTTTGTTTTGACATCCGGTCTGTTTTTTTAAGACGAACAAAATAACCGCTCCTATCTTGGCACGGATTGCAAATATAACATTTTTTTTCAAACGCGGCAGCCTTTTTTTTTGCCAAGCCGACAATTCCTGTCGCCTGTCCGGTTGACCATAAACTGTCTTACAAAAAAAATGCCGACCCTTTGGTAAGGGCCGGCACATGCCTGTTGAGACGAAGCACGCTAATCCACGCGTTCGTTATCGTGCAGATAGGCGTTTTTCGTAATGCGGCCATCGGGCGTAATCATCATATCGCCCATTTCGGAACGGGAGGACGGGACCGACGGATCGATGCTCTTTCCCTGACGCTTCCAAGCCGGTTCCCTTTCCATACCTTCCAGTCCCTTGTTTTCCAAATCGGCCCTAAAATTACGCATACGGGCCATCCGTTCCTGATAGAGCGGATGTCGGTCGTAGGAAGCCGTTTCAACCGGCTCGTCCATAACCGCCGTCCGCGTCTCGTAAGCCGGCGACACCTGCGTTACCGGACGATATCCTTCCGGACGTTCCACACGTTGCATGCCCAACCCCACGGCTTCCACTTCATCCGCCGAAAAACCGCGGTCGCCATTCCAGGCAGCCATGTGCGGCACAGCCTGCGCCGCCACCGCCGGCACCTCGGCCGCCACGGCAGGTTCAACCGACGCCGGCTGAGCCATGACGGATTCAGGAACAAAAGACGCCGCCACGACCGGTTCGGCTACAACCGCCACGACCGGTTCCGGCCCGGCCGCAACCGCCGCCGGTTCGTCCGCCCGGCTGAAACCGGAAAACCAATCCTGCGCCACGTCAAGGGCGGAGCAAGCCTTATCTTCCACAACGGGTGCGATCCTGCTTTCCGGAACGGCCGGTGCCTCAAACGCGACCACACGCTTTACCGCCTGCACCGGTGCAGGCCCCGCGGCCGGCCCTTCAGCCTCCGGTTCCTTTATCCGCGTCATACCTGCCGGCGCCCCCAACCGCACTTCGGTGCCATCCGTCCGTATCTCGGCGATATGCGTGCGCGACGGCTGTTCGTAACTCTTTTCGTTGAAACCCGTCGCCACCAACGTTACCTGCAGATAATCCTCATCGCAATTTTCGGCACCGGCACCGAAAATCACCTCCACTTCGTTGCCCACATGGCTGCGGACATATTCGGCCACGACATAAACCTCTTCCAACAGCAGAGGCGCCTTCTCGCTGCCGACCACGCACAGCAGAATGCTTTGCGCGCCTTCTATGCTGTTGTCGTTCAACAGCGGAGAATCCAAAGCCGCCATAATGGCTTCCTTGGCACGGTTCTCACCGTTGGACTTGCCCACGCCCATGAGCGCGACCCCGCTCTTGCTCATCACGGTATTGACATCGCGGAAATCGACGTTGATCATCGTATGCACCGTAATGATTTCGGAAATGCCTTTGACGGCCGTGCTCAACACGTCGTCGGCCTTGGCCATGGAATCGGTGAACGACAGTTTGCCCATGACGCGCAGTTTATCGTTGTTGATGACGAGAATGGCATCGACGTATTTACGCAATTCCTTGATGCCCTCCTGCGCCTGCTGCAAGCGGTGCCGTCCTTCGAAGAAAAACGGTGTGGAAACGACCCCGACGACCAGAATTTCCTTCACGTCGTCATCGAGTTCGATTTCCTTGGCCACGGCCGCCACCACCGGTGCGGCGCCCGTTCCGGTGCCGCCGCCCATGCCGGCCGTCACGAACAACATATGCGTGGTATCGGAAATGATTTCCTTTATCTCTTCCTTTTTCTCCAACGCGGCCTGCTGCGCCACGGACGGCATGTTGCCCGCCCCGAGGCCTTTCGTCCGGCCCAACTGCACCTTGACCGGCACCGGACTCTGCTGCAAAGCCTGCGCGTCGGTATTGCATACGACAAAATTCACGCCCACTATGCCCTGACGGTACATGTGGTTGACCGCATTGCAGCCGGCTCCGCCCACGCCGATGACCTTGATGTAAGAATCGCTCTCCTTAGGCGCCACGAAAGCGAGGATGTCGTCGTAATTGTTCGTGTTGTCCATATTTTCCATAACCTGTTTATTCTGGTTTCAAGGCCGCCCCGTCTTTCCGACAGATCCGGCGGCCTATCGCTCCTATGATAATGACAAAATTAAACTATTCTGAGCCGCTTTTTTGCCGTTCCGCCCGCAATTTATGCACCATGCGTTGTTAAAAACGACGCGCCGTTTCCAACACCGCGCGAAACGGCACGAAAGCCGCATGCTCAGTTCATTTCGTCGGCATCGGTGTCTTTCATCCAATCCACCAACATATTGCCGGCCTTTTGCGTCCAATCGAACAGTTTGCGTTTGGATTTGGACGCTTTTTCTTCCGGATGCTCCGCCGGTTCCACCTCCACGGCAACCGCCGCAGCAGCCGCCTCCGCCGCACGACGGACGGCTTCCGCTTCCGCCGCCTCGCGGGCTTCTTTTTCCTCCTGCAACGCCGCTTCTTCCGCCAATTCGGTCTCCCGGAGCAGCCCGAACATGACCAGCCCGATGGCCGTCGAGAAAATCGGATCGCTCAATTCCTTGGGCGAATCCTCGCTCAAATAACGCGTGGGCGAACCGAGACGCGATTCCCGGCCGATGACGAAATCGGCCAGTTGCGACAGATATTTCATTTTGGCGCCGCCCCCCGTCAACACCACGCCGCCCAACATGTTCTTGCAACCCGATTCCTCGATTTCCCACTGCACGGCCGTCAGGATTTCCTCCATACGCGCCTTGATAATCTCCACCAGGTTCTTGACGGATATTTCGCGCGGCGAACGTCCGTTCACATTCGCGATCGTCACATACGAATTGTTGCTTTCGGCGGAAGGCAGGGCGGCGCCGTGCTTCACCTTAAGTCCCTCGGCCTGCAAGGCCAATACCTGACAGGTATTCTGAATGTCGTCGGTCACGGCATTGCCGGCGATGGCGATGACCCCCGTATGCCAAAGCACACTGTCTTGAAAAACCGCCACGTCGGTCGTACCGCCGCCTATATCCACGAGGACGACGCCCGCCTGCTTTTCATCGTCATTCAACACCGACATGGCCGAGACCATCGGTTCCAGCACAAAGCCTTCCAATTCCAGACCGGCTTTCTCCACACTCCGCTGAATCAGATTCAACGCCTCCTCCTGTGCCGTCACGATATGGTAGTTGGCCTCGATGTTCGTCCCCACCATGCCGATGATGTCGGTCTCGGCCAAATTGTGGTGCCGATCCAACGAAAAGACCTGCGGAATGACGTGAATGATACGTTCGCCGGGATTGGTCTGGCTGTTGAACATGGATTTCTCCAACTCCCGCATCTCCCGCTTCGTGATTTCCGCTTCCGGATTGAGCCGTATCGAAGTGCCGCGCTGACGGTAACTGCGGATATGCTGCCCGGCTATCCCTACATAAACGGAATGGATTTCCACATCCGTATTCTTCTCGGCAATGTCCACCGCTTCCCGAATGGCCTGGGAAGCCTTGGCGATATTGATGACGGCCCCCCGCTGCACGCCGAACGAAACGGTATGTCCGTAGCCCAGGATTCTGATTTTGTTGTCTTCGGTTTTTTCGCCGACCATCGCCACGACCTTCGTCGTACCTATATCAAGGCCGACCACAATGTTGCCTTCATCCGTTTTCATATCCGATCTGTATTTTTATACTTTAATTTATTTCCATTCTGTTCAGGTCCGACCCGCCGGCTTTTCGGCGTTTGGCCGCGGCTTTTTCACGTCAGCCCCTCTGGCGTCAGTTCCGCGCCCTATCAGCGTCTGACCGCCACAATCTGCCCCCGGTATTTCAAATCCAACACGGCGTAACGTTCCCAACCGCTCTGCGGCATGCCTCTGCGGTAAAACAGCACCGTATTGGCCAGTTTCTCCTCCATGCGGTCGAACGTGCCGAGCCGGATACGTTGCCGCCCCACTTTCGGGATCAGCTCGAATTCCTGCCGACGGTCCAGATGTATCTGATCGATCATCGCGTCGAGCAGGCTGTCGCGCCGCAACATTTTTTCCAACGCAAACACTTGCGCCAGACGCTCTTCCGTCGCCTTGCCCTCGATCGTACAGACGCGTAGCCGGCACGGATAAGCCGCATTGACCGGCAGACGCAGACCGTCTTCGTCCAAATAAAACGGGTCGGGCGCATAAACGCGCAGAAACGGTTCGCGTTGCCGCACGTCCAGATGCAGTCGGGCATCGGCCGTGAAATAGACCTGCGCTTCCCGCACGTACGGATTATCATCCAAAACATGTTCGATGAGGGAGGGGTTGATGTCCCGAACCGTCCCCCCATTCCAACGCACCGACTTATCGAGCCATTGTTCTACGTCACGTTCCTGCAGATAGACGCTTCCTTCGCGGCCGACGCGGATCTCATAGCCGGCGCACGCGGCCGACAGCCGCTGCCGTTCGGCGAAACGGACGAGCCAAAACAGCAGGACGACCGAGCCTAGGCCCAATATCCACAGGATGATATGTCGAATTTTCCTTTTCACGATTGTCGTTCACAGTATTGCCGCAGCGGTTCCACCAACGTATCGATGTTGCCGGCGCCCATCGTCACCAAGACGGGCATGGGCGGCAAACCCGTCAGGACCTCGAAGGCATCCGCCAGCGAAGCGTAATGTACCGGCCGCCCCTCTATCAAGTCGCCGATGCTGCGGGCGGTCACGCCCGGTATCGGCAACTCGCGCGCCGGATAAATATCGAGCAGCACGACCTCATCGGCCAGCCGCAGGCTTTGCGCGAAAGCCGCGGCCAAGTCGCGGGTGCGGCTGTACAGGTGCGGCTGGAAGGCCACGCGTATCGGCCGCTGCGGATAGAGTTCGCGGAGCGCGCGCAGACAGACGGCGATTTCGTCCGGATGATGGGCGTAGTCGTCCACATACAGACAGGACGCGCTCTTGTACTGTATGTCGAAACGACGCTTGACGCCGCGGAAGCCCGGCAGCAACCGCCGGATGTCTCCGGCCGAAAGGCCGGCCGCCAGCGCGGCCGTGATGGCGGCGAGCGCATTCTCCACATTGTGGCGGCCCGGATAGGTCAGCGTCAGGTCTTCTATTTCCAAATCGGGACTCACATAATCGAACCGATAAGCGCCTGCCTCCACACGCAAGCCACGCGCATAGACCTGCGTACCGTCCGTCGGCGCCAAACCGTAGGTGCGGTAAACCGGCACGTCCGGCACATAGGACCGCCACGCATCCTTGATAATGACGCCGCCGTGTTCAAAATCGGTCTGCCGCATGAAGTCGGCATAAGCCGAACGCATATTTTCGACCGTTCCGTATATATCGAGGTGATCGGCGTCCATGGCCGTCACAATGCTGTAACGCGGATGCAACTGCAGGAAAGAACGGTCGTACTCGTCGGCCTCGGCCACGGCCCATGCCGCCTCAGGCGCATAGAGGAAATTGCGGTCGTAGTTCTTGGCCACGCCGCCCAAAAAGGCACAGCAACCGCAGGTTTCATACAACAGATAGGCCAAAAGCGCGGACGTCGTCGTCTTGCCGTGCGAACCGGCCACGGCCAACGTCCCGTAAGGCCGCGTGCAGGCGCCGAGCACCTCGGCCCGCTTGCAGACCGGCACGCCCAAGGCGCGCACAACCGGCCACTCGCGGTGGTCGGCGGGAATGGCCGGCGTGTAAATGACCAACTGCGTGTCGGCCGGGACGCATTCCGGCGACTCCGTATAATGGATTTGCGCGCCGGCGGCCGCCAAACGACGGCACAAGTCCGTCTCGGTGCGGTCATAACCATCGACACGCTTGCCGGCTTGCAGGCAATACAGAGCCAAGGCGCTCATGCCGATGCCGCCTATACCGAGAAAATAAATCCGGTCGTAATGCCGTATGTCCAAATCCGCCGTCTGCATCTATGGAACCTTTTCTTATCGTTCAGCCGTTTTCGTATTGCGCTTATCGGGCGCGGCCGCCTCGTCGGCGATGCGGAACACCCATTTGGCGATGTCCTGGGCCGAAGTCGTCTTGCCCAAACGGGAAATGTTTTCGGCCATCAATTCTTTGCGACGGTTGTTCCCCATCAGTTCCACGACCGTCTTACCCAACTTATCGTAAACCTTGTCGTCCGGCAACAGAATCGCGGCATTACGCGCGCTGAGCGCCAAAGCGTTCTTAGTCTGGTGATCTTCGGCCACATTGGGCGAAGGCACGAGAATGACCGGCTTGCCCACGACGC
The DNA here is from genome assembly GCA_910586395.1 of uncultured Bacteroidales bacterium. GTDB lineage: Bacteria > Bacteroidota > Bacteroidia > Bacteroidales > P3 > CAMXAS01. The sequence goes on from CAJUFX010000001.1 coordinate 424,196, forward strand.
AGAGTTCCGATATGGCGATGGCACCGGCGCGCGAAACAACGATGTCCGCTATGGCGTATGCCAAATCCATGTTTTTAATGAAATCCCGCAACACCAAACCGGGCCTTTCCGCCACCGAGGCCTGCACCTGCCCGTAATAATAACCGCCCGTCTGCCACAGCACCTGACAACCCGACGCCAAAATCTCATCCACACTGTGCGTCATGCCGCGGTTGATGGAACCGGCTCCCAGACTGCCCCCCACCACGAGCAGAACCGGTTTGTCGGGCGAGAGGCCGAAATGTTCGAAACCTGCCGCCCGCTTGGCCGACAAATCGGCTATATCCTGCCGGATCGGGTTGCCGGTCATCAAAATCTTTTCTTTAGGAAAGAACTGTTCCAAACCTTCGTAATCCACGCAAATTTTCTGCGCTTTCTTGGCCAACAGACGGTTGGTCAAACCCGGATAGGAGTTCTGCTCCTGTATCAGATACGGTATGCCGAGCCGCCCCGCCATATACAGCGTGGGACCGCTTGCGTAGCCGCCCACGCCCACAACGACGTTCGGCGCGAAGCGTTTGACGACCTTGCGCACATGGAGCAGGCTCGACACCAATTTGAACGGCAACGCCAGATTCTTCCACCACTGCTTGCGGTTCAAGCCCACGACATTCAACCCCTCGATGCGGTAACCGGCCGCCGGCACCTTGTCCATTTCCATACGTCCCTTGGCGCCGACAAACAATATTTCGGTATCGGGACGTTCCGCCTTGACGGCATTCGCGATCGCGATGGCCGGGAACACATGGCCGCCCGTACCGCCGCCGCTGACAATCACTTTCATGGCTTCTTGCATATCTGATTATATTCTATCTGTCGTTTTCTACTCATTAACGGCGGCCGCTTTCTCCATATCGGCCAAGCCCTTGCCTTTTTCTTTCTGTTGTTTTTCGACGGCCGCGCTCACGCTCAGCACCAGACCCGCGCCAAAAGAGTTGAACCACATGGCCGTCCCGCCCATGCTCACGAACGGCAGAATCTGACCCGTAACGGGCAGCAGGTTGACGGCTACGCCCATATTGACCAAAGCCTGCAACGTAAACAGGAAGCAGACGCCCAATACGAGAAAACAGCCGAACGAACCCTGGCATTGACGCGCGATCTTGATGCCGCGACGGATGAACCACAGATAAAGGAGCAACACGGCCACGCCGCCCAACAACCCGTACTCTTCCACAACGATCGCGTAAGCATAGTCGGAATAAGGATGCGGCAGGAAATTACGCTGTATGCCGTTGCCGGGCATCTTGCCGACCAGCCCCCCGTTGGCGACGGCGATCTTGGCCTGTGTGGCCTGGTAGTTGCTGTCGGAACTGTCGTCGCCGGAAGCGAAATTCTCGATACGCGCTTTCCATGTCGCGAACCGGCCCGGCAGGTATTCCTCCGGCACGATATAGAACGTGGCGAGCAAAAGCCCCGCACCCAATACCAAAACGCCAAGCAGGCCAGCGAGATAGCGCGTCCGAATACCGCCGAACATCATCATGACCAAGGCGGTCAACATGAGCAAGGCGGAAGTGGAAAGGTTCTCCGGAAAAATCAGACCGCAAATCAGCAAAGGCGGCCAGACGACCTGATAAAACGTCTGTTTCTCACCTATCGTGGCTTGCTTCTTAGCCAGAATCCGCGCCAGATACATGACCAAGGCCAGCTTGGCCAGGTCTGAAGTCTGGAACGTGACGCCGAGGAAAGGGATTTCAAGCCAACGGCTCGCGTCGTTCACTTTCGGCATCGCCAACGTCAGCATCAACAGCGGTACGGCCAGCCAGAACAGAATCCACCCGATACGCGAGAAATATGTGTAAGGAACGCGCGAGGTCACGTAGATAATCAACCAGCCCGAAACAATCATACCGCCGTGTTTCAACACATAGTAGGCCGTATGCCCCGCCTGATAGCGGTAAGCCAACATACCGGTCGAACTATAGACCACCAGAATGGAAACGAGCGACAGAAGCAGGATAATCACCCAGATGTTCCGGTCGCCCGACAGGTAGCGGTACAAACCTATTTCTTTGTTTTTCTCCATGTGATCCGATGCGTTTTTCAACTGCGTGCGCCGGCCTTCCCTTTACAATTCGTTGACGGCCTGACGGAAACGGTGGCTACGGCTTTCGCTGCTCTCGCTCGTGCCGCGGCCCGGGAACAAAGGCGCATACAAAACCGTCTGCTTCTCGTCGGCGCAGAGGTAGGCCATGCGGACCGCCTCGTCCAGCGTCTGCACCGTTATGTACCGGTCCGGTTCCAATTCCAAAGCCGCCCGCAATTCGTCCTGCGCGCCGACGCAAATCAGCCGCTTGACCTTACTCATCCACGGCTTCAAGACCTCCAGACGTTCGGTATCCGTCCGTTCGCCGTCCACAATCCAATAAATCGGTTCATGTACGTTTTCCAACGCATACCATACCGCGTTCACATTCTCGGCCATGGCGTCATCCACATAATGTACGCCGCGTATCGTACCGACCGAACAAAGCCGGCTGTTTTCCAACGAAAAATCGCTGAACATATCGCGTACCGCTTCCCTGCGCATATCCTGAATCTTGGAAGCGACGGCCTCCGCCATGTTGGCGTAAACGGTCTGACGGCCCTGTACAAATAAACTCTGTATATTCATAATTGCTAAAATCCGCTATCTTAATTTCAATGTCGCTATCGTAAGCACCGCCAGAAAGAGTCCGACGATGAAGAAATGGAGCACGATCTTGGGTTCCGGGCGACCCAACACCTGAAAATGATGATGGAGCGGCGACATCTTGAAGATGCGCCGTCCATCGCCATAGACGCGTTTGGTATATTTGAAATAACCGACCTGCAGCATAACCGACAGGCTTTCGACAAGGAAGATGCCGCACAGGATGGGCAACAGCAATTCCTTGCGGATCAAAATGGCGAATACGGCGATGATGCCGCCGATTGTCAAACTGCCCGTGTCGCCCATAAAGACTTGGGCCGGATAAGTATTGTACCAAAGGAAGCCTATGAGCGCGCCGACGAAAGCCGCGATGAACACGACGAGTTCGCCCGTATGCGGGATATACATGATATTGAGGTAGTCGGCGAAAATGACGTTGCCCGACACCCAGGCCAAAAGGCCGAGCGTCGCGCCGATGATGGCCGAGGTACCCGACGCCAGGCCGTCCATGCCGTCGGTCAGGTTGGCGCCGTTGGAAACGGCCGTCACGACCAGGATGACGATGAGGACGAAGACCATCCAACTGTATTTGGCCCAATCTTTATTGAAGGCCGTCAGGATGACGCTGTAGTCCAATTCGCTGTTCTTGACGAACGGAATCGTCGTGGTCAAGGCCTTTTCCGTATTCTGTTCGAAGATGGCCTGTGCCTTGGCGTATTCATTTTGGTTCAATACATTGTGTTCCTCGACATATTCCTGATTCATCTGCTTTTGCGACACCACGATGTCGGGATGATAGCACATCGTCAGCCCCACGATCAAGCCCAAGCCCATCTGTCCGAATACCTTGAACTTGCCGGCCATGCCGTTCTTATTGTGTTTGAAGACCTTGATATAATCGTCTATGAAACCCATGCACCCCAGCCAGACGGTTGTCACAATCATGAGGATGACGTAAATGTTGTCGAGCCGGTTAAGCAAGAGCACCGGCACGAGCGTGGCCATGATGATGATGAGGCCGCCCATCGTCGGCGTGCCTTTCTTCTCCATCTGCCCCTGCAGACCGAGGTCGCGGATAGTCTCGCCGATTTGCTTTTTCTGCAACAGGCGGATCATGTACTTGCCCACGACCAGCGAGAGGAACAGCGACAGCAACATGGCCGCCGCCGCACGGAACGACAGGTAGCGGAACACCCCCACGCCCGGAACATCCCAGGCCTTATTCATGTAATCGAACAGATAATACAGCATGACACTCTTTTTTAGCGGGTTATGCGTCGGGTTTCTTATGCGTCTGTGACTTATGCGTCAGGTTACTTCAAATATTTCTTCAAGACCTCGCGGTCGTCGAACGGATGTTTGATCCCTTCGATTTCTTGATAGGTTTCGTGCCCCTTGCCCGCCACCAGCAGGAGGTCGTCGGGTTTCGCCATCATGCAGGCGGTCTTGATGGCTTCCTCGCGGTTGAGAATCCGCAGGCAGTCGGCCTGGCGCGCCGCCGGTACGCCGGCGTACATCTGGTCGAGGATGAGCTGCGGGTCTTCGAAACGCGGGTTGTCGGAAGTCAGAATCAGGAGATCGGCGTAGCGGGCGGCGGTTTCAGCCATCATCGGGCGCTTGCCGCTGTCGCGGTTGCCGCCGCAACCCACGACGCAGACGAGCCGCGAGCCGGAGCGTTTCATGCCGGAGAGCGTCGATAAGACGTTTTCCAACGCATCGGGCGTATGGGCGTAATCGACGATGGCCTGTTGCCCGGCCGCGCCCTTGACCGGCTGAAAGCGGCCGTCGGCCGCCGCCAGGCCACTTAAAGCCGTCAGTACGGCGGTCGGTTCTTCGCCGAGCAGGCAGGCCGCCCCGTAAATGGCCGTCAGGTTGTAGGCGTTGAAATCGCCCACGAGCCGCGTATGCACCTCGGTGCCGTTCATCGACAGGCACAAACCTTGCAGGCTGTCTTCCAAAACCTTGGTTTTGAAATCGGCCATGCGTTTAAGCGCATAGGTCTTGACCTGCGCCACCGTATTCTGCACCATGACCTTGCCGTTGGCGTCATCGATGTTGACCAAAGCGAAAGCCGAGGCCGGCAGACGGTCGAAAAACAGTTTCTTGGCCGCGATATAGGCCTTGAACGTCTTATGGTAGTCCAGATGGTCGCGCGTCAGGTTCGTGAAGATGCCGCCACGGAAACACAGACCGGCCGTACGCTGCTGTACGAGCGCGTGCGAACTCACTTCCATGAACGCATGCGTGCAGCCCGCCTCCACCATTTGCGCCAATAGCCGGTTTATTTCAAGGGCGTCGCCCGTGGTATGCGTACTGGGTACGACCCTGTCTTCGATGCGGTTCTCTATCGTGGAAAGCAGGCCGCAACGGTGGCCGAGCGCGCGGAAAAGCCGATAGAGCAAGGTCGCGATCGTGGTCTTGCCGTTCGTACCGGTCACGCCCGTGAGCACGAGTTTTTGGGACGGACGGCCGTAATAGGCCGAGGCCGCCTGTCCCAAAGCGGCCGCCGAATCGGGTACCTGGACATAGCAGACGTCCGCATGCCGTTCGCTTTCGGCCGGCAATTGCTCGCAGACCACCGCCCGCGCGCCGGCCGCCACGGCCTGCGGAATAAACGCATGGCCGTCCGCACCGCTCCCCCTGATGGCAAAGAAGACCGCTTCCGGCTCCACGCGACGCGAGTCGAAACACAAATGCCGCACCCGGACTTCCTTCATCCCGGCCGCTTCCGGCACCAAGGCCGACAATGCAAATGTTTTCTCCGACATAATTCCCTATGCTTTTAATTCAATTCCAACCAAACCTTCTCGTTCTTCCGTATGGGCTGGCCCGCCTCCACCGACTGCCGCCTCACACGGCCGCGGCCGCTGAGTTGCACGCGCAAGCCCTGCTTTTCCAAAATATAGACGGCATCGCGCGCGCCCAACCCCCGCACATCCGGCATCACTTCTTTCAAACGATGCACGGTGCGCACCCTGTAATCGGGCGTCTCCTCCGGACCACCGCCCGCCGTCATGCGTACGAATGTCGTCTCCTCTATGTCATGCACCGGCAAGCCCAGCGCGGAAAAGACCCGTTGCAAATCGCCGCCGTAACCGGCCGCCGCAGACGGATAAAGCCCTTGGGCCGCCAATTCCGCCAGATTCAACCCGCCTTCCGGCCGGTCTTTCAGCAACGTGGCATAGACCTTGTCGGCGATTTCCTTAAACACCGGCGCGGCCAAATCGCTGCCATAGACGTGCCGTTTATGCGGTTCGGTTATCATGATCATGCACGAGTAAAGCGGCCTGTCGGCCGGGAAATACCCGGCGAACGAAGCCCGGTAAAGCATTTTTTCACCGCCCCGCCGCGCGTAGTTAATCTGCGCCGTGCCGGTCTTGCCCGCTATCCGGTAAGGCGATTTGGCCAACGAACGCCCCGTACCGTTCTGCACGACCTGTTCGAGCATGCCCCGTACCAAGGCCAACGTCTTGTGGCTCGCTATTTTATCTTGCAGCACAACCGGTTCAAACTTCCTGACCGTTTTGCCGCCGGAACGGATTTCATCCACCAGACGCGGTTTCATCATCTTGCCATCGTTGGCCACGGCATTGTAGAGCGACAGAATCTGCAGAGGCGTAAGCTGTACTTCGTAGCCGATCGACATCCAAGGCACCGAAATCTTGGACCAGCTTTTGTCCTGCGGGTTCTTGATATAAGGCTTGCCCTCGCCCGGTATCTCAATGCCCGTTATCTCGTTGAGCCTCATGCCGTAGAGATAATCGACAAACTTCTGCGGGTTCTTGTGAAACGTCTCGTGCGCCAGATACGAAATCCCGACGTTGGACGACTTTTCGAAAGCCTCCTGAAACGAGATGTCGCCATAGCCTTGCCGGCGCGAGTCTATCATCTTGCGGCCGTAAAACTCCATGACGCCCGTCGGCACCGTGGTCGCCGTATCGAACCGCCCTTCTTCCAAAATGGCGATGGCCGACGCCAGTTTGAACGTCGAACCCGGCTCCACGCTCTCGCCCACGGCATAGTTGATCTGTTCGGTATAGCCGCCGTCCGGCTGACGCGTCAGGTTAGCGATGGCCACGATGCGCCCCGTAGCCACCTCCATAAGGATAGCGCAACCGTGGTCGGCCTCGTTCTCGCGCACGCAACGCTCCAGCGCGGCATGCGCCACATCCTGTATGCGCGTATCAATCGTCGTTACCAAGTCCTTGCCGTTCTGAGGCTCCACCGTCTCTTCGTTGTATATCGGGCGCCAAACGCCTTTGGCCACACGTTGGGTCAGCCGCCGGCCGCTCACGCCTTCCAAATCGGCGTTGAACGCCTTTTCCAAACCGGCGCCGTATTTCGTCTCCGGATTATAAGAGCCTATCGTACGCCGCGCCAACGGACTGTGGGGCTGGCTCCGCCGCTCGGACTCCGCCACGATGAACCCACCCTTGAACTGGCCCTTCCTGAACAACGGAAACGTCTGCATCCGTTGCAGTTCGTCATAACTGACGCGCCGCTTTATCAAATGGTTGCGCCGGCCTTCGCGCCGCGCCTTTTCCAAATCGCGCCGATAGGCGACCGCGCTCTTCTGCGGATACATCGCGTGCAGACTGTCGCAAAGCGGCCGCAGGTAACGCCGGAACGTATCGGCCGGCACCACTTTCGGACTCAAATCCATGCGGATTTCGAACACGGGTACCGACGCGGCCAACAACGAACCGTTGGCGGCGTAAATATTGCCGCGCACGGCCTTGACTTCCTCGTAACGCAAACTCTGCTCCTCCGACCGCGCCAACAAATCCTTGCCTTCGACAAACATGACGACGGCCATCCGTACGATGACGGCCAACGCGAATACGAGGAAAAAGGCATACACGAGATACACCTTCGCCCACATGGCGTCCCTATTCCGGTTATTCTTCGCGTTTCCCATCGTCGTGTCTGCTCAACTTAACCGGCGGCACCACCGATTCCTTTATGCCGGTCGAATCCAACAGCCGCGCCACCGATGACTGACGGCTCAGCCGCATGTATTCGGCCTCAACGGAAAGCTGACGGAAACGCAGCTCTTTCACTTCCTTTTTCAACGCATTGGACTCCCGGACCATACGCTCCGAGAGATAATTGTTCGCAATCAACACGAGGCAGAGTGCGAAAATCAGCAGCAACAGAGACCAATGCCGCTGCACCATGTCGCGCAGCATCGTCGAACCGTCCAATATCTGCCTGATCTTCATGCCTGCCTCCCCGTTCCATCCGGCCGCGCGGCCACGGACGACACCACCCGTTCGGCCACGCGCATTTTGGCGCTCCGCGCCCGCGGGTTCCGCGCGAGTTCTTCCTCCGAAGCCTGTATCACCTTGCGGTTCACGGCCTTGAACGGCGACAGCGGATTCCCGTAAAAATCCTTTTCCACCACCCCGTCCGCGTTGCCGCTCCGAATAAAATGTTTGACCAGACGGTCTTCGACCGAATGGTAGGACAAGATGACCAACCGCCCGCCCGGCTTCAATACCTCGGCGGCCTGTTGCAGAAACTGTATCAAAACGGCCTCCTCTTGATTGACCTCCATGCGCAAGGCCTGAAACAGCGTGGCGTAAAACTTGTTTTCGCGTCCCCTCTCCGCCCAGCGGCCGGTCAACGCCATGAGGTCGGCCGCCGTCTCGATCGGGCGTTCCGCGCGCCGCGACACGATGGCTCCGGCGATTTTGCGGGCCTGCGCGAGATCGCCGTAACGGTAAAACAAGCGCGCCAACGCCTCTTCTTCGTATGTGGCCAAGACCGCGGCGGCCGTCAGGCTTTGGCGGCGGTCCATCCGCATATCCAGATCGCCGTCGCCGCGTATGGAAAACCCCCGCGCCTCCACATCGAACTGATGGGAAGAAACCCCCAAATCGGCCAAGATGCCGTCCACCGGCAACGCCCCGTAGAAACGCAGATAATTTTTAAGAAAACGAAAGTTCTGATCCACGATGGTCAATTCGGCCCGGGCCTCTTGCCGCCAAGCCGCCTCCTGCGCATGACGAACCGCGTCTTCGTCCTGATCGAAAGCCACGAGACGCCCTTTTTCGGAGAGCCGCGCCAATATGGCCCGCGTATGGCCGCCGCCACCCATCGTGGCATCCACATAAGTACCGTCCGGCCGTATATCCAGCCCCTCTATGGCTTCCTGCAACAGAACCGGCGCATGATATTCCGCATCCATACCGTCCCCTTATGCATTTAATCCCGGACCTTCTTCTTCGATACGACCCAGACGTTGCGCCGCCAACTCGGCGAAATCCACCGGCGACTCTTCGTTCACGCGACGATACGTCTCGACATCCCAAATCTCGATGATGTTGATTTTGGAAATGAGCACGATTTCTTTCCCGATATGCTTGGCCTTTTTCTGTTCGGCCGGAATGAGCAAGCGGTCGTTGGCATCCAGTTCCACCGGATTCCCCTCCGACAATTTCCGGATCAGCAAACGGTCGTTGCGGTTGTAAGGATTCAGTTTGGCAATCTTGGTCTCTATCTCGGTCTCAAATTCTCTACGCGGATACAATTCCAGGCATTCGTCGAAAATACTCTCCCGGATCACAAACCCCTGCTCGATGACAGAAGCCAGCGATTTCTTCAAGGCCGACGGGAACTTGAAGCGCCCGGCCGGATCTACCTTGCAAAACTCTTTGCCGACGAGTATGGACATCCTGATTGAATTTTTCCTTTTCGAGGCAAAAGTACACAAAAATATCTTATTCATCCCATTTTGTTAATAAATTTTCCATTTTTTTTCAAAAAATCCCATTTCCAAAACATGAAAAAACCGCCCGAATCCGAAGATACGAGCGGCTTTCAAATGATTTACAGAGTTTTCAACAAAACGGGCGACCACAACGGGAACGCAAACCGACTGCAACGGGCCCATGCCCAGCGCAAACCGGCCGGCATCCGGAACGCGCCCAGTGCCGCGGCTTACATCAACCCGTAAATGCGGCCCTCTTCGTCCAAACCGATTTCGACGGCCTGCGGCACTTTCGGGAGACCGGGCATGCGCATGATTTCGCCCATGATGACGACGAGCATCCGCGCCCCCTTGTTGATGACGATGTCGCGCACCTTAAGTTCGAAATGCTCGGCCACGCCGTAAGCCTTGGGGTCGGACGAAAACGAATACTGCGTCTTGGCGATGCAGATCGGATAATGCTCCACGCCCAATTTGGCGATTTGCTTGAGTTTTTTCTCGGCCAAAGACGTATAGACGACCGATTCCGCACCGTAGATGTTGCGGCTTACCGCCCAAATCTTGTCTTTGACGCGATCCTGATCGTGATAGGCGAACTGCAGGGCTTCGGACGGCCGCTTCTCGATGGCGTCCACGACGCAACGGGCCAATTCGGCCGCCCCGCCGCCACCCTCGGCAAACGCGTTATTGACGGCGAAACGCACGCCCTCTTCCTCGCAATGGGCGCGCAACAACGCGACTTCCTCGTCGGTATCGTCGCCATAACGGTTGAACGCCACCACCACGGTCTGGCCGAAACGTTTGAGGTTGTGGATATGCTTGTCCAAATTGGCGAAACCGCTTACAAGCCCCTCCTTATCGGGTTTCGCGATGTCGGCCTCCGCCACGCCGCCGTGCATTTTCAAACCGCGCAACGTGGCGACGATGACGGTCAGTTCGGGTTTGAGCCCGGCCTGACGGCATTTGATGTCAAAGAATTTCTCGGCCCCCAAATCGGCCCCGAAGCCGGCTTCCGTCACGGCATATTCGCCGAACGTCAACGCCATCTTCGTGGCCAAGACCGAGTTGCAGCCGTGCGCGATGTTGGCGAACGGACCGCCGTGCACGAAAGCCGCCGTATGCTCGGTCGTCTGTACGAGGTTCGGCAACAACGCGTCTTTCAACAAGACGGTGATGGCGCCGCCTATGCCGAGGTCTTTGACCGTAAACGGTTCGTCGTCGGTCGTATAGCCGAGCAATATCTGATCGATGCGCTCGCGCAGGTCGTTCAAGTCGCGGCTCAGACACAGGATGGCCATGATTTCGGAGGCCGCCGTGATGTCGAAGCCCGTCTCCATCGGCACGCCGTTGGCCGACCCGCCCAAACCGCTGACGATGTTGCGCAGGCTGCGGTCATTGACGTCAAGCACGCGCTTCCACTTGATTTCCTTGAGCGCCTTGCAGTTGTTGCGGTTCTGGTAGTTGTAGTTGTCGAGCAGGGCCGTTATCATGTTGTGCGCCGACGTAATGGCATGGAAGTCACCCGTAAAATGCAGGTTGATGCTCTCCATCGGCAACACCTGGGCGTAACCGCCGCCGGCCGCCCCGCCCTTCATGCCGAAACAGGGCCCCAACGAAGGTTCACGCAGGGCCACGATGGCCTTTTTGCCGATTTGGTTCAAGCCCAAGGCCAAACCGATGGACACCGTCGTCTTGCCGACGCCCGCCTTGGTCGGCGTAATGGCCGTCACCAAAATCAAATGGTGCTTCTTAATCCGCTCTTCGTCAATCTGATCGATGGGCACCTTAGCCACGTAGGCCCCGTAAGGCTGCAATACGTCCGGGGCTATGCCGTAATGCTCCGCCACCTCCTGTATCTTCAAGAGCGGCGTCTCGCGTGCGATTTCAATATCCGTCTTCATAAGATCGAGTTTTTAGTTGCTTGTTTTTCAAAATAGTTTTACCAAAAGGGCTTAAAACAAAGACAAATTTAGTAAATTTGTCGGTAAATACCGCCCCTTGCGAAAGGAGCTGCAAATCTTGCGCCATGTTCACTCTGCCTATTTCGGAAAAGACGATCGACCTGAACGAGGTCATCCGCAGCAAAAGCGAGAAACTGCACCGATACCTGCCACGCTTCGTCGTGAGATGGCTGAACCGTCTCCTGCATGTGGACGAACTGAACGCCTACTTATATAAAAACCGCGAGGCCGTCGGCATCGACTTCGCCACGGCCATCCTCAACGACTTCGGCTGCAAAATCACCGTGGCGGGCACGGAGAACCTGCCGAAATCCGGACGCTACATCCTCGTGGCCAACCATCCGTTGGGCGGACTCGACGGCATGGCCATCATCAGCCGCATCGGCGCGCTCCGCCCCGACATCCTGTTTCCCGTCACCGATTTTCTGATGTTCCTGCCCAACCTGCGTCCGGTCTTCGTGCCGATAGACAAGACCGGCCGCAACCTCCAGTACCAACGGCAACTCAAACAGGCCTTCGACGCCGACAACCTGATGCTTTACTTTCCCGCCGGCCTGTGCTCGCGCAAACAGAAGAACGGCGAAATCCGCGACGAAGAATGGAAGAAGACCTTTATCGCCAAGGCGCGGGAAACGCGGCGCGACCTCATTCCGGTCTTCGTGGACGGGAAAAATTCCAGTTTTTTTTATAACTTCGCACGTTGGCGCAAACGGTTGGGCTTGAAATTGAACCTCGAACAATTGTTTCTCGTCGATGAGATGTTCAAGCAGAAAGGCCAGAAAATCCGCCTGACTATCGGACGCCCCATCCGCCACACCGTGTTTGAGGACCGCCGCCTGAGCGACCGTGCCTGGGCGCAAGCCGTCAAAGAATACGTTTACCGCCTGCCCCAAAACCCGTCGGCCGCGTTCGAAACGCCGCATGAAACGCCGGCCATACCATAACCACAGCCGCTTATGAAAGCTCCCATACCCGCCATCGACCGCCACCTGATCAAGGCCGAACTGACCGATGAAACGTTTTTGCGCTATACGTGCTACGGTCACCGGGAAGTCCACATCATTACGGCCCACGACGCCCCCAACACGATGCTCGAAATCGGGCGTCTGCGGGAACTGACGTTCCGGGAAGCCGGCGGCGGCACGGGCAAAGACGTCGATATAGACGAATTCGACACGATGCCGTCTCCCTACAGACAATTGGTGGTATGGGACACCGAAAACGAAGAGTTCGTAGGCGGCTACCGCTTTATAGAAGGGTCGGACGTGACCTTCGCGCCCGACGGTTCGCCCCTGCTCTCCACCACCGAGATTTTCAGGTTCTCGCCGCAGTTTCTGACCGACATCCTGCCGCATATCATCGAGTTAGGGCGTTCATTCGTACAACCCAAGTATCAATCGGCACGCAACGGCATCTTTTCGCTCGACAACCTTTGGGACGGCCTGGGCGGCCTCGTCTATACGCACCCAGAACTGCAAGGCTTTTTCGGGAAAGTGACGATGTACGAGCAATTCAACAAAGAAGCCCGCGACACCCTGCTGTATTTCGTGCAGAAATACTATGCCGACCCCGACCGCCTCGTCTATCCGATCGACCCGATCCACCCGGAGACCGACCCGGCACGACTGGCGGCTCTCTACGAAGACCTGACGCTGGAAGACGCCTACAAGGCCATGTCGCGCCGTGTCAGGGAACTCGGCGAAAGCGTGCCGCCGCTGTTCAACTCCTATCTCAAACTCTCGCCCACGATGCGTTCGTTCGGCACGGCCGTGAACCACCATTTCGGCGATGTGGAGGAAACCGGCATCCTGATCCGGATCGAAGACATCTACGAATCGAAAAAAGAACGGCATATCCCGACCGAACCCGGCTCCCCGTTTTTCAAGAGGTGAACCCCGTTCCGAATATTGACGCAAAAACGCAAACATCATAAACCCCATTTTTCCACCATGACTACCGAACCCAACATTCCCGCGGCCGGACAGCCGCTTCCAGAACGCTTCAAGTCAGAAACCGTCATGGCTTCGGCCGACAACCTGCCGTTGGACGTATTGAGCGTCACGCCCGAAGGAACACCGGTCGGCATCCTGCAACTCGTGCACGGCATGTGCGAACACAAGGAACGCTATATACCGTTCATGCAATATATGGCCCAACACGGTTGGGTCTGCGTCATACACGACCACCGCGGCCACGGCCAATCGATTCACAAGACCGACGACCTCGGCTATTTCTATGCAGGCGGCTACCGCGCGCTCGTGGCCGACATCCGCAAGGTGACCGACCTGATCCGGCAACGGCATCCCAACCTGCCGCTCGTCCTGTTCGGACACAGCATGGGGTCGATGGCCGTACGCGCTTACGCGAAAGACGACGACAGCCGCCTCTCCGGCCTCGTGGTCTGCGGCAGTCCGAGCTATACGGTAGGTTCCACCATCGGAAAACTGATCGCCAATGCCATGATATTCGTGGCCGGCGGCCATTCCCGCCCCAAATTCATGCAAAAACTCGTGATCGGCGGCTTCAACCTGCGCTTCCTACACGAGGGATCACCCAACGCCTGGGTCTGCTCCGATCCCGAAATCGTGGCCGCCTACGACCGCGACCCGCTCTGCAACTACCAATTCACGGCCAACGGATTTCTGAATCTGTTCGGCCTCATGCAATATGCCTATGGTAAAAAAGGGTGGGCGTTACGCAATCCAGATCTGCCGGTTCACTTCATGTCCGGCGAAGAAGACCCCTGCCTGACCAACCGACGCCATTTCAATGCCGCCGTGGAACGGATGCGGGAAGTGGGTTACCGCAACGTCTCGTTCAAACTTTACGCCGGCCTGCGCCACGAAATCCTGAACGAAATCGGCAAGGATCAGGTCTGGGCCGACCTGCTGCGTCACATCGAAACGTTGCGGTCGAAATAAAAAGGCCGCGCGGGACGGCACCTTAAACCAAACGCTTATGCAAGTCAAAGAGGCTGAGTTCGTCATCAGCAATACGGACTATCAAAAGTGTCCGAAAACGGACATTCCTGAATTCGCGTTCATCGGACGGTCGAATGTCGGCAAATCGAGCCTGATCAATATGCTGTGCGGTGACAGGACGTTGGCCAAAACCTCGTCCCAACCCGGAAAGACGCAGTGCATCAACCATTTCAGCATCAACAAAGGCGAAATGTATTGGGTCGATCTGCCCGGCTACGGCTACGCGCGCATCTCGAAAGAGGCCCGGGCCAAATGGCAGAAGATGACGTACGACTACCTGCTGTTCCGCGAGAACCTGGCCTGCGTCTTCGTGCTGGTCGATGGACGGCACGAGCCGCAGAAATCGGACGTGGCCTTCATCAACTGGTTGGGCGAACACGGCGTGCCGTTCGCCATTGTGGCCACGAAGGCCGACAAGACGTCGCTGAACGGGGTGCAACACAACTTGGCGGCCCTGAGACGCACGCTTTCGGCCACGTGGGAAAGCCTGCCGCCCGTCTTCCTGACCTCGGCCCTCAACGCGACGGGCCAAAAGGAACTATTAGATTACATGGCCGGCATCGTCAAGGCCTTGCAGGAGGGGCAAAGACTCAACTGACCCGTCCGGCGGCGCGGGGTTGTGGTTGCCGGGCGGGAGACCGTGGCTGTCGTTTCAATAGTTATGGCAACAATAAGGCCCGATGTTCCGCCGAGCGATAGAGCAGTAAACCGTACCGAGGCGAGAAATAGGCCGTATCTTTTTCATATACACCTCCTATGCTTTGCCATACATCGGTATAGGTTTCTCCATTTGGCGAAATCCATTCGGGTATCATGCGCGAGGTTTCATAGGTCCTGAAAAAAGTTCCCCAAATCCATTCTTTATTAAAATAATTCATACATACTTCCACATCGTTCACATTCCCTTCGGTGTATTTTTTGCGGTATTCCACTCTCGCTTCTTCGTTGTCCAATATGAGAGAAAGCCAAACTTCGGCGTCGCACATTCCCGTAGTCGCAGGCCTTACGTGTTTTTCTGAAAACTCCGGTGACTTAACATTAAAAACAATGGTGTCATTGTCAAAAATATAACACAAAGTCTGCCCTATGAAATCCACCGGTAGATAATCCGTCTCATCCGGCGAAAACGCCGGACAATATTCCGTTTTGTCTTTACAACTTGTCAGTATGACCATTAATCCAATGGCAATGGCTAATAATGAACCATTTTGATAAGCCGAGAGCAGACGCCAAGCTCGCTTGAGCGTATGCCGAGGCGAAAAATGGTGCCTTGAAAAGGAACGATATTTTTTCATGGTTGAACTCCTTTCGTGTTTGTCTGTTGGGGAATCCCGTCCGGCGGCGTGGGGTTGTGGAGGCCGGACGGGCATGGCTGTTAAAGTCCTGGTGAAATTACGGATGCTGAATTTGGTTATTTTCAAAGAAAAAAAGTAGCATCCAGTCGTTTTCCCACGGAGATGATACTACACCGGGCGATGTATGACGTTCATGCAAGGTGTATTTCCCGTCTTTTTTCTGCACAATTATAATTCGATAGGAGTGAGGAATATTATCACCGATGTAGCAGTTTTCATCTATGTAATAAACAAAAGCGTTTTCCGTTACAATATTTTCCTCACCATCCATACCGAAAAACAATTCGATTCTTTCCTCCTCCAATCTATTTAAATACCATACGGCACGTTGTATATTGTCGTTGGAAGTGTAATTCTTTTTAACATATCGAGTGACAATATTGTCCGCCTCCTGTTTGTCAATCGGATTGTGCTCACAGCCACTGATGACCAATAGGGCCATCAGTAACATATGTATCTTACATTTTTTCATAATCTGGTTCCTTTCGTTTTGGGAAACTATATCCCGATGAATTACACTGGGACATAGCTTCTTGGATTTTATTTACACCCCGTTACATTAGCAGTAAATGTTCCGCCTTCCTTTACTTCAAAACCGACGCCCAGTTCAATATAATCTGTCGCCTGAAAAACGACATTGTCTGTTGCTTTTACCGTGACAGTTCCAGTTGTACGAAGGCTGCCGGACACATTGGTGCTATTGGGCAAACTGCTTGTATTTGAAAAAACTTTGTCATTATTACCGCAATAACTGAAACCGAAACTCAATGTACCATCCGCATTTTCTGTAATGTTTTTTATATAAATATCTCTTGTGCTGCCATCCGATATAAAGCAATGTGGGTTCGTTGTCTTGTTGAATTCGGTCCGATTATAAGTATTTGAAAAATTAGCTTGTGAAACTGTACCTTGTCGGGTTGATGTTTCGCCCGGCCGGAAAATATAAACTTCGTCTGTAACACCGCAATATCCGATACCGTCGATATTCCCATTATATTGTTCATTGATTCTATAAATAAGAAGACCATTTCTGATATTGTTAGAAGAAGTCTCAAAAATGCCATTACATTGCCTGTATTCCAATACAAGGTATTCTGTCGTTCCTTCCAACGGAATCTTATAACAATTATTTGTGGGTGACGACAGCGGTTGCAATGTGTAAATACCAGGGGCCGAAATAGACGGCATATCGTTAATCCATTTGGTATATTTATACTTAAGATACGCACCCATATATTGTGGTGTCTTACCATGCGTTGCCATAATATCCCAATGCGAAACAGGATAAGCATCATTACTGCTATGATATAAATCTGGCGCTCTGAATGTATGCCCCATCTCATGACAGAGCACAGCATTATTATTTGATGACAAGCTATTCTCTAGATGGAAATTATAATCATAAACCCGTTTACCATTTATAGTTATCGTTTTGGTATATAAACTCCATTGATGAGGCCATAGGAGAGATGCATATGGTGTAGTACCTCCTTTGACAATAAAACATATATTATCTACAAGTCCATCGTTATTACAATCCAAATTCAATGAATTGGGTATTTGATCTTTTATATAATTTATTGCTTGTTCCAATAGGTTGTGTTCTCTGATTCTCCTTTCTGTATCATTATTATAACCAATTGTGTTCCATTCCGAATAAGGGCAATAATAATTTCGTTCATGTGAATCTTGATACGACACAATGGTTACGCCATTGTTTGTCGGATAAAAATGAGAATGGATGGCTAGTTTGTTATAGGATATTTCTCGAAAATAGTTTTTCATGGAATTCCCTGTCTCATTATTAAATAATGATGTATAGTAACTTTGATTGGCGGAAAATTCTGCTTGATCAGAAAATCGAATATACACAACGATATTGTTGAGCGTTCCAACGTGCTGTTTGTTTGTACTTTTCAATACAGTCTGTGCTGATTCTTTTTTCATATTTCGCAAAATATTTTCCCGATGCATCAACATCTTTTCCGGTGGGATATTGGCATGCGGTTTCAGCGTTGTATTCAACGGATTGCTTTTCCCTACAACGTATTGTGATGCGACCAATTCATCCCCTTGGCGGATGGCATAACAATAGTAACCGGTAGTCGGATTCTGGATTATAGTATAACCGTCCTTGTCATGTACCCAATTGTAGTACTCGTCTCCTGTGGCGAAACATTCAATAATGGTTCCGTCCGGTTGGGTTAATGTCACGGGAACATTTTCCAAATAGGCGGCAAAAGCGGAGCCTCCCATTAAACAGAAAATGCCACATAAAATCCACATATAAACACTACTATATAAATAGCGTGGTTTGTGATGTTTGTTATCGCTTTTCATGATATATGCCTTTCTGATTCAGGTTTCCCGCCCGTCGGCCGACGGGTTGCGCCACTTTCGGGCGGGAAGCCGTGTTTAACTATAATATTTGCACGTCGCGTGTGTCGTACGGTCGCCTGCTCCCCGCCGCTATTCGGTCACGACCATGCGGTGGGTGTCGACGACGTTGCCGTCGGCAATGAGGCTGTAGAGGTAGATGCCGGGCATGAGGGAGGCGGCACGGAGCGTGAACTCGCTTTCGCCGCGGTCGTTCAGGCGGTGGCAGGAAAGTTGCTTGCCGGAGAGGTCGTAGATGCAGAGCTGCGCCTCCCGCACGTCTTCGGTCAGGGCGTAGCGGATGCGCGTCTCTTGCTTGAACGGGTTGGGCACGTTGCTCCAAAGGCGGTTGCCTTCGGCTTTGACCATTTCGGCCGGTGTGTCTTTGGGCTTGACGCTATTGAAAGTCGCATCGGGGGTGGACTGGTCGGCGTTATTCCCAACCATAGCCAGTT
This sequence comes from uncultured Bacteroidales bacterium, assembly GCA_910586395.1. GTDB lineage: Bacteria > Bacteroidota > Bacteroidia > Bacteroidales > P3 > CAMXAS01. The sequence goes on from CAJUFX010000001.1 coordinate 442,710, forward strand.
GCAAATCGTCTATTTGAACCTGTTGTTCCTGAATGGTTTTTACAAGGAAAGGAATAAGCACAGTATAATCCACCACATAAATATCTTCGGGTTCCATATGTCGTACGGCTTCCGGTACTATTTCAAGTAACTCCTGGGCGATAAGGCCCACTCTGTTTTGACGCGCGGGATCGGCTGAACGTTCGCCGTCTTTTTCTTCCAGATAGTCGAACGTCACTGGATTCAGACGCATAATCTTATCCAGAGCCGGCGACAATGCTTTAATATTGGTTTTGTATCTCCGGTCGGATATCGAGGCAATACCGGTCGCCGTAGAAGAGTAGTATTCTTTAGAGTAAATCCGAAGTATTTCAAAGTCCGGAGCGCCTATGCCGAAATCATGCTTGGGACCGATAATGGACAAAGGGGCAAATTCCTGATATGGCGGCATAACAATACCATTGGCAGTAACGTCATCAGATGCAGTCATAATTCCACTTTGCCTATAGAGTTTGATTTCCATTGTTTTATTGCTGATAGTAAATTTTGAACTGCTCCCAGCAAATAACATATTCGGTTTGTTTATTTCAAAACTGTTCGAAAGTACTTTGATTTGAGCCGTAAGCGGTTGGGAGAACAACATACCTAAACTCAAAATGGCTGCGCTTAAAAAAAACTTTTTCATGGCTATAAATTTTTAATGGTTAATATTAATATAATTTTAATGTTTTGTTCCGATACGTTTTATTTCAATAGGGAAACTGTGGTGTCGTATCAAGTCAAATCAAATGGCCAGCGGTGATAACGGTGCCTTTATGATGGTTCCTGCGGGAAGTGGATTTGAGAAGATGCCGGTAATTTTACAAAACCCTCTTAGAGCCGCCCGCAGGCGGCTGTGCCCAAGTTATTCTTGCCGATATGTGCGAGATGTTTGTTCATCGTCCGGCGTTTTAAGGGTTTGCGTGCAAGGGTTGCACGGGGAGCATGCAAATGCAAATGTAAATACAAATATAAGGAAAGTTTTTGGAATAGCAAGTATAGCATTTTACGTATTTTTAACGTAACTTCGCGCCGCGTTTATAAAGTGCCTTGGGCTTTCTGTGAACATGTGCCGTAGGAACGCGGGGTTGGGTCACACGAAATGCCTGTATGCCTTGGCATCGACTTGGAAACTATATAATTACTTACCGATATGAGCAACGAAAAATTGTTTGCGGAATTTCCTCCCGTCAGCACGCAAGAATGGGAAGAAGTGATTAACAAAGACTTGAAAGGAGCCGACTACGAAAAGAAGTTGGTTTGGAAAACCGGCGAAGGCTTTAACGTCAAACCGTACTACCGTAGCGAAGACCTCGAAGCCTTGGGCTACCTGCAATGCGAACCCGGCCAGTTCCCGTATCTGCGCGGCGAGAAGGCCGAAAGCAACGATTGGGAAATCCGTCAGGACTTCCACGTACGCGACATCAAGGCGGCCAACGCCTTGGCGGCCGAAGCCGTCAAACGCGGCGTAAAAGGCGTGGGGCTCTGCGCCAAGAACGTCGAGACCGTGGAACAGATGGCGGAATTGCTGAAAGGCATCGACCCGATGACGACGGCCATCCACTTCAATTGTTCCAAATCGTTCGGCAAGACACTGGATCTGTTCGTAACCTATCTGAAGAACAACAAAATAGACCCGGCGAAAGTCAAGGGTTCGATTGCGTTCGACCCGATCGCCTACGCGCTCAAACACGGCGAATTCTACGACGGCTACGCCAAGAACATCGAAGAGGCGAAAGCGCTGTTCGCGCGCTTCACGAAAGAGTTGCCTTTGTTCCGCCTCATCAGCGTCAAGGCCGGCATGCTCCACAACAGCGGCGCGACGATCACGCAGGAACTCGGCATGGGGCTGGCCTGGGCCAACGAATATCTCGGCGCGCTGACCGACGCCGGTCTGAGCGTCGATGAAGTGGCGCCGCGCCTGACGTTCGCGTTCTGCACGGGTTCCAACTATTTCATGGAAATCGCCAAATTGCGCGCCGCCCGCCTGCTGTGGGCCGAAATCGTGGCGCAATACAAACCGGCCAAACCCGAATCGGGCGCGGCTTTCATCCATTCGTCGGCTTCGGCTTGGAACAAGTCCGTCTATGACCCGTACGTCAACCTGCTCCGCTCCACGACCGAGACGATGAGCGCGGCCATCGGCGGCGCCAACTCGATTCACGTGAGCAACTTCGACGAAGCTTATAAACAGCCGGACGAATTCGGTTCGCGTATCGCGCGCAACCAGCAGATTATCCTCAAAGAAGAATCGTTCATGGATAAGATCGTGGATCCGGCCGCCGGTTCGTACTATATCGAAAACCTGACCGACTCCATCGCCCATTTCGCTTGGGAACAGTTCCTCGCGATTGAAGAAAAAGGCGGCTTCGCCAAGGCCGTGGAAGCCGGTTACATCCAGGACGAAGTGGCGCGCAGCGCGGCGCAACGCGACGCCGACCTCGCTTCCCGCAAACTCGTGCTGACGGGGGTTAACCAATACCCGAACCTGAACGAAAGCATGGCCAAGAACATCGAAGCGACGGATCACTGCGGTTGCGGCGGCGACGCCTGCAAGGCCGGTGCCTTCAAGACGCTGAAACCCTACCGCGGCGCGGCGGCTTTCGAAGCCCTGCGTCTGCAGACGGAAAAGAGCGGCCGTCGTCCGAAAGTGTTCCTGCTGACTTACGGCAACCTCGCGATGCGTAAGGCGCGCGCCGGTTTCGCCACGAACTTCTTCGGTTGCGCCGGTTACGAAATCATCGACAACGCAGGGTTCAAGACGGGGGCCGAAGGCGCGCAAGCCGCCCTCGCCGCCAAGGCCGACATCACGGTGCTTTGCAGCAGCGACGACGAATACGCCGACCTGGTGGCGGCCGCCGCGCCCGAACTCAAAGGCAAGACGCACATCGTGCTCGCCGGTTTCCCGAAAGAGCAGATCGACGCGTTCAAGGCACAGGGCGTGGAAGAATTCATCCACGTTCGTTCCAACGTTCTGGACGTATTGACGGGTTTCCAGCAGAAGCTGATGAAATAAGCGGCATTTCGCCCATCGTCCCGACGGCCGTGTCGAGAGCCGGCGCGGACAGGCGATATATGGAAAAAGGCAGTCCCCCACGGGCTGCCTTTTTTTAAACGCCTTTAGCATTTATGTACGGGCATTGCGTTATGCGACGCCCGTTAAAACGGCATGTATGAATTTTTTTGAAATCATCCTGTTATGTGCGGCCCTTTCAATGGACTGCTTTACGATCTGCTTGATTTACGGGGCCCAACGGGCGGCTTTCCGCAAACAGTTACGCGCAGGCGAAAAAGACCCGTTCAAGCCGGTGGGCGCGGACATCCTGCGTATCGGCCTCGTCTTCGTCGCCTACCACCTGCTGATGCTGGCCTTGGGTTATACGCTCGGTTGCGGCGTCATGCGCTATTTCGACGTGTTCGACCATTGGATCGCGTTCGGGCTGTTGGCGGCCATCGGCATCAAGATGATCTGGGAAGCTTTCGACAACAAAGACCGCAGGACGGAAATCCACGCGCTGTACGCCTGGCCGTCGCTGTTGCTGTTGGGCCTGGCCACGAGCATAGACGCGTTCGCCGTGGGCATCAGCCTCAGCCTCTCGCAATCGTCGCTGGCGTTTACCTGCCTCTGCATCCCGTTTGTCCTGCTGTTCTTCATCGCTTTGGGCATAGGACTGGGGCTGCGCGTCAAACGGATTTCGATACGCGCCGTGAACATGATCGGCGGCTTGATTCTGCTCGGCATCGGCTTGCGGATTTTGCTGGAACACGAATACGGCTTTACTTTATAGACTTTTGAGACGGACGGGATTGGAGACGGTTGATTTGTTGATATTTTAGACTTTGGACATCATGGACTTGAATTTTTCCTTGGGCGGCCGATTGTCGGTCACCAAGATTTTCCGCTTCGAGATGGCGCACGCCTTGCCGGATTACGACGGCCCCTGCGCGCATCTGCACGGGCATTCCTATCGGCTGGAAGTGACGCTGAGCACGGGCGCGACCCAAGTGCCGACCCGCCGGGAAACGGCGGACGGCGAGGCGGCGGGAATCGGGGCAGGCCCCTTGCGGGCCGCGGAAACGGGGCGGCCGGGTGCGGCGGCCGGTTCAACCGAAGGCATGGTTATGGACTTCTCCCAGCTGAAACGCATGGTGGAAGATACGATTATCGCGCAGGTCGATCACGCGCTGGTATTGGACGAACGCATGGAACCGACCTTGATTGCGGCTTTGCGGAAAATCAACACGAAACTCGTCCTGACGCCGTTTACGCCGACCAGCGAGAACATGCTGCTGTGGTTCGCGCAGACGCTGGCGGACGCTATCGCGGGACGGCCGGAATGGACGGCGCGCGGACTGAGGCTGCAAAAACTGCGGCTGTACGAGACGGCCACCTCGTTCGCCGAATGGGAGAATACGTTATGAAACGCAAAAGCAATACCGGCCTCTACTTGGGGATTTGCGTCATCGTGGCGGTCATCGTCTATCTGTTGCTACCGAACAAGCCGAACCCGTGGCGCGGCCTGCGCGAAAGGAAGCCCGAAGCGGTCCTGCATACGATAGAAGGGCTGGCGCAAGGCTCTTACTACCGGGTGTCGTATTTCGACGATGTGACGGTGGCGGAAGCGGCTGAAGCCGTGGCGGCGGAAACCGAGGGTGCGGTGGAAGCGGCGGCGGCCGGGGCGGCGACAGAAACGGCGGCGGTGGAAGCGGCGGCGACAACCGGCACAACCGGGGCTGCGGGAGTTGCGGCGGCAGAGGCCGCGCGGGAAACCGCCCTGCGCCACAGCATAGACTCGCTGTTGCGGGCGTTCGACCTGCGCTTCTCGCTTTGGGAAGACAGTTCGTTGCTCTGCCGCGTGAACCGCAACGAAGACCCGATCTTGGACGCGATGTTCATCGACCTGTTCGGGAAAGCGGTCTTGGCTTCCGAATGGACGGACGGGGCGTTCGACATTACGGTGGCGCCCTTGGTGAAAGCCTACGGCTTCGCCAAGGAGGCGGTGCGGGGGCACCGCCTGTCGGCCGGCTGCCGCGACAGCCTGTTGGCGCGCGTGGGCTACGCCAAAGCGAGCCTGCAAGGAAACCGGCTCGTCAAACAGCATCCCGACCTCCAACTGGATTTCAACGCCATCGCGCAAGGCTACTGCGCCGACCTCGTGGCCGGTTTCCTTGAAAGCCGCGGGCTGCACCGCTACTTGGTCGATATTGGCGGCGAAATGCGCCTCAAAGGCCTCAAAAACGATGGCGCGCCTTGGCAAATCGCCATCGAGCAACCGGCCGACGACGCCACCGCAAGCCGTCAGATTTACCATACCATCCCGCTGACCGACGCCTCCATCGTCACTTCCGGCAACTACCGCAAATACTTTGAAGAAAACGGACGCCGTTTCTCCCATACGATCAGCCCCAAAACCGGCGAACCGGTCCGCGACTCGCTCCTGAGCGCGACCGTCATCTGCGCCTACGCCTGGGAGGCCGACGCCATGGCCACGGCCTTTATGGTCATGGGACTGGCGGGCACGCAACGCTATTTAGAGGCCCACCCGGACCGTTATGAGGTGTTCCTCATCTACGCACGTTCGGACGGCTCGAAGATCTTGCCCGACCGGCGTTTCGGCCTATGGACGAACCGGCCTGAATGACGGACGAACCGGCCTGAATAGACGAAGAAGCCCGGCCATGACGACCGGGCTCTTCCACAACAAAACAATAAACACACTTTCTTTTCTTTATCGCACGGTCGCCTTCAGGCTATACATACGGCCGTCGGACGACACGATACGCAACATATAGACGCCCGACGGCGCCCCGTCAAGCCGCACCTCCTGCTCGCCGGCACGCAGCCTCCGCCGCTGCCGCAGACGGCCGTCCACACCATATACATACAGCGTCGCGCCGTCGTAGGACGCAGGCACCTGCAACGTAAAACGGCCGTCAGACGACGGGTTCGGATAAACCGCCCCATCGCCGGTCATCGCCCCCTCCTCGTTGCCGACCCCTTCTAAACGGATTTCCAAAGTCGTATCGGAAACGATATCCACCTTGCGTTCATAGGGATTGAAGCCCGCCCCGACAACCGTCAGCGTATAACGCCCGCGCCGCATGCCGTCGAACCGCGCTTCCTGCCGCGCGTCGGCCTGGGCGCCATACCGATAGACACTATCGGTGGAAACGAACCCTATGGACGCGCCCACCACCAACGGATGTTCCGGCACCAAGCGCACCGAGACATCGAAATACATATCCTTGGACAAGATGTCCGAAGCCTTGTAACCACTCCGGACCTCCTGCAACCAATCGGCCTGCACGGCATAGCGGTAGTCGCCGAAAGACAGATCCGCCCAAGCGACATCGCGGCCGCTCCACGTACCGGCCGCCACCGTAGTCAACGGGCTCCCCCACTGCATCGGACAGCGCGTGTCCTCGCCCCGGTAAAGCAGATACCCGCCCGGTGCCTCCACGGCCTCCGAAGTCCCGAACACGGCATCCACCATCCAGTTGGCACTCGTGGATCCGGGCAACATATAGTCGGACATCAACTTCCAACCTTCGCCTTTGTTAATATATGCGCCGTTTTTGATCTGCGGACCGGCATCTTTGCCGAACGGACATCCCTTATAGCCCGCCGGCACGAATACGCCTACCAATAATTCCGCCGCCGTATCGATTTTGAACGGCCGTTCCAAAAACGTCTCCTGCATGGTTCCGTTGGGCAGACGACCGACCGCCTGGCTATAGGCCGGTTCCGTCAGACTTCCCTGATAGATATGGATGGTGAAATCCGCCGTGCTGTCCGCCGCCAGAAACTTGACAGCGACCAATTCATCAGAACCCCGCGCCTCCACCATTTCCCGCAGATGGGCGGGTTCAAAACGGATTGCCACCGTCTGATCGCCGGAACTGCATACATTGTTGAGATGCGCCCCATGATAGGTCTTGACGGTCTTATTCGACAGCCGCAAGGGTTTCTCCCATTGCAAATCGACCGCCTTACCGTCAGGCGAGACGGCGGCCGCCATCGAACGGGCCGGGAACGGGAAAAAGGAAAGGGTCACATCGTCCAATACGGTCTCCGCCCGATCTTCCAACCAGACCTCCGTCTCGTACGGCAGATAGTGATCATGCGCCACCGTCAGCTGGTAACGGGTCATGCCATAGACCTTTTCAAACACATAACGGCCGTCCGCCGCGGAAACCGCCGTCACGGAAACGCCCTCCCTGTCTGTCAGGCTCAACCCGGCTCCGGCCACCGGATTCCCTTGCGCATTGAGCAAACGCCCCGTCACAGCCACCTGCATGGCCGAGGCCAACGTGACCTCCAACGTCTCCGTCTTACCGCCAGACAAGACCGCCTCGCATTCGTAATTGCCAAAACCCGTTTTGGATATACGCACTTCGTAAGTATTGTCCGGGAAATAGCCGAAGGCAAAACCTCCGTCTTCGGCCGTATAAAGAATCTGTTCAAAATCCATTCCCGGACTCGCCGCCCCTTTCACGATTTCAACCCGCGCGCCCGCTATCGCCATACCGGTCCCGTCAACGACCTTTCCCTTGACCGTATTCAGGTTTTGCTTTTTGTTCACCACCATCAACGGTACGTAATATACGCCGGACGCCCAGGTAGGCTTGCCGTGCAGATCGAAGAAATCGCTTTGGCTCTCCGTATGATAATCGTACAAATGCGGGAAGGGCGTTTCCGAAACATTGTTGATGAACTGTACCTCACGGTTACAGGTCTGTTTACCGCGTATCACGCTCAACAACAGGTTGGCGCGGCCGTCGTACCAAAACGGCTTGACCGGCACTTTCAATACTTCCGCCTGCTTGTCGAACGAAATCCGACCGTTAAACACTTCCTGCATCGAATCGATGGCCATCCAATCGTTGTATTCCGTAAATGCGTTTTTGTCATAATATCCCAAATGTATGCGGTAATTCTGCGAAAACTGCAAAGCCGGGCGGTTCATGAAAAAATACAGCGTGTCGATGATGCAGGGTTCGTCGAACAAACGCCGGCCATACAAGACCTGACTGATATGCGACATACCGGAAGAGGCGCCCGAAGCATGGAACGGTGCCACGGCATAACCGGCACCCGACCCGATGTCACCGACCGGTTCCTGTCCGGCCATAAGGCCGCCTATGAGACGGACGGACGTCGTATCGCTGTCGTACCGACCGTTTCGGACCGCACAGACGCCAAACGTATAAATATTCATCGGCAGAACCTCGGTCGTATATTCGCAGGCGGATACTTCAACCGTTGTAGAAGAAACGTTATTGCCGTTCAAACGAATAACCCGATAGCCTGTAATTTCGCCGTCCAACCAACCGCCGTGCGTTCCCTGACCCGATACCGGCTGCCACGAAAGCCGCATGCGACCGTCCGGCAGACAAGCGGCCTGCAAACCGACCGGCGCGTCAAAAACCGTATCGCGCCCCAGCCAAGGCGTACCGGTAACCGTATCGTAAGGCGAACGCCCGACGGCATTGAACGCGTTGAGACGGAAATACCAGTATCTGTCCGAAGGCGCCGTATATTTTCGGCTGACCCGGCCGCCTATTTCCGAGGTATAGACCGTATCGGTCAGCACGATGCCGTCTTCCTTGTCGAAACGGCTGTATTGCGACATCTGTACGATGACGCCGCTCAATTGGGTCAAAGGAGCGTCGCCGGCCGTCGTCGCCGGATTGGTCCATGCCAGTTCCACTTCCCGGCTCGGCCCCGTTTCGGCCGCGACGCTCACATGATGCGGCGCGTTGGGGGTCGTGTTCGGTGTGGCGGCTTCTATCGTCACCTCATCCAAATAATAGACATCGAAAATACTCGTCGCGAACTCCAGCGAAGTCTTGATGGTTTCGGGCGCATAAAATTCCACCTCGCTCTTGGCCCAAGTCAGACTTTGACTGGTTTCAGGATAATACGTGATGCCGCCGACCCGTACGTTAAGCGTGGCGAACGGCTTCTTGCTCCACGGCGCGTTGAGTTTGGGCGCATGACCGGCCGGCGTTTCGCCGCCGCTTTTCAAATCAAGCCCTTCCTCGTATCCGCGGCTATGAAACGTCACCTTATACGTTGCGCCTTTCTCCAACGGCAAACCGGCGACCCTGAGCCGCGTATAAGGCGGCAAACAGCCGCTTTTCTCCCCGTCATAAACCAACGTTTTATCCGTCGTCACGGACGAACCGTCGAAAATCAACGGGCGCGCGTTGTCGCCGGCCTCGAATCCCGTATGATAAGGCAACGCATAGGTGTAATAACCGTAATCCGTCGTCCGGACAACGGGGCCGACCTTGCCTTTCGTATTCACGACTTCAAAACCGTAGCGGTAATAACCTTCCTCCGTCTCGGTCAACGTATAAAAAGCCTCCGCACCGGGGCGCAGAGCCGTCACGCTGTCGAACAAAACGAACTCGCCCAAACCCTCGGCCCTATAGACCCGTACCTTGTCCAGACACGTCAATTCGCCGCCCATCATATTGTCGGACGGATTGATCCAACGGAATCGGACGGTGCCACCCTCCGCCGTCCGGCTCAGGCTGTCCACGGCCGACGGCGCCACATCGCAGGCATCGTCATAATACATATGCAACAATCCCAAAGCCTGTATGCCGAACTGAGAATACATCGCCGCTTTACCGGTCAGCGTATCCACCTTGTACAGATTCAATTCGTCCTCGTTCGCCCCGGCCCGCGCCCAGAACAGTTCGCCCGTCAACGCATCGAACGTGGCCGACTGATAGGTCTGCATCACGTCCATGCCCAAATCGCCCACTTTTTCGGCGGCGGCCGTCCGCTTGTCGATGCGGAAAAGCTGCCCGCCCGAAGAGATGACATACAGGCCGCCGTTCGGCGATGCCGACAGGGTGAGCGGATAACCGATCGTACTCTCTCCCCAACGGATCGTATCGATAAGCCGCGCCGTACTGTCGGACAACGAGACGTCGTAAAGCGCGCCATACAGATTCAATCCGTACAATTTTCCCGTCGTGCGGTCGTAGGTCAGCGATGAGATATTGCCGGTTTCCGGCGAAGCATAACCGCTCTTGCTCAACAGTTTCATTTCGCCCGTCATCAAATCCAACGTGCCGCGGTAACCGATGACATACCGGTCGTAAGACGGCAGATACACTTCGGATATGAACTGCACCTGCTTCCCGTCCCACGCCGCCGCACAGACCTGATGATTGGCCCCCACGAGTTCTTCGTTCGGCGTCAAGGCATAGAGATAGGTCGGATCGTCTATATCGAAACCGAACAAATCGTAGAAATCATCATACACATCGTAACGCGACCAAGCCGCATACATGAGCGAGGCGGCCGGACGGTCTTTATAGGCTGCCCCTTTGGCCGCCGGCCTCTTCCCGCGACCTTGCTTGGCTTTTTGTTCCGCCGGCAACGGGAAACGCGCCGGCGTGGCCGACAAGACAGATTCCGATACCGTCCGATTGTCCTCCGTAAAGAAAACCGTCTTTTCGACCATGCCGGCCGGTATCTTGTTTTTTTGCGCCTGAACCGGAACAGGCCCCCAGCCTCCCGCGGCCAATACCAAAAGAAAGACCAGGTTATTCTTGAATGACTTTCCCATAGCTTTTAATTTTAAAGGCAAGGCCTGCGGACCGATGCAGCCCCACAGGCCTTATCCATATCCATAATGAAATTTAACGGATTACATAAAGTTTATATGTATGAACGCCGGATTCGGTTTCGACCCGCACCATATACAACCCCGCGTCATAAGCCCGTACGGATATCTCCATCTCCGAGGCGTCAAGACCGTTCTGCGACCATACCGTACGGCCATCGCCCGATAAAATACGGACAGACCGCAAAAGGCCGCCGTCCCGCGCGCGCAAGGTAACATGCGTCCGAGCCGGATTCGGATATAACAACGGGGCCGATGCCGCTTCCAAATCTTCGTTGCCCGTCAAGAGCACTTCTATGCGGTTGGACGGTTCACTCTCGCCGCAGCCGTTGGACGTCGTGGCATAATAAATGCCGTTGGCCGTCACGGTATAACGCAAAGCCGTGGCTCCCTCGATCCGCCCGGCCGTATTGTACCATTGTACCTGTGTGGCCGTCGTGGCCGCCTCCAACACCACGGTCTGCCCCTCATCCTTACGGCTGACGACCGGTGCGGCCGCCAAAGGCGTAACCGCCAGTTTCAACGTATAAACGCTGTCGCAACCGCTTTGCGTCAGATAGGTCTCGACATACGTACCGGCCTTATCGTAGGCCTTGCCGCCGAACATCACGGTTTCGCCCGCACAAATGGTCGTATCCAGCGAGAACGCGTAAACGGACGCCTTGACAAGGGTCAGCGTGACAATCGTATCGGCCGCATCGGCCACCCGTATCGTATCGGTATAAGTACCGGGCTCCGTCAACGTCCGCCGGCCGAACACATAAGATCCGTCTCCACAGAGCGTAGCCGTCATCCGTTTGAAATCATAGCGCATGTCTATTTTCAGTTCACTGACTGCCAAACCGGAGCTGCCGGTTTTACCATATCCGTGCAACCGCACCATATACGCATCCGGATCGGTAATTTCCACAAGCGCTTTCCGCGTGGTCGGTTCGGTTGAAACCAGCGTCATATCCATAACGGACAAGCCTTCCGCCGTGTAATCGGCACACAGTGTCAACGCCAGTTTTTCTTCCGCTTCGTCCGCCAAAGCCGCGGCCGTCAGGCTGATTTCATACACACCGGCCGACATTCGGACGCCCGGCGTATAGAGATAGTCCTCTGCAGCAGCCTCCGCCGAGGCCGGCAACGAAGCCGAAACGGTTTCATCGGCGGCCAGGGTCCAGGTCTGTCCGTCTTTGTTCGCATCCACGATATGGAAATACGGACTTTCCGCCGCCGCAAACCGCGTCTGATACGGCACGGACAAAGCCTCGTAATGGGTCGTCCGTATCGCCGCCGTATTGTCGGATTCATCCGGATCGCCCGCCAAAACCACCGAAACGCTCACCGCATGTTCGCCCACTTGGCTTAAATCGGCCTTGGCTTGGAATGTATAGGTATATGTCGAGGCATTCTCCGCCAACAATAGGTTGTCTCCGCCCACCGTCACGGTTTCGGTTACCGGTTCGGCCTCGTCCACCTGAAGCGAAAGTTTCAGTTCGCCTTCCCAATCGCTGACACCGGTATTGGCCAACGTCACCGACACCTTCTCTTCTCCAAGATTGGCACGGGAGAGAATCGGTTCCACGGCCTGAACGGCCACATTGAATTCATAGACCGGATCCACACGGAGGTCATCGATGTAAAAATGGGATTTATATTCCGAAACGCCACACAATACGATATGCCCGGAACCGGACATTTCCGTTATATCATACGTATAGAAATTCCAACCGTTGCCATCGGAAGTGGAACCGTCTTCGGCATTCTTGTTGTTCTTGATATACGCGATCAATTTACCGTTCACGGTGTCCGGACGGTCATTGACAAAGACTTTCAACCCTTCCGGATTATCCGCATTGCCATCCCTATACATCCAAAATGACAGCGTGTACAGGACGTCCGGATTAAAACGCAGAATAGGAGACGCCAGAACCGCCACATGACCTTTGCTCAAACTAGAAGATCTATACCGCGCGGAAGCCTCGCCGGTCTTGGATTTCTCCGTCGTCCGCTCCCATTGAACGTTATCCGTACCGCCGGAAATTTTCATATAGGACCAGCAAGCCGGCGCATGGTCCATGAAATCGCTTTCAAAGCCTTCCGCCAACGGCCAAAGCGCCGGTTCACACAAGGTCTTGAACGCCACACTGTCCCACAAACTATGATCGTCTTCGCCACAGACGACACGGACACGTACGATATAGCGGGAAGACGGTTGCAGGTTCTCCAACTTGAATTCGGTTTCCGTATGGTTCCGGCTGAAAGACCGCCATGCCGCCGGTTCGGCCGGATCCCCCTCCTCTTCAACAGGTAACGCCCGGTATTCGATTTCAAATACATCGCCCGTTCCTTCGGCCTTGAAACTGAACCCGGCCGTATGATCGGTCAGGCGTTCCGGCACCAGATCGGTAACCGCCGGACAGGAATAAGGCGTGGTCAATTCCACGGTTACCGGCTCACTGCTTTCCGTCGCACAATTGCTCACGGCCTTGACGTAATAAACCGTATGTTGCGCCAGACCTTCTATCACGGCCTCCGTCGCCGCATCCGCCGTCGTCTTGGTCCGAGGCTCGCTTTCGTCGGCCGCCTGCCAGCTCAAGGTATAACTCTGCGGGACGCCGTTCTCCGGAGCCGTCCATGTCAGGCGGGCGAAACGGGCCGCAAGCGCCTCTTCGTCCACCGTTAAATTTACGGGCGGGAAACAGACAGGGGTATGGCGGATCTTGACGTCATACAACGCATGGTCCGAATAGATATTGCTCGAACCGATCCCTTCGAAACGGACGACCAAGGTGGACGCATCCCCCACCTTCTCAGTCATCGGCAGGACGACGGTTTGATTGGTCGTGGACGTAAAGTTGCCCCCATCCGTATTCTTCAACTCAGTCCAGGTCGAACCATTGTCCACACTATAGGAAACTTTAAAAAAAGTATCGGAATAATTGCCCACCTTATAGGTAAACACCAATTCCAAACGGCTTCTGTCGGCCGTCGATAAATCGATGATGGGCGTGGATATATTGCTCGTACGCTGATTGACTTCATTAAAAGCCAAATATTTGACACCGTCCCGATCTGTTTTGACTTTCCAGACGCCGTTTTTGCTGTCGCGCATATCCCAGCCGGACGGAATTCCGCCTTCTTCCACCGTAAAGAAATCCTCATAGAGCGGGAATGGTTTGGGGGCGAAAGCCGTATAGAACGTCAGAATCTCGCTGTAAAGGCTTGCATCGTCGGATGAACAATGTGCCATGGCCCGTACTTCATAGGCCGAACCGTCCGTCAAACCGGTCAGAGACACCGTGGCCGGTTGGTCGGTCAATACCGTCCAATCCGTTGCCCCGGCTTTTTTATATTCCACGGTAAATTTATCGGCGGGAGACGTGACATGGATTTGGGCGGAAGAAGTCGTGAGATCGGAAACCGCGAGCGTAGGCGCCGCGCAACTGACGATAGAGAAATCGTCTAAACAGATATTCCACTGGTTTTTATCGGAACAGGCCTTTACCGCTATATATATAACGTTCCCGAGCCATTCGGGTCTGTTCAGGTCGGCCGTCACGGTCAGCCAGTCGCTGCTCTTGACCGGCTTTTCCGGCACCAACACCTCGGTAAAATCGGCCGGCGCCGTACCCGTCGTCGAAAGCAGCACGCTGTACTTTTCTTCTCCGGCACCGGTTTTCAACTTAAACGACAAAGTTGCCGCTTTCGACAAATCGATGCCCGGCGAAATCAAATAGTCGTCGGCCGCCTGACTGCTGCTGTACGAATATTTGGCACAATAGGTGGAACCGATGCCGTCGGTGGCAGAAGAAGCCTGCCACGTTTTACCGTCGTTGTTGGCATCGACAATCGTCCAGCAGTCCACACGGTTATCGTTCCAGACGTTGAAATCTTCCAAATAAGGAATCGGCTGCGCCGGACAGGGCGTCGCAAAAATGAGTTCGGGCGTATAGACTTCCGCATCGTCCGGATGGCAGACCGCCTTGACACGGACGCTATACGCCGTGGCTTCCGACAAGGCCGCCGCATTCAACGTATAAGTCGCCGCCGGGAGATTTTCCACCTTCGTCCAATCCGTGGCCGTCGCCTCTTTCCATTCAAACTGGAAGGCCGTTGCTTCGGATGTCCACGTAAACACATAATTGCCGGAACTCAGCGTATAGGCCAAGTCCGTAGGGGCCGGACAGGCATACAACGTTTTCTTGCCATTGTAGTCGCCCGTATAATCGCTATAGGTATTCTCGTCGATATACGCTTGAATACGATAGTAATAGTTTGTATTTTCATCCAGGCCAGACCGTTCCAAAGTCGTGGCCGTCAGACCTTCGGCCACGGTTACCCAGGGTGCAGCCGCCCCGTTTTCCCCTTTGGCTTCCTGCACGCGGTATTTGACGCCGGCCGTGGATGAAGCCGTCCACGAAACCGTCAGCGACGTAGCCGTAACATCCGAAAAGGTCGGATTGCCGGGTTTCTTGACAAGCGCCATGACCCGCACGTCGTCGATCGCGGCGGCCGGATTATAACTGACGCTACCGTCATTGATCCACGTAAAGACAATGTATTTATCGCCGGCGGACGACAAGGATATGGATACTTCTTTCCACGAACGCTGGTCGGCATAGTCCCAACGCGTTGGAACGGTTTGATCGGCGGTCGGAGCGGCATCGAGCACCGTCACGCCTAAATAATCGTAGTATTCGTCCTCTTCATCATAGTCTGGATCCCCCTCGTACATATCCCCGACCACGCGATAACGGAATTTCAAGACGGCGCCATCGGCCGGAACCGTTACATGAAGATAGGCATGCGCCACGGAGGCCGTATTGACATAGCCGTTGGTAAGACCGCCGTCATTGGAAATATAAAGGCAATAACCGTCGTTACCGTCGGCCGCAGTCCCCCTTACCCATTGATTGACGGCCGTGCCGTTCTCAATCGTCCATCCTTCCATGCCGGACGAGAAGTCCGAAGTGAAAGGCAACGGATTCTGTGCCGAGAGTACACCCAAGACCGCAACGATGAACCATAGGCACAAACCCTTTTCCAAGTTTGCAATAGTTTTCATAACTCTTTGTTTTAGTTAACGATTTATTGACTTTACCATAAATGGATTTTGGTTCGACTTAGGCTTTACAGAAGCCCGGCCATGACGACCGGGCTCTTCCACAACAAAACAATAAACACACTTTCTTTTCTTTATCGCACGGTCGCCTTCAGGCTATACATACGGCCGTCGGACGACACGATACGCAACATATAGACGCCCGACGGCGCCCCGTCAAGCCGCACCTCCTGCTCGCCGGCACGCAGCCTCCGCCGCTGCCGCAGACGGCCGTCCACACCATATACATACAGCGTCGCGCCGTCGTAGGACGCAGGCACCTGCAACGTAAAACGGCCGTCAGACGACGGGTTCGGATACACCGACGGCACCGGCTCATCGGCCGAAAGCCCGTCTTCCACCGCCAAGAGTTCGACCTTTATCTTGTTGGAGGCTTCACTCTCGCCGCATTCGCCTATGGCCGTCGCATGATAGACGCCGTCGAACGGTACGGTGAAACGCTTTTCTTCCGCCCCGTAAATCATCTGGTCGGCCTCATACCACTGCACCTGCGCTTCGGGCGTCTCGGCCACGAGCGTAACGGTTTTACCTTCGTCTTCGCGGCTGATGACCGGCGGTACGGGTTTCGGCAACACTGCCAAGGTCAACTCGCGCACCGTATCGACTTCCGCAGCCCGCACCGTATCGACATAACGGCCGGCTTCCGTCAGTTCACGCCTGCCGAACGGATAGGTCTCTCCGTTGCAGATGGTATCGGCCATAACCTTGCCTACAAGTGGATTAGGTTGCGACAAAGCCTTGATAGACAACCCATACACATTGATGCCACGGCTTGAATCGCTCTCGGCATGGATGCCCAGCATATAGATGCCGTCGCCGGCTATTTCCAACACCCCTTCGACCGTCTTTTGCGCCGTGGCGGCCGTCGTATCGGTCAGAATCGGCAAGGCGGCCTCCTTGGCCGTGAAATGGGTATAGGCCCCCAACGAAAGTCGCTCCCAATAGGAAGCCTGACGTGCCGCATAGGTGATGCGGACTGCGTACTTGCCGGCCGATAATTTTAAACCGGGGGTATAGAGATAATCGTCCAAATGTCCGCTGTTCCGGCCGTAAATCATGGCCTGCGGTTGCGCGGGCGGCAAAATCCATTCGTAATCGTCTTGATCGGCGTTTACGGTATGGATATAAGCGGCTCCGGCCGATGCCGGCGAAAAATCGGTCTCGAACGGCAACGTCAGGGCTTCGTACGATTCGGTCGTCAGCTCGGCCGCGTTGTCGTCGGGCAGCGGGTCTTCAGCAGAGGCCAGCATCGCCTTGACGGTATAGCGTCCCTTGGCTGATAAATCCGCCTTGGCGTTAAACGTATAGGTGTAAGGTGTCTGTGAAGCCAGCGGGGCTTCGTCCGTAAACGTCAGCGTTTCGGAAACGGGGGGCAAGCCATTGACCTGGTAGGAAAGCGTCACTTCACCTATAAAATCCTTTTCGCCCGTATTGTTCAATACGACCGCTACCGTTTCCTCGCCCATATTGGCACGGGAAGGCATGGGCACCACGGCCTGCAGTTCGAGGTTGGTCGCATAAATCTGCGTCAGGCTCAATTCATCCACATAGAACGGATGGTCCTGCTTCTCGTCGCCTTTCGCATAGAGCATCAGATAACCTTTTCCCATGTCCGTCAGGCTGTCGAATGTAAACAGTTCCCATTTGCCGTTTACGCCATCCACCAATTCTTCGGAATTGGCATCATCTTCATGATTCCGGAACGCCTTGATCAGACGGCCGCCGTCCAAAGTCGGCGCCGTATTGAACCAGATTCCCAAACTGTCGGTCTTGCCGCTTTCATAACCCTCACGACGCAAGGCGAAAGACAGACGGTAATATCGGTCGGCAGCCATATCCAGATAAGGCGATACCAGCAAGGCCGTTCCACCGGCATTGCCCGGATGACGCAAAGCCGCCCCGCCCCGATATTTGATATTGGCCACCCGTTCCCATTGAGGCACCGTCAGCCGCCCCGTCAGAGGCACATACTGCCAACCGGCCGGCGCATGTTCCGTAAATGTCGCCTCAAATCCCTCCCGCAACGGCAGGGCCGTCAGTCCGCAAGGCGTCTTGAACGCCACCGTATCCCAGAGGCTTTCATCATCGGCGGCGCAGACCACACGGGTCCGGACCAAATAACGGGTGTCGGCCTGCAAAGCGGTTACCTCGAAAGCCGGCGTACCGAATGCCGGCAGCGGCGTCCAATCGGCAGCGGCGGTTTCCTTATATTCGGCTTCGTAATTCACGATTTCGTCTTTCGTATAAGAGAAGGCCACACGCACGGATTTATCCGTCAGTTGTGTCAGATGCAGATCGGTTATCTTCGGACAGGTGTATAAGGTATGGAACGAGAGCGTGACCGGATCGCTCTCTCCTTCATCGCCGCAGACCGAGGTCATGCGGACGTGGTAGGCCGTATGGTTCGGTTGCAGGTTTTCCAACCGTTTGGCAACGGTCTCAGCCGGAAGTTCTTCGGCGGTGGCAATCTCCAAATCGGCTTCGGTTTCGGCATAAGCGAACTTATAAACAGTCGGCACAGCCTCGGCCGGGGCAAGCCAAGCCAATTCGGCCGCAGTCGCCGTCTGAGTTTCGGTTACAACATGTAAATCTGTTGGCGGCAGACAACGCGGATGCTCCTGAACGCGTACATCGTAAAGATTGACTATATCTGACGAACTGCTGTAAGTGCCTTCAAACCGAATCATTAATGTTGAGGCTTCTCCTACCAATTCTTTCAATGAAAGCGTTTTGGTATCTGTTACAACATTGGCCGCCGAACTTGCATACAACAATGCGCCCAAAGAATTTCCATTACCCGTCAATTTTGTCCAATTAACCCCTCCGTCCACACTCAACGACACATCCAAGCGGGACGCATAAGCCTTCTGGCTATAAGTGAATATCAGTTCCAATCGATCCTTTTCCACATTTTCTAACGATAATACCGGCAATATAAGACGACTATATCCGGAATAGACATATCCGGAATTATATTGTTTTGGAAAGTTTAAATACCTGATGCCCTCCGATTCCGCAACCTGAAATTCAAAATTAGATTTATCATTCTGATTCCAACCAACCGGTATTTTCCCGACCTCCACACTCGAAAAATCCTGACTGTAGGGCAATGCCACACAGGTACCGAATGTCATGATATCCGAAAATTCCGAATCATGACCGCCGGCATAATGTGCCTGCGCCTGTACTTCGTAAGTGGTACCCGATGTCAGATCATTCAACGTCAAGGGCGAGGCCTGATTGGTCAACGTCATCCAGTCTGCCGTTCCGGATATGCGATAGCGCACCGTATAGGAAGCAGCATTCGGCATTAACGCAAGAGTTGCAGAGTTAGTCGTTACAGATGCACTTATTAAAGGTGCCGGATATGGATTGACCGAAAAATCATCAATATATAAACCCGATTTATAATTAGAGGTACATTGAAATCCAATATATACTTTTTTACCAACATACTTTTCATCCAATACTATCTTTTTCTCTTCCCAATCTGCATTAGAAAAAGTAACTGCCGGTAACAACTCCACGAAACTTTCTGGCTTGATATCGGTTTCCGAAATCCACACAACATAAGTTTCTTCATAAGATGTTGAATTGGCTTTTACCCAAAAAGATACTCCGCTTGGCACATCGATTTGCAAAGCCGGAGATATTAACCAATCGTTAGAGTTTGATCCATAGCCAAATTTCGCACAGCCAGGACTTTGTCCATGAGTAGTATATTTATTGGTTTCCTTTCCCCATTTCTTACCGTCTCCATTCACATCAAGTATTGTCCAACAAGATAAAGAACCATCAGTTTCCCATATATCGAAGTCTTCCGTATAGGGCAATTCCATAACCCCGCAAGGCGTTGTAAATGGAATGACCGCCGTATAGTTGGGCAAATCCGTTTCCGCGCAAACGCCGCGTACGCGCGCTTCGTAGGCGGTTGCGGGTGTCAAACCGGCCGCCGGCAACGTATAGGTCGCGGCCGTCAGCTCCGCCGTCGCCGTCCAGTCGGCGGCATTCGCCTGTCGGTATTCGAGAATATATTTAGTGACTTCGTTAGACCGCCACGTAAACACATAATCGCCGGCGGCATTGGCCTCAACGGCCAAGTCGGTCGGCGCGGGGCAGGCGTAGGGCGTCGTCGTGACGGGGGCCGTGACCCAAGGGCTGTACGAGGTTTCGGAGCGATAGCCGCGGATGCGGAAGCCATAGGCCGTATTTTCCATTAAATCACTCAGTGTGAACTGCGTGGCCGTAGATGCCGGGGCGGGCGTAACGTCTTCCCAATTGCCCGTGCCGGTCTTTTTCTGAATTTGATACGTATAGTCGTTCAAGTCCGCTATGCCTTCGCCGGCCGTCCAACCATAGGTAAGGCTGTGCGCCGTGGTCTCGCCCACCGTCAAGGCCGAAGGCGCCGGGCAGTCGTCCACCAATAAATCTACATCATCGATGGCGGCAAATACATTATAATTATTAGAGTTGTAATGATTATACCACGTAAACACCAAATATTTTTCAACGGTTTCGACAGGCGCATCAAAAGCGACAACAGCCTCTTGCCACAAGGCAGGATCATTTTTCCATATAACAGAGTTAGCATAAGGCGTCGCATATTTTTCCGCAGCCTCAATGGTTCCGGACGTTGGGGCGGCATCCAATAAACCGACATACAGCCCCGCCTGGACATAATCACCCTGCTCATCATTATCGCCACCTACAAAATAACGGAAACTCAACAATAAGTTCTGATTGGCCGCTACCCTGACTTTAAGATAAGCATGTGAAACCGAAGTCGCTTTTTCCACACCACTGGTGGTCGGCCAATTATAAGCGAACCGACTACCGTCCAAACTGGTAAAAAGCCCTTTGCCATCCGCATTCGTGTTGGCGTCTTCGCCTATGACCCAAACGTTTTTGCCCTCGTCATTGACCAACGTCCAAGGCGTGTCGGTCGAAAAATCCGAACTGAACGGCAACGTAACCGCCTCCTGCGCGGAAGCCACCGACGGAAATAAGCCGACCAAGGCCAGGACCGCGCTCCAAAGAATTCGCGAAATGTGTTTCATAGCTTTTAACATTTGATATAACCATGGCCTCCTCCGTGGACGCCCGTTTCGTTATATCAAATATAAAAGCAAACGCGCCGGCATCGTATGTTCGCCCCTACTCCAAAACCTCAACAAACCGAAAGAACGTACACGACAAAGCCTCACAAAACAAACACAAATCACAAATTATAAATATATTAGAAAATAAAATACATTTAGCATTCAAACTTTAAAACGTAAGAAGCCGGATGGTAAAAACCACCCGGCTTCCGACTCTCAAGCCATTTTCTTTTCCCTGCGGCTCAGGATGGGCTATCCGTTTCGGCCGGTGTGACCGATTCCGACCGCCCGGTGGCCCCGGCGGCCGCTTCGCCGACGGGCACCAAATCCACACGGAAGCCCAAGGCGGCCGCCAAGCGGTAGAACGTGGAAACCATCGGTTCCGTCAAACCGCGTTCCACCCGCGAGATATAACCCTTATCGACGCCTAAGCGCTTGGCCAACTCCTCCTGCGTCAAACCGGCTTCCTTGCGGGCGTCCAACAACATGGCGGCATTGTAACGTTCCCACGCCCGTTCTTCCGCCGCCTTCCAGCCGGGCGACCCCATCGGTCCGAACTGCCGCTCGAGTTCGGCCGTTACATCATAAAACAATGGCTTCTTTTTCTTTCTCCACATAGTATGCCTCCTTTAATTTAATGGCCTGTTCCATCTCCCGCCGCGGCGTCTTTTGGCTGTTCTTCTTGAAACCATTTAATAATACGATGATGTCAGCACCATCATAAATAAAAAACAGACGCAACGCATTCCCCATAAACGCTACTCTAAACTCATATATTCCATCCAGCAAATACTTGATACACTGAGGTGGTATTCTTTTTCCAGAACTAAACACCATCAATATATCCAGAAACTTACGTTTTTCTCCAACCGATAATTTCTTAAAGAACTTATCGTAATGGCGCTTATAAACTATAATCCTATACAAAACACAAAAGTATTAAAAGTTATATATAAATACAACTATTGACATTCCAGCGGCCATAGAAGCGACAGATGGAAAACGTTTTCAGAAAACCTGTCATTTATCCGTTTTCCGCTTGACGGTATGCTTGAATTTCAGCACCGCGAAGTTAAGTTCGATATTTGTCTCCGTGTCGGTCGTTTGCAAGTCCTCGCCCAGTATGTCGGCGATGATGCCTCCGCTTTTCTGCATCAGATTCTTGTGAGCGTATTGGTCGCTGGTGCCGGACATCTCCGCAACGGTTCGCGAAAGCTCACGTATCTTGATAAAGGTCTCCACGATGGCAATGGTTGTCCGGGTGGCGCGTTCGCTTTTCAGAATAGTCGCCAGCATGTAAAGACCTTTTTCGGTAAATGCTTTTGCTTTGTATTTCGTGTGCTCGCCGCGACCAGTGTCTAAGGTCGAAAATTTCGACCTTAAAGATTTAGTCTCTTCATTATCCAATTCCAAAATATAGCCATCCGGAAACTTATCCGGATTGTTTTTGACGGCTTCATTGACGCGCTTGGTTTCTACGCCATACAAAGCGGCCACATCGCTATCGAGGAGCACTTTCTGCCCTCTTATATCCACAATCCGGCTTTCCACCGAATCGAACTTTACCATAGTGTTTTCCATCGCATTTTTATTGGTATAAAAATTATCGAAACTGTCTTATATTCAATATATCACATTAACACAGGCAAATGGTGTGTAACGGCCGGCGGCGGTCTGGAACTGAACGCGATAGATGTAATTCGTATTCATGCTGACGGCCTTGTCCACATAGAGGCCGGCATCCAGTTCGGGCGGGGTGAGCACCTGCAACAGCCGATAGGAACCGTCGTCCGACTTGCGGTAGAGGTAGGCCTTGGCCAGCGGCGCGTAGGGCGGCGTCTGCCACTGCACGGCCACACAGCGTTTTTCACGCTCCGGCCAGGCCAGCAGGCGGGGCGCCGCGAGTTCGGCCTCGTGCAGGAAGTCGTAAGGTTGCGGCGCCCAAACCGTATCGCCGGTCGGAGCCTCCACCGCCAACGAGAAGCGATAGCGGGTGTCGAAAGCGCGCCCCTTGGGCAAAGGGTAATAGAGGCTGTCGGCCTCGGGGCGCGGGGTTCCCAAGCGCCGCCGCGCCACCAACTGCGGTTCGCCGCCGTCAACGGCGGCATAGAGCGCGCAAGTCGCCGCATGACTGTCCATACTGTTGAACCAACGGATTTTGAGCCGCTTTCCATCGGCTTCGCAACCATCGAAGAGCGGCGGGGACATCGGATTGGGGCGGTTGGGATAGACCGTGACGGGCGCGCTCAAGGCCGAAATATTACCGCTATGATCGACGGCGGCGACATAGTAGTAGGCGGCCTGCCACATCAAAGCGTCTATGCTGTCGGTATAGACGGTGTCGGCAATGGGTTCCGCATGCACTTGCCACGGCAGGCCGCCTTCCGCGCGGCGGCTTTTGAGGACGAGATACCCGGCCGCGTCTTCGGAGGGCGACGGCCGCCAGGAGATATGCACCCCGCCGCCGGTATCGGCGTATGCCACGGGCGCGATTGGCGGCAGAGGCGGCGTCGTGTCTTTAAGTTGATGGAAACAGGCGGGCGAATAACTGACCTCGCCACGGCTATTGTAGGCCGCCACGCTGAAATAGGCCGAGGCGGAGAGGCTGCCGGCCGGCACCGCCAGCCGGCGCGTTTTGGGCTTGACCGTCCCCATACTGCGGTAAGCCCCGTACATGCTGTCTTTGACAAAAACCTCAAAACGCGCCAGGGCTTTCTCCTGTTCGGCCGGGTAACGCCACCTCACCTCCACCCCGCCATGCGCAACGGGCACCGCCTGCACCATCTGCGGCACGGAAAGCCCGGCAGCCTCCGCCATCGTCTCGGTCTCGCCCGTCACCTGATAGCGGTCGCCGAACAGATCCACGCCCATGACGCGGTAACGGACCTTGCGCCGATCGGGCAGAGAGTCGATATAATAGAGTTCTTCAGCCCCCGCCCTGTCGCGTTGCAAAACGTCTATCGGATGCCGGTTGCAGGCTTCGAAAGGACCGTTCCCCACAGCGCGTTCCACATAGTAGCCCACGCAAAGTCCGCCCCAAAACCGGCTGTTCCAGCGCAACGTCACGGTCCGGTCTCTGACATCGGCCGCCAACAGCGTGCGGGGCGGCAACAGCAACCCTTCTTGCGGCCGTAGCAGCACGACGGCCGTATCCATATCCGCCTCCGGCACATAAATGCGGTACAGATAGGCGTCCACAGCCATCGAAGCCCCCGAAACACCGCCGCCCGACGCCGAAGTAGCCCGGGCCGCGCCGACCGAAGCGCCAAAAGCCGCACTCCCCGAAACGCCCCCGCCCGACGCCGAAGTAGCCCGAGCCGCACCGACCGAAGCGCCAAAAGCCGCACTCCCCGAAACACCGCCGCCCGACGCCCGAGACACCGCCCCCGCCGAAACAGCCGCCAAACCGCCCAGACTGTCGCGCCATCCCAACAGTCCCGCACAGGCCGCCGCATAACTGCGGTCACTGATAAGCAAAGCCATCGCGAACCGCATCTGCCGCTGTTCCAATTCCTGCGAAAGCCGGCTGAACCGCCCGCCCGACGGCCCGATTTCCAAGCTGTCGGCAAACAGCAGTTCGCCCATCGCGGCCGTCCACGGATCGCCCGTCCCATCCACCGCCTCCGCAAAGGCCAAGGAATCCGCCGAGGAGACCGGCGGTCGCCGCCATTCGGCAAACAAAACGGTGTCGGCCACATAAGCGTAACGCGCCACAACGACGCCCCGCCGCAACAACAACGCCCATCCCTCGGGCGTATCGGGCGCCCAACGCAGCCAGTTCGCCCCTTCCCGGACGCGCCCCACCGCATGGAGTTTGGGCCGCGCGGCCGCCACAACCACGCCCGCCGAGTCAAAACCAGTAGCATCAACGCTTACTGAATCCACGCCTACCACCGTATCCACGCCAGAATCCGCTCCAGCCTCAGTCCCCCAAAAAGCCACCGGAGGCTCAGTCATACCCAAACCCGTCGAATCCACCGCCATACCCGCGGCCGCCATGCCGCTCCCAATCACCAGCCCCCACAGGCCGGCCATTATCCAAATGCCATATCTTTTCATAGCCATTATTGTATTTCATTTTTCATAATAATTTCACATTCCGAGCCACTTGAACCGTCCGGCAACCGATACACGAAGCGGATCGGATAAATCCCCGCCGGCATGGGCGGGAACGGCCGGTTCAGCCAGTCGCCGTAATCCACCGGGGTCCCGGCGCCAAAAGCCGAACCGCCCCCCGGAATCGAAGCCTGAACCGCGGCGGAAGCGGCCAATCCGACCGCCGGCCAACGCCGTCCCGCTCCGGACCGTCCCGCCGCCACGCCGACCAAGACCGACTCAAAATCACGATGGTAGTGATACGGCAGGTAATACATCCACGGGAAGAAATCCGTGCGGTCGTCCACATAATAAGAGCTGACATAAACCGCCCAGTCCGGCACCGTCTCCGGATGCTCCGGGTTGCGTTCAAACGAAACGAGCCCACCGTAAGGATAGTGTTCGTAAACCAACGGATAAATCTGCCGGCGGTAATAAGGTTCATCGTCCAATACCGCCCGCGCCTCAATCAAAGGGCCGCCGCTGAGCGCGCTACCGTGCAGCTCGATGTCGTCAAAGCCCTCGGCGGCCCGCATCTCGGCCTGCAGATAATGCACGATGGGTGAAGGCTGATAGGTGCCGTCCGGCAGAATATGGATATAAGGTACGCGATAGACCTGAGAAAACGACAAGGCCCGCAGTTTGTCCGCCAACGTGGCGTAACGGCTCGTGGAAAACGCCACCTGCAATATCAGTTTGTCGCGACGCGCCTGCAAGGCATCGCCCGAGAGCGTCGATTTCGTCTGAACCAACACATTGTCGCCGTCGCGGCTTTCCGTTTCGGTTTGGATTAAACCGCCGCCCGAAGCCGATCCGCCCGAAGCGACACCGCCCGAAGCCGAGCCGTCCGAAGCCGAAGCCGAGCCGTCCGAAGCCCCCGCCCCCTCGTCCATAGCCGTCAAGACAAACTGCAACGTATAGTTACGGGACGGCTTCAAGGCCGGCAAACGGAAATTGAGACGGCGGTCGGCCTTGTTGTAAGAAAAGGATGATAACAACGTATCGCCGGTTTCATCAACGCAATACACCTGTTTCCGATAGGCCGCGTCGTCGAACAGATAGGCCTGCCCTATGCCGAGTTCCACCCAGCCGCGCTCACGTTCGCCCGTATAGACATAACGCTGGCCCTGCACCGGATACATCCGCACGATATTGCGGAAAGGAATGCTGTCGGGCGCGTCGCCGGTCGTAAAACGATGTTGCCGCGTTTCGGTGTAGGCCCCGCCCTCTATCGTCTGCAAATCGCGCCAACCGCCGGCGGCCTTTTCCTGCGCCCGGATGCGGGCCGTGAGCGCATAATCCGTCCGGGGTGCCAAAGCCTCGCCGGGCACCCAGCGCGCCAACTGCCGGCCCGTATCCCATTCCGTCCGCCCCGAGACCGCCGAAGCCGCAGAGCCCGAGGCCGAAACCGGCTGCAGCCCGTATTCGTCCAAACTGAGCCTGACCTGCTTGTCCTCGCCGTCGAAAACCGCCTCCAATTCCTTGCCGACCGGCAAGTTAAAAGCCACCTGCGGCACCGTGAACACATCCACGTCCGCCGCCCGGTCAGCCGGCCGCATGTCGCCTATCACTTCCAAACCGTCGGCAAAGCCGGATTCCACCATCTCGCACTTCTCGCCCAACGAAAACTTGAACCGGCAGTTGCCGCGCACGAGTCCGCCCAAAACCGAGAAATTCAAGCCGAACGCGCCCCCGAAATAAGCGGGCCGCGGCAACTGGGCTTCGAGCATCGCGCCCACCTCGCCCTGCAAGACCGTGAAATGCCGTTCCGAGCCGAACAACTTGACGCGCAAACCGACCGCGCCATACAAATAAGCGTAAGCCTGCCCCGTCGCATACCAGCCGTTCAGCCCCAACACTTCCGATTGGCCGCCACAGAAAACGCCCTTGTATTTCTTCATCATGATGTCGAAGCCTATTTCGCTTTCAAACTTCGCATAAAGCACCCAAAAATTCAGATTGCCGGTATTCACGCCCAAGGAACTGCCGAACGCGAAACCTTTGCCGCCCTGTATCTCCGTCACGGGACGGCTGCCAAGGCCGGCCGTCTCGTTATCCTTAAGCAACCGCCGCAATTTGGAAGGCAAAGGCGGCATGGCCGGCAAATCGTTTCCCGTGGCGAAATAACTGTCCATACGGACGTTGAGCAAGCCCAAGTCCATCTTGATGCCGAGCCTGCGCTCCGGATGCCCGATATGGACAAACCACTTGGGCTTGGAAAAATACATCTCACAGGCGCCTACATGACCGTCCGTCCCGACGCCTTTGATCATCCCCATCTGCAGATAGGTGTCGAACAGTCCGTAGAACGACCGGTTCTTGTGGTCGTAGGTCAGCAGTGCGGTGGCCGTAAAGGCGGCGTCGGCCGTGGAAGCTTTCCGCATTTTGTCCCACTTCGTGCTGTCGGCCTCCAAGGCCATCGTAATCCGGTTGCTCATATCGGCCAAAGCCGCCAGTTCGGTCTTGTTCATAAACTTGGCCACGCCTTGCAGGCTGATATGGTCGAGCCCGCCGCCTTTTAAAATTCCAACGCTCAATGCCAAGTCCGCCTTGAATAAATCGGGTTCGGCCTGGGTCGAGAGTTGGCAGAACGCCTTGAAACCCATGCCCAGCGTACTGTCCGGCAGATAGCGAACGCCCGTCTGCGTCAGGCGTTCGCCGAAATTCGCCCCCTCCTTGTCGGGTTCCATGCGCATGCACTGATACGCGCCCCCGCCTATGCCCGAAATCTGAAACCCCGGATAGACCGGTATGCCGGCGCCGGCGAAATTGCTCATCATGTCGGCATACCAATAGCGGTAAGACGGCATCGCACCGAACATCACGTTGGCATCCAAACCGAATTCCAGCCCGGTCTTCATCTTGAAGCCGAGTTCTCCCTTGAAGCCGTCGCCATAATGCTTGTCGTCTTCAAAAAAAACGGCCGAACCTTTAATCGAAAAGACCTGCGCCGAAATATCCACTTTGAGTTTATCGACATGAAAACCGTCGAAGTCCCAATGCGCGGCGGTTTCGCCTACCGCCGGCTTATAGACGGAAGCGATGGAAAAGTCCAGATTGCCGGCGCAGTTCACGTTTTGACTGCGGGTCAGCAGATCCACTTTCAAGCCGAAACTAAGGCTACTCCGTGCATTCTTGACACTGAGCCCGATTTTATCCAGCGAAACCGGAAAATTGCCGACTTGCGCCTTGCCTTTGAGTTCCAGTTTGCCGATTTCCAGATAAGGTTCCCGGTTGCTGACCTTCAATCCCGAAAACGCGATTTCGCCGAAGTCGAACTTGCCTTTGGCTTTCCTCTGACCCGACCCGCCGGAAGCGCCCGAACCGGCAACACCGCCATCCGACCCGCCGGAAGCGCCCGAAGCCGTAGCATCCGAACCGATTTTGGCCGTCGGATCCAACGTCATCTTACCCGACAGATTGGCCGTGAGCCGCACCGACGTATCGGCCGCCTTTTTCTCCACCTTTATATAAGACGTAGCGAACAGTTCCACGTCCAAACTTTTCCACAAATCGAAAGTCGTACGTTCGCCCATCTTCACCTTCATGTCCCAACTGCCGTCGGTCTTGAAACCGGCTTCGTAATCGAAATTCGTCTTGATGCTGACCGGGATGCCGATCGAACCTTTCATGCCGCCTTTTTGGATGCGGTTCGCCACGATGGAAATATCGATTTCATCCACCGAAAAACGCCATTCGTCTAAACTGCCTTTGTTGAAAGCCAATACGTCCCTGGCCGCCAACACGCCCGAAAAGCCGTTTTCGTCCAGCCAAAGCCGCTCGGCCGCAAAAACCGGACTGCCACTCTTCCCTTCGCGCACGTAGGCGGGGAAATGCACGGCGAAATCCTCAATGTAAAGTCCCGTCCACATTTCCGGGAAGCCGTCGTAGAGCTTGACGCCCGGCATACGGTAGTAATCCATGGCCGGCGCGTTATCCTGCGTGCTGAAATCGAGAACGGCGCGTCTGGCTTCGAACCGCCAATCCGGCAGGGCCGTCAGCGCGAATTCGGGCACCTCCACGTCGGCCATGATATCGTCAAGCCCGGTCGCCCGGCACGAAAACGGGATTTCCAGTTCCCGGTTCTCCAACGGCTTGCCGTCGAAAACCGGCTTGGCGTATTCCGGCGACACCACCACCCGGCCGTTTATCTGCATTTCTTCAAACCCATCGCAGCCGACAATCGCATAAGTGGGCGGCAAATCGCCCCGCTTGCGCGCCGGGTCCAGCACCAAACGGAACGCACCGCCCTTGCCGCCTATGTTCACTTCCGACAGCAAGGCCAGCTTCAAGTCCCCCACAAAGCCGCCCTGCGACGAGATGCGGACGTTTTCACTCCCGAAATACAGCGTCAGGTTGCCGCCTTCGTAAGCCGGCGTCGTCAATCGGAGAAAGACCGTCAAATCGGTATAGTCCGGCCCGAAAACGGCTTCCGTCACCAACAGGTCGCAGACCGTCTGTCCCACCTTGGTCTGCAAGCCGACCGGCAGCGACTGCAATTCGCCCACGGTCAAAAGCCGCGTGCGCGACAGATAATCGTCAAAGGCCTCGAAAAATCCCAAGACCTCGGTCTGCGTGCGCGCCCACCATTCCGCTATTTCATCGCCGAAAGACGGCTCATCCGCCGCGGCGTCAGCGTCTGCAAAAAAAGCCGCTTCATCCGCCACATTTTCAGCAGATCCAGATCTAGATCCGGCCCCGGCTCCAATCGATTCTCCGGTTCCGGCAACAACATTCAGTCCAGCCTCAGCGGCAACATTCACGGCGGCGGCCACGCTCCAACCGGACAGCCCCAACCCCAACAGCCAACCTGCGCCTACCACACCAAGGCGTCGCCAACGCCTGCACCACGCTCCTTTATCCATAATAACCTGTATTTATACAATTTCACGGACACAAAGGTAGCGGGCCGCCAACGCTGCGGCAACGGAAAATCCTTAATAAAACCTAATATTTTCGGGAAGTCTTAAAAGAACTTAAAAAACGAAACGGTGTGTCATAAAGGTCCATCTTCGGCGTTATTATCGGGATTCGGGCTCAGTCACGTACGTTATAGTACGCTCCTTTGCCTTCCCCCTCAATGTCTTGCATCTCGACCTCTCTGACGCACCTTTAAGAAAAGTAAAAGGGGTGATGCCAAAATGTAAATTTTGACACCACCCCTCCAAAAATCGGGTCACCCGACAACCGAGCAACAACGAACTTTAATACAGGAAGCTCAGCAAAATACCGGCGGCCACAGCCGAACCGATAACGCCGGCCACATTCGGCCCCATGGCGTGCATGAGCAGATAGTTGGTCTTGTCGTATTCCAACCCGACCACCTGCGAAACCCGCGCCGAGTCGGGCACGGCCGATACACCGGCATTGCCGATAAGCGGGTTGATCTTGTTGTCACCCTTAAGAAACAGGTTGAAGAATTTAACGAACAAAACGCCGCAGGTCGTCGCGATGACGAACGACAACGCGCCCAACACGAAAATCAGGATGGATTTCGGCGTCAGGAACGACGTGGCCTGCGTGGAGGCGCCTACGGTCAGACCGATCAGAATCGTCACGACGTCGATGAGCGGACCGCTGGCCGTATTGGCCAGACGTTTCGTCACGCCGCTTTCTTTGAGCAGGTTGCCGAAGAACAGCATGCCCAACAACGGCAGACCCGTCGGTACGATGAAAGTCGTGAGCAGGATGCCGACAATCGGGAAAATCACTTTCTCGGTCTTGGTGACGGCACGCGGCGGACGCATGCGGATGACGCGCTCCTTCTTCGTCGTGAGCGCACGCATGATGGGCGGTTGGATAACCGGTACCAAGGCCATGTAGGAGTAAGCCGACACGGCGATGGCCCCCATCAGGTCGGGCGCGAGTTTGGACGAAATGAAGATGGCCGTAGGACCATCGGCCCCGCCGATGATGCCGATGGCACCCGCTTCCGCCGGCGAGAAGCCGAGCAACAAGGCCACCGCATAGGCGAAGAAAATACCGAACTGGGCGGCCGCGCCCACGAGCATCAACTTAGGATTCGAAATCAAGGCCGAGAAGTCGGTCATAGCCCCGATACCCAAGAAAATCAAGGGCGGATACCAACCGTTCTGCACCCCGTGATAGAGAATGTTCAACACGGAACCTTGTTCGTAAATACCGATTTTAAGCCCCGGATAGAACGGAATATTCCCGATGATCATACCGAAGCCAATCGGAATCAGCAACATGGGTTCGAATTCTTTGGCGATGGCCAAATAAATGAAAACCAAACCCACGCATATCATGATGAGGTGTCCCCAGGTTACGTTGGCGAACGCCGTGTAATTGAGGAACTGACCCATCTGGGCCATAATGAACTGGAGAAAACTTGCTTCTGACGCCATAGGTTACCTCCTTATTCCATTACGATCAGAACGTCGCCTTCCATGACGGCATCCCCTTTACGTACCTTGATGGATTTAACGACCCCTTCTTTGTCGGAATCGATATTATTCTCCATTTTCATGGCTTCCAGCAACAGCAAGTGTTGCCCCACTTTCACCGTATCGCCTTCCTTGACCATGACGTCGAGCACCGTACCGGGCAGCGGCGACTTGACTTCGGCACCGCCGGCGGCGTTCGTACGCGCCACCTTGGCATCGGCTTCCGTCGAAGGAACGGCCACGGGACGCACGAGTTTCGGCGTCTTGGTCTGCTTGATCTCCTTATCGACCTTCACCTCATAGGGCGTACCGTTCAGGTTGAGTTTAATGGTCTGATCCTCTACACTGTTGATTTCCACCTCGTATTGGGTGCCGTGGATCGTGAATTTATAATTTTTCATAGTGTTTATTTACCGTTTTTGATTTGAAAATAAGGGTTCATGCCATACAGTTTGGAACTCCAGGGCGAATAGGTGCGCGATACTTTCTCGATGGTCAGAATCGTGTTTTCCTCGTCGTGCAGCTCGCTTTGGTACATGTAAATAGCCGCCGCGATAGCCGCATAGACGTCTCCGCTCAGGTCTTCGCCCTTGGGAATCGAAGCCTTGATTTCCGCCTTGTCGCCGCCCGTCGCCTTGTGCTCGGCCCTTACCGCCCGACGGTGGTTGATGGCCATGATGCCCTTGCCCAGGAACTTGAACGCCACGTAAAGCAATACCAGACCGCAGAACACCACCGAAATGGCGATGAGCATCAAGGCCACGCCGTTCGGGTCGTTCTTCTGCATCTCTTCCGCTTTCTTAGGTTTGAGATAGTGGAAATTCAGGTCGGGATGGAACACCAGGTGATCCAAACCACCCGCCGCATCCAATACCGTCACGTCATAACCTAAAGCATTCTCACCCGCGATGTAAAGTTCTTTCGCTTCCGGGTCATAACTGAACGCGAAAGCATTGCCGGCAAAATAGAAGCGTTGCACTTCCTCGCCTTGCAAATTCAGAACCGCCAGATAGCAGGAATCCCGCTGCGTGGCCAATATCACGACATGGCCGTCATAAACCGCGACGCTTTGGGGACGGTAAATCTTCTCCACATCGTGCCTTCCGCCTACGACATCGGCGACGAAGCGTTCGCGGAACGCCATGGCCGCACCGTCATAGACGATAAGATCAACCGCGTTTTCCACCGAGTTGATGCCGGCGAAAATCTGGCTTTCCTTATCGAAGGCGAAAAGTTGGGGAATCAGCGGGTCGGCGAAACCGACCGCCTGCACGGAGGCCTCCGCTTGAGAAGCGGGGGCGGCCGCCGTTTGGGCCTGCAGACCGGCTGCAAGACCGCAAACGACGGTCCAAACGATCAAAAATTTCTTACTGTTCATTTTTCTCGCCTGTTTAATGTTACAACGGAATATTGGTATGCTTCTTAGGCGGAACAGTGTCTTTCTTCGTGGCCAAAGCCTTGAGCGCACGGATGATGCGGAAACGCGTGTTGCGCGGTTCGATCACATCGTCGATGAAGCCGTAGCGGGCCGCGTTGTAAGGATTGGCGAACTTGTTCTCGTATTCGGCCGTCTTGTCTTCCACGAATTTCTGACGCGCCTCGGCATCGGTCAAGTCTTTCAACTCCTTGCCGTACAATACGGAAATAGCGCCGGAAGCCCCCATAACCGCGATTTCGGCCGACGGCCAGGCGTAGTTGATGTCGCCGCGCAGCTGCTTGGAGCTCATAACGTCGTGCGCACCGCCGTAAGACTTGCGCAACGTGATCGTCACCTTGGGCACCGTCGCCTCGCCGTAAGCGAACAGGAACTTGGCGCCGTGAACGATGATGCCGCCGTATTCCTGAGCCGTGCCGGGCAGGAAGCCGGGAACATCGACGAGCGTGACGATGGGGATGTTGAACGCGTCGCAGAAACGTACGAAACGCGCGCCCTTACGCGAAGCGTTGATATCCAAAACGCCGGCGATGTATTTGGGCTGGTTGGCCACGATACCCACCGACTGGCCGTTGAAACGGGCGAAGCCGACCACGAGGTTCGGGGCATAGTGACGATGCACTTCCATGAATTCCTGGTCATCGACGATGGCGTGGATAACGTCCAACACGTCGTAAGGCTTGTTGGGGTTGTCGGGAATAATCGTGTTGAGGCTGTCTTCGAGACGGTCGATCGGGTCGGTGCAGGGCGCGACGGGCGCTTCTTCCAAGTTGTTGGACGGAAGGTAATTGATGAGCTTGCGCAACATCATGAGACCTTCCTGCTCGCTATCGACCACGAAGTGGGCCACACCCGATTTGGAGGCATGTACCATCGCGCCGCCGAGTTTGTCTTCGGTCACGTCTTCGTTGGTCACGGTCTTGACGACTTTCGGCCCCGTCACGAACATGTAGCTGTTCTCTTTCGACATCATGATGAAGTCGGTCAAAGCGGGCGAATAAACCGCACCGCCGGCGCAGGGGCCGAAAATGGCCGACAACTGCGGCACGACGCCGGAAGCCAAAATGTTGCGTTCAAAAATTTCGGCATAGCCGGCCAAAGCGTTCACGCCTTCCTGGATACGGGCTCCACCCGAGTCGTTGATACCGATAACGGGGGCGCCGGCCTTCATGGCCATATCCATCACCTTGCAGATCTTCTGGGCGAAGCTCTCGGAGAGCGAACCGCCGAAAACCGTGAAGTCCTGCGAGAAAACATATACCAAACGGCCGTCGATGGTACCGTAACCCGTTACGACACCGTCGGTCAGGAAACTCTGTTTTTCCATACCGAAGTCGTGGCAACGGTGGGAAACAAACATGTCGAATTCTTCGAACGAGCCTTCGTCCAAAAGCAATTCCAAACGTTCGCGCGCCGTGAGTTTGCCCTTGGCGTGCTGCGAATCGATTCTTTTCTGGCCGCCGCCCAGTCTGGCCTCGGCGCGCTTGTCCAGAAGAAGTTTAATTTTATCTTCAAAAGTCATGATACGAACGGTTATTATTTGTGATTATTTCTTTCCGCAAAATTCGGTGAGCACCCCCTTGGTCGATTTCGGATGCAGGAAACCGATCATCAGATTTTCGGCCCCCTTGCGCGGCGCCTTGTCGATAAGCTGAACACCTTTGTCGGCCGCTTCGTTCAAAGCCGTGGCCACGTCTTCCATCGCGAACGCGATATGGTGAACGCCCTCGCCCCGCTTTTCGATGAATTTGGCAATCGTGCCTTCCGGATCGGTCGATTCGAGCAATTCGATTTTCGTCTGCCCTACCTGGAAGAAAGCGGTCTTGACTTTCTGATCGGCCACTTCTTCGATGTTGTAGCATTCCAGACCCAAAACGTCCCGGTAATACTGAATCGCTTCCTCGAGATTCTTGACCGCAATCCCGATGTGTTCAATGTGCGTCGGTTTCATAGTATTGATATTTAATTAGTTAATAGGCATATCGCTAAGTTTGCAAAAGTACGGAAATTTCAACGGATTAACAAGCGGGGCGCGACTGTGACCGCATAGGCCCCGGCCACACCACAATCGCCCCGCCACGCCGACACGCGACACGCCATGCCGCATCCATAAGACACCGCCCGACTCCATGCGCGACGGCATACGCGACTGCACGCGCGACGCCGGCGAAATCAAGACACAAAATACACGCGATAAACAATTTAAGAAATAAGGAAAGACCTCCCCCTCTTCGGAAAACAGGTGCAAAGGTACGGCGAAAATAATTAAAATACAAATCCCTGAAAAACAAGCAAAAATAATTTGCATATCTGAAAAATATCCCTACCTTTGTGCAATCTTTGTCCCATCATTCCCCCGTGCAGTCCCTTGGCACGCAAACCCTGAAAAACGCCGGACGATGAATCGACATCTCGCACATATCGGCAAAAACAACATCAGCACAGCCCCCTGCGGGAGGCACTGAGCAGGGTTTGACGACACGCACCGGCCGCTTCTTCTTAAATCCCCGCCCGCAGGATTTTCAGTAGAAAATGGCGCAGAATTTTCAGCGAGCATTACGTTTATTGATAATTGTGGAAATTAACACTTGAATTGTATGAAAAAATATTTGTTATTATTGGCATTCATATTGTTGTATGGGTGTCATGAGAAAGAGGTTGAATTGCAATATGGAGATAGTTTCAGTATAGATGGAGGATGTGCAAAAGTCGAATTCCGAAATAAAATAGGAGACGATTTTCAATCGGCTTTGGATTCCATGCAAAGGACATACAACAAATTGTTTCAAAAGTCTTACTCCATCCAAAAAAGAAACCTAGCGGTTGATTTTCCTCATGATAAAAGGCAATTCGTATCTTTAATCGTCATGGAAAACGATACCATATCTTTAGAATATGATGTAATTGACTCGTATGGCAACCACTTTATCATGGTGTATTGTCCCGATTAATAAATTAACTAGAAAATAACTTAAACTATTAGAACAGTTTTATCTCCCGTCCGGTCGCCAACCCTGTGCCGCCGGACGGGAAAAACCCAATCAATAAGAAAGGAATCAAACCATGAAAAAGTCAATATATCTATGCGCAACCGTCCTGTTGTTGAACTATGTAAATCAAGCGCAGGAAAGGCCGTCTTCCCCGTGGTTTCCAGACGGTGCGGATCGCCGACGGCAAGGTCATCGACACCCACCGCATGGTCGTGACCGAATAAAAATTTCCCCGCCCGAAAACGTCGCAACCCATGCCTGACGGGCGGGGACCGAAACAAGAAAGGAATCAAATTATGAAAACAAGAATAATCCTATGCTTTTTGCCGACAATTTCCGTGGGCTACCATGTCCATGGACAATACCGGTCCGCCGCGTTCACTATGGACAATGGACAGTCGGAACAAACCGTATCGATGGCGCGGACATTCATAACCGATGAAGACATTCCGCTGACAGTGCCATCGTCGGTTTACAGTTTCTCCATTTACGGCAACGCGATGTTGAAAGACACCACAAACAGTTTGATTCGCATAACATTGGTGGACAATTACGAAATGGAACATTTGGTTTATGAGATATATCCGCTATTGACGAACCAATGGCGGTTCGATTTCGACAATATGGCTTTTGAAACGTCAGGCATGAACGGCATCAATGTCATAGGAATGAAAATCCGCATCCTGAATGCGGAACTGACATTGGGAGAATATCATTATACGACGGAACCCGCCCGTTCCATCCAACGGCAACAGCGTTTCAAATCTCAGCAACAATATATCATAGAGACTTTGAATGCCAATCTGGAAGCGCGAAACATGCCATGGCGCGCCGGGGAAACGTCTGTATCAAACTTATCGTACGAAGAGAAAAAGAACTTGTTCGGCGGGACGGTTCCGAATCTGAATGGTTTTGAATATTACATCGGTGGTATCTTCGTCATGCCCGGCTATCAGCCGGAACAGGTCGCGCAAAGCCAGGAAGCCCAAGAAGTTCAAGCTGCAGTTGCAGTGCCATCTTCATGGGATTGGCGAAATAAAGACGGTAAAAATTGGATGACACCGGTAAAAAACCAAGGAAGTTGTGGATCATACTGGGCATTTGCAACATTAGGCGCATTAGAAGCCTATGTGAATATTTATTTTCAACAATTGGTAACTTTTGATTTGTCTGAGCAAGATTTGATTTCTTGTTATCATGGGACGGGGTGCTCCGGGGGGAATGCTCCAGACGCTTATAATTATATTATCAATCATGGAGTCGTGGATGAAAATTGTTTTCCATATATGGAAAGCAATGGGAACTGTTCAAATAAATGCAATACGTCTAACGAAACGGTAAAAGTACAAACATGTATAGTCTTTAACTCTGCAACACAGACAGAAAATGACCTGAAAGAACTCGTGGCAAAAGGACCTGTAAGTTTTAGTATTTCTTCATGGGGACATGCAATGGCTTTAGCTGGATACAAAACCATACAGAAAGGTGATAAAATTTATGTTTCGACTACCGACTATATAATTATTGGGGCAAATAGTTCATTAATAGGATCGACAGCATGGCTTCTCAAAAACAGTTGGGGCGTGAATTTTGGAGATGGAACCATCAAACTCCGCAATTCCGCTGCTTTGGATGTAAAGAAAGGCGGGATGCTTGATTTTAGTTCTGGTTATATAAATTAGATTGATTATCATGAAAATAAACCTTTATCTGACAGGTCTCATCATGCTGTTAGGCATGAGCCTGTCTCGGGCGCAGGACATGGAGCCGATGGTGCAGGAGGGCCGCCAATGGGCCACACGGGTATGGTGGGCCGTATCGCCACCGCAACTCTATACTGAGATTTACCGCATGGAAGGCGACACGGTACTCGATAAAAAAACTTATAAAAAAATCTATTGCTATCTCACCGAAGATTTGTCGGATGGCACATTGTATTACTATGCCCTGCGACAAGATAGCGAAAAGGTTTTCATACGATTTTACGGGCAATCTGACGAAAAGTTGTTTTTCGATTTCTCCCTAACTCCAGGTCAGACATTTTCCGTAAATGGCGACAATATGGTTGTTGAGGTCATAGGCGATACGATATTAAGTCCCGATTCTAAAACCCGGAAGTGCGTTTTACTTAAAAGCATTAAATATGATATTTTCGAAGATGTTTGGGTGGAAGGTATCGGTTCTTTGGTTTATGGCATCAATTGGAACGGATTGATGGAAAACTTGTTGCGGTTGGATGGCGCAAAAGTGTATAATATTCTCTGTTGTCATCAAAACGACAAACAAATTTATCAAAATCCGAGTTATAGTGGCTGTTTTGTAGGCGAAGCTCCACCGGGCGTTTCAACTGAAAAGACGCAATTAAACCCGGCGACCTTTTGGCGGCTGTCCCCGCAACCGGCCGCTGAGCACGTGCGGGTAGTCTGCGGGGCCTCCGCGGACGGAGCTTGGCGCGAGGGCCGCTGGCGGCTTGTCGATGCGGCCGGCAAAACCTTGCAGGGCGGCGTGTTTACAGACGGATGCTTTGAAATCGGACTGGAAGCCTGTCCCGCCGGCCTCTACTTCGTCGAAATCACGGCCGCCAGCGGCACGGCCTGCCGCCTGAAATGCCTCAAAGCGACCCGCTGAAACCAAAACACGCCAAATACGAGCGTTGCAAAAACACGCTAAAACTATGTCTCCCGTCCAGCCATCCCCCGATCGCGCCCCCATGCCGCCACGCGACACGCCATGCCGCATCCATAAGACACCGCACGACTCCATGCGCGACGGCATACGCGACTGCACGCGCGATGCCGACGAAATCAAGACACAAAATACACGCGATAAATAGTTTAAGAAATAAGGAAAGACCTCCCCCTCCTCGAAAAACAGGTGCAAAGATACGGCGAAAATAATTAAAATGCAAATTCTTGAAAAACAAGCAAAAATAATTTGCATATCTGAAAAATATCCCTACCTTTGCCTCATCATTCCCCCGTGCAGTCCCTTGGCACGCAAACCCTGAAAAACGCCGGACCGATGAATCGACAGCTCGCACATATCGGCAAAAATAACTTAAGCACAGCCTCCTGCGGGAGGCACTGAGCAGGGTTTGACGACACGCACCGGCCGCTTCTTCTCAAATCCCCGCCCGCAGGACAAACCATAAAGGTACCGTTACCCCCGCCGGACATTTGAATTAAAATTGACACAGCAAAAACAATTCCACATTACATTAAAAGAAAATTTATCGAAACAAACCAGTTAAATCAGTATTCACCATTAAAAATTTAAAACCATGAAAAAATTTTTTTTAACCTCAGCCATTTTGAGTTTAAGTATGTTGTTCACTCAGCCGCTTACAGCTCAAATCAAAGTACTTTCGAACGGTAACGTTGAAATAAGCAATAAGACGTCTTTCAAACTTTCAGGCAACCTACTTGAAATAAAAATGAATACCCCATCTTGGAGCACAAATAATGCCAATGTAAATGGAATTATAGGAGGTGGTGGAGACATTGATTTCAACAATGGGGAAATCGTTATACAGGGTGCCAAACATAAACTGAACCTCGGAAGTGCCTCCACCGAACTCAAAGAGGCCCATGCTAAGACGTTCTTTTCTTCTACAAATTTAAGTATACATTCATCTTCCGACTTACGGTATAAAACCAATATCAAGGAACTGACACCATCAGCGGATAAAATCATGCGACTAAGGCCAGTCACATTTGATTATCGGGAAGAAAAGGATGGTCCGTGTACGACAGATCCCGAACGTATGAATCGAGTTGGTTTTATTGCCCAAGAATTAGTGGAGGTTATGCCACAAGCGGTACACTATATTGAAAATATTGATTTGTATACCGTAGAATATGGCGTTTTGATACCATTCTTGGTAAAGACCGCTCAGGAACAACAGGAACAAATCGAAAACCAACACCATCTGATACAAGACCTGCAACTCCAGATTGGAGAACTGCAGGCCATCGTCGCCAACGAAAATGCCACCCCTGATGCAGTTTTCAACAGTGTCAGTCCTAAAGACACTCCGGCCGAGACGGTCACCGCCGAAACCAACCGCCTTTGGAGCAACGTCCCCAACCCGTTTAAGCAAGAGACGCGCATCCGCTACGCCCTGACCGACGACGTACGGGATGCCCAACTCTGCATCTACGACCTCTCCGGCAAGCAGATCGCCTGCCACCGGTTGAATGACCGCGGCGAAAGTGAGTTCACGCTCCGCGCCGCGAGCCTCATGCCCGGTATCTACCTCTACAGCCTCATCGCCGACGGCAACGTGGTCGATACCCACCGCATGGTCGTGACCGAATAACGGCGGGGAGCATGCGACAATGCGACATACAACATTATAGTTTAATCCGGCACCCCGCCCGAAAACGGCGCAACCCAGCGGCTGACGGGCGGGAAACCGAGATCAAAAAGAAACATATCATGAAAAGAATAACATACATAGCGGGATGTATCTGTCTGTTAATAAATTTCAGTTTGTCCAATACCATCCACGCACAGGAAATACAATACGAAGAGCACAGTTTGCGGATCGTGGTCAAGCCGTCGGTGTCCGATAAAAATATCGCCCGCTGGCTTGACGCCGATTCGGTTCTGAATTCTTGGATTCAGGATATCCGGCAATCGTTTCCACACTCTCGGGACGAAATGTTGCAACGGGTGTATTACCTAAATTTCAGTTGTCCGCGGGAACAGATGGAAACACGCATGGCCGATTTACCATGGATTGAGGAAATCATGCCGGTAGAAAAAACGAATAACGATATGTTATATACGCCTACGGACTGGTTTTGGAAAGTGACGAAAACAACCGATCCGAAATATTTATGGCATTTAACCAAAATCGAGGCGGAAAGGGCCTGGGATATTACAAAGGGAAGCCCTGATATCAAGATAGCGGTTATAGATAAAATTATAGATGCCGCACATCCCGATTTAGTCAACAAGATGGTTTACGACTATGATCCCTATGATCCGAATATAAAGATGAGACCTACTGATGGCTCTTCCCATGGCACGACTGTTGCGAGTTTCGTAGCGGCCAGCACGGACGACCCAGAGAGTTCTTCCGCCCAATTGGCGGCTATTGGGTTCAACTGCAGAATTGTGGGTTACAGAGTATCAAACGATTTTCTTGAGAAAATACATCACGCTGCATTTGTAGAAAACGTTTCAGTGATAGTTTCATGTGCAGACCAAGGGATAGCAGCAGAACCATCTAATGATAGAAAGAAAATAGAAGAAAAAACAGTCAAGGAAATATTGGATCATGGAACGATTATTGTGGTTCCTGCCGGAAATGGACCTGGTAATTTTCATAATAATAAAAAGGTGCCATTTTATCCTTTCCACCCAAGTTATGACAATCGGTTTATTATTGTTTCAAGCACGGATATCAATGATAATCACACTTATTATAACGAAGAAAAGCAAAAAGACGGTACTCATTCTCATTTCAACGAAGTAACAGTATGCGCCCCAGGTTATTCGATGATGGGAGCAATGCTGACAGGCACAAATAGCGATGGCTCTCCCATATGGCCATACTACGGAAGCTGTAGCGGGACCTCATTGGCAGCACCTATAGTCGCTGGATTATGTGGCCTGATGAAATCCGTCTTCCCGCGTCTGACACCGAAAAAGGCCAAACAAATCCTGCAAGCCACTACCGACCCGATTAAAGACGCATATTTGTATCCGGGACAATTGGGTACAGGTAGAATCAACGCCTACAAGGCGGTATTGGCTGTCAAACAATATGCCGATACCTGTCAGGCGAATTATACGAATCAAGTGATTTCGGCCCAAACTATAAACAGAAATATCTGCACGCTCCACATGGAAAATGCAACGGTTAAAAACAATGCTTCAGCCACGTTCAAAATCGATACGGAAGCCTATCTCGGCGCAGGCTTTTCGGTAGAGAAAGGCGCGGAGTTTGCTATATTTCCGGAATAAACACGAAAGGAGTTAAACCATGAAAAAGTCAATATATCTATGCGCAATCATCCTGCTGCTGGGTCATATAAATCAGGCGCAGGAAAGGCCGTCGTCCCCATGGTTTCCGGAGGGTGCGGAATGGTATTACGGCTCATTTCCAATTGAGTCGCCGGGGGGAACGGATTGCATCCATATGACGGTGACCAAGGATACGTTATTGGCGGACCGGCTGTGCAGGCAACTCAAACTGGAGGCATGCGACGGTGCGTATGAAACGCTTTACGAATACGTCTATCCATGTGGAGATAGTCTATTTTACTACAATTATGCGGCGCAGGATTTTTTCTTGCTGATGGATATGTCGGCCAAGAAGGGGGATACGATATGGGTGCACGATACAGGCTTCATTCCCAATCCCGGTTTTGACCCTTATCAACGGTGGAATGACCATTATAGTACCCCCGATGAAATTCGTAAACAATATTGCTTCTTGGCTTACAAAATAATAGGAACCGATACGGTAGTGATAGGAGGAAAGTCACTCAGACGCCAACGGGCTGAGCCGATTTATAGTTTGAAAGACGAATGGAGAACATATTGGGTTTTCCCAAGTTCGAATCAAGATGACGATATTGTAGAAAACATAGGCTCTTTGGGAGGATTTTGGGGCGTAAGCGACATGATCAGCCTTGAGAGGGGACCACTGCAATTGCGTTGTTTCTTCGCCGAGGGCAAGACCTATCTGACGGACGGCAAATGCGACAACGCGGCGGTGGAGACATCCTTGGAAAATCCGGCGGCCT
Organism: uncultured Bacteroidales bacterium; assembly: GCA_910586395.1. Taxonomy (GTDB): domain Bacteria; phylum Bacteroidota; class Bacteroidia; order Bacteroidales; family P3; genus CAMXAS01. The sequence goes on from CAJUFX010000001.1 coordinate 485,268, forward strand.
TTTGGCGGCTGTCCCCGCAGCCGGCCACTGAGAGCGTGCGGGCGGTCTGCGAGGCCTCGGCGGTCGGGGCTTGGCGCGACGGCCGCTGGCGGCTTGTCGATGCGGCCGGCAAAGCCTTGCAGGGCGGCGTGTTTACAGACGGATGCTTTGAAATCAGTTTATCCGACCACCCCGCCGGCCTCTACTTCGTCGAAATCACGGCCGCCAACGGCACGGCCTGCCGCCTGAAATGCCTCAAAACAACCCGCTGAAACCACGGCCTCCCGTCCGGCAGCCACAACCCCGCGCCGCCGGACGGGAAAATCCAATTAACACTAAAGGAGTCAGACCATGAAAAAACATCGTTCATTATTGACCATTGCCATTGGATTAATGGTCATACTGACAAGTTGTAAAAACAAAACAGAGTACTGTCCGGCTTATCCACAGGATGATACAGATTATCTTCCCGTAGATTTCGTCGGGCAGACCTTGCGTTATGTCTTTGATGGCGATACGATGAAATTCAATGTTATGCCGCCGGAATTTTCAGAAAAATACGAAAATAATTTGGCTTTGGAAGAAGTCTGTACTTCTCACGCATGGCAAAGATTGGAATCGAATAGCAATGACAGGATTTTGAGGTACACCATGTCTTATCATAGTGCTTATCATTCATGGTCTATGGATTTTTATGATAACGAAATATGGGTGATTGCAGCAATAATTTATGATATTTATGACGAAATTGGAGATCGGAGGACGGAAATATTACCACAATGGACTTCACCGACAGGGACAATATACATGGATATACAGAAGTCAATCCAAAATAAAAGAGATGCAGAAGCCGATACATTGTACCTATCCCGTCAACATGGTTTAGTGCTTTGGTTTAGTCCAAGCGATGGGCACTCGTTCACACTGTTGCCATAAATTTTTACCGCTTCTCGTCCAAACCAACACGAAAGGAGTTAGACAATGAAAAAGTTTTTATATCTCTTGTTGCCCTTCCTATTGCTGGGTCATGCAAGTCAGGCGCAGGAAACGCGCCCGTCTCCGTGGTTTCCGGAGGGCGCGGAATGGTATTACGGCTCATTTCCAATTGAGTCGCCGGGGGGAACGGATTGCATCCATATGACGGTGACCAAGGATACGTTATTGGCGGACCGGCTGTGCAGGCAACTCAAACTGGAGGCATGCGACGGTGCGTATGAAACGCTTTACGAATACGTCTATCCATGTGGAGATAGTCTATTTTACTACAATTATGCGGCGCAGGATTTTTTCTTGCTGATGGATATGTCGGCCAAGAAGGGGGATACGATATGGGTGCACGATACAGGCTTCATTCCCAATCCCGGTTTTGACCCTTATCAACGGTGGAATGACCATTATAGTACCCCCGATGAAATTCGTAAACAATATTGCTTCTTGGCTTACAAAATAATAGGAACCGATACGGTAGTGATAGGAGGAAAGTCACTCAGACGCCAACGGGCTGAGCCGATTTATAGTTTGAAAGACGAATGGAGAACATATTGGGTTTTCCCAAGTTCGAATCAAGATGACGATATTGTAGAAAACATAGGCTCTTTGGGAGGATTTTGGGGCGTAAGCGACATGATCAGCCTTGAGAGGGGACCACTGCAATTGCGTTGTTTCTTCGCCGAGGGCAAGACCTATCTGACGGACGGCAAATGCGACAACGCGGCGGTGGAGACATCCTTGGAAAATCCGGCGGCCTTTTGGCGGCTGTCCCCGCAGCCGGCCACTGAGAGCGTGCGGGCGGTCTGCGAGGCCTCGGCGGTCGGGGCTTGGCGCGACGGCCGCTGGCGGCTTGTCGATGCGGCCGGCAAAGCCTTGCAGGGCGGCGTGTTTACGGACGGATGCTTTGAAATCAGTTTGTCCGACCACCCCGCCGGCCTCTACTTCGTCGAAATCACGGCCGCCAACGGTTCGACCTGCCGCCTGAAATGCCTCAAAGCGACCCGCTGAAACCAAAACACGCCAAATACGAGCGTTGCAAAAACACGCTAAAACTATGTCTCCCGTCCGGCCACACCACAATCGCCACTTCATGCCGCCACGCGACACGCCATGCCGCATCCATAAGACACCGCCCGACTCCATGCGCGACGACATACGCGACTGCACGCGCGACGCCGGCGGGTAGGACATTTGAATTGGCGAGACCGAAAAAAAGTCGTAACTTCGCGGTTCGTGCCTGATAATTATTTACTTAAATTTCATAAACATGGTGGTCAATTATAAGGAATTAGGCCTCGTGAACACGCGGGACCTGTTCAAAAAAGCCATGGCCGGGAAATATGCCATTCCCGCCTTCAATTTCAACAACATGGAGCAGATGCAGGCCATCGTACAGGCTTGCGTGGAGACCCAGTCGCCCGTTATCCTCCAGATTTCGAAAGGCGCGCGCCAGTACGCCAACCAGACGCTGTTGCGCTATATGGCGCAGGGCGCGGTGGAATACGCCAAGGAACTGGGCGTGAACGTGCCCATCGTGCTGCACCTCGACCACGGCGACAGCTTCGAACTCTGCAAGAGCTGCATCGAATACGGCTTCTCGTCCGTCATGATCGACGGCTCGCACCTGCCTTATGAAGAGAACATCAAGCTGACCGCCAAGGTGGTGGAATACGCGCATCAATACGACGTGACGGTGGAGGGCGAACTCGGCGTTCTGGCCGGCGTGGAAGACGAAGTGAGCGCGGAACACCATACGTACACGCGTCCCGAAGAAGTGCAGGACTTTTTGCAACATACGGGCGTGGATTCGCTCGCCATCTCGATCGGTACCTCGCACGGCGCCAACAAGTTCAAACCCGAACAGTGCCAGCGTAACGCCGACGGCGTGCTGATTCCGCCTCCCCTACGGTTCGACATTCTCGAAGCCATCGAGAAACTGATTCCGGGCTTCCCCATCGTGTTGCACGGCTCGTCGAGCGTGCCGCAAGACCTCGTGGCCATCATCAACAAGTACGGCGGCGCGATGAAAGACGCCATCGGCATTCCCGAAGAACAGTTGCGCCGCGCGGCCACGTCGGCGGTCTGCAAGATCAACATCGACAGCGACGGCCGCATCGCCATGACGGCGGCGGTACGCGAGGTTCTGGCCAACAAGCCGGCCGAATTCGACCCGCGCAAGTACCTGGGTCCGGCGCGCGACGGCCTCAAACAGCTGTACATGCACAAGATCGTGAATGTGCTCGGGAGCGACCACAAGATATAAACAGGTGCGTCATAAAGGCCAATCTGCTGCCTACGCAAAAGGGGGTGTAATGATACACCCCCTTTTCTTTAGTTTCTTTGACTATGTATAAGACGTGTTAGAGAGGTCAAGATGCAAGGCATTGAGGGGGAGGGCGAAGGAGCGTGCTAACGTACGTGACTGAGCCCGAATCCCGATAATAACGCCGCAGATTGGCCTTTATCACACGTCGTCTAAATCCTTAACTTAAACCCGGCCAAGAGCGTGTCGGGTTTGAAATGCAGCACGCTGTACATCTCGCCGGCCATGCAGAACCCGCAACGGTCGCAGACGCCGGCCGTCATACCGGGGCATTCCGACAGCAACGTGCCATCGACCATGATGAATTCCGAAATCCAGCAGGATTTCTTGAAATTCAAATCTTTCATACGTTTCAGACCCGAAACGGAATTCATGATCGGATAGCCGGCCTTTTTGAGCGCGATGATCTCGTCAAGCAGGCGGACGCGCAAATCCCAATCGTCTATATACAGGTGTTCGGTGCCTTCGTAGGGCGTATGGAAGTTGAACGAAATCTGTTCGATGGCCGGATTCTGACGCGCGTAATCGGCCGCCGCCCTAATCTGCGTATAATTCAATTTATTGACCACCATATTCACGCTCAGATGCGGATGTCCGCAAGCGGCGATGTTGCGTTCCAGTTTGGCGAAAGCCCCCTCGCCGCGGATTTCGTCGTGATAGGATCCCACACCGTCCATGCTGACCCAGATCGAATGCGCGTGCGAACCCGCGAACGGCAACTGGGCGTTGGTCGTGATCGTGGTCGTGAAGAAGCCTATTTCACGCGCCAAATCGCAGAGGTCATCCACGGTCTTGTCGCCGTCGCGCCACAGAAACGGCTCGCCCCCTTCAAAATCCACAAAGCGGGAACCGCGCCGGTAGGCGCCCCGCAGTTCGCTTTCCACCTGCGCATACGTCTTGCTGACCGGTTCCTTACGCGCATAGACGGCGCAATGCTTGCAACGCAGGTTGCAACGGTCGGACAAGAACAGCACCGTCTGCAACGGCCGGTGGCCGCCCAACAGGCAGGAACGGAAGTACCACCACGGCAAATAAAACAAATGTCTCATCTCTTACTCTTTATAAAAAAACGCCGGCCCTGTGCGAAGCATACACCCGCAGGCAGACATTATTTGAACACGACGCCCGCCACGGCGGCCGCAATCAGCACCAACGCGAAAAACATCAACAGGTTACGGGCGGCCAACCAACGGATCATGAACCACTCGATGCCGGCCTCCTTGATTTGATCCCACATCTGAACCGGCCGCGCCCACCAACTCAGCGGCAACTCGCGCTGCGGGTCGCGCATGAAGACGACAACGGCATACAACAGGCCTGTGGCGCGCGGCAGGAGCCCCCACACGAGCAGATACCAAGGCGAAAGATAGCCGGACGCCACGCCGCAAGCCACGATGAGGAACGGCAGAAGCGTAAACAGGAACGAGCCGGCGAGCATCGCGCCCGGCCGCTTCAACACGCCCGCGAACGTGCGCTTGCCCATGGCCCGGTCGGCCGCGTAGTCGATGACCGAATGCGTATAGACGATATTGGTCACGAGCAGGCCTATCGGCACGGAGAGAAACAGCACCGAGAACGACCACGCGCCGCAGGCCGAGACATAGACGCCCGCCATGAGCACGGGGCCGAACAGCAGCCCTATGACCAGTTCGCCCAAACCGTGGTAACTCAGGCGCAGGGGCGGCGCGGAATACTCCAGGCCGATCAAGGCGCCCGCGGCGGCCACATACCAGACGGAAAGGCCGCGGTAAAAGCCGATGACGACGCCCAAGGCCGCGGCCGCGAGACAGAAGCCCACGCACGCGAGCCCCAGTTCCCGCAACGTGGACGCGCCGCCCTCGTCTTTCAGATACGGACATTTGCCGATGCGGGCGCGGATGCCCTGCGCCGCCTGCACCGTGCGCGTGCCGCTCTTCTTGTAACGGTAATCGAAATAATCGTCAAACAGGTTCATGCCGAAATGCAACAAGACCCCGGCCGCCACGGCCAACAAACCCAAGACGGCGTTGAAGCCGGCGCCACGGTGTTCCAACCACGCCAGCGTAAACGCGACCAAGCCCGGCAACAGGCTCTGCGGAAACGAAATCCAGCGCGCGTTATCCAACCAATAACCCATCTTTTTCATGACTGCAAAGTAACGTTTTTCTATGCAAATAAACTATCTTTGCGAACCAAAAGCCGTAACGCCCTGCCGCCTTTGAAACCGACCGCCGCATATTGTCCCCGCTCCGGCAGAACCGTCGCTTTACGGTTCTTTGGCAGGATACGCCTGTCCGTCACAGCCTGTTTCCTGCTGGCCATCCTGTTGCCGTTCCGCGGGCTGGCGCAACCGGACGAGACCGGGGTCGAGGCCCAATCGCAGACCATCTGCGCCGGTACTTCGCTGACCGTCCACGGACAACTGTTCGTCTGGCCGTTCGACGTGACCGCCGTTTCGGTACAGACCGCCCAAGGCGAACCCGTTGATCTCGACGGCACCATCAGCCCGCAGACCACGACCGACTATATCCTTTCGTACAAAAAGAACGGCCAGGACGGCATGCTGACCGCCACGGCCACCGTCACCGTCCAACACCCGCCTTTCGTCAGACTGTCCGGCAACGTGGCGGCGGGTCCGGTCTGTCCCGGCACGGAAATCACCTATCAAGTAGATAGCGCGGCCAACCTCGACGGCGACGTACGCTGGACGCTTTCCACGGGCGAGCCGACGGTCTCCGGCGATAAAATCACGTTTATCCCGAACCGCTCCTGCACGCTGTTCGTCAATGCCTCCAACCGCTATTGCGGCTCCATCCGGGAAGAACGCTTCAGTTTCGACCTCATCCCGCCGCTGACCTTCGACCATCCGGACGTCTCGATCGACCCGCCCGCTTACAGCACCTGCGCCGGCTGCACGTTCGCCCTGCCGGACTGGCAAAACTGGTCGCCCCGTCCCTCGGCCGGCGCAATCGAACGGGCCGAACTCACATGGGGCGACGGAACGACCGGCGAGCAACCGCTGACGGCCGGCGCCAACGACCTCCGCTGTAACCTGAACTTCACACTCGTTCAGGCCGACGCCTGCGACACCGTCACCGCACCGGTCAGGCTGGCGTTCGACCTGCGCGTGAACGGGCTGGATTGCGAACCCGTCTGCCGCTATGAGACCCGCCTGCTGCCCTGCGAATGGACGCCCGTCCACCTGTACGCCCACGCGGACAGCACGCATGTCGTTTCGTACGCGAACGCCGCGTTAGACATACAGCCTCAATGGGACTACCTCGAAATCAAAGACTCGGTGACCACCTTGCCCGTTGCGGACGGTTACGCCCTGGCGCAGACCTGGTTCCTGCGCGCCTACGACAATCCCCGCGGTTTGGACCAACCGGAACTGGCGGCCACGTTCTCGGCCGACTACACCATAGCCTGCCCTTACAGCCCGACCCGGCCCGCCATCACCCGATCCCTGAAAAAAGACGGCATCATCCTATGGGAAAACGAATGGGTCGGCCTCAGCTACCAGTATTGCGACCGGACCGAAGCCTTTTTAAACATCCTCGCCCAGCAATCCGCACTGCGCATCGACACCGTATGGTTCGAAGGGGTTCCGGCGGATTCGTTCGCGCTGCAGCACCGGGAGGATGGCGCCATTTATTACCAGACCGTCCACCCCATCCGCACGAAGACCCGCCCCAATTTCGACCGCTACAAGCACCTCCGGCTCCGCATCGCCGTCAGCCGGACCTTAGACGACTGCCATTTTGCCGACACCGTTTCCCTGGAAACGGAACTGACGGAAAGCCATAGTTGCTACCCGTATTTTTACTACGACTACGACCCTTGTTCCAATGCGGCGAAGCATTGCGTCGGCGCGGAACACCGCCTGTTTTATACCGCCCCCCTCTATTACCAACAACTCGACTCGCTCAAAATCATGCGTTCGGGCTTTGCGACCGACGCCACGTTCAACACCGAAGACCCGCAACAGTTCATCTGTACGTTCCAGCCTTACTTCGCCTCCGAGGCCTCCGAGGCCGACGAGGCGGCGGGCCGCCGGTACGACTCGGTCGCTTTCCTCGGCTTTTACCACGACACGGAGACCTTTGAACGGTTCCGCGATACGTTCTGTTGGGAAATCGACTTGCGCCACTGCCCGCCGCTCGTCCACAACCGCCTCAACCCCGATTGCTCTTCAGGCTGCATGACCTGCCCCGGTTCCGAACTGCTGACCCAGGTGGATTTCATCAACCCGTCCACCGATCCCGCCAAAATCAGCGTCCGCTGGCTCAAACCGCCCCGCGGCAAACCAATCGCCGACAGCCTGCTGACGGAACCGGCATCGGCTTATCGCGCGCGATGGCAAAACCGCTACTGGCTTTACGAAGCCTCGGATTTCGAGATCGAAATCACTTACAACGAAGGCAAAATGCTGCGCAAACTCGCCCCGGCCTCCTTGCCCGTTTCCGAATTCCGCATCGACCCGGCCTGCGCGCCCCGCTTTGAACTGCACCGGGATTCGTGCTGCGAGGGCGACCACATCTATTGGCATATCTATGCGGATTTTTACAAACACTTCCTCGACAGCGCGGCATGGGGTCCCTCGCCGTCGGACGTGGAACCGGTGGACGCGGGGCGCGAAGACTTCACCTATCCGTCCGACCCCCACCCGGTCCGGCCGCGCCTGACCTACCGCACCGACGTACGGATGCCCGCCCGCTACCCCTACACCGTCTCGTACCGCGTAAACGACACGGTGCTGACTTACAGCGACACGCTCCGCATCGCCGCCGTCGCCAACCCCGACATCTTCCTGACCGACTCGCTCTACGTCTGTTCCGGGACGGACGTGGACCTGAACCCTTATATCGACCGGGACGTGGTGGCGGAATTAATCGGCATACACAAGCCGAACGATTTGATTTTAAGGATAGACATTGACCGCACGTTCCCGCTCACGGCCCGCATGAAATATACGTGCGACCACGGCGACGAGATTTCCAGCGACCTCCATATCTTCGCCGAAGGCAACGTGCACCTCTCGCTTGATCCGACCACGGCGCAGGTCTGCCCGTTGGACAGCCTGAACCTGCACGACCAAAGGCTGAGTTCCAACGGCCGCCTGCACTGGATGAAACGACGCTGGCGGGACGGCGCGTGGCAGACCGCCCCCGACACGATCTGGAAAGACGCCCGCTACAACCAGACCTTGTTCGACCGCGTGGATGCGGACAGCGTGCAATATACCGTCGTGGCCTTCACGGCCTGCCCCGACCCGCCGCTCACGGCCGGCTTCAAGGCCGTCCGCCTGCCCAAACCCGAAATCGGCTTTACGGGCCTGCATGCCTGCTATCCGGATATCTTGACGCCCGAGGTCGCCATATCGGGTGAACCGCCCGTGGACGGCACCGGGCAGTGGTTCCTGCAAGGCGAGCCGGCCGCCCCGCCTTACGCGCCCACCTACGACACCTTGGCTTTGGTGTTCACGGTGCTCGGCCGCAACGGCTGTCATGGCCGCGGCGAAGCGGATTTATACAGTTACCGACCGCCCTCGCTGCTCCCCGCGGCGCCCTTTTGCCTGCACGCCGGCACGGAGGGCGCTTTGGCACTGGGCGGGGCCGACGTCTATGTGTGGGAGGGCTACGGGCGACCCGACCCCGCCGATGGCACGGGCGCGCGTTATCTGCTGCGGACGTCGCGCGACACGGTCGTCTATGCGACCGGCACCGACCTGGCGACCGGGTGCGTCTCGCGCGATACGTTCGACGTAAGGTTGTACGCGCCGCGGCTGACGCACACGACGGACACGCTCTGCTGGCTGGACGACTGGAGGCAGCCGTTTGCCGGCGACTCGCTGACACGGCTCGACTGGTATTTCGGGGCCAAGCCGGAGGGGACGGACGGCACGGCCTGGGTCGGGCGCGACAGCCTGCGGCGGTGGCCGCTCCAGATGGCCGACACGGGGGTCTATACGCGTATTTCGCGCCGCGCCGGCTGCCTCGACACCCAACGCTACCGGCTGCGGATACACCCCGTTCCCGACCGCAGGCTGTACGGCGACGACACGCTTTGCGAACACGAGCGCCTGCGGCTGTTTTACGTCCATGACGCGCAAAGCGTGTACGGCGGCCGAACCGGCTTCGCCTGGTTCGCGCCCGACGGCCGTCCCATCGCCACCCCCGCCCCGGCCGACACCGTCCCGCTCCGCCTCGACTCGCTGCGGCCGGCCGACAGCGGCTTCTACGCCATGCGCCTGACCTACGGCGACTGCCGCCTGCTGGACAGCCTGCACGTCACCGTCTTTCCGATCCCCTACCCGCGCCTGCCGGCCGACACCTTCCTTTGCGAGACCCGCTACCTGATTCTGGACGCGTTCAACCCCGACTATCCCGACGGCCGCTACGGCTGGCCGGACGGCCTGCAACCGTTCCCCGGCGCGGGTTCCGCAACCGGCCCGGCCGGAGACACCGCCGAATCCGGACGGCCTCCCGCCTCGGCCGTGCGCCTCGAACAGGGCGGCCGCTACACCGCCACGCTGACGGCCAACGGCTGCACGGGCCAAACCGACGTCCATGTCGAAGAACGGCCGCTGCCCGTCTTTTACCTGCCGGCCGACACCCTGATCTGCCGCGGCGAAGAATGCGTGTTTTATCTGCCCGACCATTACGACGCCTACGCCTGGTATGCCGGCGACCATCTGACTTCGGCCATCGGCACCGCGCCCCAACAGGGCTTCGCGGGCAGCGGCCTCATCCATGCCGAAGTCACCCACAACGGCTGCGCCGATACGGCGGCCTGCAACATCGAACGCCTCTTCTGCGGCCGCCTTTACTTCGCCTCGGCCTTCACGCCCAACGGCAACCGCCTCAACGACCTTTTCGGCCCCATCTCCGTCGCCTTGCCCGAAGACCTGTACTACGAACTGAAAATCTTTGACCGGAACGGCCGGGCCGTATTCCAAAGCACGAACCCCGACGAGAGCTGGGACGGCACGTTCCGCGGCCGCGACTGCCCCGCCGGCGTCTATACGTATCAATGCCGGGCCTCTGTGCGCCGCGACGGCCGCGATGTCTCTTCCGCCGGCCGCATCGTGCTGATCCGATAACGCCCGAATTTCATACGATCCGCCGGACGTATCGTTTTTTTTCTTATATTACGGAATTAAAAATCATTGTTACCACAAAAAATATTTCATGTAAAAACCTGAAAAAAAGTCATTAACAACCAAAATCAAACGTTATGAAAACACATTCATCCGGAAAGAAATGCACCGTAGCGGCGCCTTCTTTCAAATTATGCGCGGTCTTGTTGATTTCAAGCCTATTTTTCTGCAGTTTTCCGCTATCGGCGCAAGAAGACGCCGAAACACCGCCCACTCAGACACCGGCCGTCCAAACCGAACAAGCCGGCGACTACATGACTAAAAAGGAATGGCGCCGTGCCTGGCGAGCCAGTTGGAAGCCGGAAGACTATCTGCCGCAGGCCGGCAGTTGGGGATTTACGCTCAACGCCAATCCGTTCCTCAATCTCGCCTATATCTTCAATTTCGACGATGACTATTTTATCGGAGGCCAAGCCTATCTGCAGCCCCTGCTCTCCATTGCCGGAAAATACATGATAACCGACGAGATAGGCGTCCGCGTCAATATAGGCTGGCTATACCGCTTCCGGAGCGAAGGCACCTACAGCCGTGACGACATGGCCTACCGCGCCGACCGGCAATCCATAGCCCAAGTCGTGGACCGCCGCAACTTCCACAATGCCGGCGCGAGTTTCAGCGCGGCGGCGGAATACCGCATCGGCAAACGCCGCGTACAAGGCGTGGTGGGCGGCGGCCTTATCTACGCCTTCGACTATACGAGCCTCCGTTATTCTTACGGCAACGCCATTTCCTCCGAGAACCCGTCGCCGTCCTTCACGGCTTTTGAATACGAAGGACCTGCCCGCGAAGGATTTTCCTCAACCCGCTACCTCAAAAAATTCTACGAATCGCCGACGCATTATTTCGGCCTGATGGGCTTCATTGGCGTGGAATGGTTCATCAGCCCGTGGTTCTCGTTGGGCGCGGAAATCAATGTGGCCGCCGTCTATAATTGGAGCCAGAAACTATACTACGAAGCGGAAGGCTTCAACGACAGAACCAAACAACGGGAAACCTGGCGGAAAGAAGTCGCACCGCGCTCGCACGGTTTCGATTTCGGCGTCGGCAACATCGGCGCCAACTTCAACCTGACGTTCTACTTCAACCGCGACAAGAAATAGCGGCCGCCCAACTTATCCAAGGCTCTTAAAGCCCAAGCCGTCCGACGGAAACGCCGGGCGGCTTTTTTTTTATGGCGGCGGAAGTGCCTACGCGTTATGGTAGGGTTCGCCCTTCAGAATCGTAAACGCCCGGTAAAGCTGTTCGGTAAAGAACAGCCGGATCATCTGGTGGGAGAACGTCATGTCGGAGAGCGAGAGCCGCGCCTGCGCCTGCCGATAGACGTCTTCCGAAAAGCCGTAGGGGCCGCCCACGACAAACAGCAGGCTGCGGACGCCGCGGTTCATCTGTTTCTGCAGGAAATCGGCGAACTGCACGGACGTCCGCCGCTCGCCGCGCTCGTCCAGCAGCACGCAGTAGTCGGCCTTGGCCATGGCCGCGAGGATGCGCGCGCCCTCGGCCGTTTTCTGTTGCTCGGGGCTCATCGCCTTGGTGTTCTTCAATTCGGGCAGCACCTCGGTGCGGTAGCGCACGTAATGCGACAGCCGCTTTTCGTACAGCGCGATGCCATCCTGCAGATAGGCCTCGGTCGTCTTGCCGTTGAGTAAAAACGTGATTTCCATATTTTCCCGCCCTAACTGTACTTTTGCTTGAGGTATTTGAAAATGGCCTCCTGCGACCTGAGCGGCTTCTCGCCGGGAGCGGGCCGCTTGTAAACGTGTTCGGCCTTGGGGCTGACCAGACGGGCGTGCGTGTTGTCGGACAGCTGCAGGTTAAGGATATGCAGCAAGTCCTGCCGGATGGCCGGGTCGTAAATCGGACAGGCCACCTCGATGCGGTGGTCCAGGTTGCGCGTCATCCAGTCGGCCGATCCGATGTAATAGAGCGGCGCGCCGCCGTGCGCGAAAATGAACACGCGCGTATGTTCCAAAAAGCGGTCCACGATGCTCACGACGTTGATGTTGTCGCTCATGCCCGCCACGCGCGGCTTGAGCATGCAGATGCCGCGCACCACCATATCGACGCGCACGCCGGCGCGCGAGGCCTCGTAGAGTTTGTCTATCATCGCCGTATCGGCCAGGTTGTTCAGGCAGATTTTCATCCAGGCCTCGCGGCCGGCCTTGGCGTTGGCGATCTCGCCGTCTATGAGCGCGGTAAAGCCCGACCGCAGGTTGAAGGGCGAGACGAACAGCGCCTTGTAGTCGGTAAACGGCCGCCAGTCGTGCCGCCCGATGGTCTCGAACACCTTGGCCACCTCCTGCGTGATGGCCGGATGGGCCGTCAAAAGCTGCATGTCGCAGTACTGCTTGGCCGTGGCCTCGTTCGGATTGCCCGTCCCCACGCAGGCGTACAGCCGCTTGCCGTGGCTCTCCTTGCGTTCTATAAGCAATATCTTGGCGTGTACCTTCATGCCCGGAATGATGCGGTAAACCTCCACTCGCTCGGCCTCCAGACGCTTGACCCAGTTGATGTTGTTCTCCTCGTCGAAACGCGCCATGAGTTCCATGAAAACGCCCACTTTCTTGCCGTTGCGCGCCGCGTTGACGAGCGCGTTCATAATGGAGGAGTGCGGCGCGACACGGTAGATGGCCATCTGTATGGAACGGACGGCCGGGTCGATGGAGGCCTCGCGCAACAGGTCGATCAGATGCTGGAACGACTGGTACGGGTAATGCAACATGAAGTCGCGCTGCCGCAGCACCTCGAATTTGCTGCCGCTGACCGGAAAGGCCTTGACGTCCTGCGGCATGAACGGCGGATAGATGAGATTCGGCTCGCCGAAATCCTTTGGAAAGCCCGTAAAATCTTTCTTGTTTTGGTAACGGCCGCGGCTGTTGAACGTCGTCTCGTCGTCGGCCGCGAAAATCTTCTGCAACCGCCTGATGAGCGGCTGGGGCATGTTCGCGTCATGCACGAGACGCACGGTATTCGACTTGTTGCGCTGCTGGAGCTGCATGGAGAGAAAGGCCAGGAAGTCGCGCTGCACCTCGGCATGGCGGTCGAAATCGATGTCTAACTCGGCGTCGCGCACAAACTTGAACGTATAGGCGTCGTAGCAATCGTAATCCAAAGGCGCGAGAATATCGGAAAGGCAATAACGGATCACGTCGTCCAACAGGATGATGTAATGATGGCCGCGGTGGTCGGGCAGACGCAGGAAACGCGTGAGCCGCGCCACGGGAATTTCGATGATCATGTCCTGCTTCTCGTCCGGCGCGCCGGACTTCCACATCTGTACGGCCATGAAGTTGGACTTGTCGTTGAAACCGCGGTCGTCCTTGAGTTTGTCCATGAAGACGGGATAGAGGTGACGGCGGACGTGCTGGTGAAAATAATCCTTGATGTAGCGTGCCTGCCAGCCCGCGATATGCGCCTCATCCACCAGATAGACGTTCTGCCGCCGCAATTCCTTGACGTTGGCTTCGAAAATCTCTTCAAAACGGCTCAGCTGGTCGTTGTTCACGGCCCGGATGCGCCGAAGCAGCAAGGCGGGATCGACACGATATTCGATACGGTGCTTTTTCTTGTGCAGCAAGCGTTTGAGCGAAGCCACGCGTACACGGTAGAACTCGTCGTTGTTGTTGGAAAAAATGCCGAGAAAAATCATGCGTTCCACAATCGGGTTCGTGGGATCGGCCGCCTCGCGCAACACGCGCTCGTTAAACGCCAGCCACGCGATTTCGCGGTTCAGATAGGGGGTGATTTCTTTTTTCATGGCATATCGTTGATTCGGCTTGCGCCTTATAAAGCGACAGAAGCCGCATTAAATAAGAAAGAGCCGGAACCCCAAGGCCCCGGCTCCTTTATCGCGCAGGTCCGCTTACTTGCCGCGCAGATATTCGTCGATGGCCTTGGCCGCCTTGCGGGCCGCCCCCATCGCGAGAATAACCGTGGCGGCACCCGAAACGGCGTCCCCGCCGGCAAATACGCCCGGCCGCGTCGTCGCGCCGTGTTCGTCGGCCACGAGACAGCCGCGCTTGTCGGTCTCCAGACCCGGCGTGTGCGACGAAATCATCGGGTTGGGCGACGTACCCAACGACATCACGACTTCGTCCACCTCCAGAACGTATTCCGAGCCCGGCACCTCAACGGGGCTGCGGCGGCCGGAAGCGTCCGGTTCGCCCAGTTCCATCTTGACGCACTTCATGCCCGTTACCCAGCCCTGTTCATTGCCGATGATTTCGACGGGGTTCGTCAGTTCGAGGAAGTGGATGCCCTCCTCGTGCGCGTGGTGTACCTCTTCCTTACGCGCCGGCATTTCGGCTTCGCTGCGGCGATAGACGATATAGACTTCCGAACCGAGGCGTTTGGACGTACGCGCGGCGTCCATGGCCACGTTGCCGCCGCCCACGATGGCCACTTTCTTGCCGATGAACACCGGCGTATCGTGGTCGTCGCGATAGGCTTTCATGAGGTTGGAGCGCGTCAAGAGTTCGTTGGCCGAAAGCACGCCGTTGAGATTCTCGCCCGGAATGCGCATGAACTTGGGCAAGCCCGCGCCCGAACCGATGAAGACGGCGTCGAAGCCTTCTTCGTTCATCAGATGGTCGATGCTGACCGTCTTGCCGATGATGACGTCGTTTTCAAATACGACGCCGAGTTTCTTCAGGTTCTCGATTTCGTGCGCCACGATGGCTTTCGGCAGACGGAATTCGGGAATACCGTAAACCAAAACGCCGCCCGACTTGTGCAGGGCTTCGAAAACGCTGACCTGATAGCCCATCTTGGCCAAGTCGCCGGCGCAGGTCAGACCCGCGGGGCCGGAACCGATGACGGCCACTTTCTGCTTCTTCTTTTCAGCCGGCTGAACCGGCGTATCGAGCCCATGTTTGCGCGTGTAGTCGGCCACGAAACGTTCGAGTTTGCCGATGGCGATGGGTTGCCCCTTGACGCCCAACACGCACTTGCCCTCGCACTGGGTCTCCTGCGGACACACGCGGCCGCAGACGGCCGGCAGGGCGGAGTCGCGCGCGATAACCCGGGCGGCCGCGGCGAAGTCGCCCAAAGCGACCTGATGGATGAATTCGGGAATATGGATCGACACCGGACACTGCGTCACGCAACCCGGCTTCTTGCATTGCAGACAGCGCGAGGCTTCGGCCATGGCTTCCTCCACGGTATAGCCGAGGCAGACTTCCTCAAAGTTGTGGCTGCGCACTTCCGGATCCTGCTCCTTAATCGGCACGCGCGTTTTGGGTTTCTCCACGGGCGGCTTGACGGCTTCGGGCGCCGTCTCGGCCTTGGCGCGCTCGGCCAGGGAGTCTTCCACGGCCGCCGCCAGATTGCAGCGGTGTTCTTCCGTATTTTTGGCGATTTCGTACTGACGGTACATGCCCTGACGGCGCATGGCCTCGTCGAAATCCACCTGGAAAGCGTCGAATTCAGGCCCGTCCACGCACGTGAACTTGGTCTTGCCGCCAATCGTCACGCGGCAGGCGCCGCACATGCCGGTTCCATCGACCATGAGGCTGTTGAGGCTGACAATCGTCGGGATGTTGTAGGCCTTGGTCATCATCGTCACGAATTTCATCATGATCATCGGGCCGATGCAAATCACCTCGTCATATTTCTTGCCTTGGTTGTCGATCAAGTCTTTCATCAGGTCGGTCACACGGCCGTTGAAGCCGAGCGTGCCGTCGTCGGTACAGAGGTAGAGGTTGCCCGCCACTTCGCGCATCTCGTTCTCCAGCACCATGAGGTTGGCCGAACGCGCGCCGATGATGACGTCGCAGACAATGCCGTGTTCCTTCATCCAGCGCACCTGCGGATAGACGGGCGCGGCCGCCACCGAGCCGGCCACAAACAGGATGTTGCGTTTCTTGACTTCTTCCAACGGTTCCTTGACGAATTCCGACGGCTGACCCAACGGGCCCACGACGTCGTGGAAACATTCGCCCACGTTGAACGCGGCCATCTTCTGCGTGGAGCCGCCGATAACCTGAAACACGATGCGGATCGTGCCTTTCTCGCGGTCGTAGTCGCAGACCGTAAGCGGAATACGTTCGCCCGTCTCGCTCGGTACCACAATCAGGAACTGCCCCGGTTGAGCCGAGGCCGCCAAACGCGGCGCATACACGTCCATGCTCACGATCTGAGCCGACAACTGCGCCTTGTCCAAAATTTCAAACAATTTGTTAGCCATATTTTTATGTTTTTATCTTTTCTTACTCTTACGGGCGGGCTTACCGGCCGACCGACCGTAGCCGCCGGTCTGACGCGCCTTGTCCACGGCTTTCTGCGCCCGTTTGGCGCCGCCTTTCTTCTTCGCGCCCTTTTCCCAGCCGTCGTTCCAACCGCCGTCCTGAGGCCATGCGCCGGACGCCCAGGGATCCTCGCCCCAAGCCTCCTTGTTCCAAGCCTTCTTGCCTTTGGGCTCGGACTTATCCCACGCGCTGCCATCCACAAACGCCATCCAGTCTTTCTTGCCGCCACGGGACTTACGTTCGGAGCGGTCGGTACGTTCGGAGCGGCCGGCATATCCGTCATGTTCGCCGCGTTCCTTGCGGCCGCCTCTTCCGGGGTGTTCGCCGCGTCCGGCACGTTCGGCGCGTTCGCCGTAAGCGCCGCCGCGCCGTTTGCTTCTGTCCGGACCGTCGCCGCGTTCGCCCGGCTCCTGCCCGTTCGCCACCTCGGCAAACACCTTGCGGTCTTTATAGACGGCGCCGCCCAAGGCCTGCACCGCCTGTCCGGCGTAAACCGACGGAATCTCCACGAACGAACACGTCTTGCGCAGGTCGATGCGGCCCACGCGCATGTCGCGGTCCTTGACGTAATCGTTCAACAGGCCGATGAGGTTCTGCGGCTTGATGCCGTCCATGTGACCGAGGTTGATGAACAGCCGTACGAAATCGCCGCGGTCGCCCCGGTCGCCCGACCGTTTCTCGCGCGTCGCCTCCACGCTCATGTCGCGTACCTCGGGCGCATTGCGGTAATAGTTCAGGAAACGGTTGAACTCCAACGCCACGAAACGCTGGATCAACTCCTCCTTGCTCAGCGGCTGCAGCTTCTCGTAAATGGCCGGCAGATAGGTTTCCAGTTCTTCGGCCGCCAAATCCACGCCCAACATGCGTTCGGCCTGAAAAAGCACCTGCTTGCCGCATATCTCCTCGCCGCTCGGCAGCTGTTTCAATTCGAACGACTTGTGAATCGTCTTTTCAATCTCCTTGATGCGCGATTTTTCACGCGTCGTGATGAGCGCGATCGAGACGCCCGTGGCCGAAGCCCGTCCCGTCCGTCCGCTGCGGTGCGTGTATTGCTCCACATCGTCCGGCAGGTTGTAGTTGAGCACATGCGTCAGGTTGTTCACGTCCAAACCGCGCGCCGCCACATCCGTCGCCACGAGCAGCTGCAGGTTCTTAAGCCGGAAACGGCTCATCGCGTTGTCGCGCTGCGCCTGCGACAAATCGCCGTGCAGGGCGTCGGCATTGTAGCCGTCCTGTATAAGTTTTTCCGCCACTTCCTGCGTCTCGCGCCGGGTGCGGCAGAAAATAATCGAATAAATCTCCGGATAATAGTCGATTATCCGCTTCAACGCCAAATAGCGTTCTTTGGCCTGCACCATGTAATAATGGTGCGTCACGTTGGCCGAGCCTTCGTTGCGGCGGCCGATCGTCACCTCGGCCGGATCGGTCATGTAACGGCCGGTCATGGCGCGTATCTCCTTGGGCATCGTGGCCGAAAACAGCCACGTATGCTTATCCTGCGGCGTATAGGCCAAAATGCCGTCCAACTCGTCGCGGAAGCCCATGTGCAGCATCTCGTCGGCCTCGTCAAAAACCACCGTGTTGATATGCGACAAATCCAGCTTGCCGCGCCGCAAGATGTCGAGCATACGGCCGGGCGTGGCCACGACGACCTTCAGCCCGCGTTCTATCTCCGACATCTGCCGTTCTATGCTCGCCCCGCCATAGACCGCGCCGATCTTGACGCCGGGCAGGTGCGCCGCCATTTTCTCCATGTCGGTCGCTATCTGCAGACACAGTTCCCGCGTCGGGCTCAACACCAGAGCCTCCACCTGCCGGTTCGTCGGGTCGAGCCGTTGCAAAATCGGCAGGCCGAAAGCCGCCGTCTTGCCTGTCCCCGTCTGCGCCAAGGCGATGAGGTCGGTCGGTTGTTCCAACAATAACGGAATGACCTGTTCCTGTACCGGCATGGCTTCTTTAAATCCCAAGTCCGATACGGCGGTCAACAATTCCGCCTTCAAATTCAATTCTTCAAATTTCATAGATTTTCTATCCTCTCTTTACTATCCGCAAAACAAGACCTCCTAACAACAGCAACAGAGAGATAGGTCCGAACGTCCGCCCTAAAATATCACCGTAACGGCTATAAAAAGTAAGTTCGCGATTGATTTTCATATTATGTTTAATGACGGCGGGTTCCCAATAGGCCGTGCGTTGCAGCACGTCGCCCCGCTGGGAAATAAAGGCCGAGATACCCGTATTGGCCGAACGGGCGATGTCACGCCGGTTCTCGATGGCCCGCAGACGCGCGTATTCGGCATGTTGCCGGTGTCCCGGCGTGTCTCCCCACCAGCCGTCGTTGGTGGAGATAAACAGCAGTTCGGCGCCGTTGCGGCAGAAGCCCGTCACATAGTCGCCGAAAATGGACTCGTAGCAGATGACGTCGGCGTAGCGGACCGTGTCGCCCGGCCGCTCCGAACGGAACACCTCAGGCTCCGCATCCGTCCCCAGCGTGCCGACGATGCCGCCCAAGTCGATCGCCCATTTCTCCAAAAAGCCGATTCTATCGACCAGCGGCATGATTTCCACGGCCGGCGTCAGTTTGGATTTGTGACGCAGGCGGAAACCGGCCGCAGACGGCAAAGCCTGTTGCGGAGATACAGTTGCGGCGGCCGATACGTCCGTCGAAACCGCTGACGGAACAACCGCTGACGGAACGACCGAAGCCGTATCGATGACCATGACCGTATTATGCGCCAGATAATAGAGCGTGTTGTGCCCGTAGAGGCCCGGCCGCTTGCGCACGCCGCGCGTCGCCGAATCTTCGGGCGCGAGTTGGCTGTAGGTGGAGATGCCGGCCACGACCGACAGGCCGGGATAGTCGTTCAGGAAGCCGCGGATTTCGGCCACGCTCGGCGAGTTCGCCAACTTGTGTTCCCAAACGTACTCCTGTATCATGCTTTCGGGCGTGACGAGGAAGCGGGTCTGCGGACCCAACGCATATTCGCCCAAAAACAGCATGCGCCGGACCGCCTCCACCGGCGGGATGTCGTATTGTTCCCCGTACGGGTCTATGTTCGGCTGCACGACCACGGTCTCGACTTGCCGCCCCGCGCTCCGGTAATGCGCGTACCGCCACATCGAACCGCCCACGGGCAGCAGGATGGCGAGGCAGACCGCCACGGCCTTGACCGTCCGCTCGCGCTTGGGCGCGGCGGCCACCGTGGCCTTGCACCATGCCAAAAACAACATGTTGACGAGCAACACCCACAGGCTGCCGCCCGACGTGCCCGTGTATTCGTACCACTGCACCCAGGCCGGCTGCGTGGCGAACACGTTGCCGAGCGTGAGCCACGGCCACGCGATATCCCAGATATGGTGGATGTACTCGAACGCGATCCAATAGACGACGAGCACGCCACCGCGCGCGCTGTGCAACGGCAGCCGTCGCGTCGTGGCATGATAGAGCCAGAACACCGTCGCCATGAGCAGCGCGTTGGCCACCCAAGCCAAGGCCGCCGCGGGCGTGGAATTCCATATCCAATACGTGGTCAGGACGTTCCAAATCAAAAACGCGGTCAGGGCATAGAGGAAAACGCGGTAACGCCGCGGCTTGACGGGAGCGTCACCGGCCTGTCCTGCGGCCGTGGATCCGGCAACCGCCTTGCGCCGGCGATAGACATAGTCTTCCGCCCACAGCAGCGGCACCCACGCGACAAACGCCAAAGGCGTAAAGCCACGCGCCGGCCAGGCCGCGGCCAGCATCAGCCCCGTCGCGGCGGCCGCCGCCCAAAACATCCACGATTTTACCTGAATCGATTGCTTCATCCCATAATGCGAATATGCCGACATGCACGCGTCCGTGTGAAGGCGCGCCGCATGCCGGCCCTTGTTCCGACGAGGCGCGGCCTTAAGCCAGCTGCACCGTACCCGCGCTTACCGCCAGTTCCGGCGCGATTTTCTTGGCCAAGCCCTGCAACACCGAGCCGGGGCCCACTTCAATCATTTCCGTCGCGCCGTCCGCCGCCATGTTGCGGACGATTTCCGTCCAACGTACGGGCGACGTCAGTTGCGCCACCAAATTGGCCTTGATGTCGGCCGGATCGGTAAACGGACGCGCGTTCACATTCTGATAGACCGGGCAGACCGGCGTATGAAACTGCGTGCTCTCGATGGCCTGCGCCAGTTCCACGCGCGCCGGCTCCATGAGCGGCGAGTGGAAAGCGCCGCCCACCTTAAGCGGCAACGCCCGCTTGGCCCCCGCGGCCTTGCAGGCCTCGCAAGCCTGTTCGATGCCCTTCATGCTGCCCGAAATAACGAGCTGGCCGGGGCTGTTGTAATTGGCCGGCACGACGACCTCGCCCTGGATGCCGGCGCAGATTTCCTCTATCTTGGCGTCGTCCAAGCCGATGATGGCCGCCATCGTGGAGGGATTCATCTCGCAGGCTTTCTGCATCGCGTTGGCCCGTTTGGAAACCAGCACGAGCGCGTCTTCGAAGTTCAACGCCCGGTTGGCCACCAAAGCCGAAAATTCGCCGAGGGAGTGACCGCCCACCATGTCGGGTTTGAAATCCGGCAGACAGGCCGCCAGAATGACCGAATGCAGGAAGACCGCCGGCTGCGTCACTTTCGTCTGTTTCAAATCTTCGTCGGTGCCGGCAAACATGAGGTCGGTAATGCGGAAGCCGAGGATGTCGTTGGCTTTTTCAAACATCTCTTTCGCCTGAGGATAAGCCTCGTACAGATCCTTTCCCATGCCCACGAACTGTGCGCCCTGTCCCGGGAATACGTATGCTCTTTTCATTGTTATTGGTTTATCAATAATTTAACTGACAAAGGTAGTGCAAATCGGGCGCAATAGCAAATACGGAACCAAGTTTCATACCGCCACCCATTTTTTCCGCTTGCTATTTTCTTTGAATTGCCTTACCTTTGCAAGGTTGACACGGTATGTTTTGGCTTATGAAAAAGTTAAACTATCTTCTTGCATTATTTGTCAGTGCCTGTGCACTTTGCCTTGCGGGTTCGCATGATCGGGTTCATGCGCAAAGTTCTTATATCGACCTGACCATCGTGGAGTCCGTGGATTACAATAAACCGCTCGGCACATTCTCCCGGGAAGCTTTCGACGACGCATTCCGCGTCGCGTCCCTGGACGGGGACGAATACGAACCGGATCTGGACCGCGCGCTCGTCATGTTCATCAACCTGTTGCAGCCGGAACGTTCCTATATCATCCAACACGAACCGACTTACTATTTCGTATTCCAATACAACAAGAAAGTAGGCAACTACTTGGTGATGAACAACAGTATAGGCGAAAAGAACGAGGCCATCTACGTGGATACGTTCTCCGAAGCCCAATACGAAATGCTGAAACTGCTGCAAGTGTTCTACAGCAGCACGCCCGTCCTTTCGGTGGAAGAATACCGATAGATTCCGGTTCCCCGGGTCTCCCGGGTCTTAGGGTCTCCGGTCCGATATGCAAAACCTCCCGTTCCAATAGAATAGAAGAGCGGGAGGTTTTTGTTTTTCAGCGTGAACCCTGCGTTTTCAGCGTGAACCCTGCGGGGCATCGAACCGCCCCGGCGCGCGATGCGGATGTAAACCTTGGTTTTCTTCGGATGTGGCGCGGGATTCCGAGCCGGATTTTCGCGGGTTTCTTCGGATTTGGCGCGGGATTCCGAGCCGGATTTTGGGGCGGGAACTATCGCGACGCCTCCAACGTGACATTCACTTCCCGTATCTTCTCCCCTATCGGCGGATTGAGTTTCGCCACCTTGACCTTGATGCCGCATACCTGCGGGAAATCGGCCATCACGGCATCGCGGATGCGGGCGGCCACATGCTCGATGAGTTTGGACGGTATCATGACCTGCGCCTTGACCCGGTCATAAATCTCGACATAATTCACGGTACCGGCCATGTCGTCCCGTGCCTCGGCCGCCGACGTATCGACGGTCAGATAAATATCGACCCTGAAATTCGTGCCGATCAACGTCTCTTCCTTGAAACAGCCGTGATAGGCATAGAAATCCATGCCCTCCACGGCGATTGTCGTCAATTGTCTTTGCATCTCTTCCTTTATAAAAATAATATGTTCTGCCGCGCTGTAAGGCAAAATCCGTTGCAGAGGGCTAATAGCCGCGTGGGCCATGAGCCGTCGGCGTTCCCGAAGGGACATCCGCGGCGACGAACCGCAGTCCCGGAGGGAAGCGAGGCGGCGAAAAGCGTAAGCCGCAGGTGGGCACACGCCAAGCGGCGTTACGGACGGGGCGGCCAAAACAGACAGCCGTCGCCGTAGCTCAGAAAGCGGAAATCGTGCGAGAGCGCATAGTCGTAAAGCGACCGCCAGCAGTCGCCCACCAAAGCCGCCACCAACAGCAGGAGCGTACTCTGCGGCTGGTGGAAGTTCGTGACCAGGCCGCGGCAGAACGCGAACGGATAGCCGGGCGCGATCATCAAGGCCGTATAACCGCCCACGGCTTCGGCGCCCGTCCGTTGCAGGTATTCCGTCAGGGCCGTCAAGACTTGCAGAGGGGGATAAGGCAGGCGGCCGCCATACGTTTCGTATGGGGTCCATTGCGCCAGCTCGAACGAAGCCGCGCAGGCCGTTTCAGCCGCCGGGGCATCCAACAGCGACGCCCCCCACCAATACAGACTCTCCAAGCTGCGCATGGACGTGGTGCCGACCGGCACCACCGGCCGCCCCGCCTCCACGGCCGCCCGCAGTGCCGCGACGGTCCGCGCGGGCACCGACACATACTCGCGGTGCATCGCGTGCGTACCGATTTCGCCGTCCTTGACCGGCTTGAACGTGCCCGCGCCGACGTGCAACGTCAGCCGCGTCTGCGCAACGCCTTTGCGCGCCAGTTCCGCCAGCAGGTTTTCCGTAAAATGCAGGCCCGCCGTCGGCGCGGCCACCGAGCCGTCGTGCCGCGCGAAGACCGTCTGATAGCGTCCCGCATCGGCCGCCTCCGCCTGACGGCGGATATAAGGCGGCAGCGGCACTTTGCCCGACGCCTCCAGAACCTCCGAAAACGAGAGGTCGCCCGCGTAGGCGAAACGGACGGCGAACGCATCGCCCTGCGCCCGCAGGCGCGTCGCGCGCAACACCTCCCGACGCCCTGCCGTTTCAAACGTCATGCAGAGGTCGCCCGTCTTCCACTTCTTGTTGTTGCCTATCAGGCACAGAAACTCCGCTTCGCCCCGCGCCGCGAACGCCTGCGCGATATCGGCGGGCCGCAAGGGTTCCAGACAGAAAATCTCGATGCGCGCGCCCGGCCGTCCCGAAGCCTCCGACGCGCCCGAAGCCTCCGACGCGCCCTTGTAAAACACAAGCCGCGCATGCACGACTTTGGTGTCGTTCATGACCAGCAGTGTCTCCGGCGGCAGAAATTCGCCGAGGCGGGCGAAACGGCTTTCACACACCTCCCCCGCCTTATAGACCAGCAGTTTGGAGGCGTCGCGTTCCGCCAACGGATAAAGCGCGATACGCCCCTCCGGCAACGGGTAGCGGTAGTCCGCTATGTCGATATGCCGCTGCGGGCAGTCCGCCGCACCGGCTCCCGCACCGGCATCCGCCTCCCGCGTCCCGCCGGCCAAACCGCTCACGCCGCCGCCAACCGACAGGTTTGGCTTGCTATCGTCCACCGCTTAAAGATTGTTCTTGAAGTATTCGAAAATCATGCGGTCCAGATGCTTGCGCGCCGGCCCGACGACCCCGTGCGCCGCATTGGGATACAGGAAGAAGTCTATCTGCTTTCCGCCACGCGCGCACGCATCGATGAAATAAAGGCTGTGCTTGGGCAATACCGTGGCGTCCTTGCCGCCGTGAATCATCAGGATCTTGCCCGAAACGCTGTCGGTCAACCGCAACAGATTGGCATATTCATACCCCTCCGGATTGTTCTGCGGCGTCTCCATATACCGCTCGCCGTACATAATCTCGTACCAGGCCCAGTTCATGACGCCGCCGCCGGCCACCGCCACCTTGAACACCTGCGGATAGCGCAATTTGAGGCTCATCGTCATGAACCCGCCGTAACTCCAGCCGTCCACGCCGATGCGGTCGCGATCGACATACGGCAACGAATACAGGTATTCGACGCCTTTCATCTGGTCGGCCACTTCCACGGTACCGATGTTGCGGTGTATCGCGCTTTCGAACGCGAATCCCCGGTGCGCCGAGCCGCGGCTATCGACCGAGAACACGATGAAACCCTCCTGCGCGAAATGCTGCAGCGTCAGCGGGCTGCCCGCCAGATGGCTGTTCGTGACCAACTGCACGTGGGGGCCGCCGTAAACATAGACGATGACCGG
Organism: uncultured Bacteroidales bacterium; assembly: GCA_910586395.1. Classification (GTDB taxonomy): domain Bacteria; phylum Bacteroidota; class Bacteroidia; order Bacteroidales; family P3; genus CAMXAS01. The sequence continues at coordinate 510,241 of CAJUFX010000001.1, forward strand.
ATATCGGCGCGTCGAATCGAAATCCGGCGGCAGAATCATACGCGCGTACAAATCGGTCTTGCCGTCGGCCGCCTTAATCGTGAACACGCGCGTTTCAGGCTTGGCATAACCGGCCAACGGGTCTTTGCTCACCAAAAGTTTTTTGAGCACATCACCCTCAACGTCTATCACTTGCGTCACCCGCGGTTCGGTAAAACTGCTGTAAATATCGAGGAAGCACGTGCCGCTCGGATTCATCTGCACCCGGTGCGTGCCGTCTTCCTTCGTCAGACGCTTGATGCGGCCGTTGTCAATCTGCACGCGGTACAGGTTCTGCTGCAAGGGCGAATCTTTCGTCCCCATGAAATAGACATACTTGCCGTCGGGCGAACAACCCACGATTTCGCTCACTTCCCAAGGTTCCTTGTCGGGCGTGATCGTTTTGAGCAACTTGCCCTGCGTATTGTACAGATAAAGATGATTGTAACCGTTGCGTTCGCTGTTCCAGACAATCTGGTCTGGATGCCCCGGACGGAAGATGACGGGGTTTTCGGGTTCGACCCATACCGGATTCGTCTCTTCGAACAATTTGCGCTTCATGACGCCCGTGGCGGCGTCGTGGCAGAAAACGGCCAGATGCTTCTGCGCGCGGTCCAACTGCACGGTATAAATCTCCTTGCTGTCGGGCGACCACGTAACGCCCGTGATATACGGATTCGTGTCGAAACAGGGTTTGAGAAAGACCGTCTTATACGTATTGAGGTCGAAGACGCCGACACTTACCTCGTGTGACGTCGTGCCGGCTTCGGGATAACGCGTCGGCTCCAACGTCTCCTCCGTACCCGCCATGCCCAAGAGCGGCGCCTCGCGCACCATACGCTCGTCCATGCGGTAGAACGCCAGTTTGTCGCCCGTCGGATCCCAGAAAATACCTTTCGTGATGCCGAACTCGTTGCGGTGCACGACCTGCCCGTTGACAATGCCCGGCTCATGGTCTTTCGTCACGGCGAACTTCACGCCGTCTTTGACGACAAACAGGTTGTTGTCCTGCGTAAAGGCCGAATGTCCCTCCTGGTCGTTGTAAGAAAAATTCGTGGCTTGCTCCGGCATGGAGGCATAAAGCTGTACTTTATTGTCGTCGTACGTCCAGATATAATACCCGTTTTCGTAGCGCAACACCATGCTGTTCTTGCGCATGCCGACGATTTCGGGCAAGGACGTCAAAGGCGGGGCGTCGGGCGCATACTGCGCTTTCAGGGCTTCGAAATCCGCCAACGTCAATATCGTGTCCGTTTTCAGCGACTTGGCATTGAAACAGATGACTTTGTTATCATAACTGTAAAACAAATTATTGGGATCTTTCTCGCCCCAATACAGCAAGCCCACGCTCTCGGGACGCAACGCACGGTCGGCCGTAGCCTGTTCCACCGTCCAATGTTTGGGCGCATCGCCCGAAACCGTCCCGGCGGTCTGCGCCGTCGCCGGCCGCCACATGGCCAAAAGCCCCATACAGAGCCCTAAACCGGCCAGCAAATTCTGCTTTTTCATATCCTGATATTATTTATTTTTCACTTTAACTCAAAACCCCACGGCTCCGGCCGTATCCCTCCCGCGGCATTGCCGCGACAGGCTTCATCCAAGCGCCGGAAGCGGTTCCGTTTTCTGCCAATCGGCCGTCAGTCGCTCGACATTTCCTTGACTTTCTGCCGATAAGACGAAAACACATTGGCGCGCGACAAAAAGCCTTCGTAACGCTCGCCGTCCAAAACCACAATATTATAATCCGGTATGCTCAAAAACTTCTGCGCGATGGCTTCCATGCTTTCCGACATGTCCACCGTGCAAAGCGGCCGGAACATCACATCCGAGACCGTAATCTTATCATAAAGTTCCGACCTGAAAATAAGCGGCTTCACCTCATCCAGAAAGACAACGCCGAGATAACGCCCCCCGTCGTCGGTCACGGGATAGATGTTGCGCGAGGAAAGGCCGATGGCCGTGATGAGCCGACGCAACGTATCCTGCGGACGGACCGTCACGAAATTCCGCTCCACGAGCGTCTGCTTGTCCAAGAGCGAAAGCACGACCGAATCTTTGTTGTGCGTCATCAAATCGCCCTTTTCGGCCAACTTCTTCGTGTAAATCGAGTGCGGATTGAAATACTGGTTGATGTAGTAGGCCGAAACCGATACGATGATCAGCGGCACGAACATCTTGTAGCCGCCCGAAATCTCGGCCACCAGGAAAATGGCCGTCAGCGGCGCGTGCATGACGCCGGACATGACGGCCGCCATGCCCGTCAGCGCGAAATTGGCCTCCGACAACGCCAGGGCCGGGAAGCAGACGTTGAGCAAGCGCGCCACGAAAAGCCCCAGAAACGCCCCGACGAACATGGAGGGCGCGAACACGCCGCCCACACCGCCGCTGCCGTTGGTCAACGCCATGGCCACCACCTTGACCAACATGATAAACAGCACGTAAGCCAAAAAAACAAGCGTGATATGCCGGTAACCGTAAAGGAACGTATTGTTGAGCAGCCGGTCGGTATCGCCCTGAATGATGTCGGCGATGAAGTTGAAGCCCTCGCCGTAAAGCGGCGGGAACAGGAAGATAAGCACGCAGAGCAGGCCGCCGCCTACCAAAAGACGCGCGTAACCGCTCTTGAACCGGCCGAACCAACGCTCTATGCGGTCGGTCATAAACAGGAAATAATGCGAGACAAAGCCGGCCGCCAATCCCAAAACGATGTAGAACGGCAGGTTACGCAACACATAGTCGGTCGTGACGTCGAAATGGAACATGGCCGAACGCCCCAAGAGAAAGGCCGAGACGACGGTACCCGAAAGCGAAGCCATGAGCAACGGCAGCAACGACCCCATCGTGAGGTCGATCATGAGCACCTCCACCGCGAAGATGAAACCCGCGATGGGCGCGCCGAAGATGCCGGCGACGGCCCCCGACGAACCGCAGGCTATGAGCAGCACCATCGTCTTGTAATCGACCTTGAGCCGACGCCCGATGTTGGAGCCGATGGCCGCGCCCGTCAGCACGACCGGGGCTTCGGGTCCCACCGACCCGCCGAAACCGATTGTAATCGTACTGGCCACGACCGAAGAATACATCTTGCTTTTCTTCAGATAGCCGCCGGTCTTGGAAATGGCGTAGAGCACGCGGCTCACGCCGTGGCTGATGTCGTCCTTGAGGATATAGCGCACATAGCCGTAAGTGAGGGCGACGCCCATGAGCGGCAATACGAGCAACAGGAAGTTCCGGCTGTCGGCCGCGAACACGTCGAGCACATAGATGCCGAAATAATAAATCATGTTTTTGAGCAACACGGCGGCCAAACCGCTGACCATGCCGATGAGCAATCCCGCCCATATCAGGAACGTACGCTCCGACAAGTGGCTCTTGGGCCACGCCTCGGCTTTCTCCAGCCACGGCAGGAGTCCGGCTTTGACGCGCGTATAACAGGCGGCGATTTTTCTTTTCATGGCATCCACACACGGGCACGACATACCCGCACATGATAATACAAAGATAGTGAAAGTCGAACACAGAAACAAGCGGCAAGCCGCTTAAGGACTTAATTAAGACGAATGTAAAACGAAGTTTTAGGATTCGTTGAAATTTAAGTCCTTAAGCGAAAATTTTATTTTCGCTTGTTTCTGTTGAGACGCCTCCTATCTTGGACGAAGTCAAAGATACGAGAAGTCGAGTACAGCGCACTGTCAAGTGCGCGCTTATTTGTCATTGCCGAATGTCAGTGCGAGCCGAATGCCATAAAATTTATTTTAATGGCTGAGGCGATGCCTGACATCATTGGCAGCGTAGCTGCAATAGAAGCCTCCTATCTTCACGCGAAGCGTAAAGATAGTGAAAGTCGAGAGCAAAGACCAATAAATTTCACCAAGCCGGCTTCCCTATCTGGAACCCAGCACCAGAAAAGTTCGGAATAAAACACCAGAAAAATCCGGAACAAAATATCTGAAAAATCCGGAGTAAACTTGCAGAAAAGTTCGGAATACACTATCTTAGCATCGTAAAATACCGCAATTATCATGAAGAATAAGTATTATAAACCAAGGGTAAGCGATGCGATTTTGCAGAAAAAGTTGAGGACGAGCGGAGCCGTATTGATAACCGGTCCCAAATGGTGTGGCAAGACCTGGACGGCATTGAATGCGGCCAATAGCGTAATCTATATGCAGGACACTGATAAAAGGGCATCCTATCTGAAATTAGCGCAAACAACACCGTCTTTGCTATTGCGGGGCGAAAAACCACGTTTGATAGATGAATGGCAGACAGCCACCGTCCTTTGGGATGCGGTGAGATTTTCCGTGGATAAAGGGCCTGAAAAAGGGCAATATATTCTTACCGGCAGCGTGGTCGTTGATGAAGACGGAACTGAAAATGAAAAGCAAGACCCTACTGAACGCATGGAACACTCCGGAACGGGTAGAATATCGCGTATGAAGATGCGCCCCATGAGTCTGTTTGAGAGTGGTGAATCAAATGGTACCATTTCGCTGAAAAGTCTTTTTGAAGGCAATGCCGCTGTCGAGTCTGTCAGCAATATGACGATTGAAGATATCGCCTATGCGATATGCCGGGGCGGATGGCCTGCCGCCATGGACATGGATAAAGAAGACGCTTTGGAAGTCGCATACGACTATTATGACGCTATTGCGGAAAAAGACGCTTCCAATGCAGATAAATCCAAGAAAGATCCCGACAGGGTCCGTAGCATAATGCGGTCGCTGGCCCGGAATATCTCTACCATGACGACAGACAAGACCATTATAGGCGATGTAAAGGCCAATGATTTATCGATGACCGACAAGACGCTTGAGGTTTATTTGAGGGCATTGAAAAAACTGTTTGTTGTGGAAGACATTAAGGCATGGCAACCCTCATTGCGTTCAAAAACCGGCATCCGCACTTCCGACAAACGCCAGTTCGTAGATCCATCTATCGCCGTCGCCGCCTTAGGCATTGGTCCCGATGCCATCATTGAGGATTTCAACTATTTTGGATTCCTCTTCGAGGCCTTGTGCGCACGCGACCTGAGGGTGTATTCCGAAGGACTGCGCGGCACCATAAAGCACTATCATGACAACAATAATCTTGAAGCGGATTTAATCATAAGCCTTCACAACGGAAAATGGGCGGCGGTAGAAGTCAAACTGGGTTCGAAAGAAATTGAAGAAGGCGCAGCGCACCTGAAGAAACTCGCGGCGAACATCGATACCGATAAATTCCCGGCTCCCTCATTCCTTATGGTCTTGACAGGCGGGGAGTTCGCCTATCGACGGGAAGACGGCGTATTTGTGGTGCCTGTCGGCTGCCTGAGAGACTGAAGGCGGTATTTGAATCCTCTATACATCGAGAGGCTAATGGAGTTCCTTTTCTACGGACTTCTGAAACACCCCGCGGGTGTGATACCTATCACGCTCGTGAGCCGGTGCCGCCACACAAACGGCTGCCGCTGCTCATGTGCGGGCTGACGCCCCTGCTCCGCCCGCGGTCCACCCTCCGGGACAAGTTCACCGGACGGCGGAATGACGGGTGTTTTATCCATGTGGCAGAATCCTTATATATCAAGAGATAAACAAATTCGAAAGCGCGTACAAAGGCATGATATCCATCTTGTCCAATCTCCCGAAATTCTCCAAAGAAGTACGTATGCCGTATTCGAGTTTTTTATCCGCCATAAACTGATACATGCTTTTCATCGAGCCAGATGTTCCGGACTTTACTTCCACCGGCACCACCTTCATATCCTTAACGATAACATAATCCACTTCGGCCTGTGCACCGCGAGACAAATTCTGCCAATAATACAAATCGTGCCTTTGAGCCGGTGTACTGTATTTAAGCATCTCCAAGCCGGCCACCATCTCCGTTATATGTCCCTTATTTACCAAATCCGATGCCGTTCCCGCCAGAATAAGTTGAGAAATCGCCAACCTGCCACTCATATTTTCCAATCCCAAAAGACGTAAAAGCAATCCACTGTCCAAGAAAATATACTTCACAAACTTGACATTTATCTCCGCACCCAATGGAATACCGTTACCTGATGTATATACCGCCGGCCTTACAAGCCCCGCTTCCTTCAACAATTCCAAGGCGGCCTTAACCTTCTCGCTACGATAACCGCCCTGCACATTGCCATATACAAACTTGCTCCCTATCTGCAACGCCACACTCCGAAGAGTCTGACGGAGCAACATCGCATCCGCCTTATCATCATACTTGGAAAAATCATCTTCATAGGCAAGCATAATATCATCCTGCACCTGTTGACATTTCAGATAATCCCCTGTTTCCACCCAATTGGCTACCGATTCCGGCATTCCTCCCACTATCAAATAACTGCGGAACGCCTCCACGAGCCTATCATGCAAAGCCCCAAACAACGGATTATCGGGTGAAGCACCCCGCTTGGCCTCAATCCATGCGTCTTTCCCGGCAGCGCTCAGAAACTCATCGAAAGACATCGGATACATAAACAGGGAACGGACGCGCCCCACACCGAAAGACATCATTTTTCTCAATGCGAACTCCAAGAGAGAACCTGCCGCCACCACATGCAATTCCGGATAGTCCTCATAGAAAAACCACAGGCTATGCAAAGCATCACTACAAACCTGAATTTCATCCAAGAACAGCAATGTTTCGCCGGGAACGACGGGAATGCCATAAAATGCCGATAAACGCGAAGTTATTTCCTGTGGCTTCAAGTCGCCTTTGAAAACAGCTACAACTTCCTTATCCCGCTCGAAATTCACTTCCAAAAAGTATTTGAAAGTCTTTCCCAACTGACGAACCGCCGAAGACTTTCCCACCTGCCTTGCCCCCCGAAGCAATAAAGGCTTATGCCGCTTATCATTTTTCCAAGCCAACAAGTACTTATCAATATCCCTCAAATAGTATTTGCGTGTCATAGATCCACATTTAACGGCAAATATAGTGTTTTTTTGTAAAAAGTCAGACATAAAAACAGCCATTTTTTGTAAAAAGTCAGACAT
>CAJUFX010000001.1:517356-533150 GCA_910586395.1 uncultured Bacteroidales bacterium
TTTTTTGTAAAAAGTCAGACATAAAAACAGCCATTTTTTGTAAAAAGTCAGACATGATCCCATGACAACTGTACCATCAGCTGCCTGAGAGACTGAAGGCGGTCTTCAACATCCCCTACACCGGGCTTCAAGGGGAGTTCCTTACAACCCGGACACACTTCTTAAAACAATCCCCCCACCATAATTGTCTAAGCGGATTTTGGGGCGGGCATCCGCACTTTTGTCCGCTATCCTGAAAAATAGTGTCGTACCGTGACACTATTTTTTTTGATACATAAAATATCGCTGAATTTTGCCGGATGAAATAAAAACCGTATATTCATGAGAAATATCAAATACCTTGTAGTGCACTGTACTGCCGGGTCGCAGTTGACGACCACTACCGAAAAGCTCAAAAGCCATTGGCGCAGCCTCGGTTGGCAAGCGCCCGGCTACCACTATGTCGTTTTCCCGTCCGGGCATACCGTGCGGCTGGCGGAAGACAGACAGGTCTGCAACGGCGTCAGGGGCATCAACGCCGAATCCATCCATGTGGCGTATGTGGGTGGAATAGACCACATGGGAAATCCCGTCGACAACCGGACAGAGGCGCAGAAAGCCGCCCTTTATTTTCTGCTCGAACAACTCAAAGCCCGCTATCCGTCGGCCGAACCGCTCGGCCATCGCGATTTCTCGCCCGACCTCAACGGAGACGGCGAGATTTCGGAAGACGAGTTCATCAAACATTGCCCTTGTTTCGATGTCCGGCAAGAATATGCCGGCCTTTGACGGTTGAGCTCAAATGTCGGTCTCCGCCAACAGGGATTCTCAAAAAATAAATTATCAACAAATTGTTTTACAATTAAATAAAAATACCATGCCCATTAAAAACAAGGGTTTCTTCATTATGGTAAGAAACATCCAGCAAATAGACAAGCAACATTATGCCCCTTATCACGACAGCTGTCACAAAATGGTATGACGGAAATACATCTATCCGGTCTACGGCATCGGGTACAGGACTTTCCTGAAATACCTCAAGATAAAATTGCCTGATGAACTTAGTCTATAGTTATGGTGCAGGGGCCGGCATATGCCGGCCCCTGTCTGTTTTAACTCTGCATCCGGTAGTATCACACCGCCCACTACCGAACGTCTCATATTGGTACTCTTTTCAGTTAGTATATACCGTGATATCATCGGACACCCTAAACTTACTAATATGCAACCGGATCAAATACATACTCTTATAGTTTTCACATTACACAAAATCCAAATAATTTTCCCTATTCACCACATGAAACTCGGCATGGGGATATGCTTCTTGAAATACTTTTGGAACAGCAGGCATCTTGCTCCCCCGTTTGAACTCCAAAGCCGTAAGGCTCTCCGCACTCTCTTCGATCAGATCTATCTCCTGCTTGTCGTAGGTTCTCCAAAAGTAGAACTCCTTATGCAGTCCGTCGTTGAAACTCGCCTTGCGCCGTTCTCCGATGATGTAGTTCTCCCACAGGGCACCGACATCCTGTCGAATAGCCAATGGTGAAAATGCTCCGATAATCGCATTGCGAATCCCATTGTCATAGAAATACCATTTTCCGGCTTTCGTGACTTCTTTACGAAGATTACGCGCGTAAGCGCCTAATCGATATACGACAAAGACTTTTTCCAATAAATCGAGATACTTTTCAACCGTTGTTTTGCTCATGCCGAGTTGTTTTCCCAACTCCTCGTAAGACACCTCACAGCCTAACTGAAAGGCGATAAGGCGCAACAAATCACGCATCTTGCTCGAATTTTTTAAGCCATCCATCGCCAATATATCTTTAAGCAGATAGGCACCGACAATATCGCGCAGATAGTCTGTTTTACGCTCATAGTTTTCCATCATTACCACTTCGGGATAAGAACCGTAAATCAAACGAGATTCGAGATTTTGACGGGTTTCGAGTGCCGTTTCCGTTTGCGCGATTTCCCGTTGCGAGAATGGCGTCAGCAGAAATTGAGTGCTACGACCAACTAACGGCTCTCCCGTTTTGTTCAGCAGATCGAATGAAGACGAACCACTGGCTAATACGCTTATACCCGGTATTTCATCAACGATCAATTTCAAGATACTGCCAATCTGCGGAATATTCTGCGCCTCATCAATAGCCAGCAAATCAATTCCATCCAACAAATGTCGGTAATTAGCAACCGATCTATTCTCCAGTAATGCTAACGTATCGTAGTCTTCGCCATTAAGCATCATTGTCCGACCGGGATAACCATCTACAATTTTGCGCATCATCACCGTTTTACCCACACGCCGGGCGCCGAAAATCAAGGCCGCTTTATTAGGAGCGATGCGTGCTGTAATTTTTTCTTGAAGTATTCTATTTACGGTTTCCATATCTTGATAAATTATGATGCAAAGATAATCATAATTTACCGACTGGCGAATTTTATATAAAAAACGTATTATTGAATGGCGATTTTTATTTTTAATCTTAAAGCATTTGTTTGTTTTTAGTAATTAAACCTTATCGTGTTGAAAGGTTTTTACGTCATAATCCAAGCCTTGCATTTCACTGCGTAAATCCAGTAGATGGGCGAGAACAGCAGGATGGACAGCGGTTGCAAATCGCCTACGAAATCAACACTATCCACTGTTTCCGGCGCGTTGAGCATGCCGACCATCCCCAACCCCGATTCCAACAGGATTATAAGTGCGAATAACTTTTTCATAATGCCGAAAGATTTGATTTTACTTATTTTGTCCTGCAATCTATGAAAAATATTGACACTGTCGGGTATGTTTGCCCTGTAAAACCAAAATTAATCACTCATGTTTACCCAATACGCCAAGAAACATTTCCATTTCTCTCTTGGAAATACTCAAGCGTGTTGCTAATTCTCGCCAGCCTTTTACAGCCGCTATTACCTCCGAGATGATTTTTTCTACCGCTTTCCGGTTGAGCATATACTCCTCACAAGCATCTAATAAGACACTTAAATCTGCTTTATTGGAAGTTGATGAGATGAGCAGGCTTTGATATTCATTCAAAGTAGGGTTCATATCGTAGGCCGGGGACAACGTCCATCCTTTTGCTGTCAACAGGAAACCATGATTGCGGAAATGATCATCCGTATTACCGATACAAATATTGAAAGCCACACGACGACAGAGTTCCTGTAGGTTTCGCTCTACATCGGTACAGTTTTGAATAATAAAATCAACGATATCCAAATATCCATGCCCCGTCGTTGCATTATCGCCATCACTCAATCCCAGTAAAGTCATAGCTGATGCGAAATGAATACGTTTTCCATCAGTTGTTCTGTCGAAGCGTTGTGACAGCAATGTATGATATTTTTCACCTGTTGGCAACACTTTGGTTTTTGCTGCATTTACTCCAGCTTTTGTAGCAAGCATGTGGCTAAAATGCTCCCAAAGTCCAACATCATGGTCATCCTTACGTGACGGAAACTTGGCTACATAAAGTGTTTTATCCGTATCTATCACATTTGCTTTAGGTCTTGCTCCACCCAATGATGTTCCCGGTTGCACAAGTTGTGCCATCCATTTTTTATCAGGGAGTCTATTGTTTTCTTCGCTTTTTTCAATCTCTGCACTTGCTGCAATCAGTTCCCGAATATCCGTCAAAGGTGGAATTTCCAATGATTTTCCCACATTTATAAATTCGCCACCAAGGGCTTCCTTAAAACGGAATCCACCCATTCGAGAGAAATCATCGATTCCGGTTAAAAAATCGAAAGATGATAATCGCCGTATGGCGCGCTTTTCTTCCGCGGCTATAATTTGCTCACGACGCAACATCAAAGTCCGTCCCCAACGATCCGGCAAAGTATCGGAAAAACATCCGAATATATCTTTTTCCGGTTGCGTGTATTGCGGACCGGGATAATTGTTCAGGTCGGCACTCAAGAACAATCCGCCATGCTTTTTCAGCCATTCATTATTAAATGTGAAGCTATAACTATCCGTACCACGAAGAGACTCATAGCCTAATTCGCCTATGAGTTCCACTTCTTTGAGCCAATCAAAATCAGCATATACATACAACTTTTTCATAGCTTATTCTTTTTTAGAGGCTCGTTCTCTTTTTTTTAAACTTAAATCTTGCAAGGCTTTCCCCATTATATCTTCTTTGGCAAGCAGTAAAATATCATCGTCGAGTTGCAAAGCATACAATACGCGCAGATAAATGCCCATGGCGACAGTCGGCGTTCCTTTTTCGATTCGAGCAATGGTAAGCGGTGAACAAGTTGCCCGTTCTGCCACCTGAGCCATACTCAGATTCCTACGCAAGCGGGCTAATTTAATCTGTTCGCCCACAACTTGCATCTTCTGCTCCAATTTTCGCGGCAACTTAGTGCCTATGGTATTTTTTGTCATGGTTAATATATCATATAATATGCAAAGATAGTACTTTTTATTTATTTAATAATATATTGTAGTCCATCATCCAATCTTGCGAGTAGCATATCAATTATGCAAAGGAAATTTGAGCATCTCGACCGTAGTGGTCTGCTGTGACCCGGTGTAACACATGATGCCTGTGGCACAAGGATGGATGAACTCTGCAAATTATCGGCACTATTCCGGTTTAGTGCCGAAATTTTGTAATCAATAAGCGTATCTGTTCAATAACGCCTGTGTGTTCAATGCGATTGAGCAGTATGGAAAAATTGAACTGAGTTTTTGCAAGATTTTATACAAAAGAAATGTCATTTGAGTATGGCGTATTTGTTTTGTATTTTGTGAGGTCGGAAGAAAACAGCCATCTTTGTACTGAAAAATTACTCGTATTATACGACTGTTTTTTCAGTAACATCTAAAAAGGCACTTTTTTTGTATAACTCTAAGGAGGCTCGTGTCTTAATCATGTTTTGAAGATGCCAGGAAAACGGTAACCTTTGCACTGACGATGACGGCGTGATATATGTGGGCGTGATTCCGTTTCTGTTGGATGATATGGTTGCCGAGGTAATCAGGTAACCAACTATATTTTTCTTATCAAAAAAATAGTGTCGTGGCACGACACTATTTTTGCGGGGCAACCGTTGCCGCTCTACTTTTGCCCTGTCAATCGCGTAAACAAGACGGGTTGGCGCTAATAAACAATCTATTAAAATCAACAGAAAAGTTATGAAAGAACATTTTCAGGATTTCGGCGTCCGCAAGTGGGCGGGCGACGATTTGATCGAGCTGCAGGCCGAGCCGTTGGCGGCCTTGCAAGGGCTGGTCGCGCCCTACGCGCCCTGCATCCTCCAGGGTTGCGAGATGACGCCCGAAACAGGCGGGGCCGGCGTCACGCGATATAAGGTGTCGGCGGGGCTGGCCGCCTTGAAGGACGTGGATGCGGCCGGTAATGCGTGCGTCAAGATCGTGCGGGTTGCGGAAGAAACCAAGCTGGCGGAAACCGTCTATCTGTACCTGGCCTGCGAATCGAAGTCGCGGACTTATGCCGACGGTAAAAACAAAGTGATAACGTACGAATACAAAGGGAAGTTTTCGAATCAGCCGGTGGAAGGCGCCTTGACAATCAGCAAGGATGACGGTGGCCCCCGGCTTGTCGATAAGCTCGGCATCACGCAAAAGCTCGACATCGTGGGCGGCAACGCCAGAGACGTGCTGGTGGGTTTTACAGAGGCAGACACGCGAAGTGAATTGACAACCGGTAGCAAACTCGGCGTCCTGTTCGGGCTTGTGAAAAAGTGGTGTTCCGACCTCCGCGCCCTGGCGTTCAAGGACAAGGTGGCGGAAAGCGATTTGGAAGCGGCCTTGTCCGGAAAGGTGAATGCCAAACTCGACTGGGAGGGCGGCGAGGCCAAGGACGTGGTGGTAACGTTTACGGAAGATGTCGGAAAAGACGCCCCTGAAGATCTGCAGAGCGGACTGACGCTCGGCCTCCTGATAAGCGGGATTAAGAAATGTCTGGGGATGAAAGTCGAAAAAAAGGACGGCTACGGGTTGTCGAAGAACGATTTTTCGGATAAATGGATGGAAAAACTGAACGGCATAGCCAACGATGCAAACAAATACGTCCACCCGACAGGCAATGGCAACAATCACATTCCCTCCGGCGGTGAGGGTGGTGATTTCCTTAGGTGGAGCACTGACGGGACGGCGAAATGGGAAGCGGGCGATTATGCATCCCGTACTGACAGTCGCCTGACAGACAGCCGCCCGCCAAAGGGTACGGCCGGTGGAGATCTGACGGGTGATTATCCTAATCCGAGTATCAAGTCGTCCGTCATCCTGAAAGGAACTCCAACAGCCCCCACTCCAGATGTAAGCGACAACAGTACACGCATCGCTACCACGTCTCATGTACACTCCTATGCTTCGCCGCTAGTGCATCGGCATGCAGAATTGACTGGAATTCCAGACACGCGCAATGTTGTCGAGACACCCGATAGTTACAATGGAGGCTTTCACGTCAAAGGAGCCAAGAATAGATCAGTGTATGGTGTAAATTCATGGTATTCTAGAGATTATGTTCAGGTCTTAGGGTGCAGAGGAGGGTATGGCTTCTCGGATGGTGCGGCGCATGAATTCGCTCTGACAGACAATGGTTCTATACAGCATAGGTATGAGCGGTCAAATGGCGTATGGTCGACTTGGGAGCCTTTAGCGCATGTAGCTGATATAGCATGGGGCACACTCAAGAATAAGCCTTCGGTTTTCACTCCGGCTTCGCATAGTCACTCCGAATACTCCCCTAAAGGCCATGGCCATCCGGAGGCCTCCACTTCCGGTGCCGGCTTTTTGAGTGCCAAAGACAAGAAAAAGCTTGACGGCATTGGCGATGATGGAATCCAGATTATCACAGATAAAGGCAGGTTACGTTTGATTTGGAAGAATAATTTTGTACCCGGCGGGGCGGATTATTATATTGACCTTACGGGGAGTAAACTTTAAAATTGGACGTTAATTGATTGTAAAAGAAGAAAACACAAAGGCGCACAACCATCACAGGAGAGGCTACTCCTCTTCGGTGGAGGTTCCGCGCCTTTGTCTTGGGAAATATCGTACATTTCGAAGGTATCACCTTACGGCGACTTTCCACCGCCGGCCGGCAGCGGAAACGATGTAGATACCGCTTTGTTTGACGGGGATGGCCGTGTCGAAGCCGCGGTAAAAACATGTTCCGCCCATCGTAAACACTGCGACTTCTCCGACCGTTTCCGACAGGTAGATGGTTTGGTCTCTGGTGTACACGCGTAGTTTGGAAGCCCTTAAATCGTGTTCATTCGCTACGGAATCGATGGTATAGGTGGCGGTGGCGACCTGCGATTTGATGGTCTTGTATATGGCGAAGGCCTTTATCGTCATGTTTTTGGTAATGTAGATGGGTTTTTGGTAGAGCAAATCCGTTTCATCGGGCGTGCTTCCATCGGCCGTATAGTAAATGCGAGCATCAGGCGTCGTGGAACTCAGGCTGACGATCGTACCGATTTTGACATTACCGGATGGTATCGAGAAGACCGGCCGAGCCACGGTGTTTATCGAATAAGTGGCGGTGGCGACCTGCGATTTTAGAGTCTTGTAAACGGCGACGGCCTTTATCGTCCTGGCATTGGAAATGCGGATAGGTGTTGTATATTCCAAGGCTGTTTCGTCGGGCTCGGTCTCGTCGGTCGTATAGTAAATGCGGGCATTGGGTGTCGTGGTACGCAGGACAAGGGATGTGTCGGGCCAAATGGTTCCTGATGGAATGGAGAAAGTCGGTTGTGCCACGGAGCCGATGGTATAGGTCGCGTCAGTTGCCTGCGATTGTACGGTCTTGTAAACGGCGATGGCTTTTATCGTCAAGGCTTCGGTAATACGGATGGGTGTGGTGTATGCCAAATCCGTTTCATCGGGCGTGCTTCCATCGGTCGTATAGTAAATGCGGGCATTGGGTGTCGTGGTACGTAGGACGAGGAATGTGTCGGGCCAAACCACGGCTCCGGAAGGGATGGAGAAAGTCGGCCGAGCCACGGTGTTTATCGAATAAGTGGCGGTGGCGACCTGCGATGTTAGAGTCTTGTAAACGGCAATGGCCTTTATCGTTATGGTTTTGGTAATGCGGATAGGTGTTGTATATTCCAAATCCGTTTCGTCGGGGGCACTTCCATCGGTCGTATAGTAAATGCGGGTGTCGGGTGTCGTGGAGCGTAGGACGAGGAATGTGTCGGGCCAAACCACGGCTTCGGAAGGGATGGAGAACGTCGGTTTTGCCACCGTATCGATCGTATAGGTCGCAATGGCGATGTGGGATTTGAACGTATCCTGTATGGCGATGGCCTTGATGGTTACGGCCTCCGTGATGCGGATGGGGGCGGCGTACGCCAAGGCCGTTTCGTCCGGCTCGCTGCCGTCGGTTGTATAGTAAATGCGGGCATCGGGTGTCGGAGAGTTCAGGACAAGGGCGGTGTCGGGCCAAACGGCACCGGAGGGGATGGAGAATTGCGGCCGCACGACCGAATCCACGACCGTCAGGTCGTAGTAGAAGGTGTCAGCAGCGTAGGTGATACCATAGGTGGACAGCCTGATGCGGTACGTTCCGGCCTTGTGGAACGTCATCAGGCCGTAATCCGGCTCATATTCTTTTCCCATCGTGCAGGAGTGTTCGTCGGCCTCTTCTTCGTTTTGAAGAACAGCGCATTGCGTCGTATAGGGGTTGCCATAGTCCCTTTGGCAGTCCTCGCGCATATCCAAGACGTTGCCGACCTGTATGAAGCCGGCGGTCAGGAATTGCGGCGAAACATACTTTATACGGAGATTACGTTTCGCCCACTCCACCAGGGTGGCTATCGGGATATGGTTGTTAGCGCAAGATAAACTGAGTGATTTTATATCTTCCGGAATCTCTATAGACGAGAGTCGGTTATGGGAAACCCCCAGTGATTCCAGTTTGTCGAGTCCGCAGATATCCAGAGAGAAAAGCCGGTTGTTGTCACAATAAAGGCGCCGCAAACTTTTGCAATAGTTTAGATCCAAATAAGACAATTGGTTACGTCTGCAATTGATAGAGGTTAAGGCGGGACAGTTTTGGGCAGTCAGGGAGGTCAATTGGTTGTCACTGCATTCTAACATTTCCAAAGCTGGGTTACCCGATACGTCCAATGTTTGAAAGCGGCAGTTATCCGCGTTTATTCGTGATAGTTTTTGGTTCTCCGTGCAAGTCAGATGCTGTAGCGGCAGATTCGATAGATCTAGTGTTTCAAGGGAGTCGTTGCAACAGATGGTTAAGTCGGTCAAAGATGGGCAGTAATCCCTCAAGAATTGGCGCAATTCACGATTGTAGCTAATGTCAAGTGTCCGCAAAGATGAAAAAGTTGGATAAAAATAGTTTATGTTGTTGTGGCTGCAATCCAGATAGGTTATACTGGAAGTCTCCCCGATATACCATCCGCGTAGTTTATTGTGGCTGATATCTAAAAATTTCAAGGTCGGACAATTCATAATGCTTAGATTTTCGAGTGTATTGTGTACGACCTGGATGGTGTCTAAAAGCATGCAGTTTTTGAAAGTTAAGTCTGTGTATTTATAGGTGCTGTCAATCCGTAAGCTTGTGATGTGTCCGTTAGGCGTAAGGGCGAAAAGGGCGACGTTACTCTGCGGACGAGAGATAGTATAACCACTAGTAAAAGTATAAGCAACTTCTATTTCTTTCTCAGTCTCGATGCTAATAGTATCTGTAGCATCCGAAAAAATAGAGCCCTTCCAAAAGATGATGAATTTCTCTCCGGGGGTTGCGGCAAACTTGAATTTAAGGGTCTGCGCTTTACCGGGGTTTTGAAAATAATGATACAAAAAAATGGTATCCAATGTGCTCTGCGTGTCACCGGCTTCTTCCGACGCGTTGAGCGCCCCGCCCATCCCCGCTACCAATCCCAACAGGCTTATAAGTGCGAATAACTTTTTCATGGTGCTGAAAGATTTAATTTCACATAGTTCAATTTCCAAAGATAGCAAAAAAAACGACAACGCCGGAACATGCCGGCGTTGTCGTTAAAAAATAAGGGCAAGCCGATATGTGGCCCGCCCCCATCAAAAGATAGACTTAATCCTCCGGAAGCCGGATTTTCAGATACCGTAAAAAGGTGCGGTAGCTGATGCCGAAAACCGGATAGATGTATTTACGCCATACCATTTTATGACAGCTGTCATGGTAAGGTTCGTAATGTTGGCGGTCGATCTTTTGAACATTTTTTATAAGGATTTCCATCCCTTTCTTGTTATAAGACATAAACTTAATATTTTAACATGATTATAATTTTTTGGTTTCATTCGGATGTAAATAATTTATTTGCATCTCTGAAGGCCGGCGTACTCGTTCTTTACATCGAAACAGGGGCAATATTTGATGAATTCATCCTCGGATATCTCCCCGTTTCCGTCGAGGTCCGGCGAAAAATCGCGGTGGCCCGCGAGCGTGGCCGCCGGGTAGCGGCTTTTGAGTTGTTCGAGTAAGAAATATAACGCGGCTTTTTGCGCTTCCGTCCGGTTGTCGATAGGCTTCCCGTTTCGGTCGATGCCGCCTACGTAGGCCACATGGAGGGAAGCCGCATTGTAGCCCT
The DNA here is from genome assembly GCA_910586395.1 of uncultured Bacteroidales bacterium. GTDB lineage: Bacteria > Bacteroidota > Bacteroidia > Bacteroidales > P3 > CAMXAS01. Next base: position 527,911 of record CAJUFX010000001.1, read on the forward strand.
TGACTCCGTTGCAGATGGTGTCGTCTTCCGCCAACCGCTCCGTGTGGCCCGATGGGAAAACGACATAGTGATAGCCGGGCGCGTGCCAACCAAGGCCGCGCCAATGGCTTTTGAGCTTCTCGACCGTAGTGGTCTGCTGTGACCCGGCCGTACAATGTACGATAATGTATTGAATGCTTCTCATAAAAATATGAATTTGAATTTGTTTGACAAAATTCCGCGATATTTTTCTTATCAAAAAAAATAGTGTCAAGGCTTGACACTATTTTTTGCAAGGCCTCCACGGCCTATTTAGTCGCCATGGGGAAAGCAAAACCCCGGAAGTTTGTGTTTAACCTCCGGGGTGCATATCATGCTTCCGACCCTTGTTCCACCGCATGTTTGATCAGGGCCTGTTTGTACTGGTTGATGTCGTCTTCGAGGTCGGCGCGTTGGGTGTCGCTGAAATCCGGCGGAATGCTGACGACAAAATCCACGCCGTCGAATTGGATTTGGATTTCCTGAGACAGAGGAAATTCCGGGAGAGGACTCTCGTTTTCAGACTTGCCGAACCATATCCGTTGTTCTTCGCTTTCGGAGGCCAACGCAATGGCTATCATCCCGTCCTTGTAATTCTGTATGCTGATGTTGGGCGTATGGTATTTGGCGCGCAGGTAACTTTCCAAAACCAAAGTCTGACTGTTGAGGTTGACTTTCATACGGGTCTCTTTGCGCCAGATGCGGAAAACCGTCCATTTTTCGGCAAGGGGGTAAAGCAGGGCCGATAGCCAGTTCATGCGGTTGATGTGGCGTTGACGGTTGATATAGCGTTTGTGCGGCGGCAACAGCTGGTAGGCGAGGTTTTTGAAGTCTATGTCCATTATGCTTCGGTTTGAGGGTTAAGGAGTTCGTTAATAGGCTTGACGGTCAGCCGGCAGACTTTTTTCGCCGTCGCTTCCGGTTCCGAATCGTCGGCCCAATCGAAATAGCCGGATTCCAACAGGGCATGTGTGTCCACGCTGTGCCAAACGGAAGGATCCTGATCCTTATAGGTATGCTGTTCCAACGCATTGAGCGCGCAGGTCGTCACGCCCTTTACGTCTATTACGGCATCGAGCAGTTTCTGACGGTACAGCACGCCATCGAAATCGATGCTGACTTTAAATTGCTCCAAAGCCTTTGTAATGTCACCACGGATCTCCTCGGACGATTTAGTGTTGTCGTGATAGACGGTCAGGTCGTAGTAGATGAGGTCGGCCTTCGTGCTGTTGACCTCGGTACGGCTGCCGGCAAATTTGATGGCGTCGATATAGTTCTTGAAATTATATAATTCTGTAGGACTGAGTTCTACAATGTTCCCTTTGGCGTCTTTCTTGGCCACTTTGATGGATATGGCGCCGGCTGTGTCCTGTTTTTCCGATACTGCCGCCACCGCGATGATTTGTTTGGCGGGGTCTTTTTTCGGATAGTACAGCAAGGCCGTTTCTTCGGCAAACGCCAAGGTGTCGCCGTTTTGGAAGCGTTTGCACATCTCCGCGTACCAGCGGATGGTGCCGGGGGTGATGCGGGTGGTCAGCGCGTCGATTTCCTTCGCGAATAGCCCCATGATCAGTTCAAAAGCATGAATGGCGGTGGCTACGATAGAGGCCCAGAGTTTCCATTCGGCGGTGTTGGAAGTGGATAAACCGGGAATGTTTTGGTTTACGTTGTCGATTATCGATTGCTCGATTTTTTCGATAGTTCTTGTTCGTTCCATGTCTCGTAAGTGGTTATGTCGTTAGTGATTTTTTTGATGATGCTTTCGTTTCGCAGGCCGCTGGTTTCGTCTATCCTGAGCATGAAGCCGGGGCGTACCGCCACGTCCAGCCGGAAGGCCGATTGGGAGTTCGTATCGATGCTGAGTTCGATAAGGGCGTTGGTGTCGTTTGCCAGATCCGGATTGTTGGACAGGATTTCCGATACGGCCTCGGCGGTGCCGTAGTGCTGAACCGCCAGGTCGTAAACGGTCTGGTTCGGTTCTACTTTAATGGTTTTCATAATGTGCGTCTGTTTCTATCTCGCCAAGGGCGTTGAGTGTCACTTTATTGACTTTCATGCCGTCGGCGGTGAATTCTTTTTTGATGGTGCGTAGCAGTTCTTCCGGGGCGGTCTCGTTGACATAGTCTTCTATGCCGACGCCCGTTGCCGGATGTGCCTTGTAGTGGCCTTTATGGGCCAGCAGGATGTCTTTCTGATGCTGATTGTCGGATTCGACGTACAGCAAATCGCCGGCGGAGAGGTCGAGGTCGCCGGCGTCGGTATGTTTAATATCAGTCATAGCGATGCTCCTAATGTTTTATCTTGTCGTCTTTGTAGTCTTTCTTGTCCAATCTCGATGCGGACGAATCAGGAGCCGGCACGCCAACACTGGCCGTCGTAGCGGAACCCGTGACAGCTCCGGCAGGCGACGTCAACCCTGACGCAGGCACAGATATGGGCTTGATGGTATGAGTATGTTTATTGAACACATCAACCAGTTCATTTATCTTGCCAGTCAAATCATCTATATTGATCAGTTCTCCTTTCTCACCTCCATTGAACGCGATTTCATCGGCCTTGATCTTGACCTTGTTTTCCTTTACCTCCAGTTCGACCCCGTCTATTTTAGCCGTAACTTCGGCCGACTTGACCGCAATTTCGGTCTTATCGAACTTGTATGTCAGCGACGCTTCGTCGATAGCGATTTCCGTCTTGTCGCCTATCGTGCCGAGCACTTTGTCCACCTCGCTGAACGAGACCACGTGCAGGTCGTTGCCGTTGGCGATGCGGGCTACCAGCACGGTGCTGTCGATGGCCGGTATCAGGCAAAAGCCCGACAGGCTGTCGTCGATAACGGCATAGAGACGTACGTCTTCGAAATCCACGTTGTCGTTGATGCGCACGGTGCAGGTGCGCAAATCTTCGTCCACCTCTTTGACCACGGCCGGAAAGACCTGGATCGGCATCAGGCGCTTGACTCGGTCTTCCACATGTTGCCAGAATTTGAAAACACTTTCCATAGGTATGTTGTTTTTTAGGTTTCTTTTAAGCCGGTTCGCCCAGGCTGACGATTCTTCTCGCGCCATACGGGCCGAAGCGGACTTGCACGGCCTCGATGGCGAACTGGCCGTTTTGGCCGGCATGGTCCGGGTCGGTCAGGGCGGCCGTCATGCAGGGTTCGGCAAAGGGCTGCAAAAACGTGATCAGTTCGCGGGCTTCCTGTCGGATGACGTTTTTACGCAATTCGTAGCGTACTTCCGGCAGGCGGTGCTCGCTGTCGGAAAGGGCGTACACCTTGTTTTCCGTATCGAAAAATATCTTGAGCCCGTATTCCGTTTTAAGGCGTTGCAGGATATGGCATACCGGTTTTTGGTCCACCACAAAATTCTTCAGCTCCAAGTCGTCGGCTTGTCCGACCTCCAGGCCGCAGTCCGCCAGCACGTCGGCCAGTTTGACGGCTTGTCCCGAAACGCTCGCTTCCTGTGTGCGGGTGGTGTAGTATTCGTCCTCGCATACGATTTCCAAAAGCGTCGTATTACGGAGATCCCGCACGTAGCCTTGAAACTCGGTATGCCAATCCGTACCGTAGGCCAATTCTATCTTGACGGTGTCTCCCGTCTGGATGGCGTCGGGCTTCGCGTTCTGTTTGGCCGTCGCCCCGTTGCCGAGGCCGCCGGGAGATTTCGCCGGCATTTTGACGGTGGCGGTGCCCGCGATATGATGGACGCTGCGCATGACCGTCACCTCTGTAACGCGGTCGAACGTCCGGCCGCCTATCGTGATTCGGCTTCGTAAAACAAACATGGCGGTTACAGGTTAAGTTCAAAAACTTGATCGCGTACGCATTCGATGCGGACCGGCACGAGGTCTTCCACCTGCATGGCGGTCGGGAATTGCAGGTCGGTCAGTACCACGCGGTCGTCAATGTCGAAAAAGCAATCCGTCAGGGCGCATTTGAGCGAAACGGCGTCGTTCACTTCAAACAGCTCGCGCAACGTATTGATGCGTCCCTCGGGCCAGATGCCCTTTGGTCCCATCAGGCATCCGGTTATGGAAATCTCCATGTCTTGTGTGCCGGACAACTCCTTGACCGTGCCGCCAAGTCCGGGCATCGGCGTGCGGACGACGGTTTTCTTAAGCCGTGCCGATACCAGGGCGCAGTCGATTTCGCATGTCCTGCCGGCCGCCGAGAAACTGACGGGCATGAAGTAATAGCCGCCCAGCAGGTCCTTTTTCCGCAAGATGGTGCCGTTGTCGGCCAATTCGGTGGTGTGGAGGCCGCCTGTTCCCGAACGGTCCGATTGACTTTTCACGCCGGCCCATGCGGCCGGAAACGCGGCGCCCTTGAAGCCGCTGACGGATTCCAATATTTGGTTCAGGTTTATCCGGTTGGTGTTGATGGTTTGTATGGGGCTATGCGACGGCATCGTTGATCCTCCTCATCATTTCGTTTAACAGTAATTCCGCCTGTTCAGTCGGCGTGCCTTGCGGCAGGTTGATTTCCACGTGTTCGCAGAACTTCTCGAATCGGGCTCCCGCCTGGCTGCCGGTCGGAGTGTTTTCGATGGCGGTCGGTTGAATCCGTACAGGTTCTATGGCGGTGGGCGTCGGGTTGGCGGCTTGCATCGGCATGAGGGTCAATCCGGTGGCCAAACCGGCGGCAGATAGCATGCCCGCTTGGTGGCCGATGGTCTGCAGGCCGGATTGTTCTTGGAATCCGGTGAATTTTTGCTTGATGTTGTTGAGTGTTTCCTTGGTGTTTCCGAATGTTTCCTTGACGTGCGTGAATTTGCCGCTTATGCGTTCCTTTACGCTCGAAAACTTCTCGCTCACGGTTTCTTTCAGCGTCGAAAACGTGTTTCCGAGGCGTTCTTTCATTTGGTTGAACGTCCCGCCGATACGCTCCTTGACGTTGTTAATCACGCCGCCCACGGTTTCTTTCACGTTCGAGAACTTTTCGCTCACGGTTTCTTTCAGAGTCGAAAACGTGTTGCCGATACGTTCTTTCATTTGGTTGAACGTCCCGCCGATGCGCTCCTTGACGTTGTTGAGCACACCGCCCATGGTCTCTTTCACGTTTGAGAACTTTTCGCTTACGGTTTCTTTCAGCGTCGAAAACGTGTTTCCGATGCGTTCTTTGACGTTGTTGATCACGCCGCCCACGGTCTCTTTCACGTTCGAGAACTTTTCGCTCACGGTTTCTTTCAGCGTCGAAAACGTGTTTCCGAGGCGTTCTTTCATTT
>CAJUFX010000001.1:533250-586693 GCA_910586395.1 uncultured Bacteroidales bacterium
ACTTTTCGCTTACGGTTTCTTTCAGCGTCGAAAACGTGTTTCCGATGCGTTCTTTCATTTGGTTGAACGTCCCGCCGATACGCTCCTTGACGTTGTTGAGCACGCCGCCCACGGTCTCTTTCACGTTTGAGAACTTCTCGCTTACGGTTTCTTTCAGAGTCGAAAATGTGTTTCCGATGCGTTCTTTGACGTTGTTGAGCACGCTGCCCACGGTTTCTTTCACGCTCGAGAACTTTTCGCTCACGGTTTCTTTCAATGTCGAAAATGTACTGCTGATGCGTTCGAACGTTCCGCCGATTTTCTGTTGGATGGGCCCGAATGATTCCTGCATGCGTTCGAATACACCGCTTGCGCTTTCTTTTACGTTGGCGGTCGCCTGGGCGATACTGCCGCCGATTTTCTCTTTCAGCCCTTCGAACATGGTCGGGAGGCCCTGGAACATCGTGGAGAAAATGTCATCCGGTGCGGTCAGTTGTACGATCGGCAAAACCGGCTCCACGGCATACGACGCGGGGGGACTGAGGACGGTCGTTTTTTCAAAAGCCGCTTGCATCTTGCTCATGAATCCGGATAGGGCTCCGGACATGAAGCCGTTATATTTATCAGTCATAATTTACTTGGTTTGAGGCGTGAACAATTTGCCGAGCAGGTTCACGCGGAAATATTCCAGCCATAAGGCCTGTTGGAGCCGGGCTATCCATTCGGCATCGGTCAGATCGCCCGGTTCGATGCCGAAATCGGCGCGGAGCAGGGCATCCCCCTCCAACAGGAAGATGCCCCTTTCTATGCCCGCGTCGGCTACAAGTTTTTTAACTCGCCGATTTTGGCTGCCACCAATTCGTCCATGATCTGCGACAATCCGTAGAAAACCGAATTGTCTTCCAATAAGGCCGCGTTTCCGCCTATGAGTGCGTTCTTCAACACAAACTCGTTGTACTTCATCGGGTCATTCTTGGCAATCACGCCGGCGGCGGCCAACGTTTTACGGTCCGGTTGCCGGAAGTAGAGCCTTTCACCCTCCACTTCATAGCAAAACACCTTGCCGTATTTGCTTTTCCATGCTTCAATCTGCTGGATTTCATCCGGCGTTTCCTTTGCCGGGGCTCCTAAGGCCGCGGCGTTTTCATTATTTTCCATTCCTGTGAATTTTGCAAATTAAAAATTTTGGAAAAGCGCTTAGTCGGTCACGTTGGTGTCAATGCCCAAGGCGATGAACGGCAACGCATGTTCGCTGTTCAGGTCGCCCTCTTTCATGCCTTTCGGGAATTCGGTGATCGACGCGCAACGGATGATGTCGGTGGCGATGACGCCGGCATTGGCGTAGGTCACTACAATGTCGAACTCCAGATCGAGACAGTCGATGCAACCCTCCGCTTTGGCCGAGCGGTTCAAGGCTTCCAACTCGCTTTGCAAAACGGTGAGCGTGCCTTCGTATTCGCGGCGGCCATGCTGGATGGATTTCGGGTTGACGCCCGCGCCAAACACGGCTTCTTTGGATTTCTTGGCCGTGTATTCGATGCCGCGCAGGCCCGTCAGCGGACGGCCGAGAATCGTGGCCTGCACATCGCAATAACTGTATTCTTTGCTGTTGAATGTCATTTTATTGGATTTTTAGGGTTAATACTATTGGTTCAGCGCCGGGTTGCTGAACGAGAGCAAAACGTGGATGTTCTTCAACACGCCCAGCGGTACGATCGAACATTCGATTTCGAGACGCGATGTGGAAAGGATGTTCTGGTCGGGATTGACGTAAGCCTTAAACGAACTGATCTGCCCGTCCATCAGCAAGGCTACGGCATTCTCTATCATCGACTCGAAAGACAGGCAGACGCCCGACGGCAGTTTGCCGTTTTCGTCCACATGGATGTTGTCCATAATCTCGCTGATGTAGGTGTCGTAGGCGATGCGCATGGCCTTGTCCATGATGCGGCCGTTGTTGAGCACGGCGTAATCATCGGTGGGCGAGCAAGCCATCGGGCAGCCGTTCAGGTAGCAGCCGTTTTTGCCCGGATAGTTCAGGAAGAAGATGAAGCCGGCATCGTTGATGTTGTCGGTCTTGCCGCTTTTTTCCAGGAATGGCGACTCGTCCGTGAAAAAGCCGTTCGCGGCGAGGCTGCCGGACTTGACGCGTCCCAAATCCTGCTGGGGTTCCGACTTGGCGGCGCGGCCCAGCACCATGCCGATGGCGGCCGGATACTGTTCGTTCAGCTTGCCTTCGGAGCACAGCACCATCGCCACGCGGTTGTAGCTCATCGTGGACGGTTTCCAGGAATCGGCCCCGAGTGTGCCGCTCCATTTGGCCGCCGGCAGAAACATGCGGAACGGCATGATTTTGGCGGCATAGGATTCGGCCGTCTGTTGCGCCTTGGCCGCCGCCGTGATGGCGTCGGCATCGATGCCCTGCGTATCATCCACCTCTTGCTCGGCAGTGATCAGCCGGTTCACGCCCAAAATCTTGATGCGGCCGGCCGCCTCCTCGACGAGTTTGCCCAGCGGGCTTTCCACGCCGTCCACCATCGAGGTCAGCGATGCCGTTTCGGGAGCGGCTAACAAGTGGAGTTCCGCCCCGTCGCCGGCTTGGGCGTAGAACGAACGCACCTCGTGGTCGATGAGCGGGTTGTTTTCTGCCGTGATGCCGAGGCCTGCAAGGTCTTTGGTCGATGACAGTTGATAATGTTTGTTGAGGGCGAATTTCACCTCTCCCTCTTTTTCGCCGGCTACGGCCGCGCCTGTCAGAAGCAGGCCGGCTATGCCGTCGGCTGTGGCGGCAACGCGGCCGAGACCGCCGCTGCCCAACGTAATGTTTACGCCTGGTAATGCCATAGTTGTAATGTTTTAATTGGTTAATAAATATGGTTAATAAGGTTTCAGATAACGTTTGGCGGCCTTTAGGGCCAGACCGGCGGCCGCCGCGATAAGCAGGATGCGTCCGCTCCATATCTGGAACTGCATCCAGCCGGAAAGCGGTTTTTCCACCGGTACCGGAATCTCTATCGTCACGCTGTCGCGGCTTACGACCGTGTCGAGGCGTTCGCGCCATCGGTCGCGATACCGTATGCGGTTGTTGGTCACGAATACGGTGTCGCCTTTCTCCCGGATGATGACGCTGTCGCTTATGTAAACGAAGACGCTGTCGGTTTGCCGGTTGATGCTTTCCGTATCGGTTGTCCGCAGTTCCGAACCGCCTATCATCTGTATGGGACGGCAGGCGGATGTCAATAGCGGAACGAGCAGCAACAGCAGGCCGTACAGCCAGGTTCCCGACCGCCGTGTACCCGTTTCGCCGGTGCGTGTTCCCTCGTATCGCGCCAGCTGTTTCTGCAGTTGATCCACTTGCTGACGCAGATTGTAAACCTCTTGGGTCAGTTCTGCAATGCGGGTGCTGTCTTCTTTGCTTTGGGCCAGTAATTTGACAATCCGGTCGTCCAGGGCCGCCACCAATTTCTGCCAGGTGTCCACGGCCGCTCCGAAGTTGGTGATGTCCTGCGCTTCGTTCACTTTGTCCAATTGGACGTTTTCCTTTTCCAAGCGGTGGCGTTTGAAAAACCAACCGGCGAAAGCGCCGAGAAAAGCCGTCGCGAACGGGATGAATATTTGTCCTATCAAGTCCATGTTTCTGCGTTCTCCTGTGTTTGACGGGGCAAAAGTAGAATGACTGAAAACGTCTGACAAAAAAAGTGTTACACGGCTACACTATTTTTTCAAATGCCTGAAAAAAGTGTCTCCACAGTGCATTTTCCCCACAGTGCATTTTATGAAAAATGGTTATATTAGCGACATTAATCGCCCGAGATTATGAGAAGAGAGCATATTGTGAATCAAATCAAAGAGATAATCCATAGGGTCGCCCCTACGGCTATGACCATCCTTTATGGGTCGGAAGCCCGAGGGGACGCAAAAGAGGGCAGTGATATAGATTTACTGATTCTTCTGGATGGGGATAAACTGACTTTAAAAGACGAAGAAATGGTCACTTCTCCCCTATATGACCTTGAGGTAAAAACAGGAGTCATCATCAGCCCAATGGTCACTTTAAAGAATTTATGGAACAATAGACCTTTCCAGACTCCATTTTATGTCAACGTAATGAATGAGGGGATTGTTTTATGAATGAGATATTAAATGCAGAAAGCAAGGAGGCTCTTGTTCAGTACAGATTGAAAAGAGCGGTTGATTCTTTGGAAGAAGCCCAGTATATGGCCAAAGGTGGATATTACAATGCTGCCATAAACAGACTCTATTATGCTTGTTATTATGCTGCAGCTGCTCTTTTTTTGAAAAATGATATTCCAGCTCAAACCCACCATGGAGTAAGGTCAATGCTTGGATTACATTTTACTTCAAAAGGAAAATTATCATCAGAATCTAATAGAACATTCTCTACTTTATTCGAGAAAAGACATAGTAGCGACTATGACGATTTCGTCTATTGTGACCACGACATGGTGAATGAACTTTATCCAAAAGCCGTAGCATTTATTAAGGAAATAAATGTTTTATTAAGCAATCTATAAGCACGATTCTTTTAAACTCCAAATTAAAGAGATTGTAATTAAAATATTTATTTGAGATTTGAGATATTTTCTGAGCCGTGACGCATCTACAGAATCTTGAACAGAATGAACAGAAATTAGGCTTCGATCATATCCGCCGCATGCTGGCGGACGAATGCATCAGCCCGATGGGCAGGGATTTGACCGACCGCATGGGCTTTACGACCGACTTCGAACTGTTGCGGCGGCTCCTGCAACAGACCGTGGAAATGAAGCGGGTGCTGATGCTCGAAAACCCGTTTCCGGCCACCGACTATCTGGATTTGAGGCCGGAACTGAAACGCGTCGGCGTCAAGGGCGGCTTTATCTCGATAGAGGGCTTGCAGGACTTGGCGGTCTCCTACACCGTGCTCTGCGAACTCAAGAAATACCTGCTGAATTTAGATGAGGAACTGTATCCGCGCCTGAGGGCTTTGGCGGAGCAACTGGAGGTGGTTTCGGAACTGCCCTACCGCATCGGCTTCCTCATCGACCCGCTGACGCACAAGTTGCGCGACAACGCCTCGGACGAACTTTACCGCATCCGCAGCCGCATGCGCCGTTTGCAAAGCGAGTCGAACCGCCATATCCAAAAATATCTTTCGGCGGCGCGCAAAGAGGGCTGGACGGGCGAAAACGCCGAAGCCACGGTGCGCGGCGAACGCCTCGTCATACCGCTTTTGGCGGCACACAAACGACAGATCCGCGGCTTCATCCACGATGTCTCCACCACGGGGCAGACCGTATTCTTAGAGCCGGAAGAAGTCTTCCTGCTCAACAACGAACTGACCGAACTGCGCCACGAGGAGCGCATGGAGATTACGAGAATCCTCAAGGAATTCAGCCAATACCTGTACCCGCTCCTGCCCGTGCTGACCGAGGGCTACGCCTTTCTCGGCCGCATCGACTTCATCCGCGCCAAGGCCAAGCTGGCCCTGCGCATGGACGCCGGCCTGCCGGTACTGAACGATAGCCCTTGCTTTACCTGGCGGCAGGCGCGGCATCCGCTGCTGAAAGATCCGGTGCCGCTCTCGTTCCGCTTGGAGGGCGAGGAACGCATCGTCATCATATCGGGGCCCAACGCCGGCGGCAAATCGGTCTGCCTGAAAACGGTGGGGCTGTTGCAGTACATGTTGCAATGCGGTCTGCTCGTGCCGATGTCCGAAAACTCGGAGGTCGGCATCTTCCATCATATCTTTGTGGACATAGGCGACGAACAGTCGATTGAGAACGACCTGAGTACCTACAGCTCGCATCTTAGCAACATGAAGTTTTGGCTGGAAAAGGCCGACCGCCGCACGCTCTTCCTCGCCGACGAGTTGGGCAGCGGCACCGAACCGCAGGCCGGCGGCGCGATAGCGGAGGCCGTGCTCGAAGCCTTGGAACGCAAAGGCGCCTGGGGCGTGGCCACGACGCACTACACGCAGTTGAAACTGCTGGCCAAACACCATGCGGCCATGGTCAACGGCGCAATGCTGTTCGACAAGACCGAGATGCGGCCGCTCTATGTCTTCCGGAAGGGACTGCCGGGCAGTTCGTTCGCGTTTGAGATGGCGCGCAACGTGGGTTTTCCGGCCGACGTGCTCAAAGCGGCGCAAGCCAAGACGGGCCGGCAACACCTGCAATTCGAACAGGAGTTGCAACAGATTGAGGTGGAGAAACAGCAGCTGCTGCAACGGACGCGCGAAGTGGAGACGGCCGACCGCCTGCTCGCTGACACGCTGACCAAATACAACAGACTGACGGCCGAGATAGAGGAACGGAAGTCCGCCTATATCAAAGAGGCCAAGACGCAGGCGGCCGACATTGTGGCGCAAGCCAACCGCCGCATCGAACAGACGATTCGCGAAATCAAGGAGCGGCAGGCGGAACGCGAGGAAACGCGACGGCTCCGCAGCCAACTGCAGGCCGATATGGCGGCCATGATAGAGGATGAGGCAACCCTGGAGGCGGTTCCCGGCCATGAAGTGCCCGACGGCCGGCGGCCAGGTTCGCCGGCCCGACCGATAACCGCCCGCAACCGCCGCCCGCAGGCCGGACAACCGGACGCGGGAAAGGGCACCGACAAAACCGAACTGACCGTCGGCGGTTACGTCCGCCGCGCCAACGGCAAGGAAGTGGGCGTCATCGTGGAAATCAAAGGCAAGAAAGCCAAGGTGGATTTCGATTTCATGCGGTTGGAGTTGCCGCTGGATCAGCTGACGCCGCTGTCGAAACAAGAGACGAAACAGGAAACCGAACGGCAGGGCCGCGTACAGGTGCATATCGAAAACCTGCAAACGGGGCGCAACGAATTTTCGCCTTATCTGGACCTGCGCGGCGAACGCATGAACGAGGCCTTGGCCAAGACCGACAAATTCATAGACGAGGCGGTACTCTACGGCGAATCGCATCTCGAAATCCTGCACGGAAAAGGCTACGGCGTGCTTAAAGACAATATCCGCAAACTCTTGCGACAGCATCCGCACGTGGCGTTCTTCGACGATCAGAAAGAAGAACTCGGCGGTGCCGGCATCACGCTCGTCACGCTGAAACGGTAACGCATAGGCGCAGACGCCACCTCCTCGCCAACCGCCAACCGAGAACCGCCAACCGAGAACCGCCAACCGGCGCCCAAACGCAGGCCAAGGCCCACCCAACGCGAACCGCCCCAAGCAAACGCAGGCCGCAGACGCCATAAAAAACGGCCGCCCCATCCGGAGCGGCCGTTTCCATAATCCCAAAACAAGGCTTAGTAGCCGAAAATCTCTTCGGTCGTCACTTTCTCCACCTTGCCGAATTCGCGTTCCAATTTTTCGAAATCGAAATCGGATTCCTTACCCAAAATGATGTAAGTCTGCGGCTGGCCTTTGATTTTTTCCTGCTGGAACTTCACGATGTCTTCCATCGTGATGCCGGGGATGGCCTCGTACATGACCTTGCGGGAATCTTCGGTATAACCGAATTTCTTATCCGAAAGATAACGGAAGATCTTGTCCGTCTTTTGGTCGCGCGACGTACGCAAATCGGAAATCAGGCTGATTTTGGCCAATTCCAATCCCTTTTCGCTCTGCGGCATGTTTTCGTACAGTTCGTCGAAGGCCTTGAACGCATCCACGACCTTGTCGTTCTGCGTAATGATAAGCCCCATGTTCACGAAATAGTTGTCCGGCTGGTTGGGACGACGGTAGAACGACGCGCTCTGGTAAGCCAACGAGCGTTTTTCGCGCAATTCCTGGAATACAATCGCGTTCATGCCACCCCCGAAATAGTTGTTGTACATGTTGATGACCGGCATCATATCGCGTTCATACTTTTCGCCGCGCGAAACCATATAGCAGTAAGCCTGCTTGGCATCGTAAGGCGCGAAAACCACGCGGTTTTCGGTCGTGGCCAACGGTTCGAAACGAACGGCGGCCGGAACCGGCAACATCTTCTTGGGCAGTTTGTGCAGTTTGGTCATGATCTGCGCGACGGATTCCATCGTCTCAGGACCGTAATACAGAATGGCGTGTTCGGTATGGAACATCGTCTGCAGTTTCTTGATCAGGTCGGCGGACGTAACGGCCAACAACTGCTCTTCGGAAAGGATATGGCGTACAGGCGAATTAGGCCCGTAGGTCGCGTAAGAAACCAAGGCCGAAACGTTTTCGCCCTGATTGCTCTTGTTGTCATGACGGAGTTTGAGGATATCGCCTTTCATGCTCTGCAAAGCCATTTCGTCCGGCTGGCAGTCTTTGATCAGGTTTTCGAACAACGTGACGGCCTTTTCCATATTTTCGGCCAAGCCGCTCAGACGCACGTAAATGCGTTCGTTCGTCGTGTTCACACTATAACTGCAGGCGATTTTATAGAATTCCTCACGGACTTCGGGCGCACTGAGTTTGGAGGTGCCCAAATATTCGAGATAAGAAGCCGCCAGGCCGTACAGCAAATCGTTGTAATCGCCCATTTCGAACAGGTACGTCAGTTCGAACGTCGGGTTCTCGGTGTTGTGCATGTAGTAGAGATCGACTTTCTTACCGATTTTCGTCGTCTCGATGTCTTTGGCATAATCGATAAACTGCGGTTCGATCGGTTCCACCTGCGCGGCGGCGGCCTTAAGGTCTGTCAGGAACCGGGATTCCACGTCACGGTTGACGACAATGGGCGTAATGGCCGGCTTCTCCACCTTGTGGATGTCGGTCGGTTCGCCCTGACGTTTGTAAACGACCACATAGTGGCGCGCCAAAAGTTCGGCGGCGAATTTCATGACATCTTCCTTCGTCACTTTCGACAGTTCGTCAATATAATTGACGGCTTCGCTCCAAGGCGTGCCTTCCATATAGGCATACGCGATTTTCATGCCGCGGCCCTCGTTGGTCTCCAACTCCTTGTACATTTCGTACTTCTTGTTGTCGATCGTGGCGGCCAGCATCCAGTCGGGGAAATCACCGTCCTTGATGCGGTTCAGGCCTTCGAGCATCAGGTCTTTCACTTCTTCCAACGTCTGACCCGCTTTCGGCATGCCGCCCAGCGTGAAAATGCCGCAATCCACCAGCGTGCTGGGGTAAGCGTAGGCGAACATGACTTTCTGCGCCTGGTTCAGATCCAAGTCGTACAAACCGGCCTGGCCGTTGTACAGCATATTGGCCACGAGGTCGCCCAACATGGCTTCTTTGGTCGGGGAACCGCCCATCGGGAAACCGACGGACACACGTTCGGCTTCAAGACCGACGAATTCCTTTTCTATCGGTGCCTGCAACGGCGCTTCCTTTTCAAACGTAAACTCGGGCACGTCTTTGGCTTTCAAGCCGCCGAAATATTTTTCGATAATCGCCATGGCTTCCTGCGGGTCGAAATCGCCGGAAAGCACGATGGCCATATTGTTGGGCACGTAATAGGTCTCATAGAACGCCTGGATGTTTTTGAGCGAGGGGTTTTTCAGATGTTCGCCCAAACCGAGCACGTTATGGATGCCGTAAGGATGGTGCGGGAACAAGGTTTCCATCATAATCTCGCCTACACGACGGCCGTCGTTCGTCAGCGACATGTTCTTTTCTTCATAAACGGTCTCTATTTCCGTATGGAACAGACGGAGCACCATGTTCTCGAGCCGTTCGGCCTGAACCTTCGCCCAGTTTTCCAATTGGTTGGACGGCACGTTCTCAATATAAATCGTGAAGTCGTAAGACGTACCGGCATTGGTCCCCGTCGAACCGATGCTCGTCATCAATTTGTCGTATTCGTTCGGGATGGCCAACTTGGAGGCTTCGTACGACAGACTGTCGATAACGTGATAGGCGGCGGCGCGTTCGGCCGAATCGGTCAGGTTGCGATAGACTTCAAACTGATCGGAAATGGCCTGCAACAAGACGTTTTCCTTTTCGAAATCCATCGTACCGAAATGCGAGGTACCCTTGAACATCATGTGTTCGAAATAGTGGGCCAACCCCGTGGTTTCCAACGGATCGTGCTTGGAACCGACTTTTACGGGAATATAAGCCTGAATACGCGGTTCGGCCTTATTGACACTCAGAAATACCTGCAAACCGTTCGGCAACGTGTACATCTGCACCTGCAACGGGTCGTTCTCCACGGTCGTGAACTGATAGTTGCCCGCGGTCTGCGCCTGCAAACCGCCCCAGAATCCAATGCACAGGATGCCGAGCAGCAACTTCCATACTTGTTTTACTTTGCTCATGATGATTTTATTGTTAATGTTTTATAAATTCCCATCGGTTCGAGCGACCGACTTCGCTCCTAATTAAGGAGCGCGAATATAACATTTTTTTACCAACATCGGGGTATCAGAAAAGCGGTTTTTATATGAAATTTTGTTTTTACAATTTTTTTGACTTACCTTTGCACCCGCTTTTGAGCCCGAGTGGCGGAATTGGTAGACGCGTTGGTCTCAAACACCAATGGGGTCAAACCCATGCCGGTTCGAGTCCGGCCTCGGGCACCAGCCCTCTGAGTTTTCTCAGGGGGCTTTTTTATTAACCTGTCTTGAAGAGACATTTAGTCTTGAAATGACATTTAGCCGATTGTCCCATGAGCAAGAAACGTCCCGTCGGCATCGTATATTCCACGGCCGCCGATTTCGAATACCGATACGACGAACCTGAAACGGCCGAAACGTTGCCGCCCGCCGGACAGGATTTGCGCGTCATGCGCGACAGCAAAGGCCGCGGCGGCAAGACCGTGACGCTGATCAAAGGCTTCGTCGGCGCGGAAGACGACCTCGAAGCCCTGGCCAAACGCCTCAAAACGTTCTGCGGCGTGGGCGGGGCCTGCAAAGACGGCGAAATCCTGCTGCAAGGCGACGTGCGCGAAAAAGCCTGCGCTTATCTCGAAAAGAACGCCTACCGCTTCAAACGGGCGGGCGGCTGAGCGTAAAAAGGTCTTCCGCCCGCGGCAAGGCGGCCCTGTTTTTCAGTTCTATTAAGAACTTGATACTCTTTTAGGTTTTATTAAGGATTTTCGATAGGCTACCTGCCAAGCAGATTCTACTTTTGCCTCATAATTTAAATTTCGTTTATTATGAGGCGCATTATCATTAAAACCGCTTTCAAGCGTTCTTTCCCTTTATGGATATGGTTATTTTCCCTGATTTGCCCGGGCACGGGGCATGCCGTAGAGTTTTGGGAGCATGTGACAGGAGAAAAAACAAAATGGTTAACATTCAACGTATTCTGTCAAAAGATAGGAGACGCGCCCCTGCCCGCCCAAGAAGAAATTTTCGTCAGCCCTTACTATACCTCGCCGATATTTACCAAAGACCATGAACTGGCGAATTCCGTCTATCTCCTCCTTTCCTATAAAAGCGGCTGCGCCTTGAGCGACTATAGCGACAGAAACCATTACATCGCTTTTCCCCTATCGGAAAATGATCCGCTTTCCATCGAGCGTTGCACCGTCATACGGTGCGTCACAAAAGCGGGGGTTTATACCGACGGCCCGACCGATCCGGCGGAAGTCGGGGATGCCGCCGAGTACTTTTACCGCTACGATACCATCGCGCTGACCAAATTGCTCCAAAAAGGCAAAGACACGATTCATTCTTCTGAAAAAGGGGTCTATTTTGTCTATTGGCTCGAACCTGCGGTTAAGGCAAACATCAAGGACATGCCTTCGGAATACGGTTCCCGCAGCCAAGTAACGGCGGAAGCGGTCTGCGACCTGTCCGGCTTGACGGATGCCGTCAAACCGCCCCATATTCCTTGGCGTTATTCCATCGGGAACGGTCCGCAACAATATCTGTCCACGCGCGGCGATACCAAAATATCGTTCGGCATGCAAGATCTGAACGGTGCCAAACCGGGCGACAACATCCTCCTTGAAGCCGGCAGTTCAAGCGATAATAAAAACAGGAAAGTCATACGATTTTATCCCGAACTACCGCGCGTGGTCATCCACTCGCAAACCATCCCGCCCACCGACAGCCTGCTCCGCTATCTGGATGTGCACCTCGCCTTCCCGCTCGACGCCGGCAAACAAGAGAAATTCACAACGCTGACCTGCTATAAATCCATTTCCATGCGGGAAGACGGGGTTTTCAACATATCGGAATCCGAAGTGCTTTTCCAAACGGACGTCTCGCGGCTCATCACAAAAGCCGGCAAAACCAGTATTCCCATTCCGGACGGAAAACAATTATCTCCGGGTACCTATTACATAACGATTGAAGGCAGCGTAAAAGGGAGAAGCAATCATCCCGACCGGAACGGCCATCTCTATTCGCCGGCGACGCTGAACGCAATGTTTCCTTGCCTGCGTTTCATGGTTAAGCAAAACACGTTAAGCATCTCCGACCTGACAATCACACAACCCAAATGCCCCAAGCAAAAAGGCGGCATCTCGTTCAATTATACCAAGAGGGCGATTGACGGCGGCAAAAACCATTATGCTGTGTATGAGTTTATTGACGATGATTGGCAGATCAGCCCGATATTCGACATCCGGGTTACGAGCGGCACCTGGGGTACCGCCGTCAACGTGAAATCCGATTCCGTACCGCAAGGCGAACACCATTTCGCTTTCCGCTACTACACCGGCGACAATCTAAACGCCCAATATGAATTCGACGGTTCCATCCCGGTGGTTTCCCCCATCGAATTGACGATTCAAAAAAAAGACATCAGCGGCACGATTGTCGAAAACGGACAGAACAAGACAAGCGAAGACGGGCATATCGTCATACGGCGGGACTGGATACGGAACGGCACGCCTCCCTATACCGTTTCGTACGGTACGCTGAACGCGCAAGGCATGAGCCCGGGCTCTCCAAAACCTTTCCCGCACGATACATTGCATATTCCAAAAGCCGGTCATTACTATTTCGGCGTTTCGGACGCCAACCTGTGTCTCACGACCGTCAAAGCGGAAATAAAAGTATTGGACAACCGATTGGGCGTATCGGTTCAAGAACAGAGCCCCGTCAGTTGCCACGGTGCAAACGACGGGGTTTTGCAAGCCGTACCTATCGGCACGGTGGATGAAAAATTTCTCGATTTCACTTGGAAAACACTGAACGGAACCGTTGGAAACGAAGCGACGCTGGGACAAGTGCGGCCCAATACGGCCTATGCGGTGGAAGTCAGGCACAGGCTACTACCCCAATTGAAAACGACGGCATCGGCTATTTTAACGGAACCCGAACCGTTCAGCATCGCCGTTTCGTCCGTCACCGACGTAAAATGTTATGGACAACGCACGGGAGCGGCCGTTTTTCTCGTCAACGGCGGCACGCCGCCCTTAAACGGTTTTTGGGACAATTTTACGGACGGATTCAAGATTGAGAACGTAGCGGCCGGCCGATATAAACTGAAAGTGTTCGACACCCGCGGCTGTACGGCCGACTATATGGCTTATATCCGACAGCCCGACGCTCCGCTCCGCATTGTGCTGGACAGCCTGCGGCACGTACACTACGACAGCCGCGGACAGATGCAACTCGGCTATTTCGACGCCCACGCGGAAGGCGGCACGCCCCCGCTCAGCCGCGTGTCATGTCAGACGTTCGGCTTGCCGCAAACCAACAAATTAGGCGGTCGCTACCCGCTCTTCGCGGGCGACGCCAACGGTTGCACGGTGGATACGACGATTACGGTCGAATCTTACGACCGTCTGGGGGCAACAATCGTCAAGACACACGAAGTCAGCTGCTTTAATGGATTCGACGGCGCCTGCGCCCTGCTGATACGCGGCGGGAACCCGCCTTTCGACGTCCGATGGTCCAACGGCGACACGACACGCGGCCTGACCGACGTACCGGCCGGCACCTACCGTGCCGTGATCACGGACGCCACCGGCTGCCGTACGACGGCCGAAGTTATTTTCAACGAACCCGCCCCGATTACGGCCGACAGCCTGCGCGTGGAGCCGCCGGCCTACGCGGGCTATCGAAACGGCGTGTTGCCGGCCGTGGCGGCGGACGGACGGATTACCGCCATAATCAAAGGCGGCACGCCGCCTTATCAATACGCATGGACGCATTTGCAGAGTATGATGGTCCGTTACACGGAAATCCCTATACTGGAGCAGGCCGCAAGCGGAACTTACCGCCTGACGGTTTTCGACGCGCGGGACTGCTTCGCCGCCTTCGATATCGAGGTGCCGGCCGTGGCGCCTTTACATGCGGTTTTGGAAACGACGGCGGAAATCGCCTGTCAGGGCGAAAGGACGGGCGGCCTGCGGGCGCGGACGACAGGCGGCACGCCACCCTACCGCTATGCGTGGCACGTATCCGATCATCCTGCGGAATCCGTGCGGACAGCCATTTTGGCCGGTACGGGCGATGCGCTCGACAGCCTACCGGCGGGCCATTACGAAGTGACCGTGACCGACGCCGCGGGCGTGACCTCGACGGCTACGCTGAGTTTGACGGAACCGGAACGGCTACGGCTGACCGTGACGGCAGTACAAGCCGCTTCCTACGGCGGTAGCGTGGACGGCGTTTCGCCCGCCGCCACCCGCGACGGGGTTATTGAAGTGTCGCTGAGCGGCGGCAGCGGCTTGAAACGGTTGCTGTGGATGGACGGGAACGGCGGCGTATGGCAGGCGACCGAAACTGAAAACGGGCGGGCGAGCCGGCGCGATCTTGGCGGCGGGCTTTACCGCGTGCTGGCGGAAGACACCCGCGGTTGCCGCGACAGCATCGACGTAAGCGTGCCGCAACCGGCCCCGCTCGCATGCACGGTCCGGCAGGCCGACAGCATCCGGTGCCAAGGCGGACGCGAGGCGACGGCGATAGCGACCGTAACGGGCGGCGAACCGCCTTACCGATACCGCTTCCGTTACGACGAAACAGCGACGACGGACGAGCACGCGACAGATCTGAAATCCGAAAGCGATACGGACGGACAGGGCGGCGCGGAATTGGTCTTTCCGATGCTGTGGAAACTGCGCGCCGGCGACTATACGTTTTACGTGACGGATAAAAACGGTATGGAGAGCCGTTTCCGTTTTCACATTCCCGAACCGGAAGCCTTGCAGGGCGCGTTGCGCCTGAGCCCCTCGCCCTGCCACGAACCGGAAGCGGGGGTGGCGGCCGCCGAGATACGGGGCGGCACGCCGCCTTACGCCTATCGTTGGCTGTATAACGGGCTGGAACGCATAGAGAAAAACAGTGACTTGGATGGCTTGGGCGACGGCCGTGTGGAAGTGCGCGTCTTGGACCGCAACGGCTGTGCGCTCGTACTCAACGACCGCATCGACAAGCCGGAACCGCTGACCGTATGGGCGAACGTATCGGAAGAGACCTATGCGGGCAGCCAGTACGGACACCGCCCTTTGCCGGCGCGGGACGGCATGGTGCAATTGGACGCAAGGGGCGGCACGCCGCCTTACCGCTATGCATGGGCGATTTTGGAGCAGACGGGCGGACGGCAGGCGTTGCCCGACACGACGGCCCTGATGGAAGGTCTTGCCGCCGGCCGCTACGGCTACCGTGTGACCGACCGCCACGGTTGCGGCTACGAAGGCGTGACGGAAGTGGTTAAAACGCCCGACTTGACCAGCCATATCGCATTGCGCGGCCTCATCGGCTGCGCCGACAGCCGGGACGGTGTCTTGCAGGCCGTCGTGCAAGGCGGCACGCCGCCCTACCGCTACGACTGGCAACGCGACGGACAGGCGCTCGGGCGGCAGGCCGGGGCGACGGCCGACAGCTTGGACGAAGGACGCTATCTGCTCACGGTGACCGACGCCAAGGGCGTGGTATCCGCCGACAGTTTTTATCTGGCCGCCCCACGGCCTTTGACAGCCACGGTGCAGACCATGGCCGTGAGTGGCTACGGGGCGGTGGATGGACACATCGATTGGCAGATTACCGGCGGCCGCTCGCCGCATACGGCCGTATGGCAAGCCGCGGACCCGACGCAGGAGGCCCCGATGCAGGCGGCATGGCAGCCGGTTGACCCGCGGCTTGCCGGCCTGCGGACATGGGAAGGCGACCTGCCCGACAGCCTTCGGAGCGGGATTTACCGCCTGACTTTGACCGACAGCAGCGGTTGCCGTTTTGAAAAGACGTACACCGTGGAAAGTCCGGACTCCCTGTCTTTGTCGAATCTGCATGTGCTGCACTGCCAAGGCGAAAAAGCCTTTTTGGCCGACAGTTTCCGTTCGGAAGACAACGGCCGGATAAGGGCCTATCTCTCCGGCGGCGTACCGCCTTACGATATCGTGTGGCGTGACACGACGGGCAAGGCCGTGGCGGCATTTGAGGCGGCTGAGGGCGGCGACGTCGGCATTTCGGATCTGCCGGCCGGCCGTTACGCCTTGCAGGCCACCGACGCCCACGGTTACGGCCTGAGCCATGACGTTGACGTGGAACTGAGCACGGAGGTACGCGTCCTGCTGGAGGAAACGGCGTCCATTCCCTGCCACGGCGACAGCGGCGTATTGGCCGTTCTGGCCGACGGCGGCAAAGCGCCTTACGTTTACCGTTGGTACCGGATTTTGCAAGAAGGACAGGCGGTTTCGGCGGCGATGGAAGACGCGGCGCGGGAAGACGCGGCGGCGCGGGCCGAGGAGTCGGACGCCCGTCGGGAAGTCGCTTTGCCGCTACAGTCGGCCGTAAGTCCGCCGCTCCCCGCCGGCTTCTACCGTGTGGAGATTGAAGACGTCTATGGCGTCGTGGCCAGCGACAGCCTCTTTTTGAACGAACCGGAACCGCTCCGTTTGGCGGCGGACTTACAGCCGTGGACGGCGGAAACGCCCGACACGCTCTCTTCCGCTCCGGCCGGCCGGCTTCATCCCAATCCGACCGGCGGTTGCCCGCCCTATCGGTACGATTGGGCGCACGGCGACACGAACGACCGCATCGCCTATCGGCATGGCGGCCACTATGCCGTGACGGTTTACGACCGGCATGCGTGCGCCGTGCGCGGAGAATTTCCATTCGACGGACAGGCCGATTTCGAAGCCCGCATCAGCTGTACGCAACCCGTGAGTTGCCACGGCGAAGCCGACGGTGCACTGAGCGTGGAAATTCTCGGCGGGCAACCGCCCTACCGCGTCCTTTGGCAACACGGCGACACGGGCGTCCTGTGCACGCACCTGCCGGCCGACCTGTACCGCCTCTCGGTCATCGACGCCGACGGCCGCACCTGTGCCGCCTCTTTCAACCTGACGGAACCCGAACCGCTGACATCGCGCATCCTGCCGACCATGCCGCGTTGCGCCGGACGCGGCGACGGCTCGCTCTCGGCAGAAGTCTCCGGCGGCAGCTATCCCTACCGCCATCAATGGCAGGATGGCCCCGAAACCGCCGTTTACCACGGGCTCGCCGTCGGGTCGTACCATCTGACCGTGACCGACCGCAACGGTTGCCTCCTCAAAGACAGCGTCACCCTGAACGAACCCGAACCGCTACAGCCCGTCCTCGCGGCCCATCAGCCGATTTGTCCCGAAGACAGCGGCCGCCTGTACGCCGAAGCGACCGGCGGCACGCCGCCTTACCGCTTCCAATGGCACCATACGGCCTACACCAGTTCGGCCGACCGCATCCAAAACGCCCGCACCGGCCACTACCTGCTCTCCGTTACCGACAGCCTCCTATGCCGCGCCGACACCAACGTGACGCTCGTACAGGCCGCTCCCCTGACATGGCGGCCGTTCGAAACCCAATACCTGTGCGCCGGCCAAACGACCTTGCTCCGGCCGGCCTTTACAGGCGACAGCACGGATATCATCGGTTTCTGGCGGTTGCCGGACGGCAGCCTTTCTTCCGGACTTGAAGCGGAAAGCGGCCAAGACGGCCTCCACCGCCTGACGATCGTACAATATGGCGTCTGCCGCTACCAGGACGAAGTACGCCTCACGGTCGTGGACGACACCGTCAGCTGTCTCTTTTGGATCAGCACGCAACTGCGCGTCGGCGAAACCGTAACGGCCGCGGACGTTTCCTACCCGCCCGCCGACAGCGTGCACTGGACGTTGCCGCCCGAAGCGGAACCGCTGTACGCCGAAGGCCCCTATGCCGAATTCCGGTTCCTCGACACCGGCACGTTCGCCGTCACGCTGACGAGTTTCCGCGGCCTTTGCGCGCAAAGCAAGACGACAACGGTGGACGTGTTGCCGGCCGGCGGATTCAAACAGGTCCGCCGCGAAACCGAAACCCCTTTCCGCGACCTGACGGCCGCCCCCAATCCGGCCAAGGGTCACACCCAAATCGCCTTTGACCTGAAAAAACAGGCAGACGTGGCATACGCCCTGATTGAAGCCGCTTCGGGCCGCATCTGCCAAAGGGGAAACCGGCAGATGCCGGACGGACGCAATATCCTGCACCTCAACCTACCGGAACAAGCCGGACTTTACATCCTCGTCCTCCATGCCGAAAACACGACGAAAAGCCTTAAAATCATCGTCAGCCGACACTGACCCGCCACAAACCCTCAAAACCCTCATGTAAAAAACCGAAAAACCATGAACACAAAATTTGAAAACGACCGGCCGCTCCGACCTTTCGGTCGCCAACTCTGCCGCCATTTCCTGCTCCCGCTCCTGCTGTGGCCGGGTTGGTCATCCGCCGGCCTGCAGGCGCAAAGCATCCCGCCCGTGCGCTCCAGCACCACCTGCCATCCGCCCCACCAACACCGCGTCTCAGACTGGTTTCTGAGCGACAGGGACGCCTTTACGCTGCAAATCGAACTGTTAGACGCCGGCGTACCGTCGGCGGCCGTCCGGCTCCGCATGGTCTTGACTTCCGACCAAATCCGCCTTGAAAACAGCCGGCCGTTGCCACGCACGTTCAGCTTATCCGGCGGCGAGACGCTCACGCTCCACAGCGATGAGTTGCGCGATTATTTCAACAGTCAGAACCTGACGTTTTCGGGGCTTTCGAAACAGCAATACCTGCGTAACGGCGAACGCCTGCCGGACGGTTTCTATCAACTCGCTTTCGAGGTCTATGAAGCCGCTTCGGGCGTCAAGGTCTCGCTGCACGAAACGCCCGGCCTGTTCCGTCTGATTTCGTGCGAACCGCCTTTACCTTACGCGCCGGCCAACCAAAGCGTATTGCAGAAACAGGGCGCGACGCATATCGCTTTTGGCTGGACGCCGCGGCATGCCGCGCAAGCCGGCTTTATGGAAACGACCTATCGTTTTGAACTGAAACGGATTCCGGAAAATTTCCAAGGCGACTGGCAAAGCCGGTTCGACGACTTAAGCACGGTTTACGACCTGACGACCGACCAGACATCGTTTGTCTATAACGACGCCTTGCCGCCTTTGGAAGTCGGCCTGCGCTATGCGTTCCGCATACAGGCTACGGGACGCGACCGTAACGGACAGGAAATTGTCTTCTCGAACCGCGGCTACAGCGAAATCTTCTGTTTTACCTACAAGGCCTATTGTCCCGCCCCGACCCAATGGCGCGTGGACAGCGTGACGGCCTTTACCGCCCGGATGTCATGGCCCCAAGACCCGTTGGACAAAGCCTACCGCCTGCAATACCGCAAGGCCGAAGTGGCCGACGCCACCTGGTTTCCTGTCGAAATCCCGCCGGGCGAAACCGGACACACCCTCTATCCGCTCGAACCCGCCACGGCCTACGAATGTCGGTTTCAACGCCAATGCGAAGACGGCTGGAGCGAATACGACCGCCTGCAACGGTTCAAGACACCGGACGAGAAACCTGTGGAACTGAAATGCGGGGAACACCCGCCGATGACGCCCCCCGCGGCGGACGAAGCGGATGCCCTGCCGGTGCTGCGCAAGTTCGACCATGTAAAGACGCAGAGCGGTTTTGAAGTGGTCATAGACGAAGTGGAAGGCTACGACGGCTGGTTCAGCGGCACGGCCCATACCTACGTGCCGCTCTTGGACAATACGGGCATCAAGCTGACTTATTCGCGGATTTTCGTCAATAAAGACTACGAACTGGTCCGCGGCACATTCAAGGCCGCGAAATCCGGCCGGAAACTATGACCGCCCCGACGTCATAAGGCGCGCACTTCGGCCACGGCGGCGGCCAGACCGGCGTCCTTACGCGCGGCATAGGCCCGGCACAAACGCACGAACTTGCGGCAGAAAGCGCGGTACTCGACATAGGCCACGCGCAAGACGAAACACAGCGCGAACACCACCGGCAACATCCACCAGGTGGACCGGACCAAAACCGCGAACAACACCGTGTAAATCAAATTGCACAGAACCGTCAGCAACAAATCCAGCACGAAATGGAACGTGGAAAACAGCATATCGGTTTTGGCGGCCTTGCTGAACCGGCCGGCCAAATGCCAACTGAGGCCGAACGGCAAGGCGGTCAGCACAAAACCGCACAACGCGAAAGGCGCGTAAATCAGCAGGCAGAACGCATCCGTCACCAAGGTCTTCAACCTGACCGCCACCGGCCATTCGGCCGGCGAAAAACCCTTGCGGCGTATTTCCGCCGAAACCCGCGACGCGGCCTCGAAACGCCGTTCCGCCTCGGCCTCCGGCATCGCCCTGACGGCCGCCGCCCAAGCCCTGTCGGCCGCCAGCATGGCCTCCACGTCCGTCTCTTCGGGATCGCGCGCCAATTCGCGCCAGGCATCCATGGCCGCATACCGCTCCGGACAGGGGGTATCGAGCATCATGCCGCGGACACGCCCTTCCAGTTCTTCGGCCAACAGCACCATGGCACGCACCGGATTTTCCCGATAGGCCGCGTAATAGTCGGCCAGACGCACCGGGCGGCCGAACGTCAGCATGGCTTCGGTGCGGTGTCCGCGGTAACGGACATAATGGTTGGCGGCCGGCACGATAAGCATGTCTGCCGGAAAATGCTTGCGCTCGGCCGCATCGAACGCGATGCGCGCAAACCCTTTCTTGAACCGCCCTAAATAATGGCCTTCCTGATGATGGCCCTCCGGAAACAGGCTGACGGCCATGCCCTCGCCTATCATGCGCGCGGCGAAGTCGAAGATGGCCTCGTTCTTTCCCAACTGTTCCTTGCCGTCCCGCTGCCGGAAAATCGGCAAAATCTTGCAGAAGCAAAGGATTTTGGCGACAAACGGCTTTTTAAAGATGTCGGATCGCGCCAAAAAAACGGGCGTATGCCGCTCCGGCAAACCGAACAGGATGCAGAGCGCGTCCAACAGCCCGTTCTGATGATTGCTCACAATCATGTACGGCGTGCCGACCGGCGGCAGGTTTTCCTGTCCCCGCACGACAAACCGGCGGTAATAGACCCCCGAAAAGAAACGCCCTATCCAACGGCGCCAGAACCGGTAATACACCGAACGTTTTTCCACAATATCGAAATAAACCATAAGCGTCCTGCAATTAAACGATGATTAACCGAACAACATGTACCAGCCTATGCCTAAGTAATTTCCCAGCGCATAACCCAACAAACCGACGACGATGCCCGTCAGCATGCAGCCGCGGTTGCCCATCGCGCCGGCCACCGTCGGCACGAAAGGCGGCGAAAATATCAGGGCCGTCATCGAAATCGTGAATGTGTCGGCCTCCACGCGGCAGAGTTTGGCGAGCAGGCAATGCAGCGCAAGACTCAGGCCGAGCACCGTCGCGATAAAATAAAACAAGCCCTCCGTATCCGGGCTAAGCCGCGCCAGACTGAAATCGGACGCGATGACGATACTGAACACAAGGATGAAATACATGCCTAATTCAAAACTCTTGGGCAAACGGCGGACGCGGCCGACAAACGACACCGCGATGCTCAGGGTCGTGATGCCCAACACGATGGCCACCACGCGGTAATCGGGCGGAAACAAAAGGCTGAAAGCCATGGCGACACCTGCTATGAGCACGGCTAACCCCAGGGCGCAAAGCCACCCTGTCAGCATCGGCCGACGGAACATGAACCGATAGTCCTCCATCGAACCCGCCCGCGCCAACGCGCGACGGGATGCGGCCGTATCCGTGCCGTCCGCAGGTACCGCCTCTACCGCGGCCGACGGCTTTTCATAAGGCAACCAGCGCCGCATGAGTTTATAGCCGCCGAGTATCAGGAAAGCCAACAGAAAAAACGTGATGACGATTTCGAACGAATTGACGAGCAGAAACGTCTCGGCCGACGGTTGCAAGGCCATTTTGAGCGAAGCCACGTTGGGCGTGCCGCCCGTATAGAAACCGACCATGAGACCGGCGGCTTTCGTCAGTTCCGGCACCGCCTGTCCCCTGAACAGATAATAGGCGGCGGTGACGGCGGCCATGACGGCCGCGATGCCGACGGCGAAAGCCACGGCCACCTGTTTCCACCGGCTGCGCCACTGCTTGAAGTCGGACGAAAAAAGCAACAACGGGATGCCCAACGGCACGCAGAGGTTCTGCAACCAAGTCCGCAGGCCCGCCAACAGATGCGCCGTTTCCGGATCGGCGCTACGCGAAAGGCCTGTCACGGACACCAATATGCCGACGGCATAGGCCGGCATGATCGCCCCGATTTTACGGAAAACGGGCCAACGCGCCTGCAGGAACATCAGCAAGGCCGGAACCCCCAGATAAACCGTCAATAGAATGACTGCCTGCACCATCCGGATTTATTTGACCGGAACACCGGCTTGCGCCAAAACCGTTTCCAAAAATTCGGCCGCATCCGCCACGCAATCATTACAGGCCCGCAACGCCTGTCCTGTCCCCACCCCTTTGAGTTCCCGGCAAACGGTGGCACCGTTACGGGCCTCAAACCGCTGCATCAGCGACTTCACGGCCATCATGGCCTGAGCGCGGTCTTTAAGGCAACCGCCCAACACCACACCGGCTCCGCTCAACGCACCGCAGGTTCCTTCCCCGCAACCCATGCCGGCACCGAACCCGGCCGTCAGCGCGCCAACCGTTTCCTCGTCCAACCCGACGACATCACTATACGTGCAGGCCACCGCCTGGGCACAGTTATACCGGCCGCCCGTCTTTTTGGCGACCGCCTCCGCTACTCTGCTCATGATACCGATATCTATTTATATGAAGCCCGCAAATTTACAATTTTCTGCGTATATTTGCGCACCATGCTTTCTACCCTTAACTCCGCCATACGCTATGAGCGGCTCGACCTGACGGCCGGCCCCGCGCCCGCCGACGAGGTAACCGCGGCCGTCCGGCGATTCGACGCCCGCAACGTAGGACAGCCCGTCAAAATCGTCGTATTCGTGTCGGACTTGTCCGCACGCCAGACCGACGGCCGACGGCTCCAACGCGCCATTGTCCGCCGCCTCAAAGCCAGCAAGGCACTGTCCGGCGTACCGGCCGTCACGGTCGTGGAACAGCCGCCGTTCGATCGGGACACCCTGTCCATTGACGTTTTTTATCTAACCGACCCCAAAATCCGCCCGTATTACGAATGGTTCGACGACCTGCCCTACGTACGTTTGGACGGTTACGGATGCCGGCAATTCTGGTGCTCCGGATTCGCCACACCTTACGTCCGCATGGGGGGGAAAAAGCTATCGGCGGCTTACGCAGCCGGCCTGCGCAGTCTGACGGAACTGCAACGTTGGATCGCCCACGTAGGCCTGACGTTCGACCACGTCATCCGCCAATGGAATTACATCGGCCAAATCCTGCAAATGAACCCGCATGGGGTAACAAACGAGTTGAAACAGAATTACCAAGAGTTCAATGCGATGCGGGAAGCGTTCTACCAAAGTTACAAACGGGATGCGGTGTATCCCGCCGCGACGGGCATCGGTTGCGACTATGCCGGCATCGTTATCGACGCCGTTCTGTTCGAGCCGGCCGACGGACACCGGCCGCCCGCGCTCAAAAGCCCCGTACAGGCCGAAGCCTTCGACTATACCGAACGGGTGCTCGTGGGCAAAGCCGCCAAAACCCCGCCTCTGTTCAGCCGCGCCCGCCTGCAGACGCAGAAAGCCGCCAAAGCCCCGAATCCCGCGCCCGATTTTCCGATCTGTTGCTGGATTTCCGGCACGGCCTCGATTGCCGGTGAACAGACATTGTATCCGACTTCGCCTGAAAAGCAACTCGACCACACGATAGAATCGATAGCACGCCTTGTGGCGACGGCCGGACGCCCCGTGACGCATTACCGGCGCATCCGCCTTTATCTGAAACCGACGCTGAAAGCGGAAGAGGCGCAGGCCATCGTCGAACGGTTATACGCGTGCTTTCCGAAAGAAATCTGCCAAGTCGTCTATGCCGACGTCTGCCGCGACGACCTGTGGGTCGAAATAGAGGGTGAAGCGGTCTTGTAGCGATGGCCGGCGCCGTGTCGGCAAACCGCTTACAGACGCGTCATGACGCGCGGCACCATCATGGCTTTCCACGAAGCGTAATCGCCCGCCAGAATGTGTTTCCGCGCCTCCCGCACCAGCCACAGGTAAAACGCCAGGTTGTGCAGGCTCGCGATCATCGGGCCAAGGTATTCGCCGGCCGTGAACAAGTGGCGCAGATAGGCTTTCGTATAACATCGGTCCGCATAGCATTCGCCGTCTTCCTCTATGGGCGAGAAATCGTCGGCCCACTTGCGGTTTTTCATGTTCATGATGCCGTTTTTCGTAAACAACATCGCGTTGCGGCCGTTGCGGGTCGGCATCACGCAGTCGAACATGTCCACGCCCTGCGCGATACCCTCCAAAATATTCTCCGGCGTGCCGACCCCCATGAGATAGCGCGGCCGGTCGGCAGGCAGGATGCCGCATACGAGTTCCGTCAATTCGTACATGACTTCCTTGGGTTCGCCGACCGACAGGCCGCCGATGGCATTGCCCTCCGCCCCCACCGAAGCGATCTTCTCGGCCGAAATGCGCCGCAAATCCCTGTGGACGCTGCCCTGCACGATCGGAAACAAAGCCTGATGATAGCCGTAGAGCGGCTCGGTCTCGCGATAGCGCGCCACACAGCGGTCGAGCCAGCGGTGCGTCATCTCCATGGATTTTTTCGCATATTCGTACGTACAGGGATAGGGCGCGCACTCATCGAACGCCATCATGATGTCGGCGCCTATGCAACGCTCTATGTCCATGACCTTTTCGGGCGTGAACAGATGCACCGAGCCGTCGATATGCGAGCGGAACGTGACACCCTCTTCCTTGAGTTTGCGCGTGCCCGACAGCGAATAGACCTGAAATCCGCCGCTGTCGGTCAGTATCGGCCGGTCCCAGCCGTTGAACTTATGCAGGCCGCCGCAACGGTGCAGGATATCCAAGCCCGGACGCAGATACAGATGATACGTATTGCCCAATATAATCTTGGCGTCGATTTCGTTCTTGAGGTCGGGCATCTGCACGGCCTTGACCGAGCCGACGGTGCCGACGGGCATGAAAATCGGCGTCGGTATCTCGCCGTGGTCGGTTTTAATCAACCCGGCCCGCGCGCCGGATTGAGGGTCTTTGGCTTGTAAATCGAATGTCAGCATAGGTTCCTTTTTAAGGCACGTTTTATTCACGACATAATTGTACATAGCGGTGTGAATGATTTCGCTACGGCATACGCTCAAGCGAGCTTGGCGTCTGCTCTCGGCTGAATTAAAACGTTCTTTTTCAAGGCACGTTTTTGTGCCACGGCCGTCTGAAAACAAGTTTTCGACGGCTCGTTTGGCTGAATCAAAACGTTGGATTCATTATACACGGACAAAGATATGGTATTTTGCCGAAGTTTCCATAAATTTGCCGTTTTTCCGGCGCGCGGCCGTAACGGAAACGCGTCATAATAAAAACGATGGTATGGAACGGATATGGGCTTATTTCAGTTGGTGGGACGGCCTCCTTTTGGGCGGCCTGCTGCTCTGCACCGCTGTCCTCATAGGCTTTTATTGGAAATTCTACCGGCCGGTCTATAAACGGAAGGACACAACGGCCGCGGAAACGGAGTCGCCGGACGGCTCCACGCCGCCCGCGACGGACGGCCCCGGCATATCGGTCGTCATTTCGGGTCAGAACCAATACGACAGCCTTAAAAAGAACCTGCCGTTCTGGCTTGACCAGAAATACGCGGCTTATGAGGTCATCGTCGTGTACGACTATGCCGACGACGACCTCAACCTGTTGCTCAATGGCATGGAAGACCCGAACGAGCGGCTTAAATGCGTACAGGTCAATCAAAACATCAACTTTTTCGATCAGGAGAAATTCTCGCTTTCGATCGGCCTCAAATCGGCCGCCTATCCGTATGTGCTGCTGACGAGCGCGGAATGCCGCCCCGAAAACCAGGACTGCCTGCAACATATCGCGGCCTCCATCGGCGACGACACGCAGATCGTGGCCGGCTACAGCCTTTATCCGGCGCAACAGGGCAGCGCGCTGGCACGTTACTTTCACGACGAACGCATTTTGCAAAGCCTCGGCCTGATTTTGGCCGGCAAACCCTGCGCCGCCTCCCGCCACGCGCTCATTTACCATAAGGATATTTTTCTGCAACATCACGGCTATACGGCCTTCTACACGCTCAACAGCGGCAACTACGACGTTTTCGCCCACTACCTGACCGCGCCGGCCGAAGCGGGGGCCCTCGCGGCCAAGGCCGCGCGCCTGCGCTATACCTCCCGGCTTTCGTTCGGCCGTTGGTTGCGCGAAGAACGGCAGTACCTGAACGCCTGCAACTGGCGGCCGGGCGCAGCGCGGAAAGCGGGCATCGCCTACCGTTACGCCCTGTTCGGCTACCACCTGTTTGTTATCGGCTGGTTGCTTTACACCTTGCTCGCCCGCTTTCCGGAGGGCCCCTACTGCCTCGCGGCCATCGGCCTGTTCGCCGCCCTGATCCTGACCAAAGGCCTGTTCCAGACCATTATCCATTACAAGGCGCACCGCCAGTTGGGCGAAAGCCGGCTGTGGTGGGGCGCACCTTGCTTTGAATGGATTTACATCTGCCTGTTTCCGTTCTGGACGTTGCGCCGCAAGCAGGTGCGCCGGCCCGGCAAACGTAAAAAGCGGCCGTAAATCAAAAAAATGTTATCTTTGTGCGTAGAATAAGTAAGATAGGTTGCGCTATCTTTTTGTACTCCGTAGTAAACCCCATAAGATGAACCGCAAGTTAGACGGCTACATAATCCGCAAGTTCTTAGGCACTTTCTTCGCGACCATCGCGTTGATCGTCATCATCATCATCGTATTCGACATCTCCGAGAAAATCGGCGTATTCGTGGAACGGAACGTGCCGCTCAGCGGCATCATCGTCCACTACTACCTCAATTTCATCCCGTTCTTGGTCAATATGTTCAGTTTTCTGTTCATCTTCATCTCGGTCATCTTCTTTACGTCGCGCATGGCGCAGAACTCCGAAATCATCGCGATACTCAGTTCCGGCATCAACTTCGCGCGGTTTCTCGTGCCTTTCATCGTTTCGGCCGTCCTCATCGGCCTGCTCAACCTCTATTTAGCCAACTTCCTGATTCCCGACATGACGAAAGACCGGCTGGCGTTCGAACGTGTCCATATGCGCCAACGTTATATCAACTCCGGCACCGACATCCACCTGCGCTACAACGACAGCACGTATTTCTACGTCGCCACGTTCCACCAGAGCAACCAAAGCGGCAGCAAATTCTGCATGGAGACGATTAAAGACCGCCGACTCATCGACAAATTCAACGCCGCCACGATCCGCTACGACTCGGCCAACGACCAATGGATCGCCACCGACTATGTGAAACGCACGCTGTTGCCGGTGGGTGAAGACGTGCAGACCGGCCCTTATATCGAACTGAAACTGCCGCTCAAACCCTTGGACTTCGCCAAAGATTACCTCAAAGTCGAGGAAATGAATTTCAAAGAGTTAAACCAGTTCATCGCCCAAGAGAAAATGCGGGGCTCCAACCGCGTCAAATTCTTCGAATACGAACGCTGGCAACGCTTCATGCAACCGTTCGCGGCCGTCGTGCTCACGCTCATAGGCGTCGCGCTCTCCGTCCGCAAGAGCCGCAAGGGCGGTATGGGCCTGAACCTGGCCATCGGCATCACATTGGCGTTCACGTTCATCCTGTTCATGCAATTCGCCAAAGTATTCGCGACGATCGGCAATTTCCCGGTATGGCTGGCCGCCTGGATGCCGCTCATCCTCTACGGCCTCATCGCCGCCTACCTGCTTAAAAAAGCCCCGAAATAAATCCGCGAGCCATCGCCAAACCGCATAAAGCCGTTACCGGAAACAAGCCGCAGACACCATGATCAACCGATTCGTCAGCCCGTTTCTCAAACCGCGCCTCAACGCCATAGCGCGTTACGACCGGGATGCGGAAGCCTTACAGGCCCGCACGTTGGCCACGTTGCTCCGCAAGGCGGCACACACGCAATTCGGCCGCGACTTCGGCTTCGATGCCATAGAGCGCCACATCCGCGACTTGGCGGGCGGCGCACGGCAGGCCGACCTTGAAAACTGGCATGCCCGCTACCGGCAACAGGTGCCGGTCCTGCCTTACAACGACCTCAAACCCTATATAGACCGCATGCGACAGGGCGAACCCGACGTATTGTGGCCCGGTTTGATCCGCCGCTTCTCCAAATCGTCCGGCACCACCTCCGACAAGAGCAAGTTCATCCCCGTCAGCAAGGAAGCCTTGCACGGATGCCACTACAAAGGCGGCATCGACATGTTCGCGCTCTACCTGCGCAACTATCCGGACAGCAAAATACTTTCCGGCAAGAATTTAGCGATGGGCGGCAGTCTGCATCCCTCCTCCCGCCCCAAAATCACGGAGGGGGACGTTTCGGCCATCATCATGAAAAACCTACCGTTCTGGGCACAGATCAAACGCGCGCCGAGCCTTAAAATCGCGCTCATGGACGAATGGGAAAGCAAAATGGCCGCGATGGCCGAAGCCGTCATGCCGGCCCACATCACGCAAATTGCGGGCGTTCCCTCATGGACAATGGTGCTGCTCCAACGCATTCTGGAACTGAGCGGCAAATCCTGCATCGCGGAGGTATGGCCGGATTTGGAGGTCTTCTTCCACGGCGGCGTCAGCTTCACGCCTTACCGCGAACAATTCATTGATTTACTCGGTTTCCCGAACTTTCATTTCGTGGAGACCTACAACGCCTCCGAAGGCTTTTTCTCGATACAGGACCGGCCGCTGAAAGCCACGGAAGAACAGGACATGCTGCTGATGCTCGACTACGGCATCTTCTACGAATTCGTGCCGGTAGAGGACGTGGCCGAAGACGGTCTTTCGCTCAAAGCCGACGCGCGTTGCCTGCATATCGGACAGGTGGAGACGGGCAGACAGTACGCCCTGCTCATCACGACGAACGCCGGCCTGTGGCGGTACATGATAGGCGACACCGTCGTATTCACGTCGCTACACCCCGCCCGCATACAGGTAAGCGGCCGCACCAAGCATTTCATCAACGCGTTCGGCGAGGAAGTCATCGTCGATAACGCCGACCACGCCCTGCAACACGCCTGCAAGGAGACCGGCGCGGAAATATCCGAATACACGGCCGGCCCCGTATTCCTGGACGACCGCGCGAGCGCCTGCCACCAATGGCTCGTCGAATTCAAACGCGCCCCGCAGGACCTGAGCCTGTTTACCCGTTGCCTCGACCGGCAGCTACAGGCCATCAACAGCGACTATGAAGCCAAACGCCATAGGGACATCCTGCTCAAACAACCGCTCGTGACCGCCGTGCCGGAAGGCACGTTCCACGCCTGGCTCAAACACAACGGCAAATTGGGCGGCCAACACAAGGTGCCGCGCTTAGCCAACCACCGCGACTACCTCGACGCCATACTCGCGGAAATGGCGGCGAACGAAAAGACAAACCCTCCGGCATGAAACGGCTTTGGCTCAAAATAAAAGACTACGCTTCGGCTTTCCTGCAATGGAAATACCGTAACTACGCCGTCGTGCTGTTTCTGTTCCTGCTTTGGTTCCTGCTGTTGGCGCCCAACGACCTCAACACGCAGTACCGCATCATGAAGGAACGCAAGACACAACGGGAACTGAAACGGTTTTACGAAGCGGAAATCCAACGTTACGAGGAGGAAATCCGCAAGTTCAAGACCGACCCCGACTTTGTGGAGACTTACGCCCGCGAGGAATATCTGATGAAGCGGGACAATGAGGATATTTTTCTGATTATCGAATAATTGCCGAACCGCGTTTCCCAATGGCCTTTCTATTCGCCGACCTGATTCTGCCGTTGCCGCTCAAAGAGCGGTTCACGTATGCCGTACCGTTCGACATGGGCGACGACATCGCCATCGGCATGCGGGCCTGCGTACCGTTCGGTCCGAGCAAGGTCTATGCGGGCATCGTGGCGGAACTGCACGACCGGCGGCCCGGCTACGCCACCAAAGAAATTCTGTCGCTGCTCGATGACGCGCCCATCGTCCATCCGCTCCAAATCCGCTTCTGGCAATGGATGGCGCATTACTACCTCTGCAGCGAGGGCGAGGTCATGGCCTGCGCGCTGCCCTCCGGCTTCCAACTCGACAGCGAGACCAAAGTGGTGGTCAGCCCGCAGTTCGACGGTTGCCTCGACCACCTGACGGCCGTACAGCAGACGGTGGTCAAGACGCTGGCACAGCAGGAACAACTGACGGTTCGGGAACTCGAACGCCTGACGGGGCTTAAAAAGGTGCTACCGCTCATCAAGAGCCTGCGCAGCCAGAACATCATCTGGGTCAAGGCGGAAATCAGCGAACGCTACAAACCGTTGCAAAAGGCTTACATCGGCTGGGGCGACGCCTACCGCGACCGTCCGGAGGCGCAACAGGCGTTGTTCGACCGCCTGGAGAAAAAGGCGTTCAAACAATTGGAAGTCCTGCTGGCTTACGTCGCCCTGGCGCGGCATGCGGAAGACGGCCTCGTGCAACGCGCGATGCTGACGCGTAAGGCGGGGGGAGCGGGCGGTTTGGGTGCAGAGGGCACGGCGGAGGCGGACGCTTCGGGCGCCGGTGCAGCGCCGGCGGCTCTGAGCGCTTTGATTAAAAAAGGCGTGTTGCAGGTGGTGAGCCGCCGGCAGAGCCGCCTCGGCGATACGGAGGACCATGGCGACGCGCCGGTCCGCCACACGCTGAGCGAGCCGCAACAGAAAGCCCTGGCCGACATCCAGGCGGCTCTCAGGCAGACTTCCGTCTGCCTGCTGCACGGCGTGACGGCCAGCGGCAAGACGGAGGTCTATATGCAACTGATGGAGGAGACGCTGGCCACCGGCCGGCAGGTGCTGTACCTGCTGCCCGAAATCGCGCTCACGGCGCAGATGATCGGCCGCCTCAAAGCCCGCTTCGGCGAACAGGTGGGCGTCTATCACTCCAAATACAACGAGCACGAAAAGATAGAAATCTGGCAGGCCACGGCCGAGGGCCGCTACCGCATCATTCTCGGCGCGCGCTCGGCCCTGTTCCTGCCGTTCGACCGGCTCGGCCTCATCGTCGTGGACGAGGAACACGAGACGTCTTACAAACAGCAGGATCCGGCTCCGCGCTACCACGCGCGCGACGCGGCCGTCTGCCTCGCGGCCCTGCACGGTGCCAAGGTGCTGCTCGGCTCGGCCACGCCCTCAATCGAAAGTTACTACAACGCGCTGAAAGGCAAGTACGGGCTGGCCACGCTCTTTACGCGCCACGCCGACGTGAAACTGCCGTCGGTCTGGGTGGCCGACCTCAAAACCGAAAAACGGCTGTTTTCGTCTTTCCTCATCGAAAAGATGACGCAGGCCTTGGCCGACGGCAAACAGATCATGCTGTTCCAGAACCGGCGCGGCTTCTCCAACCACCTCGTCTGCACCGACTGCGGCGCGATTCCGCACTGCAAGTTCTGCGACGTGAGCCTGACCTATCACAAAAAGCAGAACGCGTTGGTCTGTCACTATTGCGGCTATACGGAACCCGTACCCGCAAACTGCCCCGAATGCGGCTCGCCGCGCCTGAACATGGCGGGCGCCGGCACCGAGAAGATAGAGGAGGAACTCGCGCTGCTGTTTCCGGACGCCCGCATCGCGCGCATGGACATGGACTCTACGCGCGGCAAGAACGCCTATGAACGGCTCATCGCCGACTTCGAAGCCCGCAAGATCCAGATTCTCGTGGGCACGCAGATGATGACCAAAGGCTTGGACTTCGACAATGTGGGCGTCGTAGGTATCCTCAACGCCGACAACCAGATTTTCTTTCCCGACTTCCGCGCCTACGAACGGAGTTTCCAACTCATGACGCAGGTCAGCGGCCGGGCCGGACGCCGGGCCGGCCAAGAAGGCGAAGTCGTGTTGCAGACCTACAGCCCGCAACACGAGCTCATCCGCTATGTCATGCACCACGACTACACGTCATTATTTGAAAGTCAACTCACTGAGCGCAAAAAATTCCTCTACCCGCCCTACTGCCGCTTGGTGCAGGTCAGCGTCCGCCATAAGGACGAGGCCGTCCTCGACGCCGCCTGCCGGACACTCGCCGACGCCCTCCGCCAAACGTTCGGCGCCCGCGTATTAGGCCCCGAATATCCGATGGTGAGCCGCATCAGCACGTACTACATCAAAAACTTCCTGCTCAAACTGGAACGCGGCAAACAGCTGGAAACGATGAAAGCGTCCCTCTCGCTCATCTTAGACCGGTTTTCCGCCCTGCCGGCCTACCGCAGTTGCCGCATCGTCGTGGACGTCGATCCGTATTGAGCGGGGGCGGGTCGCCGTAATCCGCAGATTGTCCCGAAACTTGCAGGTTCACGCGAAAATACTTACCTTTGTCTTCGTTTAGTCTTTGTTGCGATTTAACGGTTTCAGCCATCGTCTCCAAACGGTCCAGCCACATGCCATCAAATCGCCCTAACCCATTTTAATTTCGACGATTTACACTGTTTTATGAAATACAACACACTAAGAAAACCGCTCATCTTTCCGGAATACGGCCGGGGCGTACAGGAAATGGTTTCGCACGCCCTGACGATACAAGACCGGCACGAACGCAATTTAGCGGCTCAGACCATCATCAAGTCGATGCAGGTCCTCAATCCCGACATCAAGCAGGTGGACGATTACCTGCACAAGCTCTACGACCAGCTCTTCATCATGTCGGACTACAAGTTAGACATAGACGCGCCTTTCCCGATGCCCGACCGTCAGCCCATGACGGCCAAATGCCGCCCCATTCCGTATAAAAATTCGCCGATCCGTTTCCGCTATTACGGCCGCATCATCGAAAAAGTCATCCTCAAAGCCGCCGAAATGCCGGAGGGCGAGGAACGGACGGCCCTGCTGAACATGGTGGCGGGTCAGATGCGCAAACTCTATTTTACATGGAACGACGATATGTTGCGCGATGAAGTCTTGGCCAAACACCTGGAACTTATGTCGGGCGGCCGCATCCTCTACGACGAGACCATCCGCGGCAAGGTCAATTCGGCCTTTTACGCCAAGCCCTCGCCGGAACGCAAAAACAAGTTCATCAACCTGAGCCCCTACGACAACCCGAACGCCGGCAAACGCTACAACAACGGCGGACACGGCGGCTACAACAACGGCAACCACCGCAACGGCAACAACGGGGGCTACAACAACGGGGGCTACAAGCGCTACAACAACCGGAACAACAACAACGCGAAACCCTAAGGGCGACACAGCCCTACCAAGGGGGGGCACGCACGTCCCCGTAACGGCACCTGACCATAACAACGCGCCATAAAGCCGCGTTCCATAAATCCCTACGCGAAATGAGCACTTTCAAAATCCGAGGACAACGCAAACTCAACGGTTGCATCACGCCTCAGGGCGCCAAAAACGAAGCCCTGCAGATTATCTGCGCCACGCTGCTGACGGAAGAAAAGGTGACGGTACGGAACGTGCCGCTGATCCGCGACGTGCTCAAACTCATCGAACTGGTCCAATGCCTCGGCGTTTCGGTGGCGCATCCGGAAACACATACGTTCACGTTCGAGGCCAAACGCATCGAGACCGACTTCCTGCTGACCGAAGACTTCGAGCGGCGCGCCAACGCCCTGCGCGGCTCGGTCATGCTGGCCGGGCCTTTGCTGGCGCGTACCGGCCGCGCCATCGTGCCCCAGCCGGGCGGCGACAAAATCGGCCGGCGGCGGCTGGACACGCACTTTACGGGCTTCGAGAACCTCGGCGCGAAAGTGGAATACGACGCCCAACGGCACAGTTTCGACGTACGGACGCCCGCCTCGGGCCTGCAAGGCCGCTATATGCTGCTTGACGAAGCCTCGGTGACCGGCACGGCCAACATCATCATGGCGGCCGTACTCAGCAAAGGCACGACGACGATTTTCAACGCGGCCTGCGAGCCGTATATCCTCCAGCTCTGCCGCATGCTCTGCAACATGGGCGCGCACATCCACGGCATGGGGTCCAACCTGTTGCAGATAGAGGGCGTGGAACGGATGTCGGGCGCGACGCACGAGCTG
Organism: uncultured Bacteroidales bacterium; assembly: GCA_910586395.1. Taxonomy (GTDB): domain Bacteria; phylum Bacteroidota; class Bacteroidia; order Bacteroidales; family P3; genus CAMXAS01. The sequence goes on from CAJUFX010000001.1 coordinate 567,502, forward strand.
TTGCCCGACATGATCGAGGTGGGCAGCTTTATCGGCCTGGCCGCCATGACGCAGTCGGAGCTGACGGTCCGCAACGTGCAACACCAGTACTTGGGGCTGATTCCGCAGGTGTTCGCGCGCCTCGGCGTGCAGACGATCTGCCGCGGCAACGACCTGTTCATTCCGGCCCAGGACCATTACTATATCGAAAACTCACGCGACGGCTCGATTCCGACCATCGCCGACGCCCCCTGGCCGGGTTTCACGCCCGACCTCATCAGCATCGCGCTCGTGACGGCCATTCAGGCCAAAGGCAGCGTGCTCATCCACCAAAAGATGTTCGAAAGCCGCCTGTTCTTCGTCGATAACCTGATTTCGATGGGCGCACGCGTGATTTTGTGCGACCCGCACCGCGCCGTCGTCATCGGCCTCGACCACGAGACGCCGCTGCAGGGCATCTCGATGGTGTCGCCCGACATCCGCGCCGGCGTCTCGCTGCTCATCGCCGCCCTGTCGGCCAAGGGCGAGAGCCTGATCCACAACATCGAACAGATTGACCGCGGCTACGAAGCCATCGACCAGCGGTTACGCGAACTCGGCGCCGACATCGAACGGGTGGAGTAAGGGGATTTTTGAATCATCGTCCGAGCACGACCCAAGTGCCACCCAAGCACGAACCAAGTAACGCATCCTGTCTTGACGCATGGCGTAAAATAGCGAAAAGTGCAATTTTTTATGAGATTCCGCTACTTTCTGACGGAAAAATTCTATATTTGCACTATAATATCAGATACTTATAGAAATGCTTATCGGACGCGTAGAAGAACAGGAAAGGTTGCTGAACGCCTACCATTCTGACAAATCGGAATTTGTGGCAGTCTATGGGCGCCGTCGCGTCGGGAAAACATACCTCGTCCGGGAAACATTTGCCCAAAAATTCACATTTACCTACACCGGTATAGCCAACAAAAATACGCGCGGGCAATTGCAAGCCTTTCATACCGCCCTAAAAGCGCAAGGAGACAATAAAAGTGCGCTTCCCGCCAACTGGCCGGAAGCCTTTGCACAACTCGCCGCCCTCATAACGCAATCCAAAGCCAAAAGAAAGGTGGTGTTTATTGACGAGATGCCATGGATGGACGCCCCTCGTTCCGGCTTCATATCGGCTTTGGAACATTTTTGGAATGCCTGGGCCGACGCACGAAAAGATATCGTCTTGATTGTATGCGGCAGCGCTTCATCGTGGATTATCAACAAAATCCTGAAAAACAAGGGTGGGCTTCACAATCGTGTTACTACCCGCATCCATCTCAAACCGTTTACCTTGTACGAATGCGAAGCGTTCGTACGTAACCGCAAGATAACGATGAGTCGCATGCAGATGGCCGAGGCTTATATGATTATGGGCGGCATCCCATTCTATTGGTCAAAATTAGAAAAAACCAAAAGCCTATCCCAAAACATCGATAATTTGTTTTTTGCATCAGACGGCGAATTCAGATATGAGTTCAACGAACTGTATGCATCACTTTTCAATAAGCCGGAAAAATACCTTAAGATTATTGATGCCCTAGCCTCCCAAAAGAAAGGCCTGACACGGGAAGCCATCGTAAAACGAAGTAAATTGGAAGACAACGGGCAACTGACCAAGATGTTGGAAGAATTGGCCTACTGCGGATTTATCCGGAAATACTGCAATATCGGCAAAAAAGTAAAGCACGCCATCTACCAATTGGTGGACAACTATACCCTATTCTACTATCATTTTCTAAAAGATAACCCCGGCATAGACGAGCACTATTGGAGCAAGAGCAGCGGACGGCCGGACTATAACACTTGGTGCGGTTTGGCCTTTGAACGCCTTTGTCTTTTACATATCCGACAAATCAAAAAATCGCTAGGCATCAATGGGATTTTGACCAATGTCTATTCGTGGTTTGCGCCCCATTCCGACGGCAAACCCGGCGCACAAATTGATTTACTGATTGACCGCAACGATGGCGTAGTGAATATCTGCGAGATGAAGTACGCTAAAACGAAATTTGCCATTACCACGAAATACCGCAAGGAACTGTTGAACAAAGAAACGAGATTTCGCGAAACGACTAAAACCAACAAAGCCGTCCATTGGGTCATGATAACGTCCAACGGCTTGGAGAAAAATCAATATGCGGACTTCGTCAACAACAGCCTGTCTTTAGACGACCTGTTTACAGTATAACCGGCGACGACCCCATTTCCGTCATAAAGATAGCGAAAGGCGGGCGACAACGCGCCAAGTTTACGTGAGTAAGTTGGTCGAGCCGCATCCTGCCTTGACGCATGGCGTAAAATAGCGAAAAGTACGATTTTTTATGAGATTCCGCTACTTTCTGACGGAAGAATAGCGACTATTTGACTGATTTACATTTGTTAAGTATTTACACTACCGGTTGGCCGTTGGGCTACGAGACCATCGAATGGCGGTTAGCGAGGGTACGGGAGCGAAGCCCTCGTCCAGCGGTTGCGCGAACTCGGCGCCGAGATTGAACGGATGACGTAATATGGCGTTAGGCACCCCATTTTTTGCCGACTTATGGCGTTTGAAAACTCATTTTTTGCCGATTTATGGCGTTAGAAATAACGGTTTTTCCCGATTTATGGTGTTTGAAATAAAATTTCACTTTTTTTGCAAAACTATAAATGTGTTGTAATATGATAGATAAACGCATCATAGAGCAAGTACTGTCAGAACAACGTGAAGAAATAGTTGCCCTGCAAGATGTTGAACTTTGTACCCGCAAGGAAGAATCACTGGTAGAGTTGGACAGCCACTTGGCACAAGTGATTATCGGGGTGCGTCGAAGCGGTAAATCCACCTTATGCTATAATGTTCTGAAAGCGCATCATGACAAATTCGCTTATGCCAACTTTGATGATGAGTGCTTTGACGGACTTCAAACTGGCGACCTGAATACGGTGCTTGAAGTACTGTATAAAATTTATGGTGATTTCAAATATCTGTTTCTTGAGTTTTCAGGCGGCTTTTCTCGGAAATTTTGAAAAAACACAAGAAATGCGGCAGAAAGACGCGGAGAACACGTCAAACCATCGCTAATCAAGCCCGCGACCGGGCAAACTGAATTTTTATGCCGAATGACAGGGCTGTACAGGAGAATGCCCAGCCATTTTTCAGCCCGCCCACCCCGACAGATGACAGATTGTGCAATGTAACCGTCAAATAAAGAACAACATTGAGAAATTTGAACAAGACTTCATATTCCAGTTGTCCGATAATGAGTGCGAAATCTTGAGGTGCAAAAATTCCACCTCATACCGTCAACTCGCCGGCAGCACCACTTCCACCCTGAGACCCAGGGCGTTGATAATCCGATAGAAGGCGCCGACGCTGGGCGTTATAACCCCGTTTTCTATTTTGGAGATATAAGATTTAGTGGTATGGGTACGGCGAGCCAATTCTTCCTGCGTTACCTTAACCTGTTTACGGGCATCCAACAGAATGCGGCCGGAATAGAACGCATAGGCCCGCTCCTCCGCCTCTATGCGCCGAGGCGTACCTTCCGCGCCGAATTTTTCATCCAAGACAATATCGTAATCAACGATTTGATGATTGTTTGTCTTCATAATACGCCTGCTTTATTCTTATGGCCTTATTTATTTCCGATAATGGCGTCTTTTGGCTTTTCTTTTGGAATCCATTGAAAAGCACGACTATATTGCCATCATCAAAAATGAAGAACACACGGTAAATATTACCTTCATATTCCGTGCGTAACTCATATAGGCCATCCCTTATTGACTTGACGAACTTCCTCGACAATCGGTTTTGCGTCTTAAGCAAGAGAAGCCCATAGTGGATTTTCTCCTGAACCTTCTCTTTCAAAGGACGCATAAACGCCTCAAAGTAGCCACCGTATGTCAATATTCGTCGTCGCATGCAAAGATAGTGAAAGGCGAGCGACAACGCGCCAAGTTTACTTGAGCAAGTTGTCCGAGCCGCATCCTATCTTCATGGCACAGCCACAAAGATAGTGAAAGTTGTCATATTTTACAACAATTCGCCAATATATTTGCATGAACCACCCTCAAACATCATTTGTAAGGCACATTCTTCGCTTCGGCACGGCTCATGCTTCGTGCAAAAATGGACTTATCCAACGGCTATACAAAAGGATTTTCCTTAAAAATACCTAAAACATGACAACGGTATCAAGCCCTGAACCGGGCAACGCATCAACGATGTTTCCTGTTGTACGCGATCAGCCGCAACAGTTCGGACATCCAACGGCGTTCCGAAGCCCATTTCTTGGACGGGCAACGATATTGCAATGCCTTGCCGCCTGCATGAACCGCGATGCGATAAGGCGCCGGCGCCGCATATGACGTTTCCATCGGCTTTGAGACTTTGCAAACGCACGCGGAATGCACCAAAGATATAAACAGAGCGGCCTCTTTCTTGAATCCGTAGCCCTTAAAACAGTTTTCGGATATCCATTGAAAGGAACTCCCCGGCACTGATGCCACCATCGCCGACTATCAAAGCCGTTTGAGGTTCGAACATCCGCCTGAAGGTGTCCAATCCGGCCGTACGTTTAGCCGCATTGCTCTTAACCTCTATGGCCACCGACGAACCTTGACGGCGCAGTACGAAATCCACCTCATCGTTGCGTTCACGCCAATAAAACACTTCCAATCGGTGGACAAAGGCCTGGCTGATGATATAGGCACCTATGCCCGATTCAAAAATGTGCCCCCAAGCCTTACGGTCCAGTATCGTCTGTTCGAATGTATATGGATGATATATCGTTTTCAACGCATTGTTATAGACTTGAAATTTCGGGATACTCGACTTTCTGCGCGCCGTGTCGATGCTGTATTTCTGCAAACCGGTCAACAGGCCGGCTTCATCCAACAACTGGACATATCCCGCCAACGTCGTCGTATTGCCGGCATCCTGCAAGTTTCCCAACATCTTGTTCAGCGAAAGCAACTGCCCCGAATAGGCCGCCCCCAGTTCAAACGTCCGCCGCAACAACGCCGGTTTTCCGATAGGCGTATCCATCAGAATATCCTTGTTGATGGTCGCTTCCACTATGGCCGACCGGATATATTGCCGATAACGCTCTTCATCGCCGATCAGGGGGGCCGCCCCGGGATAGCCACCGAAAAAAAGATACTGGTCCAACGTAAAGCCGAAACAATCCCGCATTTCGGCATACCCCCAATGGCTCATGCGTATCTCCTCGAAGCGACCGCCCAATGATTCCGAAAGTCCCCTTTCCAAAAGCACACGGCTACTGCCAAGTAGAAGCACTTTTATATCGCGGTCGTGAAACGTGTCATCATCCCATTCCTTTTTGACGGCCTCGCTCCAATTATGCACTTTCTGTATCTCGTCTATAACAAGGAGCATGGTATCCACCCCCCGGTTCTCTTTCAGGCTGCGCACCGCCGACCAACAATCCGAAATCCACGTATGGTTCGTAGCAGGCACATCATCGGCTGAATAGAATTGATACGGCATATCCAACTCGGCCAAAACCTGTTTTACCACCGTTGATTTGCCCACCTGACGGGGGCCCATCACCACCTGAATAAACTTTCTCGGCTCTTTAATCCTATTTTTAATAACAATATAATCAGCCCTTTTATACATGTATTTACATTTTACGCAGTGTATTGCGTATTTTTACGCAGTACAAATATAAAAGAAGCAGGCATAAGATGCAAACAGCCGCAACGGCCACAAATGCCCCCATGAGTTAGGCACCGACATCGAACGGGGGGCGTAAACTAAGGCTTCACCACTTTCACCCTGAGGCCCAGGGCGTTGATAAGCCGGTAGAAGGCACCGACGCTGGGCGTTATAACCCCGTTTTCTATCTTGGAGATATAAGATTTTGTGGTATGAGTGCGGCGGGCCAATTCTTCCTGCGTTACCTTAACCTGTTTACGCGCATCCAACAGTATGCGGCCGGAAGCGAACGCATACGCCCGCTCCTCCGACTCTATGCGCCGAGGCGTACACTTCATGGACGTTTCCGATTGTACGCCATCAGTTGCAACAGGTCGGACATCCAACGGCGTTCCGAGGCCCATTTCTTGGACGGGCAACGATATTGCAAAACGGTATTGCCGGCGTAAACCGCTATCCGATACGGTTCATCCGCCGCATACAAGGCTTCCAGCACCTCCGCCGGTATATGGTAACCCATCCTAGACCACCATTGCTTTTTATCCTTTTCCAGGAAATAGACCGTCAGACTATCCGCTTTGAACGGCGTTTCCGAGAAGAAGACCACCGAATCTATCGACAGGGGAACGGGCGTCCAAACACTCATATTCACTTGGAAGTGCGCTTCCGAAGTCACATAGGTCAAATCCAGCGAGACGGCCTTGCCATTCTCCGTACAAGGCACATCGAACGGCAAGATGAAATAGAGCAAATCATCGGCCCGGGGGCGCATGACATACCGGCTGTTCGGATTATTCCGCGCGGAAAGGCAGAGAACCTGCATCAGAAAAATGAAAAGCCATATCTTTCTCATGGACAATCAAGGGGAAATACATCGAAAAACACGGTGCGAAACACGCAGATTCACACGAAACACTCAAATCCCATAGTAGAAAAAGGTTGTCCGGCAGTAGTCGGACAACCTTTCCCGCTTCATTTATTCGCCGTAAACAAAATACTTATGCTTTGTAAACAGCCCTAAAATACTCGTGGTTTTAACATCCACATGGCTGATTTTCGTAATGTCGGCTTTCTTGGCCGCCAAGTCGATGCTACCGTCACCGACCGCCACCAAACCCAAGACCGAAACCGTGGAAACCGTCCCGACTTTGGATCCCACTTCATTGCTCGTCACAGCAAACGGCGCATCGTAACCGGTGTAGATACCACCGACCATTCCCATTGAAGAGCACCCAGTAAACGCAAAGGCCGCCATCAAAAACGTCCCTACCAAAATAATTTTTTTCATGTTGTTTTTATTTTTGCCGCACCGTTTGCCGATCCGACGGTTAAACTGTCAACATTGTGTTTATTGCGACCGCACCATCCCATTGCCACCGACATGCGGCGCCCACACACCGCACTCCGTCCCTAAACTGATTTTTTGCCGCTACAAAGCTATATATATTACGAGATTTACAAGACCTTAGGCGGCTTTTCTTGAAAATTTTGAAAAATCACGCGAAACGCGACAAAAAGGCGCAGAGAACACGCCAAACCTTCACTAATCAAGCCCGCGACCGGGCAAACTGCATTACGCCGAACGATAGGGACGTTTTCATGACGTTTTGATTGTACGCCATCAGTTGCCAAGTCACAGATTCAACACATATTATAAACGAATTAAGCAAATCAATTCGGTACTTTTGCGGTGTTTTGACCGGAACTTTTGCGGTATTTCATTCGGCACTTTTGCGGTACAATATGCTGAAGGATGAATCCGGTCGCCAATCTGCCAGCCGTGCCAGCCGCCGGGGATAGCGGATTTGCCATATTTTTCGTATTATTGCGGTTTGGTTACGGGTGAACCGACACCACAGGCACTGTGGCGGTTACAAGAGACCTGCGGCGTGCCGGATATGCCATACGCCCGGCAACTAACGGAAATACCATCCATGAAAGTAAAGACGGTTTATATCATCTGGGCGGTCTATTTCGGACTGGCGCTCGTCTGTCAGCTGGCGATGCCGGACGGCTTCAAGAGCGACTTTTTCGCCTTTCCCGTCAACGCCGCCCTGCTGTTGGCCGGCGCGGTCGCCCTGTGGATTCTATACCGGGAAATGAACCGGTCGGCCGTATCGCGCCTGCTCGCCGCCCCGGCGACCACGTTTCTGCTATTGGCGGTATCGGCGGTCACATTTCTCATATTAGGCCTCACAACTTGGCTGAAGCCGGATTCCCGGTGGTTTTTCTTTGTCTTTTTGGCCCTGCTGGCCCACCTGCTTTTCGTCATTTTCAGAGGCCTGCGGAGAGGTCGTCCCCACCGCCTGCGCTTCCTGCTCAACCATGTGGGGCTGACGCTCGCACTGATCGGCGGGTTTGCCGGGGCGCCGGACACGATTCAATGGCGGCTGCCGGTTTCGCGCCACGAACCGACCCAAACGGCCTTTTCGCGCGAACGCGGCTTTACCCGCCTGCGGCAGACGTTTCAACTGGAAGATTTCAACGTGTCGTATTACCCCAACGGCCAGCCCGCAGACTACGAAGCACGGCTGAAAGTGGACGAACGGCCGGTCGTGTTGCGCGTCAATGAACCCTACGGGCTGTCGCTGACCGACGACCTCTATTTGGTGGATTACGAAAAGGTGCCTGCCGGACAAGCCGTCGGGTATTGCGTCGTGGAAATCGTGCGCCAACCTTGGAAATACGTGCTGTGGCTCGGCGTATGGATGATGCTCCTGGGCTGCGTATTGCTGTTCGTGCAAGGGGCGGCGGGGAAAAGAGGCGCACTGGGTACCCAAGCGGCCAATGCGTCAAACGCGCAAGTGGCGAACGCGACCAGCACTCAGACGGCCGCAGACACGCCGCCCTCCAGAACCGCATCGGCCACAGACGCCAAGCCGGCGACCATCGCCAAGCCGCAAGCCGGTGAAAGCGAACTGAAAGGAGGCGCGCTATGACCTGGCAATCATTCCTATTTTTCGCCATCGCCGCGGCCCTCCTCTGGATAGCCGGCGCCACGCTCGCCTTGCGGCGGCCGACTTACAGCCGCTGGGCGGCCGGCCTCACCGGCGCGGGCCTGCTCGTCTATACCGTCTTCATCGTCGGCCTTTGGGTCGGCTTGCAACGGCCGCCGCTCCGCACCATGGGCGAAACCCGCCTCTGGTATGCGTTCTTCCTCATTTTGGCCGGCCTGCTGACCTACCGACGCTGGCGCTACAGCTGGCTGTTGCTCTGTTCCACCGTCATCGCCCTCGTCTTCGTCCTCATCAACCTGCTCAAACCCGAAATACACGACCAGTCGCTCATGCCGGCCTTGCAGAGCTTTTGGTTCATCCCGCACGTCACGGTCTATATTTTCGCTTACGCCGTCCTCGGCTGCGCCTTTCTCCTCGCCCTGGCCGGCTGGTGGCAGAAAACCGACGGCTATTTCCCGACCATAGACCGCCTGGTCTATATCGGCCTGGCGTTCCTGACCTTGGGCATGCTGAGCGGCATGCTGTGGGCCAAGGCGGCCTGGGGACATTTCTGGGGCTGGGATCCCAAAGAGACGTGGGCCGCCATCACCTGGTGCGTCTATCTGCTCTACATCCACCTGCGGCTCTACGGCCGCGGCAACCGAACGCTCCTCAACGGATTGCTGACCCTCGGCTTCGTCTGTATGCAGATGTGCTGGTACGGCGTCAATTACCTGCCCGCCGCCAAAGCCAGTCTGCATGTGTATGGATAAGACGGACGGGGATTTTTGAAAGGATGTTCGAGACGTCGCCGAAGCGCAACGAGAAAACATCGTTCCCGCCATGCCGAGGTACAACGGAAAAAAGAAAGAAAAAATAATTTTATAACCACGCCTATTATGAAAAAAAGTTCTTTTTCAAAGCACGTTTTTGCGCCACGGCCATCTGAAAACAAGTTTTCGACGGCTCGTTTGGCTATATCAAAACGTTCAGTATTGCTGCTGGTTCTCGTAGGCCTGATTGTGGCGCTCGCCATCGTCTATCGCGCCGTGAACCAAGCCCCGTCGGCCGAATTGGCGGCCAACGAACAAGTATTGGAGGTGATGACGGACGGCGGATGCCTCTTCTGTCATGCCGCCGATACCAAACTGCCGTTTTACGCCGACTTCCCCGTAGTGCGGAATATGATCGGCAAGCATATCCGAGACGGATACGCCACGTTCGACATGCAACCGTTCATGGCGGCCATGCAGGCCGGCACGGCACCCGACGAAATCGACCTGGCGAAAGTGGAGCAAAGCGTCGCGGACGGCTCCATGCCGCTTATGTCGTACTACCTCGTACATTGGGGTTCCTCCATCACCTGCAAGAAACGCAACCGGATGATGGCCGCTTTCAAGCAACTGCGGGCCGAATACTATCCGAATCCGCTCGCCGCGCCGGCTTTCGCCAACGAAACCGTCCGCCCCATCCCGGACAGCGTGCCCTACGATGCGGCCAAAGCCGCCCTCGGCCAAGCCCTTTACCACGACACGCGGCTGAGTGCCGACGGCACCGTCTCCTGCGCCACCTGCCACGGCATTGAGACGGCCGGCGTCGATAACAAACGCTATTCGGAAGGCATAGGCGGCCAACTCGGCGGCGTAAACGCCCCGACGGTCTATAACGCCTGCTTCAACTTCGCCCAATTTTGGGACGGCCGGGCGGCGACGCTCTCGGCTCAGGCCGGCGGCCCGCCCTTAAACCCCGTCGAAATGGGCAGCGCCTCGTTTGACGAGATTGCGGAACGCATCGCGCAAGACAAGGAATTTACGGCCCAATTCAAGAAGGTCTATCCGGAAGGCCTGAGCGAGGCGACGATTACCGACGCGATTGCCGAATACGAAAAGACGCTCATCACGCCCAACTCAGCCTTTGACCGCTATCTGAAAGGCGAAGCGGACGCCATGACGGCCGAACAGATAGAAGGCTACGCCCTGTTCAAGGAATACAGTTGCGCCACCTGCCATGCCGGCGAAAACATGGGCGGCCTCTCTTACGAACTCATGGGCCAGCGCGCCAACTATTTCGAAGACCGCGAGCTGACGCTCAAATCGGGCCTGACCGACGGCGACAACGGCCGCTGGGCGCAGACGGGCGTGGAACGCGACCGCTACCGTTTCAAGACGCCCACGCTCCGCAACGTGGCGCTGACTTACCCGTATTATCACGACGGCAGCGTGGACAGCCTCGCCCAAGCCATTGCGATGATGGCGACCTATCAGGTGGGCCGCGACATGAAGCCGGCCGACGTAAAGAAAGTGGAGAAGTTCCTCGAAGCCCTGACCGGCGAATATCAAGGACAATTGCTGACGAACGCCAACATGAAGTAAAGACGGCGACAAAGCCTTGGACACCGGGTTGCGGACACCGGGCGGCGGCCCTTTAACAGCCCCGCAACAGCCCAGCAGCGGCCATGAGAGTCCACCGACACGTGCCCCATCGGCTTTCAAGAGCCATAGCGTTTACAAGATGCTATGGCTCTTTTTTTACCCATCGGCTCTCAACTTCAATAATGATACCGCATTGACAGGACATATACGGTCACGATATCATCGTGTACCGCATAAATGATACGATGCTCCGAATTGATGCGGCGCGACCAATAGCCACTCAACTGATATTTCAAGGCTTCAGGTTTGCCTATACCGGTATAGGGATGCAGGGCGATATCTTTGAGCAAAGCCGTAATACGATTCATAATTTGCTTGTTACCGGACTTTTTCCAATAGGCCAGATCGCGCTCGGCCTGCGACAGCAAAACTATTTCCATAATTCATCGAGATTGACCGCCTTGCCCTTTCCCTGCTGAATTTCCGCTTCGCCCTGACGTATCACCTCCATCATGGCCGGCGATTTCATGATATATTCCGTTTCCTTGATGGCATTATACTCTTCCAGCGAGATGACCACCACGCTTTCATTGCCCGAGCGATGCACCAATAGCGGTTCGCTGTCGTTGATGACCCCGTCCAGATAATGCTTGAGATTGTTTCTCAATTCCGAATAATTCGCCGTTCTCATAAGTCTTTTGCTTGTTGAACCGACGGCAACCTGACGCCTATAGGCCGCACTGCGCCGAAGTTTGTCGCCAAAGTTTGTCGCCAAAGCATACCGCCGAAGGTTGTCGTCGAAGTTTGCCGCCGGATATTTGTACAAATATACGTACTTATTTTTGTACTTGCAAATTTCTGTAGGAAGTTTCTAAGGGTTTCGGGTGAACCTACGCTGATTGGCGCGGCAACGTGGATGCGGCGCGGGTGGGTCAGGACGCGGTGGGCGATGGGCGGCGGCCGTGACGGGTCAGAGCGCGACAGTTACGGGTCAAGGCGCGGCGGGCGGGATAGTGTAACGCCAGCCCTTGGCGGTGCGGGCGAGCGTGCGGCGGCCGAAGCGGTCTTCAAAGACCTTGCCGCCCTCGCCGCCGAGGTAGTTTTGGATAATCTGCTCGATTTGCTCCCGGTTGAAGTCGCGCGCCTTGAGATACCACTCCCAAAAGCAGAGACAGGCGGCCTCGCCGACTTCGGCTTGAAACCGACGGAGCCGCGTTTTGGCGATGAACTCGGCGGCGGGGGCGGCCGGCGGCTCGGGAGCGGAACCGGCGTCTGAGGGTGCAACACGCGCCGCCTCCGAAACCTCGGAAGCGTTCAGAGCGCCGGCCGCCGGCCCTTCCCGCTCCACGAGCCGCGCTTCGGCCGCCGCATACCAGGCCGACAGGACAGCCTCGCCGCGTTGCAGGCTCAGGGCCGTCTGCGCGGCATGCGCCACGGCCTGTGGATTCAACTGCTCGCAAAGCGGCAGCAGATGATGCCGGATGCGGTTGCGCAGATAGTCGTCTTCGGCATTCGTGGCGTCGGTACAATAAGCGAGACCCTGCGACGCGGCGTAGGCCTCGATTTCGGCGCGGCGGGCAAAGAGCAGCGGACGGACATAGACCCCCTGCACGGCTTGCATGGCCCGCAAGCCTTTCAGGCCCGTCCCCCGCAAGAGGTTGAGCCAAACCGTCTCCGCCTGGTCGTCCGCGTGATGCGCCAGGGCGCAGGCCTGCAGGCCGTGTTGCGCCATGCACCGCTTAAAGAAACCGTAGCGGAGTTCGCGCGCCGCCATCTCGATGGAAACGGCCTGCGCCTTGGCGTAGGCGGCCGTGTCGAACCGCACCGTATAAAACGGCAGGCCGGCCTCCTTGGCCAAAGCCTCTGCAAAAGCCTGGTCGCCGTCGGCCGCCGCGCCGCGCAACTGGAAATGACAATGCGCCACCGCCAGTTCCAGCGGCAACGCCCCCTGCCGAACCGCCCGCAGGAGCAGATGCAGCAATACGGTGGAGTCCGCGCCGCCGCTGAGCGCGACCAGCACTTTCTCCCGCCCTTCGAACAGGCGGTTCCGCTTCACATATTTCAAAAAACGCGCGTACATATCGCTTACATACAAGACGGTGTGTCATAAAGGCCAATCTGCTGCGTTATTTTCGGGATTCAGGCTCAGTCATTTACTATAGTAAACTCTTTCGCCTTCACCCTCAATGCCTTGCATCTTGACCTCTCTGACACACCTTAAGAGAAGTCAAAGGGGTTGTTCCAAATGCAAATTGAAACAACCCCTTCAAACGCTATAGTTACCGGCTCAGCCCTCAGGCAGACCGACAAGCAGGCCAGCCGATTCACAGGCGGACCTAAGACCTACAACGTCCGCTTCACCTCGGTCTGTTCGTAGCCCTCGATGATGTCGCCCACCTTGATGTCGTTGAAGTTCTCGATGTTCAGACCGCAGTCCTGACCCACCATGACTTCCTTGACATCGTCCTTGAAACGGCGGAGCGAACCCAACTTGCCGGTATAGGCCACGATGCCGTCGCGGATAATCCGCACCTTGGTGTTGCGCGTCAGGCGGCCGTCCAATACGAGACAGCCGGCTACGCTGCCCACCTTGCTGATCTTGAAGACCTCGCGCACCTCAAGGTTCGCCACGATCTTCTCTTGAATTTCAGGCGAGAGCATCCCTTCGATGGCGTCTTTGAGTTCGTTGATGGCATCGTAGATGATGGAGTAAAGCCGGATGTCGATCTGCTCGCTCTCGGCCAGTTTGCGCGCCGCCAGAGACGGACGCACCTGGAAGCCGATGATGATGGCGTTGGAGGCCGAAGCCAACAGGATATCGCTTTCGGTAATCTGCCCCACCGACTTGTGGATGACGTTGACCTGTACTTCCTCCGTGGAGAGTTTGAGCAAGGAGTCGGACAAGGCTTCAATCGAACCGTCCACGTCACCCTTGACGATGACGTTGAGTTCCTTGAAGTCGCCGATGGCGATACGGCGTCCGATTTCGTCGAGCGTGATATGCTTCTGCGTCCGCAAGCCTTGTTCGCGTTGCAACTGCAAACGACGGTTGGCGATGTCCTTGGCTTCCTTCTCGTCCTTGGTTACGTTGAACGTATCGCCGGCCTGCGGCGCGCCGTTCAAGCCCAGCAACAACACCGGCGTGGACGGGCCGGCTTTCTTGACCGGCTGGTTGCGCTCGTTGTACATGGCCTTGACACGACCGCAGGTCGAACCCGCGATAATCGGGTCACCGATGGAAACGCTGCCGTCCTGTACCAGAATCTTGGCCACATAACCGCGCCCCTTGTCCAAGGACGACTCCACGACCGTACCCTTGCCGCGGCGGTGCGGATTGGCTTTGAGTTCAAGCATCTCGGCCTCCAACAGCACCTTTTCCAACAGGGCATCCACATTCAGCCCCTTCTTGGCCGAAATATCCTGGCTTTGGTATTTGCCGCCCCACTCTTCGACGAGCAGGTTCATGTCGGCCAGTTCCGTCTTGATCTTGTCCGGGTCGGCCTGCGGCTTATCGATTTTATTGATTGCAAATACAATGGGAACACCGGCCGCCTGCGCGTGGTTGATGGCTTCCACCGTCTGCGGCATGACCTTGTCGTCGGCCGCCACGACGATAATCGCGATGTCGGTAATCTTGGCACCACGGGCACGCATGGCCGTAAAGGCTTCGTGACCCGGCGTATCGAGGAACGTAATCTTCTTGCCGTTTTCCAGCTGCACCTCGTAGGCCCCGATATGCTGCGTGATGCCGCCGGCCTCGCCCGCGATAACGTTCGACTTACGGATGTAGTCGAGCAAGGAGGTCTTACCGTGGTCAACGTGCCCCATGACCGTGACGATGGGCGTACGCGGTTCCTCTTCGCCCACCGCGTCGTCATCGTCCTGATGTTCGAGTTCGTCGAGCACCTCGGCATCGACAAATTCGACGCTGTAGCCGTATTCCTCGGCCAAAAGCGAAATCGGGTCGGCCGTCAGACGCTGGTTGATGGAAACGAACAGCCCCAACGACATACAGGTGGAGATGATGTCGGTGACCGGCACGTTCATCATCGTGGCCAACTCGTTTACCGTCACGAATTCGGTCACTTTGAGCACGCGCTGTTCCTGCATCATCCTTTCCTGTTCCTCCTCCATGTGCTGGCTGATGTTGTGCCGCTTCTCGCGGCGGTGCTTGGAGGCCTTCGACTTGCCGAGCGGCGAGAGACGCGCCAAGGTGTCTTTCAGCGTCTTTTCCACTTCCTGCTCGTCGATCTGAACGTGGGCGTTCTTGTTGTTCTTTTTCTTCTTGTTCTTGTTACCGGCATTGTTGTTGCCGTTGTTCGCGTTGTTGTTCGGGCGACCGCCGCCGGCATTCATGACCGTCGCGCCGGTCTGCTTCTCGCCCACGCGCTGCCGCTTCTTCTTGCCGCCGTTGTTGCCTCCGTCGCGGGAGGAGGCTACGGGCTTGGGACGACGTTCGAACTGTCCGAGGTCTATCTTCTCGCCCGTCAGGCGCGGCCCGCTGAGCGTGACCTTGGCCGTGGGGATGAAGTTGTCGGGCCGCGCCTCGGCGGCCGGCGCACCCGCTGCAGGTTCGACCGCCGGCTTGGCGGCCTCCGCGACAGCCGGTGCGGAAGTCTCGCCCGCGGGCACCGCGGCTTCGGTTTCCGGAACAACCGGTTTTTCCGCGCCGCCGGCCGCCGGAGCCTCCTCCCGCGTACGGACCTCGACACGTTCCGCCGCCCGTTCTTTCCGTCGCTTCGCCGACAGTTCGCTCAAATCAATCTTGCCGACCACTTTCAAAGCGCCCGGCGTTTTATCTTCCGCGGCAGCCTTGCTTTCAGCAGGCACCTCAACCGCACGGACCGTTACCGGCACCTCGGGTTCCGCCACCGGTGCGGCCACAGGTTCTTCCACCGATTCGGCGCGAGGGGCTTCCGCCGCCTTTTCCGCCTCGACGGGGGCGGCTTCGACTTTCGGGTCCGGTTCTTCGACCGCCTTTTTGGCCGTCGTTTTCTTAACCGCCTTCGGCGTCTCAACCGCTTCTTCCTCCGCCGGCGCTACCGCAGGTTCTTCCGCCGCCTTGCGCGTCGTCTTCTTGGCGGCCGGCGCCACCGCACTTGCCGCGACCTCGGCCACCGCCTCAGCCACCGGAGCTTCCGCCTCAGCCGATCTAGCCGCCTTGACCGTCTTGGCCGGTTTCTTGGCCGGGCCCTCCAACGACACCTTCTTGATGCGGAGTTCCTCATCTTCGGTCTCCATCGCCGACTGCGCCGGCGCGGCCGCGTTTTTCACGTCTTCCACCGTGATCGGCGCCTTTTTCTTGCCTAATCCCAAATCGATGTTCTCCGCTTCCTGCCGTACCGCCTTATCGCTTTGGTATTCTTTAGCCAAAAGGGCATATTGTTCCGCGGTAAGCTTGGAATTGGGATTGGAGTCAATTTCATGACCCTTTTTCGCCAGGAATTCAATAACGGTCTGAACGCCTATATTAAATTCCTTAGCGGCTTTGGAAAGCCTTACAGCGGTTTTTGTTTCTTCTGCCATAAATTCTATGTGCTTTTGATCGCTTGTTTCTCGTTTGGCGACCGCTTCGCCGGCCGGTGGCACGCCACACGGTCCAGGCCGGGCGGGTCAGACCCGATTCAAACCAAGCCGGTTCCCATAACCGGCACGCTTCCGTTTATTCTTCGAACTCGGCGCGCAGAATCTGCAAGACCTCCGCCACCGTTTCCTCTTCCAAATCGGTCCGTTTCACCAACTCCTCCTGTCCGATGTTCAGCGCATCCTTAGCCGTATCGCAACCGATGGCTTTGAGTTGATCGATAATCCACTGTTCGATTTCGTCGCTGAATTCCTGCAGATCGACGTCGTCTTCGGCGCCGTCGGCCTCGCGGTAAACGTCTATCTCGTATTCCGACAGACGGCCGGCTAACTTGATGTTGCTGCCGCCCTTGCCGATGGCCAACGAAACCTGGTCGGCCTTCATATAGACTTCGGCGCGTTTCTCGTCTTCGTGTATCGTGATCGAGGAAACGCGGGCCGGACTCAGCGCGCGCGTAATCAACAGTTCGGGGTTCAGCGTCCAGTTGATGACGTCGATGTTCTCGTTGCGCAACTCCCGGACGATGCCGTGGATACGCGAACCCTTCATGCCGACGCAGGCGCCGACCGGATCGATGCGGTCGTCGTAGGATTCCACCGCCACTTTGGCGCGTTCGCCCGGTTCACGCACGATGCGTTTGATCGTGATGAGGCCGTCGAACACTTCGGGCACTTCCTGTTCGAACAGACGTTCGAGGAAGACCGGACTCGTCCGCGAAAGGATGACGACCGGCACGTTGTTGCGCACATCGACCTTCAGCACCACGGCGCGCAACGTATCGCCCTTGCGGTAGAAGTCGGCCGGAATCTGCTCGCTCTTGGGCAACACGAGCTCGATGCCGTTGTCGTCCAACAGCAACGTTTCTTTCTTCCAGATTTGGTAAACCTCGCCCGTGATGATGTCGCCGATACGTTCCTTATACCGCTTGTAGATAATGTTGTTTTCGTATTCTTGAATCTTGGAAACCAACGTCTGACGGATGTTGAGGATTTCGCGGCGACCGAAATCCTTGAGGAAAATCTGCTGCGAGACCTCCTCGCCCACCTCGAAGTCGGGCTCTATCTTGATGGCGTCCGAATAACGGATCTGCAGCGTATCGTCCGTAAACTCGGCGTCATCGACAATCGTCAGGTTACGCCAAATCTCCAAGTCGCCCTTATCGATATTGACGATAATGTCTATATTCTCGTCCGAGCCGTACTTCTTCAGCAAAGTACTTTTGAAAACTTCTTCCAAAATACGCATCATCGTTTCCCGGTCAATGCTCTTGAGATCCTTGAACTCGGAGAAACTATCCACCAGATTGATGTTTTCGTTTGCCATTGTTGTTTTTGCTTTGTCGTTTATGGTTTGTATGTTTTATTATCGTTGTCTGCAAGGCGTATTCCGGGCCGCCTGCCGCCGCTTATCCGTCGTTTCCGCGGTATGCCGCGCTAAAAGACGATTTCGATACGCGCCTCCTTGATTTGGCCGTAAGTAAAATTCCGGTCAAGGTTTTCCGTTGCGGGTGAACCGACGCCGGCCGCGGCCTTGTCCGCCTCGGCCGAAGCCGCCTTTTTCCGGCGTCCCTTGGGCGGATCGCAATGCAGCGTCACGCCCGTTTCGTCCGCCGAAACAATCGTGCCTTTCCACGTGTTGTTCTCGCGGTCAATCAGTTTGAGCCGCCGGCCAATCTGCTTGCGGTACTGCCGCGCCATTTTGAGCGGCCGGTCCAACCCCGCCGACGAAACCTCTATCTCGAAGTCCTCTTGGTCGCGGTCCAGCCCGCCTTCGATATGGCGGCTGATCGGCACGCAGTCGTCTATCGTCACGCCTGTTTCGGCGTCAATGAAGACGCGGATGACGTTGCGCGGCGAAACAATCGTGTCCACCTCGAACAGGTCGGCCGCCGCGCCCGCCGCCACACGAGCCTCGTTGCGCTGCGCCAGCGCCTCTTCCAACAAATCGTGTATCTTGTCTTTGTTCATTGCTCTTTCAATAAGCCCCCCGCGGCGAACATCGTCCGTGTCATGCACTGCGAATCAGCCGCGAAAGCAACAAAAAAGGGGCTGCACGCCCCCTCTCATCTCTAAAACCTAAAATCCACCGCCTCATCCGTCCGCTTGGCGTCCCCGCCAAAACCGATGCAAAGATAGTTCATTTTCATAATTTTTCCAAATTGCCTATTTCGACACCCCTAAAATCAAAACAGACCGCGTTGCCGGCACACCTCCCGAGCACCGTCCAACGCCCTATAAATCCCGTCCGGCGGCACAGGGTTGGCGACCGGACGGGAGATGTGGTTTCGGCGTGTTTTTGCAACGCTTGTGTTTGGCGTGTCGCATTTGATTTCAGCGTGTCGCTTTGAGGCATTTCAGGCGGCAGGCCGTGCCGTTGGCGGCCGTGATTTCGATGAAGTAGAGGCCGGCGGGGTGGTCGGACAAACTGATTTCAAAGCATCCGTCTGTAAAAACGCCGCTCTGCAAGGTTTTGCCGGCCGCATCGACAAGCCGCCAGCGGCCCTCGCGCCAAGCCCCGTCCGCCGAGGCCTCGCAGACCGCCCGCACGCTCTCAGTGGCCGGCTGCGGGGATAGCCGCCAAAAGGCCGCCGGATTTTCCAAGGATGTCTCCACCGCCGCGTTGTCGC
>CAJUFX010000002.1:0-29016 GCA_910586395.1 uncultured Bacteroidales bacterium
AGTCATGTTCTTCTATGTTTAGAACGGTAATTTCCGTGTCCTGTACCGTTATTTTTGCCATGTTCGTATGGGGTTGTATGGGTTGATAAGTGTTCGTATGGGTTTATAGGTGGGTATACGCCGTAGCGGCCCGATTTAGCAATGAGGCCTATGACGTTTGTTACACAGATCCATTTCTGCGAAGACAACGTAAACGCATTTAAGCCAGCTTCTTGTCTAAACCCCTCGAATTCGAGGGGTTTATTTTCGCCATGTTCGCCTGTGTTTATATGGGTTTGTATGATATTATACGTTTGTCCCCGGATTTTAACTTAAAAAAACGGCGGTTGCCGCGGTACGACAGGCCTGCAGGCCGATGTCCAAAGGCCGGTGCGGGGCATGGTTGCCGCAATGGCCTGCCGGAAATGCTTTGAATGGCGTTTGACATGATTTTTTATGATGTCATAAAACGGCCTGTTAAAGCGGTATTTTGTGCCATTATATAAATAGGTAGTACTGATTCGTTTTTTGGAAAACATTGGCAGAATATGTAATTTTACGGGCTTATAATGGGCTTTTATGCCTGCAATTATCTGTTTCTGTGTGGCGTGACGCCAATTTCGATTGGTGCCACATGTCCGCACGGGGACAGATTATAGGGTATTGGGGCATGTGTAGGTGGCTTTTGACACCCGTGTGCGCTGATGCGATTCGGCGGTAAGTGCCGGATAAACAAATTGAAAATAAGTGCGATTATGAAAAATATACGTTTGTGCTGGCGCATCTTGCATCGTTTAATTTTAACGTTGCTTGTAGTAGCTTCGGGCCAAGTGTTATGCGCTGCGACACCTGTCGTCATGAACAAAGGGAAAGTTACGCTTCAAATTGAACGCAAGATAATTTCTCGACAAGACGCGCAAAACTTTATCAATAATCATACTCCCATTCCATTACGCGTATCGCTGATATTCGAGGGTGATGATATGGTCAAGTATATCCAAGAAAAAAACGACATGTATTTCAGTGCCTCGTCTTTTTCTTTTGGTCTTGCTCAAAGTGAAGGCAATGATAAGACCTCTGCACCTTTAGAAATGAATAATCCTTTAGCCTATATATATGGTTCTAAATGTACGGTTGATGGTATATCGCTTGAGTTTCCTCGGGATTTGACTTCCTATACTTCGCCTACAGGTGCAGACTATTGTCCTCGGCCACATGCTTATATGGTTACCATTGATCGAAACACCTCTTATTCCGCATCGATTCCATATTCTACTAATTTAAAAGAAACGACAATAAATGGGAAAACTGCTTATGTATTGGAGTTCTTTAATTTGTATTTTGGACTGAAGCCTGATTTTCTTAATAATCCTAATTTATATGTCAGAGGTATCGATATTAATAACTCTGATATGGAAAGCACAGATGATCAGACAACTCTTATATCTTCCCCTGGTACTACTGAATTAAATCTCCTCGCGAATAGCGATGGTTCGGCTGTTACTTGGCCGAATGGAGAGTCAGTCAATGCCACTGATTGGACCCAATCAGGTTCAACAAAGTATGGTCAAAATGGCCAAATCGAAACCGACTACTACGGCGGCGTCATCCCCGGCGGTATCTTCATCGAGCAGGTTCCGGAATTGACCCAATTCGAACGTAGTTCGATGGCTTAATATTTTCATTATCACTATATTACATTCAAACTTCCCGTTCCGGTCGTTTCAAAAAACGGCATCCATTTCCCTGCTTTTCGCCCCAATTCATTTCCCTGCTTTTCGCTCCGGTATTTTTTCTGTTTCGCTCTCTATCTTCCATCTGTTTCAGTACAAATCCTTACCCCAACCCCTCTCCGTCTTCCATCTGTTTCAGTACAAATCCTTACCCCAACCCCTCTCCGTCATCCACCTGTTCGACGCAATTCCGCGTTAACGGAAGATGTTGCCAAATGGATGGCTACACGTTGAAATATCACGTTTTCTTGTCTAAGCCATCGCTATCGGCAGGCCGGGGATGCCGGCCGAACGCAGGACGTGGCCCGGATAGCCGAGCCGATGGTGTGCGTGAACGAACTTTTGCGTATTTTTGCTTTATGGAAGAAAATCACACGAATTTATCCGAACCGGCCGCTCCTGAAGCGCCCGGTGCTTCGCCTGCGGTCGCGACCGCCATATCAGAACCGGATGCCCCAACCGCCGCGTCCACTACAACCGCCCCTGAAGCCCCCTCAACCGCCGAAGCCGGCTTCACCCACCTGCACGTCCACACGCGCTACTCCATCCTCGACGGCGCCTGCGAGATAGGCCAGTTGCTTAAAAAGGCCAAAGATCTGAACATGAACGCCATGGCCATTACCGACCACGGCAATATGTACGGCGTCATGGAGTTCGTGGCCAAGGCCAAGGCCAACGGCATCAAGCCGATTGTGGGTTGCGAGGTGTATGTGGCCCCTAAAAGCCGTCTCGAAAAGTTGGGGCGGGAAGAAAGGAGCAGTTACCACCTCATCCTCTTGGCCAAAAACGCCGTTGGCTACCACAATTTAGTCAAGCTGTGCTCGTTGAGCCAGCGCAAGGAAGCCTTTTACTACAAGCCGCGTATCGACCACGAACTGTTGGAGAAATACCACGAAGGCCTTATCTGCTGTTCGGCCTGTCTGGCGGGCGAAGTGCCGCAGGCCATCCTTTCCGGTCAGGAAGAATTGTTGAAGGAAAACATCCGTTTCCACCAGTCGCTCTTCGGCCAGGACTACTATTTCGAAATGCAGAACCACGGGCACGAAGAGCAGGCGGTGGTGAACGCCCGTCTGGAACAGCTCGCCGCCGAATACGGCATCAAGTGCATCGCCTCCAACGACGTGCATTTCGTCAACGCGGACGATTACGAGGCGCACCGGATTTTGATATGCCTCAATACGGGTAAGAAAATCAACGAGGATACCAAACTCCTCTATACGGGGCAAGAGTATTTGAAGAGTGCCGGCGAAATGGCCGCGCTGTTTCCGGGTCACCCCGAATACCTGGAGAACACGCGCGAAATCGTGGATAAAATCGAGGAATTCGAGTTGGAACACGCCCCCCTGATGCCGCATTTTCCGTTGCCCGAACCCTTTACCTCCGATATGGATTACCTGCGCCACCTCACTTACGAGGGCGCCAAAAAGCGGTACGGCGAAAATTTCAGGGAAAACGAGACCTTGCGCGAGCGTATCGATTTCGAACTTTCCACGATTGAGGGCATGGGGTTTCCCGGCTATTTCCTCATCGTGTGGGACTTTATCCGCGCCGCGCGCGAAATGGGCGTGCTCGTGGGACCCGGCCGTGGTTCGGCGGCGGGTTCGGCCTTGGCGTACTGCCTGGGCATTACCAACATCGACCCGATTAAATACGACCTGCTGTTCGAGCGTTTCCTCAATCCCGCCCGTATCTCCTTGCCCGATATCGATGTGGACTTCGATGACGTGGGGCGTGAAAAGGTCATCAAATACGTGGTGGATAAATACGGTTCGGAACGGGTTTCACAAATCATCACCTATGGTTCCATGGCGGCCAAATCGGCCATCAAGGACGTGGCGCGCGTATTGGATTTGCCTTTGCCCGAATCGAACCGTTTGGCCAAATTGGTGCCCGATACGCCGGGCGTCAACTTGAACAAAGACTTCAAGACGTTTGCCGATTTGAAAAAGAAACCGAGTCTGAGTGAAGAGGAGAAGGAAAAGCTCGGAAAAGTGCAATACGTCGCCTTGTTGCAGGAGGAAATGGAAAACAGTCCCGACCCGTTGGTGCGGGATACGATCCGTTTCGCCCTCAAACTGGAAGGCTGTATCCGCAGTGTGGGCGTGCATGCCTGCGGTATGATCATCGCCCCCGAAGACATCATCGAATATGTGCCTACCGGCGTGGCCAAAGACTCCGAAATGCCCGTTACGCAGTACGAAGGGGCGTATGTGGAATCGGTCGGCTTGATCAAGATGGACTTTTTGGGGCTCAGAACGCTCACCATCATCAAGGATGCGCTCGACAACATCAAGTTGCGCCATGGCATAGACATTGACATCGAGGCCATTCCGCTCGATGATAAACTCACTTACGACTTGTTCAGCCGTGGCGACACCAACGGCATCTTTCAGTTCGAATCCGACGGCATGAAGAAATACATGCGGGAACTCAAACCCAACCGGCTGGAGGACATCATCGCCATGAACGCTCTCTACCGTCCGGGCCCCATGGATTACATCCCCCAGTTTATCCGCCGCAAGGAGGGTTCGGAAGAAATAAAGTACGACCTGCCCGAAATGGAAGAATACCTCAAACACACCTACGGCGTTACGGTCTATCAGGAGCAGGTGATGCTGCTTTCGCAAAAACTGGCGGGGTTTACCAAGGGCGATGCCGACACGCTCCGCAAGGCGATGGGAAAGAAGAAAAAGGACGTGTTGGACAAGATGAAAACCAAGTTCATGGACGGTTGCGAAGAACACCGGTTAGACCGAAAGACATGCGACAAAATATGGACCGACTGGGAGGCCTTCGCCTCGTATGCGTTCAATAAATCGCACGCCACCTGCTATGCTTGGATCGCTTACCAGACCGCTTACCTCAAAGCCCATTATCCGGCCGAATTCATGGCGGCCGTGCTCACGAACAACCTGAATGCGATTGAAAAGATCTCTTTCTATATGGAAGAGTGCAGGCGCATGAAGATCGATTTGTTGGGCCCCGATATCAACGAAAGTCAGGCCAACTTCACCGTCAACGCCGCCGGCGCGATCCGCTTCGGCCTGTGCGCTGTCAAGAACGTGGGCGCCAACGTGGTGGAGACGCTGGTGGCCGAACGCGAAGCGACGGGACCGTTCGAAAATATCTTCGATTTCGTCAAACGGGGTTCATTCAAGAACTTGAACAAACGCTGTATGGAGTCGCTGGTCAAGGCCGGCGCGTTCGACAGTTTCGGCACGCCCATCCGCTCGGCCTATTTCCATCAGCGCCCCCACGACGACCGCAATTTCATCGACCAACTGATTCAGTATGCGTCGCAATACCAAAAGAACCTGGCTTCGGCCCAAACCAGCCTGTTCGGCGAGTTCGAGGCGGCCGAAGACAATAACAGCGGCGTCGGCTTCGACATTCCGGAGGTGGAGCCTTGGAGTATGATAGAGCAGGCCAAGAACGAAAAGGAAGTGACGGGCTTTTATATTTCGGATCATCCGCTCAATCAGTACAAATTTGAAATCGAACAGCTTACGACGGTTTCGGTGGCGCAACTCAAGACGCTGCCGCCCAATTGGGCGAACCGGACGTTGCGTTTCGGCTTTATGGTGACGAACGCGTTTCACGGTACGACCAAGACGGGCAAGCCCTACGGGAAAATCACGATAGAGGATTTTGACGATTCTTACGAATGGGCGTTTTTTGGTGAACCCTATCTGAAATTCAAGCATCTGTTCAATGTCGGCGACTTCCTTTTCGCGCAGGCCGTCGTCAAGCCGCGCTGGGGCCGCGACATGGACAATCTGGAAGTGTCGGCTACGAACATGATGCCGCTGAGCGATGCGTTGGACTATTTCGCCAAGTCGGTGGAGATAGACCTTGGCCTGTCTTACATCACGCCTTCATTGACGCAGACGTTGCAGGAACTGTTGAAAAAGCATCTGGTCAAAAGCAAGAAAGAGACCTCCGAAGGCGCTTCCGTACAATTCCGTGTCCGGAGCGAAGGTCTGACGCTCAACATGCCGGTCAAAGCGGGGCGCGTGCGTGTCTCGGATTTCGTGCAGGCCCTGCGGGAGGCCGATCTGTCGGGTTTGGATTACAAAGTCAAGAAATGACAAGGGCGGCCGACGAATGAACGGCCGCCCTTGCAAGCGGTTAAAATTTAACCGTGAACCCTAAGTTGTAAACGAATTTGTTCTGCATGAGGTTGGCCGCCTGCACCAAGGGCGCAAGAGTCTGACCATCCACGATGTTGTAGAGGTAGTAATTTTCTTTCTTCAGATAATAGGCCACGGCGAAGTCGATGTTCCAACGGCCGAACGCAAGGCCGACACCCGCGCTGACCGTGTGGTTCTGCCAATCTTTTCGGACGGATTTATCGCGGTAGGGCGAAGAGTTGAACGCATAACCGGCGCGGAACCGGCCGATGCCCGCGCGCCATTCCGTCCCTACACGGAATACGCCGCCCACCTGGTACTGGTCTCTCACCATCTGATTGATTTGTGACTCGTATTGCCAGTCATCCTTGATATTCAAGCGCATGCCGTTGTAGTTCACCACCTCGCCCTCGACATTCACGACACCGTATTGTCCGATGATGAAACCCAAGGCCGCGCCGGCGCGGAGCGGCGTTTGGATGTCGTAACCGTATTTGGAGCGGAGGTCGCCGGTCGGAGAACCGGGTAGCGGCTCGCCGTTATTATCGGTCGGCCATGTCAGGTTGGCCGCGAGATCCATTGTGTATTCTTCGCCGAGCGAATAGTAGGTCGGCGTGTGGAACCACGCGCCAATGCGCAGGTAAGGCAAGGCCTGATACATCACGCCGAGTTTGAACGTGAAGCCCGTTCCCGTTACCGAGAAGCGTTCCCCCAACTCGTAGCCTTTGAAATTATACGGATAGCGGGTCGAACCGCCCGCCGGCACGGTCTCGCTCAGCGTGGAGCGGTAATAATAATGGATAAAGGGCACGTTGAAACTGAAACCGACATAGACCTTGTCCGAGACGTTGCCGCTGAAAGCCAGCGTAAGTTCGGAGATGTTGCCGTTGCTGTACCATTGCTTGGTCTGATTCAGGCCGCCGCCCAAAAAGGTGGAAAAGTTACCTGTGGCATCGGGACCGTCAAGCAGATAGGCGTTGTAGGCCAGACTGCCCGGCGCGTTGAGCGTGCCGTCCGAGTTTTCGCCCGGTGTGGTCGCGCCGTAGTTTTCCGCCGCCACCGCCTGCATGTAGGAAGACTGCGGGTTCAGGGCCGATACGAGGAAAGCGCCCGTGTAGTCGTTGAGGCGGTTCATCCCGATTCCCATCTGAAAACGTTTCAAGCCGCGTTCCGCATTGAAGTCCAAAGCCCAGACGAACCCGGCCTGCGGCAGGTTCACTTTGATCTCGTTGTCGTGATGCGTCTCGCCGTAGTAGTTCGCGCGGCCGTTGGCCGAAGTCACGCTCCCGCTCAGACTGATTTCGTTGCGCGAGTAAAGCCCCATGCCCGCCGGATTGACGGTCAGGGCCGAAAAGTTGCCGCCTAAACCGCCGAACGCGCCGCCCATGGCCGTGAAGCGGGGCGAACCGGAGGGGTTGAGGACGGAATAGCGCAACAGGTCGTCAATATTTTGCGCGCGGAGCGGAGCCGCGCCGCCGATCCACAGCGTGCCGGCCAAAGCCAGCAGGCCGATGAGGTTGAGGGGAGAGGTATGTCGTTTCATGATAGTCGGTGTTAAATCGTGGTTTATGCGTTGTGGCCATTGTGTTGTGTCAGGCTTATTTATCGCCGGCGCGTGTTGCTGCCGCCCGAATTGCCGCCCGAGCTACCGCCCGAACTCCGCGAACCGCCGGAGCTGCCGCCGGTTGAGTAAGTGGAACGCGAAGGGGCCGTAGTCGTTGTGGTCTGTCTGGTCGGCGTCGTGGTGGGGCGGTTGTAGTTCGGCGTCGCCTGCCGCTGGTATTGCGGACTGTAGTAACTGCCGCCGTTGCGCGCGCCGCTGTTGTAGGAGGGTGCCGTGTAGGCGTTGGGGCGTGTCGTACGTTGCGGCGTGACCGTGCGTTGAGGGGTAACCGTACGCTGCGGCGCGTTGGGATTCACAACCCGTTGCGGGGCAGTCGTACGTTGCGGATTGACGGTGCCGCCACTTCTGATCGCACCGGTTTCCACCGCATCCATGCGGGATGGGTTTGAAATATTGACCGGCGTGCGTACCTGCGTGTTGGATTGGCGTTGGGTAGGGCGTACCGGATTCGTCGAGACGCCGCCATTGTCCCGGAGGTTGCCGTCTCGGTCAACGCTTATCCGGTCTTGGCTGACGGCCGCCTGATAACGTTCGCCGAACGAAGCGGTCCGCCGCGAATGCGAAGGGGAACCGCCTGTCGCCGGGGAACCGCCCGTTCCGTCCCGTCTCAGATTGTTTCCCGTCACCGTACCGACCGTGCCGCTGACGCCGGCCGTACCGCCGCCACGGCGTACGACCAAAGGCTGCGAACCGCTGCCGCTCCCCCCGCCGCTGTGCCCGCGCCGGATTTCCTGTTTATAATAGGTGTTCTTGTCAAACGAATTGTAGAAATAGTCGTTGTCAACCCAGTGGCTGCCCCAGAAACCGTCGTGGTAACCGTCCCAATAGCCGTGCCAGTAGCCGGATCCCCAGCCCCAGCCGTGCCAGTAGCCGGGACCCCAATAACCCGGCCATCCCCAGTCCCAATACGAATAGGAGGGCCAATAGCGGCACGAACGGTACCAGAACGGGTCGTAGCCGTAACTCAGGCCCAAAGACCATCCGCCTCCGCCCCAAACCGTGAACGATGGCGACCAGTTGTTGAACCCCAGATAGATACTTGTCCCGTAGGAGTACGGATTGTTGTCGTACCAGTAAGTGTTCGTGTAGTAGTCGTCGTAATAATTGTCGGTGATATAGTCGTCCTGATGAAAACGTTTCAGCCGGGAAGAATATTCGTAGTCGTAGTATTTGTCGTAGTCGAATTCGGGATACTCGTAAGAATTGGTATCCGCTTCGTAGGGGGTATATTCGCCCGTTGTCTCATCGTACGTATAGTAGATGCCCGTATCTTCATCGTAATACAGTTGCGGATTGTCCGCCTGACCCGAGGAGTTGCCGTCAGGCCGGTTTTGACGGTATTGTTTGGCAAGCAGGCGCGCTTCTTCGTTTCGCGATGGCGCGTTTCCGTAAACGTCGTCATAATCGAAGTTCATATAGACGCTGTTGCAACCGGTGGCCAAAAGGGCCGTCAGCCCGAACAGAAGCCATTTCGCAGGATAAGTATTTATAATGTGCAAGGCCGTTTTCATGTCGCCTCCTTTTTCTAAAATTTCGTATCTTTACGGCTAAGGCCGTGAAGATAGGATGCGGCTTGGCAAAAACAAAGTCCGTTTTCAATGTGAAAATGCGTTCACTCACTTCGCTCGTTCACGCAACGCATATTTCAACGGAACAATCGATAAAACAAGTTTTATATTTGTTCCGTCTTCATATGCTATGGCCTTAAGGCCGCATATTTTCACATTGTAATGGTCTGCTTGTTTCTACGCTCACCTTTCACTATCTTTGTGGGTTTTCGGCTCGTCCCTCCGTTTGGGGCTACAAAGCCGCCTGTGTGGGACGTCCTTGCGGAAAACATGCAATATTTGTACCAAACTTTATAAAACAATGGCAAAAAATTTCACGAAACGGGAGGAAAATTATTCCGAATGGTATAACGACCTGGTTGTTAGAGCCGATTTAGCCGAGAGTTCGGCCGTGCGCGGTTGTATGGTCATCAAGCCTTACGGTTACGCCATTTGGGAAAAAATGCAGGCGGCTCTGGACAAGATGTTCAAGGATACGGGTCACCAGAACGCTTATTTCCCGCTCTTCATACCCAAATCGTTTTTCAGCCGTGAAGCCGACCACGTGGCCGGTTTTGCCAAGGAATGCGCCGTGGTGACGCACTACCGCCTCAAGGCCGACGAGGCCGGCGGCGTGAGCGTCGATCCGGCCGCCCGTCTCGAAGAGGAACTCATCGTGCGGCCGACCTCCGAAACCATTATCTGGAACACCTATAAAGGTTGGATTCAGTCGTACCGCGACCTGCCTATCCTGGTCAATCAATGGGCCAACGTCGTGCGCTGGGAGATGCGCACGCGCCTGTTCCTGCGCACGGCCGAGTTTCTGTGGCAGGAAGGGCATACGGCGCACGCCACGCGCGAGGAAGCCGAAGCCGAAGCCCGCAGGATGCTGGACGTCTATGCCGATTTTGCCGAAAACTTCATGGCCATGCCCGTTATCAAGGGCACCAAAACGCCGAACGAGCGTTTCGCGGGCGCGCTCGAAACCTACTGCATCGAAGCCATGATGCAGGACGGCAAGGCCTTGCAGGCGGGTACCTCGCACTTTTTGGGTCAGAATTTCGCCAAGGCGTTCGACGTGACGTTCCTCAACAAGGAAAACAAACTCGAACACGTTTGGGCGACTTCCTGGGGCGTTTCCACGCGTCTGATGGGCGCGCTCATCATGACCCATTCCGATGACCACGGCCTCGTGCTGCCGCCCAAACTCGCGCCGATACAGGTGGCCATCGTGCCGATTTTCAAGAATGCCGAGCAATTGGCGCAGATTTCGGAAAAGGTGAACGCCATCAAGGCGGCCCTGGAGGCGCAGGGCATCAGCGTCAAGTACGACGACCGCGACAGCCAGAAGCCGGGCTGGAAATTCACCGAATACGAATTCAAGGGCGTTCCCGTCCGCATCGCCGTCGGGCCGCGCGACCTGGAAGAAGGCACGGCCGAGGTCTGCCGCCGCGACACGTTGGAAAAGAGCGTGCACGCGATGGACGACCTTGCGAAGTTCATTCCCGCGCTGTTGGACGAAATCCAGCGGAACCTGTTTGAGCGCGCGCTCAAACACCGTGAAGACAACACGATAAAGGTTGATACGTGGGAAGAGTTCAAGGAAAAGATAGAACAGGGAAAATTCATTTTGGCGCACTGGGACGGTACGTCCGAAACCGAACAGAAAATCAAGGACGAGACCAAGGCCACGATCCGGGCGTTGTCGCTCGACTTGCCGGCCGAAGAGGGCAAATGTATCTACAGCGGCCAACCTTCGCACCGCCGCGTGATATTCGCCAAGGCATACTAAGCCGTTCGAGGTAAGATGTTTCAGCTGATTCGGTGTTTGATCCGGCGGAAAACGGCTGCGGAGCAGGCGGCGCAAAAGGAGCAGGCCGCGCCAAGGGAACAGGCGGTGCAAAAGGAACAGGCCGCACAAAAAGAACAGGCCGCGCAAAAAAGTACAGGGATGAAATTTCTGATTGTAGGACTGGGCAACATAGGGGCGGAGTACGAAGGTACGCGCCACAACATCGGCTTTATGGTGGCCGACCGTCTGGCCGCTTCGGCCGGCGCGGCGTTTACAAGCGACCGCTACGCCTCGGTGACGACGGTGCGTTGCAAGGGGCATCAGTTGATACTGATCAAGCCGTCCACTTATATGAACCTGAGCGGCAAGGCCGTGCATTACTGGCTTGCGAAGGAAAAGATAGACATAGACCGCTGTCTCGTCATTGTGGACGATTTAGCCTTGGAAACCGGGCAGTTGCGTATGAAATCAGGCGGTAGCGACGGTGGGCACAACGGCTTGGCCAATATTGCCGAACTGTTGGGCACGACCGCCTTTCCGCGCTTGCGCTTCGGCATCGGCCGGAATTTTCCGCGGGGCGGCCAGATCGATTATGTTTTGGGCCGTTTCGAAGCCGCCGATCAAGAACTCATCGAGCCGAAACTCGACACGGCCTGCGAGATGATAAAAAGTTTCGCCTGCGCCGGCATCGAGCGCACGATGAACGCCTATAACAATAAATAAACTGCAAGCCGGAGAAGTCGATATGCCGATGGCCGAAATCGTTTTGCGGGGCGTTATTTGCCTCTTGCTCTGGGGCTTGACGGCCTGTTTCCGGGCGGCGCGCGTCGTTTGGGCGGAAACGGGTTCGGACACCGAGAACCTGGCCCTTCGCTTTTCGCACGACATCGCTTTGTTCGGCCTGCTCGTCGTCTTGCTTTCCTGGCCGGCCGCCTGGTATGGGCAGGCCGTGGCTGTGGCTGTGCTGTTGTTGGCCGGGGAGTTTTGGCCGGCCCTTTACGCGCGCCGCCACGAAGAGCGCGTGCGGGAGCGGTTCGAGCCTTTGGTGGAGGCCGCACGGCGGCTGTTTTTCCCGATCACGCGGCGGCTTACCCGCATCGATACCGTCTTGGAGCAAAAGGCGGAGGAAAACGAAAAATCGTTTTCGATAGAACAGGTCTCTTCGGCTTTGGACGCTGTTTCACAAGGAGACAATTCGGTACAGGACGTCAAGATATTACAGGGTATCGTACAGTTCGGCGACCTTGAGGCGAGCGCCATCATGACGCCGCGCGTCAATATGGTGTGCGTGTCGGCTTCGGCGCGTTTCGACGAGTTGATGCGGTTGATCCGGGAGGCCGGTTATTCGCGTATGCCCGTCTATCAGGAAAGCCTCGACAAGATTACCGGCGTGCTGTATATCAAAGACGTGTTGCCGCACCTGCACGCTTCGGCGGACTTCAATTGGCGCAAACTCGTCCGTCCGGCGTTCTTTACTTCCGAAACCGAGAAAATAGACGCGCTCTTGCGCGATTTGCAGGAAAGGCGCGTGCATTTGGCCATCGTGACCGACGAATACGGCGGCACGAGCGGTCTGGTGACGCTGGAGGATATTTTGGAAGAGGTGGTGGGCGAAATCAGCGATGAATTCGACGACGGCGGCGAAGAAACGCTTTACCGCAAGTTGGACGAACACACCTATCTGTTTGACGCCCGCATGCCGATTCACGATTTCTGCCGCCTGATGAACGTCAAGGAGGAGTTTTTCGAAGCCTACGAGGAGGGCGAATACGAGACGCTGGCGGGTTTTATCCTCGAAACGCTCGGCCGTTTTCCCAAGCGGGGCGAATTGGTGACGACCGGTCCTTACGATTTTGTCGTCTCGGCTTTGGACCGCCGCCGGATCAAACGGATTAAAATGTCGATACGGGATGAAAGACAGGAAGATTAGAAAGACGCCTATGCGGCGGCCAAACGGGTTGTCGGCACGTTTCGTAATTTGCCTGACGGTCGGACTGCTCGTCGGCTTGACGGCCTGCCGGCAGACCTATACGCCCAAGCCGCGGACCTATATCCATATCGAACTGCCCGAAAAGGCTTACCGCGTGTTCGACTCGGCGGCCTATCCTTTTCGGTTCGACCTGCCGGTCTATGCGCAGTTCAAGCCGGTCAAGGCGCAGACCTGGGCCGACATCGTGGTGCCTTCGCTCGGCGCGACGATTAACTTTACCTATATCGCACGGCCGAATTTGGACTCCTGTGTCCGCAACAGCTTGTTTTTCGTGGAACGCAACTTGCCCAAGGCCAACGGCCTGCACGAAACCGAAATCAACCGGCCCGCCGACCGCGTATATGGCTATATCTACGATCTGACGGGGCCGGAAGTGGCCACGACCTGCCAGTTTTATCTGACCGACAGCAACCGGCATTTCGTGCGCGGCGCGCTTTATCTCGATTGCGTTCCCAATAACGACTCCCTCGCGCCCGTCCTCAATTTCCTGCGAGCCGACATCGCGCGTATGATCGAGACATTCCATTGGAAATAAAGTGGGTAGATTTGCCTGGCGCCATTTCGACGACGGTGCCGGCCGACGGATGGTGTCCGTCGATAGCGGGGATAACGGACTTGTGGCCGCATGGCCTTTCAGAGGCAAACGCGACCAAGGGCGTGCCGAAATGCAAAAACAACGAATGAAATCCAATACTTATTTCCAATTCAAACAATTCCGGATAGAGCAGGAGCGCTGTGCGATGAAAGTGGGTACGGACGGTGTGCTGTTGGGCGCGTGGGCTTCGGTGGCGGACGTGCCGGCCGAAGACGCCGCGCGGCCACTGTCTCCGCTTTATCTGTTGGACATCGGTACCGGCACCGGTCTCGTGGCGTTGATGCTGGCGCAACGGGCGGCTTCCGGCGTCTGGGGCAGGCGGCCGTTTGCCGTCACGGCGGTGGAGCGGGATGCCGCGGCCGCCGCCCAGGCGCAAGAGAATGTGTCGGCCTCGCCATGGGCTTCCATGGTCACGGTCGTCACGGCCGACATCCGCACATGGCGGCCGCCGGCGCCTGAGGCCGGTGATTCCGCGCCGCCTTTCGCCTTTGACCTTATCGCCTGCAATCCACCGTTCTTTTCCGATTCGCTTAAAGGACCCGACGCCGCCCGCAATGCGGCGCGGCACGACGATACGCTACCGCAGGACAGTTTGTTCCGTTTGGCCGCGGCCTGGCTGAAGCCGGCGCCGGCCGCGCTCAACCTGATTCTTCCGGCCGACCGAGAGCGTTCCGCCGTGGAGACCGCCGCCCGTCACGGACTGCGCCTCGCGCGTCTGTGCCACGTCTTTACGGCACCCCGTGCCACAAGTCCCAGCCGCGTACTGCTGACTTTTGTCCGTACCGACGGTCGGCCGCTTGTCGGGTCGCCGCTTGTCGGGTCGCCGCTTGTCGGGTCACCGCTTGTCGGGTCACCGCTTGTCGGGTCACCGCTTGTCGAACAGTTGCGTATCTACCGTCCCGCCCTTTCCACGGCGACCATCCCAAGCCCCGTGTCCTCAAAGGCGCAGCCCGTCGCCGAAACACCGGACGCCATGGCGCGGCACACGGCGGTCACACCGCCATACAGCGAAGCGTTCCGCGCTTTGGTACGGCCGTTTTATTTGAATATGTGATTAGTTCTGAACCACGATTTTCATGACGTCCGCCGCCTCCTGCACGTCTTCCTGGCAGGTTTCGAGACGAAGGATATAGACGCCGGCCGGAACATCCGAAACGGCGATATTGTGGCGATAAAGACCGGTCTGGCGACCGGAATTGACAATGGTCATGATTTCTTCGCCCAAAAGGGAGTAAAGTCTCAGGCGCACCGAACAATCGCCGAAAATCGAATACGTGATATCGGCCCAGGATTTCATCGGGTTCGGAATAACCGAAAGAATTTCAAACCGACTTGTCTGGCCGCCCTGCTGTTTGAGCATCGTTTCCTTTTTGTCGTGACCGGCGTCCGGATTCCCCGATTCGGCCGGATTGACGGCGACGGCGGAATCCACCGGATTGTCCGTGGGGGCCTCCAAACTGTCCGGTACGGGATCTTCTTCGTAATAAAGCGCGACTTCGGGCAAGGCCACCCGCCAATCGTCATCCGTGGGGATATCGCTGCCGCGTGTCACTTTGAAACCGTCCGGATTGATACGGAAATAGCGGTCTATATGATGATTCGGCTTATGTTTGAGATAGAGTTTGAGAAAAGCCAGCGTATCGCCCGTACGGATTTCCGCCGGTGTACGGCGCGTCCAATGGAACTGCAGTTCGTTGTCGAGAATATTGTAAGCCATGGCGGCCTCCGCGACCGGGGTCGTCATGCCGAGAATTTCCACTTCCGTCCCATCGTAAGGCATGAACAATTGGAACGCTGTCATGTCTCCTTCGCTGATACTCAATATCGGATAATCGATAATGCGCGTCCGCTCCCCGATTTCCACGCGACCGTACAGGTCGAAACGTTGCAAACGCTTGGATTTGGCCAAAGCAGACGAAGCCATCGCCGATACGGCGGGATACGTTACGCTTTTCCCGGACGCTTGCAGGAATCCGTTGAAACGGATGAATCCGCCCGCGGCGGGTCTGCGGGTATCTGCCACCGGTTTTGCATCCTCAGGTGCTGTTTTTGCCGAAACAGGTTCAATCATCGGGCAACCCGCAAATAAAAGCGACAGAGCCGTCCCGATAAAAAATCTTTTACGCATCATTCGCATCATAGGGAGCCGCAAAGGTAAGAAATTTCTGACATATCCCTGTTAAAAACTCGTATCATACTGTCTAAAAATATTTTATATGGTATTTTTCGTTTTTATGCCGCGATCTTCGTACCTTTGCTTTCCGCACGGCCGTTCGGGGGCGGCGCGTGCCATGACAGCTGGGAAACACTATGGGAAAACTCTTTTTGGTGCCTACACCGGTAGGCAATATGGCCGACATGACGTATCGGGCCGTCGAAGTCCTGAAATCGGTATCGCTGATTTTAGCCGAAGACACGCGCACGAGCGCGAAACTGCTGACGCATTACGGCATCACTACGCCTTGCAAGTCGTACCATCAATATAACGAACATCAGGTGCTGCCGGGCTTCGTGCGTTTGGTGCGGGAGGGCGGCGACATGGCCGTCATCACCGACGCGGGCACGCCGGGCATTTCCGACCCGGGCTTCCTGCTCGTGCGGGGCTGCCTGCAAGAGGGGTTGGAGGTGGAGTGCCTGCCGGGCGCCACGGCCCTGATTCCGGCCGTCGTACAATCGGGCTTCCCCTGCGAACGCTTTATTTTCGAAGGCTTCCTGCCGCATCAGAAAGGCCGAAAGGCCCGCATAGAGGCCCTGGCTTTGCAGGATAAGACGATGGTTCTCTACGAATCGCCCCACCGGCTGGTCAAGACGCTGGAACAGTTGGCCGAAGCCTTGGGCGCGACCCGCGAGGCCTGTGTCTGCCGCGAGATTTCAAAGATTTATGCCGAGAGCCGCCGCGACACGCTGGCGAACCTCTGCATGCATTATGTCGCCAACCCGCCCAAGGGCGAAATCGTACTCGTCGTGGCGGGCCGTGAACAGCCGGCCTATACGTATGCCTATCCGCGGCCGGCTCTGACCGTGGATGTCCTTTGGGAAACGATATTGCCCGACGGAACACGCCACGTCCTGCTCGTCAAGCGGCGCCAGCCGCCTTTCGCCGACTGTTACGCCCTGCCCGGCGGCTTTGTGGAGGAGGACGAGACGCTCGAATGGGCGGCCGGCCGCGAACTCAAAGAAGAAACCGGCCTGTGGTTCAAAGACTATGTGCCCGCTTTCCGGCCGTTCAAGCCGTACAGCCGCCCCGACCGCGACCCGCGCGGCCGCACGGTAAGCATGGTCTATACGGTCAGCGTGCGTCTCGAAAGCCTGCCGCCCGTCTCAGGCGGCGACGATGCCGCGGCGGCCGCTTGGTTCCCGCTGCCCGACCTACCGCCCCTGGCTTTCGACCACGCCGAAATCTGCCGCGATTACTTCGCCGCCCGATAGGGCATATGATTAGTTATCCAACAATATGTTGAGGCGGGAGGCGGCTTCGTCCACGCCCATGAACGCCACGAGCGGAAAGACGTTCGGGCCTTGGGCATTACCGGTCAGAGCCAGCCGGAACAGGCTCAGGACCTGTCCCATCGGATAGGCTTTTTCGCGGATAAAGGCGAGTGTGTCGTTTTCCATGATTGAACCGACGCCGGCGCTCCTGCCGACGCCCATGTCCGCGCCCGCGCCCGCCCACGGGCCCGCGCTCTGTTGTTTCATGAAGCCGAGCACTTGCCGCAAGGCTTCGCGATGCTCCGGCTTGTCGAATTTCTTAAGTCCGTTTTCTTGGTAGGTGTCGGGGCGCACGTATAACATGGCGGCCCAACCGGTGATTTCGGCCGGAAAACAGACCCTCTCCTTGAACAATCCGGCGATTTCGGCCGCCGTGCTTTCGGTTATGCCGGCCGGGACTTTTGAGGCGGTTGAGGCGGTTGCAACGCTTGCGGCCATCGCGCCGTATTTCGCTTGCAGGTCTTTCAAAATCAGTTTCCCCAATGCTTCGTCCGACCGCATCCGCAAATACTGGGCGTTGAACCAACGTGCCTTCTCGGGGTTGAAACGCGCGCCCGCCTTGCTCACCTTCTCGAGCGAAAACGCCTCCGCCAGTTCTGCCAAAGAGAACAATTCCTGTTCCGTGCCTGGATTCCAGCCCACGAGCGCCAGCATGTTCACGACCGCTTCCGGAAAGTAGCCTTCCTCGCGGTAACCTTTCGACATCTCGCCGCTCTTGGGGTCGTGCCATACGAGCGGAAACACCGGAAAGCCGAACTTGTCGCCGTCGCGCTTGCTGAGCTTTCCCTGGCCCTGCGGCTTGAGCAACAGCGGCAGGTGCGCGAAAGCCGGCCGGCTGTCCTGCCAGCCGAAAGCCTCGTAGAGCAGGTAGTGCAGCGGCAGGGACGGCAACCACTCTTCGCCGCGGATCACGTGCGTGATTTGCATCAGGTGGTCGTCCACGATATTGGCCAGATGGTAGGTCGGCAGGCCGTCCGCGCTCTTGTACAGCACCTTGTCGTCCAGCGTTTCGGTGCTTACCTGCATTTTGCCGCGGATGAGGTCGTCCATCTCCACCGTCCGGTTTTCCGGCGTCTTGAACCGGATGACGTAAGCGTCGCCACGCGCGATACGCGCCTGCACCTCTTCGGCCGGCAACGCCAACGACGTCTGCAACTTGGTGCGGCATTGGGCGTTGTAGGCAAAGGCTTCCCCTCGGCTTTCGGCCTCCCTGCGCAGGTTTTCCAACGTATCGGCCGTGTCAAAGGCGTAGTAGGCCATGCCCTTGGCTAAGAGTTCGTCAGCATACTGCT
The DNA here is from genome assembly GCA_910586395.1 of uncultured Bacteroidales bacterium. Lineage (GTDB taxonomy): Bacteria > Bacteroidota > Bacteroidia > Bacteroidales > P3 > CAMXAS01. Next base: position 18,172 of record CAJUFX010000002.1, read on the forward strand.
TGTAAATGGCCTTGCGCTCGCTCTGGCGGTAAGGCGCGTGCGGGCCGCCCTCGGAAACACCCTCGTCGGGTTTCAGGCCGCACCATTGCAAAGCCTCCATGATGTAGGCTTCCGCGCCCGGCACGAACCGCTGGCTGTCGGTATCTTCGATGCGGATAATGAACTTACCGCCGTTTTTCTTGGCGAACAGATAGTTGTAGAGGGCGGTGCGCAAACCGCCGATATGCAGCGGCCCGGTGGGGCTCGGCGCAAAACGGACACGACATTCCATAGGTCATTCAAATTCTGTAGTGCAAAGATAGTGAAAGGTAAGTATAAAATCCGTCAAACTTGTTTGAGCGTATTTTGTCGAACCGCATCCTGTCTTCGTGTCAGCGATAGAGACAGTGCGAAATTTTCACTAATTTTGTTCAATATGGTTCCGGTGCGAAAAATCATACATATCGATATGGATGCGTTCTACGCCTCGGTGGAGCAACGCGACTTTCCGGCGTTGCGGGGCAAGCCGGTGGCCGTGGGGCGACCGGGGCCGCGCATGGTGGTCAGCACGGCCAGCTACGAGGCGCGACGCTACGGCGTGCGTTCGGCCCTGCCGTCGCTTGTGGCGCAACGGCTCTGTCCCGACTTGATTTTCCAGCCGCCGCGTTTCGAAGTCTATAAGGCGGTCTCAATGCAGATTCGCAGTATCTTCCGCGAATATACCGATTTAGTGGAGCCGCTTTCGTTGGACGAGGCCTATCTGGATGTGACCCAAGACTTGAAAAACGTGCGTTCGGCCACTTTGATTGCACGCGAAATCAAGGCCAAAATCAAAACAGAGACGGGTTTGACCGCTTCGGCCGGCGTCTCTTACAATAAGTTTTTGGCCAAAATCGCATCCGATTACCGCAAGCCCGACGGGCTGTGCGTCATAGAACCCGCGGCCGCTTTGGACTTTATAGCCGCTCTGCCGATAGAAAAGTTTTACGGTGTGGGACAGGCTACGGCGCGCAAGATGCACGCCAACGGCATCGCGACCGGAGCGGACCTGCGCACCCGTTCCGAGATGGAACTCGTGCATCTGTTCGGCAAGGCGGGCCACTATTACTATGGCATCGCGCGGGGCATCGATACGCGCGAGGTCACGCCCGTGCGCGAGCGCAAGTCGTACAGCGTCGAAAACACCTATGTCCGCGACATTGTGACGAATTTCGAGCGTATTACGGAGCTGTACCGTCTGGAACAGCGGCTGTTCGGCCTGCTCGAACGCGATGGCGTCAGCGCGCGGACGCTCACGCTCAAAGTGCGTTACAACGATTTTACCGAGCAGAGCAAAAGCCGCACGTTCGCGTCCGAACCTTGGGGCTTTGAGGCTTGGCACCGTTGCACGGCCGAGTTGCGTCAGGCTTTTCCGTGGCAGGAGAAAGGCATCCGCCTCCTGGGATTGGGCGTCCACGGCCTCGTACCCCCTGCCGGAACAGCCGATGCCCACTCCGAAACAACTACTTCCCGCGGTTCCGACAAGAGGGTTGACTCAACATTTTCATCTCCCGTCGAACTAACATTGTTTTAAACAATCTTCTGATACAGTTACATAACAGCGATACCTTACTCGAAAAATACGGATACCAACCTGAATCAAGCTGTACATCCATTTGGCAACATCTTCCGTTAACGCGGAATTGCGTCGAACAGGTGGATAACAGAGAGGGGTTTGGAAAAGGATTTGTACTGAAACAGATGGAAGACGGAGAGGGTTTGGGGTAAGGATTTGTACTGAAACAGATGGAAGACGGAGAGGGGTTGGGGTAAGGATTTGTACTGAAACAGATGGAAGATAGAGAGCGAAACAGAAAAAATACCGGAGCGAAAAGCAGGGAAATGAATTGGGGCGAAAAGCAGGGAAATGGATGCCGTTTTTTGAAACGACCGGAACGGGAAGTTTGAATGTAATATAGTGATAATGAAAATATTAAGCCATCGAACTACGTTCGAATTGGGTCAATTCCGGAACCTGCTCGATGAAGATACCGCCGGGGATGACGCCGCCGTAGTAGTCGGTTTCGATTTGGCCGTTACCGCCATACTTTGGAGAGCCGGATAACGTCCAGTCGGCCGCGCTAGTCGGGCCACCGGGATAAGTGTAGACCGTAGTTCCAGCAAGGAAGTTAAGAATGGTCGTGCCCGGCGTAGTAATTAAAGTCGTTTCATCATCTGTGTTACTCATTTTATCTCCGGCGGTATTGCAGTCAATACCACGAATATAAACAGATTTAAGAGCCTGTAATTGAACGTAAATATTGAATAGGTCGAGTATTTTGGCGGGATCTCCATTGATTGTTGTGTCGCGATATTTTTGTGAAATACGAGAAGCATTGGAAAAGCCTGCGCTATAAGCGAATTCGGGACAAGAAGCGGCTTCAAACCAACCAGGATAATCTATAAATACTGCCTCGGGTTGGGCAGGCACTTGCAAGCAGTTCCCTATTGATGCACTTGCATATATCAAAGCCGGTATATTTGATCTTAGCAAGGGGTTGCTTGCCTCATCACGCCCAGTGGCGTTTGTAGCGATACCGAAGGCAAAGTTCGATGCGTCTATCCCGGGAATTTTCCCCGCCGAAAAAGCGTCAATCCACCCGCCTTCAAAAATTAGAGATACTTTTAGAGGAATGGCGGTCTTATTGGTCAAAGCTGCTTGCGCTTCCTTCAACGTCATGTTTTTGTGTTCAATCACAAATGTTACTTTACCGTCTATGACTTCTGCTGCCACAGCTTGTGGGGTAAGCCATGCTAAGCAGAGCAACACCGCCAACAGCGTCATCACACTGCAGAGCCATTTCGTAAATAAGCGTATGTTTTTCATAATCTAACTTATTTTCAGTTTGTTACACCGCAGTATCATTGCAAATTTTCTATGCGAGTTTGCGGTATATTCCAGTAAACTACTTGGTTTACATAGTTTTCTTAATGGCGGCCGCACAAAAGCGCCGCGAAAAGGGGCTGTCGTTTGCCGCGGCCGCAGGCGCCCACAATCGGTTCGGCATCAGCGCACACGGGTGTCAAAAGCCACCTACACATGCTCCAATACCCTATAATCTGTCCCCGTGCGGACATGTGGCACCAATCGAAATTGGCGTCACGCCACACAGAAACAGATAATTGCAGGCATAAAAGCCCATTATAAGCCCGTAAAATTACATATTCTGCCAATGTTTTCCAAAAAACGAATTAGTACTACCTATTTATATAATGGCACAAAATACCGCTTTAGCAGGCCGTTTTATGACATCATGAAAAATCATGTCAAACGCCATTCAAAGTATTTCCGGCAGGACATTGCGGCAACCATGCCCCGCACCGGCCTCTGGACATCGGCCTGCAGGCCTGTCGTACCGCGGCACCCGCCGTTTTTTTAAGTTAAAATCCGGGGACAAACGTATAAATATCATACAAACCCATATAAACACAGACGGACATGGCGAAAATTATGGATAAATCTGTCGGTATATTGGATAAGGATTACGTTTTATGGATCAAGGAGCTTGTGAAGCGTTACCGTTGTAGCCAAATCAAAGCAGCGATAAAAGTGAATAAAGAACTGCTGCGTTATTACTGGGAACTTGGCAAAGACATAGAGCAAAAACAGGCGGACAATAAGTATGGCAGTAAGTTCTACGCCACACTGAGCCGCGACTTGCGCCATGAAATGCCCGGTGTTGAAGGGCTGTCAGAAACGTCAATCCGCTATGCAAAACGTTTTTATATCCTTTACCAACAGCAGATTGCAATTCTTCCACAACTTGTGGAAGAATCAGAAAAGGCAAATCTTCCACAGCTTGCGGAAAGATTGCATTCCGATTTATTCTCAATTCCTTGGGGGCATCACCGCTATATCATAGACAAATGCTCAAACGATTCAGACAAGGCTTTGTTCTATGTCCGCCAGACATTGGGAAATGGCTGGAGCCGGGATATGTTGCTCAACATGTTGGGTTCGAATCTGTATGAGCGCAACGGCAAGGCTTTGACAAATTTCAAGAATACACTCCCTGCTGCGGACAGCGATTTGGCGCAGGAACTGACACGCGATCCATACGACTTCTCTTTCACGGGGTTACGTGGAAAATACAACGAGCGCATATTGAAAGACACGTTGCTCACCAACCTCACGAACTTTCTGTTGGAACTTGGTACGGGGTTCGCATACGTCGGCAAAGAGTTTCGTCTTCAAATATCTGAAAAAGAAAAATTTATAGACCTACTCTTTTATAATCTCAAATTATCATGTTATGTGGTGGTAGAAGTTAAAATCGGTGAGTTCGATTTTGCCGACGCCGGTCAGCTGGGCGGCTATGTGGTAGCTTGCAATCATCTACTCCGCAAGGAGGGACGCGATAATCCGACCATAGGGTTGCTTATTTGCAAGCAGAAAAACAATACTTTGGCCCAATATGCACTGGAGTCAAGCAACCAGCCCCTTGGAATATCCGAATATGAACTTGAAAAACTCTATCCCGAAAAGGTGGAAGGCACTATGCCGTCCATCAAAGAGATAGAAGCGCAACTGAATGTTCAAACAAACTGCTGAATTTTCGTTGTACATCGATTTATTAGATGGCATAAAATATGTGGCTTGAACCGATTTTTGCCATGCTTAAAAGCGCATAAACGCCTTGAAATAGGAATAATCCGTAATTTTATTTAAATTTGCGGGTTTACATTGGGTGTCGTGTGGCGTGTCGGAGGCGGCATACACGGATTTTACGCCCTATGAAACAATGTTTTATTTTATAAAATTGAAAGTTCGGATGCCTGACCGGACGGACGCAAGGGCAGTGCCCTGCATCGTTCTCCGGTTTCGACATCGCAAAACTAATAGTTATGGAAAGACGTATGCTTATCGGTCGGCATTTCGGAAACATGTGGAAAATGCTGTTGATGTTGCAGGTAATCTTGTTGTCTATACGAATACAGGCGCAGACCTCCACGCGTGAAATTGATGGTTCCGTTTCATACAAAATCGAAACCAAAAGCCTGACGATTGCAGAAGCACAGAATTATATCAATAGCAAGGAGGACATACCCCTTAAAGTATCGGTCATTTTCAGAGGGAAATGGGTCGATTTATTTGACAACAATTTCATGGCTACTGTTAGTCCGAGTTCATTCAGTTATGGTATTGCTCAAACTGATGGAGAGTTTGCGGCATTGGAAACGAATGCCCCGGCAGCTTGGATGTTAGCGAACAGTGGCCGACATTGTGTTACGGATGACGGCATCCCATTGAACGCTCCTACTACATTGGTAGGCAAAGGAGTAAATGTTACAAGACCCCTTTGGGAGGATCAACCTTGCCCTTCCTATGCCTATGGTTTGGGGTTTACTGGCCAAGAAATCTATGAAGCAAATTCGAGACTAAAAAGAGGAGAAGACGAACAAGGCCCTTATTATGAAGAGCCCATGTTTTATATCTATTTCAAGTTAAAACGTCTGGAGACGGTTTATGTACGGGGCATAGACATTTTGGGTAGTCATCAGACAGAACAGGACGGTTCTTTTACAACAACTTCCGGCGAAACGGTATTAAATATTGGCAATCCCAATCTTCCTAATACTCCATATTGCTATTGGCCAGGCTGTCCGTCTCCCGATGAATCCGCTGACTGGACGCAGGCCCCGGCCGACTACTACGGCGGCGTCATCCCCGGCGGTATCTTCATCGAACAGGTTCCGGAATTGACCCAATTCGAACCCTAAAATAAAAAATATAGTACTGATTATCAATATGTCAATCACCTTTCAGAGCTCAAACACCGCTCTAAACTCCATGACCATCCCTATCCATTCACAAGTAATTCAAAATAAAATATAATCGGTAATTATTAAGTTATATTGACAAAATCATTTTTTAAACATTATTTATTTTTTATTATTTATTGCGATTATTAAAATAACTAAAAATTATTTCTTACTTTATTACAAATTTATACAAAATATACTTCTTATAGATACATTAAATTATTCCGTTTGAATATAGGACATTTTTTTCAGGAAAAATCTATACACGCACGGGACTTTTTATCTCGCCTGTAATCGGTTATTCCTATCTTCACACTTTAATATTCCAAACTATGTTATTGACTTTAATGTGTAATAATGAGGCCGATGCGCCTATTATCGAAGATTTGCAACTGCAAATACGGATGCGGATAGATGGCCGCTATTTTGAATTTTCGAATGTGCCAATCCAAAATCAAATGCCTGAACCACAACGACTGCCAACGGCGACCGCCCCCTCCCCCATCTCAAAAGCGACCACTGCAACTATTCCCAACACGTATTCAGACACACTTCCCGCCACAAGATCTGAAATTACATCCTCTCCTGATGAAATCATACCACTTTCGCCTACCCAAATTACACCGATAGCCGACATCGGTCCCAATACACCGCCAACAACTGGATCTCCTGCTTCGCCATCCGGGTCGGCTCAAACACCGAACTCTATCTGGCAGGCCTACAACGCCTTTATTGAGGAACGCGGTAAAATAAACGATTGGAAACAAACAACATATAGTAAATTTGAGGTGGCGCGTAATCTGCTGTACACCTTCCGACCCGATTTGAATTTTTCGCATTTCGATACGAATGGTCTAAACGACTATATTCATTTTCTGTGCAATACAAAGAATATGTGTAATACGACGGTGGTCAATCATTGGAATTTTCTGAAATGGTTCCTGCGATGGAGTTTGGACAAAGGATACCACAGTTGCCGCGACTTCGATTGGTTCAAGCCCAAACTGCGCAAAACGACCAAGAAGGTCATTTTTTTGACGGACGATGAACTGAAACGGTTACAGGCTTTTCCTATCCCGAGGCGTAAAATGTATCTGGAACGGGTCCGGGATGTATTCCTATTCTGCTGTTTTACAGGGCTACGCTATTCGGATGTCTATAATTTGAAACGGAGTGACGTGAAAAAGAAGACGATAGAGATTACAACCATTAAAACGGCCGACAGTTTGATCATTGAGTTGAACGACCAAAGCCGGACCATTCTGAACAAATACAAAAAGATGGTTTTCAAAGACAATAAGGCACTCCCGGTTATCAGCAATCAACGTATGAACGCTTATCTGAAGGAATTGGGAGAACTGGCGGCTTTGAACGAGCCGGTACGGCGGACATATTTCAAGGGAAACCGCCGCATTGACGAGGTGGTGCCGAAATATCAACTGCTGGCGACGCACGTGGGGCGCCGGACATTCGTATGCAATGCACTGTCATTGGGCATTCCACCGGAAGTAGTCATGAAATGGACCGGACACAGCGATTATGCCGCCATGAAGCCTTATATCGATATCGCCGACAAAGTCAAAGCTTCAGCCATGCGCCGGTTCAATCGCCTGACAATTTGTACCGGACAACCTGATTCCGACAACCGACAGCCAATTATTTGTACCGGACAACCTGATTCCGACAACCGACAGCCAATTATTTGTACCGGACAACCTGATTCCGACAACCGACAACCAATTATTTGTACCGGACAATCGGACCCCACACCGGCCGTCTGACAACATGGTCTTAAACGAGAAGGACGCATGTAAATGGCATGCGTCCTTAACATTCGCCAAACTCCTCTGTCAGCCTCATCCGGTTCAACCGCGACGTCCCTATCTGGCTACTTCTGCACCACCACTTTGACAACATCCGTCTCCATGGTGTTATCCCGGATGGTTTCGAGGCGCAGGACATAGACTCCCGCTGCCAAACCGGAAGACGTGATATTGCGGCGGTAGAGACCAGTCTGACGTTCGGAATTCACAATGACCATGACTTCCTCGCCCAAAAGCGTATAGAGTTTCAAGCTGACGACACAGTCACCATATACCGAATAGGTAATGTCGGCCCAAGTCTTCATCGGGTTCGGGATGACGGACAGGATTTCAGACTGTTCCATTTCCCCACCCTGCTGTCTGAGCATGATTTCCTTGTCGTCGCCCGCACCCGTAGGCGTATAACCTACCGTATCGATGCCGAAACCGAGGCTGTCGCGTTCGTTCGTTTCTTCGTAGTAGAAGAGCGCGATTTCAGGCAACGCTATCTTCCATGTCTCATCTACATGTACGTTTCCGCGCGTTACCTCGTAACCGGTCGGATTGAGGCGGAAATAACGGTCTATGCGGCTTACAGGCTTGTGTTTCAAATGCAGTTTGAGGATGGCCAACGTATCGCCGGTATGGATATCGACGGGCGACATCTTGATCCAGTTGAACAACAACTCGTCTCCGACGATATTGTAGGCCAGACCGGCTCCTTCTATCGGCGTACGGATGCCGAGGAGTTCCACCTGAGCCGGCTCGTATGGCATGAACAACTGGAAGGCCATCACATCACCCTCGCTGATACTCAAAATCGGATAGTCGATGATACGTTCCTTGTCTTCCATCTCGATATTTCCGTAGGTGTCGAAACGACGCATTCCGCCGGCCTTGGCCAACTGAGAGTTGACTTCGGTACCCTCGTAGTTACGGTTCGCATCGCCCCGCATCACACCGCGAACGTGCAGGAGCGTATCGCCGTCTATATCGAACGTATCGTTGCTGTAGGCCCAATCGTCAATCGGGATGACAAGCGATTTTACATACTGCGTCATGGCGCCGATGGCCACCTGCTGCACCGCACTGGCGTCGTTGGCCGAAATACCGCGCGTCAGGATAGGCGATTCGGACAAATCGACATTGGCCGCATACCACCACATACTCAACGGGTTCGTCGGCGTGGACATCGCTCCGATGGCGTATTGCTGAATCCACGAGGCGTCGTTGGCCGAGATACCGCTCGCACCGAGGCGTACCTTCTTCTGCGGCGAATAAGCATCGATAAAGTAACGACCCGTGGGCGCCAATTGCGTGAATGTGAACAGACCGTCTTCGTCGGAACGCGTGGAGTCAATCCACTTATTGGTACCGTATTCGTAAAGGTCGAGTTTGACATTCGAGATCGCCATATGGTCCCCGTGACGGCCAGTACCCGTATTGCCTGCGTCGGCGTCGGTAACCGGTTCGTCGGGAATCGCCAGTACTTCCGGACGCGTGATGCCCTTGTCCGACGGATGCCACAAGCCGTTGTAACTGATGTAACCGCTGATATGGTGACCGCGATAGATCGTCACGGACACCGTATCCGTCACAGAGCAGCCGTACGGGTCGCGCGGGTCGTTGTTCGTCACCTTGATCGGGAAATAGACCGTATCGCCGTCAACCGTATCGGGCAGGTAGTACGGGTTGAACGCATCGGACAACAGGTGACCGTAGGTATTGTAGCGGTCCGCAGGAAGATCCGTCGCCGGATCGCCGTAGGCATGCGGCGTCAAATCGCTCGCGTAGAAACCGTAGAACGGATCCAGCCAGTCGAAGTCCACATTCAAGACCGTTTCGCCGCGGCTCAGGAACGCATCGTGTTTCATCGACGCGCTGTCGTCATCGCAATAGCCGCTCTTGGTCCAGAGGATGACCTCCTTGCCGTAAAGCACGCCCGTATCGGCGATATGGCAGTACGGAATCGGCATGCGGCTGACCGTGAACGTGTCGTTGATGATGCAACCGAACGTCGTCTCGCCAAACAGGTGGATGTGCAGCGTATCCAGAATGTGTTCCAGCGTCCGCATATGCTCGCCCGCGGCGATGGACTTGCCGTACTTCTCGGCCTGCTTCAGGTAGGCTTCCGCACGACTGCGCGCCGCATAAGGGTTGCTCATGGCATGGTACAGCGGTTTGTCGTCCGGCAACGGCGCCGTCGGATCATACTGTGTCAACGAATCCTGCGGTACGAACACGCTGATCGGAGCCAGTGACATGCCGTTGGCCACGAGGCGGTCGAGCGAGTCGGCCACGGCGAAGTAGTAGGACGCGCTATCCAACAAACGACGGACGTTCGTGGAATCGTAAACCGTATAGGTTTGCGTCAGACGGGGACATACCTCCAACACCGTGTCGGTACTCAGAAGACCACCGTAACGCAGGCTGTCGCTCGTCGATATCGTATCCACCATCTGGGCCGTGAACGAGGAGAAGGCCGTATCGTACGTGAAGATCGTGTCCACCGCATAGCAACGGATGTCGTATGTTTCAACCAAAACCGTATCTACCAATTTCGTCGGTGTCGGTATATAAATATCATCCATCTCATCATATACGTTAATCAACGTATCTCTTTCCCGGTATTCCCTACTAATAATTACTACCGTATCACAACGACCTAGGCGATACATTTCACCGAATGGAATAACGTCGCAAATGGAAATTACGGAATCATAAACTACTTCGGTCTTTTCATCCGTCATTTCATCTATCAAGATTTCTACGACCTTAATGATTGTATCTCTACAATCCAAAGTATAAAGTGTATCTCCCTTATCGGATTGTTTCCCTGCTATCAAAGAGGCGGTGGTCGGTACATCCGCGACGGTTGACATGGCCGATATACCGGATGCTATAGCCGCACGGGAGGCCATGCGCGACTGCGGACGAACGGACATCGTATGCGCATCCGTGCCGGCGGCTGTAGCCGCCATAACATTGGCTATCTGCACACCCGGAGCTGCCATACGGGAGGCCGAACGGAGCGACATCGTCCGAGCGGCATTGCAATCCGCCTTGGCCACCATCTTATAGCCCGTAGAAGTCGTCTGCTTCTCGTACGTTACCGTGCAGCTTTCAGCCACCTCACGGCAGTTCTCAGTACCCGTGAATGTCACGACCGTCGGATCCCACGGCAACGCGCCAGCCGTCTCCGTATAGATACTGTCGCATACCGTCTTCTTCGCCACCGGCTGTTCCGGTTCGCTCGGTGCCG
>CAJUFX010000002.1:29116-29497 GCA_910586395.1 uncultured Bacteroidales bacterium
CCGTGAATGTCACGACCGTCGGATCCCACGGCAACGCGCCAGCCGTCTCCGTATAGATACTGTCGCAGATCGTCTGCTTCGGAGCCGGTGCCGGCTTGTCGCCGCCCGTATTATCATCGCAACCGCTCTCCTTGGCCACCATCTTATAGCCCGTAGAAGTCGTCTGCTTCTCGTACGTTACCGTGCAGCTTTCAGCCACCTCACGGCAGTTCTCAGTACCCGTGAATGTCACGACCGTCGGATCCCACGGCAACGCGCCAGCCGTCTCCGTATAGATACTGTCGCATACCGTCTGCTTCGGCGTCGGGGCAGGCGTATCGCCACCGCCCGTATTATCGCCACAGTCGCTTTCCTTGGCCACCATCTTGTAACCGCCGGACG
>CAJUFX010000002.1:29597-331690 GCA_910586395.1 uncultured Bacteroidales bacterium
TCGCGGCAGTTCTCAGTACCCGTGAACTTAATCTCAGTCGGATCCCACGGCAACGCACCCGCCACTTCCGTGTAAATACTGTCGCAGATCGTCTTCTTCGGAGCCGGTGCCGGCTTGTCGCCACCCGTATTATCGCCACAGTCGCTTTCCTTGGCCACCATCTTGTAACCGCCGGACGTCGGAACCTTCTCGTACGTTACCGTACAGCTCGCTTCCACCTCGCGGCAGTTCTCAGTACCCGTGAACTTAATCTCAGTCGGATCCCACGGCAACGTACCCGCCACTTCCGTGTAAATACTGTCGCAGATCGTCTTCTTGCCACCGACATTGCCGCCGCAACCACTCTCCTTGGCTACCATTGTATAACCATCCGACGTCAAGATCTTCTCGTACGTTATCGTACAACTCGCATCCACTTCGCGGCAGTTCTCCACCCTAATGAATTTAAGTTCCATTGGATCCCACGGCAACGCACCCGCCACTTCCATATAGACGCTGTCACAGATCGTTTTCTTGCCATCATTGTTACAATTTATCTTAGCTTCCATAATCATCAACGAGTCATTAATATCACGTTGTTCATATGAAACCTTGCAGAGTGTATCTACAACACGGCAATTTTCTATATGGTCAAATATTTTCGTCTTCGGGCTATTCAGGAACTTACCTGGTTTCAGTCTAAATACACTATCACAAACTATCAGCGATCCGTCTTCACCACAATTAACATCGGTAATCACCATATTAAAGCCCGTATCGGTCACAACTTTTTCATAGGTTACGACACAATAAGGATCTACATCCCGACAATTTTCCGTACGAATAAATACTATCTTTTTGGGGCTATTCAAAAATTTACCCGGCTCTTCCTTGAATATGCTGTCGCATACGCGTATCTTGCCGTCAGGCACGGGGTTGCAGTCAAGGATGGCTTTCAAAGTATCCACCTGACTGGCATCGGTCGCCTTACGCACTTCATAGGTTACAACGCATACTGTATCGACTTCGAGACAATTGACGGCACGTTCGCTACCCGGCACGCGCTCGCCCACATGCGAGACACCACCGGGGCCGATCTCCTGTTTATCGTAAACGTCGTAAACCGTATCGCATACGATTTTCTTGCCGGAAGCGGCTTCGCGACAAAACAAAGTAGCCGAAGCATAAGCGAATTGTTCCCGCAATACCATTACCTGTTCCTTGCTTACGCTGTCTATTTCGTAACCGGCGAATTCCAAATAGGTATGGCCGCCCGTGAAGATACTGTCGCAGAACGCGTGAATGCTGACCGTATCCGTTTCCTTTACAACACCCGCGTACGGGATATAACGGCCGTGGTAACGCTCGTTGTCTTTGTAAGACGTATCGACGCTCACCACCGTGTCGGAATAGGTGTACGTCATGCGGGCGATCGTCGTATCGCTATGGGCAAACGTCAGACTATCCAACAGATACCAAGACGCCTGAGCCAACCGCTGACCGTTGGTGTCGGACGGGAGCGTGACGGAGATACAGGTAAAGTCACACATCACCGTATCGGACATCTCGAGTTTGCTCATCTCGATCGTGATATCGGCATAGCAGGCATCGTGCGGGCCGCGCAGATTGAGGACATAACGCTCGGTCGTATCGGCCGTCGTGATAGTCAAGATGCTGTCCGTCACATTCACGATGCTGCTGTCCGGGAACAGCCACGGATAAATATTGTCAACCGGACGCGGGCCGCTGACATGAATCTTGAGTTCCGTACCGGGACATTTCACCGTATCGGGCATCAGCAACTTATACGTCTGGGAGCCGTAGGATAGGTGTACCGTATCGCGGTGCGTACAGCCGTAGGTGTTCTCCACTTCCAGGATATAGGTGCGCGAAGAATCCACGAAATCCACAAACGAACTGTCCGTGCTGCGGACCGTGCCACTCGCCGAATCCCGCCAGATGATGGATACCAACTCTTTGTTCGAGCCCAACAACGCCACTTCCACCGGCGCCGGTTCGCAGACATTCGTGTCCTTCAGGTTGAGTTCCGTCTCCATCTCGTCCATAACCACTACCGTAACCGTATCGTGCGCGTTGCATTCGACCTTACCGCCGGGTATGTTCAAGGCAATGTACGTCGTCGTTACTACAGGCGTGACTTCTATTTCCACTTCCGCCTCGGCCAACTGGACCGTGCCGCCGTCGGGAAGGACTTCCAACCACTGCAATGCGGGGGTTCTTTCGGGCGGTGCGTCGCAACCCGCCACCAACCAAACCGAACTGCCGAGACAGATCGTATCAAACTCCTGATTTTCAATACGCGGACGACGGTAGAAAACCAAACGGACCGGAGCACGGCGTTCACAACCGTACTTGGATATCGCCACCAACGTGTCGTTATAAAGATAACTCGAATCAATCGACGAACAAGTACGATAAACGACCGAATCATAAACCCGGTTGCCGTCCTGTAACCAATAATATTCTTTCGCATTGTCGCGGTAGGGCGACTGGAACGTAACGGAAAGACTGTCGCCGCTACCCGAACAGCCCGACACAACCGACGGCACGCCCAAATCGAACTCGCCCAGCACCACCACGATGGAGTCATCAAGATTTCGACCCGTACAGGCACCCGTACCCTTTACGAACAGATTGGCCACACTATAGCCGCGGGCCATAGGTTCTGCGCCGTAAACAAACGTGGCATTGATATCGTAACGGTTGCGGATATGGGTCGTATTATACTTGTCGGTCCATTCCAACTGGCGGTAGTGACGCACGGCATCGGCGGGGAAATTGAACGTCACTTCGTCGCCCGTACACGTCACCAGCGTATCGGGAAGGAGCGTCAGAGGCAACGAATCCACACCCACATGAACCGTGTCGCGATGGATGCAACCAGTCGCCAAATGCGTGACCGTTAAATAGTAAGCATTGGTATAGGTGTGACGGAACTGGCCATAGGAGTTGGTCGTCAACGACTGATTGTTGAGGCTGTCGAACCAAGCGATTGCATAACCTTTCTGCTTGGTGTACTGGTTGCCCGTCGGGAACAAGCGAACCAACGAATTCTGACATACCAGCGTATCGCGCATAGACGGTATCCGGTTCATCACAAACAGCGTTACCGCCGTATCGGCCGTATAAACACAACCGCCTTGTTTGTGCGTGAGTTCGAGATGGATAGACAACACGCTGTCTTCGAAAGAACTCGGATAGCGTAACGTATCGCCGGTATAGGTAAAGGCATCGGCGGAAGCCGTATCGCCCACCGTCCACCGATACGTGTAAGCCGTATCGATAACCGAAGCATGGAACATTACCGCTTCTCCGGAGCAGATGTTGGCCGCCGTAATCAAAGTCGTCTCGGGACGGTCATAGACATGTATCCGAACCGTATCGAAAGTTTCGCACCCATGGTCGCTCACACCGTAAACCACATACATCGTATCGCGCAGAGCCGTGTGGACATAACCTGCAGTACCCTTCGCACTATTGAGCTGGGCATTGAGGAGCGATACATGCAACGCGGATTGCGCCTCGACACCGGTTGTGATTTCAACGACCGAACCATAGCATACCGCTGTATCGGACGGACGAACGTCGAGTCTGATATTTTCAACCACCGCCATGACGGTATCGGGCGCGGAACCACATACACCGTCACCGTCGAGACGGGCGATATAATACGTGGTATCGGCCGTCGGTCTTACCGCGAAGTCCGCTTGCGGTTTATTCTTATCGTAAACGCCCGTCACGATAACCCCCTTGCCCATTTCCCGCCATTCGTAAGCGGTCATGACTACGGCCGGATTGTCAAGTTTGATTTGCGGCAGTACGAAAGAGGCTCCCGGACAGAGAACGGTATCGGTCCCTGTCGTGATCGTAGGTCTGGCACGGACTATAACATCGATGACGGTATCGGCACTACAGCCGGTCGTCCGGTCGATGACCGTCAACGTCACGCTATCAGTTTCGGCAACCGTATAACGCGTAGAAGCCGTCGTATCTCCCGTAGACCATTGATACATGTATTTTTTAGGCTGATAGTCAACCGCCTGTATCGTCAAGGTGGCCGTATCGTCGGGACACATAGCCACGGCGGCCGGACCACCCGGATAGGTCAGACGAACGAGATTGGCCGTTACCGGCATCGGCAACACTTCGAATTCAACCGTATCACGGAATTCGCAACCATTTGAGGTCGTGATTTTGAAATAATAATAACGTTCGTCATATTGATTGTCCGCCAGACAATAGTGCGCATCATTGCCTTCGTAAAGCAAACCGTTTTTAGCACCTTCTATTCGGTAAGTAACCGATACGCCATCAACGAAATCAGGCATTTGCAATGCATTATCAAAGCAATAACTGCCACGGCACATCGTCGTGTCGGGTATCGGGTCATAACTGAATACGCCACATAACAGGATTTTAAGCCTGAGGCTGTCGGTGATGCTACAACCATAGTCGTCAGCCGACGTGAGGTACAGCGTCACATAACCGGCAGAACTGTCAATCGATCCCGGCATATAAGTCGGATGCAAGCTGGAGGTATCGCTGAACGTACCGTTTCCGCCCGTAGTCCAATGCGGACGGCCACCGTAAACGGTATCGCCCGTCAACGCATAGCCGACGCCCAACACTGCTTCACCGTCAGGGCCCGCTTCCACACCGATATGGTGCAATTTTAGGGCCACTTTGTTGGTCATGGCAAAACGCTTATCCGGATTCGGACAGAAACCGTTGTCGAACATGCGCATCATGAAACTGTCTTTCTCCGTAACCGGCTTGTCAACAGGCGGGTAATAACGCAATACTGAATCGTTAAACAATTGGTTATGCTCGTCGCGCAAGACGGCATCATTCATATACCATGCATAGGTATAGGCTGCCGTCGTATCATTGTAACGCGTGCTGGCCGCGATCTCAATGTATTGCGTACCGTCTTCGAACTGACAGATTTCATAAATCGTATTCTTGTCAATCCAAGCGTCTATGCTGTTAATCGGGTGAACCTCAACCGTAATCGTATTGGTTACCAACGTATCCTTCAAATCGGCGCAATAGTGGTTCGACACAATTTTGGCATAAACGTCATAACTTGTATTAAGGTTGTTCGTAGCCTGCAAGTTATCAAACGATACCGGGTTGCGGAGGTCGGACATCGATTCGTGACGACCGTTGAGATACCAGTAAATACTTGGTCTGTCACCACCATCCTGAATCTTGGCCAATACTTGGATGTCGTTCAGCGCACAAATATCGTAACGCGCCGTATCATAGTAAGTCGTACCAAATTCCGGATGGACCCGCATGAAACCGATTTCCACAACCGGATTAAGTCGTTCTATCACACGCACCGTCACGGTGTCGGACGTTACGGGCGAATTGGCCGGGAACGGGCGCATCGTACTGTCGCAATGGAGTACGGCGTATATTTCGTCGCCGTTTTGCAAGCCGCCTTGCGGTATCGTATCGCCACGGGAAACGAAATTGCCGTTGCGGAACCATTCGATATACCAACGGTGTGAACCGTCGGCGGCCACGGGGCCGGCGTTGGCCGTCGCGGCGAAGAAACGGACCACGGCATCCGAGCAGACATCGATCGTATCGCTGTTGATACGCGCGTTGGCCTGAATGTCGATATCGGCATAGATGGCCTGCAATACAAGCATCGTGTCGTAAATCGTGTCACGACCCGAACGACAGGTACTGATGTCTTCCAGCACGCAAGCGATGCGGTACGGATCTTCGGAATTGAAGAACGCATCCATATCCTGCCCGTCATAGACGAAACTCGAATCGTAAACCGTCGCGAACTTGATGCCGTTGGCGTACCAACTGTAACGGACGCTGTCGCGCGCCAGATCGGTAAAGACCGTGAAGCGCGTGTCTTCGTAGTAAATCGCCGTATCGGGTACATCGATGCCCGTGAAACGGATCGGGCGGCCGTCCCTCACATTCAGACGGAGCGTATCGTAAGCCTCGAAGATACAGCCGTTCACGTCACGGTAACTGATGGTGAACATCGTATCGCCCTCGATGATGAACGGCGCGATCGAAGCCGTCGTATCGCCCGTGGACCAACGCATCGTCAGGCCTGCCGGACGTCCGACGACACGGCAAGTATAAGTATTCTGCGAGCAGACGGTATCGTAATTCTTCTCCAGACGGAGCGAATCGGGCAACGTATGGGCCTTGACCGTGACGGTCGCCACCGTATCGCAATAATCCGGATGGCTGATCAGCACTTCGTAAGCCTGCGGTTCGCCCGCCGCGACGCGGACAACCTGAGAGGCACCCACATGGCCGTTGCTCCAGGTGTAAACCGGCTGAACCGTATCGGCATCGCCGCCGGTCTTGGCCCAAAGTTCGACCGGTTCGTCGGCGCAGACGATGGTGTCGGCGCTGACCGCAACCGTGGAATTGCGTTTGTAAACGGCCGTCACGGTATCCGTTACAGCCACCTGTTCGGCCGGCAGCACGCAACCTTCGGCCGAGGTAACGTTACACCAGAAACGGTCGCCGGTGGCGATGCCGCTTACGGCCACGGTATCGGCCGTGCCTATGAGGCGGATGCTGCCGTCTTCGCGTTTCTCATGATACCAGGCGTATGTCGAGTTGCTGCTCAAATAACCGGTGCTGTCCACCAGACGGATGCTGAAATCGTCGTTGCCGCAGAGACGGTCTGTGCTCAGAACCGCCGCCAGTTTCGGATGACGGTAACGGATCGGTGACAACGTCACGGCATCCGTGGTATCGGCGCAATACGTATCGGGACTGTAAGCGATACGACGTACGTATATCGTATCCGACAGCGCGGCGATATGGAGCGTCGTACCGTTGACGGTGGCTACGGGTACGGTGCTGTCGGCGGCCGTGCCGTCAACCGGCAACGTCAGCCACGGACCGGCGGCCGCACGACTGTAAAGGTATGCGTAGGCCAGACTGTCGAAGTTGCCGGCGGCGACGCTACCCGCAACACGTACCGGCTCGTCTTCGCAAACAGTCGTATCGCCCGTAATCACATTGTTCTTCACACGGTTCACATAGACCGTGAGCGTATCGGAATAACCCTTGATCGCTTGTCCGTTGCAACCCGAAACGGCATCGATGACCACATGAACCCTCAGGCTGTCCACACCGCGCGTATAATCGGCCGGAATGGAGACCAGCGTATCGCTGCCCGTCGTGGCCAGGAACTGACGGCCGTCGATAAACCACGCGTACTGCGGATTTTCGTTGAAGCCTATGCGGAATCTGCCGCCTACCGGTACGACCGCCTGTTCGCAAACCGTATCGGGCAGACGCAGAAACGCGTCGATATAATCGCTCTTGCGGACCGGTATCTTATTCGAGATGACGGAATCCGGACCCGGGCAATGGCAAGCCTTGTAGTCGGGCTTCACGACAAGATAGACGGAATCGCCATTCACAACGTCTCGCGTGCTGATGGAATCGAGCGCCGCGCCATCGACGGCCCGGTCGTTCACATACCATTGATACGTCGGGTAAACGCCGGTATCAACCGCCGAAACGAGTTTGGCCGAGAACGGCTCCGTGCCGCAGAACTGGGCGGTCAACGCTATCTCCACAACCGGTTCGCGGTATCGCTCTACATCCACATAGATGGTGTCGGAACTGAACGATTTGCAATAGCCGGATTCCACGCAACGGATGAA
Source organism: uncultured Bacteroidales bacterium (assembly GCA_910586395.1). Lineage (GTDB taxonomy): Bacteria > Bacteroidota > Bacteroidia > Bacteroidales > P3 > CAMXAS01. The sequence continues at coordinate 37,265 of CAJUFX010000002.1, forward strand.
CCAAGTCTTCTCCGTCAGCGGCGCGCTGAAGAACAGCGAGTCGGCGGGATCGACGGACTTGGCCTTCCTCGCCGGAGCCGCGGCGGCCGGCGCGAAGTCGGAAGTAGCCGTACGGCTGTAATACGTGTATTTGTATTCGCCGTTGCCGCCCGTGGGCAGGCTGCCGTAGAGACCGACGGCTTCGCCCGCGCAGACGGTGGTGTCGCGCGAACCGAGATCCTGACCGGCGATGCCGATGCGGTTGTTTCCGATAGCCGGCTGGTGGCTTACGCAAGCCGTATCGCCATAGAAGATGCGGCCGTCCAAAGCGCTGACACCGATTACTGTATAATAACCGCCGTCCGATACGGAGGCCGGCAATTGATTTTCCGAACCGGCGACTTTCTGCGTCGCGCCGGCGTTGGTCGTATCGAACGTGCCGTCCGGGCTGTAAAGCAGGTACCATTCGGCCAGACCCGTCGTATCCACGAGCAAGAGGTCGGCCGGCGTACCGGCGCAGACGGTATCGGCCGGCGGCGTCAGATGCAGTCTGTCGCGGACGGCGACACGGACCGTATTGGACGTGTCGGCACAAGCGCCCGAACCATAGTAAACCGCACGACGGTAGTAACGCGTCACGTCGGAAGGCGTCGGTGCATAGAATTTATTCGTGTCAACGACGACACCCGCCGCAGACGGATCCGTCGTCGGATCGGCCGTATATTCGATCCAATTATAACGATAATCCGGACGTTCGCCCTCGGCAATCGTACCGTAGAGCGTATCGGGCGTTTCGCCTTTAAGGAGCAACTGTTCGGCCGCAATCACATGACCGTCGAGACGGCCGAATGTCATGAGCGTAAGCGTATCGGCGGCATAGGCATGTCGCTGTTCGGCCACGCAGAGCGACGTATAATCGTACACCGCCGTCACGACAACGGTATCGTAAGCCAGACGGATGGCAATCGTATCGGGTACGCGCTTGATATCCGGATTGTAAGTCTGCGTATAGGCATTGGCCGGCGACAACGCACCGCCGATCACCGGCGTCATCGTCAATGTGACCGTACCGCTGAAGTTGAAGCCTGCGGCGATATCGGGCAAGAAATAAACGTCGGTCGTCTCGTTCAGGCACGGACGGAATTCGGAAGCCGCGAACGTATATACAACACCCGTCGTATCCTGACCCACGATGTTGATCAAGGTTTCTACCGGCAGGCTCTTGCAGTTCGTCACCTCTTGACGGGCATAGAACTTATGCAGGCCGATGCCCAATCCCATCGCCTGGATATCGAGGCTGTCGCCTTCGCCGAGCAAGGTCGTGCAACTGTCTTCGGCGTACCAGCGGATAACGGCACCCGTCATCGTAGCCTTGGCCTTCAAGGCTTTCAGCGTATCGCCCAGACAGTAGTCGGCATCCGGCGCGGGCGTCAGACGCGGCAGGCTGTCTTGCGCGATATGGACGTGCAGCACTACATCGCCGTGACGCACGCACTGACCGCCGGTATAACGTACCGCCGTATAATAGTCTCCGGAATCCACCGGTTTGAAGAGCGGGCTGCTCTGGAACGTCTTGCCGCTGTCGATACTGAATTCGAACAGGCTGCGGTCTTCGTCCATGACGATTTCGATGGCCGCCGTATCGGGCGAGCACTCGATCAGACCGTAGGAGAATTCCTTATTGGCACCGAACGCCGGCGGATAAGGCAGGTAACGAACCGTCAGCGTATCGGTCGCGGCCGTGAAGTTATACAGACATTCGTGTCTGTCGGCTTCCGCAACGGCAAAATAGCGGTCGCCGTCCTGTGCGTCGTAGGCCGTGTAAGTCGCCGTGCCGTAGCCCAGATTTATGATCCGGCTGTCGCGGACGCGATACCAGTGGTAACGGCCGTTTAGCGTCCAAGCCACGCTGTCGGCATAGGTCTTGACGCGGAAACTCATCGGCGCACCGGGGCAGAAGTCGCCCGGTGTCGTCAATTCGATCTCGGCCGTCAGCGTCTGTTTCATCGACGGACGGATATCCAACGATTTGTTCAGGACACGGATGGGGCATTTGGCCGAATGCGCGCTGATGTCGGTGACCGTCACGCTCAAACGCGTGGCACCGGCGTCGGGTCGTATCGTGACGACCGGCGTATTCACCGTATCTACAATTCCGTTGATGACCGGATCAGCCGTCCAGTTAATCGTATAATCGACGGGCGTCAGACCACCGGTCACGACGGCCCTGTAGGTAATCAGACTGTCGGCGCAGATAGCGGCGGGCCCTATGAGTTCCAACGATTCGAGACAGCTGTCCATAACGCGGACATAGACGTCGGCCGTCGTATCGCAACCGTAGGCGTTGGAGGCTGTCAGCGTAAAGACGCGGCTGCTCTTCATCGGACGGGTATAGGTCGTACCCGCGTTGGCCGTATAGAGGTATGCGGCCGGGCCCCAGCTGTACGTGTACGGTTGCGGACCGTCCACGGACGCATGGAGGAGGGCGGAATCGTTCTTGAACACCGCCGTGTCGCCGCATATCGTCAAGGCCGGTACGGCATGCATGGTCAGCGTCACGCTGTCGCCGGCCTGGAGTTGCGAGATGCAACGGTTCGTGGCATGGGTCAATACGACGCTCAGTTTATCGCCGTCGTCGAACGTATTGAAGCGGATGCGCGCGGCCTGAGTGGACAGACGGTTGCCGTTCAGATACCAGGCCAACGTATAAGGTTCGTTGGCAGACAAGCCTTTAACATCGGCGTTGAAGGTCATTTCGTCGCCGAGACAGCCTTCGTCGTTACCCTGAATGGCCACGCTCAAAGTCGGCACCGGCGTGATATGCAGGTTGCAGGCACCGGAATAAACGTCTTGACAGTAATCGCGGCCGCTGACCACGCGGCAACGGAACGACATGCCCGCATATTGATCCATATCATCCGTCACGTTCGGGATGAACAAGGTCTGACCGCGGTTTACGAAACGGCTGTCGGAGGCCGCGATATCGGTATAGGTCGCGCCGAAATCGGTCGAAACCTGCCATACGTAATCGTTGCCGGAATTATTGTAATCCACAACATAAACCGTCAGCGCGGCCGTATCGCCGGCGCAGGCGTCCACATCCGCCGTACGCGCCTTCACGCTCGGACACGTGCGTACTTCGACATAGATGCTCTCGTCATTGGAGTAACATCCGAGATCGTTTATGGCGCGGAAATTATACTGATGGCTGCTGCGCGGCTTGGCGACGGTTGACAACGCATCGGGCGTCGTCAGGTCGTAAGACGGCAACCATTCGAACGTATAAGGTCTCGTAGAGGTCACTTCAGCCGAAATGAACACTTCCTCGCCGTAATCCACCACAGTGTCGTTCTGCGGGATGCGTACCGTAGGCGATTCGAAGACAGCCACGGTCATCGGCTTGCTTTCAATGCTGTCTCTGTCGGGACACAGGATGTCGGCCGACGGTTTGACACGGACATACACCTGATCGCCGTCGCGGAGGCTGTCGGTGATATAAGTTACCTCGCGGGATACTTCCTTGCCGTTCAGGAACCAGATAACCGACGGATTCCGGCCGCCGTTGGCCGCCGCCACATTGATACGGACGGTTTCGTACTGGCAGATCGTATCGCGCGGATAAATATCCATATTGACGCCCAAAGGCTGCATCGGCATGCGGTCGGTCATGAGGACCGGCGTATGGGCCGGATTGTCACGGTGGTTGAGGATACAATTCAGGTTCGTGATGTAAGCCTCGGCCCGGAACAATTCGCCGCGTACCACATTTTCAAATCCTTGTACGGAATCCGTCGTCTCGGCCATGAGGAAGCCGTTGCGGAACCAGCGGTAAGTCAACTGCGCGCCGGCCGGTGCCGATACCGTATGAACCGTGAAGTAGGTGCTGTCGCCCGTACAACCGTGCGTCTGTTCGCTCAACGTAAGTTCGAGACGCTCGAAGTCCGCTATTTCGTCCAGTACGACCGTATCGGCGGCCTCCGGACAGGCCGGACATTTGAACGAAGAGGCCACGCGCAAGACGATCGTATCGAAGCTGTGCAACTGAACCGTGGGCGGCAGAACGGAATCGGTGCTTCTCAGCGCGCCGTTCACAAACCAGGCGTATTGCGGGGCATCGCCGCCGTTGATAACGGTAGATGTCAGGCTGTAAGGTTGTTCCACGGCCAACATTTCGACCCGACCCAACACATTCTGCGCATAATAGGTCGCGACGTCGGCATAGAGCGCGCCCGTGCCGTGTTCGGCACTGCGGTAAACGAGTTGACCGGAACGGTAGTAAGATACATATCCGTCGTTACGTTCCACCGTCAGCCGGTCGCCGACCTGATAGGTACCGGCATCGGCCACGTAGGTACCGCGTTCGTATATGTAGAGACGGTAAGGTCTGCCGCCGTAATTCGTCACATAGAACGCATAGTCGATGTAAAGCGTATTGTTCGGATGGTCCTTATAGCTCAAGCCCACCATGCTGCCGGCTTCGTTGCCGGTCACGGTATAACGCAGTTCGCCGCGGGCCGGGATGCTGTCGCCGCCGAAAGCTTCGGGCGACCAGGAGTTGGACGTATTGCCGTTGGAAAGCCCGTCGGCCGTCGCCGTGAGGCCACCGGACACACGTTTCCAATTTACGCCGGCTACCTTGGGGTTGACGCAGGCCGCCGTATCGACGAAGCCGTCTATCGTGACCTGGAGCGTATCGTAGGCAATCGGGAACAGGCTCAGGCTATCGGTGTTGCGGCAGCCGAAGCGGTCGGTCACGGTTACATAGACGGTGCACGCGCTGTCGGCCCACATCCACTGCTGCGCGAGATCCTGCAACTGGCTTGCCGACCGCGCCGGCACTACGCTGTACGCGTAGTGAGCGCCTTGCAGGCGCGCTGCCGCCACGCCGTTCGGGTTAACGCTCAGCCAGATGGAATCGTGCGCACAAGGTATCGTGTCGGTTACCGTCATCGAGATGCCCAGATAAGGCCGTACTTTCACGGTCGGATGCAACTCGATGCCGCAACCGCTCTGCGTATGGAACAGATGCAACGTATAGGCGAGGTCGTCCGTCGGCGCCATGACGGCCGGCGAGAGGCTGTGCGGATCGGACAAGTAATCGGCCGGTTCCCACACCACACTGTCGTAATGCCTGTAGTCCGCGCTCAGGTCATAGACCGCCGTATCGCCGTAGCACATTTCAAGCGTATCGGGCTCGGCGTTGTTCAGACCGTAAACGTAAATGCTGTCCTTGACCCGGCAGCCGTAACTGTCGGTACATGTCAGATATATCCAACGCGAAGCCGAAGCGTCGGGCGCGCGGACGGCAACCGTGTCGCAAAGCGCGCTGCGGCAGGTCAGATTCGTCGTCGGCGTCCAAACATAGTCGCGCATGCCGCTTACCGAAATCACGTTCTCGCTCTTGCTGCAAACGCCCACCGTATCCGTATCGGGATTCCAATTGAGTTCCGTCGCGCGGTCGTGTACGTAAACCGTCATCGAGTCGGCGCTGGCGGCGGGACGGGCGCATAAAAGTCCCGACGTCGCATAGACATAAATCCTGTCGCCTGTCTTCAAGCCGCCGATACGCTGGTTGCGCGCCAACGAAACCGTATCGTCGTTGTGCATCCAACGGTAGGCCACACCCGGATCCTTGGCGGTCAACGTATAAACGGACTTGAACGTCACGGCCGTATCGTAAGCGCAAAGATGGAGCGTATCGTTCTCGACCGTATAGCCACCGTCCACCACCATATCCACGCCGGCCGAATCTATCGGGAACACCGTCACCGTCAGGACATCCGTATAGAGCTGAGCCACATCGGGGCAGAGGCCCGTCCCCGGCGTAACGAGGCAACGGACGGCACGGCGGCCATCCGCATCGGCCACATAAACGAACGTATCGCCCGTAACCGGTTGCTTAACGTTGTCCACAAACCATTCCAGCGTCGGGTTCTCGCCCCAGTTCTCGCCTTTGACAACATAAACGGCCGAATCGAACTTACATAACGTGTCGCCGGATACGGTCCGATCCAGTTCATCGACGATATAGGCCGTCACGTGGTGGTTTTCCACGCGTACCCGCAAGGTATCGTAACGTGCGCAACCGTAAGGCGTACGGGCCTGTACGTAGTACGTGAAACTGCCCGTGTCGGCCGAGGCGAAACGCACCGAGGAACCGTTGGCCGTCAGGCGCGTCAGTCTCGAAGACGGCGTCCACGTATAGACCAGCGTGGAGTCGTAGGCCGACGTATCGCTGTAAATCACTTCGCGGTTACGGCATACCGACGTGTCTTTGGGTTCGAAATACGGTGTCGGGTACGGATAAACGGCTACCGTAATCGTATCCGTGGCGAAACAGCCCGTAGGCGCGGTCTCCGTCACGACATAAGTATGCGTGCTGTCGGGCGCGATGCGCACCGTCGCGCCGCTGTACGTCAGCGTACTGTCTTCGAGCGTATGCCATGCGTAAACATGGGTCGAATCTTCCTTCTTGCCACCGTACAAGGCCGTCAGCGTGATGCTGTCGCCGTAACAGATATGGTAGTCGGGACCCGTCTTAGGCGTCGGCAACGGCAACACTTCCACCTTAATACGTTTGGTCGTGGCACAACCGCTGCCGTTCCAGCCCGTCACCTTGTACCAAGTCGTGATTTCAGGCGCCACCCAAGGCATCGAATCCCATTCGGCACGCAACACTTCGCGGATGCTCATGAGGCTGTCCATGACGGAATCCCTTACCGTGAGCGTACCCGTATAGAAGTAGTTCCAAAGCGAATCATTGACAACGCTCGCCGTGTCGTAAGGCGTACCGGCCGGCAGATCGGAAACGGCCATCCAAGCGGAGTCGTAATGCCAGTCGGCCGTGTCGTATTCGTAACGCCAATAGTAACTGTAGGTCGTATCGTCGCCCGGCGCATACAGCGGGTTCCAGCTGTAGCGTTCCGCACCGTACGCCGCTATGCGGATGCTGTCGCCATAGCAGACCGACGTATCGGGCATGATGCTCAGGAAGTCCACCGGTTCCAGTTCCGGAATGACAATCGGCTGGCTGAGCGCTTCCTTCTGCCACAGACAGCGGTAGCTCGACGTCATACGCACCTGGATTTCATCGCCGGGTTCGAACAAGTGATAGGGCGAACGGAAAATCGTGTCGTTCAGACCGCGGTTGTCATCCGGCTGACCGTTGATATACCAGTTGTAAACCGGTTGGTCGCCCTGCCAATGCGGTTCGGCCGAGAAATAAACATCCGAAGAACGGTAGTTCATACGCACGTCGTACCACGTCGGATACGATTCCGAACAATGGTAGAGCGATACGTCACCCTGATACGGATAAGCCGTCGCCTTATTGGCCGAGACGTGGTAAACGCGATCGTTGTGCAGATAGTAAACCACGCTGTCGGTGATTTCAACGCTCAGGCGGTCGCCGGCCTTGTACGTGCCGAAGCGGCCTTTGTAAACGCCCTCTTCATATACTTCGAGATAACCGCGGCAGGCGTAGGCGGCGAATTCGACATAGTGGTAATCGGCATATTCCGGATGCTTGGTCTTGGACGTCAGACCGATCATGAGGTACGAATCCGTATTGCCGACCACACCGCTGATCGAACCGTTGTCGAGAATCAGCTGCTTGGACGTGGCGCCGGCATCCCAATGGCGGTGGCCGTAAAGCGTCGCGTTGCCGCCGTTCAACGACAGGTTGTAATTGTTGCTCCACGCAATCGGCTCCTCGATAATCGAGTTGCACCACAGCGGGTCGGGATGCTGCTTCGTCAAAACGAAAGGCGTCTTGTTCGGCAGGACATAAATCGTCGTATCCACTTCCACGACATTGCCCGGTATCGGACATTCGTCGTGAACCGTCATGCGGAGCGTGAACGTATAAGCCGTGGGCAACGAATCGTGCAAGGCTTCCAACACGCCGAAGTCACCGTTTTCGCTCGCCTCGGCCGAGTAAGTGATGGACGGGAACGACTGACCTATTTCTATACCGTCCTTATACCACTGGTATTCGGGTGCCTTGCCCGCATCCTTGGCGGTTCCCTTCAACGTAAAGGCCGTGTATTCGCAGACAGTGTCGCCCGTAATGGCGCTTATCGACACCTGCGGATAGGTCACCTTGTAGTTGCCGAATTTGAGGATATTGGAACGTGCCGGCGAGTTCTTGATGCAGGAGTCGTAAGCGTAATAAACGATATACACCTCGTCGCCCGCGGCGAACCGGTCGATATAGGCCGTATCGCTGGCACCCTGTACTTTCGAGAACGCGGTCTGACCCGCACGGCGGACAAACCATTCGAAACGACCCGCCGTATCGTAAGAAGGCGAATGCGTCTTATAAATCGTCACCGTATCGTAGGGGCATACCGTCAGCCCCTTGTTGGAGTTGATGGACACGGCGGCCGTCGGCATATAGGTAACCTTGGCGATGAAATCCTGCGAACGTACGGAACTCCGCGTCACGCACTGTTTGGAGCTCGTATATTCGAAATGGATATAGGCATTCTGCTGGAATCCGCTGTCGGAAAGCAACGTATCGCGGCTCCAGACCTCGCCGTTGACCAACCATTTGAATTCGGGCGTCTTACCGGCTTCGGTCACATGGGCCGAGAGCGTATAGAAACGCTGGTCGCATTCGGTGATGAGCAACGTATCGCCGTTGTGGTGGCCGCTGTAATCCACGGTCAATTCGGGCGTCGTGATCTTTTCCTGATAAACGATGATGCTGTCGCGACGGTGGCACTGCAGGTTCAACGTCGTAATATCGACATAGTAAACCGTCATGCTATCGACCGGCTTGCAAAGCGGCTGGTAGGCGTTCATGCCCGTGTTGCCGCGGATAAAGCTGCTCGCGCGGTCCGGATCTTCCTTGCTCTCGCTCCACGTATAGTTGGCGTAAACGTCCGGACGCGCGTAGAGACGGATTTCGTTACCCTCGCAGATAACCGTATCGGGCATCTTCGTGATCATGGGTTCCGGCGCAAGCAGGACGCTGTCGTAGCCGAAGCAACCGTGACGGTCGGTACCGTAAACGAAATAGTGGAGCGAATCGAGCGGGCTGACGTAAATCACGCTGTCGGTATAGCCCATGGCCGCCAGGCTGTCGGCCGAGCCGGAAATCGTGTCGCCGTAGAAAATGCCGGCGCCGCTGCCGGGACGGCGCGTTTCGTTCGGATCCGTTTCCCGCTGGCCGTAGAGACGGTTGAACCATTCGTATTCCACCGCATCGGCCGCCACGAGTTCCACCTGCGTGCCGAAGCAGAACGTCGAATCTTTACGCGGCGAAACAATCTTGATTTCAGGGATATAAACCGTCGGCGCCAACGTATCGGAAAGCGCCAGATGCGTCGTCACGCAATTGATGGACGACGCCAGGCCCGCCCAAACCGAATCGCCGGGTTGCAGGTGCGTCGTGGCGAACTGCAGGCCGTCGGCCGACAGGAACTGATCCACAATCGTATCGATGCGCACCGGTTCGGTCTTGGACACCGCCGTATCGTAAATCTTATTGTAAGTCACTTTATTGGCCGAAGCCGAAACCGCCTTGCCGTTCACATACCAGTAAACCGTCGGCCGGCTGCCGCCGTTGAACATCGAATCGACGCGGAACGTAAACACAGAGCCGATACAAGCCGCCATCGTATCCGCGCTCACATAGATACGCGGTTCGAGCGGTTCGGTCGGATAAACGGTAAAGACCGGCGTCGTGTCGGGACGGCAACCGTTGGCCTGACCGATCACGCGGTAGTGCGTCGTGTCCTTGACCGGATCCGAGGTGTAAGTACCGCCCAAAGCGGGCAGTTCCTGCCAGTTTCCGCTCAACGTATCGTCCGTCGCCTGCCACAGGTACGTATCCATCTTCAGATTCGTCACGGCGTAAGCGCTGGTCGAATCGAAGCATACGTAATTTTCGCCGATGATGGCGCCGATCAAGGCGTTTTCATAAACCTTGACCGTCTGTACATTGCTGGTATAGGTACAGCCGTCGCTGAACACGAGCCGGCGGAAATGACGCGTCTTGCCGATTTCGCCCGTTATCACATAAGCGGTATCGCTGTTTTTGCCCGTGCAATCCGCAAACTTACCGGAGGCGGAAGCCGCTTCCTGCCACAGATAGTCGAATTGACCGTTGCCGCCTTCGGTAATCCGGAAACCGGTTACCTCCACATTTTCCTCTTCGGGGCAAAGCGTCTGACCCGTAGCCGAAATCACATTGGCCAGATTATCGTACGTCCGTACCGAAATCGAATCGGTCGGCACAAAGTCGCAGACCCCGTTGGCCACCTGCGCGCGTACATAACGGTGCGTGCCATAAGGCGCGCCCGGCAGAACGGCTTTCGCCGCCGCCTCGAAGTCACGCGTGGCGCTGAACGTCGTCCAGTCGGTACCGTTGGTCGTATATTGCCAGTAGGCGCGCGTGCCCGTATAGCCGTTCAGGCTCATAAGCGCGCTGTCGCCGGCGCAGAGCGTCGTATCGTCGGCCGTCACGAAGCCGGCTTTCGGCAATCCGTGTACCCAGATATCGTAGGTGAGCCGCAACGTATCGGCCGCCGTCGGCGTGCCGGAAGTCCGGTTGACCACCGTGATGCGGTAACGTACCGGCCGGTCTTTCGTCGTGACGCAGAGCGGCGAAACATCCAGACGGCTGCTGTCGTCGTCCGCATGCAGACGCATGTGCGCCGTTTCGGCCGCGGTGGCCGAAGCCGGCCGGTCGATCACGTCGTAAGCAAACGCATAATTGCCGCTGCCGCCCGAAACCAAAGCTTCGAGGTGGGCCGTATCGCCGATACAGAGCGTGTCTTTGTCGCTCCTCAACGAAGCCTTGAACGGACCGCCGATTACCGTCACCTTGATATCGTCGGAAGCGGAGCAACCCATGGCATCCGTGGCCGTCAGCGTATAGACCGCCGTCGATTCCATACGGCCGGTCATGAACTGGAGCGGTTTATCCCGGTTTACCGAAGCCGGAATGTTCGGACCCGTCCAAGTATATATATAAGGTAGCTTGCCGTTTTCCGTGAAAGGCGTACCGCCTTCCACCGTCGCATCGCAACCGATGCAGGTCGTTTCCTGATAGGCCTGTTTGGGCTGGTCGGCGCCGGCGTTGACCTTAGGCCGTTCGTAAACCGTCTGCGTATAGACTTCCGACAACACTTCGGTGGGTTCCGTGCAAACCGTCTTGGCCTTGATCGAAACGGCAAATTCGTAGGTACCGGGTTCGAGATTGCTGATATCCAACGTGCGGTTCGTGGCACCGGGTATCGCGTCGCCATCCTTGAACCACTGCAGGTCGAGCGGCACGGAAGCGTTGCGCAACTTGGCTTCCAGCATGTATTTCTCCCCTTTGAGCAAGGGCGAACAGTAAACCGTATCGAAGAGCGGTTCGATTTCGACCCCTATCGTGTCGATCTTCTTGCCCGTTACGTTGAATATGTATTCGCGCGTACAGCCGTTGTCAAGCGAAGCGTTGGCATAATACTGCTTCAGACCTACCGTCGCCGTGAGGTCGCGCGGGCCGTTCGCCGCACCGTCTTTCCACGTCAGCAGGATGGCACCCGGCACATCGAGCCGTACAGGTTCGCCGTCGCATGCCGTCGTATCCACACGTACCGGCACACTCGTACCGCTTACCTTGACACGCACCGTGGTCTGACAATACTTGCCGTAAGACGGGTCGGTTACCGTCAGCGTATAATAAGTAGAGGTATTGCCGACCTTGACATCCAGATTCTGCGTGCCGTAATCACCCGGCTGCCAGTTGAACGTTGCGCCGGCCGGTACATTCTTCGGCGCGAGCGTTACCGTGGCGCCGAGACAAGCCACCGTATCGTGCAGACCGAGATCCAGATCGCCCAGCAACTTCACTTTCACATTGCTCGGCTTGGAGTAGCAACCATCTACCAGTTCAACGGCCGTGAATACATAATCGCCCGTCGGATAGTTCGTCAGCGCATGCGTGTTGCCGTTGCCTATCGATTTTTTGAGTACGAGATCCTTATACCAGTAGATGCGGCCTTCGTTTATCGGCTGGGCCTGCAACGGCTGACGCACTTCCGACTTACAATAGATGGTGTCGCGGCTGATCATGCGCGGCGCCTCCGGCGTATTGAAAGCGGCCAGCAGAACCGTATCGCCGAACACCTCGCAACCCGCCTCGTCGCGCACCGCTACCGGATACTGACCGTTTTTGAGGTTGAAGAAGTCTTCCGAAGCCGTATAAACCGGCGGTACCGCTATAGAGTAGTAGAGCGTCGTATCGCCCGTCGCCAAAATCGTGATGCTACCGTCGGCCAGTTCGCAGGAAGACGGGTCTTCGCTGTCGATGCCCTCGATGACCGGCGGCGTGCTGACGAACATGAAGTAGCGGACCGTGCGGCTCTTGCAACCGTCTTTCTCCTGATATACATAATAAATATGGTAGCCTGCCTTGCCGTTCACCGGCAACGAGTCGCCCACATAATCCGGATCGCCCGTACATTCCGGGGTCTTGAACCACTTGAATTCCGCGCCGGCCTGCTTGCAGACCGGATTCAGCAGGATATATTCAGGTTCCGAACCGATACAGTAGAGACCGCCGTTCGTGAAAGACGGCGCCATCGGCGCTTTGGGGTCAGCCAAGGTCACCGCCTTGACCGGCGAGTAGCACGCGTTGATATCGCGTACCTGAACCTGATAATAGCCGGCTTTCAAGTCAGGCAAGAGCGCGTTGGCGCCGAAGGTCTTACCGCCGTCGTAACTGTATTCGAACGGCGCCGTACCCGACGTTGTATTGACCGCAACGCTGCCGTCGGCCGCGCCGCACAGCGACGGGTTCACCGTCGTGAACGTCATGTTCGGATTCGGATGAACCGTCGGCGCTATCACGTTCGACGGATACGGATTCGGCTTCACGCACTGGCTTACCATGCCGTTCACGTGAACGAAGCACTGAACCTTGTCACCCGCATTGAGTACGATATTCAACGTATCGCGGCTATAGGTGTAACCGTAATAATTGCTGTAGCCGTAAGTGCGGCCGTTCACACGCCATTCGTACATCTTGACGGCCGAACCGATATTGGTATGCGCCTGGAACGTGATGGACTTGCCCGCACAAGTTTCGCTGGTGTCAGCCGTGATTTCGAACCGTACATCTTCTATAATGTGGAGCGTGATGACCGAAGAGGTGTCGATCGGGTCGCAGTAGCCGGTCGCGATCACGCGGTAACGCGTATCGTTGTCGGCCGTATCCACCTTGGCTATATCCAACGCGCCGCTGGCCGCATAACTGTAGCGACCGCCTTCCGGCAATTCGTCCCAACCCTGCGTCGCTTCGTTGAACTTCTGCCAACGGAACTTGAGGTCAACGCCCTTGGCCACCACCGCCAGCGAAGCCGCCGCATTGTTGCAGGCATAGACATCCTTGTAACGCGCCTCTACCGACGTGGCCGGCAGAATCGTCATCGTCATCTTGTCGGAAACCGAGCAACCGTGTTCCGTAAAGAGCGTGACCGTATAAGTCGTGGTCTTGCTCGGCGTGGCCACCGGATTCGTCACCGTCGGATTGGACAAGCCGGCTTCCGGACTCCAATGGATGGAGTCGGCCAGATAGGTCATCACCTTGAGCCGGACCGGAATGTTCTGGCAGATGGAGGTGTCTTCCGTGAGGCTTACGATAGCCGGCATCGGCCAAATTTCCAACATACCCGTATCGGTCGTCACGACTTTCTGAACCGGACATTCGTAAGACGTCGTTACCTGGCAGAAAATCGTGCTGCCGCTGTCCACCGCGAATTTCTCCGGTTTATAGACCGCGTTGATGGCACCCGCCACAGGCGCGCCGTTCACATACCACTGATAGGATGGCGCGTTACCCGTGTAAGCGTCCTTGGCCGCCGTGATGCTGAACTGCTGGCCGTCGCAAAGCGCGAGCGCGCCGCTCAACTTGGGTTCCGCCAACATCCGTTTGTTGGACGTCACGTCGATGGTCTTCTTGACCGTCGATACACCGTCGAAGACCGTAATCGTATAGATCGTACGACCTACGGCCGGCACAATCTTGATCTCGTTCACCGAATCGGGAACCGCGGCCAGAATGCCCGTCGTATCGGCCGGCGAAGCCGAGAACGTATAATGGTATTCGCCCGAGCCGCCGTAAGGATCGCACTTCAACGTCACCGTATCGTTTTCGCAGACGACGAACTTCTGGTTCGCATCCGGGGTCAACGGACCGCCGAACACGTTGACCTTGACACTGTCGTGACCCGTACAGCCGTAGGTGTCTTCCGTCACATACAAATGATACCATACCGGCGTGGTCATACGTACCGTACGTTCGACAAGCGTCTTGCCCGAAGTGACCAGTTTGTCGGCCGGCGTCCACCTGTAGGACAGGTTGCCGTCGTACTGGTTTTCGGCATCGGCCGACACCACCGTATCGGTATTGACCCGAACCGTGAACTTGCCCTCGCTGTTGTGCATGTCGATGGACGGCAGACGACGGACGACGGGCTTGAAGACGTCCGAAGGCGTCGGGTTCCGGTCGGGACACTTGGCGCCGTTGTTGACGAACACCTGCACCTCGTCGTCCGGCCGCAATACGGTCGTGAACGTCGCTTTCGTACCGCTCTGTTTCTTGACCCCGTTCAGGAACCAGTCGATCGTGGCCCCGGCCTTGAGCGTGTAGTCGGTCGTCATCTTGAGCGTCACCTGGTCGCCGGAACAAATCGGTTCCGGCGTCATGAGCGAAATCGTCGGGTTCAGGTGACAGATGTCCTCGATAATGAGCTTGGCGTCGCCGTAGGCATAATCCGGCGTATTGGAATAAATCGTATCGTTGGTCTTGGTTTCCGGCACGATGCTCACGATGCGGCAACGGTAGCTGTAGCCGTCCATACCCTTGTGGATCGGCAGGTTCGGGTGCACGCTGTGTTCGTTGCGGCCCACGCGGAGCGTATTCGTGTTCACGCCATCGTAAGGCGTAAAGGCCCCCGTAAACGTATTGGTCAGGTTCTGCCAGCCTTTGCCGTCGTGCTGATCCACCTGCCACTGATATTGCAGATTGACGCCCGAAGCCGTAATCTGGAAAGTGGCCGTCGTGCTGTCGCAGACCGTCATGCTTTGGGCATGCTTGATGAGGCGCGGATCCGTCACGACATAGACCCAGGACGTATCGCTGACGCTACAACCCCAAGGTTCGTTAATCACGACTTTATAACGCGTATGGACGCGCGGGCAGACCTTGATCGTGTCGTTGCGGTCGGTCATCGGCGTCAGATAGGTCAGCGGCGTCCACGTATAGGTGGCCTGGTCGCTGCCGCCCGTCACGCCGATTTCGACGCACTCGCCGGGCAGGATATACTGGTCGGGCGTGATGTCGATTTTCGGCTTGTCAATAACCTGTACCCGGATCTTGTTCGACGTCTTCGGTTTATAGTCGATACAACGCAGGCTCGAATACAGATCCACATAGATTTCGTCGCCGTCCACCAAATCCTTACCGATATAGTCGCCGCCGGTCTGCACCGAATCGCCGTTTCGGTACCAGATGAATACCGGATTGTTGCCGGCGTTGACCGAGGTCTGGGTAAACCGGATCGGCAGACCCTCGCACGCGCTGACCGAATCCATGTTCGTGGAAATGTCGGACGCCACCTGAACGTTCACGCTCTTGTTGAGTTCCACCTTCATCGTGATGGCGTTGGAAACAAACGGACGGGCCGAAACGCATTCCAAACCGGAATAGACCGCCACACTCACTTTGTGGCCGTTGTAGAGGCTGTCTATCGTTACGGTCGAAGAGTCGGCCACACCCGGCAACGGGTTGCCGTTCAACCGCCATTCGAAATGCGGCGGGTTGGTGTTGAGGCTGTCGCTCCAGCCGTAACCGTTCACTTTGAACGTCACGGGCGTGCCTTCGCAGACATCGAAGCCCGGCAATACCGTATCTATCGTAGCGTAAATCGATTCAACCGTTTTGGCGCCGATATACTTGACCGCCGTCGGCCAACCGTCTTCGTCGCCGGGGCAACCCGTGTTCACGAGTTTGACCTCATACTGGCCCACCATGCTTTGGTTGAAGTTCGGGCGAACCGGATTCGCCTCGGTCGAGGTCCAGCCGCCCGGACCCTTCCACACGAATTCGCCGCCCGGTATGGAGTCGGTGCGGAGGAAGAGCGTATCTTTCGGACAGATGAGCGAATCGGTATAAATATGTATCGTCGTCGTATCGCAGGGCACCGTCTGCTTGACGAAACCGTCGGAAACACCACCGGCGAAAGCGGGCACGAATTCCGGTCTGGGCTGCGCCTGCAGGAAACCGTCGGCAATACCGCCCAAATAAGCCGGTATGAGCCATATCGGGCTGTTTTTGGAAACAAAACCGTCGTTGAGGCCGCCGAGATACTGCGGCTGCAGATACATCTTGCTGGTCTTGGCAAAGAAACCGTCGGACAAACCGCCGAGATACTGCGGTTGCAAAATAAATGGACTCTGCTTGCTCGCCAGACCGTCGGAAATGCCACCCAAATATTGCGGAATCAGCACAAACGGACTCTGTTTGGATACAAAACCGTCGTTATAACCGCCCAAATACTGCGGAATAAGAATGAACGGACTTTGTTTGCCATCGTTACCGTCAGCGATACCGCCGAGGTACTGCGCCTTCATGATGAACGGGCTCTGCTTGCCATCGTTACCGTCGGCAATGCCACCCAAGTATTGCGCCTTAAGAATAAACGGACTCTGTTTCCCGACATTACCGTCAGCGATACCGCCCACATACTGCGCCTTGATGATGAACGGGCTTTGCTTGCCGCTGAAGCCGTCGGAAATACCGCCGAGGTATTGCCCCTTGTATTCGGGTTTGGTCTGCGCGGAACCGTGGCCGTCGGCCAGACCGCCCACATACTGCCCCTTGATTTCAGGCTTGAACGATCCGGAAACCGTCGCGTCGCCGAAACCGCCCTTGCTTTGGGGCAACACCTGTTTTTCGGTGTTGAGCGTACGCACCGCCTTGACACCGCCGCCGAAACCGCCGAGATACGGCCAGGCGCTGTCTTCATCCTCGTCGCCGGCTCCCGCCGTCACCGCCAGGGGGGCGGGCGTTTCGGGCATCGTCGCCACAACTTCGGCCGTCGATGCGGCCGCCACTACCGGTTCCGACGGCAACAGCTCCGCCGCCGGTTCCTCTGCCGGCAAACCAACTTCTTGCGCGCGCTCACCCGCACGCGTATAAGCAGACGCCTCCGTACGCGCGGGTACCTTGGAGAGCGTATAAGCCGCCAAGGCCACCGTCAACGCGGAGCAAATCCCGACCAAAACGGTCAGGCCGAAACGCCGTATGGCATGCTGCCTGTCCATCCGTATTCTATTCTGTCGTTTCTTCAGGTTTTATCGCCTCGTCCTGTTTATCAGACGCATCAGGCTTGTCCGGTTCATCCGGCACTTCCGGTTTGTCCGGCGCGGTCTCGTCCGTCGTCGGAACATCCGGTTTCTTGACGCCGCTCGGATCCGTTATCAAAAGGCCCGCGCCGCTGCGCGCGCCACGGAAGCCATAGGACGGATGCCGCGCCGTCTCGTTCAGTTCGGCATACTGCCGGTTCGAAATCTGGAAACTGCGGAAACCGCCGCCCGCCGCCGACGGCCAACCGTCCACGTCGGCCGTCCCCGTCATCGACAGATAGCCGTCGCCGTGGTTAGGCACGAAAGAACGCCCATCGGGCGTGGAAACATTGACGCAACGTTCCCACAGGTTGTCGCTCATGTTCATGACACCGTAGTAGGTTCCGCCCGATTCGTAGCGCGTTGTGGAGTCTTTGGCGAACGCCCCCACGCGCATGACCCACGGCGCCTTGCCCGTTTCGAGGTAGTTGGCCTGCGGATCCTTGGCCACTTCCGAGGCCAGACCCGCGTCCGTGAACGAATTGGTCGCGGCCACCGGCATGCCGGCCTTATAGCCCCACGCCATCTCGCCGCGGATTACGCGTTTGTGGCCGCGCCCGGCCTTCTCGTATTCCAATTCCGTGAACGGCCGCAGGGCCGCCCAGTCCAAATACGCCAAACCGTCGTCCCAGTTGAGGAAGTTGCAGGCAATGTTGCCGCCGTTGCTCTCCCGGTCCCAATTCGTTCCGCCGATGCTGTGGCCGTAGATAGCCGCCACGTCCGCGATAGCGGCCGTGCGGATCCGGATGTAATTGCGGTAAACGGAAGGATTGGTGTAACTGCCGAACGCCATGGCCCAGCTCTTGTCGGCCGCCGTCGGTTTAACCGGCACGCGCGACGCCTGCTGTTCCTGCGTCAGCGTATTGAGGAAATCGACGTAGGCATGCTGGGAAATCTCATGCTTCATGATATAGAACGCCTCGAAGCCCTTGGGATAAACGTCCGGAATCGGCTCGCCCTTGAATGTCAGCCCGGTTTCGCCCTTGACGATGCCCATATCCCAAACCTGCTGACCCGCGCCGACGCTGAGGTCGTTGTCGATTTTACGCAACGTATTGGTGGAAACGCCGTCGCCCGCAATGAACGTGCTCTTGGGGATATAGACCATCTCAATGGCGAACACGCTCACGATAATGGAGTCGGTGGGCGCATAGCCGTGGTCGGCGTAATTGAACTTGGTCTTGATGCCCTTGATCTCGTTCGGCCCCGCGCCGCCGTCGCGCCGGTAGATGAAGAAGCCCGGACAACGCGACATGCCCATGATTTTCTCCACGGGAAACGCCATCAGCATCGGCACGTTGGCCGAAGCATACGTATGCGCGGCCGGATCCGTATCAATATACAGATGGTTCCACTCGCCGATATCGCCATGGTAGGCCTTGATGAAGACCCAAGCCGCGTCCCAGTTGGCGCGCATATTATCTTTCCAGGAATGTTCCCAAAGCAAATCGAACTGCACACAAGCCGTGCCGTCATCCTTGTGATCCGCTATCCGCGGGCTGACCACCTTGATGTTGTTCGCCCGCAGTCCATTCCCCGACAGTCCCATCAGCAACGCCGTTAACAGAACCGTCCTTATCCTGTTAAATACTTCCCCTCCCAACGTCATGCGTCGTACAGGTTTTCTTTATTATCCACCAAAAAAATAGGCAAGCCGCGCGGCGGTACCGGCCTGAATCGGCAACCGCCCCGCGCTGACCGTTATCTTGTCTGAACCCCGTCGGGTTTACTTCGCCGCCTTGGCCGTACGCACGCAACGGATACCGGGCATGAAAGCTCCATGGGTATCACGTCTTGACGGTATATATCCGTGAGCATACTGATAACGCGAAGAAATCATACCTGCCGTAAGAACTTGTCCCGCCAAACCATTGTATCCCCATCCCACATTGCCAATGGCAACACCGCTGGGAAAAGTCATGCCGCGCGGAATGTAATAAGGCGCAACATCCACAATAGCCCATCCTGTCACATCCGCATTACCGTTGGCGAGGAGCTGCCCATCGCCATGTACACCTATGAATTTTTGACCCGGTGCGACGGTAGCATTTCCAACGCTGATGCAGAGTTCCGAACAGTTGTCGCTCATGTTCATGACGCCCCAATAGGTGGCCCCGGCCGCCGCCCGTGTGGAGGTGGAGTCAGCAAAACAACCCACACGCAATGGGGCACTTAACATTCGATTGTTTTCCCACCATACATAATATATACCATGCGTCGCGCCACAATTGTAGTCATCCGCCACATGTTCGCTTCCCTTATTGATATCGGGTATCCTCGCAGTGGAATAACCGAAGTAAGCACCCCAACCATCATGAAAAGCTGTATTGAAATAAGTCATCGTAACAGAACCCCAAGCATACTCGTCGTTCACGACCGGGCGGTTGCCGCGGCAGGCTTTTTCGTATTCCAATTCCGTCATCGGACGCAGTCCCGCGAAGTCGGCATAGGCCAACAGGTCGTACATCGACACGAAATTCACGGCCACATCCTGCCCGTCTATGCCCATGGCGCAAGAGTCAGCCACTCCGCCCACCGTACGCGCTACCGTTGTCGTCTCGTTCCATTTATTGTTGTTGTTGGCATCCACACTGAACACCACAGTCGGCGCGCGTTGCGAGACTTCGATATAATTGCGCCAAGCCGCCAATGAATTAGCTGCACCATCCCAAATATGCCCCCCTACACCTATATTCGCCAATACACCTTGGATACGCCCATCCTGCTGGCCCTGGTTCAACGTATTCAAAAAGTCGGCATAGGCCTCCTGCGTCAATTCGTATTTCATGATATAGAACGCCTGATAACCCTTAGGAAAATCGGCTGATAATGTGCCCGCTACCATACCAGCAGTACTCCACAAGGTGGTATCGCTCGCATTATTGGCCACCGTAATCGCCTTCTCTGACGCTACATAATAAGGAAAACCGAACTTATTGCTGTTAGCCGTAAACGAAGCTGGCTGCGAGGCCTGTGTCCCCATACCGCCTAAATAGAACTCACCCTGAGGCACATAGACCATCTCGACCGCAAACACCTTGACCACGAGATCGTCGTCGGACGTAAATCCCTGTTCGGCGTAGTTCCACAGCAAGGAGACGCCCGGCACGACCACATCGCCTGCCCCGAGGCTGTCCTTACGGTAGAGGAACAAGCCCACATTGCCGATGACCGAATCCTCGTCCGGATCCACATGCCATTGCTTATACACGACCGACTTGCCCAATTCGTACGTCATCGCAAATTTTTTCTTCGTCCCCTCGCGGTTCGTGACGCGGTAACCGGGCAGATCATTATTGCCCGGCGTATGCCCCGTATCCGCCAGATAGGCGTGGTTCCACTGGTCGCCGTCCCAACACTTGACGTAAATCCAGGCCGCGTCGTAATTGGCCGGTTTGGAAGACTTCCAACTGTTGTCCCAAGCCACCGTAAACGTGATGGCCGCAATGCTGTCGTTCTTCTTCGCTACCGCCGGCGTCCCCACAATGCGGATGTTGTTGGCCGACAAGCCGAACGGAAAAAGTAACACCGCCGCCAACGCGAGGAGCGTTGCCCGGCGCATTGATTTAATCGCTTTCATATTCTGTTGCAATTAGTTTTCCCCTTTACAAGTGGCATTAAACACTCAACATCAAGGTTTTATCCCTTGTCAAATGCCCAAACCGCATGGTTTTGACCTGCAAAGATAAATTTTTTAAGATTTATTAACAAATTTCTAACATCCGCTCCTAACAATTGTCAATAATGTATCCGACGCTATCAAATCATACTTTGAGATTATCGCCAGAATCAATCTGTTTTTGTATCTTTGCCTATTATATAGTAGGAAATATGACTATCAAACTTCTCAATACTCTGAAACGGCAAAATATCCGCCGGGCCATGGGGTACGGCAGCCTATGGCTCTTATTCACGCTTTGGCTACGGCTCTGCCTGCCGGAAAGCCTTATGGGCTGGGAACGCCACCAATTGTTCCGCTTTTCGGCCGAATACCTGACGTTCTTTGCGCCCAAGCCGTATCCGATTTTGCTGTACGTGCAGGCTTTCTTCACGCAGTTTTACCTTTATCCGCTGCTCGGTGCGGCCGTTATCAGCGGCTTGTTGACGTTGGGCATAAGTGCCTGGTACAATCTGACGGGGCGGTATTGGACGGGCCTCATTTGGGCGGCCTTTATGCTGCCGGCCATTCCCTACTTCAACCTACTTTGGATTTTGGTCTGGCTCGTGCTCTTGGGCGGCGCGGTCCTGATTGACAGGACACGGCTCCCGGCCGGCGGCCGCTTGGGGCTGACAGCCGGCCTGACGTTTATCGCAACTTTGATTCTACAGGAAAACGTCGTTTTCGCCCTGGTCTTTTGGAGCCTCTTGAACGGTATTTGCACCCGTTCGTGGAGAAATGGCTTGTATGGCTTGGCAGCGACCCTCTTTGGTGCAGGAGCTGGCTTTGGCTTATCCGCTTGGATCTGTTATCCGTATTTTCATACAATTTATTGGAAACAATTCTCTTTGCTCCGCTTTTCCACATTTAATTTATTACCCTTCCCCGCTCTTTTTTTTGACTGCCCAATATGTATTCGGCTTTGGATTTATGGCGGCTCCTTGATAGGACTATGTCTACCGTTGTCAAGCTTGACAACCAAAACAAGAATAGTGGTAAACTGGGGAAAAACGCTTTGGAAACATATCTGCTTAGCATCAACCGCCTTTGTCCTATTGCTTGGCGCGGCCTACCTCAACTTGCGTTACCAGACCGAAGATTTTTTTCTACTAGATCGCCTTACTGCACAAAGACAATGGCAAAAGGCCACAGAAATATCCGAACAATCTTTTTTACAACGCGCCAAACCGGAAAGCCGAGGTTCTCTTCCTCCGTTCGGTCGTAGCCGTATAGGTAAACTCGGCATCCAGCCAGCCCCATTCGCAAGCGACATAGAAGAACTTGCTATGGTTTCAACACTTAAAATAAGTCTATTGGCCGATAGACAGGCTACAAACCGCATTTTTGCTTATAATGGCTGTTATTATCTTCCGCTCTTATTCCCCGATAACATTCTCCACTCTCCCGTTCCTCATCATATGGCCTTTTTCTATACCGATAATGGCTTTTATGCCGAAGCCCTGCATATCCTCTACGACCTCGTGACTTGCCAGCACATCAGCACGGCTGTCTTGGAGCCGTTGCTTTGGAACAGCGTCGTCACAGGCGATTATGAACCTTGCCGCAAATTCATCCGCCTCTTCGAACAAAGCCTATTCCATAGGGACATCGCCCGCCGCTATACAGCCTATTTAGCCGATACGGCCCAAACGGCGCAGCGGCCGGAAATCGCCGCCGCCCGCACACAACTCTCGGCGCACAACCACACGGTTTTGGGCTACCAACCGGACGACAATATCCATTTTCGCCTACAACACGAGGCCGACAACGCCGCTGTCTATGAATACGCGCTTACGCTCTGGATGGTGTATAAGAACCACGGCCGCATCCTGACGGAGCTGCCCAAAATCCGTCAATATTACCGGATACTGCCCATCCATATCCAGGAAGCCGTCTTGGCCAACTTTCCGGCCGACCGGCTGGACGAGGTGCCGGACGACCTCCATCCAGGCATCAAAGCCCGCTACGCGGGGTTCCTGCAAACTTATACGCTTTATCAAAACGGCTATACGTCTTTCCAAAAACTCCGACAAAGCTTTGAGGATACGTATTGGTATCATCTTTATTTCAACGATTTCAAACCCCTCAATCCGCAACCGTCCGGTAAAGGCGGGGAAATCTAAAACCACTATGAAACGCTTACTTTTATTCATATCCATCAGCCTCGGGCTTTTTTGCCTGACCGGTTGCCGGCCGGGCATCAGTCCGGTTCCGACGACCGACGACGACCGTCTGCAAATCTATCCCGACTATACGTTCTGCCGGTTGCCGCGCAACATCGCGCCCTGCAACTTCCGGATTCTGACGCCCCATACGCGCTACCGACTGGAAATCCGCCAAGACGATGCCATTTTGTACACCTGCCGGGGCCGCGAAGCCGTGCAACTGCCACTACGCCGCTGGCAGAAATGGTTGGAAAGCGCGCAAGGCGACACCCTATGGCTCGCGCTCAGCCTGAAACAAGACGGACAATGGCAGGAGATGCCGCCCTTTGCGCTTTATATCGATTCTTCGGAAATAGCCCCTTACCTGACCTACCGCTTTATCGAGCCGAGTTACCAGCTCTGCAATTTCCTGACGATAGAGGAACGCTGCTTGGAGAATTTCAACACGCGCAATCTCTACGACAACGTAATGAACAACTATAACTGCGTGAACTGCCATACCGCAGCCTGGGGCGACCCGGATTACAGCGTGTATCATACGCGCTTCGAGCGCCCCGGCACATTCATCGCCGTGGACGGCCAGCTGCGCCGCGTGGACTTGAAATCGAACCGTTTCCCACAGGGCGGCGTCTATCCGGCCTGGCATCCGGACAAACGCTATATCGCCTTCGGCACGGCCAGCGCGTTCCCGTTCGTACATTCCAAAGACATCGTGCGCCGCACCGAGGTGTTCGACTCGTTAGGCGACCTCATCGTCTATGACCTCTACCGCAACCGCATCCTGAGCGACGCGCGCATCTGCACCGAGGAAAAGGAGGAAACGTTTCCGTGCTTCGCGCCCGACGGCCGCCGGCTCTACTTCTGCCAGAGCCTGACGCCGCCCAAAGACAGCGCGGAAGAAGATCCGGTGGACTATTCCAAGAAAATCAAATACAGCCTCGTTTCTATTGAATTCGACGCCGCAACCGGCACGTTCGGCCGCATGGACACGCTCGTGGATGCCGCCGAATCGGGCGGCACGGTCTCGTTTCCGCGCGTCTCGCCCGACGGCCGTTTCCTCGTGTTCTGCCTGAGCGACCACGGCACGTTCCCGATCCGGCATCCGGAAAGCGACCTCTATATCCTGGACCTGACGGCACCCGGCGAGGGCATTTACCGGCGGGCGGCGCCCGAAGACACAGGCCGCTTAGCGACGGTACGCGTCTATCGGCCGCTTACGCCGGCCAACAGCGACAAGACGGAAAGCTACCACGAGTTCAGCCCGTCCGGCGGACGCTGGCTCATGTTTTCGTCCAAACGCGACGACGGCATGTATTCGCGGCCTTACTTCTGCCTGATAGACGACTACGGCCGCGCTTCCAAGCCGTTCATGCTGCCGCAGAAGCATCCGGATTTCTATCTGGCCTGCCTCCAGTCGTTCAACGTACCGGTGTTCAGCAACGGCCCCGCCCCCTACGACGCGTTCGAGACCGCCGAGGCCTGCGAGGCCGAAATCATCTATCCGGAAGCGATGGAGATAGCGGGGGAGTGAGACGAAAGAACCTGACGGAGAATCTTTGCAGGCATTGAGCATGGATAAAATATTTTTATTGTTTTTGCATGTAATTACATAATATACTATCTTTGCCAAAATAAAACAAATATGGCTTCTTTCCGAAAAGAGATACTTGGACAGATTGAACAGATAGATGCCGGACGCATATTCACATTCCGGGATTTGTCGTTTGAAACGGAAAAGACTGCCAATGTTGCGGTGCTACTCTCCGAACAGAGCCGCAAAGGAGTCCTGGTGCGAGTTGAAAAGGGAGCGTATTACCGCCCCCAAAAATCGGTGCTGGGATTTGGACAATTGCCTGTCTATCAGGATGAGCAGTTCCGCTACCTGACCGAAAAACTGAACGGCTATATCACAGGGGCTTATGTCTATAACAAAATGGGGCTGACCGAACAAGTCGCCACAACCGTAACAATAGCCACACCTAATCCGGTACGCCGTTTCCGTTTCAAAAACTTGAATATAGAGTGCGTGAAAGTTTACTGCATGGACTATACGGATGGAAGCCTTGTGCCTTACTTGCGGCTACTTGATGCGATAAAGGACATGAAACGCATACCTGGAACAACCGGACAGGATATCTATAACCGAGTCAAGATCCAATATTTCAACAGATACAGCCAAGCGGAATTGAGAAAAACCGTTTTTTTGGCAAAAAGTTATCCACCACGTGTAAGAAAGGTCGTTGCAGACATACTGGGGGACATCGGACAAACTATGTTACAAACGGAAATGGCAAAGACACTTCTTCCTACAACACGATTCAACTTGGATTATAAAACCCATAGGACGGAAATATGAATTTACATTCGGACAAGGACGTGTTCATGGAAATCATCGCACTGGCGGCTGAACATTTCGGTTACGAACAATCGCACGTGGAAAAGGATTACTGGGTATCGAAGATACTGCAGGATATTTCCTTGTCCGAATATGCAAATAAAACCTACTTCAAAGGCGGAACATCACTCTCTAAAGCCTACGGACTGATAGAACGCTTTTCGGAAGATTTGGACTTGTTCGTGTTCACGGGTGACAAAAGCGCGTCCAAGCAGGCAGAAAAGACCCTGAATAAGAAACTTTCCAAATACATTGCCGAACGCAACAGTGACATATACAAGACAGATTTGTCAGAAACAGGCGGGAACTATCGCAAACTCTTCTTCTCGTATGAAAATGTATTTCAGTATGTTGGTTTGAAAGAACACTTGGAAGTAGAAATAAAATGCTGTGACTTGCCGGATAAAAAACTGATGTTCTGCCCAGCGGACAAACGGGTAATCAAACCCATTGTGACCACCTTTCTTGAAAGCATCGGGCAAGAGGAATTGACAAACACCTACAAACTGAAAAGTTTTGAAATGCTGTGCATCAATCCCCGAAAGACTATCTGTGACAAGATTTCAAGATTGGTAAAATTGTCTTACCATGACGATGCAACCTTATTGTTGGCAAAACATATCCGTGACGTTTACGACTTGTCGGCACTTTACCATAATCAGGAATATAACGACTACCTCCATTCGGAAGATTTCTTAAATGCCATGTACCGAGTGACGATAGAAGACGGGCTAAACAAAAATTCCCGTTCACACTTGCCGTTAGCCGACGCACCGATATTTAAAGAGGCTGAAACTGTCATGGCATTGCCCGAAGTGGCCACGGCATACACTACCGATTTGAAAAAACTAACTTTTGATAAAAGCAAGATGCCACCGATAGACAAAGCCGTGGAAGCGTTGAAAAACTTGTATAAAATACTGGTTAAATTTGAAATTTATCGGAATCACTAAATTTCTCGAAATAACAATTTGAACTCATTTCTATCAAAGCCGATTGATGCGATACAGGGCCAATAAGCAGAGAAATTTGGCTAAATTAAGGAGACAAGGCAAAATAAGAAACGAATCCCAAGGCCCGTTCAGATTGGTTCATTGTTTAAGTTTACACGCTTTTACACGCTTTTTTATCCGTTGATTTCACTTAATCGTTCAACGTACCGGTGCCGGGCAACGGCCCCGCGCCCTACGACGCATTCGAGACCGCCAAGGCCTGCGAGGCCGAGATCATCTATCCGGAGGCGATGGAGATCAAGGGGGAGTGAGACGATTTAAGTCTCATCTCTACAAGAACATGGTCATATACACCGGTATATAATCAATCCCTTGTTCCCGTTTCAAGTCTTTAGTGTAAATAACATATTTATTCTGCACGCGGTCGGAGAATTTATCGCAAAAGGCATCCAGCGATGTATGTGATTTGTAGCCGGAAGACTTCACCTCAATGGGAGACACCTTATATCCATCCGATATTAGAAAATCCACTTCATAGTATTTCTTACCGCCCGCAAATGGTATCGTATGATAAAACAACTGTTTACCGGCGGCCCGCAACATCTGTGCAATAACATTCTCATAGACATAACCCAAATTAGCGTTGAGCTTGTCATTCAATAGTTTTTCATATATGATGTTATCGGTAAACTCCTTGTCCTTAAAAGCCAGTGTGACAAACATTTATAGAACTTCTTGCATTCCCCACCAATTTATTTTTATATAAAACGTCAATTTCCACCGTTTTTATATGCTTTTTCGGGAGCAACAGAGCAACGGCCCCGCGCCCTACGACGCGTTCGAGACCGCCGAGGCCTGCGAGGCCGAGATTATCTATCCGGAGGCGATGGAGATTACAGAGGAATGAAAGAATCTGTAAAAAAAACTGAATTTTTTTTACAGATATGCCACGACATGTAAAAGAAATGCGTTTTTTTTTACACGTTTTAACAATGTGTAAAGTTTCTTTACTTATTGTCGATTTCCTCCGAGGTGGAACTCATCGAATCGGAAACCATATCGTTTTTTGAATGGAAAGCATTTAAAATAAACTCATAAAACTTTTTGTTCATATAAAAATTCTCCCGACCCAATTTTATCTTTATCAACAATTTTGCATCAATCAGTTGATTAAGATAAGATATAGCGGTAGGGCGGCTCACATTCAATTCGTCCACTACAAATTCTATCTTCGTGTACGGATGACGGAAAAGGTTGTTGATAAGATCTTGAGAATATAGCTTAGGCATCCGACTTCTAATTAAATAGCAGACGAGTCTTTCGCGTCCTGAAGTGAGAGTGTTCGTATGAGAACCGATGGATTCGGCACAATTTTGACAATTCCTTTCAATTCCGCCAATTTTCGATTAGAAGCAACTGTCTGTCTAAGAATATTTTTTGTCTCTAAGTCTTCTTTCAGAGGCAGTGTCGGAATCCTATAACCCATAACTTTCCATATTGTAACACAAATACCATCGCAAATTTACACTATTTACAATTTCAACCCAAACATATAGACTGCCGGCTTTCCTGCGGACTGCCTATATGGAACTCATCAACAAACGCCTCTCCGCTTTACCATAAGCCGCAGAGGCATTCAAGACCGCCAAGGCCTGTGGGAGTGAGATCATCCATCCAGAGGTGGAGTATAGGAAATCTCCTAAAATTCATAAAAAAAGCCTGCACGTAATACGTGCAGGCTTTAAAATCAACTATAATAAGTTTTCATTATTAATTAGCATCCGATGCAGCCGACGGACTGACACAATACGTATCATAGTAATAATTGGTATAATCGGGATCCAACTCTTTTACCTTTTTGAAATCAGCACAAGCCTTTTCTGTTTGTCCCAGAACACGATAGGCTTCACCACGCATACTATAAATAAGACTATACGACTTATCTACTTCAGCCGCTTTATTCATCCAGTATATAATATTTTCCGGCGTTTGATTGGGATCTATAGTCGCTTTCAATATGTATAAATCTGCCATATTGGGACAAGTTTTTTCCAACTCAGCAATATATTCATCCCGTTTGGTTTGATGCGCTTGTGCGTTGGCAACATCGTCACGCATTAAGCGCGCATAGAACGACATGCGCAAATATAACAAATTACAAGGATCACCTTTAGCTTTTTTGATAAACTTATTAAATTCTGTTTCAGCCTCAACGAACTTCCCCTCTGTAACCATATCCTCTATATATTTGGGCGTTGGTATACCACGTTGCTCTCCCTGTGAAGACATTTCTGATTGCTGTCCCATTGTCGATGATATTTCTGGCAATGTATTCGGATTTTCAGGCGTCACCACCGCCGTTTGGCCGGAAGCCTGCGCGAATACCTGAGCACCCAACCCCATGCTTAGACCTAAAACCAAGGTCAAACCATATTTCCATGCTTTCATATTATTTTGTTTTTTAGGTATTAATAATCTTATTGACAGATTGTAATTCTCCTATTTTCTGCCGGTCGCCTCACGCTCGCGGGCTTCGCGCGCCCGCTGACCGGGGCCGGTCGTGGGCAAGGTCTCGCTGCTGGCCGCCGAAGCAAAGCCTATTTCCGAAACCCCCGTCATGGACGAACTGCCCATGCCTTCAATGGCATCGCTGTCGGTATCGACCAACCATTTGCCGTCGTGCTTCTGCAACGGCAACATCCGCGGATATCCGTTGAGTTCATAAGCACAATAAGCATAATTCCCGTCATCGGGATCAATAATCACTTCCAATACGTTCAATTCCGGCACCTCATCCTTCGCGTATGGCGAGAGGGAGGTCATATTCTTCTTATAATAAATGCCCTGATGCGAGTCTTCGGTGGAAAGTTCCAAAGCCCGGTCGAAGTCCAAATCCACATAGTAGGCTTTCAAAAACTGCCGTGCCGTGCGCTCGGCCTTGGGCAACGAGCACCCGCCCGACAACAATGCCAACAGCAGGCATCCGCCCGCTAAAACGTTTCTTATAATGTCTTTACGCATATCGTTTCGGTTTTTCCCATTATGCAAGTCGAACTCCGCCCGATTGCCGTCGCCGCCATAAGCCTGTCGCCTCAAGCAGACAACCTGCAAAGATAATAAAAATATCCCTTTTACAGAATCCTCTTGAACTTATTCTTGACACAAGCGGATTTTTTCAGACAATCTCTCAAATCATCAAAAAGGCCAGCCTCCATCTTTCCTTTCAAAATGATTTTCATCTCACCCAATCGGCTTTGTTCTTCAAACTCCGCCACTGGATAAGTATTTTGATCTTTGGAAGTCGGCAAAGAAGCCAACAATAAGCCATTGCCATCATGCTTCAACACAACGAAAAACTTTGGCTTTTGAGTTCCATTGTGGAATTTGAACGGATCGAAATATAGAAGATGCCCTTCGCTAAACATTGAATTTGGCTTTTAAGGCATCTGCCGTCTGTCTGACGGAAAGACTTTCTTCGTAATCGGATCGCTTTTCTCCAAAAAGCAATTCCCTGAAATCGATTTTTATTTCCGTGCTATTGCATGTTTCATTGTGGAATGACGCCAACACATTGTTTTCTACCGCACCTTTATACCATAACGTATCCGGTTGATGCAACACATCTATCAACTGGCGGGCGTTCATTGTCCCGTACTTCACCATCACCTCATCCATAACCGCCAATTCGCAATCCGAAAATTCATCGTCTTCAAACGGTTTAAGGGCTCTGAAATATTTATTATTATCTATATAATAAGGTTCTATGTAATCTTTAAACAAAAACGGTTTATCCGAAAGTTCGGCATACAGATCTTTCTGCACTGGCCCTAAACGCCATATTTCATAAGGTAATGCCAAAAACGGGACATGGTTTTTTTTCACCATCTGTTCCTCCATGATATATAATAACTTGAGCAGCTTCGTCTTACTGACGCCATGCAAACGATCTGCTATATAAATCATGGCATTGCCTATTTTCTTCTTATGTTCTATCGAAAATCCACACATGGTTATTGTTCTTCGAATAAACGGAGTTTCTAAAAAGATGATTTGCAAAATTAAGTATTTGCAATTGATTTCAAACAACGGTTATGTTAAAAATACTTAATACGGTTATGCCGAAAACAACAACAGTTTACATATCCCTAATACACCAATCCTACCAACCATAAAGGCCACTTACGCCCAATGGCATATTTCAGATTGTCGGACAAGACATAAGCACATCGGCCACCTGCTTGAACGACTTGTCAGCTCCGCCTATCTCAAAATGTTCAATGCACTGAACAAATTATGGCGCGAAGTGTTTAACGCACTGAACAAATTTAGGTAGCGGGCGATGCCGCCGCATGATGGCGGCAGAGTTCCGGATAGCCATTCAAGCGGCATCGAGGTGTCTTCCTTTAATTTAAATCATATTTAAAATAATTCGTATTTTTGCCGGAAATTTAAATCGTACTTAAAATTCATGGCTATAAAAAGACCTCGCATTGTATATCCAAGAAATACCTACATCGACCGGATCAAACCTTTCATGCGTACGACAACCGTAAAGGTTTTAGTAGGGCATCGCCGTGTAGGCAAGAGTTACGTACTGTACCAACTCATCGACATCATCCGGATGGAAGAACCGGATGCCAATATCATCTACATCAATAAGGAAGATCTTGAATTTGAATTTATAGCGAACTACCGCGACCTATACGATTACGTCAAAAAACAGGTGGACGAGACCCACAGAAACTATATCTTTATTGACGAAATACAGGAAATAGCGGATTTCCGCCTGGCTATCCGTTCGCTCGCCTTGGATGACCGCAACGATATTTACATAACGGGAAGCAACTCAGAAATATTCTCCAGTGATTTGGCCAACGAATTGGGTGGTCGGTATGTGGAATTTAAGATTTACAGTCTTTCCTATCCCGAATTTTTGCAGTTTCACAAGTTATCGGACAACGACGAAACTTTGGATAAATACATCCGCTTCGGCGGATTGCCGTATCTTATAAATCTGCCGCTTGAAGAACGCGTCGCGATGGAATATATCAACAGCATCTATTCTACGATTGTATTGCGGGATGTCATACAACGCAAAAAGATCCGGAACACGGCTTTTCTTGAACAACTTATCCGGTTTTTGGCAAACAACGTCGGCAGTTTGTTTTCATCAAAAAGTATCAGCGACTTCTTGAAAAGCCAAAATGTGAAGATTGCATCCAATCAGGTGTCGGAATACGCCGACGCACTGGCGGAAGCATTCATCGTGCATCGCCTTGGCCGTTATGATATAGCCGGAAAAAAATTATTCGAACGGGGAGAGAAATATTTCTTCGAAAATATGGGCATCCGCAACGCCTTGGCCGGCTACAAACCGCAAGACCGCGCCAAACGTCTTGAAAACGTCGTATGCAATCATCTTGTCTTTTGCGGCTATGAGGTCAAAGTCGGGTATCTGGCAACCGAAGAAATCGATTTTGTATGCACCCGGAACGGCGAAACCCTCTATGTGCAAGTGGCCGCGGAACTCTCGCGACCGGAAACCATCGAAAGAGAATTCGGTAACCTTTTAAAAATCAAAGACAACTACCCGAAATTCGTCGTATCGGGCGAACGTTCGTTCGAAAACAGTTATGAAGGCGTGGAACACATTTATATCCGGGATTTCTTGAATGCCGACTTAACTAACCGATTTCCGAGATCTTTACAATAAACCGGCACTATGCGGCCTATGCGACCTGACAAACGCATTGACAAACAGGCGGCGGGCTACCCCACCACCTGTAACTTGGCGAAAGCGGCGAGCAACGTCTTGGGCTGCGGGAGGCCGTCGAACTTGACAATGAGCCGCTGGTCGCCGCCCGCGCCCTGGATTTCGACAAGCGTTCCGAGGCCGAATTTGGCATGGGCCACGCGCTGACCGACGGCGTACCCGCCTGCGGCGGACGCGGAGCCGGACGTACCGGCCGCTGCGGAAGACATGGCGGCGGATGTGCCGCCTGAGACCGGAACACTCTGTGAAACGCTTTGTGAGTCGCCGGCCGGCGCAATACTGATTTTCTTTAACTTGCGTGGCTCAGCCGGACGGATGTGCAAGGTGTCGGGCTCCACCGCCCGCTTGGACGAAGCGACATGGCCGTTGTAGCCGCCGCTTTCACCACGTGCGCCATAGTTGCCATGACCGCTGCCGCCGCGCCCATAGTTGCCGCGGCCGCCATAATCGCTTCGGCCGCCCTCATGCGCTCCCCGGCCGCCGCGTCCGCCGAACGCGCCGAAACCGCCCCACGCGCCGCGCTCTTCATCGTCATCCACAAAGACCGGTTGCGGCGCTTTCAACACCTGCGGATTCTCGAAACAATCCGAACAGGCTATCTCCGACAGAAAACGGCTCGGTTTGGTATCGTTGCGCTGTCCCCAACGCATCCGCTTGCGCGCGAAACTCAGGAACAGGCGGCGTTCGCTCCGCGTTACGGCCACGTAAAACAGACGGCGTTCCTCCTCCAGATCCTCCTGCGTCGAAGAACTCATCTCGGACGGAAACAAATCCTCCTCGCACCCCACGACAAACACGTACGGATATTCCAAGCCCTTGGCCGCATGAATCGTCATCAGCGTCACGACGTCACCCTTCTGTCCGTCGTCCTTGTCTTTGTCCTCGTCCATGTCGGTCAGGAGCGCGATTTCCTGCAGAAAGCGGTCCAACGTCACGACACCCTCGTAGGGCAACATCTCGCCCGTCTCCTCGTCCACCTCGAAGTGGTCGCGTTCCACAAACTCCTGCACGGCGTTGAGCAGTTCCTCCACGTTGCGCAGACGCGCCTCGCTCTCGATGGTGTTCTCCGCCTTGTATTCCTGTTCTATGCCGCAATGCTTCCAGATGTCGGCCGCTAACGTGTAGGCGTCGGTATCGGACAGGCGGATGTTGAGGCTCAGGATCATGTCGCGCACGCGCAACAGCCGGGTAGCGGCCGCCCCGCCCAAATTGGCCTCGGCGCATACGGCCGGATCGCGCAACAGCTCTATCGCGTCGAACAGCGCGCATCCCCTCGCCGACGCCAGGATCCGCAGGCGGTCTATCGTCGTGTCGCCTATGCCGCGCGCAGGCAGGTTGATGCAACGCAACAGGCAGGCTTCGTCGCGCGGGTTCGCCACCCAGCGGAAATAAGCCACCATGTCCTTGATTTCCTTGCGCTGATAGAAACTTTTGCCGCCGTAAATGCGGTACGGGATGTTAAGCCGGCGCAGCGCGTCTTCCATCGCCTTGCTCTGGTTGTTGGTGCGGTAGAGTATCGCGAAATCCTTATGGTGGACGCGCTCGTTCATCTCGGTTTCGAAAATCTGCTGGGCCACCAGACGGCCTTCCTCCTCGTCGGTGGGTGCGGCCAAGAGTTTGACGAGGCTGCCCGTGTCGTTCTGCGTCCAGATTGTCTTCGGAATACGGCCTTTATTATTCTCTATGAGCACATTCGACAGCTTGACGATAACGCCCGTCGAACGGTAGTTCTGCTCCAGCGCGATTGTCCGGGCTTCCGGATAATCGGCCTTGAAGCTCAATATGTTCTGAATGTTGGCGCCGCGGAACGAATAGATGCTCTGCGAATCGTCGCCCACCACGCAGATATTGCGGTGCATGGCCGCCAGTTTCTTGACGATGAGATACTGGGCGAAGTTCGTGTCCTGGTACTCGTCCACCATGATATAGCGGAAGTGTTCCTGATATTTGGCCAGCACGTCGGGGTGGTCGCGCAACAGGATGTTGGTCTGAAACAGCAGGTCGTCGAAGTCCATCGCCCCGGCGTGGAACAGCCGGTTCTGGTATTCCGTATAAAGTTCGGCTATGAGCGGCCGTTGCATCATGCGGTCCTCTTCCTGCAAGGCGGTATTGCGGGCGTAGTCGGCCGGCCCCACCAACGCGCTCTTGGCCATCGATATGCGTGACCCCACCAGCTTGGGATTGTATTGCTTGGGGTCGAGGTTCTTCTCTTTGGCGATGTTTTTGAGCAGGTTGCGGCTGTCTTCGGTATCGTAAATCGAGAATGTCTTTTCGTAGCCGAGTTTTTCGGCATGGGCGCGCAGGATGCGGCAGAAAATGGAGTGGAACGTTCCCATCCAAAGGCTGTGTGCCGAGGGGCCTATGAGTTCGGCGATACGCTCCTTCATTTCGGCGGCGGCCTTGTTGGTAAAGGTCAAAGCCATGATTTGGAAGGGGTTGTTGCCGACTTCCAACAGGTGGGCGATGCGATACATGAGCGTGCGCGTCTTGCCGCTGCCCGCCCCCGCGATGATCATGACCGGCCCTTCGGTGCATTCGGCCGCCTGCCGCTGGCGGTCGTTCAATTTGTCCAACAATGCCATGCCTACGCCAACCGGTTGTTTTTCGGGAAAACGATGCGCGCCTTGAACCGCTGCGCCTCTTCGGGCGTCATGTGCGCAAACGCCACGATGATGACGAGGTCACCCACGGCCACCTTGCGCGCGGCCGCGCCGTTCAAACCGATGACGCCGCTGTTCCTTTCGCCCTTAATAACGTATGTGTCAAAACGTTCCCCGTTATTTATATCGTAAATATACACACGTTCGTTCTCCAACAGACCGGCGGCCTCCATCAGGGCTTCGTCTATCGTGATGCTGCCGATATAATTCAAATCGGCCTGCGTCACGGCCACCCGGTGAATCTTCGATTTTAAAACTTCTATCGTCACTTTTTCAGACTGTTTGGTTTCTTGAAATAAGTTTTGAGACGGACTCCGGAAAGCCAACTCCCAAAAGGGCGACAAAGATAGTGAAAGGCAAGCGCAGAAACAAGCAGGTCATTACAATGTGAAAATAGGCGGCCCTAAGGCCGTAGCATATGAAGACGGAACAAATATAAAACTTGTTTTATAGATTGTTCCGGTGAAATATGCGTTGCGGGAACGAGCGCAGTGAGTGAACGCATTTTCACATTGAAAACGGACTTTGTTTTGCCAAGCCACCTCCTATCTTCACGCGTAGCGTAAAGAATCCTATCTGCACGCGTAGCGTAGAGATAGTGAAAGGCAAGCGCAGAAACAAGCAGGTCATCGTTCGCTATCGCGACCTAAAAAAATCATCATGTACCCCATTGGTGATATCCTGGATTATTTTTAGAATATGATGATATAATGCCGGTAATTCCGTTCTGATAATGTCATATATTTCTTCCGGCTCGGTATTCTCATACTCATGCGCAATGACATTGCGCAGGCCGAAGATACCCCGCCATGGAATTTGCGGATAAAATGTCACCAAAAAATCCTGTTTAGTAAGCGTATCGACTTTTTTCAGCGTTTCTCCTATGGTTTGCAAACACATGCAGGTAGAGTTGTACAAAACGACCTCACTTGGACTCAGCAAGAAATCTTCCGCGGATTTTACCTCTGCCGTGGTCTCTTCTATGAATAAGGCTTGATGTTTTACATAATCAAGCATATCCAAAATGCGCTCCTTATACGTAAATGGCATCTTTTTCTAAATTTTTTTTGAAAAGGGGACGCATGACGGCACCCAAAGATATCACATCCACCTTACATTGAAAAAGATGTTCCAACTCTTCCTGAATGGCCATCCGATTGAAAAAGGAAGGCGGATTGAGTTTGACGCAAACATCAATATCGCTGCCGGCCTGCTGTTCGCCCCGAGCGGCACTGCCGAACAGCCCCAGCATTTCGATACCATACGTATCGGCCTTACCGGTTTTATAAAGCTTAAGTTTGCTTAAAATCTCAGAGGTCAACATGGCTTTTTCCGCTAATTCCACTGACAAAGATAGTGAAAGGTAAGTGCAATGACAAATAGATGAGATGCGAGGAAATAAGCGGCATTATAGCCGCGTCCGACGGAAGCCGCAAGCATGGCAAGACTTGTCTTGCAAATGCTTAGGCTGACAGAGGAAACACATCGCGAACACCGTGAAGCGATGTTCATTTCCGAGCATGGTAACAAACGGCCATTGCCAAGCCGCCTCCTATCTTCACGCGTAGCGTAGAGAATCCTATCTGCACGCGTAGCGTAAAGATAGTGAAAGGCAAGCGCAGAAACAAGCAGGTCATTACAATGTGAAAATAGGCGGCCCTAAGGCCGTAGCATATGAAGACGGAACAAATATAAAACTTGTTTTATAGATTGTTCCGGTGAAATATGCGTTGCGGGAACGAGCGCAGTGAGTGAACGCATTTTCACATTGAAAACGGACTTTGTTTTGCCAAGCCACCTCCTATCTTCACGCGTAGCGTAAAGAATCCTATCTGCACGCGTAGCGTAGAGATAGTGAAAGGCAAGCGCAGCAACAAGCAGGTCATTACAATGTGAAAATAGGCGGCCCTAAGGCCGTAGCCTATGAAGACGGAACAAATTCTTATAGATTGTTCCGTTGAAATATACGTTGCGTGAACGGGCGAAGTGGGTATTTATTTTCACTTTATACTGTGTATCAGTATTATAAATAATTATCATTTTTTAATACTAATAAATAAAATTTTATGCTTATTTTTGCAAGTTTTGGGGGTCGCCCCGACCCGGCTTTTACGGCCGGATCCAACGACGGGAAAAAGCCGGCTCAAAGGCGTGGCCGACACCCCCCGAAAATGTTTTTTAAATTTTTAAAATCAACCTTATACAACAATATGCGACAGCTAAAGATCACCAAGTCGATTACCAACCGCGAAACCGCCTCCTTGGACAAGTAT
The DNA here is from genome assembly GCA_910586395.1 of uncultured Bacteroidales bacterium. Classification (GTDB taxonomy): domain Bacteria; phylum Bacteroidota; class Bacteroidia; order Bacteroidales; family P3; genus CAMXAS01. Next base: position 74,524 of record CAJUFX010000002.1, read on the forward strand.
CTGCAGGACATCGGCAAAATGGACTTGGTTTCGGCCGACGAAGAGGTCATTCTGGCTCAAAAAATCAAAATGGGCGACCGTAAGGCTTTGGAAAAACTGACCCAAGCCAATTTACGCTTCGTCGTTTCCGTAGCGAAACAATATCAGAATCAAGGTTTGAGTCTCCCCGACCTCATCAACGAGGGGAATTTGGGCTTGATCAAGGCGGCGCGCCGTTTCGACGAGACGCGCGGCTTTAAGTTCATTTCGTATGCCGTATGGTGGATCCGTCAGTCCATCCTGCAGGCCTTGGCGGAACAGTCGCGTATCGTCCGCCTGCCGCTCAACCAGGTGGGTTCGCTCAATAAAATCAAAAAGGAGGCTTCGCGTCTGGAACAGCTTTACGAGCGTCCGCCTTCATTGGACGAACTGGCGGAATCGCTGGAAATGCCGAAAGAAAAAATCGCCGAGGTGCTGAACATCACGACGCGCTACGTCTCGATGGACGCGCCCTTGGTACAGGACGAGGAGACGAACTTCATCGACGTCTTCATTCCCGACGACGCGCCGACCACCGACCAATCGCTGATGAAAGAGTCGCTCTCGCGCGAGATTGAGCGCGCCCTCTCCGCCTTGACCGACAAGGAACGCGACGTTATCAACCTGTTTTACGGCATAGGCGGCCACCACGGCCTGACGTTGGACGAAATCGCGGCCAAGTTCGACCTGACGCGCGAACGGGTCCGCCAAATCAAGGAGAAAGCGATCCGTCGGCTTAAGAATTCTTCACGCAGTAAACATTTGAAAACATTTTTAGGTGAATAGCAAGGGGTTATGAGACAAAAACAAAAGCAGACCAAATTTATTTTCGTGACGGGTGGCGTGGCCTCCTCGTTGGGAAAAGGCATTATCTCCGCTTCGTTGGCGCGGCTGTTGCTGAGCCGCGGCTTCAAGGTCACGATCCAGAAACTGGATCCCTACATCAACATCGACCCGGGCACACTCAACCCTTATGAACACGGCGAATGCTACGTGACCGAAGACGGAGCCGAAACCGACCTCGACCTGGGGCACTACGAACGCTTCACGAACGTGCGCACGTCGCGCGCCAACAACGTAACGACGGGCAAGATCTACCAGTCGGTCATCGAAAAGGAACGCCGCGGCGAGTATCTGGGCGGCACCGTACAGGTCATTCCGCATATCACGGACGAAATCAAACGCCGCATCCTGCTTGTGGCCGAAAAGTCGAACTATGATTTCGTCATCACCGAAATAGGCGGCACCGTGGGCGACATCGAATCGTTGCCGTACATCGAGGCGGTGCGCCAGCTTAAATGGGAAATGAAGAACGAGACGGCGGTCGTGCACCTGACGTACGTGCCTTATTTAGCGGCGGCCGGCGAGTTGAAGACGAAGCCGACCCAGCATTCGGTCAAGGCCATGCAGGAGCTGGGCGTGCAACCCGACATCATCGTATGCCGTACCGAAAAGAATCTGAGCGACAACATCAAGCGCAAGGTCGCGCTGTTCTGCAACGTCAGCCCCGACCGCGTGATGCAGAGCATCGACGCCCAAAGCATTTACGAAGTGCCCGTGCTGATGCAGAAAGAGGGGCTTGACCGCGAAATCCTGTCGATTTTCCAATATCCGACGGGGCAGAGAGCGGATTTGAAATCGTGGAACACGTTCCTGCACCAGTTGCATAACCCCAAAAAACAAGTGGAAATCGCGCTCGTTGGAAAATATACGGAACTGAAAGACGCCTACAAGTCCATTTTCGAAGCGTTTATACACGCGGGCGTGACCCATTCGTGCAAGGTAAAGGTACGCACGGTCAATTCCGAAGAAATCACCGGACGGACCGTTGATGCGAAACTCCGCGGCTGTCAAGGCATCCTCGTGGCGCCGGGCTTCGGGATGCGCGGCATTAACGGCAAGATCGAGGCAATCCGTTACGCGCGGACCAAAAAGATTCCGTTTTTGGGCATCTGCCTCGGCATGCAATGCTGCGTCGTGGAGTTCGCGCGCAACATTTTGGGCTGGGAAGACGCTCATTCGGCGGAGATGGACGCGCTGACGACACACCCGGTCATCCACCTGATGGAGAACCAGAAAAGCCTGGCGCAAATGGGCGGCACGATGCGTCTGGGGGCTTATCCTTGCGCCGTGAAGAAAGGCTCGTTGCTGTATAAGGCGTACCGCAAAAGCGAAATCAGCGAACGGCACCGCCACCGCTACGAATTCAACAACGCCTACCGCGCCGATTTCGAATCGGCCGGCCTGCAATGCGTGGGAGTCTATAAAAAAGGGGACGTGGAACTCGTGGAAGCCGTGGCGTTGTCGTCCCGCGTGCACCCGTTTTTCCTCGGCGTGCAGTTCCATCCCGAATACAAGAGTACGGTCGAGAATCCGCATCCGTTATTCTGCGCGTTCGTACAGGCGGCGATGGAACGGCAGGAATTCGAGACCTCGACGATTTACGCGGCCGGCAACAAGGCCGATATTTTGGCGCAAAGCGATTTGTTCGGCATCGACCTACGGTCGGTGAAGTCGAGCGGCAAGCGCGGCCGTCCGATCGATTTCGAACGGTTGCTGACGATGGACGAAGCGGCTGGCAAGCCCCAACGCAAACGCAAGCCGGGCCGCCCGCGCAAACGGGTGCGCACGAAAGCGGCGATGATCAAGGCGGCTTTGGCGGCCGAGGGCGTGAAACGGCGGCCGGGACGTCCGCGCAAAGACGCGACGGCCGTTTTGGTTACGGCGGCGACCGCACCTAAGAAGCGCAAGACCGCGCAGACGGCAAAACCCGCCGCCAAGCCTGCGGGCAAGGCCAAGGCCGTCAAAGCGACGGAAGCCGCCAAAACTACCAAAAAGACCAAAACCGCCAAAGCCTTGCAGCCCAAGCGTCCCGTCGGCCGCCCGCGCAAGACCGAAACCGCCGTCCAGCCTAAACGTCCGGTGGGCCGGCCGCGTCTCGTGCCTTCGGAACGTATGCGGAAGGCCCAAGAAGTGTTGGCGGCCAAACGCCGCGCGCAGAAAAAATAAGTCCGGGCGCAGCCAATATAAAGAAAGGAATTATCAATCATGCTGACACATACAGACATTAAAAAACTCACAGGCCTGACCTTGGGCGAGGGCGAAAGCCGCCCCGTACAGATCAAGGGTTGGGTCAGAACCAAACGCGGTAACAAACAGGTGGCGTTTATCGCGGTCAACGACGGCAGTTGCGTGGCTTCGATTCAGGTTGTGGCCGACCTCAACGCGCCGGCGTTCCCCGAAGACCTGATGAAACGCATCACGACGGGCGCCTGCCTTTGCGTGGACGGCCGCCTGGTGCCTTCGATGGGCAAGGGTCAGACCGTGGAAATCCAAGCCGACAAAATCGAAGTGCTCGGCGAGGCCGACCCGGAGACCTATCCGTTGCAGAAGAAAGGCCACAGCCTTGAATTTCTGCGCGAAATCGCGCATCTGCGGCCGCGCACGAACACGTTCGGCGCCGTACTGCGGTTGCGCCACGAAATGGCCTACGCCCTGCACACGTTCTATCACGAACGCGGCTTTTACTACCTGCATACGCCGCTCATCACGGCCTCCGACTGCGAGGGGGCGGGCGAGATGTTCCAGGTGACGACGCTGCCGCTCGAACAGTTGCCGATGAAAGACGGCAAAATCGACTACAGCAAGGACTTCTTCGGCCGGCAGGCCAGCCTGACGGTGTCGGGACAGCTGGAGGGCGAGCTGGGCGCGATGGCGCTGTCTAAAATCTACACGTTCGGCCCCACGTTCCGCGCCGAGAACTCCAATACGCCGCGCCACCTGGCCGAATTCTGGATGAACGAACCGGAAATGGCGTTCTACGAGATCGAAGACAACATGGATTTGGCCGAAGAGTTTTTGAAATACCTGACGGCCTACGCGCTCGAACACTGCGGCGACGATCTGCGCTTCCTCAACGACATGTACGACAAGGAACTGATTAACCGCTTGGAAAGCGTCCAAAACACGCGTTTCGAACGGCTGACCTACACGCAGGCCGTGGATATCCTCAAAAGTTCCGGTGCCAAGTTCGAGTTTAAAGTCGATTGGGGCGTGGACCTGCAAAGCGAACACGAACGCTATCTGGTGGAGAAACACTTCAAGCGGCCGGTCATCCTGACCGATTACCCGAAAGACATCAAGGCGTTCTATATGAAACAGAACGACGACGGCAAGACGGTACGCGGCATGGACGTGCTCTTTCCGCAAATCGGCGAGATTATCGGCGGTTCGCAAAGGGAAGAGAACCTGGACAAACTGCAGAGACGCATACAGGAACTGCATATTCCAGACAAGGACATGTGGTGGTATTTAGATACGCGCCGCTTCGGCTCGGCCCCGCACAGCGGCTTCGGCCTCGGCTTCGAACGGCTGTTGCTCTTCATCACGGGCATGACGAACATCCGCGACGTGATTCCGTTCCCGCGCTATCCTCAAAATGCGGAATTTTAATGGGTGCTGAACCCTCTGTGATTTTTTGTAAAGGCAGGCGGAGACTGTGGCTACACGGTTTCTGCCTGCTTTTATTTGTTATTATGGCGGCAGGTGCCGCGGGGCGGGCGCAGACGCACGGGCAAGACCCGCCTGCCACAGATTCGGTTCACACAAAATCGGTCCAGCCGAAAAAGAAGTTCAACATCGCGCGGATCTTCAGCAATACGGCGGGCAGCGCGGACGACCCGAACTATAAGCCGCGCAAGGTGGCGTTCGTCTTGGGACCGGGCGTCTATTACTCCCCCTCTACTTCCGTCGCGTTTACGATAGGCGGACAACTTTACTTCGATGCCTTGGATGCACGGCTCACGCATCCCGGTCTGCCGCAAGAAGAGAAACATCGCATCAAAGCCCGCCGGTCCAACCTGCTGATCGGCCTGCACGGCACCATACGTTCGCAATTCGCGCTGGAACTGACGCCCGAACTCTACTTCCTCAACCGGCGGCTTATGCTGAAAGGATTTATCTATACCGGTTACTGGCCTGGGTTTTTCTGGGGCATAGGCGGAAAAACGCCGGACGAAAACAAGGAACAATACAACCAAATCATTCAGACGGCCGATCTGCGTCTGACGTACGACGTGGGACACGGGGTTTTCTTAGGCTTGGGTACCAGTTATTTTTTCTATTACATCCTTTCCAAGAAAGCAGGCCCCCTGACCGAAACCACCATCCCCGGACAGGATCTGGCCGTAGGCATCGGTCCCATGGTATCGCTCATCTACGACACGCGTAACGACAACACGCGGCCGCTCAAAGGCTCCCTCATCAGCGTAGATGCCAACTACAACGCAGCCGTCAAATCTTACAGCGGCCACTTCGGCAAACTGACGATGGACGTACGGCACTACTTCCATATCCCGCAGAAAAAACAGCATATCGATCACGTGTTCGCACTGAATTTAGTGGCGAGCAGCACGGTGGGACAAGGCATCCCGTTTCAGGAACTGCCGCGCATGGCCGACCGCACTTACGCACGCGGCATCATCAGAGACCGTTTCATAGACCGGCACATGATGGCGTTTCAGGCCGAATACCGCTTTTACTGGAAATGGTTGGGATTCGCCGTCTTCGGTTGCGCGGGCGATGTGGGAAGCACATTGGAGGAAGCCTGGCACTTCAACAAAATCACTTACGGCATCGGACTGCGGCTCAAACCGTTCCGCAACCTGCCGTTCACGATACGCGGCGACATGGGCTTCTACAAAGGAAAACCCGAATTCTACGTCGGCATCAACGAATTATTTTAAGTGCGGCGTGTCATAAAGGCCAATCTGCGGCGTTATTATCGGGATTCGGGTTCAGTCACGTACTTCAGTACGCTCCTTCGCCCTCACCCTCAATGCCTTGCATCTTAGCCTCTCTGACACACCGCCAAAGAAAGTTAAACGTATCGGCAATCAACGAATTATTTTAATTTTAACTTGCCGGCGAGCAGACCGGTCAGCAGGCCGATGCCGGCCACGAGCGCGAACGCGGGCCGCATGCCGAGCCATTCCGAAATGTAGCCGACCACGGGCGGCCCGGCCACGAAGCCGAAGAAACCGATGGTGGAGACGGCGTTGATGGCGCGGGCGGCGCTCATCGCGCGGCTGCCTTTGACCATGCCGTAACAGATGGGCACGACCGACGAGACGCCGATGCCCACGAGCGTGAAACCGATGGTGGCGGGAATCAGATAGGGCAGCAGGACGGCCGCCAAAAAGCCGGCTGCGATAACGAAACCACTGATGCGCACGACTTTGACGGCTCCCATGCGGTTCACCAAGCCGTCGGCCAAAAACCGCATCGAGGCCATGGCCAACATGCAGCCGGTATAACCCGCCCGTATCCAGGCTTTATCGACTTGCAGGCTCTGTTCGAAATAGACGGCCGACCAATCATAGACGCTCCCCTCGCACAGCATGCAGCCGAAAGCTAAAAAGCCGAGCAAGGCCAGATGGCGGTCCATGCCCTTGAAGATGTTGAACGTGGCCTTTTCCTTGACAGGCGTCGCCGAATCCGCCGCGGACTGGCCGGTGGCCTGCCCCACGGCCCCGGCCGCCTCCGTCGTATCCGCCGCATTCACCGCCGCCTCTCCGCCGGCCGACAAATCTTCCGGCAACAGGAAACGGTGCAGCGTCGCCACAGCCAGCAGTCCGAAGCCCAATACACCGCAGAAATGCCAGAGCGGCGCCACGTGCCGCACGGCTAAGAACGAACTCGTCAGGCCGGCCACGAAGCCCGCCAGGCTCCACAGGCCGTGGAACGTACCCATGATGCTGCGGCCGTAGCGTTTTTCGAGGCTCACGGCCTGCGTATTCACTGAAAGATTGTGCAGATTGGCCACGACCCCCAACAGGAACAACATGCCGGCCAAGGCCGTCCGCGATGGCATCAGGCCGATGCCCACAAGGCTGAGCGGATAGAGCAGGGCCACGCACGAGAGCAACACGCGGCTGCCGTATTTCTGCACCAGATAACCGGAAAGCGGCACCGAGACCAACTGACCCAACGGAAAGAAAAACAGAATTGTACCTAGTTGGGCGTCGCTGAGCGACAAGGCCTGCTTGATGTCCGGAATCCGCGCCGACCACGTGGCGAAGACCGTACCCTGCAAAAAGAAAAACAGTCCGATGGCAATCCGGTAGTATTTGAGCGGATAGTTATTTTCCCTCTTCATGCCTTTCCTCCGTCCTTTCCTGTTTTTCCGAAGACTTGCGCCGCGCGTAAGCCTGCAGGTCGGTGATGGTATCCTTTTCGTCCACGATTTCGTAGCCCAGCATCGTCTCGATAAGGTCTTCCATCGTGACCAGGCCTACGAACGTGCCGTATTCGTCCACCACCATCGCGATCTGTTCCTTGCGGCTGCGCATGCGTTCCCAAAGCCCCGGCACGCGCTGATAGGCCGAGACGACGGTCAAAGGCCGCTTCAAGGCCACGAGCCGTTTGTCGAATTCATCTTCGGCCACGCCCGTAAACACGTCCTTAAGCAGGACGAAACCCGTGATATGCTCGGGATTCTGCGCTTTATAGACCGGGATGCGCGAATATTTCAGGTAATTCTTTTTATGGAAGAAGTCGCGCAAGGTCGTGTTCTCGCTTACCGTGACCGCCACCATGCGCGGGGTCATGATGTCGCGCACGCGCAGATTCTGAAAAGCCAACATACTGCGCAGCGTCTGCGCTTCGCCGGCCTGCAGGATGCCTTCCTTGGAACCCATGTTGACGACCGCCTCCACCTCCTCCCGGCTTACGGCCGGCTCGGTCTTGCCCCGCGTCACGAGATAGGTGATGCCTTCCGAAAGCCATACGAGCGGGTAGCAGATCCAGACCAACACACGAATCGTATAACAAGCGGGAATGACCAGACTTTTCCAATAGCGCGCCCCGACCGACTTGGGAAAAATCTCCGAAAGAATGAGGATGAGGAACGTCAGCACGGCCGACGTCAGGCCGGCATACATATCGCCGAACACCTTGAGGCTCTGCGCGCCCACGCCCGCCGCCCCCACGGTATGCGCGATCGTGTTGAGCGACAGTATGGAAGACAAGGGCTTCTCGACGTCGGCTTTCATGTTCTTGAACAAAAGCGCGCCTTTGAGCCGCCGATGGACTTGGCGCGAGACAGGCCCGCCCTCTTCCCCGGCCTCTTCCTTGGCCTGCTGCCGGAGTACCTCTTCGTAAGAGGGCGGCGCCGACAAGAGCACCGACTCCAGCACCGAACAGACGAACGAGACCACGAGGGCCAGCAACAGGTAAAAAATCAACAGTCCCATAAGCGCAATTTGCCGCAACCAAGGCCACGAAGATACGAATTATCGTGGAGAAATGCTATCTGAAAATGACCCCATAAATGGCGCGGGTCGGGGCGCCGCGAAACGGCCATTGGGAGAAAAATCCTCAGGAATAATTATGCCTTGTCGCTCTTTCCGATGTTTGGAAATACGATTTTCTTACACTATTTTTGTTGCCTCTCAAAAGTACCTGTACGAGCATGAGTGAGCAAGCTAACCCAAAGAAATCGTTCTGGAAAGAACTACTGCCGACAAAACCGTTGGATAAGAAGCAGATAAAAAGAGAAGTCAAGAGTTATATCGTCATTACGCTCTGCCTCTGCCTCTACGCTTTGGCCTTGGTGATGTTCATCATCAACTCGAATATCGTCAGCGGCGGCGTGAACGGCGTTTCCACCCTGCTTTATTATGCCACGGGACATACGATTCCCGTCGGTATCTCGGCCTTTATCATCAACGGCGTCCTGTTGTTGATCGGCTTCAAGATATTGGGTAACGCCTTTGGGTTCAAGACGATATGGGCCATTTTCTTCCTGTCGTTTTTCGTCACGCTCTGGCAGGGCATCATCAAACAGCCCGTCTTGGACCAGGATCCGTTCCTGTCGGCCGTCATCGGCGGCGCGCTCATCGGGCTTTCCATCGGCACGGCCTTCAATTACGGCGGCAGCACGGGCGGCACCGACATCGTGGCGCTCATCGTCACCAAATTCCACAACATCAGCCCGGGCCGCGTCATCCTCTACTGCGACCTCTGCATCATATCGTCCTCGTTCATCGTGTTTTACTATTTCTTGGGCAAAACACCGGAAGAATCGTTGCGCGTCGTGTTGTACGGCTTTGTCGTCATGATGGTGACCTCCTACACGATCGACCTCATCGTCATGGGCGCGCAGTCGAGCGTGCAGATGCTGATCTCCTCGCGCAAACACGAAGAAATCGCCGACATGATCAGCAACGAGATGCACCGCGGCGTCACGCTGTTGGACGCCCAGGGGCATTACTCGAAAGAAAAATCAGAGGTTCTGCTCGCCGTGGTACGCAAATACGAGATGCAGGACGTACTGCGCCGCATACGCGACATCGATCCCGATGCCTTTACGAGCGTGACCAAAGCCACGGGCGTTTACGGCAAGGGGTTCCAAGCGTTCAAATAGACGACCGCGGACAAAGGCACGTTTTTTGTACGGACGGAGGCCGGCCCTGACAGGCCGATGCCGGAAGCAAAACGGAAACGGCGCGGCAAAGGGCATGGCGCCCGGATTATGATAGAAGCAAAAAGAAAAGGATATAAAACGTATGAACCAAAATTTGGAACAAATCCGTAAAGACTTGGCGTCTTACGGTATCGAGAATGTCAAAGACATTTACTACAACCTGTCGTACGACGAATTGTACGAGCACGAAACCAAAGCCGGCCTGACCGGTTTCGACCGCGCCTATCTGACCGATATGGGCGCCGTAAGCGTGGATACGGGCGAATTTACCGGCCGTTCCCCCAAAGACAAATATATCGTCAAGGAAGCCAGTTCTGAAAAGAACGTATGGTGGGCGCAAGCCGGCCGCAAAGGTTCCGACAACAAAGCCATTTCGCCCGAATTGTGGGAAAAACTCTACAAGAAGGGCAGCCAGCAGCTTTCGGCCAAGAACCTGTACGTTCAGGACGGCTATGTGGGCGCGAACCCCAACAGCCGCATCTGCATCCGCGTCGTGACCGAAGTGGCCTGGCAGGCGCATTTCGTCAAGAACATGTTCATCCGTCCGAGCGAAGAAGACCTCAAGACGTTCAAGCCCGACTTCATCATGCTCAACGCCTGCAAGACGACCTATCCCGACTTCAAGGCCGAAGGCATGAACAGCGAGGTGTTCGTGGCTTTCCACTTAGGCCTGAAACGCGCCGTTATCGGCGGCACGTGGTACGGCGGCGAAATGAAGAAAGGTCTGTTCTCGGTCATGAACTACTTCCTGCCGCTCAACGGCATGGCGTCGATGCACTGCTCGGCCAACAAGGGCAAGGACGGCGACACGGCCATTTTCTTCGGTCTTTCCGGCACGGGCAAGACCACGCTTTCGACCGACCCGAACCGCGAACTCATCGGCGACGACGAACACGGCTGGGACGATGAGGGCGTCTTCAACTTCGAAGGCGGCTGCTACGCCAAGTGCATCCACCTGAGCAAGGAAAACGAACCCGATATTTACGGCGCGATCAAACGCGACGCCCTGCTTGAAAACGTCGTCATCGACGCCAAAGGCCATATCGACTTCGACGACGCCTCCAAGACGGAGAACACGCGCGTTTCCTACCCGATTTACCACATCAACAACATCGTCAAACCGGTTTCCAAGGCGGGTCACCCCTCCAAGGTGATTTTCCTGACGGCCGACGCTTTCGGCGTATTGCCGCCCGTATCGCGCCTGACGCCCGACCAGACGATGTACCAGTTCCTGAGCGGCTATACGGCCAAGGTGGCCGGTACCGAACGCGGCATCAAGGAACCGACGCCCACGTTCTCGTCCTGCTTCGGCGCGGCGTTCTTAATGCTGCACCCGACGATGTACGCGCAGGAACTCGTCAAGAAGATGCGTCAGCACAACTCCACGGCTTACCTGGTCAATACCGGCTGGATAGGCGGCCCCTACGGCGTCGGACGCCGTATCGACATCCCGTCCACGCGCGCCATCATCGACGCCATTCTGGACGGCTCGCTCGACAAGGCTGAAACCGAAGTTATCCCGGTATTCGGCTTGGCCGTACCCAAGAGCGTGAACCGCGTCGATGCCAAGATCCTCAACCCGCGCAACCTGTGGGCCAACCCGGCCGACTGGGACAAAGCGGCGAAAGAACTGGGCGAAAAGTTCATCAAGAACTTCGAAAACTTTACCGACAACGAAGAAGGCCGACGCCTCGTGGCGGCCGGACCTCAGCTGTAGGCCCTCCCTACATGCATTGCAAACCCGGGGCGGATCGGACGATGGTTCGGTCCGCCCTTTTTCTTTTTAAACCATGACGCACGCGCTCCCCCCGTTATCCCGTTGTTGCCGTATCCGGAAGGCCTTGCTGTGGCTTGTGCTGACGGTGGCCGCCATCGGGAGCGGACAGGCGCAGTTCTACACCGGCTCGGAGATGAGTTTCGGGCGCAAACGCGTGCAATACGAGAAGTTCTTTTGGTCGTACTACCGTTTTGACGGCTTCGACGTCTATTTCAACCGCAAGGGCAAGAACCTCGCCCTTTATACGGCCAACTACCTGCAATACCATCTGCCGGAAATGGAGCAGGCCATCGGCTATCAGGCGCAGGACGCGCTCAAATTCATCGTTTTCAACCGGCTGAGTGACTTCAAACAGAGCAATATCGGCTATCTGGACGAGAGTAGCGAGGCGAGTTACAATACGGGCGGCGTGACCCGTTTCATCGACAACAAGGTGTTTCTGTATTTCGAGGGCGATTATGTCGCGTTCGAACGGCAGATAAGGCGCGGCATGGCGTCGGTGTTGCTGACGCAAGCCATTTCGGGCGCAAAGGTCAGCACACAGTACAAGAACTCCTACCTCATGGACCTGCCGCTTTGGTTTACGGAGGGGCTGGCTTCTTATTTCAGCGAACCTTGGAACGAACAATACGACGAACGCATACAGCAGGCCATCCTGCGCAACGACTACCGTTATCTGAGCGACGTCTATGGCGAGGACGCGGCTTTCGCCGGCCATGCGTTCTGGTATTTCATCGCGCAACAATACGGAACGGATGCCGTGCCGCGCTGCGTGCGCATCGTGGCCAGTGAACGCAACATGGACAAGACGTTCCGCATCGCGCTCAACGTCAAGTTGAAAGACCTGCTCAAAGGTTTCCGAGCGTTTTATGCCGAACGGGAGGCGGGACGCGGGCGCGACAGCCTGAGCCATCATGCGGTGCTGAAAAGGACCAACAAGCCGGAGACGGTCTATAGCCGCTTTACGGTGAACCCGGGGGCGGTCTGGCGCGACAGCGCGCTGACGGCCTCGCAGGCGGCGCTGTCGCGCACAGCCGCCCGCCGCGGCAGACAGGGCGCGGGAGGCAACGCGTCAGGCAAAGGGACGGCCGCGGCGGGCGCTGCCGGCCGTGAAACGGCCGCAGACCGCCCCCGACACGGCGGCGAACTGGCGTTCACTTCCAACTGGCTCGGCCGCGCCAAAGTCTATATCCAGAGCCTCAACCCGTCGCGGCGGCGGTGCATCTACCGTACGGGCGCGGGCGTGAACGACATGCCCGACTACTCGTTTCCCGTGCTGGCCTGGCATCCGAACGGCCACGCCCTCGGCATCGTGACGGAAGAGAAAGGGCGCACGACGCTCATCGTCTATGACTTGGAAAAGAAACGGAAAGGCATCCGCCGTTACTACTTAGACTATTTCGAGAAGATTACGTCGTTCTGTTTCTCGCCCGACGGCCGCAGCATCGCCATCGCGGCCTCGAGCAACGGCCAGTCGGACATCTACCTGCACAACCTGACGGCCGGCACCGACAAGCAGATTACGTTCGACCTCTACGATGACCGCCAGCCGACGTTCATCCCCGGCACGTCGCTGCTCGTCTTTGAGTCGAACCGCCCCGACGACACGCTCCGCAAGGGCGAGAAATTCGAGGTGGCGCCCTCGATGAAGAAAGGTTCCGACCTGTTCGCCTACGACCTTAAAAAAGGCGGCATCACGCTGTTTCGGATGACGGACGAGGGCGAGCGCGTCCGTCTCTCCGACCCCAACCCGATCGACGGACGGCGCCTGCTGTTCCTGACCAACGTTGCCGGCAAGACGGACGTGGCGGCGGGCGCTTTCGGACGCGTCATGGACCATGTCGATACGGCCGTACACTACCGCCGCACGTTCGAAAGCACGACCTTGGGCAACCGACCGGCCGGCCTGCGGGAAATAGATGTCTCGGCCAAGGCCGGCGTCTATACGAGCCTCGGCCTGGAGAACGGCCGCTACGTGCTGGCTGTGGAGCCGCTCTCGCCCCTGCGCGACGGGCTGTACCCGAAACTGCCGCGACCGGTCTTGGCGACACCCACGGCCTTCAAGAGCGCGGTTTTGGCCAAAGAGGCGCGCATGGCGCGGCGCAAGGCGGTGGCCGACAGCTTGGAGGCGGCCGCCGCGGCCGACACGGCGGTAGCCGTGACGGCGGGCGCGGCTTCGCCGGGTGCGGGCCGCCCCTCGGGCTTGCAATTGACGCTGCGGGCGGCGAGAGGGGCTGACAGCCGCGATACGACGGCCTTTGACCGCTATCTGGCGGCCCGCGCGGCGGCCGGCCTCAGCGTCCCCCGGCCTGAAGCGGAAGCGGCCCCGGCGGCGGGCGCGTCCCACGACCCGGCCGAGGCGGCGGCCCCGGCTTCCGTTCCGGGACGTTCCAGCGATGCGGCCTCTCCCGCGGCGGACACTTCCGCCGCCCCCGCCAACGGCGGACCTGCCGCCCGGAGCGGCTCGGCCCCATCCGTTGATACCCCTGCGGATTCCACGGGCGCCACGGCCGCCCGTCGGTTCAAACCTAAAAAGAAAAACAGACGGAAAGCCAAGCCGCGTTCCGACGCCCCGGCCTCCGCCGCCGATTCGTCCCTAAGCGGCTCGAATCAAATCGGTTCCACCTCCGCTTTCCCCTCCGCCCGCACCGGCGCCGGCGTTCTCAACCCCCTCGCAACGGGCGCGTCCAACGACACCGCCGCCAAAGGCCGGACGGCCTCGAACGACGCCTCAGCGTCAGCGTCCGCCGCCGATTTCGACAGCCTGACCGCCACCGCTCCCGCCCGCGTGCCGCCCAAACAATATACCTACCGGCCCGAATTCTCCATCAATCAGGCCACGGCGCAGTTAGGCTTCAGCTTCCTGAACGCGACCTATCAGGCGTTTACCAACAGTTCGTCGCCCATTTACCTCAATTCGGACGTGAACGGCTTTACGCAGATCTCGCTGTCGGACCTCATGGAGAACCACCGCATCGTGGGCGGCTTCAGCTTCTCGTTCGACTTCACGACCTTTGAATACCTGCTGAGTTACGAGTATTTGGAACGCCGGCTCGGCCATCAGTTCGTGTTCCACATCATCAACCGCAACGACAACAGCATGAATGTGGAGCCTTATAAACAAAATACTTACAACGGTTACTACGTGATGAAATATCCGCTCTCGCCCGTGAGCATGCTCAAAGGCACCGTCTTTGCGCGCTACGACCGCACGGTGTTCAAGAGTTACGAGTGGAACAGCCTTACCGAACCCATGCAGCGGCAACTTAAAGTGGGTCTGAAAGGCGAATGGGTCTATGACCACGCGCGCTTCGTGACGCAGAACATTTATTACGGCACGCGCGGCAAGGTGTTCGCCGAATACTACCAGGGCATCGTGCACGACAACCAGAACCTGTTTGTCGTGGGCTTCGACTTCCGCGACTACCGCCGTCTGTACAAGACGCTGATTTGGGCGAACCGCATCGCGGGATCGACTTCGTTCGGGCAACAGAAACTGGTGTATTACATGGGCGGCATTGACGGCTGGCTGCTGCCGCGCTTCAACCGCGACGTCAAGACCGATCCGAACCAGAACTACGCCTATCAGACGCTGGCCACAAACATGCGCGGCTTTATCCAGAACATCCGCAACGGCAACAGTTTCCTCGTCATCAACAGCGAGATACGGTTCCCTTTCGTGCAGGTGATCTCGCGCGGGCCGGTCAAGTCGTCTTTCCTGCGCCACCTGCAGCTCGTGGCCTTCGCCGACGTGGGCAGCGCGTGGAGCGACTGGAACCCGTGGTCGAAAGACAATCCGTTCTACAAACAGACGATAGAGGATGGCAAGATCACGATTGAGTTGGAAAAGGAGGCCAACCCGATTGTGCTGGGCTTCGGCGCGGGGCTGCGCTGCCAGCTGCTCGGCTACTTCATGCGCTTCGACTTAGCCTGGGGCGTGGAGAACGGCCGCGTGCACGACAAGCCCGTGTTCTACTTCTCGCTCTCGACCGATTTTTAAAGCGGTCAAAATCGCGCCAAATTTCCAAACAAAATCGCGCCAAATTTCCAAACAAAATCGCGCCAAATTTCCAAACAAAATCGCGCCAAATTTCCAAACAAAATATATTAAATAAGTGATTATGAATATTATAATATAAAATTCGGAAGATTAAAAATAGCGTTTGTTTTTACATGCTATTTTATGTAATTTTGCCGAAATTCAAATGCCATGGAATATAGAGAACGAATAGCCGACCAATTGCTCCGTGACAAATTGGAAGCGATGGGGGCCGTGTTGATAGAAGGCCCTAAGGCGTGCGGTAAAACCACCACGGCGGCCCAGCAAGCCAAAAGCGTACTCTATATGGACGATCCGCTTAAACAGGATCAATACCGTCAATTGGCCCAAACCGACATTCGTTTCCTTTTAGAGGGGGAAACACCCCGACTGATTGACGAATGGCAGGAAACACCTCAATTTTGGGACGCCATCCGGTTTGAAGTGGATCAACGGAACGAAGATGGTCAATTTATGCTGACCGGTTCGGCCGTGCCGGCCGACACCAAAGCCATCCATCATACCGGCACTGGAAGATACGCCTGGCTGACCATGCGGCCGATGAGCCTGTGGGAATCGGGAGAATCGACAGGCGAAATCAGTTTATCGGATTTGTTTTCAGCCCCGGAGAAGATAGGTGCCGTCAATAAACTGACGTTGCCGATGCTGGCCTTTGCCGTATGCCGCGGCGGATGGCCCAGAGCCTTGTCGAAGAAAACCGAAAAGGCGGCGCTTTCACAAGCCATCGAATACTATAAAGCCATTACAAACACCGACATATCCCGCGTGGATCAGATAAAACGCGATGCCGAACGAACCAAACGCATCATGCGTTCCTACGCCAGGCATCAAGGCGCGCAAACCAGTATCGCCACCATTTTGGCCGATATAGCGAACCATGAGACGGCGGATGTCAGCGATGAAACCGTTGACGCCTACTTGACCGCCTTGCGGAAGATATTCGTTATAGAGGATATGCCGGCCTGGAATCCCAATCTAAGAAGCAAAACCGCCGTCCGTACGTCGGACACCCGCTATTATGTCGATCCCTCCATCGGCGCGGCCGCCCTCGGCCTCGGGCCCAACGACCTGATGAACGATTTGAACACTTTCGGCTTATTCTTTGAGACGCTGTGCGTCCGGGATCTGAGGGTCTATGCCGATGCGTTGGACGGATCCGTCTATCATTACCGGGATAAGAACGGCCTGGAATGCGATGCCGTCATCCACCTGCGCAACGGTTCCTACGGATTGATAGAAATAAAATTAGGCGGCGAAACTTGGATAGAGGAGGCCGCCAAGACGCTGAACGCACTCTCCAACATCATCGATACCGACCGTATGAAAGCCCCTGCGTTCCGCATGGTGCTGACCGGCGCCGGAGAATACGCCTACCGGCGAACGGACGGCATCTATGTCGTGCCCGTCGGCTGCCTGAAGCCGTAAGATGGCCTCCCGACCGTTTTCTCTTTCGCCGCACTTGCGCTTGTGCGCGGAAATTTGTTTTTTTGTACATAAATGACACGATATGGCTAAGACTTCCACCAAACCGCAGGCTACAAAGACTCAACCGGCCCAAAACCAACAGGCCGAAAAGGACCAGCGGGCCGGCGCTCAAACCCGGCAGGCCGCTCAACCGCAAGACCCGCAGGCCGCGCCCCGCACCGAAATCGGCAGCATAGGCGAATTTCCGCTCATCGACCGCCTGACGGCCGACCTGCCGCTGCACAACGCCGGCTACACCCGCAAGGGCGTGGGCGACGACGCGGCCGTACTGCAACTGCCTGAGGGCGAAGTCATGCTGGTTTCCAAAGACCTGCTCTGCGAGGGCGTGCATTTCGACATGACGTATTGCCCGCTGCGCCATCTGGGCTACAAGGCCGTGGCGGTCAACCTCTCGGACATCGCGGCCATGAACGGCACGCCGCGTCAGGTACTCGTCGGCATCGCGGCCTCGAACCGCTACAGCGTGGAGGCGCTCGAAGAACTCTACAACGGCATCCGCTTAGCCTGCGACCGCTACCACGTCGATCTCGTGGGCGGCGACACCACCTCGTCGGCCTCGGGGCTGTTCATCTCCATCACCGTGCTCGGCTCGGCCAAGCCGGAGGCCATCTGCTACCGCGAGGGCGCGAAAGAGAACGACCTGATCTGCGTTTCGGGCGACTTGGGCGGCGCCTACGCCGGCTTGCTGCTGTTGGAACGCGAGAAGCGGACGTTCCTCGCCAATCCGAACAGCCAGCCCGACTTTCAGGACTTTTCGTACGTCTTGGAACGGCAGTTGAAGCCCGAACCGCGTACCGACATCGTGAAACTGCTCGCCGACAAGGGCGTGAAGCCGACGTCGATGATAGACGTTTCGGACGGCCTTTCGTCGGAACTGCTACACCTGTGCGAACGCTCGCATTGCGGCTGCATGGTCTATGACAACAAAATCCCCATCGACGCCGAGACGTGCAAGGCCTTGGAAATCTTCGACATCGTACCGACGACGGCCGCGCTCAACGGCGGCGAGGACTACGAACTCCTGTTCACGATCGCGCAGAAAGACTACGAGAAGTTGAAAGACTGCCCCGAAATCCATATCATCGGCCATATCGTCGAGGCGGCGCAGGGCTGCTATATGATTCCCGAAAACGGCCCGATGATGCGCTTGGAGGCGCAGGGCTTCGACGGCTTCAAGCAACGATAGGGCCAACTTCCGCCGCCCGCGTTCGGAGGCAGAGGCGATGGGGCAACAGGGCAGCGGGTCGGTTCCACGGCCACCTGTCACGACCGACGAAGGCGGCGCGGCGGTGGTTGCTCGGCTACACAAACAACTGAAAGAATCATGCGGATAGACAAATACTTATGGGCCGTCCGTCTTTTCAAGACGCGCTCTCAGGCGGCGGAAGCCTGTCGCAACGGCCGCGTCTTCATCCATGAGGAGGCCGTCAAGGCGGCGCGGGAGATTAAAATCGGCGAGGTGTTCGATGTCAAGCAACACGGCGTCAAGTTCACGTATCAGGCCGTGGGCGTGCCGCCTTCGCGCGTCGGCGCCGCGCTCGTGCCCCAATACCTCTCCGATCTCACGCCCGCTGAAGAAAAAGCCAAACTCACGGCCCAGCGCTCCGTCTCCGCTTTCGAATACCGCGAGCGCGGCGCCGGACGCCCCACCAAGAAAGAACGCCGCGAAATCGATAGATACAAGGAAGAGGATATTTTCGAGGACTAATTTTCCTCAGACATCGACAGCCACTACTTATCGCATCGTATGAAACCATACGCCTGCGGTATCAAGCAGGCCTCTTTCAAACGCCGTACGGATATATGGATATCCTGCCACGAATCGCACTGGTAGATAAACATCAGAAATCGCCCAACTCCCGCATAAACTCGTCGGCTACATAGAGATTACCATACAAATAAAGACCCGTAGCCTTATCATGCAGATCAGCGCAAGTTTGGCTCGCGTAAAACATCTTCAAGGCCTCAGCCGGCATGACGCCCAAACGCTTGGCCAATTCCGCCGCTATAATACCGATACGATTACTCATAATCATATCCTGTATTTCAGGGGCAAGAACCGGATCATTATTATTCAACTGCATCGACTCCTTCATAGCTAAGGTATTTGTCGGTTAAACTCTGATTGAGCAGACAAATCTGATTGTTCGGCCGATGCATGGCCAAACGCCGGAGAGCCGTTTCCACTTCCATAAGCCCCGCCATATACAGATTGACCGTATCCACTACTCTATCATTGGCCACACCGCCTTCAATATAATCGTAAACTGCTGCCGGGTTCAAACCGCGGCGACTCGCCACAATGAATTCGAGCCATTCGGCATCATAGGCTTCAAAAATCTTGCATTTTGCTTCGGCCAATATGGCCTGCCTGTCCAAAAGATATCTATTGACAACCGCAGGCATACGCTGCCGTCTTGATACATTGATGGCCCACCGAACAGCCTGTTCCCGGATATCCGTCAAATAAAATCCACGCCCGAAATCGAGATTTTCCCGCCCTATATGGCAGATAGGCGTTTCCACCTTGGCAACACTGCCGTGATACACTTCTATCTTCATCCTCACACTCCCCTCTCTTCCAAATAAGCGATGACATTATCCGTTACATGCTCACGGCTTTCCGTATGTAAAGTATCATAACACGGTATCAGATAATCGTTGATCATATTCGTCCGTTGCATACGGGCAAATATTTCCTGATAAGGCCGACCCAACCGCCGCGCCGTATATTCGATGCAGGAGGCGACAAATCCCAAAACCACTTCTTCTTGCGATAACTCTATCAATTTTTCCATGACTTTCAAAATTATGGTTTACCGCACGCCTCTCGTTTTGGTTTCCGTCACGACGGGATGCCGCCGGAGGTGGGTGGCGATGAGGATGAACGCCACGATGACCGACAGCGTGTCGGCCGTTGTGGAAGCCGCCCAGACGCCGTCCAGCCCCCAAAGGTCGGAGCAGAGGTAAAGCGCCGGAATCAGGAACAACACCTGCCGCGTCAGACTCAAGAAGATGGACAGCGAGATTTTGCCGATGGACTGGAAGTAGTTGCCTGTCACAATCTGGAAGCCCACGAACGGATAGAGCGCGAACACGAAACGCATGCCGGTCTTGGTGATGCCGATCAGCGTCTCGTCTTGCGTGAACAGGCTGGCCAAAACGCCCGGCATGGTTTCCATGCAGAGGAAACCGAGCGTCGTAATGGCGGTGGCCACCTTGATAGAGAGGAACAGCGTCTGCCGCACGCGGTCCATACGGGCCGCGCCGAAATTATAGCCCACGATGGGCTGCATGGCGTGGCACAGGCCGAGCGCGAACATGACGAACAGGATGGCGTAGCTGTTGATGATGCCGTTGGCGCCTATCGCGAGGTCGCCGCCGTAGGCATAGAGGCGGTTGTTGAGGATGATGTTGACGACGCAGGCGGCCACGTTCATCAGAAAGGGCGACAAGCCTATCGAAACGATGTCCTGCACGATATGCCACTTGATACGGATATTCCGCCAATGCAGACGGATATACGATTTGGGGCTCAGGAAATAGCGCATCGTGAAATACGCGCTCACGAACATGGAGATAATCGTGGCCCAGGCCGCGCCGCGGATACCCATGCCGAAGCCGAAGATGAACAGCGGGTCGAGCACGAGGTTGCAACCCACGCCTATGAGCATGATGCTCATGTTTTTCTTGGGTGAGCCGGCCGCCCGGATGATGTTGCCGAAACTGAACGTGAAATTGCTCAATACGCTACCCGGAATAATGATTTTCAGATAGGTGACGGCGTAGGGCATCGTCTGCTCGCTACCGCCGAACAGCCGCAGAAGCGGATGCAGGAACACGAGGCTCAGGATGGTGATGACAATCCATATCAGCACCGTCAATACGACCGACGTGCCGAGGATGCGTTCCGCCCGCGCCTTGTCTTTCATGCCGAGCACGATGGAGATACGCGAGGAGGCGCCCACGCCGACCAGCGTGCCGAACGCCTGGATGAGCGTCATGATCGGAAACGTGAGCGCAAGGCCGGAAATGGCCATCGCCCCCGCCCCCTGTCCGATGAAAATCCGGTCTATGACATTGTAGAGCGATACCGACAGCGTCGTGATGATAGCCGGCACCGCAAACTTAAAGAGCAGTTTACGGATATCTTCCGTCTCTAAAATCCGCGGATCGGTTACAGTTGTCGTTGCCATAGCCTGCAAAGATAGTGAAAGGCGAGCGCAGAGGCAAGCAATTTTCCGAGGAAACGATGAGGCAAAGCCGCGCCATTCGGAATTAGCGCCTACCCGCCGACCGGTATTCAAGGAAAGGCGACAGATACGATACAGGCATTCCCGTTCTCGGTAAGCAACATACCTTGCGCCACGCCTCTCCAAAAACAAATCCGTTAGTAACAATTCTATTAGTAACAACTTTGTTAGTAATAAAATTATTACTAAATTTGTCTATTGAAACACAATAAGAAACGCCTCGGCTTGACTTATTTCCAAATGCTATAAAATGATGAACAACAAACCTTTTATCTTCGGCATCGCCACCTCCGACGAGAACTTTACAGACCGAAAAACGGAAACGGCACGGTTGTTATCCAATTTCCAACACGGCATCAACACAGTGTTAATCTCTCCACGCCGTTGGGGAAAGACATCTTTGGTGCAGAAAGTCTATCGGTTGGCACAATCCGACAGACTTAAAATCGTCTATCTGGATATTTTCTCGTGCCGCAGCGACCGGGAATTTTACGATAAGTTCGCGGAAGCCGTCCTCAAACAAACGGCGTCCAAATGGGAAGAATGGTTGGAACACGCCAAACTATTTTTCTCCCGCATCAGCCCCAAAATATCCATGGGACCCGACCCCATGTCCGATTTTTCCATATCATTGGAAATGAACCACAAAAGCGATGATATCCAAGAAATCCTCCAACTGCCTGAAAAAATCGCGCAGAAAAAAGGATGCCGGATTGTGGTTTGCATTGACGAATTTCAACAGATAGCGGAATTTGAAGATTCCAAGACATTCCAAAAGCAGTTGCGCACGGTCTGGCAATTGCAGAAATCCGTTTCCTATTGCCTGTTCGGAAGCAAGAAACACTTGATGACAGAACTTTTCGAGAAGAAAAGCCTGCCCTTTTACAAATTCGGCGATATAATCTACCTGCCCAAAATCGGTACGGGCGATTGGGTCAAATACATTGGCGAACGGTTTGAGGCGACCGGGAAACATATTTCCAAAACCTTGGCGGAAAGGATTTGTCAAACGGTGGATAATCACTCGTCATACGTGCAACAATTGGCCTGGCTGGTTTGGATTCACACCGAAAAGACCGCCTCCGAAACAAATTTCGAAGAGGCCTGTCAGGACCTTTTGGATCAGAACTCGCCTTTGTTTGAAAAACAGACGGAAAATCTGAGCACCTACCAAATGAATTTCCTGCGGGCTGTCAAGGACGGCATTCACGAAGAATTTACGACACAAAACGTTTTGCAAAAATACCGACTCGGTTCATCCGCCAATGTGAGCACTATCAAACGGGCGCTCATCAAAAAGGAACTGATAGAAACCGAAAACCGCAAGACCGTTTTGGCAGACCCCGTGATGGCGCTTTGGCTGAAACGGGTGTTGGCATAGGCTCCGGGACAGCCTCCGGAATAGGTTCCGTCCCGCCCCATTTGCATCTTCCGTAAAAAAGTATTACCTTTGCACCCACATTGCGGGATGGAGCAGAGGCAGCTCGTCGGGCTCATAACCCGAAGGTCAGAGGTTCGAATCCTCTTCCCGCTACAAAATCAGGGGCTTGCAGGCAATGGCTTGTGAGCCTTTTTTGTTATCGCGTTGGACCCTGCGCCGTATCGCGCGGAAACGTCAGGTCGGTCGGACCCATCGGATCAGCCGAAAGACCCAACGTCGGTCCGGCCCGAAATGGAAACCCCGACGGCCGCCTTACGCGAAGCGCGGACGCTTTTGAAAACAACCTTAACTGCCTTGTGCCATGGGAAATATCGTAGCCATCGTTGGACGACCCAACACCGGAAAATCGACGTTGTTCAACCGTTTGACCGAAAGCCGGCAGGCGATTGTGGACGAAGTGAGCGGCGTGACGCGCGACCGTAATTACGGCAGCGTGAACTGGAACGGCAAGGAGTTCTCGCTCATCGATACTGGCGGCTATCTGCTGGACGACGAGGACGCCTTCAACGAGGCCATCCGCACGCAGGTGCTGCTGGCGGTAGATGAGGCCGATATCATCCTGTTTCTCGTGGACGCCAAGGACGGCATCACGCCCTTGGACGAAGACGTGGCGCACATGTTACGCAGCTGCGAGAAGCCGGTCCTGCTCGTGGTCAACAAGGTGGATAACGGCAAGATGGAACAGCAGTCGGCCGAATTTTACGCGCTCGGCATGGGCGACTTCTTTACGGTGTCGGCCGTCAACGGCAGCGGCACGGGCGATTTGCTCGACGCCGTGGTCAAGGACATGAAGCCGGAGACCGACGAGCCGGACGACGACCTGCCGCGCATCGCGGTCGTGGGTCGCCCCAACGTCGGCAAATCGTCCATCATCAACGCCTTTATCGGCCAGGACCGCAACATCGTCACGCCCGTGGCCGGCACCACGCGCGACTCGCTCTACACGCGCTACAACCTATTCGGCTTCGACTTCTACCTCGTCGATACGGCCGGCGTCCGCAAGAAAAGCAAGGTGAGCGAAAACATCGAGTTCTACTCGGTCATGCGGTCGATCCGCGCCATCGAACACAGCGACGTCTGCCTGCTCATGATTGACGCGGCCACGGGTCTGGAAGCGCAAGACCTCAACATCTTCAGCCTCTGCCGCCGCAACAACAAGGGCGTCGTGCTCGTGGTCAACAAATGGGACACGGTCGAGAAATCGTCCAACACGCTCAAAGAGTACGAAGCCGGCCTGCGCGCCCGCCTCGCCCCCGACAACGACGTGCCCATCGTGTTCACTTCCGTGATTGAGAAACAGCGTATTTTCAAGGTGCTCGAACTCGCCAAGGCCGTTTACGACCACAAGTCGCAACGGATTCCGACTTCGCGGCTCAACGAGGAACTGTTGCCCATCCTGCGGCAGACCCCGCCGCCCGTCTATAAAGGAAAATCCATCAAGATAAACTATATCACACAGTTGCCGACCGCCTACCCGGCTTTCGTCATCTTCTGCAACCTGCCGCAATACGTCAAGGAGCCTTACAAACGTTTTGTGGAGAACCAGCTCCGCAAACTCTACGACTTCAGCGGGTCGGTCATGAAAATCTTCTTCAGGGCCAAGAATTAGATTTTAAGGTAGCTATCTTTACGCCCGATCGGGCGTGAAGATAGGATGCATCTCAGCAGAAACAAGCAAAAATTTCATTTTTACTTGTTGGCCTTAAATTTCAGACAAATCCTAAAACTACGTTTTACATTTGCCCTCATTTAAGGCCACAAGCGACTTACCATCGCTTGTTTCTGCGTTCGATTTTCACTATCTTTGTTACCGCTTTTCGGTCGCGGAAAGTCGGGTTTGAGTGATATAAACGCTTGATTGAATGTAATTTTTAATTAAGCGCCAGGTGTCATCGGGCCTGAGGCGACGCGAACAAACAGGAAGACCGTGAGAATCGGTCGCAGTACCCACTGCCGTAATTCTTGATCCCCGCCACGGGGTTGGCGACAAGCCACTGCGAAAGCCATCCGCAAAACGGATGTTTCGTGGGAAGGCCGCCGAAAAAGATAAGCCGGAAGACTGGCCGTCAAGCATCGAAACTGTGTTTGCTTTTGGGAGTTAAAGCAGGTCGCAGACAAGGCGGACGCCGATTTCCGCATTTCTGTTTCCACCTGTCTTTATTTATATCCTTGAACGCCACACGGTTTTTCCCGGTTCGCGGGCGAAAGCACCCTGACGTTTGACGTTACCGTGCCGTATAGCCGATGCCGGCGGTCCGTTTGACCGGACGACAGGCCACGGTGCCGGGTCACACGAAACCTAAAAATAAAACACTGATATGAAAAAAGTATTGCTTTGGGCCTTGGTGGCCTTGTCTTTCTGCGCCTGCAAGAAAGAAAAACGCGTTTTGACAGCCGATTTCGAAGACCTGGGCCTGCAAGCCGAAAGTTATTGGCATGGTACGGAAAACGGCGAAACCACGTTTACGAGCAGGGATTTCACCTTTACCCACAACTACAACACCGAATGGGGTTCGTGGAACCAGTTTGCGTACAGCAACGTGACGGCCACCGATTTCGACGCGGCCAACTATGCCGAACACCAATACCGCAATGTCGTCGGCAAGGGTGCCGAAAATACGAAAACATTCGGCGTGGGCTTCGATGCCGGAGAATTCGGTACACCGCGCATCAAGGTGAACGCTTCGCTGGCGCCCGACGGCGTGACGATGGATTACGTCTATGTCACGAACGCGGCCTATACGGTCAGCACGATGGAAAAAGGCGACGCCTACGGCAACGAAGCTTTCAAACAGGGCGACTGGGCGCTTTTGGAAATCCGCGGCATACAGGCCAACGGCGACGTCAACAAGATCGATGTCTATCTGGCCGACTTCCGTTCCGAAAACGCTTCCGAACACTATATCGTCAAAGATTGGAAGAAAGTGAACCTGGGGGCGCTCGGAAAGGTAAAGGAATTGGTTTTCAACGTCAGCAGCTCGCGCGTCAACGAATACGGCAACCTGTTGCCGGCCTATTTCTGCATAGACCAGTTGAAATCGATGGAAATCGAAGTGGAAAAATAATCCCGCACGTCATCCGCAAGGTAATTATATAGTCCATTTTCTAAAAACACCGCGATGAACCGACGGGACGACAGGCGACCGTAAGGCCTGCCTGCGACCTAAAGGAGAATCGTACGAAAGGGAGTCCGGCGTGGGGCTCCCTTTTTGGTTTTACCGATAGGCGCGTGATAATTTATGGCTACGCCCTGTCGGGCGTGAAGGTAGAAGGCGGCTTGGCAGAGTATCAGTAGATTCGCGCAGAAACGATTATCGCCTTTCACTACCGTTGTAAATTGACCGACTCGGTATGGATGCAACGGAACAGGGCTTTGACGAATTCAGGACTCATGCCCATGGCTTGCGCCCATTCGGTACGCTGTTCGAGGACGGTCTGCCAGCGGGGCAACTGCAAGACCGACAAGTTTTCTTCTTTCTTGACCGCCCCCATCTGCCGGACCAAATCGAAACGGCGCGCCAACACGCCGATGAGTTCGCGGTCGGCTTCATCCACCAGGCGACGCAGGGTTTCGAGGCGATCGCTGTTCGTGTGGGTGTGTTTGAAACACAGTTGATGCAACAAGGACGCAAAGGCTTCGGGCGTGAGTTGCTGGGCGGCATCGCTCAAAGCGGTTTCGGGAGCCGGATGCAGTTCGACCATCAGCCCGTCCATTTCCAAATCGACGGCCAACTGCGCCACCTCGGCCACATAACGCGCCTGCCCCGCGATATGGCTCGGGTCGCACAGGACGCGCAAGCCGGAACAACGCCGTTTGAGTTCGATGGGCAATTCCCAAAGCGGCGCGTTCCGGTAAGGCGCGGCGTTATACAGGCCGAAGCCGCGGTGCACGGCCTCCACTTTCAGACCGGCCTTTTCCAAACGTTCCATCGCGCCTATCCACAAGGCCAAATCGGGCGAGACGGGGTTCTTGACACGGATCGTGAGGCCGCTGCCGCGGAGGCCGTCGGCCAAAGCCTGGACGGTAAACGGGTTGGACACCGTACGCGCCCCTACCCAAAAGCGGTCGATGCCCGCTTTCAGGCAGGCCTCCGCATGCGCGGGGACGGCCACTTCGGTCATCAGCGGCAGGTCCGGAAACTCCGCCCGTATCTGCCGCAACCAGTCCAAAGCCTTTTCGCCGTAACCCTCGAAGTGGCCGGGGCGCGTCCGCGGCTTCCAAACCCCCGCCCGCAAGGCCTCCACCGGATAGCCCTGCCGCCGCAAGTCTTCCAAAAAGGCGGCCACGGCCCGTAACTGCGCCAGACTCTCGGCACTGCAAGGTCCCGCTATCAGACTGAAATCGGCCGGCATCGGCAAACGCGCGCCGTCGGCCGTCTTTTTCCTATCGAACATATCCGAAACTGTCATCTCCATCATGTCAAAACGCCGGACCCGCGCCCCGTCCAGACATTCGAAACAGGTTGAACAACGGGTCAAAACCATGCGAAAGTACTCAAAATGCGGCATTTTTGAAAATTTTGCTAAATTCGCACCCGCTTAACCGCAAAAACAGTATTATAACAACCTTATAATTATTGATTTATGAAAAACCAACGCCCATTGGGTAACCGCACCGTCAAACGGTCGTCAATCCTGTTACTGTTGCCGGCGATTTTCATCTTGAACGCCGCCGTCATGCCGGCCCGCGCCCAAGACGCGGCCCCCGCCGCCGAACCCGCGGAACCCGTCGTCAAGCCTTGGGTTTTCAAAGGCGACATGGGCTTGAACCTCTCGCAAAACGCGCAGACCAACTGGTCGGCCGGCGGCGAGAGTTCCATAGCCGGCAACGCCATCCTGAACCTCAACGCGACCTACAACAAGAACCGGCATAAATGGGTTTCCAACCTCAACACCGAATACGGCCTGACGTGGACGCCGAGCAACAAACTGAACAAAACCGTCGATAAACTCATCGTCAATACCCAATACGGCTACGCCTTGGACAAGAAAGACCACTGGTTCCTTTCGGCCGAAGCCGACTTCCGCACCCAATACGACAAGGGTTATAAAGACGTGGCCGCCCATCTGGCCGACAACGACACGGCGCCGACCTACATCTCCAGAATCATGGCGCCGGGTTATCTGAATATCTCCGTCGGTGTGGAATACCACCTCAAGAGCCTGCTGGACGTCTATGTGTCGCCGGCCGTCATGCGGACCACCTTCGTGGCCGACCAATTCCTGGCCGATCAGGGTGCGTTCGGCGTCAACAAACGGATAGGCAATACGGATGGCCGCTACCTCATGCAGGCCGGCCTGCAAGTGAAAGGGCACCTGAATTGGGAAATCACGCCTAAAATCATCCTGTCGTCCGACCTCGCGCTCTTTACGCCCTATACGAAGGATTTCGGCAACTTCGTCGTGGATTGGGACGTGCAGCTCGTCATGAAGGTGACTTCCTGGCTGAACGCCACGATCGGCACCTCGCTCAAATACGACGACAAGGTCAAGACCACCGACAAGAACGGCAACATACGCGGCGCCAAAGTGCAGTTCCGCGAAATGCTGACCGTCGGCATCGCTTATATGTTCTCGACCGAAAAGAAATAAACGGGACATTAACCGGAGACGGGTGGAACAAACCCGGAATCCGACAGGGAAAGGCGTAGATCCCAAGGGATTTACGCCTTTTTTATTCCGATTTCATCCTGATACAGCTGGCAGACGAGGCCGTCGGCCAAGCCGAAACGCGGTACCCAGATGCGTTCGGCGCCCGTCCGTTCGGCGATGAACAGGAAGATGCGGGCGGCCGGCAGGATGACGTCGGCGCGGTCGGCGCGCAGTTTGAACGCGGCCATGCGCTCGCTTACGTCCATGCCCTCGAGTTTCTTATAGCCCTTGCGGAGTTGCGGCAGCGATATGGAAAGGCCGGTCTTGTCGCCGAAGAGTTTGGTCAGTTTGTTGATGTTGCCGCCCGACCCCACGAGGTTCATGCGGCCGAATTGGCCTTCGAACTGCCGCAGCCATGCTTCGAGGCGTTCGAACTCCTGCGGGTCTTCGGCATGGTGCAAAAGGCGCAACGTGCCGAGTTTGAATGAATAAGACTGCAGAAACCGGCCGTTCTCGGTTACGGAAATCTCGGTGCTGCCGCCCCCCACATCCACATAGACCGTCGTGTCGTAACGCTCTTCGGGCAGGCTCTCGCCGGCCGTGCGGATGATGCGCGCCTCTTCCAGACCGTCTATGACGCGGATGTCGATGCCCGTGGCGGCCTTGACCTGCCGCACGACTTCCGCGCCGTTGGCGGCCTCGCGCATGGCGGCCGTGGCGCAGGCGGCGAAATCGACCGTCTTATAGACGGCCATGAGTTGCTTGAACGCCAAGAGCGTATCAATCAGCGCCCGCTCCGATTCGGGACGGATATAACCCTCCGAAAACACGTCCTCGCCCAAACGCAAGGGCACGCGCACCAAGGCGACCTTGGAGGCGACGGGACGGCCGCCCTCCCCCGCGAACACGTCCGAAAACAGGACGCGCACCGCATTCGACCCGATGTCAATACCGGCAAATATCATAAACCTTATTTTATTTCCAATTCAGCTCCGGTTTCTACTTCAAAAGGACCATTGATAG
Source organism: uncultured Bacteroidales bacterium (assembly GCA_910586395.1). Classification (GTDB taxonomy): domain Bacteria; phylum Bacteroidota; class Bacteroidia; order Bacteroidales; family P3; genus CAMXAS01. The sequence continues at coordinate 103,657 of CAJUFX010000002.1, forward strand.
TGGTTTCTTTTTCTGCATCTAAAGTGAGTTTCGCCCCATTTTTAACCGTTACGTTTTGAACGTCAATATTGCATCCGTTAATCGTCGTATTGTTTGAGAACGTTTTATTTTGTATTTTGAACATTTTTATATTTAAATACGACTTTCGCTTGAGGAACATCAGGAATATTACCTTGAATACAATGTAATATCAATATGTCGTCTATGACACCCCATCGGTAAACAAAGGTATTCTCCTCATCCACATAATTTTCATACAAAATATTTCCTTCTATTCGATAAGGGGAGATTAAATTGAGAGAGGAATGCACCATTTGCAAATCTTCCCGAAACTCTACATAGCACCAAGTATGTTCCGACGGATTTATGACTGGTGTGCCATCGTAGTCATAATAGCCTTCGCCCACCAACTGCCATTTTCCAATGAGTCGCTTCTCCAAAGCTTCCGCATGGTTCCTGACGAGTTGAATCCCTGAAAAACACAGCGTATCATCGGACAAGAAAAAAACGGTATGTTGTGTGGAGGTGCCGGATGCATCTGGCCATAGTTTTTTCACTTCCATGGCGTGGTCGCCGGTTATGCGATACGTCATGACATGAATATCGTTCTTGTTGCGGGGTTTCAGATACATCGTATCGTTGGCCGAAAATACATAAGTGTCTCCCTTTTTACTCTGTTTGATTTCATACCATTCGCCTGAAAGCCGCGCTTTTTCCAATGGACCGTCGGTCGGATTGAAAGAGCACGCACAGTTGTCGGACGGCGTGACGGGCTTTTCACAGCCGAAAAGAAAACACATACAGAGGATATATAGACCTATTCTATTCATAACGCCTTTACTTGTTATTGTTTGAGATGTTCTTGGTAGGTTCCCTCTGCCTTTCAACTGGTATTATGCTTGTTCCATGAACCGGCTTTTCTGTATCTATAGGTTTCAAAGTTACGTACATAAATTAGAATTTACAAGTTAGATGCCCTGGTCAGACCCTGCACCGCGCAACTTCAGACCGGGTCAGCCCAATCCGGCGGCCTCTTCCAAGCTGAGCCAGTCGATTTTCCAACCTTTGCGCTCCATGCCGCGGAACCACGTCCGCTGGCGTTTGGCGAACTGACAGATGGCCGTGTACAGTTGTTCGCGCATCGCATCCAAGCCGAGCCGCCCTTGCAGGTAGTCGGTCACGTAGCGGTACTCCAGGCCATAATAGGTCAGCTGTTCGGGCTGCAAGCCCTTGCGGAGCAGGCCCGCCACCTCCTCCACCATGCCCTGTTCGAGCCGCTCCTCCAACCGCAACCGGATGCGCCGCCGCAACACGTCGGGCGCGACCTCTATGCCAATCAGACAGGCTTCTGGCGGCGTGCGGCGGAAATCGTCCGGATGCGCCGCCTCGTATTCGGCTATCTCGATGGCGCGCACGCAACGCGCCTCCGACTCGGTGTCGGTATGGTTGTGCAACGGGCCGTAGAGGCTCAGCCGACGGCTCAATTCGGCCAGCGTCAAACCTTGGAGTTCCGCCCGCAAGGCCGCGTTTTCCGGCACTTCGGCAAACCGGCGCGCACCGATCGCACTCTGCAAATATAAGCCGCTCCCGCCACAAAGCAAAGGCCTGACGCCCCTGGCCCTGAGGCCGGCATAGACGCGGTCGAACGCCTGCTGGTACAGAAACACGTTGTATTCGGTGCCCGGCTCGGCCACGTCGATGAGGTGATAAGGCAGGGGGCGGCCTTCATAGACGTATTCCGCCAGATCCTTGCCCGTGCCGAGGTCCATGCCGCGATAGACCTGACGGGAGTCCGCGCCTATGATTTCGGCGTTCAGGCGGCCGGCCAATTGTACGGCCAAATGCGTTTTGCCGCAGGCCGTCGGGCCGAGCACGACCGGCATCAGGTTCGGGTGGGCTTCCAGATAGGTTAAACGCGTATTCCAATCCATAATCTTTGTTTTTTATGATGTATGACGGCGACAGGCAGGCGCACACGTGGCAGGCCGCCGACGGCCGCGACCCCGGGCGGCTGGGATTTTCGGGCCCACCGAGGCACTGTGCGCGGCTACGCCGCGCGGACGGGGCAGGGCGGACGGGGGTCAGCCGCAGAGCGGCCGCGCGATAGCCTCGGCGCGTTCGCAGCGGTACAGGTAGAGCCGCAACGCCTGCCAGTCGGAGACCGAGAGGCGGTCCAAGCCGCGGGCCGGCGCGGCATTCGATGTGGCGGATGTGGCGGATGCGGCGGGGGCGTCCGCCCGAAACGCCAAGGTTTCGGCCTCGGCCGGCGTTCTGTCGGCGAGGGCGGCTTCGAGGCTGGCGATGGCCGCGGCCGACGGGATAGCGGGATAGCGGCGCGCGCAATCCCGCAGGCGTTCCAGCAAATTCAGCGCATCGGTTTGCGGGTCGTAAGCGTAGTGCGCCTTGAGGTATTGCAGCATGCGCAGCGCGTCGAACTTCTCGGTGCAGGCTTTCTTGAAGGCCGCGGCCGACGTGCGGTTGCGCCGTATCGAAACGTGCCAGTCCGCGCCCCATTTTTCGGCCGCGAACGCGCCCACGGGGCCCAAATCCATTGCCGGGTCGGTATAAAGCGCCGTCAAGCCCGCGTAAAACCTTTGCAAATCGCCGAACAGGGCCGCCGGATAAATCGGACACGAGCCCCATTCGCCGCGCAGCCCCATGCCGATGGCCGGCCCCGTCCCGAATATGACGCGCGGGCTCGGACGCGGCGCAGGCAAGGCCGGCGCCTGTCCCTGACGCACGATCGGACCGCTCTTGGCCAACTTCTGCAAAAAGTAAAAGTCCTCGCCGCTCTTATGGGGCGGCAGGCCGCCTATTTTCCGGTAAGCGGCCGCCGTACAGCCCATGGACGAGCCGATGGCCGTATAGGCGTAAGGCAGGCCCGCGGCCGCCAAGCCCAAGGCGTAAGCTCGCATATAGACTTCGTAATGCAAGGCGGCCGCGGCCAAGGCATCGGCGGAGGTGGCTTCCGACTTGGCTTCGGCCACATCGGCCGCATCCAGCACATCGACCGCATCGGCCTCAACTGCGGCCGCCTCCGCCGAACGGGCCGCACCCGTCGGCCGCACCGGATGAAAATAGGCGCCGGCGATGCCGGCCGCCTCCGGAAACCGCACGGCCGCATCGCGCATAGCCTCTATGTAATGCGGCGGATAAACCGTATCGGCATCCATGCACAGCAATAAATCGGTTCCGGAGGCGCCTGCCGCCGCCCCGTCCATCGCTTCCCGCCGCGCGCGTCCCACACCGGCCTGCGCCGCCGGCCACGCGCGCCCCGCGCCGCTGCGGTCTATGACCGTCAGCCCGAACGGCAGCTTCCCGCCCGACGCCAAGGCTTGCAGGTCCGCCAGCGTCGTCGCGTTCACCCGTACCGTTTCCTGATGGAAAGGGTCACCCGAATCAAAATACGAAGCTGGCTGGTTCACGCAAAGCACAACCCGCGCCGGCAAAACGGTCTGCCGGGCCAAAGCCTGCACGCGCCCGACGATGCCGGGTTCGTTCATGACCGGTATGGCGATATGGATGTCCATCTTTTATATCACGATTGACGCCTTTTTTCTATAATCTTATCAAGTATCTGATGTACATTTACTTCGTAAGCATCAAACTCATCTATATTCGTTTCCTTTAACCACAATTGCCCTTCCCCTTGATTACCTCTATGTTGCCCTCTTGAATAATGTGAATTCATTTCCACTTCTTTTGATGAAAGTACCCAATAACGAATCTTGTCACGCCAAACTCCTATCCAAACAAAAACATCACAACACGCTGGTTTTATTTGCTGAAAATTCATATCAAAACCGAAACTTGAATCACTTGACAACGCTTTTATCATCAAGGATTCTCCACTTGAACGCTTGACAGCCCTAGATGCTTTTACTTCTATCCTAATATTATTGTACCAAAAATCATATTGTCCCTTATAATTCTTATCTAAATCAGGAGTCGGTCTTTGAAGTTCAGGAATTACTTCATTCAAATGTCTTTGCGCCCAAGTCTCTCCAAAAGTTCTTGGAGCTGTCATTTCAAAAACATATAAATATTTATTTCTTTCAAGATATTCAGCCCTTAATTTAAGATAATCGTTCAAACTAATTAAATTACAACTAATTAAATGGCTAATAACGTATTCAAATCTATTAAAAGGATAAACTGAATATAATCTCTCCAGAAAATCTTCATCTAAATGAACATTTGGATGTAATTTTGAAAATTCTTTAGTTTTTTCATTAAGATAATCAAGCAATTTTTCCATTTATAATACTTTTTATATGATTAAATTCATCTTCTGTCAAACCATAAAAATCTTGCATCCATTTATCCACAACCTCTTTCTTATCGCTCTCTCCAGCCAATATTTGATCTACATAATTAGACAACATTGTGTCCTGTACCAATGTGATTTCAGGGAAAGGCATTTCCATTAAGTTATTTTTCAATATTTTCACCTCATTGAACAATTGAATATATAGATACTGAAAAACAGAAGAATTCAAAAACGCTAACACCGTTTTAATAGACATTCTTTTTATACTTGGTATCAGTATATTGGCACTATTTAAAAATAAGGCGCCAGTATTATCATAGGCAAAAGTTAATTTTCTACCTATAAATTTGTAAACCAATTTTTCAGGAGCCCGATAAAGTTCATCTTTAGCTACCTGTTGCAACTGGTTTCTGTCAAATGATATATAATATTTTGCAGGACGCAATCTATATGCCTGTATTTCCTTACCTGTATAGATAGGTTCTAACTCTTCTGTCGTCTTTTCTTGATGGAGTTTACGCTTATTATCGCCCGTCACAATACCTAATGCCCACTGACTTGAACTTAATGTCAGATTACCATTTGATTTTATCTTTCTTATTATTTCGGCATCTATAGAATTCCACACCGTGAAATTATAACTTTCCGTTTGATAAAAATCTTTAACATCAACTGTTTTGGATCTGTCCCTGCAAACATATATCATTGCTTCCGACGGAGCATTATTAGAAAACAATATACTGGCATACGATGTTGTAACACCTGAAAACAATTGGTCATAAATCACTATTTGTTCCAACCGCCCTTTTGTTAGAAGATATTGCCTGATATCTTTATGAATTCGGACATTGAGTATGGAAACCGGCATCAAAAAATGAATTTTACCGCCTTTTTTTAAAAAAGAACAAGCTTTTACAAAAAAATAAGAAGCCGTTTCCTTTGATATTATAATATTACTCACTATAGAGGCAGAAGCACCCCATGGCGGATTAGATGCTATAAAATCAAATTTTCCGAAAGTATCCAACAAGTTTTTCTGGAAAATATCACTGTCTTGCAAAAAATCCGCTTCATAAATATTTGGAATAAAATCGTATGCTTTGTATCGTATCATTAAATTGGCCTTTGCCAACATAACCGCTATAGGATCAGTATCTACTCCATAGATAGCGGATGGGGTAGCATTTTGAAGGGATAACAAAAAAGCCCCACTGCCACAACACGGATCAAAGAACGATTTATTGCCCGACATATCAAAATCCTTGACCATATCCTTGACAATACCCTGTGGGGTATAATAAGCTCCTCTTATATTTTTCTCTCCCTCAGTAATATAAGACTGATATATAGTGCCAAGAATATCATATTCTTGGTCAGGAACATGCATTTGTAACAAATCTCTGATGATGGTGAGATGTCCGTATACAGATAAAAAATTCCTGTAAGATTCTTTTTTTTCAAATCCAAGATTATGGAACATATTTAGAATAAGCGTAAACAAAACAGACGCTATATCCCAATTTCTTTCCGTTATACGATCAATCAGACTTTCTATGAAATCTTCTGTCTTGCTATCAGAGCATCGTTCGATCGGAATGAATTTTTTTTGAGAAGCAGTTTTATTGGCACGCGATTTTAATTTATCTTCAACACCAACTTGAAGTTTTCGCCAATTTCTGCGCGTAGCCGCTGATATTCTACAATTTGATTCGTTTACTATCATTGTCATGGCCGAAAAAATTAAGAAATACCTGCAAATCTGATTCAGAATTCAAATTTGCAGGCATTTTCTCTAAAAATATTAAACAACCGCAGCGCTTATTTCTTGGGCGTGGCGGCCAGCGTGGCCACGAGGTAATCCCAGAACTTCTTGACGCTGGCGATATTGACCTTTTCGTCCGGCGAGTGCGGATACATGATCGTGGGACCGAACGAAATCATGTCCCAGTTCTTGTAAACGCCGCCGAGCAGACCGCATTCCAAACCGGCATGGATGGCCATGACCTTCGGCTTTTTGCCGTAGAGCGAATGGTACGTGCTCTGCATCGCTTTCAGAATCGGCGACTGCATGTTGGGCTTCCAGCCCGGATAGCCGCCCGTGAACTGCGCCTTGCCGCCCGCGAGCGCGACAACGCTCTTCATCTGGTTCACAAGGTCTTCCTTGGCCGTATCGACTGAGGAGCGCAACAGGCACGAAACCGTCATCACGCCCTTGTCGGCCTTGACGATGGCCATGTTCGTGGAGGTCTCCACAATCGGCATCGCGTCGCTCATGCGCATCACGCCGTTGGGGAGGCCATAGACGAGTCGGCACATCTTCTTGCCGGACGCCATCGTGATGACGTTCTTGGGCAACGTCGCTTTCTCGCAGTTGAGTACATAGTCGGGTTCGACGGCCGAGAGTTCCGCCTTGGTTTCGGCGTAGAACTGATCGACAATCTTCTGGAACCTGGCTTCCTTGGCCTTGGGCAACGTCACGGTCGCGAACGATTCGCGCGGGATGGCGTTGCGCAGACTGCCGCCCTCCAGTTTCACGAGCCGGGCCGAGCAACCCTCCATGAGGCGGAGCAACAGACGGTTCATGAGTTTGTTGGCGTTGCCGCGACCCAACACGATGTCCATGCCGGAGTGACCGCCCTTGAGGCCCGTCAAAGCGATCTTGAACGCCTTGCTGTCGGCCGGCGTGGCCTCGGTCTTGTAAGGCAGCGTGATCGTGGCGTCGATGCCGCCGGCGCAACCCACATAGAGTTCGCCCTCGGTCTCGGAGTCGAGGTTGAGCAGGATGTCGCCCTTGAAAACGCCTTTCTTGATACCGAACGCGCCCGTCATGCCGGTCTCCTCGTCAATCGTGAACAGGGCTTCGAGCGGACCGTGCTTGACCGTCTTGGATTCCAGAACGGCCATAATCGCGGCGCAACCCATGCCGTTGTCGGCGCCGAGCGTCGTGCCGTCGGCCGTTACCCAGTCGCCATCGACATAGGCTTCGATCGGGTCCTTTACGAAATCGTGTTTCTTGTCGGCGTTTTTCTGCGGCACCATGTCGAGGTGCGCCTGCAGAATGACGCCGCGGCGGTTCTCCATGCCCTTGGTGGCCGGCTTGGTGATGATGACGTTGCCGACCTCATCCACCTTGCAGTCCAGTTTATTCTTCTTGGCGAAATCCACGACGAAGGCCCGCACTTTCTCCTCGTGTTTGGAGGGACGGGGCTGACGGGTCAGTTCATAGAAATGACCCCAGACGTTTTTCGGCTCCAAAGCCGCGATGTTCTTGTTCATAATGATATGGTTTTTAGTTTCTTATTATTTATTTACGCGCGAAGCCAACATCTATTGAAGCACGCGCGGAACTCAAATTTACACATTTTTTGCATTCTAACGGACGATTTCTGCAGATGATGGCAAATTTTCGGCTCGCACTGACTTTTGGCAGAGTACAAACGAAATTGGCATTTCGTTTGCCTCTCTACCAGCCTTTCACTATCTTTGTGGCTGTGCCATGAAGATAGGATGCGGCTCGGACAACTTGCTCAAGTAAACTTGGCGCGTTGTCGCTCGCCTTTCACTATCTTTGTGGCTGTGCCATGAAGATAGGATGCGGCTCGGACAACTTGCTCAAGTAAACTTGGCGCGTTGTCGCTCGCCTTTCACTATCTTTGTGGCTGTGCCATGAAGATAGGATGCGGCTCGGACAACTTGCTCAAGTAAACTTGGCGCGTTGTCGCTCGCCTTTCACTATCTTTGTGCTAAGATTAGGATTCAATGGAGGACATGCATGAAAGCGACCATATCGATGGAAAGCCTGTGGCGGATCATTTCCTCGCTATCTTTGAATTATCGGAAAAACCAACTCACGAAAGCGGAAAATATCGCCCTTAAAAAAGGTCTTATAGATATTGAGAACGGCCACACCATCCGCATTCAAAACATCCATAATATATGGGAAAGTATTGTGTAGAAAAGGCATTGATTTTCGCGACCCACAACGCACATAAGCTGAAAGAGGTGCAGGCTTTGCTGACGGTGCCTGTGCAAGGCCTGGCGGAACTGGGCTGTACGGAGGACATTCCCGAAACGGGCTTCACGCTGCGGGAGAACGCGTTCCAGAAGGCGATGTATGTGTACGAACGTTTCGGGCGACCCTGCTTCGCCGACGACACCGGCTTGGAGGTGGAAGCCCTCGGCGGCGCACCCGGCGTCTATACGGCGCGTTACGCTTTTCTGCCGGACGGTTTCGAGGCGCGCATGATGGCGGGCGACCGCCGGGTGCTCGCGGATATCCAAGCCGCGGAAACCGCCGCCGGAACGGAGGCCGCCGCGCCCCAGCCCACGTTTGCCCAGAACATGGCGCGGCTGCTGCACAAGATGCGCGGCTTGGAGGGTCCGCAACGGCGGGCGGCGTTCATCACGGTGATTTGCCTCATAGAAGCCGACGGACAGCCCCGTTACTTTGAAGGGCGTGTGGAAGGCGAAATATTGAACGCGCCCGCCGGCGCGGAGGGCTTCGGCTACGACCCCGTCTTCAAGCCGGAGGGCTACGACCGCAGTTTCGCCGAATTAGACTTGGCCACCAAGAACGGCATCAGCCACCGCGGCCGCGCCGTGGCGGCCCTGCAACAATACCTGAACGCCACACGCTGATGGAAACACCCTGCTCCGAAAATCGTTTTGAGGCCGCCCCGAAACCTCGCCGCCATACGCTGCAAGACCGTGAGACATTCTACGGACACCTGCTGTTCCTGCTCGCCGCCACGGCGGCCTGCCTCGCGGCCCCGCTGCTGCCGTTGCAGACCGACAGCGCGTATGCGTTCTTCCGGCTGCTCCAGCAGCCGGGTTTCAACATAGACGACCTGCGCACGCTCAACCCCCTGACCCGGGCCGCGATGCAGGCAGGCGTCCGCCTCGCGGCCGCCCCGCAGACGCTCGCGCTCGTGTTCGCGCTCAGCCAAGTCGTTTTCGGCTACCTCGTCTTCCTTATCGGCCGCTACGGCTGCCGCTACCGCCGCGCCGGCCGCCTCATGCTCGCCCTCGCGCTCGTCAGCGCGCCGCTCTGGCTCAATCCGGCCAACGGCACGCTCAACGGCTTGGGCTGGTTCGCACTGGCCTACATGCTTTTGGAGGGCGAACGCCGGCCGCGGCTGAAAACAACAGGCCGCCTACCGGCCGCGCTCGGTTGGGGTGTATTGGCCGGCCTGCTCCTGCTCTGCGTCCTCGCCGATCCCGTCTGGCTGCTGGCCATTGCGTTTTGGCTACTCTGCCTACCCGAAAGCCGCCCTGCCGGAACCACGGCCAACCCGACCGACGGAACGGCCGCCACGCCCCCGGATACCTGTCAAACCGTCCCCCGCCCCGGCCGCTTCCCTTGGCCGCGCGTCGCGCTCCTCGTCTTTCTCGCGCTCGCCGCACTGCTCGACCGCCTGTTCCTGCCGCAACCCCTGGACTTCAACTTAGACTTTTTTCTGCCCGTCTATGGGTTCCGCAACGTCTTCCAATACAGCCTTCAACCCACCGCCTACGCCGCCTTGTTCCTATGGGCGGGCTGGGCTTACTTAGCGGCCCGCTACGTCTGCCGCAAGGCGTACCGGCCGCTCGCCGCGTTCCTCTTGCTGACGGCCGCCTTTATCGCGCTCTTCGGTTTCACGCCCGGCTATGCCGCCGATTTCGGCCGCCGTTTCCTACCGCTGTGGGTTACGGTCGCCCTGCTCATACTGCGCGAAAGACAGCCGGCCATCTGGCTCGCGCCCGCCTTGCTATTCCTAATATGCGGTTCGGCCGACGAATGGCAGACACTCGGCCGACGGACAGACTTTTACCGCACGTTTGCCGAAAACCTGCCCGAACCGTATGAGAAATTCCTAGCCTACAACGTACCCATGCCGGAATTCAGTTTTCAACCGTCCGGCCTGCCGCAGGTGGAGATGCTCAACTATACGTTGCTCCATACGGCGCGGCCGCGCGTCGTGCTGTTCCCGTTGCCGGGCGTTCCGTTCCAATCGCCTTACGAAGCCGATCTGTCGTTTCAAGTGGCCGACGGGTTGGCATGGCCGTCCGAATTGCTGAATCCGCATTATTTCAAGACGCTTTACGCCAAAGGCAGCATCGACATCCTGCCGGCCGGATTTTTCGCTTTCCGTCCCGTCTATGGCCTGCGTTGCACGGCCGAAACCTACGCGCGCGACCGCGCCAATAAGGTTTTTTTCATCTGTGAAACGTGGCCCGACAGCACCGAAGGCCTGACGGGCGGACCGGAGCTGGTGGAACTGCGGACAACCGAACGTGCCTTTGCCGGCGACGCCTGCGTCAAGGTGGGCGGCAGTGCCTGGGAAGCGCTGCCGGTTGCGCTTAACGTACGCCCCGGCGACAGCCTGTCCGTCTGCGTCAAACGCAAGGGGAACGGCCGGCTCGGCATAGAGGATTTCTATTTTGCCCGTGGCAAGGCCCGCGCGACGCCTTTCTACGTTGAAACGGACCAGGCCGTCCGCCGCCTGCCCGCCGTCGTGAACACCCGGGCCATGGACACGATCGCACCTGCCGACACCGCCGCGCCCGAATACTGGGACCATTTGGAAATCCGCACACTGATTCCGGAAGGCGTACAGCGCGTACTGGTTCACGTCACGACCGATTCCGCCCGGCATACATCTTATTTCGACGATCTGGAAATCGTATTGAGCCGACGGTTGTTCTAAGGATTTTGGGCCGGAATCCACAACGACAAGCGCCGGGGTGTGCCCGTAACATCGGGTCACCCGTAAACGCCAAACGACCTATCCAGCGTCGGGTCACCCGTAAAAACATCTTGAAACTTAATCCAGCATCCGGTAGATTTCCGGCTGATCGACGGCCTGACACATGACGAACAGATGGTCGCCCGCATGAATCTGCGTCTGGCCGTTGGGTACGAGATATTCGCCGTGCCGCGCCATCATCGTGATGCGCGCCCCCTGCGGGAAAACAATCTGGCAGAGTTGCGAACCGATGAGCTTGCTATCGACCGGCACTTTCACCTCTATGACTTCCGTATTCTGATCCAACTCCTTGCGCGAAAGCAGATGCTTGGGCATGACGATCGACACCTTGAGCCAACGCGCCACGGCCGGAATGGACGTCCCTTGGATGAGCATGGACGTACAGGAGATGAAAAACACGATGTTGAAGATCATACCGGCCTTCTCCAAGCCCGCGATGAGCGGATAGGTCGCGAACACGATGGGAGCCGCGCCGCGCAAGCCGACCCACGACACGAACAGTTTATTCTTGAAGCCGAGTTTGCTGAACGCCAATGTAATGAAAACGCCCAAAGGACGCGCCACGATGATCATGAAAACCGAAATCAACAAACCGATGCCCAAGACGGCCCAAACCTGATGCGGGTGCACGAGCAACCCCAGCGTAAGGAACAACACGACCTGCATGAGCCAGGCGAAACCGTCGAACGTGCCGAGTATGAGTTCTTTCTGTACAATCTTCCGATTGCCGATGAACACGGCCGCGATGTAAATGGCGAGAAAGCCGTTGCCGTGCAGCACGTCGGCTATCGAATAGGTAAAGAACATGAGCGCGACCATCATGACGGGATACAGCCCGTTGTACTGGGTCTTGATGCGGTTGATGACCCAGACGCTGACCCGCCCCATGAGATAGCCGGCCATCACGCCGATCAGGATCTGCAAAAGAAAGACGGGCAACAATGTCCAAAGGCTGTCGGCCGGATGTTGGATGACCGAGATGAACATGATCGTGAGCAGATAGGCCACGGGGTCGTTGCTCCCGCTCTCCAACTCCAGCATGGGTTTGAGGTTGTGTTTGAGTGAGAGCCGGCTCGAACGCAGGATGGAGAATACGGCCGCCGCATCGGTCGAAGAGACGATGGAACCCAACAGCATGGCTTCGGCTATGGAGAAGTCGTCGAGCACGAGGTAAACGAACAGCCCGATGGACACGGCCGTCAGCACGACGCCCAGCGTGGAGAGCGCGACGCCCTGCCAAAGCACCGGCCGTATGCTGCGCCACTTGGTGTCCAAACCGCCGGAAAAAAGGATGACGTTGAGCGCGACGACGCCGATGAACTGCGCGGTCTTCGGGTTGTCGAACACAATGCCCTGATGATGCCCGAACCATGCGCCCACGCCCTCGGAACCGGCCAACATGCCCACAGCGAGGAACAAAATTAAGGCGGGTACGCCGAACTTATAGGCTCCTTGACTGACCCATACACTGATAAACAAGAGGATGGAACCTATCAAAAGAATGTTTTGCGGCGTAAGGTACATGCAAACCGGTATTGGTGTTGGGACTGTCGCCGAAACGGCGGAAACGGCACGCCTTGCCGGCGCACGGCCTCATACAGCCAAATATCGGGTAAAATTACGAAATTTTGAGAAATTAAAAAAATATCGTACTTTTGCACCTCAAAATACGGTGGATGTAGCTCAGCTGGTTAGAGTAGCGGATTGTGGTTCCGTTGGTCGTGGGTTCGAATCCCATCTTCCACCCTCCGAAAAGGCTTCCCGACAGGGAGGCCTTTTCGTTTTTATGCCCGGATTGCTATATTTGCAGAAAGAATTTCCTTTATGGAAAACTATCAAAAGGTTACATACTGGTGTGAGATGTCAGACTATGACCTGGAAACAGCCTATGCCATGTTTCAAACAGGTCGTTATCTCTATGTCGGGTTCATGTGTCACCAAACGATTGAAAAAATCTTGAAAGCTTTGTGGTCCTACCGGTTGACGGATATTCCACCCAAAACACACAGTTTATCCAGATTAGCCGAACAAATCGGATTAGACATTGAGTTTTCCGAGAAACAATTGGATTTAATCGACCAATTGGAGCCTTTAAATATTGAAGCGCGTTACCCTTCTTATAAAGAACGGCTTATGCAAAGCCTTACCGACCATTATTGCCAATGGTTATTGCAACAGACCTCAGAGTTACAATAATGGATCAAAAACAAGCTATCTCTTTAGCCAAACGATATAAAGCTTTAATCGCCGAAAAACTGCCGGTAAAAGCCTTGTATGTCTATGGATCTTACAGCAAAGGAACCTTTCATGAAGATAGCGATTTGGATATTGCCGTCATCGTGGATCGTTTAGCGGACAATTACTTCTCCGACACACCTTTACTTTGGAAAATAAAACGGCAGGTAAGCAACCTGATTGAACCCATTCTACTGACAGAAGATCCGGAAAATCCTTTGTATCGCGATATTCAACGAACCGGTATTTTGATATAACTGTATCCTTTAAAGATTAAAAGGTCTGGGATTGCCGCGGACAGGATTTTTGCCGAAACAATCAGAATTAACTTATGGAACAACTATTGGAATATTTCGGCGTGCTGACCGGCCTGCTTTACCTGTTTTTGGAAATCAAGCAGCACCGTGCCATGTGGGTGGTCGGATTCCTGACCTCGCTGGTTTACGTCTTCGTCTTTTTCTTTTCCAAGATATACGCCGATATGGGGCTGAATATCTATTATGTAGCCATCAGCGTCTATGGCTTCCTGCAATGGAGCAAAAACAGAGCATGCGAAAAGTCTGAAATGCCGTCCGTTCCACAGGACAGCATCATCTACCGCAGGCTGACGCCCCGGCTGTTCATCGGCGTATCGGCGGCCATCACCGTTTTGTTTTTTCTGATTTACATCATTTTGAATGATTTTACGGACTCCCCCATACCGATGGGGGATGCCTTCACCACGGCCGTCGGGATTATCGCCACGTGGATGGTGGCCCGTCGCATCATGGAGCATTGGCTCTTCTGGATTGTCGCCAACGGCGTCTCCGTCTATCTTTATTTCGGACGGGAACTTTATCCCACCATGTTTCTTTATATTTGCTACACCGTATTGGCGGCCATCGGATTATACACTTGGAAAAAGAAAGGAACAAGAAGCGTTGATAACTCCTTATGATTGCGTCATCGTGGCAAACGGCAGTTTTCCACAGACCCCCGTTCCGTTGCAACTGCTGCACAAAGCCTCGACCGTCATCGCCTGCGACGGCGCCATGGAGGCCTTGGACAAGATCGGCATTACCCCGACGGCCATCGTAGGCGACCTCGACAGTCTTTCGTCCCGTTTCCGCGAACGCTATGCCGACCGCATTCATTTTGTGGAAGATCAAGAGATAAACGACCTTACCAAATCCATATTGTTCGCCCACCGGTCCGGCCAGCGGGAGGTTCTGATTTTAGGTGCGACCGGATTACGCGAAGACCATACGCTGGGGAATATCTCCCTGTTGATGGAACACGCGCCCCTCTTCCAGCGCATCGAAATCCTTTCGGACTACGGCCGCTTCACGCCGCTTTTGCAAACGGCCACACTCCGAAGCGAACCGGGCCTACAGGTATCCCTTTTCTCCCTCTCCCCTTCCGGCACCATCTCCACCTCCGGCCTGCGCTGGCCCATCCGCGACCGACAACTGACGGCCTGGTGGCAAGGCACGTTGAACGAAGCGACCGGCGATTGTTTCACCGTTACACTGTCGCCGGAAGCCCGCGTGCTGGTGTACCGCACCTTGGGCGTTCCGGCTAAGCATATCCCGGTTGAAAAGTAAAAACGTCGGAACGTTTATAATGCCAAGAACACGAGCAATTTGGCGACAGGTCGGCCATTTCTTGGACGCGGCGGCTTTCGTTTGGATAGCGGCCCTGTGCAGTTTGGCGACGCTGTGGGGGACCCCGGCGCAGGCACAGACGGTGACGCGGCCGCAGGCACAGGCAACGACGCAGGTACAAGCTCCGGCGGGGATACAGCCGCAGGCGGAGAGGCAGGGGCCGCCGGCCTTGGAAATCCCCGCGCCCCTCGCCGGCCAACAGGAGCGGCTCATCTATCATACCGGCTATACGGTCAGCTACAACGCCGCTTGGCGGCTGCCGAACTGGGTGGCTTACGAACTGACGCCCGAAGAGACATCGGGGCCGGCCAAACGCGCCGACCGCTTCATACCCGATCCGACGGTGCCTTTCCACGAGACGGCCGGGACCGACGACTACAGGCATTCGGGCTTCGACCGCGGCCACATGGCGCCGGCCGGCGATATGAAATGGAGCGAGCAGGCGATGCGGGAGTCGTTCTATCTCTCGAATATCTGTCCGCAGCATCCGGCCCTGAACCGCGGCATCTGGAAGCGGCTGGAGGAAACGGTCAGGCGGCTGGCCGCGACGCGGGGCAGCGTCTATGTGGTCTGCGGACCGCTCGCGGCCGATACGGCGAGACGTCTCGGCGGAATCGGAGACCGGAGTGGCGGCCAAGGCGTGGCCGTACCGCACGGCTTTTTCAAGGCCCTGTTGCAATACGCGGACGGCCGGTGGGCGGCCGTGGCGTTCACATTCGACAATGCCGGCTCAGAGAAACCCTTGTCGGATCACACGTTAACGATAGACAGTCTCGAAATCCTGACCGGTTTCGATTTCTTTCCCACCCTGCCCGACAGCGTGGAAACCGCCGTGGAACGCGAAACCGACCCGACTTGGTGGGGATTGTAGATTTATTGTAATTTTGCGGTCAAATGTCATAAAACATACTAATTATCCATTATATCCCGTCTATTCATCATGGCCCAACATTACTCAAAAAGGACGATTCTAGCGGCAAACGGTTGCCTCAGTATGATTTTTATTGTTTTATTGGTTATATCCTTAACTTTGACGATTACCAGTGTCATCACGTTATTTTACCCGGAAACACAAAAAAATACCGACACAGCCAAGACACTTGACATGTCTGACACGGCTAATTCGTCCGTGCTTACCCAAACAGTGCCGTTAAATGAAGCATTGGACGAAAAATCTCATGAAACCATAACGACAGAAAAAACTGAAGACGGCAACATCGTGGCCGGCATAATCGCAACCATCATTATGGCGGGTTTGAGTTGGGTGTGGTTCAAGGGTTTGCAGTTTGTCCGGAAAAATAAAAAAAAGGATCTGGAAAAATTCCGAATGCTACGCGATACCGTCGGTCCGGACACCATTACCCGTAAGCACATGTTCCACGCCCGGGAATATTTTAATTCGGCCAACGAAATCACCGGCCTCATAATCGGACTTGGGGAAGCGTTGAGCAACCTGCCGGAATTCATGGAAATATTCGACCAATCAGGAGCCTGCAACCGACTCCCCGCCACCATGAGCGGCCGCGACGCGGTGCTCTATAAAATACAAACGGATTTGATACGCTGTTACTTCAAACTCGGGTACCATCCGGATTTCAAGAAAAAAGAGGGTCTGCCTCTCGCCCTGTTGGCCTTGAAATCTAAAAAAGACGCCCCTAAAATCAATGCCCGGAATTATAAGAAAGTCGTTGAATCCAACCGAAAAGACCTTGAGACAAGTTTAGCACTGGCCATCGATGATGCCCGGACGTTCCCGGACTTTTCCATTCTATCGCTACTCAGCCGATTCAACCGCGAACTGCAAGGGAAATATCGTGTCTTTCTATATCGATTCACCTCCATCGTGGCCAAGGCCGACCGGGCCATCTCGCCCGATGAAACGAATTTTCTTCAATATCTGGCAGATTTCAACCTTACGGGCAACGAGACGTATCAGAGTCCGACAGCCTGCAAAACGAAAATCTCCGAAGAGAAGGCCATCGTACAGCTTGAACGGCTCATCGGGCTCAACCACGTGAAGTCGGAAATCGCCACCTTGGCCAATTATATCCAAGTCCAGAAACTTCGCGCCGAAAAAGGCCTGAAAGTGTCGCCGGTCTCCTACCACTGCGTTTTCACGGGCAATCCCGGCACGGGAAAAACAACGGTGGCGCGCATCGTGGCCGGCATTTACAGAGACCTGGGGGTCTTGAAGAAAGGCCATCTCGTGGAAACCGACCGTTCCGGACTGATTGCGGAATATGTGGGCCATACGGCCATCAAGACGAACAAACTCATTGATTCGGCTTTAGACGGCGTGCTGTTCATAGACGAAGCCTATTCGCTAGTGGACGGCGGCAGCTGCGACTACGGCAAGGAAGCCATCGCCACGTTGCTCAAACGTATGGAAGACAACCGCGATCGCCTGGTGGTGATTATCGCTGGCTATACCGAAGATATGAAACGGTTCATTCATTCCAATCCGGGTCTGGAGTCGCGTTTCAACCGCTATATTGAGTTTCCGGACTACTCGGTGGAGGAACTGACGCAAATTTTCGAATCGCAAGCCCAACGATACGAATATCTATTGGATGAAGGAGCGCGCACAGCCTTGCAAGAGGTTTTATGTACGGCTGTCGCCAACAAAGACACTCACTTCGGCAACGGCCGCTTCGTCCGTAATTTATTCGAAAAGGTGGTGGCATGCCAAGCTAATCGCGTAGCGGCTGAACCGGCCGTCTCCGCGGAGACACTGGCCACCATCCGCGCCGGGGATATCCAATCCGCCGTAAAAGCCTAAGAGCCATTCCGCGCAATTCAAAAAACGCTTCTTTCGGCGTCCTTTCGACATCCTTACAGCGCCAGCAGCACGAGTACCTGGGCGGCGAGGATGCGCAGGAACATCGTCAGCGGATAGACCGTGGCGTAGGAGACGGCGGCGCGGTCGTTGGGAGCGGCGTTATTGACGAACGCCAGCGCGGGCGGGTCGGTCGTGGCGCCGGCCATGAGCCCGGCCATTTTATAGTAGTCCCATTTGAAGAATTTGCGGCCGATGAAGCCCACGACGAGCAACGGCAACACCGTGATGAGCACGCCATAGAAAATCCAGCGGTAGCCGCCGGCGGCCAGCGTCTCCACGAAGTGTTCGCCGGCATCCAGCCCCACGGCCGCCAGAAACAAGGCGATGCCGATTTCGCGCAGCATCATGTTGGCGCTCGTGGTCGTGAACGTGACCATGTGGTAGTAAGGGCCGAACCGGCCAATCAAGATGGCCACGACGAGCGGGCCGCCGGCCAGACCCAATTTGACGGGCATGGGGACGCCGGGAAACATGACGGGTACCGAACCCAACAACACGCCCAACAGCACGCCCAGGAAAATCGGAAACAAGTTGGGTACGTCCAGCCGTTTCATGGAGTTGCCGAGTATCGTCGCTATCTTTTCCACGCTCTCCTTTTTCCCTACGACCGTGACGCGGTCGCCGAGCTGGAGGCGCAGGTCCATCGTGGCCAAAAGATCCCAGCCCGCGCGGTTGACACGCGTAATCGTGACGTCATGCAACGACCGCAGGTGCAGATCGACGAGACGGACGCCGTTGACCTGTTCCTTGGTCACGACGATGCGGCGCGAAACCAATTCGGACGTTTCCTTTTCCCAAATGGCGGCGTCGATATGCACAACCTGGCCGATATAGGCCGTCAGGGCTTCCACGGCTTCGGGACGCGCCACAATCCGCAATACGTCGCCTTCGTGCAATTTGAGTTCGCCCAGCCCGGCCTCGATGGTGCCGTCGGGGTGCATGACGCGCGAGATGACGAACGGCCGGTTCACGATCCGCGCCATTTCGGCGATGGTCTGCCCGAAGATGCCTTGGTTGGCCACGCGCAGGTTGATGCGTTGCGTCTCGGATTCGCTCTTGCCGGGCACGAAATTCTCCGCTTCGGCGTTGCGGCGGTCGCCGACATATTTGAACAGCATAATGCTCAGAATGATGCCGACAACCCCCAACGGATAGGCCGCGGCATAACCCGAGGCGATGGTCTGACCGGACAGGCCGGTGGCGTCGCTGTAAGTCTGCTGGGCCGCGCCCAAGCCCGGCGTATTGGTCACCGCGCCCGACATGATGCCGACCATGGTCACGAGGTCGGTGCCGCTGACCACATGGATGATATAGGTAGTCAGACAGCCCAGCAACACGATGGCCCCCGCCATGAGGTTCATCGAAAGCCCGCCCTTACGGAGCGAGGAAAAGAAGCTGGGCCCCACCTGCAGCCCGATGGCATAGACGAACAGAATCAGGCCGAATTCCTTGACGAAATGCCCGACGGCCGGCGTGAGCCGAATGCCGAAATGCGAAAAGAAAATGCCGGCGAACAATATCCACGTGATGCCCAGCGATATGCCGGCGATTTTGAATTTTCCGAGTGACAGTCCTACGGCGATTGTCAAGGCAAGCGCGAAAACGGCATGCGCCACGCTGCTTCCGAATAAAATTTCGTTAAACCAGTGTCCCATAATACGTTATCGTGTTCGCGTCTCCTAAACGGCAGGCCGAAGAGTCGCCAAAAGAGCCGCGAAGATAAAACAAAACGAGCGCAATAGCAAGACGCGACGCGACATCCGGATACCCGATACGCCGGCCGTAAACCGTAACGTCCGCCGTAAAAACAAGGCTCCCCGCCGGAAAAATCCGACGGGAAGCCTTACTGGATTGTCTAAAAAGACGATTAAACGCTACAAAAGTATCTTAACGACCCTGACGCCTTGCGCCGTCGTCACACGTACGACCACAGGGCCTCTGAAAGCGACCGGCAGCATCATTTCATAGCCGTCATTGCCGGCGCGTTCCGCCAGTCTGACGCCGTTGAGCGCATAGACTTCCACCGAACGGATGGCCGAGGCGGCTTGAACCCGCACCTGACCATAAGCGGCCGATACCGTCACGTTTACATCTTCCTTGCCTTTCTCCACGGCCGTTGTGTCAGAACCACCGCCCGTCGTATCCATAGGCGCGGTAATCAAGACATTGTCCACGGCCAAATGATAAGAAGACGTGGCGGTGTAACGAAAACGGAAATAAAGTGTCTCAGCCGCCTTTATGGCCGCCAATACTTTCTCGTCGGCCTCGCTCATCGGCATTTCCACTTTCCGGATCCGGAAATCGTTGTCCACGGTTTCTTCGGGATTATAAGCCTCCAACTCCATGAACACATACCATTCTTCGCCGTCCAAAGACCATTCCACGCCCGCCTTGTCGTCGCCGTTCGTCGCATAACTGTAATTGAACGAAAGCGTCATATCGGATTTCTCGGTCACTTTTTCCAAATTGAGAGCCGGCAGTTCCAAGGCGGCGTCGATGGGATAAAAACCGGCGTCAGCACAATCTACCGCCGCATAACCGCCTTCGAAACCTTCGCCTTTGACACCCAGACGGCTGCCGTCGTCGAAATACCACGCATACTTATCGGGGGTCATTTCCGACAGATTGACGACCCGCATATCTTTCGGACAGAACGTTGTATTGAACTTCTGTTCATAAGGCAAACCGACGCGCCGCTTTTCACCGACCTGCAATTCCGCGGTAGCCCGGACAACCGCTTCTTCGCCATCCGCATAAACGGCAATAACCGCGTATTGATAATAACCGTCCGCCACGGCCACATCACGGTAAGTGGTCTCTTTCACGCCCTCGGCTATCTTTTCCTCACCCCGATAAACCGTATAGGTACCCATCGGGTGCTCTTCATCGGCCGGCGCCGTCCAAGTAAGCACGACATCCTTGCCGTCCATCTCCGCCTCAAGATCCGACGCGCCGAAACGCACGCCCAAAGCCAACAGCTGCGTCACCTGCTCGGACAGGCCCCACGGTATGTCATACTCGGCTTCCACCCCCATTTCATAAATGCCCGGCGTACATCCCGTTACCGTATATTCCATCTCCGTGTATTCCCACGTCAAGGATTCGCCATCCATATATACATTATAGCATTTCGGTTGGAATTGGCCTTCCGGTGCCTCCCAAGCCACCGTAATGGCATATTCGCCCAATTCCTCGTCATATTCCGATGTAAACGTCACATTCCGTGGCATTTCAAAAACAGCCTCTTCGATTTCCACGGCAATGGCGGCCGGCTCCGACTCGCCGTCGGGCGTCACGGCGATGACTTCATAGGTATATTCGCCTATTTCTTCTTTGAAACTCTTGTCAACATAGATATGGTCTCTCACACCCGTTTCCAATTCCTCACCATTGAGTTTAATCGTATAAGACTGGATGACCGGCATCTTGGCTTGCGGATCCAAACGGTCGGCGGCTGCGGCTTCGGCCGGCCGGCTGGCCGTAATCGTCACATCGTCTATCCAGAACGGGAAATGCAGGCCCTCGTTCAACACTTCGGCCGTCGGCTCCCCATTCTCATCCAGTTCATACCGGATATCGTTATAGGCACGAAACGCGACACGCATGTTGCCGGCCGGTTCGTCCGTCAAGGCAATAACCACTGAAGACCAGCCCGTTTCACCGGACGCATCGTCACGGGCATCCCAGATCGGTTCGCTCCAGGTCTCGCCACCGTCTTTGCTCACGACCACGACATAATGGTCGGGACAGGTCTCGTCCATGCCGCATTCCAAAATCATCGGGTCAACAAAATAATGAAATTTCAGATAAGCCGCATTCTCCAACACAGGCGATATGAGCCATTCATCCTGACGGGCCGCGTGGTTGTCTTGCTTCTTACCGTCGGGATATAGCATGACACTCCGCTCCCCGCCATGGATATAATCGATATAGGTTTCTCCCATTTCTGCTTGCATTTCCGGCGTGGGAAAGGAAAACCACGTGAAAACAGCATCGTGACCGTTGGTTGTTCTGACCGTCCAGCCGTCGGCGGCTAGATTTTCGCTCTCGAACCCGGTTTTATGCAACTCGGCGGCGGCATCGGGATTCTCCCAACTCAATGTTACCTTATGACCTGCAACATCCGCTTTCAGATTCTCGGGTTTCAACGGCGTCTGAGCCGTTAAGGCGGTTATGGTCAACGCGGCGAACAGGACCGGCCAAACCATAAAATACATGACATTTTTTTTCATAACTATAAGTTTTTAGTTAGTGATTAGTGCTTCAGGCCTTGGACCAAACTCTAAGGCATGGACAAAACTATAACAAAACGTTCGTCCGGCCAATTATTTTACGGATTATTCATTATAATTTCGCGAAATCGAAATTATTTTCTCTATTTTTGTATTATGAATGAAAGCGGATTCCCAAGAAAGATAAAACGATTCATCCTGTTTTCCATATTCCTGACTCCATGTCTGATTGCTGTGGGCGGCACGGCCAGACCCGATGGATTCGATACGTTGGCCAAACTGTCGCCCCGCGAGCTCTACGCATTGGGAGAGGACGCCTATCAGTCGGAGGATTATGACAAGGCGTTGCAAATCTTCATGGTGATCTGTTCCCGCTATAACCTTTCGGACCATGAAGAAAACCAGCGCATCTATACCAAGGCCTTTATCCGAAACGGCAACTTAAGGTACAAGACCGCAACCTATTCTTCGGCCATGGATTTCTATCTGAAAGCATTACATATAGCCGAAACCCATGGCTTCGACGACCTCATCGGCCTTATCTACGCCCATATCGGCAATATATACGCCTCCAACAACGATTTTGAAAGTGCCATCACAGCCTATAAACGGGCGCTCCCATACGCCTATGCTTTCGGCAAAGACAACGTGAAGTCCATGGCATTGAACAATCTGGTAGGAACCCATTATTTCAAAGGAGAAATCGATTCGGCCGAACATTATTTCCGTCTTTTTCAGGAACTGCATTATGACGACCCACGGTTCATCTATGATATTTGTCTGAACCAAGCCTTGATTTTCAACGGGATCGGAAAAAACGACTCGGCTAAAATCTATGCGAAAAAAGCGGCTGGAAACGCCATTGAGAACCATTTGTCACAACCTTGTATCGGTGCCTGTTATTCTTCCATCGCCCAATTCTTTGAAGAAGAAGGCCAGTGGGATTCCGCTCTTTTCTACCTGCATCTGAATGAAGACATCGCCCGTGAGACACAGACCAACGAACTGCTCGTGGCCACACTGCGTGATTTAGGGCGCATCTACGATAACAAGGGATTACGCGAAGAGGCATTGGCCTATAAATCTGAATATTGGATTATTTATGACTCCATTTTCGGCCAAAAGGAATTTAACGATCTGAAAAACAAACAAATATTTTACGAATTAGAACGCAATGCCTCTACGATCAATAACCTGAACGCTATCCGGATGCTGCAACGGAACGGCATCGTCGTATTGAGTGTCGCGATAGGGATATTCATTGCACTGATCGCCATTCTATATTATCAGAAACGCAAACTCAAGGCAGCCTACGGCGATCTCTTCGAACGCAACCACCGCCAATTGTCGGACGAAATAAATTACAGACACCGCATCCAGACACTTGAGAAATCCCTCGAAAATGCCCGCATCAAAATTTCCGCACTGGCCGCATTGGCCACGGCCAATCATGGCGCCGAAAACGAGACGGATAAAAAGGACATGGGCGAAACCGAGACGGACGGAAAAGACGGCTCTGTAGAAGAAAATGCATCAACCAACCGTAAAACCGTTGTCAATCAGGAACAACGGAACAAAATAGCCCGCGATATCATGCGGATTATGGAGACGACCGAAGATTGGTGCGCCTGCGATTACAGCATCGACAAACTGGCGGCCGTCATCGACTCCAACGCGCGTTATGTCTCCGAAGTCATCAACGATGTTTTTGACAAGAATTTCCGCGCCATGCTCAACGAATACCGTATCAAGAAAGCCATGATACGGCTGAGCGACATCGAACATTACGGCCATCTGACCATCAAGGCCATCTCGGAAAGCGTAGGCTATAAATCGCAGGCCACATTCATCACGGCCTTCACGAAATTCACGGGCCTCAAACCCGGCCTGTATCAGAAACTGGCCGTCGAACGCCACGCCAAGGGCGAAAGGATGGACACCGCCCTGACCGACAACGAAATGGAAATATAGAGGGCTTTGACTTTCTTAAAGGCGAGACAGAGAGGTTATTAAGCTATCTTCATGCGGCGGTTTGGCGGCGGTTTGGCGGCGGTTGCTTCAGTACGTGACTGAGCCCGAATCCCGATAATAACATAGCAGATTGCCCTTTATGACGCGCCGTCAAGGGCTTGGGTCAGGATGATGAAGTCCGATACGGCGAGCTGTTCAGCCCGCAGTGAAAGATAAGGCGCCGGAATACGGTCGAAAGCGGGCGCCGGAGCGGATGATTCCAACGATCTGAGCGCGTTGCGCAACGTCTTGCGCCGTTGGCCGAACGCAGCCTTGACCACTTTAAGGAATAGTTTTTCATCGCAAGGCAGATGATAGTCGGCCTTGCGTGTGAGCCGGATGACGCCCGAACGTACCTGGGGGGGCGGGTTGAACTCGCAGGGTTCCACGGTAAACAGGTATTCGGCTTCGTAAAAGGCCTGTATCCAGACACTCAATATGCCGTAGGTCTTGCTGCCGGGGCCGGCCGCCACGCGTTCGGCCACTTCTTTCTGGAACATGCCGGCGATGACGGGAATCCGGTCGCGCGCCTCCACGGCCTTGAACAGGATCTGGGACGAGATATTGTAAGGATAATTCCCGATCAGGCAAAACGATTCGTTTTGAAACACCGTATCTAAATCCAGCCGCAGGAAATCGGCGGAAATCAACTGCCCGTCGGTCGTCTTGTCGGGATACGTGGCCTGCAGATACGCGACCGACTCGCGGTCGAGTTCCACCATGCGGACACTGCGGCCGGGCAGTTGCCAAAGGAACTGCGTCAGTACGCCCATGCCGGGCCCTATTTCCAATACGTTTTTCGGGCCATCGTCACCGGCCACGGTCTGGGCGATGCGTTCGGCCACGGCCGTATTGCGCAGAAAATGCTGGCCTAAACTCTTTTTGGCTTGAACCGCCGTGGCGGGACAGGACGGATTCGGCCGCATGGGACGATCCGGGCGATATGATTTCATGAATTTTTGTTTTTACGTGATTTTTCCGAAGTTTCCGGACGGGCGGCAGGACAGGCGGCAGGATAGGCGGACGAAGCCCCTGAGATTTGAGGCGACAGGCCAACCGCTTGCCGCAGACGCCGGTAGGATTCCATCGCCTGGGGCGCGAGCAAGGAGGAAGGAAACCGCTCGAAGAGTTCCCGGCAGGCTTCCATGGCCTTTTCCGGCTGACCCAAGGCTTCGTGAAGGACCGCGGCCTCCAGCAGCGCGTCGTCGGCCCAAAGGGAGGCGGGCTGCCCCGCCGGCTGCCGATAGACATGTTCCAAGGCCGCCAGGGCTTCCTGGAGCGAATCGACCTGCTTATAAATCCGCGCTTTCTTGTAATAGACATCGTCATGAAGCTGCCGCTCGGCCGGCATGCGGAGCACGCTGTCCAACACCTGCAGGGCCTGCCCGTAGAGCCGGCGGTAAGCCAAGGCGTCGGCGCGCGCCACATACCGCAACCCGCGGTAGGTGCTGTCGGCATTGTTGTTTTCCTTGATCAGGAGCGAGAGTTCCATGGCGTCGTTGGCGATGAGTTTGGACGTGGCCGCGCGCAGCACTTCCAGTTGCGACAACGCCCATTCGAATTCGCCCACATAATACGAGAGGCGGGCGGTCTGCAACTTGGCGTAGAAACCGACGGCATCCTGCTTGAAATCTTTTTCCACCTGCGCGTAAAGCAGCATGGCGTCCCACGTCTTGCCCATGAACAACAGCATATCGGCGTATTCCGTCTTCATCCCGGCCCTTTGGCGGGCGGTGACCCGCGCCTGCGCGATACATTGTTCCATCAAGGCCTGCGCCGCAGCCTCCTCTTGCGTGTGATAGGCGTATAGGCGGGCGAGGTTGCGCGCCACCGGCCACATCGCCGCTTCGGCGGACGCCTGCGGATTCTGCCGCCACAGGGCTTCGTAATCGGCCTTAAGGCGGTGGAGTTCGAGGCTGTCGGTCAGGCTCCCCTGCTCCAGACGGCGAAACTGCAGGTCCAGCAGTTCGCGGCGGGCGTCCCGGACCACTTCGGGCAGGTAGTCCTGCGGCTGTCCGGCGGCCTGCAGCAGAAGATTTTCCAATGCGGCGACCGCTTCCTGTTCCGCCTGATTGCCGATGGCCGTACGCGCGGTTTCCAACAGCTTAAGCCCGCCGTCGTAAGCGAAATTCTTAAAAACTTCGGCCATACGGAAAGCCAAGGCGTAATCTCCCTCCTGCAAGGCCGCCCAACGCAGCCATTCGGCCAGATCGTAGTTCTGCGGGTTTTTCTGCCAACAAGTGTAGAGCGCCTTTTTAAGCCGGAACGCGGGGGACGCGGACTGGGCGGCTGGCTGGGCTTCGCGGACAGACGGAGTGCGGGGCGCGGCTTCGCGGGCCCCGTAAAAATACGCCTGCCAGTCGGCCTCCACCTGTGTCATCGCGGTTTCGTGGCGGCTCTCGGGGGTGGAAGAACCGCCGTAGGGAGAGGCGGGCGCGGTTGTGGCGACCGTTTCACGGCCGCCACAACCATCCCTTTGCGTACGGACAAACAGCAGGGCTTCGTCCAGCATGCGTTCCATTTCCCCCAGGTGGAGGTAGGCCTTGAAGAGCTCGTACGCAAAGGGGACGCAGCCGGCGGCTTCGTCCGCAAAAGTCCCCGGCTTGATTGAAACCGCCCCGCCGGTTGAAACGGTCCTTCCGGCCGAGACAGCCCCGCCAACCGGGACGGTCGAAACGCCGGACGGAGCCGTAGCAACCGCTTTTCCGGTCCAGCCCGCCGAAGCCGCCGGCTGCGCGCGCCGCCCCTCCTCGTAAAGCGCGGCGCTGTAGCGCGCGGTACCGGACTGCGTCCAAAGCGCCTCGGAGAGCTCGTCCAAGCCGATTCCGACACCGCCCTGCGCCCAATAATCCGTCACGGCCTGCATAAAGGCCTTGTGCGCTTTGGACGCCTGGCCCTGCGCCAGATGGATTTGTCCCAAATCCACACGGTACCGCGCGAGGGTCTGCGGCAGATGCCCGCCGACAGCACGACCGACCGACCCACGCGCCTTGTCTTCGGCCTCGCGGCCGCTGCCGCCGACGCCAGCCTCCGCAACAGTCCGGCCGGCGCCGTCAGGCGCCATTCCGCCGACGCGACGGTCCACTCCGCCGCCCTTGGCGACGGAACGCATCTGCCGCGACACCAATGCCTCGGCCTCTTTATAACGTTCGAGTTTGAGTAAAACTTCCAGATATTGCCGATACAGCATGGGATTGGGGTCCTGCCCGTAGGCCGAGGCATACAGCGCCGCCGCTTTTTCGTAGTCGCCATTCAGAGCCAACTGCCGCGCCGCCTGCCACGTATGGCCTTGCGGCGGCTCAGAGGACTCAGGTATCCCGGATGTTTCAAAAAGATCCGCTGTCTCCTCGGGCGCAAACCGGTCTGTCGGGTCACCCGGCACACTATTCATCATTGCCAAAGCCGGATTCAGGCCGCACAGACCAGCACAAAGCAAGCCCGCGATCATCCAGCCCGCGCGCCACTTCCCGCCACGTCTCAAGCCCCATCCCATGCCGCGGGGCTTATATCATTTCGAAGCCCGTGAATTCCACCAAAGCCTTGGGAATGCGGATGCCTTCCGCGCATTGATGGTTCTCCAACAAAGCGGCCACGATGCGGGGCAACGCGATGGCGCTGCCGTTGAGCGTATGCGGGAACACGGTCTTGCCGTCGGCGTCCTTGTAACGCAGTTTCATGCGGTTGGACTGGTAAGTCTCGAAATTGGAGACCGAGCTGACTTCCAGCCAGCGTTTCTGCGCGGCCGAAAACACCTCGAAATCGAACGTCAAGGCAGAGGTAAAACTCATGTCGCCGCCGCAGAGACGCAACACGCGGTAAGGCAGTTCCAGTTCCTCGATGAGACCGCCCACGTGCCGGCACATGTCTTCCAAGGCCGCATACGAGTTTTCGGGCTTTTCGATGCGCACGATCTCCACCTTGTCGAACTGGTGCAGACGGTTCAGGCCGCGCACGTCCTTGCCGTAGGAGCCGGCCTCGCGCCGGAAACAGGCCGAATAGGCGGCGTTCATGACCGGCAGGTCCTTTTCGGAAAGGATGACGTCGCGGTAAAGGTTGGTCACGGGCACCTCGGCCGTCGGGATGAGATAGAAATTGTCAAGCCCGACATGATACATCTGGGCGTCTTTGTCGGGCAACTGACCCGTGCCGTAGCCCGAAGCCTCGTTGACCATGAGCGGCGGCATGATTTCCAAATAGCCGGCCTTGGTGGCGCGGTCCAAAAAGAAATTGATGAGCGCGCGTTGCAGGCGGGCGCCTTTACCCTTGTAAACGGGGAAGCCCGCCCCCGTGATCTTGTTGCCCAACTCGAAATCGATGAGCTGGTACCTGGCGGCCAAATCCCAATGCGGCAACGCGTCTCCCGGCAGTTCGGGTATCGTGCCGACCTGCCTTTCCACCACGTTGTCTTCCGCCGTACGCCCTTCGGGTACCGAATCGTGCGGCGTATTGGGTATCGCATAAAGCAGTTGCTTCAATTTCTCGTCGCATTCGTTGAGCTGCTGGGTCAGCGTCTTGGTCTGCTCCTTGAGCCGGCCGGTCTGTTCGGACAAGGCCTGTGCCTCTTCCTTGCGTCCCTGCCCCATCATCGCGCCGATTTCCTTGGATATCTTCTTACTCTGCGCCAGATTGGCGTCCAGTTCCTGCTGCGTCTTGCGCCGGATCTGGTCGGTGGCCAGCACCTCGTTGATGACGGCCTCCGCCGAGGCAAAATGCTTTTTCTGCAGTTTGGCGATGACTTCCTGCGTCCGTTCCCTGATGATTTGAAGCTGTAACATATCTTTTGTATTAAATAACCTACAAAGGTACGAAAACCGCCGCAAAGTTGCCTGTTTTTCTACACACCCCGTTTTACCGCCCTTTACCAAGGCATTCCGGCGACATTCCGGCGATACTTCAGCGGCACTGGGCGATACTTCATCAACACTGGGGCGGCATTCATTTCACAACCGGGAATCCGTCCGCCCTCTGTCTCGGAACTCGGAAAAATATTAAGTATTATTAAGAATTTTTGTTTTGCAGGTAGGAATCCATGCCCTATCTTTGCATTGTTGAAACAATTAGAATCAGAAAACGAGGAAGGGTATATCATGACGAAAGAGACAGCCGACAAATATATAAGATTTGATTGGGCGATGAAACGCCTGTTGCGCAACAAAGCGAACTTCACGGTTCTGGAAGGTTTCCTGACCACGCTGCTGAACGAGAAGATTACTATACAGCAACTGTTGGAGAGCGAAAGCAACCAAGAAGACGCGAACGACAAATACAATCGCGTGGACTTGCTGGCGTTAAACAGCAAGGAAGAACTGATATTGATAGAGATACAGAACAACAACGAATACGCTTATTTTCAACGTATGCTGTTCGGCACTTCCAAACTCGTAACGGAATACATCGAACGGGGTCAAGACTACGATAAAATCCGAAAGGTGTACAGTATCAATATTGTGTACTTCTCTTTGGGACATGGAAAAGACTATGTTTACCACGGCAAGACGGAATTCCGCGGCATCCACCTCAACGATGTCCTGGATCTGACGCCCTTTCAGCGGCAACAATTCAAAGTGGATTCGGTGAGCCGGCTGTATCCGGAATACTACATCTTAAAAGTCAATGACTTCAATAAGGTCGCGACTACGCCCTTGGAGGAATGGATCTATTATCTGCGCACGGGTAAGGTGCCGGAATCGGCACAGGCTCCCGGTTTGGACGGCGTCCGGAAAAGGCTGAAAGAGGACCGCATGACGGAAAGCGAACGGAATGCATATTACCGCCATATCGACAACTTGGTCAGCCTCCGCGACACGATTGTGAATACACGTGCGGAAGCCATTTGGGAAGGTCATGAAGAGGGGTTCGCTGCCGGACACGCCCAAGGCATGGAGAAAGGTATGGTCGAAGGTCGGGAGAAAGGATTAGCGGAAGGACGGGCGGAAGGCGAAAAGGCCAAGGCGATGGAGATTGCCCGCCGGCTGAAAGCCCAAGGCTTCGCCACATCCGACATACAGGAAACCACGGGACTTCCGGCGGCCGACATCGACGGATTACCATGAATCTTCTTTCTGTCCTTTTCTGCCGCCAAAAACGCATTATCGTTGTAACATCACAACACGAAATTCTGCATAATTTTAGTTTATAAAGATACGGATTTTGCACATTCCCTTGCCTGGAAATGCCTTGTCCAACCCCCGTCTGCATAGACATATTCCAGACCGGCAACCCGCAGATAACTTGCATATCCGGAATATTCTCCCTATCTTTGCCCCCTTGTTGAAAACCTGTTGAAAAAAATTTTTAAACAACTTACTGTTATGTACGCAATTGTGGATATAGCCGGACAACAGATGAAGGTTCAGGAGAACCAGAAGCTGTTCGTCAATCGCCTGCAGGCAGAAGAAGGTGCGATGGTGGAGTTCGACCAAGTTCTCCTCAAAGACCTCGACGGCCAGGTTCAGGTAGGCACGCCCGTTTTGAGCGGTGCTAAAGTTACGGCTAAGGTTTTGTCCCACCTTAAGGGCGACAAAGTTATCATTTTCAAAAAGAAGAGAAGAAAGGGCTACCGTAAGACCAACGGTTTCCGCTCTTCCTTGACTCAAATTCAAATCGAAAAAATCGCTTAAAACAGAGAACCCATGGCACACAAAAAAGGAGTCGGCAGTTCCGATAACGGCCGCGAATCAGAAAGCAAACGTTTGGGCGTAAAGATATTCGGCGGTCAAGCGGCCACGGCCGGTAATATCATCATCCGTCAGAGAGGTACGAAATACCACCCGGACACGAACGTGGGTATGGGCAAGGATCATACGCTGTTCGCCTTGGTTGACGGTACGGTAC
Organism: uncultured Bacteroidales bacterium; assembly: GCA_910586395.1. GTDB lineage: Bacteria > Bacteroidota > Bacteroidia > Bacteroidales > P3 > CAMXAS01. The sequence goes on from CAJUFX010000002.1 coordinate 134,466, forward strand.
ACTTTAAACGCAAACGCGACAACCGGTCTTATGTTTCGGTCATTCCGGCCGAAAACTAACGGTGTAACGCACGACACGAAGGGGGCGAACCGCAAGGTTTTCCCCCTTTTTCGTTTGTGACGGCAAACAGCAGATAATATGGAAGATTTACGCCCTTTGTCGGATTGGCTGCCCATTACGCGAAAAGAGGTGGAGAGCCGCGGCTGGGAACAGTTGGACGTGGTTATCGTGAGCGGTGACGCCTACGTGGACCACCCTTCGTTCGGAGCGGCCGTCATCGGCCGTGTGCTGGAACACGAGGGCTTCCGGGTTGGGTTGATCCCTCAACCCAACTGGCGCGACGACGGGCGGGACTTCCGCAAAATGGGGGCGCCCCGGCTGTTTTTCGGCGTCTCGGCCGGCAGCATGGACTCGATGGTCAACCACTATACCGCCCGTCGCCGTCGCCGCAGCGACGATGCCTACACGCCGGGCGGCGTGGCGGGTTTTCGGCCCGACTACCCGACGCTGGTCTATACGCGCCTGCTCAAGCAGTTCTTTCCCGACGTACCCGTGGTGGCGGGCGGCATAGAGGCTTCGCTCCGCCGCGTGACGCACTACGATTATTGGCAGGACAAACTGCTGCCGTCGTTCGCGGCGGAGAGCGGCGCGGATCTGCTCGTCTATGGCATGGGGGAAAAGCCGGTGGCGGAGATCGCCCGCCGTCTGGACCGGGCCGAAAAGGCCGGCCTCGAGCCGGCGCAGGCCATCGCCGCCTGCCGGGATATTCCGCAGGTTTGCTTCGTGGCCGACGAGCCGGTCGAGGCCGTGCATCGTCGCTGTCCGGAAGCCCTGGTGCTGGCTTCGCACGAAGCCTGTCTGCAAAGCAAGAAGCAACAGGCCCGCAATTTCGCGCTCGTGGAGACCGCCTCCAACCGCATGGACTGCGAAGTCATCCTGCAAGGCGTAGGCCACCGCACCGTCGTCATTAACCCGCCCTATCCGATTTATGATTTTAACGTAAGTGGAAACGTAGCTGCAAATGCTACGGAAACGTTCGATAGCCAACAATATTCCGCCTCAAAAACCAAAACGAAGAACGTATCCGAAACTGCCAAAACCGATGCGCAAGCCGTTCATCCCATCGACTACGCTTTCGACCTGCCCTACACGCGGCTTCCGCATCCAAAATACAAGTCCCGCGGCGATATTCCGGCCTACACGATGATACGGCATTCGGTCAATATCCACCGCGGCTGCTTCGGCGGTTGCGCGTTCTGCACGATTTCGGCGCATCAAGGCAAGCAGGTACAGAGCCGCAGCGAAGCCTCCATTCTCAGAGAGGTCGAACAGGTCGTGAACATGCCCGACTTCAAAGGCTATCTGAGCGACTTGGGCGGCCCTTCGGCCAATATGTACGACATGAGGGGCCGAGACTTGACGCTCTGCCGCCGTTGCAGCCGCCCTTCCTGCATCGTGCCTTCGGTCTGCAAAAACTTGCGGCACGACCTAAAGCCGCTGACCGCCCTGTTTGAAAAAGTGTCGGGTCACCCGAAGATAAAAAAGTGCTTTATCGGCAGCGGTATCCGCTACGATTTAATCGTTCCATTCTTAGATACAAATGTATGCGGTGCAAGAGATTATGCGGAAACGATTATACGCAAGGGCGTTTCAGGCAGGCTCAAAGTGGCACCGGAACATACCGAAGAAAACGTGCTGCGCACGATGCGCAAGATGCCGTTCGAACAATTTGTACGGTTCAAACGCTTCTTCGACGAGGTATGCCGCCGCGAAGGCCTACGGCAACAACTCATTCCGTATTTTATCTCGGCCCACCCGAACTGCCGCCTCCAGGACATGCAGGCGCTTTCGGAAAAGACGCATGCGATGGGATATCATCTCGAACAGGTTCAGCTCTTTACACCTACCCCCATGACACTGGCCACCGAAATGTTCTACACCGGCCTCGACCCGCATACGCTCCAGCCCGTCTTTGTGGAGCGCGACGACCGCCGCCGCGACGAACAAAACCGCTGTTTCTTCGAGGAAAGCCGCCGGCCGGCCGGCGACCACGGGCCGCGCGGCAACAACTACCGCCCGGAACGCGACGGACAAAACCGACGCGACGACCGCCGGCAGAACCGCAAAGAACCGAACCGGCCGCCACAAGACCGCCGCACCGGACGACGCCATTGACGCCATTGACGCTATAGCCGAATTTTTCGTATCTTAGCCCCGCTTTTCGGCAACCCGCCCGTCAGAGGCCGGGTCATCCGAAAAAACGCCCCGTACGGGCTTTGCCAAATACCACCAATTATGGCCGATTACAAAACGGATTTCCGTCAAAATCTCGATCAGCGGCTGTTGCTCAAACTCTCGCCGCAGCAAATCCAATTTATGCAGCTGTTGCAATTGCCCACGGTGGCGATGGAACAACGGATTAAAGACGAACTAGAGAACAATCCGGCTTTGGAAGAGATTTCGACCGACGAAACCGACGCCGCTCCAGCCGAAGAACATCCCGAAGACCTGGAGAAGACGTCGGAAGACTGGACGGAAGACGGGCTTCCGGCCGCCACGGACGAAAAGACGGAGTGGAACATAGACGATTACCTCAACGATGAAGACCGGGAGGATTACGCCTACAAAAGCCGCGACAACAACTACCCGTCCGAAGAAGACCGCTACGAAGCCCCCTTGGCCTCGGCCGAAAGTTTCCAGGAATACCTGCTCTCGCAATTAGGCTTCCTGCCGCTCTCGGCCGCCGAAAAAAAAATAGGCGAAGTCATCATCGGCAACATAGACGAAAACGGCTACCTGCAACGCACGCCCGAGGCCATCGCCAACGACTTAGCCTTTTACGGCGGCTTAGATACGACCAAAGCCGAAGTCGAAAAGGTGCTCTCAGACGTCCAATCACTCGACCCGCCGGGCGTAGGGGCGCAGGACCTGCAAGAATGCCTTAGAATCCAACTAAAGCAGAAAAAACGCGAAAACGAGGCGGACGAAACCAAAGCGGAGGATACCCAATCGGCGCAAGCCGCCCTGCTGGCGTTGGCGGTGCGCGTCACGGAACGCTATTTCGACGATTTCCTCAAACGCCGTTACGAACACCTGGCCGAAAAACTGCACATAGACGAAGACAAATTGCAGGAAGTGCTGCAACTGCTCTCCGGCCTGAACCCCAAGCCCGGCGCGGCTTGGAGCGGCCAAGACAACACGCGGCAAAACCCCGGCATCGTACCCGATTTCTATCTTTTTTACGACGACGAAGCCTTGGTGCTGACGCTGCACCATAAAAACGAACCCGTGCTGAAAGTGAGCGGCGCCTATAACCAGATGCTCCAGACCTACAAAGACGACAAACAGAACCGCGCCAAGGCCGAGGCGGCCCAGTTCGTCAAGGAGAAAATCGACGCGGCGCGCTGGTTCATCGACATGGTGCGCCAACGGCAACAGACGCTGCTGAGCATCGGAAACTGCCTCGTGAATTTTCAAAAAGAATACTTTATGAGCGGCGACCCGCACCGGTTAAAACCCATGCGGCTCAAAGACATAGCGGCACTGACGGGCTACGATATCTCGACCGTCTCCCGCGTGACGGCACAGAAATACATACAGACGCCTTTCGGCATCATCGCGTTGAAAACGCTCTTCTCGCAAGGCATCCAGAACGAAGAGGGCACGGAAATATCGACGGCCCGCATCAAGGAAGCGCTCAAAACGCTGATAGACCATGAGGACAAGACGGCACCGCTCTCGGACGACATCTTGGTGGAGGAACTGAAGAAACAGGGGCTGAGCGTCGCCCGCCGCACAATCGCCAAATACCGTCAGCAACTCGATATTCCGGTGGCCCGCATGCGGCGGACGTTGTAAAATGCGGCGGACGCCCGTGAAAGGCGGCTCACAACGCTATTTCTGCGCTTCCAAGGCCTCCCATTCGGCGTAAATCAACGCCAGGTCACGGTAGGCTTCCCAATAGACCGCATAGAGTTCGAACAGATAATCCTGCTCGACGAGGTATTCCAACAACGACATTTCACCGGCACGCAAAGCCTTGCCCAACAGCGTCGTATTGCCGGCCTCCGCAATCGTTTTGCGGTATTCTTCCACCGTTTTCTGCAACTGCACGGCCTTGGCGTAAAGCGTCGTATATTTGGCGCGTGTGGCCAGCCGCACGTCTTTCAACGACATTTCAGCCGACAGGTTGGCCAACTTGGCCTGTTTCAGTTTATTCTTGTTCGCCCAAAGCGGCACGCGCATGCCCACTACAAGGCCGTGCAGGCTTTCGTCACCAAAAACATTGTCGCCCTTATAACCTACTTTGAATGAGGGAAACGCATGCGCGGTATTGAGGCTCACGCTTTTCTTGGCGGCATCGACCTCGCCTTCCGAAAGCATGAGCGCGGGATGCCAGATGCTCATTTCGTCATACCACTTGTCGAAATCGGCCGGCCACGTCATCGGATCGAAATCGGCCTGCAACAGCCGCACGGGCACACCGCCCATCAGACGGCTCAATTCCATTTCAAGGCTTTCGCGGTCGATGAGCAGATTTTGATATTCGTTGCGGAGTTTGACCCAATTCATGCGCGCCTTGTTCATATCCAAACTGTTCGTCTCGCCGAGACGGAACGATTTCTGATAACTGAGCAACAGCGTGTCGGCCTGCTCCATACGGCGGCGCCAAAGCCTTTCCACCGCATTGTAATAAATGACACGCACACAGAGTTGCCGTACTTCCACATACCATTCCATACGGGCCCGTTCGTAACGTAATTCGGCGTTGCGCACGTTCAGGTCCGACAACTTTTTGGCGGAGGCATAGACGGTCGGAAATTCGAACGACTGCGTCACTTCGAACTCCACTTCATTGCCTACCCCCTTTGGCGTACCCCATTTGTAGGAGAATCCCACTTCCGGATCCTCGGGCACGAGACCGGTCTTATAACTGAATTTTTCAGCGTCGGCCGCGCTTTTAAGTGCCTGGAGGACCGGACTGGCATGTTCCAAATCGGCTAAAAGCTCCTTACTGTCGGCATAAGGCTTGACCTCATCCGCGGGATTGCCCTGCAAATACATAAGCGCCGTATCCCTTTTCTTGTTCTGCGATACCGAAACATCGGAAAGCCCGCTGACCGGCACGGAAGAGACCGCCGGATTGACGGACTTGGCCGACTGGGCCCGCGCGGGCGCCGACACGGCCGGCAACGCCAGCAACAACAGGCCGGCCGCCCCCGTTGCCAGCGCATCCTTGAAACCGCCGCTGATCGTCTGGGCGGATTTCTGCCGCTTGCGGAACCACTCGTAAACGACCGGAATGACGTAAATGTTCAACAAGGTGGAAGTCAGCAGACCGCCCAACACCACGACCGCCATCGGGCTCTGGATTTCGTTGCCCGACTGGTCGCCGTTCAACACGAGCGGCACCAAGGCCAAAGCCGACGTCAGGGCCGTCATGAGAATCGGGTTCAGACGGTCTTCCGAACCTTTGACAATCAAGTCACGCAACGAGAGACCGTCGCTCTGCAAGTGGCGGTAACGCGAAATAAGCAGGATGCCGTTACGCGTGGCGATGCCGAAGAGCGTGATGAAACCGATGATGGACGGAATGCTCACGATGCCCGAAGTCAGATAAACGGCCGCGATGCCGCCTATCAAGGCCAAAGGCAGGTTCAACAATACCATGGCCGAAAGCGGAACTTCCTTAAATTCGACGTAGAGCAACATGAACACGACAAGCAAAGCGGCCAAAGAAGCCAAAAGCAACGTACGCGAAGCCGACCGGGCGCTTTCGAACTGGCCGCCATAGACAACATGATAGCCTTCCGGCAATACGATTTTTTCCTGAATGGTTTTTTCGATTTCATCGACCGCCCCTTGTAAATCACGGCCGGCCACATTGGCGGAAACTACGATTTTACGCTCCACGTTCTCGCGACTGATCGAATTGGCACCGCCCACCGAAACGATTTCGGCCACTTCCTCCAGCGTGACCTTCTTGCCGGATTTGGTGGCAATCAAGGCCGAACGGATGCCCTCTATCGTATTCGTATAATCGGGCATAAGCCGCACCATAAGGTCGAAACTGCACTGCCCTTCGTAAACCTGCGCCACGACATTGCCGGCAAAAGCCGTCCGCACGAAATCGTTGAATTCCGACAACGATATGCCGTAACGCGCCAAAGCGGCACGGTCGGGACGGATATGCCATTCGGGCGTCAGCGTCTGCTGTTCGACGCTCACATCCACAAGTCCCTCTATATCGGCTATATCCGACTTAATCTGATTCGCAATCTGGAACAGACGGCTCAAATCGGTGCCGAACAACTTGATGGCGATGTTGGCGCGCGTACCGGAAAGCATGTGGTCGATACGGTGTCCCAATGGTTGCCCCACGGTGGAGGCTATGCCCGGAATGCCCGCCAAATGCGCGCGGACGTCTTCCATAAAAGCCTCGCGCGAGCGGTTCAGCAACTTGAACTGGACTTCGATTTCCGCACTGTTGATGGCTTGGGAGTGTTCGTCCAACTCGCCACGGCCGGTTCGCCGCGCCGTACCGCGCACTTCGGGAATCTGCAGCAACTGGGCTTCGACCAGATTGCCGACCTGATGGTTCTCGTCTAAAGAAATACCCGGCTGCGTCACGACCGAAATCGTAAGCGAACCTTCGTTGAAATCGGGAAGAAAGCCATGTCCAAGCGTCGTATAGGCATAACCCGCGCCCAACAGCAATACGACTGCGGTACCGACTACGGTTTTCTTATGGTCGAGCGCCCACAGGAGCGAACGCGAATAACCGTTGCGGAGCCAACGCGTGAAACGGCGTTCTTTCTCCTGTTTGGTAAGATATTTCTCGGTTCCGAGCATAGAGCGACAGAGCAGAGGCGTAACCGTCATAGCGACGAGCAACGACATCAGCAACGATACGATATAGGCTACGCCCAACGGTTTGAGCATACGGCCTTCCATACCGGAAAGGAAAAACAACGGGATGAACGCGACGATAATGATGAACGTGGCGTTGAGAATGGAGGCGCGGATTTCGGTGGAAGCACTGAAAACCACTTCCGTAATCGGACGCCTTTTGCCTTTCGGCAACAAATGGTTCTCGCGCAACCGCTTATAGACGTTCTCCACATCGATAATGGCGTCGTCTATGAGCGAACCTATCGCGATGCACATGCCGCCCAGCGTCATCGTATTGACGTTCATGCCCAACAGATAGAGCACGATCATCGTACCGAGCAACGAAAGCGGAATGGCCAACACCGAGATGAGCGTCGTACGGAAACTACCGAGAAACAGAAACAGGATGACTATGACGAAGACGGCGCCTTCCAGCAGCGCGCGACCGACATTATTGACCGAAGCCTCGATAAAGTCGGCCTGTTTGAAGATTTCGGTATCCAGAATGACGTCTTCCGGCAGGGAGGATTGAATCTCCTCCATGCGTTTCTCGATATTGCGCGTTACCTCCAACGTATTGATGTTAGGCTGTTTGGAAACGGAGAGCAGGACGGCCGGCTGTCCATTCTGGGAAGCGTAACCCATCTTGACGGCACTGCCGATGCGTACCGTAGCCACATCGCCGAGGAATACGGGTTTCCCATCGTAAACCTTGATAAGCGTCTCTTCCATTTCCGTCAGGTCGGTCGTACGCGACATGCCGCGTAAAGCGTACTCGTTTCCATACTGACGAACCACGCCGCCCGAAGCGTTTTCGCCCAAGGCGCGCAAAACGTCTTCTATATCGGAGAGCGTCACATCGTAGGCATTCATGCGTACGGGATCCGCCAAAACCTGGTACTGTTTATAGTCGCCGCCTATAATCGTGACCTGCGAAACGCCGCCTGTGGCCAAAATGGCCGGCTTGATGACCCATTCGGCCAGCGTCCGCAAATCCATCATCGAAGTCGTGGAAGCCTGCAGGCCGATAAACATGATTTCGCCCATGACGCTTGACTGCGGCGCCAGTACGGGCGTCACGTCGGGCGGCAGACTTTCGGAGAGCGTCACCATTTTTTCGCTCACGATCTGACGTGCCTTGAAAATATCCGTACCCCAATCGAATTCCACCCAGACGAACGAATAGCCCGGCATGGACGAAGAACGCACGCGCCGCACGTCCGTGGCCCCGTTCACGGCCGTTTCTATCGGAAACGTCACGAGACGCTCCACTTCTTCGGCCGCCATGTTCTCGGCGTCGGTCATGACCACGACCGTGGGCGCCGTCAAGTCGGGGAAAACGTCTATGTCCATCTGTTCGGTCGTGTACAGCCCGCCGGCAATAATAAGGAGCGACCCGACCACAATCCATAACCCGTGGGTTAAGGAAAAGCGAATGATTTTATCTAACATGCTTCTCTCCTTTCTGATTTAGGACGCGCGGGCTTAGTGCGCGTGGCCCGCATGCGGATCCAACGCCCCCGAACTCTGCGCCAGTTTGACCGAAATCGCGCCCAGACCCACGATCCGTTCGCCGGCCTGCAAGCCCGACTTGACTTCGGTACGCATGCCGTCGGTATGGCCTTTCTCTATCTGACGTTTCTCAAACAATTCGTCGGTCAGGCGGACAAAGACGAAATAACTGCCCATTTCCTCCACAATGGCGGTATTGCTTACCGTCAAGACTTCGCGGTCGCCCACTGCGCGAATCCACACATCGACGAACGAACCCGGAATCCAAGCCTCCACGGCGTCAATCTCAAAAACGACCGGCAGGAGCGGGCTTTCGAGCGTTGCGCTGCGGCCGAACGAAACCAGATGTCCGTTGAGTTCATCCAACGTATAGACCTTGGCGCCGTTCTTCTCGCGAAAGACGGCCGTCTCGATGTTTTTAAGGTCGGCATAACGGCGCGGCGACACTTCCGCCCGCAGGAAACTCCTACGGTTTTGCGAAATGACCATCAAGGTCTGACCGGCCTTGACATATTCGCCATTACGTACCGAAAGTTCGCGGACGAAACCGCTCATAGGCGCTTTGACAATCTGTTCTTTCTTTGAAAAGTTATCGCGCAGGTAATCGTATTCGGCCTTGGCGTTACTGTATTCTGTGCTGACCCGCATCCACTCTTTTTCGGATACGATCTTGTCTTCACGCAATGGCTCCTTGCGGTCGTATTCGGCCTTGGCCAACCGATAACGGTTATAAGCCTCGTTGAAACGGATCTGCATGTTGTTGTCGGCCAGCCCGCCGTCGCCTATGCTCAACACCTGCTGGCCGGCCCTGACTTCGCTGCCGTCGATGAAAGGCTTGGCCGGATAGATGACCACGCCGTCGGCCTTGGCGATGACCTTGACCTCATCGTTGGGCGAAGGTTCCACGTAGGCCACCGTCTTGATGACCGGACCGAACGTTTCGTCATGCACGGTCTCTATGCTGAACGGCACTTTCTTTTGCAAAGCCGTCGGGAAGGCAATCGTATTGCCCTCGGCCACACGGACGACCGATCCGTGGTCGTGACCCGCATGATCATGCGCGTCGTGGTTATGCCCCGTATGACCGTGATCGTGCTCCCCGTTGCATTCATGGTCATGGTTGTGGTTGTGACCTTCATGACTGTGTACATGAGCTTCGTAACCCTTTTCGGCCGATTTTCCGGACGAAGCCGGTTTACAGGCCGTACCGGCGCAAACCAAACCGGCATACACGAGTGTTCTGACTAATATCTTCATGGTTTTTCCTTAATTCTTTTCCAAAATGCCGGCCGGAACATCCTACGATTCACGGCTTTCCGCTTTCAATCCACCAGACACAAGTCCCCAATCGGAACAATGCGCAAATGTAGTTTAAATGACCTGCAACCGGGTTGCAAAATCTAACGGCCGCCTCCCGTTTCCAACACATCTAACTTTCATCTAATCCACTTGGTGCGATTTTACGAAAACAGCAAAGGTACGCATTTCACATCTCCTAAACAACACAACTACAACTGCATGAGAAAATCGTAAAGCCGCAAACTATGGTCTTATCGTAAAAATATGTATGAAAACGTGCGTTGAAAAGGCACGCTATTCCGCGATTTCAGCCAGAAGTTTTTCGGTTTCGGCTTCGGTCGCGCTCAGGCGGGATTTGCAGATCTTCAACAAGACCCCGGCGCGTTGAAGACGGGAAACGAGCGCGTCTATCTCCACCTCTTCGTTTTCAAGTTCTTCTACTATCTTCTGCAATTCACTGAAAGCCTTTGTATAAGACATTTCAGACTTGCCAACAGAAGCGGATTTTGTCCCAGCGGTTTCAGACTTCGCGGTGGATTTCTTTACAGCCATAACGCTATCAATTTCGTGTTTTATCTATCTTGATTTGAGAGGATGGAGATTTGAAATGAACCTCCTTTACCGTGGCTTCGGCTTCGCCCTGACGGAAACAAATGCGAACCGGGACGCCGGGGCTCAGAGCCGAAGCATCCTTAACGATGCGGTCGCCGCTATAGACGTATGCGAAACCGCGCTGCAAAACCTTTTCGGGGCTGACGGCCCGCAACCACTTCTCCCATTGCGCGAGTTGCCGCCGTTCCCAGCGGATACGGCGGTCTGAGAGCACCGGCAAGGCCTTTTCAATCGTTTCGAGCCGCCGGCTTTCACTACGGCATAGCCGGAGGGCAAGACGACCCGCTTCGCCGACGCGTTCCAGGAAATGCCGGTGCCGGCGCAGGATGTTGTCGGCCGAATAGACGATATTCTGCGTCATGTCCGTCAAAGCCCGCTCGTAGGCCGCAAAAGATTCCACAAGGAATTCCCCGACCTGCGTGGGGGTAATGCCGTTGTAATAGGCCACTTCTTCCGTCACGGTCAAATTGGTGGAATGGCCGATGCCGGTCAGGACGGGCAACGGAAAACGCGCCACGGCGGCCGCCAGTTCGTAGCGGTCGAAACCGCTCAGCCCGACCTCGCCGCCCCCGCCGCGGATAACGGCCACGACATCGTAGCGGTCTTTATGGTGCTCAATATGCTGCAAAGCCTTTAAAATAGACGATTCAGCCGCATCGCCTTGCAATAATGCGGTAAACAAATCCGTCTGAAAAACGTAGCGGCCGGAGCGGCTCTCCAACACCCGCATGAAGTCGGAATACCCCTTGCTCGAGACGGCCGAAATGACGGCCACGCGCTTGGGCAAGAGCGGAAATGGCAAAGCCTGTTGCGCCGTCCACAGGTTTTCTTTTTTCAGACGGGCCACGCAGGCCATGCGTTGCCGTTGCAGATTCCCTAACGTAAAAACGGGGTCGATGTCTAAAATATGCAGGCTCAGCCCGTATTTGGGTTCATACTGAATCATGACCTGCATCAGCAGTTCGGTGCCTTCCCGCAACGGCTCGCCCGTCGTCTGTTCGAATTGGGCCGAGATACGGCGGTAATCCGCGCTCCAAAGCGTGGCCCGCATTTCGGCCACGATGCGTTCTTCGGCCTTTTGGCAGAGTTCGGGGAAACAATGGCCGGAGGGCGGATAGTAGTTGAGTTTGTGCATTTCCGCGCGCAACCAAAAGGCCGAACCGTAGCGGGCGGTTATCGTCTTGCGGAGGCTGTTGCAGACGTCTATGAGGCTGAAGACACGGCGCGTATCGGCCGAATTTTCGCCTGCCCCATCAAACAATGTTCGCTCTTCCGCCATAACCCTCGCTTGATTTCAGGCCGTCAGGCCCTGTCCTATCTTTTCACAGGCCACGGCCAGCCGACGGCCGCTCTCGGCGCGGCCGAGCAAAGCCATGATGTCGAACAGGTGCGGCCCCATCGAGGTACCCACCAAAGCCACACGCAGGCTGTTGTAGAATTTGCCCGTATTCCAGCCCTGCTCGCCTATCATACGTTCGGTCAGCGCTTCCAAGGCCGGCACGGAGAAATCCGTGGCCTCGGCGGCCTGCCACCACGCCTGTATCATGGCCGGCATTTCAGGTTGCCAACGCTTCTTGACCACTTTTTCGTCATAAGCGGCCGGGGCTTCAAAGAAAAAGAACAGCTGCCCGTAAAGGTCGCCGGGGAACGTCAGACGGTCTTTGACCAACTCGATCATACGGATACAGGCCTTTTCATCCCGCGCCAAAGCCTGCGCGGCCGCATCCAAGGTTTTCTCCGACAACTGCGCTTCCAGAGCCGGCAACAGGTCGGCCGCCGCATGCCGCTGCAGATAATGCCGGTTATACCAATGCGCCTTGTCCAAGTTGAATTTCGCGCCCGATTTGCTCACTTTCTCCAAGTCAAACGCCTTGACCAATTCTTCCAATGTAAAGATTTCCTGTTCCGTACCGGGATTCCACCCCAAAAACGCCAGCATATTGACAACAGCCTCCGGATAATAACCGCTCTCTCGGTAGCCGCTGCTCACGGCACCGGTCTGCGGATCCGTCCACGCCAGCGGAAACACGGGGAATCCCAGACGGTCGCCGTCGCGCTTGCTGAGTTTGCCGTTGCCGTCGGGTTTGAGCAACAGCGGCAGATGCGCGAAGGCCGGCATGCGGTCGGCCCAGCCCAGATAGCGGTACAGCAACACGTGCAAAGGCGCGGAGGGCAACCATTCCTCGCCGCGGATCACGTGCGAAATCTCCATGAGATAATCATCGACAATATTGGCCAGGTGATAGGTCGGCAAATCGTCGGCGCTCTTGTACAGCACCTTGTCGTCCAAAATATCCGACTGCACGTGCACATCGCCGCGAATCATGTCGTGCACGACGATTTCCTGACCCGGCTCCACTTTGACACGCACGACGTACGGCGTACCGGCCGCCAGCAAGGCTTTGACCTCATCGGCGGGCAGGCTGAGCGAGTTTTTCATCGTCATGCGCGTCGTGGCGTCATACTGCTGCGACGCGGCTTTGGCGGCCTCCAGACGCTTGCGCATGGCCTCCAGTTCTTCGGGCGTGTCGAAAGCGTAATAGGCCTTGCCCTCATCCAACAACCGCTGTACATGGACGCGATAGATGTCGCGGCGTTCCGACTGCCGGTAAGGTCCTTTGTCGCCGCCTATGCCCACCCCCTCGTCGAACGGCAGGCCGAGCCATTTGAACGTCTCTATGATATAAGCCTCCGCCCCCGGCACAAAGCGGTTGGAGTCGGTGTCTTCGATACGCAACAGGAAATCGCCGTCATGCTGTTTGGCAAACAAGTAATTGAACAAAGCCGTACGTACCCCGCCTATATGCAGGGGACCGGTCGGACTAGGGGCGAAACGTACCCTTACTCTTCTTTCCATCTCAAAATATCATCTTAGGTTAAGTACTATATTTCCTTCAAAAACAAACTGCGCCAAGCCTTCCAAAAACACGTCTGTAATTTTAGGCATCGTATGCAGAATAAGTTCATCGGAAGTGGTCGGCACATCGGTCTTAGCTACTTTCAAACGTGCATTGCCACTACGTATTTCGAACTGAACTTTCAAATGTCCCCCGCGCGTCAAGACCTGCACCGTATGCGGACCCTCCTTTGGATTGGTCATCAAAACGTAGGCAATGGCCGAAGCCGTCACGCCGGTTCCACACGAAAAAGTCTCGTTTTCCACACCGCGTTCATAAGTCCTTACAACGAGATTATCCGATTTAACCTGCACGAAATCCACATTGACGCCTTCCGGAAATTCGTTTGAAAAACGTATCTTGGATCCCATTTTATTGACATCTATACGCTCCACGTCGCTGACAAAACGGACGTAGTGAGGCGAACCCGTATCCAACAGAAAGACATTCCGTTGCAAAGCACCTTTGCGCGTGGCCGTCATACTGCGCGAACCCGCTTTGGACGGTTCATCCGTTTTGGCACCGGCTCCGCTTTTGACCGTCTGCCGGTAACAACCCACGCCCGTCATCTGCAATTTAACCAGATACTGATCGTTGAGGCCATTGAGGATTTCCGCACGGTGCAGACCGTCCACGGCCACAAATTCCAGCGTCTTTTCCATCAGTCCCAACTGAGCCGCAAAAGCCGTAAAACAACGGCCGCCGTTGCCGCACATGCTGCCCTCGCGGCCGTCGGCATTGTAGTAGCGCATACGCAGGCCGTGTTCCGAATCGAGCTGTAACGTCATCAGGCCGTCGGCCCCTATGCCGAAACGCCGGTCGCACAGCAACGCAATCTGCGCCGTACTCAAGGAAGCGTATTCGTCCTTGCGGTTGTCCAACAATATGAAGTCGTTGCCCGCACCCTGATATTTGTAAAAGTGTATTTTATCCGCCATGACCATAGGTTATTTTGCACCGTCCGCCGCTTCGGCTTCCGACGCGCCTTCCGGCTCTTCAAGCGAACTCTTGCCCGAAATCAATTCGAAACGCTGCATTTCGGAAGAGGACGTCAAACGGTAAACCGCTTCTTTGTGATACATCCAAACCCCATCGGGATGATTTTCGAAACGCAAGGAATCGGCATCATTGATACCGTAGAGTATCAAATTATTGCCGTTAAGTTGATAGCCCTTATAATGTACCGGAGATTCCCAAAACTCCACATGCAACGGCTTTTGGGAAGTGGGCGCGTCGGCCGCAGCCTGTCCGGCCGCGCCGTTTACGCCCTCCCTGTCCGAAACCGGAGCCGATTCGCCCGAACCGGCCGCAACGTCCATGCCTGCCGCCCCCGCGGCCACCGACATTGACGCCGTATGCGGAGCCGCACCGGCCGATGCCGCCGAAGTGCCGGTTCCCGCCGGCCAAACCATTCCCGCCACACTGTCGGCCGGAATGCTGTCCGGCGCCACGGTCTGCAACGGCATCGCGCCTTGCCGCCTTAGCTGCTCCTGCGCCGGCCGTATGGACGTATCCACAAGCGTACCGTCGGCCGGCCCGGTCCATAAGCCCATGCGACGCGACGACATCGGCGCGGCCGACGTATCGGCGCCACCGACCGCCGAACCCGAAAGACCAGCGGCTGAAACGCTTCCGGCCTTGCGGATGGGTTCACGCCATAAAGCCGGATCCAGATAATATTCCTCCTCACCCTCCACAACCGGATGCGACGCGTAAAAACTGTCCAAAGCCGACCAACCGTGTGCGGAAGGCACGGCCTTAAGCTCCTCCAATGGCTTGACATCACTGAAATCCCAAGGCGAAGGCTCTTTTCCGGGTCCGTAAATCCATACCTTGAAACGAGACGTCATATGCGTCCACATGCGCGAAATTTTCTCCGGCACGGCCGAAAGCGCGGGTATTCCCGAAAACATCAACGTCAATACCAAACTCAAACTGCCCGTGCCTATGAGCAAAAACCCCCACAGACGCGACCTGCGCGCCTCTTCCCTGCAATCCTCCGGCCGTTGTTTCGGACGCGCCCCACCGGCCCGAAGACGGTCTTTCGTAAACCGGCCCGCCTGACCGTCCCGGTTCGCCTCCAGGCTCCGACGTGTATGCACTCCGCCTACGGTCTTCCGTTTGCCGTCCGTCCGTTTGTCTTTATCTCCACTCATATCGCCCATTATATACGGTCACCGTAATGTTCGCTTTCACGCCTGTTGCGCCACGGCACATCGGGCAAACCCGATTCCGCCCGCTTGATATCGGTGGCCAAAGGCTGTATCGACAAAGGTTGCGCCGGCAAAGGTTGAATATCGGATACCTCCGTCTGTTCGGGACGGATGGAAGCGAAGTCCATGATAAAGTCGATATAAGGCGCTATCGTCACGTCGCTTCGGTTGTTCAGCCATATCAGCGTCCGCTGGTTGGCGTAATCGTGTATGAAATACGTGCGGAAGCCTTTCCACCAACCGTGGTGATAGGCGATTTGCTGGCCGTTGCACTCCTGCTTGACACGGAAACCCAAGCCGTAATCCTGCTGATGCTTCTCGTCGAAAGGTTTGGCCGGTGTAAAAGCCAGCGTCAGGTTGTCTTCGTTCAGGAAGGCCTCGCAATACAGCGCGCGGTCGAACAGGAACAGGTCCTCGGCCGTCGAGAAGATGCCCTTGTCGCCTACCACACCGTCCAGATAATCGGGTTGCCGTTCGTAAAAACCACGGCGGCGCGAATACGAATAGCCCTTGACCAGATTGGTCTGCTGACGGTTCTTGTAATCGTACACGAACGTATGCGTCATACCCAGCGGTTCAAAGATATAGCTATTGAGAACCGAAGCGAAATTCGTATCGGTCACGGCCTCGATGATGGAGGCCAGATAGGCGTAATTCGTATTACAATAGCGGAAACGGGAACCGGGCTTGAACTCCAGCCGCGGCCGGTAGCGTTTCAAAAGCGGCGTAATATCCTTGTTCGTCAGCGGCTTGCGGAAATCCCAGTGTTCGTCGGCCACATAGATGTAGTTGGGCAGACCGCTACGGTGTTGCAAGAGATGGCGTACCGTCACGCTGTCGTGGGGAAAATCGGGTAGATAATGCTTTACCGGCAATTCGATGTCGATTTTACCCTCCTGCCGCAATTTGAGCACGGCCACGGCCGCAAACGGCTTGGAAGTCGAGGCCAGTTGGAAACGGTCTTCGCGGCTCAGGCTGTCTTTGGTCCGGAAATTCTTGTAGCCGAAAGAGCGGTTGTAGATGATATGCCCCTCCTGAGCGTAAAGCACATGTCCGTTGAAACGGCCGCGCGTAAAAGCCGCCGTCAGCACCGAGTCAAGTTTGAAATACTGCATGCTGTCGTGGCGGGAAAGCAAGACCGGCTCAAAACTATCCGGCCGTTCGGGCAAGGTGGCCACCGTCTCCGCTTCCGGGGCGGCCATAGCGTTCTCCTGCCACGGAATAGGCGTCATGAAACCGATGCCGACAATGGTAGGCAACAACACCGAAGCCCACATTCCGCTTTTTTTCGCGTTTTTCATAATGCAATTTTATGTATTTTTGCAGTTAATTTGTAGCCAATTTGCAAAAATATTGTAAAAAAGCACTATAAAATCATCGTTTTTTATGAATTCTCAACAACAGGACGTTAATAATTCGGCAACGGAACGAGCCTTTGCGGATGCTTCGGAACAATCGACGGCTCAAAACGGAAACAACGTAGATGGAAACGTAAAACGCTATACGATTACGACGGCTTTGCCTTATGCCAACGGCCCCGTACATATCGGCCATTTAGCAGGCGTTTACGTACCGGCCGACATTTATGCACGCTATCTGCGCAGTTGCGGAAAAGACGTAATCCTTATCGGGGGATCCGACGAGCATGGCGTGCCGATTACGTTACAGGCCAAAGCCAAAAACATGACGCCCCAACAGGTGGTCGATCACTACCACGGCATCATCAAAAAGAGTTTCGAAGACCTGGGAATTTCGTTCGACATCTATTCGCGTACGTCTTCCGCCTTGCATGCCAAGACGGCTTCCGACTTCTTCAAGACGCTCTACGACAAAGGCTGTTTCGAAGAAAAGACCTCCCTGCAATATTACGACGAAGAAAACCGTCAGTTTCTGGCCGACCGCTACATCACGGGCACCTGCCCGCATTGCGGTAACGAAAAGGCCTACGGCGACCAATGCGAGAAATGCGGCAGCACGCTCAGTCCCGACGAACTCATAGACCCCAAATCGGCCATCAGCGGCAACCGCCCCGTCAAGAAAGAGACGAAACACTGGTATCTGCCGTTGGGTCAATACGAACCCTTCCTCCGCGAATGGATTTTGGAAAGCCATAAGGATGATTGGAAGACGAACGTTTACGGCCAATGCAAGTCGTGGATCGACCAAGGGCTGCAGTCCCGCGCCGTGACGCGCGACCTGGACTGGGGCGTCAAACTGCCGTTGCCGGAATCCGAAGCGGCCGGCAAGGTGCTTTACGTCTGGTTCGACGCGCCCATCGGCTATATCTCGGCCACGAAAGAACTCTTGCCCGACCGCTGGGAGACCTATTGGAAAGATCCGGAAACCAAACTCGTCCACTTCATCGGAAAAGACAATATCGTATTCCACTGTATCATTTTTCCCGTGATGCTCAAGGCGGAAGGCAGTTATATCCTGCCGCAGAACGTACCGGCCAACGAATTCCTCAACCTGGAGGGGGACAAGATTTCGACCTCGCGCAACTGGGCGGTCTGGTTGCACGAATACTTGGAAGAATTGCCCGGCAAACAGGACGTTTTGCGCTATGTATTGACGGCCAACGCCCCCGAGACCAAAGACAACGACTTTACGTGGAAAGACTATCAGGCGCGCAACAACAACGAATTGCTGGCCGTGTTCGGCAACCTCGTCAACCGCACGCTCGTCTTGATTCAAAAATATTTTGACGGCAAGACGCCGGTGCCCGACGCCTTGACCGAAGCCGACCGCGAAACGCTGACCGAGATGCGGGCTTACGGCGATCGCATCGGCGCGAGCATTGAGGCGTACCGTTTCCGTGAAGCGCTCAACGAAATGATGAACCTTGCGCGTCTCGGCAACAAATACCTGACCGAGACCGAACCGTGGAAACTTTGGAAGACCGATCCGCAGCGCGTGGCGACGGTCTTGCACGTTTCGTTGCAGATCGTGGCGCATTTAGCCATCGTCTGCGAGCCTTTCCTGCCGTTTAGCGCAGCCAAGCTCCGCCGCATGCTCGATATGCCGGCCATGGGCTGGAAAGAGGCCGAAAAAGAAATTCTGATTCCGGCCGGCCATACGCTGGGCGCGGTGGAACTGCTGTTCGAAAAGATAGAAGACAGCGTGATCGAGGCGCAGATGCGGAAACTCGCCGACGCCAAAGCCGCCAACGCGGCCAAAGCCGCCGCGGCCGCGCCCGTCAAGGAGAGCAAGCCGCTCGTCTCGTTCGACGACTTCGCGCGCATGGACTTGCGCGTGGGCGTCATCAAAACGGCCGAAAAAGTGGCCAAAACGAAAAAACTGCTGAAACTGACCGTAGATACAGGCATCGACACGCGCACGATTGTGAGCGGTATCGCCGAATGGTACGACCCGGCGGATCTGCCGGGCAAGAAAGTCTGCGTGCTCGTGAACCTCGCGCCCAAAGACCTCAAAGGCATTCCGTCGCAGGGTATGTTGCTGTTGAGCGAAAACCCCGACGGCCGGCTGCTGTTCGTGGAACCGGGCGCGGAAGCCGTTCCCGGCGCGGAGATACGGTAATCGACATGAAACCGTTTCACGCCATATTCCTCCTATTGACCATCTCCATCTGCTGTTTTAATGTGACAAAGGCGGAAGAAACGGACGACAGCGCCGCCGTATTGACGAAAATCCTCGCATCGGAACCGGACAACACGGCGGCGTTTCAATCGCTTTACAACCTCCATATCCGTTCCGGCCGATATACTCTGGCGCGCGATTGCGCCCGGAAATTCCGGGAAACCGCCTACCGGACACAGGATCCTGCCCGAAAAATGCTGTCGGACGCTTTTCTCGCCCAAGCCTTTTTGGCGATGGACGCCTACGATTCCGCCAAACACTACATGGACAAAAGCTGGACGCTTTGGCAGGAAATGGATTCGACCAACCGCAATCCGACCGCCTGCCGAGCGTTTTCGGTACTTTGCAACAGCCTCGGTATCTATCATGTAACCGTCGAACGCAACTACGAAAAAGCTGTCGCCTACTTCTTTCAGGGACAGGAAATGGCTGAAAAAAACGCCGACTATTTCAATTACGCCATACTCGGTTCGAACCGGGTGGTCACCTACAACCTGCTTGAAGATACGACGGGCCTGCAGTACGCACTGGAAATCTACCGTTATGGACAAGCCGAAAACAACGCGTACATGCTGTACACGGGATCTTACGTCACGGCCATGATGTATTTCCTCAAAGGCGACATTCCCCAGGCCGAACGGTACATCCGCATTACCCTTTCTTTCGCGGACCGTTTTTTTGACAAAATGGGCGTCTATTGCCTGTATGCCGACATTCTGGCGCATAAAGACGAATGCCGGGAAGCCGAAAACTATTATAAAAAGGCCATCCGTCACCTTGACGAGAAAGAAATCACGACGGCGCTGTCGGTATATCTTTCCTACGGCCGGTTTCTCATCCGGAAACACCGATACCGGGAGGCATTGGCCTATTTGAAAAAAGGCATCGCATTGGCCGAAGCCGGCCATAACCGGATTTATACGTACCGTTTCTACGAACTGGCCGCGGAGGCCTGCGAAAAAACGGGCGACACGGCGGAAGCCCTTGCCTTTTACCGGAAATTCCATGACGAATCAACCGATATAAACGGCATAGAACAGGAAAGGGCCATCCGCGACCTCAACCGCAAATACGAAAACGAACGCTATGAAAAGGAAATACGGCAGAAAGAGCTGACCATCGCCCGCAAAAGCAAAGTGCTGCAATTGTCCGTATTCTGCCTTATCCTGATTTTGGGTGGGACCGGTGTTATCCTGATGCTGTATCGGAATAAAAACCGTTTGTACCTGCAAATGGCCGGACAATACAAAGAACTCATCGACAGGAAAAAAACGATTGAAAACGGCAAATACGCGACGTCTTCCCTGACCGAAGGTAAAAACAACGAATTGTTCGCCCAATTCGAGACATTGATGCAAGAACGGAAATGCTATAAGGAAAAAAACCTGACGCGCGAAAGAATAGCGGAATTGCTGGACACGAACCGCACCTATCTGTCTCAGGTGATAAACGAAAAAACCGGCATGTCTGTTTTAGCCTGTGTCAACGCCTATCGCATAAGCGAAGCCCTCGAAACGCTTTCCGACGCCAACAACGATATTCCGCTCAAAGCCTTGTCATCCGATCTCGGTTTCTGCTCGTTGACGACGTTCTATAAAATGTTTCAACAGAAAACCGGCATGACGCCCGCCAAATACCGGGAAAAAATCCTTCTGCTCGCCCAAAACGGCCGTTAATCCGGCCATTCCGTTACAACGCTTCGCCGCGAGGTTCCACAACGCTATGTCACGCCCCCATCCCGGTCGTTTTTCATATTCGGCAATTGCTTGTATTGATAAATAAAGTTCTTTGATTAAACGTTTTATGAATTTACTTTTGTGTATGAAATCATTTGCATCCAAACCATAAAACTTAAGCCATATGAAAAAATTCCATTTAAAACATCTCGTTTCCGCATTTTTATTTCCGGTTCTTCCGGCATTAGGATTCATCGCTTGCGATCGACCCGAAAATGCGGATTTTTCGGTTTCTCCAGAACCGACGGAACTCGTATTCGAAGCCGCTTATCCCACTTCCTACACATTTCAAATCGCCTCCGGTACAGACGATTGGGAGATTGTATCGGATGCGGAATGGCTGATCGTGAAAAAAGAGAACAATAACGTCACGTTTGCGGCCAATCCCAATGTGACGTTTAACGATTTATCCGCGACAGTCAATTTCAAAACCGGTAAAAAGACGCGCATGACGGTCTCAGCCACGCAAAAAGCGCTTCAAGTCTATGCCGCCGGCAATGAAAACAACGTGGCGACCTATTGGCATAACGGACGCAAAGTTCCGATGGAAATCGGCCAAGCGTTGAATGGCATTTATGTGACCCAAGACGGTACCGTTCACTTAGTGGGTGCCTACTCGACCGACATGGCCGTCAGCATTGGATTCTACTATACCGCCGCCACAGGCCGCATACCGACCATTACCCATGAAAAAGGCCAGGGCAATGCGTTCAGCGTTTTTGTCGATGAATCGAAAGACAATGTATATTACACATCGCACGAAGGTCTTATCGATTATGAGGCGGGTACTTCCGTTTACACGGCCAGTTATTGGGAAAACCACATGCAGTTTCCGGAAGAAGAAAGCATGACCGCCAGCGACATTCTGGTCGATAACAATAAATTATACGTGCTTTTCGATATATTTTATAAAGCGGATAACCGAAAAGTCGAACTTGAAAACGCCGGACAAGGCATTTATCCGAATTGTATGACCGTTCACAACGGCGACGTCTATGTGGCCGGATATTATCTGGACGTGGACAAATACTGCCCGGCTTATTGGATAAACGGCAAAATAAAAACCCTGCCCACCGCCGTCAATTCGCAGGTTTACGGTATTTCTATCGCTGAAAACGGAGACATTTATCTCGCCGGCAGTGAAGGCAACTACGGCGAAAGAGCCGCCGCCTACTGGAAAAACGGTGAAAAGACGGTGCTAAGCGATTACAACAATGGCTGCGCGGGCGATGTTTTCGCGTTGGACGGCCATCTCATCGTGACCGGATTCGCACCGGTCAACGACATTTCGACCGCCAAAATATGGATAGACGGCGTGGAAACCAATATTTCCGACGGAACGGCCGACGCGTGGATCGAAGACACGTTCATCCGGTAAATGCCGGACGTTCCCGCTTTGTTTCGTCTTTCAGTATAATCAACGGATCTTCCGTTCGTTCAATGCCCGATGGTAACGTCGGGCATTGGCGTTATGCGCGCTCAGGTTGGAAGCGAACGCATGATAACCGGAAAAATCCTCCCGTGCGCAGAAATACAGATAAGACGTTTTCTTATCGGCCAAAACGGCGTCTATGCTGGCGGCCGAAGGCGTACAGACGGGACCCGGCGGCAAACCGCGGTACAGATACGTATTGTAAGGCGAATCGGTCTTAAGATGTACTTTCAGAATGCGTCGCAACGTCGGGTCACCGACGGCGAATTTGACGGTCGGATCGGCCTGCAACGGTATGCCGCGCCGCAGACGGTTCAGATATACCGAAGCTATGTCGGCTTTCTCATCCTGCCTATTGGTTTCCAATTCTACGATCGAAGCCAACGTGATAACTTCCAAAGGATTCATTTTCAGAGATTCGGCTTTGGCGCGCCGCGCATCATTCCAAAAATTCTCCTGCTCGTAAATCATGCGGCTCAAGAACTTTTCCGGCGTCGTGTTCCAATGGATGTAGTAAGTATTGGGAATAAAGCAAGCCAAGGCCGTTTCGTAGGTCAGGGGCCTGCCGTCCAACATAAAGGAACCCAAACGGACGGGATGCGTGAACAAGGCCATGAGCGCGGCGGAATCAGCCTCTATCTGCCGCCCCACTTTGGCCGCGAGGTCAGCCAGGCAACGCACGCGGCCGAAATGCAGATGCACTTCGTCCTGCGCACCCGAACGCAGCTTATCGACGACTTTGGACGTAGAGGCGCCTTCGGTCAGGATATAACGGCCCGGCTTGACGTAATACGGATATTTCCGTATTTTGGCGAGCAAATCGAAACGGTAATCGTTGACGAAACCGGCTTTGCGCAGACTGTCGCACACTTGACGGTAAGAAGCTTTGCTGGGCACATAAAGCACCGTTTCCTGTGATATGGCGGGCGCATAAGCGACATAATACCAGATACCGCCACCTACCACAAGCAACACGCAAGCCAGAACGGCCAAAGGTTCCAGCACACGCCGCATCGGACTTTTCTTACGCGAACCCGACCTACGGGAACGCGCACCGTAAGGACTGCCGGAACCATACGCACCGCTATACGGACGGTGCCGACGCGAAACATTGGGAGATTTTCTATTTGCCATAAGATGAAACCATTGAAAACGGAATATCGGACGATATCCGGTATGCTTGAAACAAGTACCTTGGGCGGGAGTTGAACCCGCACGGCCTTTCGGCCACAGGATTTTAAGTCCGGCGTGTCTACCATTCCACCACCAAGGCGGGTACTTACAAAAAATCCCGATGCGGACACCGGGATTTCGTGGAGCGGAAAACGGGGCTCGAACCCGCGACCTCAACCTTGGCAAGGTTGCGCTCTACCAGCTGAGCTACTTCCGCGCTGTTAAGAGGTCGCAAAATTACATCTTTTTTTGAATTCCGCCAAATTTCCGCCTCTTTTTTTGCAACATTTTGGGATATTTTTATTCTTTTGATAATAACTGTTTGATTTCATTCAATTTATTCAAAGCCTCTATTGGCGTCAGACCGTTGAGGTCGATGTTCAAAATGTCGTCTTTGATTTTTTCGATGAGCGGATCCTCCAGTTGGATAAAACTCAACTGATAGCCGGACTTGATAGCCTCAGAACTATCCATAAGACCGTTTTTCGTATTTTCAGACGGCATTTCAGCGATATTTCCAGCCGTTTTCAGCCGCGGAGAATCGCTTTTAAGATTCGGTTCCGCAGGTCTGTCCGCTACAATCGATTCTCGAGGCGTTGTTTTTTCCATCGCGGCCAACAACGCTTCGGCCCGATCCACAACCTTGGGCGGCATGCCGGCCATGCGCGCGACATGAATACCGAAACTATGTTCCGATCCGCCCGGCACCAGTTTGCGCAAAAACAGCATTTCCTTACCCACCTCCTTGATGCTGATATGGAAATTATGGATACGCGGAAACTGTTCGGCCATACGGTTGAGTTCGTGGTAATGCGTCGCGAACAGCACCTTGGGACAGGCGCGTCCATCCTGGTGCAGGAACTCGGCGATAGCCCACGCTATCGATATGCCGTCGTAAGTGCTGGTGCCACGGCCTATCTCGTCGAGCAGCACGAGCGAACGCGACGTGATGTTGTTGAGGATATTGGCCGTTTCGTTCATCTCCACCATAAACGTACTCTCGCCCGAAGCGATGTTGTCGCTCGCCCCCACACGCGTGAACACCTTATCCACCAAACCGATACGGGCCGATTCGGCCGGCACGAAACAGCCCATCTGCGCCATAAGGACGATCAGGGCCGTCTGCCGCAAGACCGCCGATTTACCCGACATGTTCGGCCCCGTAATCATCATGATCTGCATCTTTTCCGTATCCAAATGCAGGTCGTTCGGCACATAAGCCTCACCTGCGGGCAAAAAACGCTCGATGACAGGGTGACGGCCACCTTTGATATCCAAAGCCGTATCTTCCGTGATTTCGGGCTTCACATAGCCGTAGAGCCTTGCGGCATCGGCAAACGCATACAGGACGTCGGCAAAGGCCACGAGCTGTGCATCGTCCTGCAAGGCCTTGATATGCGGCTGAACCGACAGCAAAAGTTCCTCATAAAGGGCGGATTCCACCTTGCCGATTCGCTCCTCAGCCTGCAACACACGTTCCTCGTAAGTCTTGAGTTCGGCCGTGATATAACGTTCGCCGCCGGTCAGCGTCTGTTTGCGTACCCAGTCTTCCGGCACGCGGTCTTTATACGATTTGCTGACTTCCAGATAGTAACCGAATACGGATGTGAATCCGAGCTTGAGATTCGGAATACCGCTTCGTTCGGCTTCCTTCTGTTGTATCTCCACGAGATAATCTTTACCCGAAAAAACCAATTTCCGCAATTCATCCAATTCGGCGCTGAAGCCGTCCGCAATCACCATGCCTTTGGCCACCGAGACGGGCGGTTCGGCATGCAAGCCCGCTTCCAAATGCGCGCGCAGGTCTTCGCAGACTACGATTTTTTCAACCCATTCCCGTACCGAAACCGGTGTTTCAGCATCTTCCAAAAGACTGTCTTTCAGATCTTGCAAACGATAAAGACAATTCTTCAATTGGCATAGTTCACGCGGATTGGCGCGCAGGGCGGCCACTTTCGAAATCAGACGTTCCAAATCGCCTATACTGGCGAACGTCTCTTTCAATTGCCGCGCCGTCTCTTGATTTTGCAGCAGTTTTTCCACAAAACGTAACCGCTTTTCTATCGCCGTCTTTTCCACAAGCGGCATACTGATATAACGACGTAGAAGCCGCGCTCCCATTGGTGTAATACTACGGTTCAATATACCGAATAAGGAATACTTTTCGTCCGATCCGAACTGAGCGGGTGACAAAAGTTCGAGATTACGAATCGTAGAAGCGTCCAATGCCAAAAACGTATTGTCAGAGAGCCGGCGTATGCGGCTGACATGAGCCGATTTTTCATGCTTCGTCACGGTCAGATAATGCAGGCAAGCACCGGCTGAAATCTGTCCGAATCGCATTTTTTCAACACCGAAACCTTTGAGGGACCGAACATTGAAATGTTTCAACAAGATATCTTCGGCAAATTGGTCCGTAAAGACCCAGTCGTCGATTTTAGTTGTGAAAAACGTGTTTCCCATCTTGTCGAGCCACGTCTTGTATTGCGGGGACGAAACGAGTATTTCAGAAGGAGAAAACGTATGGATAAGCTTTACGATACGCTCCCACGATCCCTCGGTCAGATAGAATTCGCCGGTACTGATATCCAAAAGCGAGAGCCCGCAGGCCTGCTTGTGCAGATAGACGGCCGCTAAATAATTGTTCTTTTCGGCCTCCAACATCTTGTCGCTCAAAGCGACACCCGGCGTAATCAATTCCGTGACGCCCCGTTTGACGATTTTTTTCGTCAGTTTCGGATCTTCCAATTGTTCGCAAATCGCGACCTTGCCACCCGCCTTGACCAACCGATAGAGATAACTGTCCAACGCATGATGTGGAAAACCAGCCATCTCTATACCGGCAGCTGCCCCGTTTGAACGACGTGTTTGTATGATATTCAATACTTTGGATGCGAAAACGGCATCTTCGCCATAGGTCTCGTAAAAATCACCGACCCTGAACAGCAACAAGGCCTCCGGATACTGTCGCTTGATTTCGTAGAACTGCTTCATCATCGGCGTTTCCGAAACCGCCTGCGAATGACCGGCAGATTCCTCCGGCTTAGGTTTCAAATCCGTCTTATCCTCGTTTTTTTTCGTTCTCGCCATGTTATCACTATTTTGAAGCATTCTCGCGGGAAGCGGCCTGCAGACGTATCAGCAATACTGAAATGTCTGAAGGCGAAACGCCCGGAATACGGGCCGCCTGACCGATGGTCATCGGCCGGAGTTTCGAAAGTTTCTCCCGCGCCTCGTAAGAAATCGACCCAATGGCACGGTAATCCATATCTTCCGGCAGGCGTACCAGTTCGTAACGTCCCATGCGCTCTGCGTTCTCCTGTTCCTTGCGTATATAGGATTCGTATTTGATGCCTATCTCCACCGCCTCCCGCATCGCGCGATAATTGTTTTCGTTTTGATAAGTTTCCAAAAACGCCCGCAAAGCCGGCGTGGCCTCTTCCAAACGGTCGAGATCCACTTGCGGCCTCTGCAAAAGGCTTTCCAGCGTCGTTTTCTGCGCGATGACGGCCGTATCGCAGGCTTCCAGCATGGGATTGGCTTCAGCCGGCTCTATCTTCGTCTGCCGCAAAAACGTATCGACTTCCGCCACGAAATGCTGTTTCCGCTCCAAGTTCCGCATACGTTTCCCATCAACTAGCCCCAAACGGAAAGCCAAGGGTGTCAAGCGTTCGTCGGCATTGTCCTGCCGCAACAGAATACGGTATTCGGCCCGCGAAGTAAACATACGGTAAGGTTCGTCCACGCCTTTCGTGATCAGATCGTCTATCAATACGCCTATATAAGCTTGCGAACGGTCAAGTACGACGGGTTCCGCGTCCTGCAACTTGAGGTGGGCGTTGATGCCGGCCATCAATCCCTGTCCGGCCGCCTCCTCGTAACCGGTCGTGCCGTTGACCTGGCCCGCGAAGTATAGATTCTCCACGGCTTTCGTCTCCAACGTCGCCTTGAGTTGGGTCGGCGGAAAATAATCGTATTCGATCGCGTAACCCGGACGGTATATTTTAGCCCGTTCGAAGCCTTTGATACGGTGCAAGGCGGCACACTGTACGTCTTCCGGCAAGGAAGATGAAAAGCCGTTCAAATAGTACTCGTGCGTCTGCCGGCCCATCGGCTCTACAAACAACTGATGCCGGTCCTTGTCCGCAAAACGGACGATTTTATCTTCAATGGACGGGCAATAACGAGGTCCCGTACCTTGAATCCGCCCCGTGTACATCGGCGATTTGTCGAAGCCCGTCCGCAGAATATCGTGAACCGCCTGGTCGGTGTACGCCAAATAGCACGGCAACTGTTCGGTCACAGGCCGGCTCTCGTCGGAAAAAGAAAACTTGGCGGGATGGTCGTCGCCCGGCTGGGGCGTCAAGACCGAAAAGTCTATCGTGCGCCCGTCTATGCGGACCGGCGTGCCGGTTTTGAGACGGGCCGAGGCAAAACCGAGCGATTGCAAGCATTCGGTCAGGCCCGTCGCCGCCGCGTCACCCATGCGGCCGCCCGCATAAGAACATTCGCCTATATGGATTTTACCATTTAAAAACGTACCGGCCGTCAGCACCACGGCGCGGCCTTCTATCCGCAAACCCGTACGGGTTACGACACCACACAACCGCCCGTTTTCCATCCACAAGCCGGTCACCATATCCTGACGCAAATCGAGATTGGGAATATCGTCTATCCATTGCCGCCACAACCGCGAAAACAACAACATATCGCATTGCGCGCGTGGACTCCACATGGCCGGTCCCTTGGAACGGTTCAACATCCGGAATTGAATCGTGGCCGCATCGGTCACCAAGCCGGAAAAGCCGCCCATCGCATCGATTTCGCGTACGATCTGCCCTTTGGCCACGCCCCCCATCGCCGGATTGCACGACATATAAGCCAGACCGTCTATCTGCAAACTCAGCAGCAGTACCTTAGAACCTAAGCGGGCGGCCGCCGCTGCCGCTTCACACCCGGCATGGCCACCGCCCACTACTATCACATCATATTTTTCCGTACAGGCAAACGTTTGCATACTTCTTTACAAATTCGGAAAGCCGTGCGCCATCATAAGGTCTTCCATTTCGCGCATCTTCTTGGCTTCGGCCGGCGTCTTGTCACCGTAACCCGCCAGATGCAGAATACCGTGCACCATGACACGTATCAATTCTTGCGCCTGCCTTACATTAAAGATTTTGGCGTTGTCCTTGATGCGGTCGATGCTGATGAATATATCGCCGCTCAATACGTTTTTCTCTGTATAATCAAACGTGATGACATCAGTGTACGTATCATGCGAAAGATACTGTTCGTTCAACTTATGCAGATACGTATCCGTACAAAAAATAAAACTGATGCTGCCGCACTTCTTCTTGAGTTTGGCCACCACACGTTCCAAACCCGTACGCGTCTCGCCACGTTTAATGCAACGCACTTTGACACCTTCTTCAAAAAAAGCGATGTTTTCTTCCATAATCCGGTATTTTGGTTTCCGCCTAAACGGCATGTGTTATTGCCTGAACCAAGCGCCACCTATACACCTTACCCGAATACTCTCTGAGGCGACGCGTATATCTAGGCGCTAGCACAAATATAGCCAAAAGCCGAGCGCAAATAGCAAACTTGTTTGTATATTTGCCGAGGCGACGCGTATATCTGTGCGTTAGCACAAATATAAAAATTTTCTGTTTATTTGAAAAATCGCATGGCCGCACCCCTCCCGACCCTACGCTACTTCGGTTCGCGTCCAAACTTCCGCCACCATTCCACAGTTCCTTTCACGTTGGCGTCTGTCCCATTTCGGGTCATACGCCCCTGACTCTTGGCCCGACTTACATTTCCATCTTTAAAACGTAGTTCATATTATAAAGCCTAAAATCCATTCTATCCTTTATTATAATTGTGATTCAACCTTTGTGTTCCACGTGGAACATTCCAAGAAAAACGTGAACCTGATACATCGAAAACGTAGGTTCACACTTTACGTGATCTGAAAATATTTTCAATTCTTAACTTCATTTCAAAACAAATGTCCAGCTAAAAGAAAAATTTTTCGTAACTTCGACTTGGTTTTATTTAAATATTACATTCATGAAAAAATTTCAAAGGAGCCGCAATAACGTCATGATAGCCGGCGTATGCGGCGGTTTGGGCGAATACTGCAACATCGACCCTATTTTATTCCGCATCATTTTTGTCATCCTGGCCTTCTCCGGCAGTTTAGGCGTCTGGATTTACCTGTTGCTTTGGATATTTTCCCAACCGACGGGCACGTCATCGACCGGCACAAACCGGCAACCATCGAAGCCGACGGTGGAGGACGTTGACTTCACCTATGTAGATGAACCGACCGACGCCAACTCCGATACGACCGCCAATAACCCGAAAGCCTGAACGGACGCGAATGGTCATAAGTGCGAGAATAGAAATCCCTCACAGCTTACGATACAAAAACGCTAACCTTTATAGATATGAAAACTTTTTCCAGAAGCAATCAAAACAAAGTATTCGCCGGTGTGTGCGGCGGATTGAGTGAATACACCAATATCGACCCGCTGTTAATCCGACTGGCTTTTGTTATCAGCGCATTTATGGGCGGCGCCGGTATCGGCATCTATATCCTGATTTGGATTTGCACACCACTCCGCAACAACGGTAATTCTTTCGAAAACGTAGAGGACACGCCCTATACCGACCTGAGCGATGCCGACGGGAATCCGAACGAATCGCATACGGTTTCCGATGACGCCAAAGACAACCTCCATGAGAATTACCAAGGGCGAACCGACTATGAACGGAACGAAAACCGCCTCCCCGGCGATGCGGATGGCAGACCCTACCAAAAAGAAACCTCGGCACGACAGGCCAAATCCAAAAACGTAAATCCCCGAAATGAGGGCGGCACGACGGCAACCGTATTCGGCATCATCATCTTTTTGTTAGGCCTGTTTTGGCTCGGCGAAATGTTTGACTTGTTCCATTTCCGCTTCCGAGCCTTGCTTAACCTTTGGCCACTTATTTTATGTTTTGTCGGCTTGAACCTGATCCCGATGAAAAGACCGATTCGCATCACGCTCAACACGGTTTTAATCATCGCGATGGTACTACTTATATTATATATAGGCTTCTGCCCCGAAGCTTATGGCAGTTTCAATACCTGCCGCTTCAACTGCGTTTGGGATTAATTACCTTATACACATTAGCAAAAGGGGGTACATGTTATTGTACCCCCTTTTCGTTTTCTACCATGTTCCACGTGGAACACTATTTTCTGAAATGATCAATGCCACCATCGCTCCTGCTGATTAACCGTAAAACCTATTTCAACGAACCGCAAACTATCGCCATACGCACAATTCCCTGGGGAAAACACAAAATTACCCCTCCCCGAAATTTTGGGAGATATAGCCATTACCGCGTCCATCTTACGACGGAGGATTGATATATTTCCAGTAGCTAAATTTGTGAATTTTTCTCCTGGTACAATTGCAATGAAAATATTTCTGACACACTCATGCGCCGCATAGTTGCTAAGAGATTCTATACTCCATTCCAAATTATAGTCATTATCGTAATAAAATGGTATCGTCACATCCAACTTATCACTATCGTCCATTTCCTTTCCACAGGATGACACCCCCATGCTCAATCCGAGCAACAATACCACAGACCATCCCGACATCCATCGATTCAATATAGTTTTCATTTCCCCAAATTTAATATTTTGAATTTTTTATCTAATGTTCCACGTGGAACAATATCTTCATAAATGATCAATGATACAACCTTTCCTGCTGGTTAACCGTAAAACCCACGGCTACAAAAGAAAAACAGTCTTTTTCCGAACAGAAACCGGATAAAATCTAAAGTTCCCGCGTCCCATATTTTCGGAGAGTTGGCCATCTTTCCCGATAATTCCCGACACATCATGCGTATTCTCGCGTATTTAAAATAAGAATCCTCAAACTCTTTTCCATAATCATACGGAATAGCTATAAATATACGACGCACATACGGATGGGCCGCACATTTACGGAGCGAATCGTCGGTCATGGCCTCGGAATGCCTATAATCTTCAAAATACCCACCAAAGGTTTCCACATAGTATGATATAATGATATCCACTTTCTCACTATCCCGGATATCCTTTTCACACGATGCCCCCAACCCATCGCCAAAATTGTGGCAGTTAATAACCCCCATGTCTGAACTGCACACCAAAAGTCAGACAAAAAAACTCTTTGGGCCACTTCAGTCCAACGGCCTAAGGCATTTTTCTTTTACATAACCCGTCTAATTTTCAAATAAGGTGCCAATATATTCAGACAGTTCAGCAAGTTTTTTGCGGATTTAACGCTATTTCTTTACAAACCCCCAAAACCTGATACACGTTCCACGTGGAACAGGTATCGCCATTATTCCCTTGCCAACAGAAAACCGCATAGGATTTGCACACGACCACATTAAGTACAAAAAGGCGATGCAACAGTACAAAAAAGGCGATGCAATAGGCATGATACCGCAATAGGATTTTTACCCGCTACGGCATACAAAAACAACGACTCATAAACCGCATAGGATTTCGGGCGTGATGCCACATAGGAGCGGGTATGAAAAATTTTTCTTTTGCTGGAAAATCTGTTCCACGTGGAACGAACGACAAATTTCTTTCTCCATAAAGATTGCAAAAAATCGTTTAACTTTGCCCTATGACTATAAGACGGTATAAACCGGCGGATTTAGAAGAAATAGCACGGCTATTCTATGAAACCGTCCATACCATAAATCTAAAGGACTACACCCAAGCGCAAGTGGATGCATGGGCGACCGGACAGGTCGATTTAGAGAAAAAGGGTGCTTTATTCCAAGAACACCTTACCTATGTGGCTACCGAAAACCACCGCATCATAGGTTTCGGCGATATAGACCAAACCGGCTATATTGACAACCTGTTTGTGCACAAAGACCACCAAAGACAAGGGGTCGCCACCGCCATCTGCGACCGGCTTGAAAGCGAGACCCAAGCCGACATCATCAAAGTCCATGCTTCCATTACCGCCAAACCCTTCTTTGAAACACGAGGCTATGCCACGGTCAAATGTCAAGAAGTCGAGAAACGAGGCGTACGCCTGACCAATTACATCATGAGCAAGAAAAACCTCCCCGCTGACTCCGTTGATTTACCATAAAGCCCACGTCAACAAACCGTAAACCATCATCACAAGCAAGAATCCTCCTCAACGTTCCACGTGGAACATTGGACGCAAACACCGCACACCCACAAGTCAGGCGCCAACCAAACCTCAGAACACCGCTGTGTTGAATTATGGCGTGAAAAACGTCAAGTTTTGTCCGACACCGCTCCGATGATTCAAGCAAAACTCAACAGTTACATAGAATCACAAAAAATAATCTTCGACTTTCTTTTTGAAAAACGGATGCAAAGGCGGCATCTGTTGCTGCAAGCCCTCGCGGCTCCGCTGCAAATCTTCTTCCTCGAACTTCCAATCTTCGATACGGAAGGGTTCAAATTCGCGCCCTTCTTGCGACTCGCGCTTTTCCTCTTTTTCACGCTTCATTTCGGCGTTTTCGGCCTCTAACAGGCGCGTTTGTATCTGCTGTTGCCGCAACAACATCTGCGGCGTCACCGTCTTGTGAACCAACTCCCGTTCCGTCCGTTCCATATCGCCCAAAACACGCTGCAAATTCCCTTTCGCACGACCATCCTGCCGCTTCATCGCCTCCATCTGCTTCTGCAAGGTCCGCCGTATCATTTCCTGCTGAGCCGCCGCCCGCATGAAAGCCTCGCTGCTACCCTGCCCCTGCTGTCCTTGCATGGCTTTCTGCAAGGCCTCCAGACCACGGTTCAAACTCTCCTGCATTTCGCTAAGCGAAGGTCCATCGCCAGGCTTCGGTTTTTCACCGTCCTGCCCGTCCTGCCCATCGCCTTTTTCCGAACCGCTTTCCATTTCGCCCGACTGTTTGCCCTCCCCGCTCGCACCCGCTCCCGCCCCCTGTTGCGGCATACCCTCCCCGCCATTCCCTTTCATCGACAGACTCATCTGCATCTGATCCAACGATTCGGACAAAAGCAGGGCCAGTTCATTCAAACCGTTCATCGTGCGTTGCTGTGAAGCGATGGCCTGCCGGTTCTGCGTGCGGTAATAACGGTACACCGTCGTATTCATCATCAAGAGATCCGATAACGCCTGCCGGCTGTCCGAGCGCAGATGTTTCAAAACCCCTTGCGTATGGACGGCTATCTGCGGCTGCCGCACGCTTAAAGCCCGTATGCTGTCGGCCACCTGCGCCACATCGCGGTTCAGACGGTTCTGCCGCCGGATAACCATCGCGTAACGCGGATCCGAAACCGTCATGTCCTGCAACAGCCCCATGACCGCTTCCTGTTCAAACGACAGACGCACGATTTCCTTAAGCAACAACCGCAGGTATTCGGCATCTTCGGCATCCTGATCCGTCTGCATCGCCGCCTGTTGGGCCGACAGATTCCGGCTCAACGCCTGCAAGCCCTCGGACGCTTGCCGCTGTTGGCCGGCAGCGGTTTTACGCGCACCCTGCTCCAAAGACTCACCGGCCTGCCGCATCCGCCCGCCCGTTTCCTCTATCAAATCGGACGGCAATTCAAACGAAAACGGCCGCCGCAAGGCCTTGTTCTGCCGGGAAAGCGATTCCAGCGTATGCCGCATCTCCTCGTAACGCCGGTTCAACGCCTGCTGCTCCGCCGTCAAAACCGAATCGCCCGCATCGGAAGTCGCCCGTTCGGTCTGCCGTTGTAAATCCTGTTGCGCCTGCGCCAAGTCCTGCAAATCGGCCGTCATTTTCTCCAATCCCTTTTCAAATTCAAGCCGTTTGTAGATTTCCCGGTTGCGGGTCCAATTCTGCACCAAATCGCGGTGCTCCTCCTGCCATTGTTCCAAAGCCTCCACGACCTTTTCTTTGGGCGCGTTCTCCTGCAACCAAGCCTCTATCTGCTCCAATTTCTGCAAGGCTTCCTCGTTCCAAAGTTGCGACATGAGTTCTTCCAGCTGCCGCTCCTGCTCGCGCAAAGCCTCACTGTAGGCGGTCTTGTCGGCCCGCTGCTGCTCCTTCAGGGCCTGCACAGCCTCGCGGTAAGCCTCCACCTGCGCCTTCTGTTCCGCTATCATGCGTTCCACCTTGCGGCGGTCGGACCATTCCCAGCCCGCGTTTTCCAAAAGCGAACGGCTCAGGCCGCGGTATTGTTCCGCAAAATCCGCCTGCCCCTTCGAAACCGAATCCAAGGCCTGCGCCACCTGTTCACGCTGCTCACGCCACTGCCGGGCCGCCTCCACGGCATCCGAAATCCGATAGGTAAACGTACGCGAGAGGGCCGCCTTATAGCCGCCGTAAGGGTCGTTGTCGCGCACTTCCAATTCGTAAAAGACCGAAACGCCGGGCGACAAGGGCCAGGCTTCGGGCGCCACACCATAGACAAAGCGCGCCCAACGCCCGTTTTCGGAAAAGAACAGTTTAGCGTGACCCGACCGGCAGACAAACGTCTGACCCGACGTCTGAGCCGACACCGAAGCCGACGGCTGACCCACCCCGCCGCCAAACAGCGTGTCCGTCCAAAGCAACGTATGATCTTCGTCCTTGACGCGAAAAACCAGGCTGTGAAACCCATAGTCGTCCGAAATCTCGCCTTGCAGGAAATTCTCGTAAAGTCCGGCCGCCTCAGCCGGCGGTTCCACCGCGACCACCTCAACGCGCGGATAACGGTCGGGCCATACTTCGATGCCGCAGATAACCGTATCGACACGCTTGGAACTGGAATGCGAAGCCCGCGGCACGAATTTATAGACGGAAGACCGCCATGCCTGCGTTTCAAATTGAAAAACCGCTTCCGAATCAGGGCCGACCGGAACCGATACAGAATCCACCCCCGTTTCCGCCACGCGCCGCACCGCCTGCCCGACCGCCTCTCCCGTCTCCGCATCCACGCACGCCACGGCCATATCCCGCGCCCCGGCCCATCCCACGTGCCAACACATCCGCGTGCCGTAAGGCAAGCCCGTTTCCGACAGTTCCGATACTTCTTCCACGCGGCGCGGCGCGAGCCCCGTATAGGCCGGATAAACCAGGTCCAACGTCAGCGACGTGAGCACAACCGGCGGCAACACACGCAACCGGTAAGCCGGGCTCATATAACGCCCCGCCTGTAGCCGGAAAACAACGTCGGCATAAAGCGGTTCGAACGTATAGCGGTAACGTCCCGCGGACACAGTACGGCAATCGGCCCGGAAAGCCGACGCCGATCCGTCCGCCATATCCGTCCCGCCCGCAACCGCCATGCCCGACGCTTCCGGGCCTGCCTCCACAGCCGCGCCCGCCAACCCGGCCATATCCGACACCCATACCGACAGTTCCGCCGGCAACCACTCTCCTTCCGCTACGGCCCGCAATGTGTAACTTTCACCGTAAGGCACTTCAAGAACACTGTCTTCCAAATAAATATCAAACGGGAATTCCCGGGCAAAAGTCTGCCGCGGGTGAATCAGACGCTGGGAAGAACCACCCAAAACCGACGGGAAGAAAAAAACGGCGACCGCCGTCAATAGCAGCGGAACGCCCAACAGGAACCACAGCGGCCTCAATTGCGCGGGATGGAAAACGGAGGTAAAACGATAAGTACGGAAGTCAGCCGAAATCTGTTCGATGGCAACCGCTGCCAAGACCGAAGTATCATCACTTATTTCGTTTAACTCCAGAACATTGTATAACTTGTCATCCAATTCCGGAAAATAGTCGCCCAGCAGACGGGCGGCTTCCTTCCTACTCATGCGCCGCCCCCAAAGCGACTGCCCCGAAAACAACCGCCCCCGCAACAACCGTGCAACCCAAGCCCCGCCGTCCAAGCGTCGCCAAAGCGGCCGCCCGACCTGCCAGCCTACGATACCCGCGGCCGCCGTCACATAAAGCCAAAACAGAAACGTCCGCATTTCCGACGTAGAGCCGGAGGCCATGGCCTGCCCCGTAGCCGTACCCCCGTCCGGCATCGGATCACCCACACCGAAAAAAAACAGCGATTCGGTGGCCGCCATCAGCAGAAACAGCAGCAACAGCACGGCCGCCGACCTTAAAATCCCTTTCCGGATTTCATAGCCGTAATACCGGTCTATAAACGCGTCCAGCTGTGCGACGAATTTCTCGTAATTCGGACTCATCTCCTCTCCTAAACAGCGGTTGCGGAACTATCGGCCGCCCAATTTTTCCCCAAACCTCCCCCATCCGCTTCCGCCATCCGCTTAAATGCAAAATTAAAGAAATTGCATATAATTGTGCGCAAATAATAGTTTCTCTGAAAAATTTATTATTTTTGCATCTTACTCCGTTCTCACGAACAGGGGCGTAACAAACTTAAAAACGGAAAACCATGAAAAGAATGCACGTGCACACGGGTCTTATAGGCTTGGCTTTCGCAGCCTTGATGACATTCACCTCTTGTAAAATTGTCCGCACGGCCGACTACAACAAGCTGATCGAAGACAATATTCTGATGACCGAAAGCATTTTCCGCTCCGATTCCATCCAGAATTGTTTCATGAGCGCCTATGCCGAAATCGAACGCAACATTGACGAAATCAAAATACGCGAAAAAATGATCGTACAGGCCAACGAAGAAGGCCCGATCGACCAACAGCAGAAAATCCTGAACGACATCGCCGAAATCGGCAAACTCATGGAGTCGAACCGCAAACAGTTGCGTCAGATGCAGAGTTTGCGCAAGCAACTCATAGATTCCAAAAAACAGACGGCCCGTCTTCAGGAAGAAAACCGCCAGTTGCGCGAAAGCAGCAAAATACCCGCCGCGCCCCAGCCGGTGGCCGCTCCGGCGCCCGCCACGAACAACCAGTCCGAAAAGCTGGCTTACTACGAACGCGAAAACCAACGTCTGGCCGCTCTGAACAAACAGCTCGAAGACCAGATTACGGGCCTTAAGAACAAAGTGACCGAAAGCGAAGCCCGCATCGAAAGCCTCCAGGAAGAACTGGCCTTGCTGAAAGACGCATACGCCGCCCTGCAGGCCATCAACGACTCGCTGCAGGTTGAGATTGTACGTTACCAAAAGGAAATCGAAACCAAAGACACGCAATTGGCCGCCAAAGACAGCGAAATCGCCTCACTCAACAACCTCGTGGCCACGGCTTATTACTTTGTAGGTACAGCCAAGGACATCAAGACCAAGAGCATTCTGGACAAGAAATCCATCAATCCGAATGTAAAGATTTCCAACTTCGTCCGCATCGACAATTTCAACGAAACGAAGACGATTGAAACGAAATCCGCCAAAGTGACGCTGATGAGCACGCACCCGTCGGGCAGCTACAAAATCAACAATAAGAACCCGAAGAACGTGGTCATCGAAATCACGGATCCGGTTAAATTCTGGAGCATTACGCGCTTCTGCATCATCCAGAAGAAATAAATACGGCGCGTCAATAAAAAAAGCGGTTGGATTTTTTCCAACCGCTTTTTTTATTCCCCCGGCCGACGGACATCAAGCCGTCACAAACATAAATACGACTTACAAACCGTAAACCTTAACCCGATACGGAATCCCGAACTTTTATACCAAATCTGCTTCCTTGGCCAAACCGTCGGCCAGACGGCTCGCGCCTATACGGAATAAATCCGGACTCAGCCACGCTTCGCCCAAAACGGCGTAGAGCAATCGGAAATAAGGCAACACGGCTTCCACGGACGAAATACCGCCCGCCGGCTTGACGCCGATGCGGCGGCCGCTCTGCTGATAATAGGCCTTGATGACCTGCAGCATGACATAATAAGCCTCCAAGGTAGCCGAAACGGCTGTCTTGCCGGTAGATGTCTTGATGAAATCGGCGCCATTCTCTATGGCCAGCCACGCGGCCGCCTCC
Organism: uncultured Bacteroidales bacterium; assembly: GCA_910586395.1. GTDB lineage: Bacteria > Bacteroidota > Bacteroidia > Bacteroidales > P3 > CAMXAS01. The sequence goes on from CAJUFX010000002.1 coordinate 172,725, forward strand.
ACCAAGTCCAAGTCCTGCAAAGCCCCCGTCTCCAATATCACTTTCAGATGCTTTTCGCCGCAAACGGCCTTCATGGCCTTGATTTCCTCTCCGGCCCGACGGTGGTCGCCCTCCAAGAAAGCACCCTGCGCCAAAACCATATCCATTTCGTCCGCGCCCTGCTCCAGCACATAACGGGCCTCGGCCAGCTTCAGTTCCAACGGAATCTGGGAAGCCGGAAAACCGCCCACGACACAGGCCGTCCGTATGCCGCTTCCTTTCAACAACGAAGCCGTCAGACCCGCGTAATACGGATAGACACAGACGCCGCCCGTACGGTAACGCAAAGCCTTTCCGCAAAGTTCCCGCACACGTTGCCGCGTATCGGTACCTTCCAATGTCGTCAAATCCACAAAACCCAACAGACGGGCGCAAATTTCCTTTTCCGGGAAAGGAAGCGGCCGATTTAAAATCGCCTCTATTTCTTTCCGAACCGAATCGATATTCATCATTCAATCATTTACCTTGAGCCGTGTAAATACCGGCCGCTTCAGACCACAGAACGTGAAAACTTTTTTGACTGAAATCCGGAAAAACGCGTTGCGTGCCGAATTCCTTTTTAATGCCGCTGGCTTTTAAAATAAACTTATTGTAAGGCGACTCCATGGCCTTGCGTTTCAAAAACATCTTCTTCAACGTCTTGACCTGGGATTTACTTAAACCGAAACCATTATTCCCCGAAACGGCTTCCCGACGGTTACACAGGATAAGCTCCGGTAACGGGATGCGTACCGGACAGACTTCTTGACACTTGCCGCACAACGTGCAGGCAAAACTCAGATAGGCATATTTATCGAAACCGCATTCTATAGGTAAAGAAACGCAAGACAACGGATTATCGCGGTTTTCTTTGCCGGCTTCGCCCGATTCGGACTTGACGAATTTGAATACCGGACACAAAGCCTCGCAGGCACCGCAACGGATGCAATGCAATATGGCGCGTTGATCCTTGTAACCCATGATTTTGCTACGTCCGTTATCCACCCATATCACATACATTTCTTCCGGACCGTCCATCTCGCCTTCTTGCTTAGGTCCTGTCACGATTGTCTGATTCCAAGGCAAATAATCTCCATACCGATGCGTGGACTTCAACGTATTGAGCAATTCCAACTCCGTAATCGACGAGATCAACCGGTCAATGCCGGCCACCACAATCTGAATTTTGCTGAAACTGTTCTGTATAGCCAATTCCCCCGTCTGATCCGAAAAAACGACACCGCCTATGTCGGCTATAAGGCTGTCGGCCGCCATAATGGAAACCGAATCGCCATAAGCTTTATTTAACGATGATTTTTTATAGAGATCCAAAACATTGACCGTATTGCCGCCGAATTTCTCGGCCTGCAGTCTTTTCGTCAGGTTTTTATTGATATTTTCAAACGTATCCGGATGCACCGGCGCGAAAAGACGATGCAAAGACAACATCGTATAATCCTGTCCTTTCGAAGAAAGGTAAGGTTCTATCCCTATTTCATCCAAAATCTGCTCCGAAGAGAGCAACAGTTGCTTACGCGTATGCTGTGAAAGAATAAGGGCGATTTCATTGAGGGCACCGGCGGCATCTTCGGCGTAAATCACCTTACCGCCGCCGGCCGTAAACTTTCCTTCGAACTCTATCAAATTATCATGCAGATTTTTAATACCTTTATATTTATAAAAAGCCGCACGTTTTTTGGCCATATCGAAACGCGTATAATAAGAAGGTGCGTTTCCGACGAGTTTCTCATAATACTCGCCTATCGATTCGTAAACCGAATAATCCGCCTTATTTTTAACCGCATTGACGCCGCGTTCATAAAAACGCTTGTAATGGTCTTTGAGATCGCTCATGGAAACGTTACAAATCTATTTTATCTACCCTTCTTTGATGACGGCCGCCTTCGAAAGGCGTGTCCAAAAAGCGTTTCACCATCTTTTCCGCCAATTCGCAGGAAATAAAGCGACCGGGCAACGACATGATGTTGGCATCGTTATGTTGCCGCGCCAAACCCGCCAATTCTTCATTCCAACACAAAGCGCAACGGACACCGCGGTGTTTGTTGGCCGTCATGGAAACGCCATTGCCCGAACCGCATACGAGAATACCTATTTTATAGGTTCCCGTAGCAACGGCACCGGCCACCTCATGCGCAAAATCCGGATAATCGACACTCTCATCGCTGAACGTACCGAAATCCTTGAATTCATAACCTTCCGTACTTAATTTATCCACCAAGTACTTCTTCATAGCAAAACCGGCATGATCGCAACCGATCGCTATCACTGTCTTTTTATCAAACATGGCTTTAGAGTTTTTTGTTTTGACGTTTTCATTTTCGAAGTACATGCATCATTATGGCCAATTTTGTGACTTCTGCTTACAAATATAAGTATTTCAAACCTTAAAAACAACTTTTTTTAAATACTGCATTATAAGATGCGTTAAAATTCACGGATTGTTCAATTGATGTTCATAGCCTGTTCAACCGATGTTCATAACATGTTTATTGAACAAGACTGGAATATGACAAACAGAAAATTCAACCGACTATGAACAAGAACTAACCGTTTTCAGTCAAGTTATACATGTTTTTTACACGATATACTCCATGTACTTTTTGAAAATTTTATAAACGGACCATCACTTTCAACAGCCGTTTATAAATCTTAAAATATATTATTATTCAATATTTTATATTGTTTATAAATTGTTCGTATATCTTGATAAGTTTTCAATTCCATCAAATCCAAATTTTCAAAAAAAAGTTTTCAAAACCACTAACAGACTTATGGTATCTGTTTTGATCCTTTATTTTATAATCTTTATTTAAAAAAGAAAAATAACCACTACAACCAGCTTGTTGAAATTCTCTCGAATTTGAGTTACTTTTGTCTCTTATCTAAATAGAGATGTTATATGGAAATTAAAGATTCGGACACCGTCGGATACCGGCAGGAGAATTTGTCGTTGATAAATGAAATCCGACGGTTGAAGAAAGAAAAGCATGTCGTTTTGCTGGCGCATTATTATCAGGTGCCTGAAATACAGGATATAGCCGATTTTATAGGTGACAGTTTGGCTTTGGCGCAACAGGCCAGGGACACAACGGCCGACATCATTCTGTTTGCCGGTGTGCATTTCATGGCCGAGACCGCCAAAATTTTGAACCCGAATAAAAAAGTATTGATACCGGATTTGACGGCCGGTTGTTCGTTGGCGGATGCTTGCAAGGCAGAGGATTTGAAAGCCATGAAAGCCGAATATCCGGATCATATGGTACTTTCGTATGTCAATTGCAGCGCGGAAGTCAAATGTCTTTCGGATTTGATTTGTACGTCCGGCAATGCGCTCAAATTGGTCAATGCTTTGCCGGCCGACCAAAAGATATTGTTTGTGCCGGATAGGAATCTTGGCGGTTATATCAACCGTATGACCGGCCGGAACATGCGTCTTTGGCCGGGTTGCTGTGAAGTGCATAATCTGTTGGAGGCCGAAAAAGTATTGAAGTTGAAGCAGGCACATCCGGAAGCCAAACTCATCGCGCATCCGGAATGCAATCAAGCGGTGCTGGAGATAGCCGATTTTGTCGGTTCGACCGCCGCGATGCTCAAATTCATCAAGGAAGATGCTTCTTCCGCTTATGTCGTTGCGACGGAAACGGGCATTCTGCACGCCATGCTAAAGATCTGTCCGGAAAAGAAATTTTATATTGCCTCGCCTTCGGATATGACGTGTTGTGAAAACGATTGTCCGCACATGAAGAAAAACACGCTTGAAAAAATATACCGTTGTCTGGTGGACGAATCGCCTGAAATCATTCTGTCGGATGAGGTGATAGAACGTGCGGCCAAACCGATAGAGGCTATGTTGCGCATGAGTTAGGTCTGTTTTTATGAAAAAGGAAAACGGACGATATTTCTTTTATATAATCCGCATATATGCGGTTTTCTTATATGCGGTGCCGGTTTGGAATGCGGCGTCCCAAGACCTGCCGTTGGATAAAAATATACCGGTGGATCAGAATTTTACAATGAATATGGATATGGTGTCGGTTCAACCTGCCGTATCGGATTCACTCTTGCAAATTCTGCGTAAAGCTGTGCCGCCCGGCGGGGAATATGTCCGTCTGTATCATGCCGACGGTTCGCTTTCGAGCGAAGGTTACGTTACGGACGGCGAGCCGGAGGGGTGGTGGCGCAGTTATGACCGACAGGGAAGGTTGGTTTCGGAGGGTAACCGCAAGAACCATCGGTTGGACGGCCTGTGGATTTTCTATGAAGACAGCCGTAAGAAATCGGAGATAACCTACAGGCAGGATGTCCGGCACGGAAAATCAGTGTATTATAACAAAGAAGGCATTCAGGAAGAATATTACCGGAAAGATGTGCTCGACGGGTTGCGCTCCTGTTACGACACAGCGTATAGGTTGATGAAAACGGAACCTTTCGTACAGGGGGAGAAACACGGTTTGGCCAAAGAATATGACAAGACGGGTGAAATCGTCTATATACGTACTTACAGAAAAGGTGTGTTGACAGCGCAACAGGCATTGAACCGCCGTGATGGCAAAGGTTTGCGGCAGGGAATATGGAAGGCTTTTCACCCGAACGATTTGACGGCTTGGGAAGTGCCTTACACCGACGATTTGAAAAATGGCTATTATAAAGAATACGACACGCTTGGAAATATTGTACGGATAGAAAAGTATGTGATGGGGGTTGTGGAAGCGGACGCGCCCGAATTAGCCAAGGTGGAAATATATACCGAGTATTACGCCGACGGCAAACCCAAGTTGAAAGTGGGTTACAAGAACGGCAAGCCGGAAGGTATCTGTCGCGAATACGACAGTTTGACCGGCAAAGTGGTGCGGGGCACCTTGTTCAAGGACGGCGAAATCGTAGGGGGCGGCATCATAGACGACAACGGTTATTTTCAAGACGACTGGAAAGAGTATTATGCCGACGGCACGTTACGTTGTCAAGGCAAGTTCCGGCGCGGCCGCAAACACGGTCAATGGACTTATTATTATCCAGACGGTACGTTGGAACAGGAAGGCGGATTTGCTGGTGGCCGTTACGAGGGACGTTGGACATGGTACTATCCCGACGGTAACGTGCGGTTGCGTCAGGAATACCATCGCGGTTTGCCGGACGGCCTGACGGAGGAATACGACGAAAACGGCGTTTGCATCGTGCACGGACATTACATAGAGGGATTGGAAGAAGGCGAGTGGACGTATATACAGGGTGAGGAAAGAACGGAAGGCCGTTACAAAAACGGCGAACGCAACGGTCTATGGAAATCCTATTGGCATGAAAAAGGCAACATGCTGTCGTTCCGCGGTCATTTCATAGATGGCCTGGCGCACGGCACACATTTTCATTATTGGGATAATGGCAAGTTACGCGAGGAAGCGCGTTACAGTATGGGCAGAAGGGTCGGCCGTTGGACGAAATACGACGAAAACGGCGAGATGATTGTCCGTGTCCATTACAACCGAGAGGAAGAGGAAGTGAAGTATAACGGCAAACGCACGCTTACGCGGGCGGAAGAGTCGGAAGATCCGGACGCTTATTACAACAATCGACCGGAAGTCTATCCGGAAACGGAAGAATAGTGCGGATGAAGGGACTCGAACCCATACGCCTTTCGGCACCAGATCCTAAGTCTGGCACGGCTACCAATTACGCCACATCCGCGATGAATGGCTGTTCGCATCCTACTTTGACAGAACAAGCACAAAGGTAAGAAAAAAAATGAAACTGTCGATAGAAGAAACCGAGGACGGCTGGGCGACGCTTTATCTGCCGGATCAAAACGAGCATTACCATTCCACGTTCGGCGCGTTCGAGGAGGCCTGTTGGATTTACATCGAACGCGGATTCGGGGTAATGTCGGACGTTTTGCCGGCCGACACGCCGTTGCGTATATTGGAGATGGGTTTCGGCACGGGTTTGAACGCGGCATTGACGGTTCGTTCCGCCGCCCGCGCGCGACGCCACGTATTCTATACGGGCGTGGAGGCTTATCCGTTGCCGGCGGATATAGTGGCCGATTTGGGCTATGCCGCGCGCTTGGGCGACGAAGCCGGCTGTTATGAAACCTTGCATGCCCTGCCGTGGGCGGCATGGCGGCCGCAATTGCCGTTTACGGCGGTTTCCCCTTATTTCGAGGCCCGCAAGGTAAAGGCTTTGTTTCAGGAAATCGACTGGCCGGCGGATGCGTTCGACCTTATCTATTACGATGCTTTCTCGCCCCGGGTGCAGCCCGAGCTCTGGACAGAGGACGTGGCCGTCCGGCTGCACAAGGCTCTGGCGCCTGGCGGTCGGCTTGTCACCTACTGCGCCCAGGGTCGCTGGAAGAAAAACCTCCGGGCGGCCGGCTTTGCATTGACGATGTTGCCGGGGCCGGGTGGCAAACGGGAAATCACTTCGGCCGAAAAATAGGCGGCATCCGGCATTAGGAATCGAAAAAAATTCGTAAATTCGCATTTCGATAAGACTTCGGATTAAGCAGATTCCACCGTATGGAACCGTCCGAAGCCATTACTTTAAAAAATATTAAAGTCATGAACAAGGATTTGAAAGGAACGAAAACGGAAAAAAATCTTCTGGCTTCTTTTGCGGGAGAATCTCAGGCGAAAAATCGCTATACCTTTTTCGCCAAACAGGCGAAGAAAGACGGTTATGAACAGATAGCCGGTATTTTTGAAGAAACGGCGCGTCAGGAGGAAGAACACGCCAAGATTTTTTTCAAATACCTGCAGGGTGGCATGGTCGAGATTACAGCCGCTTATCCGGCCGGCGAAATCCTCGATACGAAAGCCAACCTGAAAGAGGCGGCCGACGGCGAACACGAAGAAGCGCAGAAACTGTATCCCGCTTTTGCCGAAATCGCCGAAAAGGAAGGCTTTGCCGATATCGCCCATTCTTTCCGTGAAATTTCGGAAGTGGAGCAGGAACACGAAAACCGTTATCGTAAATTGTTGGAAAACGTAGAGAAGAACCGCGTTTTCGAAAAAGAAGAAAAAGTATATTGGTATTGCCGCAACTGCGGTTATGTCCATTTCGGCAAGAAAGCGCCCGCCGTATGCCCGGCCTGCAAGCATCCGCAGGCTTACTACCAATTGCAGGTAAGGGAATACTAAGGCCCTACCTTTGTTGGTTTTACCCGAGTGGGTTTTACCTCAAAAAAAGCCTGAAGAGCCCTGCCCTGCTTGTAGGAGGCGGGGCTTTTCCTTTTGGTTCACGCGGTTCAAAAAGCTACCTTGAAAAAGTGCGCGAAAATGTTTGAAAGATAAATAATATGAAAAAGTCCTCGCCTTTACTTATTATTGGCCTGCTGTTCTTTATTTTCGGTTTCATTACCTGGCTCAATTCGGTTTTGGTGCCTTTTCTGAAAACCGCTTGCGAACTGACGAATTTTCAATCTTATTTCGTAACGTTTGCGTTTTACATCGCTTATTTCATTCTGGCGCCTTTTGCTTCGGGTATTATCGGCCGGTTGGGATACAAGCGGTCGATGTCGGTCGGACTTTGGATCATGTCGGCGGGGGCACTCGTTTTCCTGCCGGCGGCTGCGATGCGTTCCTATCCGCTTTTCCTTATCGGACTTTTTCTGTTGGGCGGCGGTCTGACGTTGCTCCAGACGGCGGCCAATCCGTATGCGGCTGTGTTGGGTTCGCCCGAAAGCGCCGCGCGCCGCATCAGCATTATGGGGGTCTGCAATAAGACGGCCGGCATGCTGGCGCCGCTGTTGCTCTCCTCGTTTACGATCAAGGAAGCCGAACACATACAGCGGCGGATCGTGGAATCCGGTGACCAGCCGTTGTTGCATGCGCAATTGTTGGACGAACTGGCGCGTCAGTGCATGGCGCCTTATATTTTCATTGCCCTCAGCCTTTTTCTGCTGGCGGTTTGGATCCGCTATTCCGCCCTGCCGGAGATTGTGGAGGAGAAAGCCGTCGTTTCCGAAAGGTTTTCGTTGCGCCGTTATCCGGCTTTATGCGGCGGCATCGCGGCCATATTCTTTTACGTCGGTGCCGAAGTCATCAGCATAGACACGCTGATCAATTATGCGTTTTCCCTATCCTATGGATCGGATCAGGCCCGCTGGTTCCCCGTCTTGTCGATGCTGATGCTGTTGGCCGGTTATTTTATCGGCATCTGGGGTATTCCCAAGCGTTTTTCGCAACGGCAGGCTTTGTTGGCTTCGTGTGCGGGCGGCATCCTGTTGAGTTGCGCGGCCTTGTGGGTACCGGGTGTCGTCTCGTTGTTCCTGTTGGCGGCCTTGGGCTTGGCCAACGCCATGATATGGCCGTCTGTCTGGGGTTTGGCCGTCAAAGGCCTCGGCCAGCATCTTCACATCGGTTCCTCCCTGCTCATCATGGCCATTGTAGGCGGTGCCGTCTTACCGTTGGTTTATGGCTTTGCGGCCGACCGGATCGGCTTGCAGGCCGCCTATTTCATCCTGCCGGTTTGTTACGGACTTATAGGCCTTTATGGTTGGTGGAACCGGGAAGATCGTTGAACGCGGTCGGAAAGAGGAATACGGTGAATCGGATCGGATTCTTGCGAGGGGCGGCATATCGGGAAGTCCGGTAAAATCGGTTTTCTTTTGGTTTTATTGGAAAAATCCTTTAACTTTGGGGGCTTAGTAAGTAGTGTGAATTTTTAACAATAACAATATACTAACTGATAATGAAAAGGTTATTTCCTATTTTCGCCCTTGCGACTTTGGTTGCGATGAGTTTGGTCTCTTGCAAACCGAGCGAGGTGAAATTGCATCCGTCGGTCGGCGAGATTTATCACAGCGCGGCAGCGACATCGACCATGGCTGGCGATGGTATCGTTTTCTATGTAGATGAAAATGAAGGTTACGCTTTGATTTGTAGTATGAACGATTTGAAACGCGACCGCCAGACGAGTACGAGCGAAATATTGCCGCACTTGTGGGAATCGGATTTCACGTGGAGCGTTTTCGGAACGGATACGGTCATGGAACGGGATACGATGGAGGCCGATATCGTACGTGCTTCGATCAGAAAATACAAGGAGACGAAAACGGTGGACAGCATCGTCAATGATAATGGCATCGTGGAACATTTCCTGCAGGATGTTTTCGAATATGAAGAAAACCGGGGCATGAAGATTTATCCGGCCAATATCTACATCAAGAATGAACAGTGGGTGGCTTTCGAAGGCAATCTGTTGCCGGCCGACTCGATTGTCAGAAAGGTCGATACGACGTGGAAGACACCGGCGGAACGCGATTCCATCATAAGATTGGATACGACTTGGAGCGTTTTGAAAGAGCGTTATTCGGATACGTTGTGGAATTATTTCTTGGAAAGCGATATCAAGAAATCGGTGATTATCGATACGAATTGGAGTTTCAGTCTGATTTCCGGTTTGGGCGAAGACGATCCGGACGGTAAACTCAATACGGACAAAATCATGAACGGCGATATTCCGCACCGCAGAACTTACGATCCGGACAGCAGCAGCGCCGCCCGTACGTGCCGTGAATATTTTACGCGGAAATATGTACAGAACAAAGCGGAGTTTGCCAAAGATACGGCTTTCAAAGCCGGTACGATAGGCGAATGGTTCCTGCCGTCGCGTGCCGAACTGAGACATCTGTTCGATGCGAGAACCAAGATCAATGAAATGAATGCCGGCATGAACGGTTTCGAACCGTTGCAGAATTGCTATTGGTCGTCCAACCAAAGGGATGCGGAAAACGCTTGGTACAAATGTTTTTCCGATAACGGGGTGGAAAGTTATATTCCGAAAGCCAATAACAACTACCGCGTCAATGTACGTGCGGTACGTAAAGTGGAATGGCCGTTGAAATAACGGTTTCCAGCCTTGACAATACAAAAGCCGCTCCGTTCGGGGGCGGCTTTTTTTAAATCATTTCAACAAACAGGAAGACGATGAATTTTGTAGAAGAATTACGCTGGCGGGGTATGTTGCACAGCATGATGCCCGGTACGGAAGAATTGCTGAACAAAGAATTGGTGACGGCTTACGTCGGCATTGACCCGACGGCCGATTCGTTGCATATCGGGCATTTGGTGGGTATCATGATGTTGAAGCATTTGCAGCGTTGCGGTCACAAGCCGTTGGCTCTGGTGGGCGGCGCCACCGGCATGATTGGCGACCCTTCCGGCAAATCCCAGGAGCGCAAATTGTTGGACGAGGAATCGTTGCGTCATAATCAAGCCTGTATCCAGCGTCAGTTGGCCAAGTTTCTGGATTTCGATTCGAACGAACCGAACCGCGCCGAACTCGTGAACAATTATGACTGGATGAAAGACATGAGTTTTCTGGCGTTTATCCGCGACATCGGCAAGCATATCACGGTCAATTACATGATGGCCAAGGATTCGGTCAAAAAGCGCTTTTCGGGCGAGACCGGCACCGACGGCATGTCGTTTACCGAATTCACCTATCAGCTCGTACAGGGCTTCGACTTTTTCCATCTGTTTCAGGCCAAGGGCTGCAAGTTGCAGATGGGCGGTTCCGACCAATGGGGCAATATCACGACGGGCACGGAGTTGATCCGCCGCAAACTGGGGGCGGAGGCCTACGGTCTGACCTGTCCGTTGATTACCAAGGCCGACGGCGGTAAATTCGGCAAGACCGAGAGCGGCAACGTATGGCTTGATCCGGAACGGACGTCGCCTTATCAGTTCTATCAGTTCTGGCTCAACTGTTCGGACGAGGACGCGGCGCGTTACATCCGTATCTTCACGCTCTTGAGCCGGGAGGAAATCGAAGCCTTGGAGGCCGAACACCGTGAAGCGCCGCATATGCGGGCGTTGCAGAAGGCTTTGGCGCGTGAAATCACGGTGCAGGTGCATTCGGAAGCCGATTACAAGGCGGCCGTGGAGGCTTCCGAGATTTTGTTCGGCAAAGGGACGACCGAGGCCCTGAAAGGTTTGTCGGAAAAGATGTTTTTGGCCGTTTTCGACGGCGTGCCGCGTTGCGAAATGAGCCGTTCGGTCTTGGAGGCGGGCGTGGGCATGATTGATTTTCTGTCGCAGGAAACGGGCATTTTCGCTTCCAAGGGGGAGGCGCGGCGCGCGTTGAAGGAAAACAGCGTTTCGGTCAATAAGGAGAAGGTGAACGAGGAGACGCCCGTCAATGCGTCGCTTTTGCTCAACGATGCCTATATCCTCGTACAGAAGGGCAAGAAGAATTATTACGTCGTGCAGGTACGGTAAAAGAGATGGGGCTGACGCGTTTTTATGCCCGGCGGTTCGAGGGGAGCGCGCCGCGGCCTGTGGATGGCGGGGCGGCCGATTCGATGGTGCCGGCGCCGGAGGTCTGTTATCTGACGGAGCAGGAGAGCCAGCATTGCGCCAAAGTGTTGCGGTTGCGGGCGGGCGATGTCATTGAAGTGACGGACGGCGAGGGCGCGTTGTACAGGGCCGTTTTGCAATACGTGGACGTCAAGGGTTGCGAGGCGCGTATCGAAAACGTGCTGGCCACGGCGGACTCGGACGACAGGGCTTCGGGCTTGGGCGGTCGGCCGTGCGTGCGCATCGTCATGGCGCCCACCAAGCAGACCGACCGCATGGAGTGGTTCTTGGAGAAGGCGACGGAGATGGGGACGGGGGCTTTCGGCTTTGTACGGACGCATCGGACGGAGCGCGACAAGCTGCCGGCCGAGCGCATGGAAAAGATTCTGGTGTCGGCGATGAAGCAGTCGCTGCAACGGTACAAGCCGCAGTTGGAGCCGCTTTGTACCTGGCGTGAATTTATGACGGCCGAACGGGCGGAAGCCGTTTCGGGGGCAGCGGATGCGATGGCCGAAGCGCGGCATGCGGTTGAACCGGCGGCTCCGATCAAATGTATCGCCTATTGCGGCGAGCAATATCCGCGCGTCGAGTTGGCCGCCTTGTTGCGGCGGGCGCAGGACCGTCTCCGGGCCGGAGGCCTGACGGTTCTCATCGGCCCGGAGGGGGATTTCACGTCCGAAGAGGTGGCCGAGGCCGTACAGGCCGGCTATACGCCCGTGCTGTTGGGGCCGACGCGGCTCCGGGCCGAGACCGCCGCCCTGTATGCGGCTTGCGCGGCGCAGCTCGCGCTGTTGTAGGGCCCAGCGACCGCCTTTGGCATAACGGTTAATTTCGATGGGTGTTTTTCAACGATATGGTTTTTATGTCGGCTTTTTCGCCGTGTTTTTCCTGTCGGCTATGGAAGCCTCGCGCGCGCAAGCCGCGGGAAAGGCGTCCGCGCCAGCCGCCGCCGAATCCCGCCTGACCATCGCGTTGCTCAAGTACCGGGGCGGCGGCGATTGGTACGCCAATCCCACTTCGCTCTCCGGCCTCATCCGGTTCTGCAACGCCGAGGCACCGTTCCGACTGCAACCCGATTATGCCACGGTTGAGGTCGGCAGTCCCGATTTGTTCGACTATCCGTTCGTCCATATGACCGGTCACGGCCATGTCGTTTTCAGCGAGGCCGAAGCCGGGAACCTGCGGCGCTATCTGACGAGTGGCGGTTTTCTGCATATCGACGACAACTACGGCCTTGACGCTTTTGTCCGCCGCGAGATGAAAAAGGTGTTTCCGGAACAGGAATTCGTGCCGGTGCCTTTGACGCATCCGATTTTCAATCAGGTTTTCGACTACAGCCACCGCGGGTTGCCCAAGGTACACGAGCATGACAACAAGGCGCCGCAGGCTTTCGCGATTGTCCACGAAGGGCGTATCGTCTGTTTTTATACTTACGAGTGCGATTTGGGAGACGGTTGGGAGGACGGTTCGGTACACGGCGATTCGGAGGCTGTTCGTCGCCGGGCTTTAGAGATGGGTTGCAATATCCTGACCTATGCGTTCGGCTATTGACGCAGTCGTCCGACGGTTGGCGTCCGGTCGCTTTTCGCTATCATTTTTAGGGATTTATTACGGATTTGCGAACCCGAAAAAAAATACTACTTTTGCAAAATTTTTGAAGGGAGACTGCTATGTATTGGACATTGGAAATGGCTTCCAAACTGGAAGATGCGCCTTGGCCCGCCACGAAGGCTGAATTATTGGATTACGCCAACCGTTCCGGCTTGCCGCAGGAAGTGTTGGAGAACTTGGAGGAGTTGGAAGATGAAATGGGCGTGTATGAGGGTATAGAAGACATTTGGCCCGATTATCCGACTAAGGAGGACTTCTTCTTCCACGAAGACGAATACTAAGCACCGGAATTTTCAGGAAACTCAAACCGGAGCTTCGGAAAAGAGTTTGGGAAGACGCTGAAAAGTTGAGTGGGATTATTGTACCGGCGGGATAGGCAAAGGGAATTTGCTTGTCCCGTTGTTTTTTTGCGTTGATGCAGGGCATAAAAAAGCGGGTGGACAACATGTCCACCCGCTTTCGGTTTGCACGATCCGGCTGTCGCTTAAGCGGCGATGCGTTTGGCGGCGTCTTTGTAGTATTTCTGGTTCACGAAGACATCCTCCTTATAAGGATTGATATGGCGTCTTCTGGATTCGCGGATGATGTAACCGAGGGCGATGATATTGACGATGAGCGCGAGGGCGCTGACAACGGTCATGGCCGTCGGGTCCGCGTTCGCACTGCCGCCTTCCACAATGCCGTTCAGCGTACCGTCGGCATAGAGGGACGGTAAGGTCGCCCATTTGCTGGCCGCGATGCCGTTGGGGAAAGTGACCTGGAAAAGCGGATACACTTGGGCGAACATGCACCAGATGGCAAGCGTGTTGGCGCGGTTCTGAATCCAGCCGCCCCGGTTCCAGAAGATGGCGGCGACGGTAGGCGCCAACAGCAGGGCGATGCCGCAGAACCAGGAGTGGGTGGGCAGGCAGTTGTAGGTGTAGGCGAAATTCCATACGTCATAGACCACGATATAAACCCACGTCATGTCGGGCCACAGCATGTCGGTCTTGTCCTTTGAACTGTAAACGCTCCACCAGGCGGTCATACAGAAGATGTTGAGCAGGCCGGCCACCCCGTTCAGGATATTGTGCCATCCGCCGTACAGCCAAACCTGTTCGGGCGAGAGGTGCCAAGTGTACCAGCCCTTGGCGGCCGTCTCGAAGTCGGAAGCCACGGCGATAAGGATGTTGATGGCCACGATGACGAACGGAAACGGTTTGAACCAATGCTGTTTGCCGATGCCCCAGCCGTATTTGATCATCATGAAGCCGATACAGCCCGCCAAGGCGGCGTACAGTTTGGCGTAATGAAACCAGCCGTTCATGTAAAGATAGGTCTGGTTGTTTTTGGCCCATTCGGCGCCGGCGGCGGCTCCGATCTGTATGGCCATGAAATATCCGGTCAGTATGGCCGGAACGATAAAAAACATCACAGCACCGCCGAATTTGGTCTTGCGTGCAAATTCATTCAGCAGGATAAGGCCTGCAAGGACTGCGAACATGGCGATCCACTGATAGACGGCCATGTCTCCGTAAACATGAAAAAGCATAAGTTGATTTATTTAAATGATTGATAAATAATAGTGCGGTTCATATCATTTTTAAACCGACTGCAAAACTATAGGTTTTTCATCCTAAAACAAAACTTGAAAATAAAAGGGGCGATTCGGATAATCGTTTTTTTTCCGACGGTCACTTTCGTGCACCTTTTCTCGCCATGACCATGCTCGGACGAGTTCGGCATGGTCCATTTATTTTCAATGAAGTCCGGCGGCTCGGGAATTGGAACAAGTTCCATTCCGCTTGCCTTGAACGGACTTTGGCTTAACGAAAAGGGTTATTTGGAGAACCTGTATTCGTTGGGGGTCAGGCCGGTCTGGCTTTTAAAAAATTTGTGGAACGAGGGAATCGACCGGAAATGGAGGTGGTAACCGATTTCCTTGACGGTCAAGTCCGAGTATTTAAGCAGGTTCTTCGCTTCAAGTATCAAAAAGGTATCGATCCAATCCGTGGCGGTCTTTCCGCTTACATTTTTTACCAAGGTGGTCAGATATTTCGGCGTCATATACATCTTTTCGGCATAGAACGCGACACTTTTCTCAGTCATGAAATTTTCGGATACGAGCGTGAGGAACTCTTCGTATTTCATCTGCGTGCGTGACGGCGCCGATTTTAAAGTCTGAAGTCTGGACAATTCGCCGTTCCAGATATTGCCGAGCAGACACATCAGGGAAGTGCCTATGGAACAGATGGCTTCTTCCGCTCCGAGCAGATTGGTTTTATACAGGTCGGATACCAATGTATAATAGTCGGACAATATGTGTTTCCCTTCTTCGTTTATCGTAATGCAGGGATTGTTCAAAAGCCTGACGCTTTGGTCGAAAAGGCCGTTGAAATTAATCTGGCCGCCTTTCAGGAAATCTTTGGTCGCGACCAAAAGGACGGCTTCGCTGTCCATAAGTTTGTCGATCTCACTTTCTTTTATCTGCATCGTGCTGCCCGGTACATAGAAAAGCATGGTGTCCTGATGTACCCTGAACGTCGTCACGTTGATGTCAATGTCAAAATGTCCGCGCGTACAATAGACCGCCGCATAGGCATTGAGCCGCACGGGGTATTTGAGGAGAGAAAACGCATCTTTTCCGCATATCTTCGCGATGATGAATTCTTCCGACATCTTGGTCATTCCCGACACGCCTGTCATCTCTGCCAGTTGGGCTATGTCGATTTCATGATAGGGCTGGATGGCATCCGACCTTTTGGGCGCCTCTGCAGAGGACGAATTGATCCGGACTATGCCATCGGTCGCATAAAAACGTTCTGTCATAATGTCTTGGTATTTCAGGTGGCAAAAATAACGATTATTTCCATTGTGACTATCCGTATTTCTACAAATAAGAAGTATGAATAATGTGAAAAGAATTTTGAATATCCATAAGTCAGAAATAGGACTGAAATTTGCGGCCTCGTATGCCAAACCAACATCGATTTTTATGAAAAGAAGACGTTTAATGATAATGGCCGTTTTGCTGCCCTGCTTCCTGCAGGCCCAGCAAATGCTGACATTGGAGGACTGCCGGCAGATGGCCATTGACAGCAACCGGGAATTGAATCAAAGCGCCATTGAGATTCAGATGGCCTCTTATGACAGGGGCATCGCACGGGCCAATTATTTTCCGCAGGTCAGTGCCAAGGCGGCTTACGTTTACAATGACCATGATATCAACCTGATCGGTGACGAAGCCTCCCGACTGTTGCAGAACAGCGGGACGATTATTCAGGGACAACTGACCGGAACGATGAATGAACTGACCCAGGCCATTATGGCCAATCCGGCGGCCGCGCAGGAGTTTATGGCGAGCCCGATGTGGCAGACCATATTCGGCGCGCTTTCAAAAACGGATGTTTCCGCGGCCATCAATCAAATAGGCGCCCAGATTGACGAGGCCCTTCACTTGGACATTCATAATGTGTATATAGGCGCCGTCAATGTCACGCAACCGCTGTTTGCCGGCGGAAAAATCATAGCGGCCAACCGGATCGCCGCCTTGGCGGAACAGCTGGCCAAGGACAAGTATGACACGAAGTATCAGCAAATCATTGTCGGCATAGACCAGTCTTATTGGCAGATCGTGGCCATAGCGGCTAAAAAGGAACTCGCCGAAAGTTATGCCGGCCTGCTGGAAAAGATGGTCGGCGATGTGACGGCCTTGGTTGCGGAAGGGGTCGCCACGGAGTCGGATTTGCTGAGCGTGAAGGTCAAGGCCAATGAGGCGGCGGGCATGCGGCTCAAAGCCACCAATGGTTTGTCGCTTGCCAAGATGCTGCTTTGCAAGGAAATCGGTCTGCCGCTCGACAGCGAAATCGTTTTGGCGGACGAGGGCGGGGAAAAGGTGCCGGTCCCCCGGGTTTTGCCCGTAAAGACCATGGAAGAAGTATGGGAGGATCGTCCTGAGATCAAGAGTTTGGGGGTAGCGGCCGAGATTTACGACAATAAGGTGAAGGTCGTGCGTGCCGATATGCTCCCCACCATAGCCGCCACAGCCAATTATGTCGTCAGCAACCCGAACGTGAGCCAGGGTTTCAGAAACGATTTCGGCGGACGGTTTTCGGCCGGCGTGATGGTGAACATTCCGATTTTCCACGGCTATGAGGCGGCCTACAGGACGCGGAAGGCCAAGGCCGAGGCCCGACTTTACAGAAGCAAGTTGGAGGATGCCAAAGAGATGGTCTGTCTTGAAGTATCCAAATACGCCAATGAGCGGAGCGAGGCTTTGGAAAGCCTGATGATGGCTGAATCCAATTTGGAGAGTGCGGAGGAGAACCTGAGGACCGCGACGGTAGGATTCGAGGAGGGGGTGGTCGATGCCAATACGGCCATGGCCGCGCAGACGGCTTGGTTGAAGGCGCACTCGGAATATATCGAATCGGGCATCGCCTTGCAGATGGCATCGGTCAATTTGCAAAGGGCGCAAGGTGACATAATGAAAGAAGGTGGCGAAAATTGATTGTAATGCAAATATTGAATAAAAATAAGGAACAATGGAACGTGAAAAAAACAGTTTGGCCGTTGGCATAATAGGCCTTGTCGCAGTTATCGTGGTTATCGGCGTTGCCGGATATTTTGTCTCGAAACCCAAACCCGTGGCGGTTTGCGGAGAGGCGGAGGCGAACGAATACCGGGTTTCGGGCAAGGTGCCCGGCAGAATAGAGGAACTGTATGTGAGGGAGGGCGACTATGTCCATAAAGGGGATACGGTCGTGTTCATCCATTCGCCCGAGGTCATGGCCAAACTCGCGCAGGTAAACGCGTTGAAGGCCGCGGCCGTGGCTCAGAGCATGAAGGCGCAGAACGGCGCGCAGAAAGAGATGATAGAGGGCGCCTATCAGATGTGGCAGACGGCCCGGGTGCAGGAAGAGGTCATGCGGAAATCGTTCGAGAGAATCCAGCGGCTGTATAACGAGAAGGTGGTGACCGCCCAGAAATACGATGAGGTGAAAGCGAAGTACGACGCCTCCGTGGCGCAGGCCAAGGCCGCCAAGAGCCAGTATGACCTGGCGTTGGCGGGCGCCCGTGTAGAAGATAAGGCGGCCGCGGCCGCGGTGGTGAACCAGGCGGAGGGTGCCTTGATGGAAGTGGAGGGCTATTTGGCCGAACTGTATTTAGTGGCGCCCTGCGACGGCATCGTGTCCGCCATCTATCCCAAGGAAGGGGAGTTGGTCGGACAGGGGGCGCCTATCATGAGCATTATGGATATGAATGATGTCTGGTTTACGTTCAACGTGCGCGAAGACCGTCTCCACGGTATCAAGCGGGGCGATGTCCTCACGTTGGCCGTGCCCGCGCTTGATGGGAAGACCCTCAAGGCGAAAGTGACCTATATGGCGGCCAGGGAGTCTTATGCCACGTGGCGCGCCACGAAAGAAACCGGTTCGTACGATGCCAAGACATTTGAAGTGAGGGCCGTGCCTGAGCTGCGGACCGAAGGCCTGCTCCCGGGTATGACAGTGATTGTACGGTGATGAAAGCGATTATCAAAAGAGAGTTGGCGCTGTGGCAGCGGCGGCCGGTCTATGTGCTGGCGCCGCTGGCGGCCATGCTGTTCTGCGGATTGTTTTTCCTGACTTTCTTCGGGAACGGTTCCGTCCGGGAACTGCCCATTGCCGTGGTGGATCGTGATGATTCATCCCTTACCAGGAATTTCATAAGGCAGCTCGACGCCACGGAACTCGGCCGCGTGGTCCGTTACAACGATTACGCCGGCGCGCGGGAAGCGATGCAGGAGGGAAAGGTGACGGCCATCTGCGTGTTGCCGGAAAACATGTATGCCGATGTGCTCTCCGGGCGCAAGCCGGTGGCTTCGTTCTACCTCAACACGATGTATTATGTGGGCGGGATGATGAGTTACAAGAACCTGCTGACGATGTTCAACCTGAGTATAGGGGCGGTGCAGCGGGAGACGATGCGGGCCATGGGGATGCCGGAGGACGCGATTATGGCCGCCATACAGCCGATCCTGACCGATATCCATCAGATCGGCAACCCGACGACCGACTACAACGCCTATCTTTCCAACATCCTGTTGCCGGGCTTGCTGGAACTGCTGACGATCATCGTCGTGGCCTACGCCTTGGGCACGGAAATCAAATACGGGACTTCGGCACAACTGTTGGAAATGTCTTCCGGCTCCATCGTCAAGTTGCTGTTGGCAAAGCTGACACCCTACACGCTGATGTTCTCGGTCCTCGGCTGTGCTTTGGTCCTCGTGCTCTACGGTCCGATGCACTTCCCTCTGGCGGGTTCGATAGGGGCGATGATGCTGAATGTCGTACTGATGGTGCTCGCCAGCGAGGCTTTCGCCATCTGTATCGTGGCCCTGCTGCCGGTCTGCCGCTTGGCCGTATGTATCAGCGCGTTTCTCGGCATTTTGGCCTTCTCTCTGTCGGGATTCACGGTACCGTTGGAACAGATGCCGGGCTTCTTCAGGGGCATGGCGGCGATATTCCCGCTCAGACACTATTACAATTTCTATATCCAGGAAACGATTTTTGCCTCCGGATTCGCAGGTTGGTGGAAAGAGGTCGTGCATTACATGATATTTTTCCTTGCGCCCCTGCCCGTGCTGGCACGGCTGAAAAACGCATACCGGTACAACCATTACAGGAGGGATTAAGACATGGGTTATATAAAAGCATTTTGGACGGACTTCCGACAGTTGTTCCGTCAGGAATTCAAGGCGGTGTTCAAAGACAGCGGGGTCATTGTCATCTTCTTTGTGGCCGGTTTGGGTTATCCGTTGCTGTACAATTTGATATATGCCAACGGTCATCTCGAAGACGTACCGGTCGTGGTGGTGGATCAGGCGGACTGTGTCGAGAGCCGGCGTTTCGTCCGTGAGGTGGATGCCACGCGGGAGGTAAGGATCAGTGGTTATTGCGCCACCATGCAGGAGGCGGAGCGGCTGATGCAAAAGCGTCAGTGCCACGGCATCCTCTATTTCCCTTCGGATTTCGGCCGGAAAATCGCGTTGAAGCAACAATCGACCGTCGGTCTTTATTGCGATATGGGCAGTTTTTTTTACTACAAGAACCTGATGACGGCGGCCAATCTCGTGATGCTGGAAGAGATGTCGCAGATTTCGCCTATGGTCAAGCCGATGTCGTTCGAGGAGAACAATCCGTACAACCGGAGCAACGCCTTCAATTTCTTCTTCATCACGGCCGCCTTGATGCTGGTCATCCAGCAGACGATGTTCTACGGCATGGGCATGCTCGCCGGTACGCGCCGGGAGGAGAAAACGGGCTTGATTCAAGGGGCGTCCGGCCGTGTGGTGTTCGGCCGCGGTGCGGTCTATTGGCTGGTCTATATGATGATAGGCATGTATATCGTCTATCTGGTTCCGATGCTGTTCGACATCCCGATGGTCAGCGACTTTTGGACGACCCTGTTGTTTCTCGGCATCTATGTCACGGCTTGCGTGTTCTTCTCGATGGCCTGCAGCGCGTTTTTCAGGCATCGGGAGACGCCGATTGTCGCGGTGCTCTTCCTGACGTTGCCGGAACTCTTCCTGACGGGATTCTCCTGGCCGCAGGCCTGTTTCCCGAAGTTCTGGGATATGGTGTCGTACCTCTTCCCCTCGACTTTCGGCACCAGGGCTTATATCAACCTCGCCGGCGCCGGGGCCTCGCTTGAGAGCATCGCGCCCATGCTGAAGATACTGCTGATCCAGACCGCGGTCTATTTCACCATATCGATGGTCGCGACCAAGATGGAACATTTTAATGCCGCAGGTTCTCGAAAACTTGCTTTCAAGTGGTCGGGCCGCAAAAATACGCATGAATAATATCTTAAATTAAACGAAAAATGAAAAGAATCATGGTTTTGGTGACGGCTCTCGTGATGGCCGTCCCGTCGGCCTTGGGCCAGGTAAACATAGGCGCGGGCTATTCCGGAACGAGCATGAACCCTTCCATAGGGGACAACCGGTGGTACAACGGCTTTAACGTGAGCGTCGGCTACAATATTCCGCTCGGACTCGGCTTCGAGTTCATGCCGTCCATTGAGTACCACTACCTGACGCGTCAGGAAGACGGCGTGTTTGAAATCGGCGGCGCCAGTCTGACGGTCGAAAACCGCTTCAACGAGCATTACCTCAACATTCCGCTGTTGTTCGATTACGGCTATGAGATTACGCCGAACGCCCGCATCTTCATCTTCGCCGGTCCGACGGCCAGTTTCGGCCTCTATGCCGGCTGCACCTCCAAATTAGACGCCTCGATTGTGGCCGGTTTGGGTTTGGAAGAAAAGCAAACCACGGCTTTGTGGGGGAAAGACAGCGATTACCGGCGCTGGGACGTCCGCATCGGCGGCGGGATAGGCATCGACATCTGCCGCCATTGGCGGATACTGGCGGGCTACGACTACGGCCTCATCAACCGCACCAAGGTGGACGACCTGAAACTGCATCATCACAACCTCAAGGCAGGTTTGACGTATATATTTTAACGGCAGGGCGGACGGCGGTGTTCGTGCCTGCGGTGTGCCGACCGCGGTGTTTGAGCCGCGCGAACCTGTCTTGGTCCGCGGTCGCCCGTCTTCCTGCTGTTTTCATGGGGCATGAGGCGGCGCATCATGGCCAAACCCACAGGCAGTATTGCCGCCCGGGGCGCATCGTCGTCGGAATCAGGCGGTATCCGCCATTTTTGGGCGCATCGGACCAACAGACCGGTGCGCCTTTTTTGTTTGGGATCATACAAGTGCGCTTGGTTTATCCCTCAATATTTGCAAATCGCCAAATCTGCAAGACGCCAAACTTTTGATATTTTTTAAGGATATTGTTTTCGGAATCTTTAATCTTTGCCGTATCTTTGTAGAAGATAGGATACGGCTCAACAAATTCCGCTCAAGCGGTGCTTGGCGTCATTTGTGTTCGCCTTTCACTATCTTTGTAGAAGATAGGATGCGGCTTAACAAATTCCGTTCAAGCGGTGCTTGGCGTCTTTTTGTGTTCGCTTTTTACTATCTTTGTCCTATATGAAGAATGCCATGAAAAACGAGGCCATCAAACCGAAACCGTTTGTCAAATGGGTAGGAGGAAAAACGCAACTCCTTGATGATATAAAAGAGTCGTTACCTCGCAATTTGTCTCAGATAGAAGGCGTGACGTATGTTGAACCTTTTGTTGGCGGTGGTGCCGTTTTGTTTTGGATTTTGCAGGAATATCCTAACATAACGCGGGCCGTCATCAATGATATCAATGCAGAACTAATCTGCACCTATCGTGTCATAAAATCCGATGTTGAAAGTCTCATCACCGAGTTGGGTCGGCTTCAAAAAGAATATCTTTCACTAGATGAAAGGGGCAGAAAAGAATACTTTCTTTCTCAACGGGAACGATTTAACGAAAAGAATACATCAGATGTTGAAACAGCGGCCTTGTTCATTTTCTTAAATCGGACTTGTTTCAATGGATTGTATCGTGTAAACTCGAAAGGCAAGTTTAATGTTCCATACGGAAAGTATGCAAACCCAAAGATCTGTGACGAACAGACATTGAGAGCGGATTCTGCCATTCTTCAGCGGGTTGAAATTTTATGCGGAGACTTTGAACAGACCGGTAGATATGCTGATGCCAATGCTTTGTATTATTTCGATCCACCCTATCGTCCACTGACTGTGACAGCAGCCTTTACTTCTTATGCAAAAGATGGTTTTGATGATGCGGAACAGAGGCGACTTCATGATTTTTGTGAACGAATAGCAAGACGTAAATCGTTGTTTGTGGCAAGCAATTCTGATCCCCAAAATGTGAATGACCAAGACAACTTCTTTGATCAACTTTATGGAAAATTCTCCATCAAGCGTGTATCCGCAACGAGGATGATAAATTCCAAGGTAAATGGACGTGGGGCTATTTCAGAAATCATGATTTCAAATGTTGCGAACGCTTACTGATATGAGAGATTTCAATACTTGGCTTGACAGTTTTAGACCGTCTATCGCCGACTATCAATATTATATTGATTTCAATAAGGTATTCCGTAATGTGGATGCGATAAAGATACCGCTCAACATATTGAATACGCTTATAGGTTCCAAGCACATTGAAGATGAATTCAGGCATATCTTGAAACAATACCCAGAGACTCTCAGATGTATTCCAATCCTTTTGGCTAAACGTGAACTTGACATTATGGCTATGGATGAGGAAGGTCAGTTTGATTTTCATTTCGATCAGCCGAATTGCACGAGTGACGACTATGTCAAATTCATGCGGAAGACGGGTTTGTTTGATCTGATGGAGAATCATATCGTCAACAATCTTGTAGATTATGTAACAGGTATAGAAACCGGACTCGATTCCAATGGGCGTAAGAATCGTGGTGGTCATCTGATGGAAAATCTTGTAGAAAATTTTCTTTGCAAAGCAGGGCTCGTAAAAGGAAGCTCGTATTTCAAGGAAATGTATATCCATGAAATAGAAGCTAAGTGGAATATAGACCTATCTCCAATTTCCAATAATGGTGGAGCAGAAAAAAGATTTGATTTCGTGGTGAAGGGTCAAAATATAGTTTATGGTATAGAAACAAATTTTTATACCGGTGGTGGTTCCAAGTTGAACGAAACGGCCCGCAGTTATAAGACTATAACCATGGAGACAAGGGATTTGGCGTATTTCAAATTTGTTTGGATTACAGACGGCTGTGGTTGGCATAGTGCCAAAAACAATCTGAAAGAGACCTTTGATGTTTTGGAGCATTTGTACAATATCTCAGATCTTGAAAATGGGGTGATTTCCAAAGTACTTATCTAAATGCCGGTAGCCTACTATAAGTCAGATAATAGGGATTTCACTCTTTTGAGAGGAGATTGTATTGAACTATTGAATTCGTTTGATTTTAAGTTCGATATGATTTTTGCAGATCCGCCTTACCATCTTTCAAACGGAGGTATAAGCGTTCAAAGCGGTAAAATGGTATCTGTTAACAAAGGTGATTGGGATAAGTCCAACGGATACGAGGAAGATTATCTGTTTGATAAATCATGGATTGCTGCTTGTCGGGATAAGTTGAAAAGTAATGGAACTATTTGGATAAGTGGAACATATCATAATATTTTTTCCGTGGCGCGCTGTCTGACGGAATTAGGTTTCAAAATATTGAATTGTATCACGTGGGAGAAAACAAATCCGCCACCGAATATTTCTTGCAAGTATTTTACATATTCAGCGGAGTACATACTTTGGGCTCGTAAAGAATCCAAAGTTTCGCATTACTTTAACTATGAGTTGATGAAGAAAATCAATGGCGGTACGCAGATGCGTGATGTATGGCGACTGCCGGCTATTGCGCCATGGGAAAAGTCCTGCGGGAAGCATCCTACCCAAAAGCCATTGTGTGTTTTATCTCGAATCATTCAAGCTTCAACGTTTCCTGGTGCATGGGTTTTGGATCCATTCACGGGTAGTAGTACAACTGGTATTGCAGCCAATCTTTTGGGGCGCCGTTTTCTTGGCATAGACCAAAATGAGGCGTTTTTGGAACTGAGTAAAGCACGGCGGGAGGAAATCAGTAATATGGCCAACCGTAGAAAATACTTGGATAAACTTCAGAAACAAGCAAAACTGTTTGAGGATAATGCAATAAAAATCATCAATGAACCTTTTATAGAATATGGGCAAGATTTACCGTTTTAGTAAATAATGCGGTTAGTATAGTTTTTTATGCTTGTAAGATATTTGAGAATGATTTTTTTAAATTTCAGAGGAAAGGTAATGTAATAAATAGCCTCACATATAGTAGATAATTTATGAAATTCATCACATCAACACATTTGAAACAATGGGCTGATACAAAGGAATGTCAGTCTCTCTTGCCAGAATTGATAAGGCGACTTATCTGTGCTTCTGTGAAGCAGTTGGATAGGCTGTCTTTCCCCAGTGGGGATGCTGTGCATATGCCTGGATGGGATGGAGTCGTTTCGTGCCAGGAAACGATAGATTTGGTTCCAGAGGGTGAATCTCTTTGGGAGTGTGGAGTCAATAAGGACATTCAGACTAAAGCGAGCGATGATATAACAAAGCGAGTAGCAAACCCTCTTGGTCATATTAAATCGGACTCCACATTTGTCTTTGTCACGCCTCGGGAATGGGCTGGGGCAGATGCATGGGTTCATGCCAATCAAAACGGTTGGAAGAAGTTAGTGGTTTATACGGCTGTAGAACTTGAGGTTTGGATTGAAAAATGTCCCGCTGTCGGATTGTGGTTGGCAGACAAATTGAATGTTCTGAATGCAGGAGGGTATCAGTTGCCTGATGCATTTTGGATCCAGTGGGCTTCAGGAGATAAGTATACTCTGCCATATCAGATAGTAACTGCAGGAAGAAATCAAGTCATTGACAGGGTATTAAAAGCATGCTCTAATCCTTCTGTCCTTGAAGTTGAAGCATTGACGCAATCAGAAACTGTTGCATTTGTGTTAGCGTCAATTGTAACTTGTAACGATGCCGATAAGCTATGGTCAAAGACAATCGTTGTAACTGACAAAAATGCTTTCGATGATTTAGTCTCTCACTATGAGAATTTGATTATTGTCACCACCTTGAGAGGCAATATGTCTTATGCATTATCGCATAAGCATACAGTAATCTGTGCTGTAACACCAGAGGATCAAGTGTCCACTGCGGAGAAGTTGCCAAGGGTAGAACGAGAAGGCTTTGTTAAGGCTATTGAGGATTGTGGCTTTGATTCCGTCCAAGCAAGAAAGATTGCAACCGATACGACGAGAGATGTAAATGTCCTGAGGCGGCGACTAAAGATAGATAAGCTAAAGCCGGAATGGGCGAATGGCGATGGAATATCAGCCTTGTTGCCAATAATCCTGTTGGGGCAATGGGACGAGAATGTGTCTGGAGATTTGGAACTTGTTGAGAAATTATTTGGAAAAACCTATTCGGATTATACTAAGATATTACAGCGTTTCAGATTAATGTCTGATTCTCCGATAGTACGTGTCGGATCAGTTTGGCGATTGAAATCACCAATGGATACAATGTCATACGCCTCGGATTATCTAACAGATGGCGATTTGATAAAACTAAAAGAAATATGCGGTTTATTGATTGCTGACGATGATCCTGAAGCGGAGGAAAAGGTTATTTCGGATGCATGGAAAATGTGGCAGTTCAAGCAACAGTTTTCTTCTAATATCAAAAAGGGGACATATCAATCTTTGATATTACTATCGTTGATAAATGATGAGAGTGATAGTAGAAATACATGGGTTGATGGTTTGGTGCGAGAGCTGCTGAATGGCTGGACGCTACAGAGGTTTTTGTCCAATAGAATGTATTTTCCTCTTTTGGCGGAGGCTTCACCTGAAGTTTTTTTGGATTTCCTCGAAAAGGTAGGAAAAGATATTTACGATGTTGTATTCACTCCTCAAAAGTCCAGTGTAGGCTTAACTGATTGGAATATCTATTACACTGAGATTCTCTTCGCACTTGAGATGCTGGCTTGGGAGGAAGACTATATTTATAGGGCCACCTCTCTACTGTTGCGTTTTTCTACATATAAGAATGAGAGTAATTATATTAACAAGCCGGTAAATTCGCTTGCGGAGATTTATCGTTTCCAGTTGCCGCAGACATTCGCCACGTTTGAGAATAAGATTAAAGTGCTGACATCTCTGTCTGTATCTTTTAAATCTCAGATTTCAGAATTATGTTTCAGGATGTTAGATAGTTTAGGTCCCGGGACATTCTCTCAGACACAATTTTATAAGTGGCGACATTTTAGTGACATTTCTTCTCCTAAATATGTATCAGTATCAGTCAACAATGTGGAAACAGTAGCCAATTTGTTATTGAACTGTATAACTTTCTCTGAGGCTGATATATGTAAGCTTTTGAAATTATCGACTCATAAATGGATGAGTTGTTGCAGAACAGATATTCTTGATGCAATTACCGAGAGAAAAGATACTTTTTATGCAAGTGACGTAGTAGAGCATGCTCTCCGTGACGAACTGACTCGTCATTTGTCAATTCCTGAAGCCGCGTGGGCTTTGTCAGAAAAAGAACTTGAACCATATAAAAAGTTGCTTTTTGACATTGAACCCAAGGATGTTGTTATGAAATATCGATGGATGTTCGAGGATATGTTCTTACGTCTGCCTCAAAAAAGAGAGATGGGCCTTGAAGAATATCGTATGAAACAAGAGGTTAGGAACAAGTCTGTTAAAGAAATCCTTTCAGAAAGAGGACGAAAAGGTCTATGGGAGTTGATTAGTGTTGTAAAATGTCCGAGATCTGTAGTAAACAGCATGATACAACTATATGGTGAAGGCTTGTTACAGGATGTATGTAAAAAGTTTGGTGAGAATATAGTTGACCTTAATTTCCTTCAGACTTTCTTTCAGAAGGGTGAAGATGACTATGCGCGGATCGTGGATAGTGTAAGAGTATATGGCAATACTTGCTTGTCTGTATGCCTATATGCTCCAGGGTACAATGACAGACTTGCCACCATTGCGAATGGCTGCGGAGAGAAAATAGAAACTCTCTACTGGCAAAATATTAGTGTAGCATATGTTAAAACTCCTAACCCCACACAAATAATTGACAAACTTGTTTGGGTAAACCGCTTCGACGAGGCGTTAGAACTGATATACCATAACAAAAATTCTGCTCAGATACCCGATATTATCAAAGTCAATGTCATCAAAGGTCTTATATTTAGTGGCCAGAGAGACTTTACCCCGCATATAGATTGGTTTTACATAGATAATGTGGTAGAAGATTTGGATAAATCAGAAGATCCAGAGATTATTCAAGTATTGGTTCAAATTGAATTTTTTGCTTATCAGGCTTTAGAACATCGTAGAAACATAAACGAACTGCGTATTATCAAAGAACTGATGAGCAAACCTGAATTGCTTATAGAGTTGATGGTGATGGCATATAAATCTGATGATGGGCACGAAGAGGAAGAAAGGAGCGAATTGGATCAGAATAATAGGAAGGTAATGGCACAATGTGCATTTCAAATCTTGTATAATTTATCGTGCTGTCCAGGCGTTGATAATCATGGGAATGTGAATCCAGACGTGCTTCGTACATACCTATATCGCTTGTATGAATTATCTTTAGAGTACCATCGATCGCAAGTAGTCGATATGGTGGTAGGCAGTCTATTGGGTAACCTTCCAAGGAATGAATCCTACCCGCAGACCATTCTTGGGGAAATAGTAGAAGACCTAAATAGTGATTCGGTTGATGAGTATATTAAGATGAGGATTTTTAATAGCCGAGGTGTTACAGTACGAGCTTTTACAGAAGGTGGTGATCAGGAAAGGTCGTTGGCAGCATTGTTCAAAGGTTATCATGACAAGGTTAAGTTTACGTATCCGAGACTTGCCAAAATCTTCGACAAACTGATGCGTGAGTATGAATGCTATGCCAATCAAGAAGACTGCGTGGCGCAATTGGATGATTTGGAATATTAGAAATTGAGGAATGGTGTTATAATACGGAAGTAGTTTGAGGCGTATAATCGTAGATATTCCCCCTAAACAAGTAAAGTTATGCCTTGAAACAGTATCGAAAATCTCTTTATGAGAGTTTCAGATTCTAAAGGGAAGGCCAAAGTTATGCCTATAGAGTCGGTATCTGAATAGTAATGCTTCTCAAAAGAAGGATTTTTTGAAAATTAAAACGAGTTTACTTCTCATAAAAATCCAAGAATATAAAACGACTATAGGGAAGTCAATCTTACTTTATCTGACCGCACTTAAATCAATGTCGAGAATGATGAGGTTTTCAAGCTGCTCTTTAACTAAGAGTCCCATGTAGAGCGAAATGGTGAGTACTTCTCCCTCATGTCCGACATTGTACTGTCCGAGTTTAATGGCGTTGTAAACATGATAGACGTTCTTGTTCTTAAGGATGGTCTTCATGCTTTTGGCCTTGCCGGTCCCTGATTTGACTTCAAGAACGACGCATTCTCCGTGGCGCCTTACCAAGAAGTCTGCCTCCAGGCCGCTGTCTTTATGGAAATAGTGCAGCGGTTGACCCGATTTACATAGGAAGTCCGCCATGAGATTTTCGAAAATGCACTTTTTCAATCGAATAAGTGTATATCGTTACACTTTTTGGAACGAATAAACGAGTTTTGTTACACTTTTTTCCAACGAATAAATGAGACACGTTACATTTTTTCAAGCGAATGGTGTTAAGTTGGTATTTTGCGCGTTTTTCTTGACTTTACTCGCCGCGTTGCCGCTCATAAACGTTTCCTCTTTCATTCGCTTGTTTCTGCGCTCGACTTTCACTAACTTTACACCTTTAGGGCGTGAAGATAGGAGGCGGTTCGGCAGAAACAACAGATAATTTTTTGATTGGTAAATAAAGAACGCGCCTTTGCAAGGCGTTTTTCCGCTTCTGTTCCAACCACTCAAGCAAGCTTGTTGGTTGGAACGATTCACGTAAACCACATCGTGGCGTTCTTTATTCAGTTTCATCCGCTTGTCTCTGCGCTCAATTTTCACTACCTTTGTAAGTTTGTTGATAGTTGAAAATATTTACGCCTTATGCTCAGTATATTCAAGAAAATATTCGGCGACAAGTCGCAGCGGGATTTGAAGGAGATCCAGCCGATTCTTTCGGCCTGTCTGCAGGCTTACGAAACCGTCAAGACGTTGGACAACGACGGTCTTCGGGCCAAGACGGCCGAATTCCGGAAAAAGATCCAGGACAAGGTTCAAGCGAAAAAAGACGAGGTCGCCTCGCTCAAACAGCGGATTGCGGACGGCGAGGACACGCTGGAGGTGGAGGAAAAGGAACGTCTCTACGCCGAAATCGACAAAATCGAGAAGGACATTTATGAAGAGACGCAGGCGGTGCTGAACGAGATTCTGCCCGAAGCGTTCGCCGTGGTCAAGGAGACGGCGCGCCGGTTTGCGGAAAACGAAGAGGTGGAGGTAACGGCCATGCCGTGGGACGGCGATTTGGCGGCCTCGCGCGACAACGTGAACATCCGCGACGGCAAAGCCTATTACAAAAACCAGTGGATGGCGGGCGGCAACCTCATCCGTTGGGATATGGTGCACTACGACGTGCAGCTTATCGGCGGCATCGTGCTGCATCAGGGCAAAATCGCCGAAATGAGCACCGGTGAAGGTAAGACGCTCGTGGAGACGCTGCCGGTCTATCTCAACGCCTTGCCCGGCGAGGGCGTCCACGTCGTGACGGTCAACGACTATCTGGCCAAGCGTGACTCGGAATGGATGGGCATGCTGTTCGAGTTCCACGGCTTGAAGGTGGACTGCATCGACAAGCATCAGCCCAGCGGCGAGGCGCGCCGCAAGGCCTATCTGGCCGACATCACTTACGGTACGAACAACGAATTCGGTTTCGACTACCTGCGCGACAACATGTGCCGTCATCCGGAAGAACTTGTACAGCGCAAGCACAACTACGCGATTGTGGATGAGGTCGATTCGGTCTTGATTGACGACGCGCGGACGCCTTTGATCATTTCGGGGCCGACGTTCAAGGGCGAGAATCAGGATTTCGAACAGCTCAAGCCGCAGATTGAGAAGATTTACAACGCGCAGAAAGCCGAAATCACGCAGGTGCTGGCCGAAGCCAAACGCTTGCTGTCCGGCACGCCTTCGGCCGAGAACGAGAAGAAAGGCGGGGAGTTGCTGTTGCAGGCGCACCGCGGTCTGCCGAAAAACAAGGCGCTCATCAAGTTTTTGAGCGAGCCGGGCATGAAGACGCTCCTGCAGAAGACCGAGAATTTCTATTTGCAGGAACAGGGCAAGCACATGCATGTCATCGACGACAAACTGCTGTTTGTCATCGACGAGAAACTGAATACGATAGACCTGACCGACCGCGGCGTGGATTTCCTGTCCTCCGGCGCGAACGACGCGCAGTACTACATCCTGCCGGATGTGGGCGCGCAGATAGCCGAGTTGGAAAAACAGCCGCTGAGCGAGGCCGAAAAGGCCGAGAAGAAGAACGAGATCATGCGCGACTACGCGATTCAGTCGGACCGCGTGCATACGCTCAACCAGTTGCTCAAAGCCTATACGCTGTTCGAAAAAGACGTGGAATATGTCGTCATCGACAACGAGGTCAAGATTGTGGACGAACAGACGGGCCGCATCATGGACGGCCGTCGTTATTCGGACGGTCTGCACCAGGCGCTGGAGGCCAAGGAAAACGTCAAGGTGGAGGCCGCGACGCAGACCTACGCCACGATTACGCTCCAGAACTACTTCCGCATGTATTCCAAGCTGGCCGGTATGACCGGTACGGCCGAGACGGAAGCGGGCGAACTCTGGAACATCTACAAGTTGGATGTCGTCTGCATCCCGACCAACCGTCCCGTCATCCGCGAAGACCGCGAGGATTTGGTCTATAAGACCAAGCGCGAGAAATACAACGCCGTCATCGAGGAGATTGTGGAACTGACGCAGGCCGGCCGGCCGGTGCTCGTCGGCACGACTTCGGTCGAGATTTCCGAATTGCTGAGCCGTATGTTGAAAGGCCGCGGCATCGCGCACAATGTCTTGAACGCCAAACTGCATAAGAAAGAAGCCGACATCGTGGCCGAGGCGGGGCGCGCCGGTACGGTGACGATTGCCACGAACATGGCCGGCCGCGGTACCGACATCAAGTTGGGCGAGGGCGTCAAGGAGGCCGGCGGTCTGGCCATCATCGGCACCGAGCGTCACGAGTCGCGTCGTGTCGACCGCCAGTTGCGCGGCCGTGCCGGCCGTCAGGGCGACCCGGGTTCCTCGCAGTTCTTCGTCTCTCTGGAAGACAACCTGATGCGTCTGTTCGCCTCCCAGCGTATCGCGGCCGTCATGGACCGCATGGGCTACAAGGAGGGCGACGTCATCCAGGCGCCCATGATTACGCGCGCCATCGAACGGGCGCAGAAAAAAGTGGAGGAGAACCATTTCGGGGTCCGCAAGCGTCTGTTGGAATACGATGATGTGATGAACGCGCAGCGCGAGGTCATCTACAAGAAACGCAAGCACGCGCTCTACGGCGACCGGCTCAGCCTCGATATCGCCAACATGATGTACGACACGGTGGAGAATCTGGTTTCGGAATTCCGGGACAGCCGCGATTACGTGGATTTCGACAGCCGTCTGATCCGTACGTTCGGCGTGACGTCGCCCGTATCGGAAAGCGAAGCGATGGGCATGAAGGAAGACCAGCTGACGGAAACCGTTTTCCAGGCCGTCTATGAGTCGTACAAACAGAAGTCGGAGGCCATTATGCGCGCCGCCTATCCCGTCATAGAGTCGGTGCACGAACGGCAGGGCGACCGCTTCGAGAACATCGCCATTCCGATTACCGACGGCCGCAAGACGCTCAACGTTGTGGCCAACATCAAGAAGTGTCTGGAATCGAACGGCAAGGAAATCATTTCGGCCATTCAGAAAGGCTTGTGCCTGGCCGTCATCGACGACGCCTGGAAAGAACACCTGCGCGAGATGGACGACCTCAAACAGTCGGTTCAGAACGCGACCTATGAGCAGAAAGACCCGCTGTTGATTTACAAATTCGAGGCGTTCAACCTGTTCAAACAGCTTATGGTCGATATCAACCGCGACGTGAGCGCGTTCCTCTGCCTCGGCCACCTGCCGATGGCGTCCCAGACCCAGATGGAAGAGGCGCGCGTACAGCAGACCGACATGAGCCGCATGCGGATTTCGCGTCCCGACAGCATGGGCGACGGGGCGGGCCGCCTGCCGGTTCAGACGAACCAGACGCAGGAACGCAGCCGGCCGCAGCCGGTCCATGTGGAGAAGAAAGTGGGCCGCAACGACCCCTGCCCCTGCGGCAGCGGCAAGAAATACAAGAACTGTCACGGCAAGGACGAATAGGTTTTCGGGGGATCCGACGGGCCGGATCGAAGTTTAACGTCTGACCCGACGATGAAATCCGACGGAGAAGGGTCGGGTCAGACGTAATATTGGGGTCACACGTAATTAAAAGAATTATGTACAACGAAGAGCAGATAAAGGATTTAGCGCAGCGGGTAGATGCGCTGAGGAGGTTTCTTTGACATCGAAGGCAAGGAAAAATTCGTAGCGGAAGAAGAAAAGAAAACCCAGGCGGAAGATTTTTGGAACGACCCCAAGCAGGCGCAGAAGACGCTCAAAGGCATCCGTTCGCAGAAGATGTGGATAGAGGCTTACGAAGCCATGCGGCAGGCGCAGGACGAGGTTTCGGTCATGGGCGAGTTTCTGGAGGCCGGCGAGGCCGCCGAAGCGGATGTGGACGAGGCTTTGGACAAATTCCGCGCTCAGGTCGAGGAGTTGGAGTTCAAGAAGATGCTTTCCGAGGAGGAAGACCGGTTGGGCGGCATGGTCACGATCAATTCCGGGGCGGGCGGCACCGAGTCGCAGGACTGGGCGCAGATGCTCATGCGCATGTACATGCGCTGGGGCGAGCGCCACGGCTATAAAGTCAATGTCGTCGATTGCCAGGAGGGCGAGCAGGCCGGCATCAAGTCGGCCACGTTGGAATTCGAGGGGGATTTCGCCTACGGTTATCTCAAAAGCGAGAACGGCGTGCACCGTCTGGTGCGGATTTCGCCTTTCGACGCGGCGGCGCGCCGCCATACGTCTTTCGCTTCGGTCTATGCCTACCCGGTCATAGACGACAACATCGAAATCGAGGTCAATCCCGCCGACATCACGTGGGAGACCTACCGTTCGAGCGGCCCCGGCGGGCAGAACGTCAATAAGGTGGAGACGGCCGTGCGTCTGCGGCACGCGCCCACGGGCATCATCATCGAATGTCAGATCACGCGCTCCCAGTTGCAGAACCGCGAGAAGGCCATGCAGATGCTTAAATCGCAGCTTTACGAAATAGAGATGCGCAAGAAGCGCGAGAAAATAGCCGAGATAGAGGGCAGCAAGAAGAAGATCGAATGGGGTTCCCAAATCCGTTCGTATGTGTTGCAGCCTTACCGCATGGTCAAGGATTTGCGTTCGAACTACGAGACCTCCGATACCCAAGGCGTATTGGACGGCGACATAGACGAATTGATAAAGAGTGTGTTGTTATTGTAATAAGAAAGAAATGCTGGAAAAACCGATGGCGATGCCGGAGAACGACGCCTATGAATTGACGATCATCGTGCCGGTCTATAACGAAGAAGACAATATGGCGGCTTTGGAAGCCCGCCTTTCGGCCTATCTGCCGACCGCGCTCGTAAAGGCCTGCGTGCTGCTTGTCAACGACGGCTCCAAGGACGGCAGTCTGCGGCTCATCAAGGAAATCTGCGCGCGCAATCCGCATTTTTACTATATCTCCTTTGCGAAAAACGCGGGGTTGAGCGCGGCCATGAAAGCCGGCATAGACGTGGCCGTTTCGGATTACGTGGGCTATATGGACGCCGATTTGCAGACCGCGCCGGAGGATTTCAATCTTTTGTTGCCGCATATCGGCGACCATGCGTTGGTCATGGGCATGCGGGCGAACCGCAAGGACTCCGGCTTCAAGAAACTGCAATCCAAGATCGCCAACGGCTTCCGCCGCGCCATGACGCACGACGGCGTCAGCGACACGGGCTGTCCGCTCAAGATCATGCGGACCGACTACGCCAAGCGCGTGCCGTTCTTTACGGGCATGCACCGTTTCCTGCCGGCCCTGATTCAATTGCAGGACGGCAAGGTCAAGGAAATCGCGGTGCGTCACTTTCCGCGTACGGCCGGCGTTTCCAAATATCATCTGTGGAACCGGCTCGTGGGACCTTTCATGGATTGTTTCGCCTACCGTTGGATGAAGAAACGCTATATCCGTTACGAGATAGCGGAGAACAATTTCGGCGGGGGAATCGGAAAATAATGTGGAAAAGCATTAAATAAGGAGCGGAAATGCAGGTTTTGGCCGTCGATTTGAGCGCGTTGTGGGCTTCCGTCTGTACATGGTGGCAGACGGAACCGATGAAGTGGGTCTTTATTCTCGGTTTTACGGCCCAGGCGTTTTTCTCGGCCCGTCTGTTCCTGCAGTGGCTGCTGTCGGAACGCTCGCGGCAGGTGGTTTCGCCCACCATCTATTGGATTCTGAGCATCGCCGGTTCCTACCTGCTGTTTATCTATGGCTGGCTACGCGACGATTTCGCGATTATCTTCGGCCAGTTCATCTCGTATTACATTTATCTGTGGAATCTGCGCGAGAAAGGCATTTTGGGTCGGATTCCGGCCGTGTTCCGCTGGATTCTGTCGCTGACGCCTGTGGCGGCCGTGCTGTTGGCCATCGGGAACGCGGAGGCTTTTGTCCACGACTTCTTCATGAACGAACGGATTCCGTTCTGGCTCGTGTTGTTCGGTTCGTCCGGGCAGATCGTGTTCACGTTGCGTTTCATCTACCAGTGGTTCTATTCCTACAAGCATAAGGCATCCATCCTGCCGGTCGGCTTCTGGATCATCAGCCTGATCGGGTCGGGGCTCATCGTTTCCTACGGTATTTTCCGGCGCGACCCGGTCATCATCCTCGGACAGTCGTTCGGGTTCGTAGCCTATATCCGCAATATCATGCTGGGTGCGAAGGCGGCCAAGCGGATGGAGAACGGGGAGGTGGTGCGGCCGGCGGCATCGGGTGCGGCAGAGGCGGCGTCGGGTGACCCGACGGGTGGAGTGCCGGGTGTGGCAACGGGTGACCCGACAACGCATGCGGCCTCAGAAAATTCGGCAAATTGAACACGGATGAAAAGGCGGTCTTTTTTTCAGCATTACGGCATTTATATTTTCTGTCTGGCGGCGCTGTTGCCGTTGGCGTTCCTGCGTGACTTCACGCCTTCGAACGAGTTGCGCTACATGTCGATCGCCGACGAGGCGTTGCGTGAGGGGCATTGGTTCGCGTTTTACCATCAGGGCGTGCCCTACGCCGACAAGCCGCCGCTTTACCTGTGGATTGTCATGTTGGGGCGTTGGCTGTTCGGCGACGGTTGCATGGGATTCGTGAGTCTTTTCTCGATATTGCCGGGGCTGGCCATCGTGGCCGTCATGGACCGCTGGGTGCGCGAAACGGGCGGTGCGGGCTCGGGCCAGGCCGGTTCGGGCGAAGCGCGACGCCGGGCGGGGCAGTGGATGCTGTTGACGACGGCCTTTTTTGCGGGGAGCATGGTCGTGTTGCGCATGGACATGCTCATGAGCCTTTTCATCGTGCTGGCTTTGCGCGTTTTCTACCGGATGTACGAGAACGAAGGCCGGGAGAAGCCGGGCGACCGCTGGTGGTTTCCGTTGTGGATATTCTTGGCCTTGTTTACGAAAGGCCCCTACGGTGTGATGATTCCGGCCGTGAGTGCGGCCGTATTCCTGCTTCTTTTTCCGCGGAAAGGGCAGGGCTTGTGGCGCCACTGTTTCGGCTGGCGGTTTTGGCTCGTCTTGCTGGGGCTGTCGGGCATCTGGTGGGGACTGGTCTATGCCGAGGGCGGTTACGACTATCTGCATAACCTGTTGTTCAACCAAACCGTGCACCGCGCCATCGATTCGTTCAGCCATAAGCGCGGTTTCTTCTATTATTTCTGGAGCTTCGGACATGCGGCCGCGCCTTGGTCGCCGCTCTATGTGGCGGTGCTTCTGACGGCTTTGGCGGCCTGGATCAAGCGGCTCCGGACGTGTCGGGTTCAACGGGCGAATGGTTTGGCCGTGCGGGTGGCGGCTACGGCTGATATTGCGCGTGCGTCCGGCGGCGATTTGGCTTCTTTTTTCCTGACGGTGTTCCTGACGAGCTTGCTCATGCTCTCCTGCATCAGCGCGAAGCTGGAAGTCTATCTGTTGCCCGTCTATCCGTTCGTGGTCTATTACGTCTTGCTGCAGATGCCGCGTTGGGAAAACCGGACGTGGGCGCGGATCCTGGTGTCGGTGCCGCTCGTGGTGCTGACGGCGGCTCTGCCGGCCGTCGTGTTGCTGTTGCCGCGTTGGTGGCCGTTCATGGCGTTGCTGCAGGGCGTCCCCATATATATAGCGGCCGTTTTACTGACGGCCGGCGGCCTGTACGGCTGGTGGCGGCTGTGGCGGCGGCGCGATACGGCCGCTACGGTGTGTGTCGTGGGGCTGTCGTTGTTCGCGGCGGTCTTTTTCGGGGCTTTCCATCTGCCGGCACTCAATCCGTATATGGGCTATGGTGCGGTGGCACGGGCCGGGCAGGCTTTGGTCACGGAACTGGTTCCGGCAGGTTTGGCGGCGGTTTCCGGTGGTGATATGACAGGTGTTGATGCGGCGACGGAAGTTGAAAATAGGGCCGTTTCTTGCGGTGACCCGACGGGTGTGACGGAAGTTGATGAGGCGGCGGTGGTCTATGGCGCCTACCGCGTGCGCCGCGCCGTCGGCATGGCGGCTTATGTCAAACAGCCGGTGCACGAGATGGCCAGTTGGGATGAGGTGCGGACGATGATAGAGGCGGGGCGGCCGTTGCTGATGTTCATCAGCGGCAAGGCTTTGGCCGAAGAACCGGCCGTGGCGGCAGCTTGCGAAGGCCGGCCGCGGCGGACGGAAGGCCCCTATACGGCCGTGTGGTTCGGCGGCGGGGAGAAGGCTGTCGAGGCTGAGGTGTCCGCCGAAGCATCCGCCGATGCGACCGAAGCCGCTCGAAAAAAAGGCATACAGCAATGAAGATACTCGTTACCGGCACGGCCGGCTTCATAGGTTTTTATACGGCCAAAGCCTTGCGGGAGGCCGGACACACGGTCGTGGGCTTGGATAACCTCAACGCTTACTACGACCTGCGGCTCAAGGAAGCCCGCTTGCGGGAAAGCGGCCTCCCGGCCGCCCCGCCCTATGGCGAGGCGGTTTCGGCCAACGCAATGCCCGGTCTGCCGGCCTATCGGTTCATTCGTCTGGACATTACGGACGGCGATGCCTTGAACCGGCTGTTCGAACGGGAAAAGTTCGAGGCCGTCTGTCATCTGGCGGCTCAGGCCGGCGTCCGCTATTCCATCGAGCAGCCGCAGGCTTACATCGAAAGCAATTTAATCGGTTTTTTCAACGTTTTGGAGGCCTGTCGCCGCTTTTCGGTCGCCCATTTAGTCTATGCCAGTTCCAGCAGCGTTTATGGCCTGAACGACAAGATTCCGTACAACGAGGCCGACCCTGTCGATCATCCCGTCAGCCTGTACGCGGCTACAAAGAAGTCGGACGAACTGATGAGCCATGTCTATAGCCATCTGCACGGCCTGCGTACGACCGGCCTGCGTTTCTTCACGGTCTATGGCCCGTGGGGTCGTCCGGATATGGCGCCCATGAAATTCCTCAAGGCTATCCTGAGCGGCGAGCCGATAACGGTCTATAATCACGGCAAACTGTACCGCGACTTCACCTATATTGACGACATCGTGAAAGGCATCGTCAAGGTGTTGGAAAGCAGCCACGTACCTTCAGAAATCGTGGCCGCCGCCCTTGACACCGCCGCCACAATACCCCACGATCTTTCGGCTCGGACATCTGCCGTTTCGGCCCGCACGGCTTCTTACCGCATCTATAACATCGGTCGCGGCGAACCCATCCTGCTGACCGACTTCATCGCCACGTTGGAAAAAGTGAGCGGCCGGGAAGCCGTCAAAAACTACGTCGGCATGCAGATGGGCGACGTCTATCGCACCTACGCCGACACCACCGCCCTGCAACGCGATTTCGGCTATCGTCCGCAAGTCTCGTTGGAAGAAGGCTTGGCCAAACTCTACGCCTGGTATCAGGATTACAGTTTTTAAAGTATGACGGTTGGATCTATCCGTTTCCGGCGCACCTTTTCAAATGCCGTTGACCGCCTTGTTGGATGTCCGTGATTTGCAGTAGTTCAGTCGTTTTTGGAAGTCGCGGCCATTTCAAACGGAGGAATCGTCAATTATAATCAGGCTCATCCGTTGCGTCAGATAAAAATGTCTTATTGGCGGGTTTATTCGGCTGAGCCCGTTTCATAGATATTTAAGCAGCGGGCGTAGAAGTGTCCGGGGCTGTATGCGGAAAGTAGCGGGCGTTGAGGTTTCGGGGGAGTTCTATCATTGCAGGATGAGATAAAATGTTTATCTTTGTCGGTGTTTCTACTGCGGATTTTCCGGTAAAATCTGAAGTTGTACTGCGGATTTTATAAGAAAATCCGCAGTATGATTACATAAATATATTATTTAATATTATGTATAACAGAATATTAGATATTGGTCTATGGAAAGAAGATAGTATTTTTCTATTTGGAGCCAGACAAACGGGAAAATCCACGCTTCTGATGCAGCGGTTTCCGGATGCGGTTTATTTCGATTTATTGAAGACGAATATGCTCGAACGTTTTCGGAAAAGACCGGCCTTATTGCGGGAATTGTTGCAGGATAGTTTGGATAATACATTGATCATCATAGATGAAATACAGCAGGTACCAGATTTGCTTAACGAGGTACATTGGTTGATTTCCAATAAAAACTTGCGTTTTGTCTTGTGCGGTTCGAGTGCCAGAAAATTAAAGCGGAGTGGGGACAATACGTTGGGTGGCAGGGCTGTGCCGTGTTACCTATATCCTTTGGTCAGTGGCGAGATTCCTGATTTCAATCTGGAGCGCGCTTTGACAAACGGTATGTTGCCGCGCCATTATATGGTTTCGAATGCTTCCCATCGTTTGCGGGCCTATATAGATGTTTATCTGAAAGAAGAGCTCCAGCAGGAGGCTATCGTGCGCAACTTGCAAGGCTTCAGTCGGTTTTTGGAGGTCGCGGCCATTTCAAACGGTGAAATCGTCAATTATCAGAATGTGGCGACCGATTGCGGTATCAGTGCCAATACGGTTAAGGAATATTTTAATATTCTTCAGGATACGCTTATAGGTTATATGATGCCGGCCTATGTGAAGACGTTGAAACGGCGGGTTATCCAATCCCCGCGTTTTTATTTTTTCGATGTGGGGGTGGCCAATTATCTGTTGGGACGTTCGGAACTTAAGGCCGGAACGATAGAATACGGTCATGCATTTGAGCATTTTGTGATACAGGAATTGCGGGCGTATGTAGGATATCATAATCAGGCTCATCCGTTGCGTCAGATAAAAATGTCTTATTGGCGGACCTATTCGGGCATAGAAGTGGATGTGGTGTTGGGGGATGCCGAGATAGCTTTGGAAATCAAGTCGGCCACTGAAATTCAATCGAAACATCTGAAGGGATTGCAGGCGTTTTCGGAAGAATATCCGTCTGCCCGTCTGGTGGTGGTTTCTTTAGACGAGTTTTCCCGGAGGATAGGACCGGTGGAAAACCTTTATATCTATGATTTTCTGAATGTTTTATGGGACGGTAAGTTCATGTGAGACCTTTTGACGGAAAGTCTGTCCGGCGACAGGTCTGTTTGATGACAGGCCTTTTTTCAAGTCCTAATCGAAAAAAAGTGTCATGGGGTGACAGCGTTTTCGATTAGAGGGCCGAGGTAGGCAGATGCGGTGGGGTTGGGGAGGATTTATTCGGTCTTGCCCGTTTCGTAGATATTTAAGTAGCGGTCGTAGAAGTGTTCGGGGCTGTACGCGGAAAGGTAGCGGGTATGGAGGTTTCGGGCGAGTTCTTGGCGGCGCGCGGTGGCGTCGAGAATGGCCGTTTGGAGTGAAGCCGGGTCTTCCAATTCGAAGAAAGCGGCTTCTTTATCTTTGACTAATTCTTGAAAGACAGGGAGGTCGGAGCATATGACGGCTACGCCGTGAGCGGCGGCTTCGAGCAAGGCGAGCGGAAATCCCTCGCTACGGCTCGGCAACGCGTAGAGGTCGTAGAGCGGCAGGTAGCGCCAGGCGTTCGGACGGCGGCCGAGAAAGCGGACGCGGTCGGCCACGCCGGTGTCGGCGGCCAGTTGTTCGAGTTCGGCGCGGCTTGGGCCGTCGCCTATGATAAGCAAGCGGTAGTCGGGCAGTTGTGGCAGTACACGGAGGAGTTGGTCGATGCCCTTGCGGTGCGTCAGTTCGGCGTGGACGCCGATGAGGTAAGGACGGGCGGCTCCGGGGTGTGCGGTTGGCTGCGGTGCTTGCGGCTGTGGGGCGAAGCCGTCGGTCGCCTCGACGATTTCGGCTTCGGTCAGCGGCGGGAAGCCGCTGTCGGCCGGCCGGCGGCGCGTGTTGTAAGCGTAAGTCAGTTTTTCAGCCGGCAGGAAACGGCTGTAATATTGCCGCGCGTGGCGGCTGAGCGTCACCACCGTATCGTGGCGTCGGAGGGCCGCCAGCCACGCCCGCCCGGCGGTCAAGGCCGTGAGGCGGTTGTATTGGTAGCGGAGATCGTCGAAGACATAGTTGTGGAGCGTCGAAATGCAGCGGGCGTGGCTGCGGGCGGGCTTGTGCAGACACACATAGGCGTCCGGCCGCAGGCCGTGGCTGTGGACGATGTCGAAGCGGTTGAAGTCAAGCCCGCCCGGGCCGCCGCAAGCGGCCCCGCGGCCCTCATCCGCCGGCTTTTCGCCAGCCGCCGCGCCGCTCCGCCATCGGATCCGTCGCGTCGCGCAGGGAAACCCCAGTTCGTCGGGTCCTTCGTCGAAATAAAACACCGTGCATTCGTGCCCGTGCGCCGTCATCTGCGCCACCAGTTCGCGGACAACGATAACCGGCCCCCGTTGCGCCAGTTTCGGAACGATATACGCAATTTTCATAAGGACAAATCTACACTTTTTCGAGGATAAACCTTTCGTGAAACCATGAAAAAAGCCGAAGCGCAGGGCCTCGGCTTTTTTATCAAGACGGGCAAGCCGGTCTTGTCGGGACCGCCCCGCGTCTATTTTCCGTGTGTCGGGAAAAAAGGCTTATTGATCCGCCGCCTTTTCCTTGATGGTGTCATCGACTAAGATGCGACCGCAGTATTCGCAGGCGATGATTTTCTTGTGCATCTTGATGTCGATCTGACGTTGGGGCGGAATCTTGCTGAAGCAGCCGCCGCAGGCGTCGCGTTCGATGGGTACGACGGCCAAGCCGTTGCGGGCGTTGTTGCGGATACGCGTATAGGTATGCAACCAGCGGGCGTCCACGTTCTTTTTATGGGCTTCCGACTGTTTCATCAGGTCTTGTTCCTCACGTTCGGTTTCGGAAATGATTTCGTCCAATTCGGACTTCTTCATTTCCAAATCCTTTTCGCGTTCTTCCTTGGCGGCCTGTACGCGTTCCAGATCGGCGTTGCGCCTTTCGAGCATGGCGTTCGCTTCCTTGATGCGTTTTTCGTGCAACTGGATTTCCAGGCCCTGATATTCGATTTCTTTGGAAAGGGCGTCGAACTCGCGGTTGTTCTTGACGTCCTTCTGTTGTTTCTCGTATTTTTTAATCTGCGCTTTGAGATCCGTGATGGAGGCCTTGCGGTCGCTGATGTTCTGTTGGATTTCGGCGATGTCAGCCGTCATTTTCTCAATGCGTGCGGCAAAGCCGGCCACGTCGTCCTCCAGATCCTGCACCTCCAACGGGAGTTCGCCGCGTAACGTGCGGATGCGGTCAATGGCGGAATCCACCTGCTGCAGGGCGTATAGCGAAATCAATTTCTGCTCCACATCGAGGTCGCGGTCTTCGGCGGCTTTGGATTTGGGCGCGGCGGGCGTCGCGACGGCCGCTTTCTTTTCCGCGGCTTTCTCTGTGTCGGCAGTCTTCTTAGTGCTCATAAAGGTAAAGGGTTTTAAAAATAACAAACGGGACAACGCTCCGTTTCCGAAATTCGGGTTGCAAAGTTAGGAAATTTTTTCTTAATACACTCATAAAAGCGTTGTTTTGTAAACTGCTCGCTCTCAAAGTGTCCCAATTCGACGAGCCATAGGTCCGGCATGGCTTCGGCAAAATCGTGGTATTTGGCCTCGCCCGTGACGAGCACCTGACAGCCGGCGCGGCGGGCGCTCGCCTGCAGGAAGGCCCCGCTTCCGCCGCAGACCCCCACGTGGGTGATGGTGCGGCCGCTTAAGCCGGAGTGACGGATGCAGGCGGCCCCGCTCCATGCCTTGAGTTTTTCCAGCAGTTCCGTTTCGCTCATGGAGCGGGGCAGGCTGCCGTGCAGCCCCGCGCCCGCCATATTTTCAGAGCCCGGCAACGGTTCCAGCACCGCCCGCTGCCGCAGTTCGAGTCTGTCGGCCCAGTAGGCGTTCACGCCCGTGGGCGCGTTGTCGAAATTCGTATGGGCGGCGTACCACGCGATGCCGTGTTCCAGCGAACGGCGCAACATGTTTCCGAAAGGCGTTGTCGGGTCAATCTTTTTCAAGCCGCGGAAAATGGCCGGATGATGCGCGATGATCAGCCCCGCGCCTTCGGCTATAGCCTCCTCCACGACATCCGGCGTGATGTCGGTGCA
Organism: uncultured Bacteroidales bacterium; assembly: GCA_910586395.1. Lineage (GTDB taxonomy): Bacteria > Bacteroidota > Bacteroidia > Bacteroidales > P3 > CAMXAS01. The sequence goes on from CAJUFX010000002.1 coordinate 215,947, forward strand.
GAGCAAGGCTTTGTCCACCGGTTGTTGCGGCGAGCCGAGGATCAGCCCCGCGTTGTCGTAACTCTCCTGCCATCTTAGCGGCGCCACCGCCTCTATCGCCCCCGTGACCTCCGCCACCGTCAGGCGGTCGGCCGTAACCTCCTCCGTCCCCGTCAGGCGGTCGGCCGTCGATTTAAAATCGTCCATATACATGTTTTTGATGCTCAATGGTTCGTTCAATGGCTCAACCGTTCAACTCATTTTCAGCCCTACAATCGAACCGCCCCCGTCGCGCCTTTCATCTTGCCGAGGCAGAACGCGAAAGCCGTCTCGAACAGCCCCGCCGCAATCAGAATAATCCAATTCATGATATTACAAACTTAACCAATTTGTTGCCTTTTGTTTAATGGCTTCGAACCATTGCATTTCATTTTTACATGTTTTAACCAACTTGTTGGAATATTCGAACAGGTTGCGTACATGTCGGGGAGTGGGAGTATAATCCACTTGATAACTGTCTTCCAACATTTTTTGGAAGACGGATAATGGTAAAGGGACGATAGTGGATTGACCGCCGTAATATGAAATATTGAGGCGGTGAAGTGTGTAAAAATGCGCGATACAGGCTTCGTTGATATGGGGCGCGAGAAAGAGGCAATAGCAAGGTTTACCACTTGTTTTTTTCATCTTTCCCAAATGTCGGCTTACCGGTTCACCCTCCATATCATATTGTTTTTGTCCGGTGGCCATGGTTACTTCAACAGCCAGCAGATAATCGCCATAGTCGCAAACAATATCGGGTGTGTTTCCAGGTGCTGTGGAGAGCGGCTTGCCGAAATCATCAAAATTTAAGTTGGCCTGTATTCTGCCGCCGTTAAGCATGGTCATGGCTCGCCATGTGTTCCATTCAAGCATGAGCGGCGCATCGTATAGTTCGTTGCGTTCTATTTGATGGAAAGTTTCTTGAATTTGATCGTATGATTGATAGTTTTTAAGTTCACTTACTTGGTTTGCTATCAGTGCGTTTTTCCGCCGCTCGCTAAGGTCATGCAACAGATTTTTCAAATCGCTGATACTGGCATTTTTAGGGAAAGAACTTGTTTTAAATTCTACATTCAGGCGTTCAATAAGCGCCTTTCGGTTATCAGTTAATAATTTAGGTAACTTCGGATTGCCGAGATAATCGGCATAAAGAGGTTCTTCGTTGATAAAACAAGGGTTGCGGTCAACGGTTTTCAGCAGATAATCGACATCTTTGATGCGTTCTCCGGCTATACTTAACGATTTGCCCGTATTGGAAACGTTTACCACCCCTGTCGCTCGCAAATAACGGAAGCAGGCATCGGCATAATCACGCGTATTGCTGGCTTGCGTTTTCAAAAATTTATTTAAGGAAAGGTCATTACTTTCCCTTGTTTTGATTTCACCTTGGGCAATACGTGTAGCATAGACGTTTTTTAATTCATCCAGCAAATAATTTATTTTGAAAGTACGATAATTTTGAGGATGTTCCGTTTTAGCTATACGAAAACGGTTTATTTTCTGTACTATACTGGCGAAATTATGCCAATCGGTCAATTGCATGCCGAAAATTTGCAATTCATCGAATGTCAAAGAACCCAAGGTTCTGATCAAACGTAATATTTCCAGATAAGGCTTTACGCAAAAAGCAGTCGCTTTGACAGTCGGTTTGTGATAAGGCGAAGGAATTTGAAATTTCAGTAACTGCCGGAGGAAAATCTCGTCTTGATATTTGGAATCAAGTAGCATTTTCCCAGCTGGAGTCAGGGATATGGCAGGCGATAGATTGACGAATCCCAATGATTTTGGTGCTCGGTTTATTCTGTCTCTTGCGCTCAACGCAGGGTCGTTTTCGCCTTTCCCATTGAAGAATTGCTCTTCGCGCAGTATTTCTATAAAATGCCGTTGCGTCTCGTTATTCCAAGGCTGTCCGTTAAAATGTCTGACGAGCAAGTCTATTTCCGGAATCATTTTCGATGGCGTTCTCGGCGAGGTGGTCAAGAACAATAATTGACTATTTATGTATGCCATAGGGTTGAGTAGCTTCAAATAATCTTAATTGCGCACCATCGGTTTCATCTGTGATTTTGTAGGCAGGATGCTCTGTCGTCGCGTGATGCCAGCGGATTTTATAATTGGCGACGACGATATGTTTGGCTACCGCTTTAAAACGGTTCCGGATATTGACGGCATAGTTTTTTTCGTATTCGTCAATGATATACCCCCTGTATAGACTGTCCGTCAAAGGGGTTTTCCCTATAATCATAAGGGCTTTGCATGGTAAATTCGTGAAATCTTCGGCCAATTGGCGATGGTTTTTTTCATTGAAACCATCTTGGTATTCTTTATTGCCGTAATCGGAAAATACACAATCGTATGGTGGATCCAGAAAAACAAAATCATCGGCTTGGCACAAATCGAAAATACGGCGGTAGTCCGTGTTGAACAGAACGGATTTCTGAAGGAGTTTACTGTGTGACAATGTGATGGATTTTGTATTGAGATTTTTATAACGACCGAAAGGAACGTTGAATTCCCCTTGTGCATTATAGCGAATCATGCCGGAATAGGCGGTTTTGTTAATGTAATAATACAATAAGGCATCGGAGTAAGACTTTTCCGATATATCATTGAACATGGCGCGGAGTCGGTAATAAAGCGCTTCGTTCATATCTTTCACACGTTCATTCGGATGTTTATTTTTAAGTGCGTCGAAATTTTGCCTGTTTTTGGTATAGATTGTTTCTATTTCGTCCAATTCCTTGCGCAATGCCGGATAATTGTCGCGAACGCCCTGATAAAAATTTATGAGTTTGCTGTTGATATCATTGATGATGGCTTTTTCAGGCTCTAAGTGAAAAAACAGAGCGCCGCCACCGAAAAAGGGTTCGATATAGCGGCCGGAAAAATCAGGTACATACCACATGATATGCGGTATTTCTTTGGATTTTCCACCCCTGTATTTAATCATTGGCTTCATGGTTCTGCCAGCATTGAATGGATGTTTCTGTAATTTTTGTGCGAAATTACTAAAATTATTCAGACGTGAATAGTTTTATTTCTTAATAATCCTTAAACGTAAATGGATTATCCCGTTTATCCAGTGTCGCGTCCCCCGTTCATCCCGCGCCGACCGCGCCGAACTGGCAGAAAAAGCTGACGAGGAACGGCACCGACAGATCGACGAGGAAGCCGTGGTAGGCCGCGAGCGGCGCATAGGCCGGTCCGCAGAAGCGCGTGATCGTGGGCAGGGTCGTGTCCATCGACGTGGCGCCGCCCACCGAGATGAGGCCGAGGCGGCTGATGCGCGACAGGAGCGGCGCGGCCAAAAGGGCCGTCATTTCCCGCAGGATGTTGGCCAACAGCGCGACCGTGGCCCAGCCCGCGCCGAGCGTCTGCCCGATGAGGATGCTGGAGAGCGAATAATAGGCGAAGCCCGAACCGACGGCGAGGCTCTCCGCGAACGGTTTTCCCGGCAAGAGGAAGCCCACGGCCGCCACGCCCGCCAGACTGCCGCAAACCGTACAGAGCGGCAGGAACCAATAGCGTTTGGGTTGTCCTTTGAGTTGGGCGAACAGCCCTTCCGTCAAGCCGATTTGCAGCCCCACGAGGAAAATCAGCACGAAGAGGATGTAGCGGCCGATGAGGTCGCCGCGGCTCCGCACGCCTTCCGGCAACCATCCGAAACGTGCGAGCAGCAATCCGGCCACGAAGCAACACAGGATGATGAGGCTGCCGCGCATCCGTTTCCACAGCGGTTCCGGTGCATCGAGGCCGTTTTTATGGGATGAACCGCCGCCCGCAGGGCCGCCCCCGTTTCCGCTTCCCGCCACGGGCCGGTCCCGCAAGGCCGCCCCCCCGCTTGTTGCGGCCGCCGCCTCCGCTTTTTCGCCATCGCGTCCGCCCCCCGCATGTTCCAACGCCCAGGCCGCCGCCATGCAACCCGCCACCGCGCCCAAGGTCAGCCACAGGGCCGTCAGTCCGAAGGCCGGAATCCGCGCCATGAGCGTCGCGTCGCCGCCTATGGACACGCCGAGGAAAAACAGCAGCAGGTAGATGACCGCCGACAAAACGACCGGCAGTCCCGTCGCCACGGCTCGCGCCGCCCCTGCACTGGCTCGCGCCCGCATCGCCGTCCGCCGCAGCGTCCAACCTATCAACATACCGCTCAAAATCAGTGGTATCAGAATCTTAACCATGGCGATTCACCAGTTGCAATATGAAAACAAACCAAATTTACACTTTTCTTCGCGATTTCCTTTATTTCCGTCCGGAAACGAAATGAAACCCCAGAATCGCGAGCGACGTCAGGAATTCCGAAACGGGCATGGCCAGCCAGATGCCCGGCGTGCCTGCCATCATCGGCATCAGCAAGAAACTCGGCACCAGGCAGATCAGCCCTCTTGACAGGGCGAAAAACGTGGCCGGTTTCACTTTCTCTATGCTTTGGAAATAGCCTACCACAGTTAGGTTGAGAATGAAAAAGATAAAACCCGTCGCGAAGTAGGGCAGGCCGTTGATGGCGATTTGGGCCGCCGCATCCGCCGGGTTGAGGAACAAACCGACCAAAACGTGCGGAACACCGATAAAAAGCCCCATGACCAAAAGGCCGCAGACCACGGCTGTCGTCAGCGCGATACGTTCGGTGGCGTAAACGCGTTCGTGGAGGCCCCTGCCGAAATTATAGCTGATGATCGGCTGGGCGGACTGCGCGATGGCGTTGCCCACCATGAAGACGAACGGCATGTAGTAGCAGGCGATGCCGAAAGCCCCTACGCCGTTGTCGCCCAGATATTTCATAAACACGAGATTGCCCATGAACATCAACAGGGCCATCGTGGCTTCACCCAATAGGGCCGATGAGCCGATATGGCATTGATAGCCGATGTTCCGTATCGACAGTCGGATGCTTTTTACGCTCATTTTTAAGCGTATCAACCGCAGATGCCTGGCAAAGAACAAGAGGTAGCCGATGGCGATCAGCCCGCCTATGACCGTGCTGATGGCCGTGGCGAAAGACGCGCCCCGCACGCCCCAGCCGAGCGGGAAGATGAACACGTAGTCCAATACGATATTGGCCACGGCACTGATCAGGCTACACCACATCGCGACGCGGGGCGAATCGTCCAGACGGATGATGAAGAGCGATACGGAGATCCACATCTGAAAGAGGATGGCCGGCAGGTACCACAGCATATAGTCGGTCACGAGCGGCAGCAGGTGTTCCGACGCGCCGAGCAGCCGGACGGTCGTTTCCGGAAAAGCGGTCATAAAGGCGATGAACAGCAGGGCGACCAATGTCACGAACGCCATGGCCTGCGTCACGTTGAGGCGGGCGACTTTCGTCTTGCCTTTGGCGAGGTGGATGGAAGCCACGACCGAACAGCCGATGCCGGCCATCAGCCCGATACCGGTGAAAATCATGAACATGGGGGCGAAGATATTGATGGCCGCGATGCCGTCGCTGCCCACGCTCTGCCCGACGAAAATGCCGTCTATCGCCGTTACGGCCGATATGCTGAGCATACCCAGGAGCGTGGGTACGAAATATTTGCGGAATAAAACCGACACATTCAACGTGGCCAGGTCGATGGCGTCTTCTTTCAGATTGTCCGTTTTCATGGCGTTTTTGGTTTTTGGCGTCAGGCCTTTCGGTCGTGGCGGTCCCGAAACGGCTTCAACACGGCCTCAGGGGCATCCCGGAAACGGAAAAAGCCGGATAAAATGAAAGGATCAAACATCTGTTTTACCCAGTCATCTTATCCGGCTCCCGCCCTCCGATGAGGATTACAAAACTATGTATCTTGATAGCAAAGATGGGTCAAAAATTCCGGAATACCAAATTTAAGCTCAGTCTTCATCGAGCAATGCTGAAACTTCGCTTTTGAGTAGGGGTAAATGATTCACGATAATCCCCCAAAGGATATCGGGTTTAAGCGAGTCGTATGCATGTATGACGAAATTCCTTGTATCGACGATTTTCCGGGCGGAAGTAATAGGAATGTCAGGAGAAAGTTTTAAAATTTGGTTCATGGCTTCCCCCATAATCTCGATATTCCTTTCAACGCCTCTTCTAAAAAGCGTGTCTTGGCAGAAAGACACATATTCTTTAGGGCGTTCTGCCATAAACGATTCGATTTCCTGAATGGAAGAAAGAATATCTGACAGATATTTTTTGGTTTTTCTATCCATAAATCAAATGTTTAGTATCATCCAATTCCTCTTTGAAATAGGGGTTTTTGACCGCGGATTCATCCACTAAATCCACTTCCCTTCCAAAGAGTGATACCAACGCGTGGTAAAAATTGAAGAAATTGTCAGCATAATTGTTATGGTCTATTTCCGTATTGAAATCGACCAATAAATCCACATCGCTCTGTTCGTTGAAACGCGGCGTCAGAATGGAGCCGAAAGCATAAAGTTTCTTGACCTTGTGCGTCTGGCATAAGGCAAACAACTTTTGGATATTGTCGGTAATCAGGTGCATATTTTTTCAGGCATTCAATGTAGAGTTGCAATGCGGTAAGCAAAGATGGGTCAAAAATTCCGGAATACCAAATTTGGAGCGACCGCCAACTTCCAAACTTCGGTTCGCTCCCAAAGCGTTCATACAGAATAAGGATAATCAAACATACGATTAAAAGAAAAAAAGATTAACTTTGTCGTATATTATAAAGTGCACATGGTGGCGCGGTATTTGCAGAAAGGCGCCGATAGATGAGAAAAGATATGGCAGACAAGGATAAAGCGAGCAAGAACACGAATAAAGTCATAGAAGACATTACGCAGAGCGACTACCGTTGGGGGTTCGTGACGGACATAGAGACGGAGACTTTGCGCAAGGGCTTGAACGAGGAGACGATACGGTTCATTTCGGCCAAGAAGGGCGAACCGCAGTGGATGCTGGATTTCCGTCTCAAAGCCTTTGAAATCTGGAAGAAAAAGCAAGAGCCGCATTGGGCGCATTTCGACTATCCGCCCATCGACTACCAGGACATCGTCTATTGGGCGGCGCCCAAGACGGCGGCCGGCCAAAGCGGCCAGGGCGCGCAGCCGGCCATAGATCCCGAATTGTTGGAGACGTTCGAGAAACTCGGCATTTCGCTCGAAGAACAGAAAGTGATGACGGGCGTGGCCGTCGATGCGGTCATGGATTCGGTTTCGGTCAAGACGATGTATTCCGACGAGCTGTCGGAACAGGGCATCATCTTCTGCTCCATCAGCGAGGCCATCCGCAACTATCCCGATTTGGTGCGGAAGTACCTGGGTTCGGTCGTGCCGGCCGGCGACAACTTCTTCGCCGCGCTCAACTCGGCCGTGTTCAGCGACGGCAGTTTCGTCTATATCCCCAAGGGCGTGCGCTGCCCCGTCGAACTCTCCACTTATTTCCGCATCAACGCCAAGAACAGCGGACAGTTCGAACGCACGCTCATCGTGGCCGACGAAGGTTCGTATGTCAGTTATATGGAAGGCTGTACGGCGCCCATGCGCGACGAGAACCAGCTCCATGCCGCCATCGTCGAAATCATGGTCATGAAAGACGCCGAAGTCAAGTATTCGACGGTGCAGAACTGGTACCCCGGCAACAAGGAAGGCGCGGGCGGCATCTACAACTTCGTGACCAAGCGCGGCATCTGCAAGGGCGCGCATGCCAAACTCTCGTGGACGCAGGTGGAGACCGGCAGCGCCATCACGTGGAAATACCCTTCGGTCATCCTGCAGGGCGACCACAGCACGGGCGAGTTCTATTCGGTGGCCGTGACCAACAACCGTCAGCAGGCCGATACGGGCACCAAGATGATCCATATCGGCAAGAACACGCGCAGCACGATTATCTCCAAAGGGGTTTCGGCCGGGCAAAGCCAGAACTCCTACCGCGGCCTCGTGCAGATGATGCCGGCCGCCGACGGGAGCCGCAACTTCTCGCGTTGCGACTCGCTCCTGATGGGCGACCAATGCGGCGCGCACACTTGGCCCGACATACAGTGCCGGAATCCGGAAGCCATTGTGGAGCACGAAGCCACGACTTCCAAGATATCGGAGGAACAGTTGTTTTACTGTCGGCAACGCGGCATTTCGTCCGAAAGCGCGGTCGGCTTGATCATCAACGGTTACGCCGGCGAAGTGTTGGAACGGTTGCCGATGGAGTTCGCCGTGGAGGCGCGGCGCTTGCTCAGCGTCTCGTTGGAAGGCAGTGTCGGGTAAAAGCGGTGGCCGGTTTTGCGGCGGTTGGCGGGTTTTGTTTGACCCGACGGGCAGCTTTGGGTGCCCGTAGAAGCGACGGCGGGCAACACAAGGGCCGGGTACGCGGCGCGAAGCGGCAGGTCGCGCGATGCGCGGAAAGGGGCGCGAAGCGGCAGCCGTGGCGTAAATTGAGCGTAGCGAAATCATTCACACCGCTATGTACAATTATGTTGTGAATAAAACGTGCCTTGAAAAGGAAGTTTGAAAGAAGCTAATACGATAAAGATATGTTATTGGAAATAAAAGACCTGCATGCGTCTATAGGCGATAAGGAAATCTTGAAGGGCGTCAACCTGCGGATCAACGAGGGTGAGGTACATGCCATCATGGGCCCCAACGGCAACGGCAAGAGCACGTTGGCCTCCGTCATTGCGGGCAACGAGCTGTTTACCGTCACCAAGGGCGAAGTGCTTTACAAAGGCAAGAACCTGTTGGAGATGTCGATAGAGGAACGCGCCTGCGAGGGCGTATTCCTCGGTTTCCAGTATCCGGTCGAGATTCCGGGCGTGAGCATCGCGTCTTTCATGCGGACCGCCATCAACGAGCAGCGCAAATACCACGGGCAGGATCCGATGGATATGCTGGAGTTCGCGCAATACATGGAGGAAAAGCAGAAAGTGGTGGAACTGACCGAGAATTTAGCCAAGCGTTCCGTCAACGAAGGCTTTTCCGGGGGCGAGAAGAAAAAGAACGAGATTTTCCAGATGGCGATGCTGCAACCGTCGCTGGCGTTTTTGGACGAGACCGATTCGGGTCTGGACATCGACGCGCTCCGGATTGTGGCGGGCGGCGTGAACCAGTTGCGGCGAAAAGACAACGCCATCGTCGTCATCACGCACTATCAGCGGCTTTTGGACTATATCGTGCCGGATTTCGTGCACGTGCTGGCCGGCGGCAAGATCGTGAAGACCGGCCCGAAGGAGCTGGCCCTGGAGCTGGAGGAGAAAGGTTACGACTGGTTAAAGGCGGAGGAGGTCTTATGAGTAAGACGGAAAACGGTGTAAATGCGGCGATGGCGGGCGCGGCGGCTGTGCCGCCGGCGGTATCCGCGGTGGCCGGAGCGGTTGTGGGGACATCGGCGGCTTCTGCGGCCGGGTCGGTGTCTGAGGGCGGCGCGTTCCGTTGCGACGTGAGCGACCTCGACACCCATTCGCTGATCTGGCTCAACGGGCGGTTGCCGGAAAATCTGACGGGTCGGCGCGAGGGGCTGCCGTGGCAGGTCTATCGCGAATCCGACGATACGTTGGTCGTGCGCGTGGAAGATGGCGTCCGCGTTGACAAGCCGTTGCAGATTATCGTATTGTGCAAGAAAGACGCGGACGGCGGAGCCGGTTCCGTCGGCGGGGCGTCCGCCCGACTCGACCTGTCGCTTTCGTTGCGCGTGGAGTTGGGCCGGGGCGCGCATCTGACGCTTGTACATTGTATCGACAGCGATACGGAGACGGAGGCCCAAGTTCGAGGCGCGGTGCGCCTCGAACTCGCGCCGGCCGCCCGGCTGTCGTGGCTCTCGCTGCAGAACATCAACGACCGTTGCCGTGTGGAAAACGGCCTGCAGGCGGCGGTGGCGGCCGGCGCCGGCCTGCACACCTGCTTCTGCAGCCTTAACGGCGGCTACTTGCACAACGAACAGCAGATCGATTTGAACGGTGTGCAGGCCGAGGCCTCCGCGCTCGGTCTCTACCTGGTCGATGGCAACCAGCAGGTCAGCAACCGGGTCAAGATCAACCATAAGAGCCCGGAGGCACGTAGCCGCCAGCTGTTCAAAGGCATTCTGGACGACAGCGCCTCCGGCCGCTTCGAAGGCCATGTGCTCGTGGAAGCCGGCGCGCAGAAAACCGAGGCCTATCAGACCAACCGCAACCTGTTGCTGACCAAAAAGGCCAAGTTCCAGACCAAACCCTATCTGGAAATCTACGCCGACGATGTCAAGTGCAGCCATGGCGCCACGGTGGGGCAGTTGGACGAAAAGGCGCTGTTCTACATGCGGTGCCGCGGCATCTCGCAGGCTACGGCGCGCCGTCTGCTTATGTACGCGTTTGCCGCCGAGGTCATCCGAGAAATCGGCATCGCGCCCTTGGAAGACCACCTCACGCGTTTGGTGCAACGCCGTTTGCGCGGCGAACTGGGCGCTTGCGAGGATTGCGCCCTGCACTGCACCGCCACTAAAGCCTGTGCCAACCTCCCGTGGTAAAACCGCGGGTGACATATAAAATTTCGGTAGCCCTGAGCCGGCGGCCGTTTAAAAAGATACCATTGAAATCCGTTTCCGTATTGCAAGGCGCCATCGCGCCGCTTATCCTGCCAATGTGCCGTCTGCTCGCCGTCTGCGCCGTTTTGGCGGTCTTCGCGCCGGTTCGCGCCCTCAATGACAAGGGGCCGGAAGGCAGTCTGACGGGGCCTTCCCGCCATCGCTTCACGCTGGAATACGTTATCGAGTCCGTCTATCAGGAATGCAAGCCCGTATTGGCGGCCGACAGCACGTTTTCGCCCAAGTTGGATTCGCTTTTGGAGCGGGCCTACGCCGACCGTTTTTCGATAAAAGACGATTTTACGGTATTCAACATATTGACGAAAAGCATACTGACGTTTTCGGGTCGCGGTCGTCAGGCACTTTGCGTCGAACTCATCAGCCGTGTGTTGCCTTACTATCAGCAGGAGCAGCAAGACAACCGTCCGGATATGACCTATTATCTCGGTCGGCTTTACGTCATGTTGGGTGCCGGTTATGAGGAAGTCGGCTTCTGGCGTCAGGCGCTCAATGTTTACCGAAAGGCCATGAATCTCATTGATAAGGCGGTGTTCGTTGACCGGGAGCCGGTCCGTTCATCGGAACTTAAAGCCATGTTATATAACAATATGGCCAATATCTATCTGAAACAGCGCGACTATCATCAGGCGGTCGCGTTTTATGCGCAGGCCATCGCCATCAATACCGAACTGAAAGCCGGAAAAGAGTTGTTCAACAACTATAACAATATGGCCGAGGTCGAGATTGCGCGCGGTGCGTTGGGCAAGGCGCTCGAATATGCCTTTTTGGCGCAGCAACAGACGGATATAGCCGCAGATCCTTATACTTACTACTTCATACAGTGCAATATATCGCAAATCTACCTGTTGCAGGGAAAATTGGAGATTGCTTGGGAATATATGGCCGACGGTTTAGCCTATATGCGACAATACGGCTATGATATGGATTACGGTTACGGCTGCCTGTTCGCCGCCGCCCTTTGGCACGAAAAAGGCGACGAGGCGCAACGGTTGCACTATCTCAAAGAAGCCGAGCGCATTGCGCTGGATTTGCAAAATCAGACGTTAAGGGCAAAGACCTACAGTCATCTTGCCGAATATTACCGTGACAACGGTCCCGTCGAGGCGGCTTACCGTTACCTGACGATGAGTTATACGCTCAACGACTCCATCCGGGTGCTGGACGATGCCAAACGTTTGGCCGACATGGAATTGGTTTATGAAATGGAGAAAGTGGTGCAGGAAAACAGTCTGTTGCGTAAGGAGAGCGAATTGAAGGACTTGAATATCAAGCGTCAGCGACTTGTCTTTCTCTTGGCGGGCCTTATCGCCGTCGTGACGATCGGTTTCATCACTTACCGTCTGCTGACCCAACGTAAGCGGCGCTTGGCCGAACACCGGCTGGCCGAACAGCGGGAAGAACTCAGCCGCAGAGAAATGGAAATGATGCAAAAGCGTCAGACCGACTTGAAGAACGAATTGGAAATCAAAAACCGCGAATTAACGGCCAAGGTGTTGAAGTTAGTCCGTAACAATGAATTCATCATCCATTTGACCGAAGAGTTGAAGCAGCTGTTGTTGGAACTCAATCCGCGCGACAATGCCAAGAAAGAGCATATCCGCGAGTTGATGGCCCATTTGCGTTTGCAAAGCAATGAAAATTCCGATACCGAATTCAAATATTATTTCGAACAAGTCTATAGTTCGTTCTACGACAATCTGCAGCGTAATTTCCCCAGTCTCACCGCCAAAGATTTGCGGCTCTGCGCTTTTTTGCGCTTGGGATTGTCCACCAAAGAAATATCCATCATCACGTTCCGCGAAGTGCGCAGCATAGAGTCGTCGCGCAACCGCCTGCGCAAGAAGATGAACATTCCCGCCGACGCCGACCTCACGGAATTCTTCTCCCATTTCTAAAGTGACGCTTTCTTTTTCCTTTCGGCGGCATACCGGTAGGGATGTCGTCGGAGAGGTGTGTTTTGTCTGAATAAGCACAGAAAAGCGCGGTAAATTTGGAAAATTCACCGAATAGATATAACATTGTAAGCGGGAAACAATTGTAAAACGAAATTTCGACGACATTAGAGGATAAATTACTACGCATTAAGATATTAAGTCGGATTGATATTCAGAAAACCGATATCCTGAAAGATGATGCAGATTTTATAGCGTGGATCGACCTATATCAATTAAATCCAAAATATCATGAGGAAAATGTTTATGAGTTTTCTGTTGTGTGCGTTATGCCTGACAGGAGTAAGGGCACAAGAGGAAGTTCCGGCACCGGCTTTTCCCGAAGCACCGGCTTCGTTCTCAGTTACATCCGTCAGCCTGACGGAAGCCAAGTTTACCATTACACCCAATACGGCGGGCGATGACGTGATCATCTTGATGACGGCGGCACGTAAGACGGTGGATGGAAAGTCCGTTTACGAGGGGGCTTTCGATGCCGTTGCTCCGGGTGCGGAGGTCGGAAAGCCCGTTGGGGAGACCACGGTCTTGTACAACGGCAAGGCGACGGAAATACCCGAATCGGTTGCCGTTAAGTTGGACAACAACCGCGTCTATTATTTCGGGGCGGTCAGCAAAACGGCCGATGCCGTTTCGGAGTCGGTGACGGTTTATGCCAAACCGGTGCTGACGCCGGCCGGTTTCCCGTTCAAAGACAATATGAAGGATAATTTCTTACCGGATGTGGCCGATCCGTTCAAAGGCATGGGTGTGTACGAAAAGGCATCGAAGGTTAAGATAACGAAAGATGGGACTGCAACGGATTTCGTGTCCAACGGCGGCGTCCGTCAGGAAGCCATCTTATGGTTTCCCGCATTGGATTTCCCGACAGATTCGAATGTCCGCATCAATGTGTCGTATAGCGGCTGGCCGTCCAATGCCGATATGATAAGGGCGCGAGATTCCGTCGTTTTGGAAATCAGCAAAGATGGAGGAAAGACGTTTGAAATGTTGGTCAACAATCGGAACTTTTTAAATATGTTGTTGGACAAACAGTTAATTATAGTGGACGATTGTTTGGGGGAAACAGTGCAGTTGCGCCTGCGTGCGGTCTGCCAGAACGATAATGTATGGAATTTGACGTCAATCAGCCTGACGGCCGAGCATATGGAATTTTGTTCCAAACCCGGTAAGCCTTCGGTCAATATGGCGTATGGCAGTGACGGAGGCGCCGCCTTGGGTGTGAAATGGATTAGCGGGAACAATAACGAGACGGAATGGCATGTCAGCTATGCGGTTAAGCCGGAGGCCGGTGCGGAAACGGTTTGGAGCGAACCGGAAAAAGTGACGCAACGGTTTTACGATGTGACGGGTCTCGAAGACCGGCAGCTCTGCCATGTGCGCGTACAGGCGATATGCGGCCAAAAGGCGGACGGCAGCCGTCATCTGAGCGAATGGTTGGAAGTCAAGGATTTGCAGGCGGGACGTAAACTCCCGTTTACGGAAGATTTCAACGACTTGGAACAGAAATCGTCAATGGGGAAAAAATATATCGTCCTACCGGCATTGTGGAATTCGAATTTTGAAGTGGGGAAGGATGATTTTCCGGAAAACTGGACGTTGAGGCCGGCGACAGACCCTTCCCGTGGCGGGAAAATACGTTATCAAGCTTTGCAATATAGGAAACAGGCCGATTATACCGAAGAATCAAAAGACGGTTCGGTCGCCTACAATATGCATTATAAAACGACCGGCAGCGGTTTGTTTGGGCCGACGACGGAACATGCCGGCGAGCCGAACTGGTTCGCCACACCTTTGGTGCAGTTGTTGAAAAAGACGCAGTTGCGCTTCGACATCGCTTACGGCAAATTGGTGGACGGTGTTCTGACGGAGGTTCCGGAAGCCGAAATCAAGGCGGAACACAAAGTCGCGCTTTGGGTTTCGACCGACAGCGGCAAGACGGTCAATACGACGGCACCTGTTTGGTCGGCGAACGGCGAAGAATTGGCCGCCCTGCACGCGGGTAAAACCGTCGAGGTCGATCTCTCGGCTTACCGGGGACAGATGGTTTCGGCCGTATTTGGTATAATGGGTACGAAAGGCGAGAACAGCAACCGGGAATACATGCTGTATTTCGACAATATCGGCTTTTCGACGCTGATTGCGCCGGCTGAAGGGCTGGCTGTTTCGGCCGTCACATCCAAGGAGGCGACGCTGACCTGGGAGGCCGATCCGGATGTGGCCGAATGGATAGTCAGGATTGATAGCGGTTCGCTTGAAGCGCCGCGCTTTCATGCGGTTGATACCAATTGTTTCGTCGCCGGCGGCCTGATGCCCGAGCAGGCGTACAAGGCCTCTGTTTCCCATATATATACGATAGCGGGGAAAACCGATACGGCCGAATGGCGTTCGGTCACGTTCAAGACGTCCGAGGCCTGTGCCGTTCCGGCCGATTTGACCGTGGAGAGCGTTGCGCCGACCTATGCGCGCGTATCTTGGAAAGGGGGCTCCGATGCCTATCAGGTAGTTTGGGTGGAAGAAACCGCCACCACGTGGCATTGCCGTTCGGTTGTGAAAGATACGTGTACGATAAGCGGTCTCGAACCGAAAACACGCTATCAGTTCAAGGTGCGCGGCATCTGCGCCGCCGGCGACAGCAGCGCGTGGAGCGAGCCCTGCCGCTTCGCGACCGAAGCGTTGCCGACGCCTTGCCACGCGCCGACCAATCTGAAAGTGGAAGACCTGACGCACGAATCGGCCACATTGCTTTGGGAGGCGGAAGAAGCCGAGGCGGGCGATATACAGGGTTATATCCTGCGGTATCGCGTGGAACCGGTTCCGGTCTGGGACAGCGTGAAGGATTTTAAGGATAAAAAATACACCATTGGTGGCCTGACGTCCGAAACGGCCTATGTATGGACGGTGCGGACCGTATGCGCTGCGGACCGTTACAGCGACTGGGCGGCTGAAAGCCGTTTCGAGACCTTGGAAGAAAAACAGCGGGATACGTCGTCCGTAGAAGACCTGCAGGCGCAGTCCGGCCTGTATGTGGCGGCGTCGCAAGGGCAAATCCATGTGATGAATCCGCAAGCGGTACGTATCGACAACATCCGCATCTATTCGACGGCAGGCGCGTGCTTGGAATCCCATGCCGTCCGCGGCAACGGCTCTGTAACCTTGCCCGTGGCCGTCCGCAACCGCGTGGCGGTGGTGGAAGTGGAGAGCGCCGGCCGCTTCTTCCGCTTCAAATTGCTGTTGTAGTCTTGTTATAATCTATTGGATTCTTTCCAATTCGCCTCTTTGGGTACATTCGGTGGCTGTTGGCTATCTGTATCAGGAGAGGCGAATTGGTATTATTTATTTCTGTTTTTCAATGATTTGAAATAAGATGCCGTATCAAAATATGATAGATGCCGTAGTTATTTTGTAGAAAAATTTTACGTTAATCCGGAGGTTATGTTAAACTTTGTAAATCGAAAGCCAATCGATTGGACTTGGAAAAATTTCAAGGAAGGATAAGCATAAGGAAAAATGAAAAACGTCATCCTATTTTTATACATTCCAGTTTACTGCTTGCTGATTTTGGCAAGTCAACGGGTCGCCGCGCAACCGGAAGTAACGGCTGGCGGAACACCATCCTATGACTATCGCGTTTCCACTGAGTCCGCTCCGGCACACATCCTGTTAGAAGAGTTTACAGGATTGCATTGCAGTTATTGTCCGCAGGCCCATGCGATAGCGAACAATCTGACGTATGTGGCCGGTGACCGCGTACACGTTATGGCGGTGCATGTCGGTCATTTGGCGGCACCCAACGGCGATGAGGTGGATTTGCGGGCGGCTTGCGGCGAAACGTTCTACGCTTGGCAAGGCGAGGGCGGCATGCCGAGCGGCAATATCAACCGCACGGTTTATCCGGAGTGCGGCCGTGCGGACGGCTATAGCCTTTACCGTAGCGAATGGGCCGCCGTGGCCAAACGTCTGCTCGCTTCCGAAATCCCTGCGCCGCTGAACCTCTACGTCGAGGCGCGTCTCGACACCGCGAACGGTAATATATATAGTTGTAGAGGCTTATGCGGCGGTATCCGCCGATAGACCGCTCTACCTCAACGTCGCGCTTACCGAAAATTTCGTTCCCGGCACTCAGGCCGGAAGTAATCTCCGTACTTATCTGCACCGTCATGTCCTGCGGGATATGGTAACGGGGGTTACAGGCGATACTTTAAAATCTGAAGAAACCGTCCAAGGCGCCTATCTGCGCCGCGATTACATTTATAAACTTCCCGAAAAATTCAACAACCGCACGCCTAATCCGGCCAACCTCGCCTGTTTAGTGTTCGTGACCGACAGCGCGCACGCCGTGCTCAACAGTACGGAAACCGATGTCGAGAGCCCGTTCAAGGCAACGCTCGACTATCTGCAGATCGATCTTCATAATTTGGAAAAGACCTACGGCGGGCCGGTCTATGAGGTCTATGTCGTGAATCCGTCCGACGATACGCTCCGAAGCCTCACGTTCACATTCGACCTCAACGGCGACACACGCACCTATCGTCTTGACGGCCTCTGTCTCTTGCCCAAGACGGAAAGCGTGGTGGGCTTGGAAACGGATTTCGACGCCTACAAATTTCAGAAGACTAACGTTTACACGTTGCGGTTGACGGAAGCCAACGGCCGCGCGGTGGAATCCAACCAAATCAAAGACAAATTCAGCCAGCCGCTCACATTGCCGGCCGCGGCTTTCAAGGTGGCGTTCACGAGCGACCTGTACGGCAGCGAAAGCACGGTCAGTCTGACGAACGAGCGGGGGGAGGCGCTTTACGAGGCCGGCCCGTTCGCCGATGGCGAATGCAAGACCTATACATCCGGCCTTTTCGAAGCCGTAGCCGGCGCGGTCTATACGTTCCGCGTGACGGACGCTTTCCGCGACGGGGCGAACCGGATTCCGGCCAACGGCGCCGGATTCGATGCCGAGCCGGGCATCAGACTGCTGACCGAAACGGACAGCGTTTTCTACAAATCCGGCATAGGCGTTTACGGGCATCTGATTTCTTTCCGTTTGGGCGGTACGGAATCCGACACACTTTCGGCCGAAGCCAATGTGCGTGTACCTGTTTTTACCGCGCGTCTGCAGCCGAATCCGGCTCAAACACAGACGGTGTTGCAGGTGGAAGGGCTTGACCCGGACGCCGAGGTTCGCGTAAGCATCTACAACCTGCAGGGGCATTTGATGGAAACGCGGTGCGGCAGGCCGCAAGCCACGGCACAATCGTGGGCGGGTCTCACGCTTTCGTTTCAAGTCTCCGATTATCCGCAGGGCCTTTATCTCGTACGTATGGAACAGAACGGCCTCCAACAAGTGATTAAACTTATCATAAAACAATAAAAAACAATGTAATACAGATGTGTAGCCAAAATGAACAAACCCAATAAATCATCATTAAAACCTTATCATTATGAGAAGAATCATGAAATTTTGGTGCGCGGCCTTAGCCCTTGCATTCGCTATGCCGGCACAAGCCCAGTGGTCGGATGACCCCAAGGAAAACACGCAGTTGTTGGATAAAAATTATTGGAACGTGGAAACCTTGCCCACGTCAGACGGCGGGTTTTACATGTTGACCGTCAGCCCGGACGGCAGTATCAACCGCGTGACGCCGATTCTGCATTATTTCGACAAAGACGGGATCGCACAATGGGACAACCCGGTCAAATGCGAAATCGACAGCACGATGACTTGGACCAAGGTTATGTCGCATCTCTATGTCGATAGAGACGATAACGCGATTGTCATCGGACAGTCGTTGTGCGAAAAGGAACGTGAGAATTATACGATTTGGAAAATCGACAAGACCGGTAAGCAGCTTTGGGGGGAGGCCGGTGTGGATCCGCACGACGGCAACTGCCCGACCGATCAGTTCAATGCGGCCATACGTGTGACGCAGATGGAAGCCGGCAATTATATTTTCGTCTGGATGGGCGATGAGACGGTGTTGCAGAATATATCGAATGACGGCAAGTTGCAGTGGGGAGAAGGGAAGCGTATTGCCGCAGGTGCTTATCCGCATGTCGTGGATGCCGGCGACGGCGACATCCTGTTGGTCTATGAATCGTCCGGTTTGAACGTGCGACGGATTGATTTCGATGGAAATACGATTTGGGATGTCAAGGCGTTCGGAGGTCAGCTCAATCCGCAGATTCCTTCCTGGACCTACGTGCATGTCTATCCGGTCGATGATCCAAAAGGCCGTGGTGTGCTTATCAGTTACTACGGTTTTGTGGGTGATGAATTTTACCCTTATATCTCGTATGTGAAGGCCGACGGCACGCATGCTTTTCCGGATGCGGACGCCGGTTTGCGCATCTGCTATAGCGAGAATTGGGGTATGTCGCCGTCTTTGGCTTATGATAAAACAAATAAAGCCATTTATGCGATTTTTCAGGAAAGAGCGCCCGGCTCCCAGTTTACGCAACGTTTCGTAGTTCAGAAAATCAGCGAGGGCGGCGAGTTGCTGTGGGGAAACGAGGGCAAGGAGTTGATTCCGCTCAAGGAACGGACGACGGGCTATGAAGCGGTAGCCATGGGGCCGGACGGTAACGTGTTGTTCGGTTTCATGGAGAACGTGGGGCAGGGTATCGCGGCCAACGACCCGATTCATATCAAGGCGGCCTATATGAAGCCCAATGGCGATTTCATTTGGGATGAAGAAATCAAATCGATTTGTGCTTTCGGCGACACCAAGACGAAGGGCGGTACGAAATACAATCTGACGATATTGCCGTATGCGAACGAACAATGGATTTGTATTTGGGAAGACTGTCGGGTTGATGGCAGTATGGACGGGGTGATGTTCGGCCAAAACCTGTACCGCGACGGTTCGATGGGACCCGACAAACCGGACATTCCCGACGATACGACGGCCGTGGAGGACTTACGGACGGTCGCCTCGGCCTTGCGCGTGATGCCCAATCCGGTGCGCAAAGAAGCCCGCATTGCCTATACGGCCTTGCAGGAAGAGGATGTCCGCATCGATTTGATGGCGCAGAACGGCATGAAAGTGCTCAACGTTTACAACGGCCGCATGCAGGCCGGCGAGAATACCGTCACGTGGCAGCGTCCGGCTCTGTTGACGCCGGGCATGTACCTGTTGCAACTCACGGCCGGCGATAAGGTGACCGTGGCCAAAGTCCTGTTGCAGTAAAGGCGCGAAGACGGAAAGGGAAAACGGCGGCGGCCGTCCGGGCCGTCCCGTTCTCCCGCCTCCGCATGCGGTCGATCATGAGTCGAAAGGTATTAACTAAACGATAAAAATTATGAAAAAATCATTTATAGGCTTTTTGCTGGGCGTACTATGTTTGGCATGGGCTAACGCGCAGAGCGTGGATAATTACAAGTTCGCGTCCTCGACGGGGACGTACACGGCTTTGACGGACGGGACGGCTTTGACGCAGATTCCGTCCGACGGTGATGTGGCGGCTTTCGTTTACAATGCTACGGACAAGGTAACGGTGGAGAAAGACGATAATCCCGGCCAACGCACGATAGCCGGTATCGATATGGGATTCGATTTCAAGCTCGGCGGCGAAACCTATCGCAAGTTCGCGGTAACGGGTTACGGTTATGTTCTTTTGGGCAAGGCCGATGCCGCCATTGAATTTACGGCTTGGGATTTTTTTATGAACAGGATGGACGGCGTATCGACGGCCGTCGGCATCGCGACCGATGCACCGGTCTATGGTATGGCCGTCCGTTATGCCGTAACGGGAGAGACGGGTTCCAAAGTGCTGACCGTGCAGTTTTCCAATATCAGTTATGAAGCGGCCGATGCGGCGGACCGGATGCATTATCAGATCAAATTCCATGAATCCGACGGCAGGGTGGAGATGTTGTTCAACGGATATAAGGCATTGGAAAATTTCAAGGGTCAAAGATTTAATGTGGGTCTTGTAGCGGGCGGAAAATGTCATTTCAGGGTGCCGGAAGGCGATTACGCTACGACGGAGTACGATGCTAGTACGACATTTAACAGATGGGATCTGCCCGCCTTTCCGGCCGGTCTGACCTATACGTTTTCATTGCCGGATCCTTGCGTTGTACCGACCTACGTTGTTACGGACATCAAACTGACACCCAAGAGCAACGAAATGGGCATAGAGGTTTTTGTCGATACGGCGGGCAAGCGGGCCGATGGCGTTTTGCTCATCGTTTCAGACAAGGAGATTACAGAATCACCTGAAGGTATGAATTTTATAAAAGGGCAGGAAGCTTTGGGCGGTACGGTATTGGCGGTCGGGAGTTGGGATGATTTTGACCTCAGAACCTTGGATCGTACGCGTTTGGCATTTACGCATGGCGACAGTAAACGCGAGCCGCTCCATCCGAATACGACGTATCATTACACGGTTTACATGGCCAATACGAAAGGCTGTATAGCGCGTTATACGGAACCGACCCGTCACGTGGCCGCCACGGCCACGACGGCACCGGACGAACTGAAAATCACCGGGGCTTCGCTCAGCGAAATGACATTCTCGGCCAAGGCCAACGGCTTGAACGAGGCAATCGCCATTTTGATGACGACCGGCCAAGGGACGGACGAGAACGGCAACCGCGTTTATACGGGTAATTATGCCGAAATCCCGGCCGACGCCGCAGTAGGCGACAAATTCACGACCTCTTATACGATAAGAGGCAACACCATTACCGATACGACAGAGGTCTTGTATGTAGGCGCGGCCGGTGCGGCCATCACCTGCCCCGTGGCTTTGGAAAATAACCGGATTTATTATTTCGGAGCGGTCAGCAAGGGCAAGGACAACGGGGCTTATTCCACGCTGACGGCTCAGGCCGCCCCCCGTCTTACACCGGCTATCTTGCCGTTTACCGACAATTTCAAGAAGAATCTGTCCGGAGCGGAGGATAATCCGTTTATCGGCGGTTGGAAAGATACGAGAAATTTTGAAGTCAGCGGCGGTCAAGAAATAGACGGTGTCGTCAGCACGATGACGGCCGGACCGGCGGAAGCCGTTTTGGTCATCCCGGCTTTGGATTTTCCGCAAGACTCTAACGTGCTTGTGAATATATCCTATAGCCTTGACCCTTATAGCTATAATTCAAATAAGGTGGCGGGCGATTCCATCTGTCTTGAAATCAGTACGGACGGCGGAAAGACGTTCAAGACGTTGAAAGCCGTGCATAAAGAGACGGATAATATGACCTTGGGCAAGGTCATCCTGAGCGATTACTTGGGCGCCAAGCAGGCGGTGTTGCGTTTGCGCGCGGTCTGCGCCAATACGGACAAGGCGTTCAACATAAAGGTGTCGAACATCACGGTTACAGCCCTGCCGTTCTGTCCCGCACCGGGGGCACCGCGTGTTTCCGCCGTTTACGGCGGTACGTTGGGCCTGACCTGGAATGCCGGCGAGAATGGCGAAACGCAGTGGAACATCAGTACGGCGCCGGCCGCGGCCGAAGGCCGGGAACCGGCTTGGAGCCGTCCCAATCTCGTGGAGCAAAAACCGTACTATCTGACCGGCCTTGACGACAGCGAGACGTACAACGTCCGCGTACAGGCCGTCTGTGCGGGCGGCCGTACGAGCGGCTGGGTCGAAAGTCAGGTAAAGGCCGGCCGCGTACCCTCGTTTACGGAAGATTTCAATGGGCTAGAATTTGAAGCAGACTATTACGGCGAGATGAAGCCGCAAGTCCCGGCAAACTGGAAGACAGGCTATCATTATATCTCATCGTGGAGCGGTCCATCTACCTCGTGGTATGGCGGAAACGCCAAATTCTATGCATATAAGACCAAGGAGGCGGTAACGGCCGAGGCGGCCGGCTACAATGGCTCGTTGGCTTTCGACATGCAACATAATTCCGGTTATATAGAGTTGTTGCAGACACCTATGGTCGAACTGAATCCGGCTGAAAAACCGCACCTGACGTTCGACGCGGCTTTCGGCAGTTGGATAGACGATGCGTTCGTCGCCATGCCAGCTGAAAGCCAAAAGGATACGATGCGCCTCGCGATGTGGGTCTGCGATTCCGGACGGTTCAACATCGCCGATGTGCCCGTCAGAGATTGGCGGATAGCGGAACTGGCTACGTGGCATGCCGGCAAGACGATGACCGTCGATCTGTCGGAATATATCAGCGAAGCCAAGGTGGTTTCGGTAGCCATGGCCGTTTATACGGAACCTGTTGCCGGCAAGGAGGCCCACATGCTCTACCTCGACAACATCGGCATTGTCAATACCAAGCCGCTGGCGCGTAGCGTCAAAGTGGCCAAACTGAGTGCCGAAGACGCCACGATTCAGTGGGTGGCCGATAAGAATGTGGAGAAATGGCTCGTCAAACTGGAAGGTGGCTCGCTGACCGCGCCGCGTTTCTTTACGGATGTGACCGGCAACACGCAACTTATCGATGGGCTGGAAGCTGAAAAAACTTATACGGCTTCGGTAACGCCTGCGTCCAACGGTGAGACGGCCGGGGCGGCGCTTTGGGTATCGGTAACCTTCAAGACGCCCGCCGCGTCTTGCGACGAACCGACCGGTCTGACGGTGTCGGGTATCGAACAGAAATCGGCCGTGTTGACATGGCGGGGTGAAGCCGCCGACGGTTATTACGTACGCTATCGTTCCGTGGCCGCGGCAGGGGCTGAGGCGATGCCGTGGATAGAGGTTCGGATTAAAGCGGGTACGGCCTATACGATGAGAGGTTTGGTGCCGGCTACGGAGTACGAATGCGAAGTACAGGGCGTTTGCAGCGAGGTGGCGGACTTTTACAGCGACTGGGTGGCGTTGGAAGGCGGTTTTATGACCAAAGCCATTACCTGCTTCGCGCCGACCGAGTTGCGTTGTCCGGAAGCTACAATCGGTACCAAGACGGCGAAGGTGTCGTGGACCGGCACGTCCGGCAACTATCAGGTGGCCTGGACGCTGAACGGTACTGACGACTGGACCTGTGGCGCGATGGTATCCGAAGCCGCCTATACGATTACGGGGCTGAATTATAATCAATCATACACATTCAAGGTGCGCGGCGTATGCGCGGCGGGCGACAGCAGCGAATGGAGCGAAGGAAAGAACTTCCGCACGCTACAGCGTCCGGCCTGCGCCGCGCCGGCCAACCTGCGCGTCGAGGCCTTGACGCAGACCTCGGCCGACCTCAAGTGGGATTACGCCGAAGCCGAGGAAGACGACTTGGCCAGCTTTACGTTGCGTCACCGCGAAGCTTCGGTGCAGGCCTGGGACTCCATCAAGGAAGTCCACGGTACGGCCTACGCCATCAAGGACATGAAACCGCAGACAGCCTATATCTGGAACGTCATGGCGCTCTGCCGTGACGACCGCAACAGCGAATGGCTCAATGTCCGCTTCACGACCTTGGCGGAAAAGACCGATGACACGACGGCCGTCGAAGATTTGAAACGGGCATCCGGCCTTTATGTGGCGGCTTCTCAGGGTCAGGTTCACGTCATGAACCCGAAAGCGGTTCAGATTGACAACATCCGCATCTATTCGGTGGTCGGCCGCCGTTTGGAACACTATGTAATCCGCAGCAACGATAACGTGATACTGACTACGGGCGTCCGCAACCGCGTGGCGGTGGTCGAAGTGGAGAGCGCCGGACGCTTCATCCGTTTCAAAATAATGTTGCCGTAATTTGTTGTAATTTGGACTTTATAGTCCGGGTGTTTGTGATGAGGCCGGTTCCCCTTGATTGGGGGCCGGCTTCCTGAGGCGGCCGCCGGAGCGGCGGTTCAAGCCAGATAAAAAAGTGACGTTATGAAAAGATGGTATGTTTTGACGGCCTTGTGTACGGGGCTGTTGTTGAATGTTTCTTTGTACGGACAGAACCGTGTGTCCGTACGGCCGTGCCCGAAAGCCGTTTTGCTGGAGGAACAGACCGGTTTGGGTTGCGGCAATTGTCCCGACGGAGCGGCCATGATCGCGACGCTTAAAGCACGTATGGGAGCCGGTCTGCAAGTCATCGCCTACCATGCGGGTCATTATGCCGAACCCGGCAACGGCAAGCCGGATTTCCGCACCTGGCAGGGCGACAGCCTTTTGGCTTCGCTTTGGGGCGAATACGGTTATCCGCAGGGCGAAATAGAACGCGTGTATTTCCCATTCAGTCCGGGTTTGATGGCGGTCGGACGCGGCCATTGGGCTTCGGCCGTCGAGAGCCGGTTGTCCGATACGGCGACGGTCAATCTGTATGTGGCAGCCACGTTGGACGCCTCTACGCGCGAGTTGAAGGTGGAAGTGGAGGGCTATTACGTCCGGGCTTCGGATTCGGTCGCCAACTTTTTGCATGTGGCTTTGGTTCAGAACCATATCGCCGGCCCGCAAAACGGGGCGCCGGCCGGCTATCTGCACGAGCACGTCTTCCGCGATTTCCTGACGCCGCTGTGGGGCGACACGCTGACGGCCGTCCAGACGGGCGACCGCTTTTCCAAGACCTATGCCTATACGGTGCCGGCCGACTACCGCGGCGTGGCGGCTGAAACGCGCCATTTGGAACTCGTGGTCTTTGTCTCGGCGGGTCGCGACGACGTACTGAACGCCACGGGTTGTAAACCTGTTTTGCTTAATGTCAACGATCCGGCGGCGGCAGTTTTGACGCTGGATCCTTTACCCAAACGTTACGGTGCCTGCGCTTTTGAAGCCGCCTTGGAAAACGGGTACAACGACACGATCAAGCGCATCGGATACGAGGTAACGCTCAATGGCGAAAAGACATCCTATGAAATGGACGTAGCGGTGCCGCCCTACGAAAAGGAGGCGGTCACGTTGCTGATAAACGCCTATGACCCGGCGGCTCAGAACACGATAACGTTCCGCATCACGGCTTTGAACGGCACGGCTTATAACGGCGCGTCGGTGCAGGCGACGTTCAACGAACCTTTGCCCGTGGTTTCGCCTTTGATGGTGGAACTTTCCACAGACGCACGTCCCGAGGAATGTTATTGGTATGTGGCCGATCAGACGGGCGAAATCCTGTACGAATTCGGGCCATATGACAGTAAAGAGCCGATTTCGGTAACGGAGGGTTTGAAATTTGTACCCGGCATATACAGTCTGTATTTCCGCGACACGAAATGGAACGGTTGGCAAGAGCGGCCGCGCGGTTCTTATAAAATCAAGGATTTCGAGGGAAAAATGGTGGCGCAGAACTACGACCTGCGCGACAAGGGCGATATTGTGGCCGTCCGTGTCACGAAGCAGGCCACCGGCCACGATACGACGTCCGTAGAAGACCTGCGGGCGCAGTCCGGCCTGTATGTGAGGGCGGCGCGAGGGCAAATCCATGTCATGAATCCGCAAGCGGTACGTATCGACAACATCCGAATCTATTCGACGGCAGGCGCGTGCTTGGAATCCCATGCCGTCCGCGGCAACGGCTCTGTAACCTTGCCCGTGGCCGTCCGCAACCGCGTGGCGGTGGTGGAAGTGGAGAGCGCCGGCCGCTTCTTCCGCTTCAAATTGCTGTTGTAAAGTTGATTCGAGACCTTGATAAAGGCTGGCAGGGGGGTGTCCCGTCGCGTGAACCGACGGGATGCACCCTTGTTTTATTTTATTGGCGGCATTATTTTTGTAATTTTATGCATTTAAACGACGAAATTTATGGTGAACCGCCCCGAATCCGACGCGCCGCAAACCAAGGCCGAAATACCGCAGTCTGAAGCGCCGCAAGCCCGGCCCCCGATGAAAGCCGGCTATGTGAGCATCATCGGCAACCCCAACGCAGGTAAGTCCACGTTGCTCAACGCATTGATAGGCGAAACCCTCAGCATTACGACGCCCAAGGCGCAGACCACGCGCCACCGTATCCTCGGCATCCTCAACGGCCCGCAGTACCAGATTGTGTTTTCCGACACGCCGGGCATGGTTCACCCGCATTACAAATTGCAGGAGAGCATGTTGGAAGCTGTTGAAGACAGTCTTTCCGACGCCGACGTCTTCCTGCTCATTTCCGACCGGGGCGAGGCGTTCAAGAACACCGACATCATCGAAAAAGTCAAGGCGAGCGGCAAGCCGGTCATCCTGTTGGTCAATAAAATAGACTTGTCGGATCAGACGGAAATAGCGCAAAGGCTACAACAGTGGCAGGCCGAATGGCCCCAAGCGGAGCTGTTGCCGGTCTCGGCCCTGCACAAGTTCAACATGCAGACCGTTGTGGAAAAAATCCTGCGGCAGCTGCCCGAACATCCGGCTTATTTCCCCGAAGATGAGCTTTCCGATCGCAACATGCGTTTTTTCGTATCGGAAATCATACGCGAAAAATTGTTGCTTTACTACCAGAAAGAAATTCCGTATTCGGTGGAGGTCGTCGTGGAGGCCTACGAAGAGAAGCCGCATATCGACCATATCCGCACGTTGATTTTCGTGGAAAAGGAATCGCAGAAAGGCATCATCATCGGGCCGAACGGCGTGGCCATCAAGCGGCTCGGTACGGAGGCCCGGCGACGCATCGAACAGTTCACGGGTAAAAAAGCGTTTTTGGAAATTCAGGTTAAAGTGCTGAAAAACTGGCGTAACAGTGAGAATGCGTTGAAGCAGTTCGGCTATATCGCGTAGCGGACAACGGGCGGTGACGGTAACGCCAATGATGTCATTGGCCATACGCACTTATAAATATATGAAAAACAGTTGTTAATAGATAATCGTGAGGCAGGTGTGAGGTAAATGTGAGGCGGAAACCGTTCGGATGTGAGGTTAAAATAAGACGGACTGAAGGCGGAAAGCGGCTGTCGGCCGCCAAAAACCGTAATTTCGCCTTATCTTTGTATGTCAAGACATCGCCTCTGCATTCGGCTGAATCAAAACGGGCTTCGAAGAGGAACGTTTTGTGCCACGGCATAGTTCAAGCGAGCTTGACTCTGTCCGTTTGGCTGAAATAATAAAATTAATAAAGTGAAAATGAAAAAAACACATGTTTTTATGCGCCTTTGTTTGGGCTTAAGTCTGTTGTTCGTCGCATGCGGTCTGTCGGTGGCTCAAGACAAGCGGACGAATCGCGCGCAGACGACCCTTTCGGCCGAAACCCGGATGTTTCTGATCGAGTGGCGGTCGTTTCAAGGAAAAAGCGTTTCCGAACTCAAATCGGACGAAGCGTTCGAGGCCGTGCGGGAACATTACGGCATCAGGATGGTGACCGACGCGCGGACGAAGTCCGAGACGCCGATGTTGCCGGTATGGGTAACGTTCCGTTCGGCTGACGCCTCGGGACCGGCTCTGAAGGCAGCCGAGGCTTTGGGATTCAAGGTGCAGACCAAATTGAAGACCGTCTGCACGGGTTTGATACCCGTTAATAAAGTAGAGGCCTTGGGAACCGTGGAAGGTGTCCGTCAGGTGCAGGCGGGGCAACGCGGGGAGATCCGGATGGATTTGAGCCGCAAGGCGACAGGAATAGACAGCATACAGGATTATGGCGTGCTTGATATGCCTGAAATATCTTCCTTTCGGGGCGAGGGCGTCGTGGTTGGTATTGTGGACGGCGGCATCGAATACGCGCATCCTAATTTTTACGATCCCGACGATACGAGCCGTTTCCGCATCCGTCGCGTATGGTCGCAGCGGGAAAAGAATGGTTTGCCGCCCGCCGGCTACGATTACGGCGTCGAGTACAGGGAGCGCGACGAGATTCTGTCGGCCGGCTATTCCAAAGACGACGAGACGCACGGCACGCACGTGACGGGCATCGCCGCCGGTTCGGGTTGCGGCAACGAGTTTAAAGGCATCGCTTCCAAGGCCGATTTGGTCGTGGTGCCGACCACGTTGGTAAATGAAGATGTATTGGACGGCGTCGCCTATATCCGTGCTTATGCCGAAGAAGTCGGCAAACCTTGTGTCGTGAATCTGAGCATCGGTGCCCATTTGGGGCCGCACGACGGCACTTCGGCCTTTGACCGGGCGTTGGACGAGATGAAAGCCCCCGGCTTTGTCGTCGTGGGGGCGGCCGGCAACGAGGGCGATACGCCCTTGTATCTCGGTTATGATTTCGTGCCGTCCACGGACGATACGGTTTTTTATACCCAATTGGATTTCGGCTACTATAAGGCGACTTACGTGGATGTCTGGAGCCATGACAGCCTGCCGGTTTCGGTGGAAGTGTCGCTTTTGAGACGGCTGGAGGGTGTATTCGCCGAAAGCACCGGTTTCTATTCCACGACGGAAACGATGGAGAGTACGAAAACCTTGAGCGTGCCGGAGGGTTCCATCGCGGTCAGGATGGTGCCTGAAAAGGATGCGGTCAACGGCAAGTACCGTATGATGATGCGGGTGGATGCCAGTGGATTGAATGTGTCGGGTTCGTATGCGAGTTATATCGTATGCATAGCGGTCAAGACCGAACGCCCCGATAAGCCGACGCGCGTCCACATGTGGGCGAATACCGGTACGTTCGCGCAGTTCCAGCATCCGACAATCACCTCCGTGGAGGGTCGGAAAGATCATACGGTGGGTGAAATCGGCGGTACGTCCAACAGCATCCTGACCGTCGGCTCGTTCAATACGAGAGGCGCCTGGACCAGCGTTTCCGGCGGTAAGGTCGATTACAGTTACATGTTGCCCGCCGACACGCTTTCTTACTTTTCAAGCCACGGGCCGCTGGCCGACGGTCGCGTCAAGCCGGATATCACGGCGCCGGGCGCCTATATCGTCTCTTCGCTTAACAGCCATTATAACGGAACCCCTTCGAATGAAAAAGTGGCTTTGACCTATAAAAACGGTCAGGCTTATCCGTTCGGCGTCATGATGGGGACGTCCATGGCTTCCCCGGCCGTGACGGGTATTGTGGCGTTGTGTCTGCAGGTGCGGCCGGACTGGCAGGTGGACAGCCTGTTGCATTATTTGTCGCTGACGGCGTTCAATGACCGGTTTACGGGCGATGTACGGACGAATCCGGGTAACGATTGGGGCCGCGGCAAGATCAACGCGCTGGCTTTGCTGACGGCGGCGTTGAAAGGCGCGACGGATCTGCCGGTGGAAGAAGTGCGCGCGGCGGTGGAAGGCCGCGGCATGCTGGTCTATCCCAACCCCAACAACGGGCATTTCCACGTGCTGTTGCCCGATTGGGGCAGGGAAGTCCGTCTGCAGGTGGTCGATCGCGGCGGCCGCGTGGTGTGTGAACGTCAGGTGCGGGCGGCCGGTTCGCCCGTCGAAATGACGGTGCCGGGCCTCGAAAGCGGCTTGTATATATTGCGCGCGGCCGATGCGGCCGATGCGGCGGCTTCGGGCAACGCGATGGCGGGGCGTGCGGGCGTTTCGGACGTTTCGGGTCATGCGGCCGGCGGCATGGCGACAAAACTCATCATCCGATAGACAAACCGGCAGGTCCGGCGCAGGCCGGCCTGCGCCGGGTCACAGTTTTTAAATAAACCGATAACTATTATGGGCGTTTACGGTTGGATAACGAAATGGCGGAACCGCGCTTTCGACAAGCAGTGGCTTTGGTTCAAGACCAAGACCTTTCCGCAGGTCAGGTCGATCTGTGTGGGCAATTTGAGTGTGGGCGGCACGGGCAAGACCCCGATGGTGGCTTACCTATCGCGTCATTTTCTGGATCAGGGCAAGACGGTGGTCGTCATATCGTTGGGCTATAAGCGGCGTAAGGCGGGGAACTTTTTCGCGACCTCGGCCGACAACGCCATGACCGTGGGCGACGAGCCGGCGCTGTATCTCGAGGAATTCAACCGCGAGCTGGGCGACCGGTTTTTCGTCTATGTGTGCAAGCGGCGCGCCGAAGGCGTGGCCGACGTGCTGAAACATAAGCCGCAGACCGATATCATTCTGTTTGACGACGGTTATCAGCACCGTTATGTCAAGGCCGGCAAGAACGTGTTGCTCACGGCCTATTACAAGCCTTTTTATCAAGACAGGATATTGCCTTACGGCCGCTTGCGCGAGCATCCGGAGGGTCGGCGGCGGGCCGATGTCGTGGTCATGACCAAATGCCCCGCCGATTTGAGCGAAGCCGACAGCGTGCGGCTGTCGGCCGAATGCGATCCTTACGCGCATCAGAAATTGTTTTTCTCGTCGGTCGGCTACAAGGAAGTCGTGGGCCGCAAGGCGCATTGGCAGCCCGAAATCTTCTGGCAGTCGTGCGACCGCCGCGTGATTCTCGTCACGGGCATCGCCTCGGCCAAGCCTTTGACCGATTATCTCAAAAGCGTGAACGTGGAGGTGTTGCGGCATTTCGACTTCGCCGACCACCACCGGTTTACACTCTCCGAATTGCGGGAGGTGGAGAAGTTCTATTTCGCCGAAAAGGAAAAGGCCGCGGCCGCGGGTCTGACGCCGCCCGGTCTGATTACGACCCAAAAGGACTATGTGCGGCTGTTGGCGCGCAAAGACTCCCGCTTACGCGAATTGCCCTGGCATTATATCTCGATTATGCCGGAGATATTGTTCGGGCGGGAAGCCGAATTTATCGATACGCTTGAAAGAAATTGATATGGAATATTACGATCGCATTCAGGAAACGGCGGCTTACATCCGTCGGGTCACGCAGGATTTCGCTCCGGAAATAGGCGTGGTCTTAGGTTCGGGCCTGGGCGGCCTGGTGGACGAATTGAAAGTCGTGCACACGGTGTATTACAAGGATATCCCGCATTTTCCGGTTTCGACCGTGGCGGGGCACAAGGGTTGCCTGCTGTTTGCAGAGCTTTCTTCCGGCAAGCGCGTCGTGGCCATGCAGGGCCGCTTTCATTTTTATGAGGGTTACGCGATGAAAGAGGTCGTGTTTCCGATATACGTCATGAAACAGATCGGCGTTCGGACGCTGTTCGTTTCGAACGCGGCGGGCGGCATGAACCCGGCTTTCAACGTGGGCGACCTCATGTTTATCCGCGACCAGATCAACCTGATGGCGCATACGCCGCTGTCGGGCCCCAACGACGAACGGCTCGGACCGCGTTTTCCGAGCATGCACGAGCCTTATACGCTTTCGTTGCTGCAGTTGGCCCTGGACGTGGCGCGGCGGCGGGGCGTCAAGGTACAGACGGGCGTTTATGCCGGCGTGACGGGGCCGTCGTTCGAAACGCCGGCCGAATACCGCTATATGCGGACAATCGGTGCCGATGCCGTGGGCATGTCCACGGTGCCGGAGATTATCGCGGCCAAGCACATGGGGTTGGATACGATGGGCGTTTCGGTCATTTCCGACCTTGGCGGCGGCGAGACGGCCGTTGAGGTCTCGCATGAGGAAGTGTTGGCCGCCGTGCAAAAGGCCGTGCCGGTGTTGGTCGGTTTGGTCAAGGAGATTCTGGAATCCTTATAGAGGTTTGCGTGATTTTTGAGCGATGAAAAAGATAACGAATCCGTGGCGCGGTATGGCGGGTTACCGTTGTTTCGGCTGTGACCCGAACAGCCCGCAGGGCCTGCGCATGACGTTTTACGAGCATGGCGACGAGGTGTTGAGCCTGTGGAAGCCGCGCTCTGAATTTCAGGGCTGGATAGACACGCTGCACGGTGGCATACAGGCTACGCTGGCCGACGAAATCAGCAGTTGGGTCATCTTCCGGCGGTTTCAGACCAGCGGTGTGACCTCGCGCATGGAGGTGCGCTACCTGCATCCGGTTAAGACCACCGACCCGCATATCCTGTTGCGGGCCACGATGCAGCGGCAGCGGCGCAACTTCATTGACGTGGGCGTGCGGATTTACGACGCTTCGGGGCGGCTTTGCACCGAAGTACTCTGCATCTATTGTATTTTCCCGCCCGAAAAGGCGGTCAATGAATATCATTTCCATACGTGCGAGGCCGTGGACGAAATGGCCGATGCCGAGATGCAGGCGGCCTGCGCGGCCTGCGGCATAGCGTTGGAATAGGTTGGCTGCGGCGGCACGACCCGTTGCGGTTGACTGCGGCGGCTTGGCCTGTTGCGGTCACGCGGAAACCATTGGACGAAAAAAAACTATGACAGACCACCGGTTAAAGACGATGGACGAGTTGGGACGGCTCAGTGTGGCGGCGTTTAAGGAAGCCGTCAAACGTCCCGTTTGCGTTGTTTTGGACAATGTGCGGAGTTTGCACAACGTGGGTTCGGCTTTCCGTACCGGCGATGCGTTCCGTATCGAGAAACTCTATCTGTGCGGCATCACGGCCACGCCGCCCCACCGTGAAATCCATAAGGCGGCCTTGGGGGCGACCGACTCGGTCGCTTGGGAATACCGCGAAGATACGTTGGAACTCGTCCGCGATCTGACGGCGCGCGGCTATGCGGTCTATGCCGTGGAGCAGACCGAAAACAGCACGGCCTTGCAGATGTTCTGCGGAGAGGCTTCGGACTTGTCGGCTTCGGACGG
Organism: uncultured Bacteroidales bacterium; assembly: GCA_910586395.1. GTDB lineage: Bacteria > Bacteroidota > Bacteroidia > Bacteroidales > P3 > CAMXAS01. The sequence continues at coordinate 248,697 of CAJUFX010000002.1, forward strand.
TACGGCTTCCAAGCCCCTCGCGCTCGTGTTCGGCAACGAAGTGCACGGTGTGCAGCAGGCCGTCGTCGATGCCTGCCGCGGCACGGTCGAAATCCCGCAGGAAGGCACCAAACACTCGCTCAACGTCAGCGTCAGCATCGGCATCGTCCTTTGGGAACTCTGCCGCGGCAAGATATAAATAAAGGGGGTATGCCGGCGTTTTTCGATGACATAAGCCGATATGGGAGCGTGGCCGTTGTGGGCACCGCCAAAAATGTGGGCAAGACGTTTTGCCTGCAGCGTATATTGGCGCACTACCGCGACCGGGGCGCGGCCTTGGCCGTGACGTCCATCGGCGTGGACGGCGAGAATACCGATGTGTTCTACAAGACGCCCAAGCCGGAACTGACGTTCTATCCCGGTATGCTCGTGCAGACGTCCGAAACCCACTATCGGCAGCGGCGTCTGACGGCCGACATTCTCGAAATAGGCCGCACGTCCACGGCTTTGGGACGCTTGGTGACGGCCCGCGTGGCCGTACCCGGCAAACTGATTATCTCCGGCCCTTCCGACACCGAAGGGCTCAAAGCCTTTATCGCTTACGCGCATGCGGCCGGCCATCCCACGGTGCTCATAGACGGCGCGCTCTCGCGCATGAGTCTGGCCTCTTCGGCCGTGGCGCAGGGCATGATACTCTGCACGGGGGCCGCGCTTTCCAAGAGCATGGACAAGGTGGTGCAGGATGCCGTTTTTCGTTATAAACTCATGCAGCTCCCGCCGGTGGAGCCGTCGGAACTGCTTGGCGGCGCGGCCGCCGATCCGGTCACGGTGGAGCGGCTCGACCGCATCCGCCAAGGCGTTTGGGGCCTGTCCGAAGAGGCCGGCTTGGTCGATTTGGGCCTGCGCTCCACACTCGTGGGCGGGTTGCCGCCGATTCTGAAGGGCGGAGGCGGCGTGTCGGGAGAGAAAGTTGCCGCGCCCAATGCGCTTTTTATCGCCGGCATGCTTTCCGACCGCTTCCTGCAGTCGCTCTGCGAGCGCAAACCGCCGCTCGACCTCATCGTTTCCGACTTTACCAAAATATTCGTGCAACCCGCCACCTACAGTCTGTTCCTCAAACGCGGCGGCCGTTTGCGCGTGTTGCGCCGTACCGAATTGCTGGCGGTCTGCGCCAACCCTTGCGCGCCGGAGGGCTATGCCTTCGACTCCGCCCGTCTCTGCGCCGCGCTCTCCCGAGCCTTGGACCGCGAGGTCTTCGACCTGAGGCAGGTGCGATAGGCGGGTAAATCGACCGCCCTGCTTTCGTTTTTGTATTTCCCACGGCTTGTCGTATCTTTGTATAATAAGATTAAGATGCAGTTCGGCATACGCTCAAGCAAGCTTGGCGTCCGCGCTCACCTTTCACATTTTGTATAAAATCAAGAATACGCGCTATGTCGGGGAAAATATTGAAGGCGGCCGTGATTTCCGCCAGTGTGCGCGACGGCCGGTTGAGCCATCGCGTGAGCCTTTGTCTGCAACAGCGGTTGCAGGCGGTTTATGCTTCCGTCGATATGTTGGATTTGAGGGAATACCGTTTCCCGCTTCTGTCGGAACGCTACGCTTATCTGTTGAAGCAACAGCCGGCTCCAGAAGCCGGTCTCATGACCGCGCTCGCCGATTTTCAGCGGCGGCTGTTGGCGGCCGACCATGTCTATATCGTTTCGCCGGTCTATAACACGTCGTTTCCGGCCGCGCTCAAAAACATCGTCGATGCCTATTATACGGAATGGCAGGGCAAGAAAGTGGGTGTATGTACGGTCTCGTCGGGTATGGTGCCGGGAATCTCGTCGTTGCAGCAGCTCCAGACGCTGATGATGGCGATGGGGGCGACGGTGGCGCCGGGATTGTTCACGATTACGCAGGTGGACAAGGATTTCGACGAGGGAGGCCGTGTGGCGGCCGGCACGCGCAACGAAAAGACGGTGCAGGATTGGATAACGGCCGTACAGGCATTGGGATAGATATATGGAAAAGAGAAGCAAGGGAAAAAAAACATCGGAGGGAGGCCATAGCGGTCCCGATGTGGAGGCCGTTTTGGCGGCCTATCCGAAAATCATGTTGCGTCCCGGCAAGGAGGAGTCGCTCAAACGCTTCCATCCTTGGATTTTTTCGGGTGCGATCAATCCGGACGGCTCGCCCAAGGGCTTGCAGGAGGGCGATACGGTCTGCGTTTGTTCCGACAAAGGCGATTTCTTGGCCGTGGGGCAGTTGCAGATCGGCAGCATCGCCGTGCGCGTGCTGAGTTTCGAGCCGGAAATCATAGACGAGGCCTTTTATTACCGGCGGTTGGGCAACGCTTTGCGGTTGCGGTTTGCGTTGGACCTCATACGGCCCGACCGGCAGATTTACCGGCTTGTGCATGGCGAGGGAGACCATCTGCCGGGTTTGGTCATAGATGTGTATGGCGAGACGGCCGTCATGCAGGCGCATACCGTGGGCGTGCACCTGCACCGGCATATGATTGCGGAGGCCTTGTGGCGCGTGTTCGAGGAAGCATTCGGCCGGCCCGGCTCGCTGCCGTTGACCGGCCACGAAGAGGCTAAGGCTCTCGGTCTGAAACTGGAATGGACCCGTCTCAAGCGGATTTATTACAAATCCGAATCCACGTTGCCCTACAAGGCGGAGGTGGAAAAACGCAACGAATACCTCAAAGGCGAATCCCCGGCGAGCGGGGAGGGAGCTGCGGCATCCGCCGCTTCCGCCCGCGAAAACGGTCTTATTTTCCTTCCCAACTGGGAGGAAGGCCAAAAGACGGGCTTCTTCATCGACCAGCGCGACAACCGCGCTTTGGTCGGCCGTTATGCCGAATGCCGTTACGTTCTCAACATGTTCTGCTATACGGGCGGCTTCTCCGTCTATGCGTTGGCCGGCGGTGCCATGCAAGTCGATTCCGTCGATGCGTCGGCCCGTGCCATGGCCTTGACCGACGCCCATGTGCAGGCCAATTTCGGCGGTACGCCCGTGGCGGCGTGTCACCGCAGCTTTACGCAGGACGCGTTCGAATACCTGGACAATATGCCGAAAGGGGCCTACGACATGATCGTGCTCGACCCGCCCGCTTTCGCCAAGCACCGCGACGTGTTGCATCAGGCCTTGCAGGGCTACCGCAAGCTCAACGCCAAGGCGATTGAGAAAATCGCGCCCAGAGGCTGGATCTTCACGTTCTCCTGTTCGCAGGCCGTTGACAAAGAGCATTTCCGGCAGGCCGTCTTTTCGGCCGCCGCCGCGTCCGGCCGCCGCGTCCGCATTGTGCAGATGCTTTCGCAAGGGGCGGATCATCCGATTAACATTTACCATCCGGAGGGCGAATACCTCAAGGGTCTTTTGCTCTATGTAGAATAATAGTTAGATGAAAGACAGGATTGTAGAATTAGCCAAAACCTATCTTACGTTCCTCTGCGTCTTCGCGTTGCAGAAACCGCTGTTCATGCTGTTTTACCATGCGCTTTATGGCGGTGCGGCCTTTGCGGATTGGGGTCGTGTCGTTTGGCACGGGCTGACGTTGGATTTTTCGGTAGCGGCCTATTTCTCGGTTTTACCGGGGCTTCTGACCATCGTGTCCGCCTGGACGCGTTCGCCGGCAGTGCATTGGATTTACCGCGCCTATTACATGCTGGCCGGTCTGTTGATTGCGTTCATCTTCATTCTCGACCTCTCGCTTTACGAATATTGGGGATTCCGTCTGGACGCCACGCCCGTTTTCTATTTCTTTTCCTCACCAGGCGATGCGGTGGCGAGCGTGAGCGGTTGGGTCGTGGCGGCCGGCGTTTTGGCGGTAGGCGTTTACGCCGCCTTAATCTACGGTTTTTTTCATGCGGTGCTGTTGCGTAAGGCCGTGTGGAACCGCATGCGGCCCTCCCGTTGTCCGTTCGGCGTTTCGTTTGCGATGCTGGTGCTGACGGCCGCGCTTTTCATTCCGATCCGCGGCGGCTTCACGGTCGCCTCCATGAATACCGGACATGTGTATTTCAGTACGGACCAGCGTCTGAATCATGCCGCGATCAATCCCGTTTTCAGTCTGATGGAGTCGCTTTCCAAACAAAAGGATTTCGGCGCGCAGTATCGTTTCGTGCCGGCCGACGAGGCGAAACGGCTCATGGATGCTTTGGTCGATCCGGCCGTGCTCCGGAAAACCGCGGCGAAAAGTGCGTCTTCCGCTTCAATGTCCGGGATTTCCGGCCGGGATACCGTTTCGTGGCTTTCCGACGCCCGTCCCGATGTCTTGTTCATCATCTTGGAAAGTTTTTCGGCCCATCTCATGGGCAGTCTGGGTGGCGAACCCGTGGCGGTCTGTTTGGACAGCATCGCCGCGCAAGGTGTTCTCTTTACGAATTTCTACGCCAACGGCGTCCGCACCGACAAGGGTGTGGTTTCGATCTTGAGCGGCTATCCGGCCCAACCCACGACCAGCATCATGAAATACCCCCACAAGTCGCAGTCGTTGCCGTCCGTCAGCCGCAGTCTGTGTCGGGCGGGTTACGAGGCGCACTATTATTACGGCGGCGACATCAATTTCACGAATATGCAGTCTTACCTGCGGTCGGCCGGCTTCCGTTCGATTGTGTCCGACGTCGATTTTCCGCTGACCCAACGCTTGGGCAAATGGGGCGCTCACGACCATGTGGTGTTCGGCCGCCTGTTGGACGACCTGACGGCCGAGGCGGCGGAAATGACGGCTGCCGCCTCCGATACGGCCGCCCGATCCGTTATGGAACCGTCCGTGTCCCGTCCGCACCGTTTCCGCGTGTTGCAGACCTCCAGCAGTCATGAGCCGTTCGAAGTGCCTTACCGCCGTCTGGAAAACGACCGCCTGAACGCTTTCGCCTATACCGACAGCTGTGTCGGCGATTTCATCCGCCGGTTCCGTCGTCTGCCGCAGTGGGCGCATACGCTCGTCGTGTTGGTGCCCGACCATTTGGGTGCCTATCCCGAAAACATCGGCAATCTGGACGTGGCCCGTTACCACGTGCCGCTCATCCTGACGGGCGGCGTCATTCGCGCGCCCCGTCGTGTGGATGTATATGGTTCGCAACAGGACATCGCCGCCACGCTGTTGGCGTGGCTCGGCCTGCCGCACGATGAATTCACGTTCAGCAAGGATATGCTGAATCCCGCTTCGCCGCATTTCGCGTTTTTCACGTGTCCCGATGCTTTCGGCTTCGTCGATGCCGGAAACCGCTTGGTGTACGATTGTCCTTCCGGACAGGTCGTCGTGGACGAGGGCCCGTCGCCGGGTCGGAACCTCTTGCCGGGGCAGGCTTATCTGCAAAGCCTTTACGACGATCTCGCAGGCCGATGATTGTAAGAAATAAAACATTGAAAGTTATGTCAGAAATCACCGGCCTGATCGTGGCCATGGACAAAGAAGCCGCCTTAATCCAAGGGGCGATGACCGAAGTCAGAGAAGAAAAACGCGGCCACCTGACGTTTTATCGCGGCCGTCTGCAAGCGGCCGAAGTCGTGTTGCATGTCAGCGGCCCCGGCAAAGTGTCGGCCGCGATCGGTTGCGTCGAACTGATCAACGCCTACCGTCCTTCCGCCATCATCAATTCCGGTGTGGCGGGCGGCCTTGCGCCAGAGGTGGGGCGCGGCGATATGGTCATAGGCCGTGAGATCCGTTACCACGATGTCTGGTGCGGCGAAGGCAGCGAGAAAGGGCAGATGCAGGGTCTGCCTGCCTGTTTCACGGTACCCGACCGCTGGGCCGCTGCGGCGGAACAACTCGTGGCCGAAAGCCGCGCCGCGCAAGCCGAAGCGGCCCAACTCGCGCAAGCCGAAGCGGCCAGCCTGCATTTCGGCCTGCTTTGCAGCGGCGACCGCTTTATTACGACGGCCGCCGAGGTAGCGGCCATCCGCGCCGATTTTCCGGGCGCGTTGGCGGTCGATATGGAGAGCGGCGCGCTGGCGCAGACCTGCTACCTCTACGGCGTGCCGTTTCTCTGTTGCCGTATCGTCAGCGATACGCCGGGCGCCACGGCCGATGCCGCCGCCCATTTCGCGCAGTACAACGATTTCTGGCAGACCGCGCCGGCGCGTTCCGCCGCCTTCCTGACACGGCTGCTCGGTCGGTTGCTGTAGGGGTTAGGTACACTGCCGGCTTGCCCAACACCCATCCCGCTCCGGCGCGTTTCACTGCCTTTCCCACGCGCCTGCGATTTAGAGTTTAGACAATAATTCCGTGCCGGTCATTATGTCCATTTTGGAGAATGCGAATAGCTTTTTGCCGAGGTCTTTCAGCGAATGTCCAATATGATAAACCTCCTCATCAATTATCAGAAAACGGTCGTGAGCCTTATTGTAAGCGTGTAGAGTCACGCCCGAATACTGGGCGTTGTGTCGGGCGACATCCTGACGGAGTTGTTGTGAAATCTTACCATCGTAAATATCTATAGTCACACCCGGTCTCCGTTTTGAAAGCTGCACCAGTACAGAATCGTCTATATAACTGTCAATGATTACTATTCTGCGTTTAGCCCTACGTATCAAACCGGCCACGAAGGCGTATGCGTCAAAGATCTGACCATCAAAGAAAATGCCCTCTTTTGGAGGCAGAGATGTCCTAACAAAAAAATCCACATCCTTACGCAGATTATTCAATTTTCGGTCATGTTCAGAAAGACGTCGGTCCATTCTGTCTTCTATTTGTACAAGTCTTTGATTTATTGAATATCCTCGCAAGAGATATTCCTTCAGCACCTTGTTTGCCCATTGGCGGAACTGGATACCTTGCTTGGATTTAACACGATAGCCAACAGATGTAACCATTTCAAGATTATAGTGTTCTACCTGATATGTTTTGCCGTCAGATGCAGTTATCGCAAAATTTGCGACAACTGAAACGCCATCCAATTCTTCATGCAGAGCGTTATGGATATGTTTGCCGATAGTCTTGACATCTCTGCCCAATAATTGCGCTATCTGATTACGATTCAGCCAAACGGTCTCATCCTCTACTCTGACTTCTATTGCAAGGGTTTCATCAGGCTGATATACTATTATTTCGTTGGATTTCATATATTTTATGGGCAAATTCAATAATAATCTTTTGTTTCCTCAAATGGAATCTTTGTAGCCTTGTGCCGTCAAAGTTAGGCAACCCGCTACAGGATCGCCTAAAGATTTTCCTTAAAAATACTTAGAAATAGCCGTATCGTCAGCGATACGCCGGCCGCCACGGCCGATGCCGACGCCCATTTCGCGCAGTACAACGGTTTCTGGCGGACCGCGCCGGCGCGGTCCGCCGCCTTCCTGACACGGTTGCTCGGCCGGTTGCTGTAGGGGTTTGCCATCTCATTTCATGGCGGTATCATGAAGAGTTGGTAGTTGGTGGCGGTTGGTAAAAAAAGAGGCGCTCCAATCGGAACGCCTCTCTATCATCAAGTTTTAAACTTGTCTTTTAAATGTATTTTCTTCTAAATGTATCGTCCCCGCTGGGAAAAAGGAAAATATATGTTCTGTCTTAACGGTATAACCATATAATTTACGGCACAAAGGTAATTCAAATATTGAAACTCTCCAAATTCTCATACTTTCAGCCATTCGTCATCGGGTTTTGCTATTAACCGGGCGTTATTTATAGCCATATCCAATGTCAGGCAAGTTGAAGCCCGATAAACGCCGTTGGCCTTTTCAATAACCAATGCTAAATCGGCCGATGCCTTAGAGGTCAGACATAAAGGGAGTAATAATTGTAAGCGTCCGTCATAATATTGAGGAACTGCGGTTTTGTAATTCCTTCTAATTCTCCGTATAGCATCGTTTATGGTACCTTGAAGAAGTACACTCAATTGGTATTTGTCCATGGATTGCAAGTTGGTGGGAAATCTTGTGAGATTGTCATCAATAATATGATTGACATTAAGGCGTAATTCCAATTTGGTATCATATATTAAGTCAGCTGAATTTTCGAAATAATTTGCATTGTCAGGCAAGGTATTGAATTTCATTAAGTCTCTGTCGCTGGCCTTTCTCCATCCCAAGAAAAACCATTCAATGCTGCCAGGTCTTTTATTTTTTTGGCATAAAGCGAAAATTTCCTCTTGATAATCGGTAACTAAACCTGTATTGAATACAGAATAGCCATTCTGTTCTAGAATTTTGTTTTCGGCATGTAGTTTAATAAATGTATGTTTGATGTAATTTTCCAGAATGGGATTTTTTCCAATAGGATTTTTTTTGTAATCCCAGTCTTCCTGCATGGCTATGGATTTCAACTCGTCTATGGAAGCATGAAAATTCGTAAACCATGAATATTCAAATAATTGCATTTTTATTAAATTTATTAGTGGTATGATTTTAGTTGTTTTTGGCTTGCGAGCCTTAGTGTTTGCAAAGATAAAGGTTCGCTACAGGATCGCCTAAAGATTTTCCTTAAAAATACTTAGAAATAGCCGTATCGTCAGCGATACGCCGGCCGCCACGGCCGATGCCGACGCCCATTTCGCGCAGTACAACGGTTTCTGGCGGACCGCGCCGGCGCGGTCCGCCGCCTTCCTGACACGGTTGCTCGGCCGGTTGCTGTAACATCGGATGGTCTATACGGCTGTTCTCCGGGCGGATGATACCGTCCGGTCGCTTGTTTATTACTCTCTGTGCTTGTTAAATTATATAAAACGTTCACAAGTTATTAATATAATCTGTGATGTTTTGTTAAAAAAGGATTATCCAATGTTTGACGGATGATAGGAAAATTTAGGCCTTGAAATGGCGAAACGTGTGAATATATATATAATACTTTAGTGGCCGAAATCGAAACGATGGATTGTCGCGGCGATTTTAAACTTTATTTATAAACTAAAATCACACGATTATGAAAAGATTAACATTCGCTCTATTGAGCTGGGTGATGCTGTTCTGCTTCGCTATGGGAACGGCATGGGCACAAGACAAGCCGACCGCACCGACGTTCGATCCGGCCGCCGGTGCAGTGCCCTCGGGTACCGTTGTACATTTGACGAACGGGTATGAGTCGGAAGCAACACCGAAGCCGATATATTTCAATTATAAGGCGGATCCCTCTAATTTTACGAATATCAAAACAAAAACCGAGTTGGATAAAGCATCTACGGGTAGCGCTTTGTTCAGAAAGGTTAATCTGTATGATCCGGCGACGGGCATCGAAATCATCACGGCCAAAAACGTATTTGCGGCCACGGCGGATATCGATGCAGCGGGTAATGTCACGTGGTCCGATATCGTGACGGCCGCATACACGATCGCGGTCGTTGATCCGGTCGCGCCTGTGTTCAGTCCGGATGGAGGCGAAGTGGGAGACGATAACAATACGGTGACGTTGACGATGTCGAAGGCCGATGAAGCGGCGTATTGTGATATCTATTATGTGGTCAATGGTACCGGCCATGAATTTAATGTGAGCAGTGCTTCCGGACTGCCTTTTAACGAACCCGGTCAGGAAGGCGTGTTGATATTGTATCAGGATCCCATTAAAATTACGAAAAATCAGACCATCCATGCGGCAGTCGTCCGTACGGAAGAAGAGGATGAGTATATGAATGCGCCGCTCGTTTGGTCGGAGGTTGTGAAGAAAGAGTTTACGTTCACGGGTACGCCGGTGGCGGAGAAGCCGACCCAACCGGTCATCAGCCCGGCGAATGACGCTCGTGTAAAGATAGGCCAAATGGTAACGATTCGTTGCGAGACCGAAGGCGTGACCATCCGCTATACGACCAACGGCGAAGATCCTACGGCCGAAAGTACCGTATATACGGAACCTTTCGCGCTGACCGAAGATATGTTGATTGAGCAAAAGATATTGGGTCGGGATGACGCGGTAGTTGGTGTAGTCTATGCCTTGAAAATCAATGCTGTGGCCTTCAAGGATGGGGTGATGTCGAATATTGCCGGGGTAGGCTTGAACGTTTCCCCGAATAACCCGGTGTTCACGCCTGATGGCAGCGAGGAAGTGGACGCCAATTCGACCATGACGATTACCTGCGTGCCTTCCCAAGCCAAAATTTACTATACGTTGGATGGCACTACGCCCGATGATGAGGGTAGCAACGCCATGCTTTATACGGGTCCCATCAAGCTTACCGAAACCGGAACCACCGTCAAGGCCCGTGCGATTTTGGGGCAGTACGCAGGAAGTGTAACTGCCGCTACGTTTACCTTCAAGGAAGGCACGGTTCCTGAGATTGCGGCTCCGGCGTTTAGTGTGGCCGCGGGCGAAGTGGAAAAAGGCACGGAAGTGACGATTACCTGCGCGACCACCGGTGTGTATATCATGTACACCTTGGATGGCAGCACGCCGACGCTCGCGAGTTCTGTATATCAAAAGCCTATTGTTATCGAAAAATCTCTGACGCTGAAGGCCGCAGCCTTTTTCCAAGGCAAATCGTCGGCCGTGACCGAAGCGGCCTATACGGTCAAGGAGGCAACCGGAACGGTGGCGGTTCCGACCTTCGATCCGGTTGCGGGCGAAGTGGAAAAAGACACGAAAGTGACGATCGCCTGCGCGACCGAAGGCGCGAAGATTTACTATACGGTGGACGGCAGTGAACCGACGGCTGAAAGCGCCGAGTATAAGGAAGCGGTGGTGATTGACAAAGATCTGACGCTGAAAGCGATCGCGATAAAGGGCGACGCCAAGTCCGCGGTGGCCGAAGCGGCCTACACGGTCAAGGTAGCCAACGAGGAGGTCGAACTGGCGGGCGTGAACGTCTATCCGAATCCGAACGGCGGCGCGTTCAGCCTGGATTTGCCGGTTCCGGCGACGGTGGAAGTGTTTGCGTCGAACGGCGTGTTGCGCGAACGCATAAATGCGGGTGCGGGCGTGTTGAGCCTGAGCCTCGACCGCAGCGGCATCTACTTCCTCCGCATCACGGGCGAAGGCCGCACGACGGTCAAACGCATCGTCGTACGCTAACGGAACAGACAGAAGGCATCGCTTCCCTATGAAAAGAAAAGGCTCGGAATCATTTCCGAGCCTTTTCTTTTGGTTTGCCTGCATCCGGCATAGATAGCGTGGGTGGATTGACGGTTTAATGTTGTAACGTCAAGCCGATTTTCCGGAAGTGGGGAACCGTTCCGCCACCGATTTTATTTTTACGTTCCAAGGCTTTTAAACGCGGTATGATGGTGGCGGAAGAGACATAACCGGCTTTATCCGCTTCACCTGCTTCGGCAGGTGTGGTAAAGCGGAGTTCCGTCACGTCACCCCATTCCCCGTTGATGTTTTTGGCCGCTGCAATGGCCACGGCTTCCACGGCCGGGTCGATCTGAAAGTCCGTTTCCATTTCTTCATAGAAGAACCAATAGGCTGTGGGCATGGGCGGATCGCTCCTTAACTCGCTCCAAAGCGTCTCTTTGTCAACCGTATCGTAGATGGAAGCTTTGTAAACGCCCATCCGATAGCAACTCGTTTGGTCGTTGGGCGTGAATTTGATGAATTGGCTCGGTTTCATTTCCGGTTCTTCTCCCGAACCCCAATCCGTGAGTTTGTATTCGCCGAGTGTGATGGCAACCGAGGCTTTTCCCGGGCCGCCGAGTTCCAGCGTGGATACTTCGAATACCTGGTAGGGTGCCAGATTGCCGTTCTCATCCGAGCAGACGATAAAGATCTCGTGCAGTGTATTGGGAGCCATGTCGGTCCATTCCACCTCGTCAATACCGCTTCTTTCCGTTCCCCACATTTTGATCATCTGGCTGAAGTTGGTAAAGCCGAACATGGGACCGAACTGCTCGTATTGCTGTTGCATCGTGCCTTTTTCGCCGGCGACACAATAGTATTTGTCCACGTGTTCGTTGGGCGAAACAGCGATTTTGAAAGTCTTGAGTGTCCGTTCCAGAATCTCTACGGTTACTTCCGGATTGCCGATGATTTCAGGTGCGGGTGTCGAGAATTCGGCTTTGCAGACACCGTCTTCAATACCGTACAGGTCGATGCCGACGGTATATACGACGTATTTGCTGTCGGCGTTGAGTTGTATGCCCGAAAGAATGCCTTCCGTAAAATCTTCGTAATAAGTCGGAGATTCGATGCTGTTCAGATGAGCGATGATTTGCTGGTCATTCGTAATCTGTCCGGCGATAGTAGCCGGTACAACATTTATTTTAAATCCTTTGCAGGATTCCGTACGGGTTACGGAAAGTTTCAACGAGTCGCAGGTGGCCTCGAGGATTTCGATTTCGGCTTTGACGTCGCCGGCCACATGAGCGAAAGTAAGGCTGTCCACACGGTCTATGACATGACCGGAATAACCGGCGGCGTTGTGGATGAGCATGCGGTTGGGTGTCTCCGCTTTCTGTTGTGCGGATACGGGTATGGCGAAAGCCAGACAGGCGATAAGGGCTAATAGAGTCTTTTTCATTTTTTGATGAATTTAATGGTTTTTGAATGGATGGTTACGAAATAGAGGCCGGGCTTGAGTCCGCTCACGTCCAGATCTTCACCTTGCCAGATGGTGGAGAAGACGGTTGTACCGGTCATGGCGGCGATTTTCAGTACCGTCCGGCTGCCGTCGTGGCCGTTTATGCGCAAGAGTCCGCCCACGGGATTGCAGGCGAGGCGCAGGCGGGCGGCGTCATAGAGCCGTTCGTTGGCCGATGAATCGTTTCCGCCCGGCCCTGTAACCGTATCGTTGCTGAACGATATGGACCGCACGTCGGTATAGTCGAAGCCTATCGGTTTCTCATCCGGAGACGGGACTATTTTGAAGTCTTTCTCCGAAAACGTCACCTTGGTTTCGACCGTGAGGTTGATTTGATGTGCCGGAGTTCCCGCGTCCGCGGGTTTCACCACCAGCACTTTCGCTTGGGTCAGTCCGCCACCCGCAAGGGTCAGCAGGCCAGCCAACGCAAGTTTTGATTTTTTCCTCATGTTGTGATGTTTATAGGTTAATGATAGATGATTGTTTGCCCGATTCGTTATGGATGCAGGCGGGCAATGACAAAGTTAATATATATATAGTAAAAGTCAAAATTTTCCGAAAATTCGGAAAAGGCCGGAAAAGGCCGGAAAGCGGAGATGCGGGGTGTCTTTCGACACGGACTCAGAATCGGGATGTGGAATAAAACAGAAAGACCCGACGGTACACCGTCGGGTCTTTCCACGTCAAGGAGTCAAGCTCCATGTATCGCCGGGTTACCAAAGGAGCTCCAAGCCGATTTTCACGACCTCGTGCAACGTGTTGTGTACGGCGCACGTATGGGCCGCGCGTTCCAGCGTCAGTTTTTCCTTGTCGGAATAGCCTTTTGGCGGCATCTGGATCCGTACGCGGATTTCGGCGATGCGGCGCGGCGGCTCGCTCGTCATGATTTTCTCGATATCGGCCGTCGCCCCTTGAATGTCGATGTCGCGTTTGGCCGCGAAAATGCCCATCGTCGTCAGGATGCAGTTGCCGAGCGCGACGGCGCAAAGGTCGGTGGGCGAGAAAGAAGCGCCCTTGCCTGCATTGTCGGTGGGCGCGTCGGTAATCAGGCGCGTGCCGCTCTGCAGGTGTTCGCTTTCCACGCGCAGGTCACCGAGGTAAACGGATTTCATTTTGGTCATCGTGAAATGGATTTAAGGTTACGGCCGCGGACTATCCGCATAGACATATTCGTAAAGGCTCTGTTTTACCTGCTCGTATCGCCAAGGTAACAGCGCGTCGTCCGGAATAAGCACCTGCGGTGCCTTGCGGCCGTTCGTCGCGCGGAGGTCGGTATGCGCGGCCGCTTCCATAAGATAAAGCGGCACGGCGTCTTTATCGGGCGCGTAGGCGGGCTGCTTGTAGTCGCACGGGAACAGTTTGAGACCCAATTGCTCGTAAAACGCGATGCGGCGTCTGGCGATTTTGTTTTCGGGCGGTTCCACTTCTATGATGACGGGCTTGGCCGCCCATCGCAGGAACTGGCTCAGGAACAAGGCACCGATGCCTTTCCCGCGCAAATCCTCATGAATGGCGAAATGACCGCCGTAGATAAAGTCTTCGAGTTCCCAATAGATGAAGAAGCCGGCCCGTTCGCCCTCGTAGGTAATCAAGCCCACGCAGACTTCGGGTTGTCCCATTTCTTCTATGAGCTGATCCCGGCTGCGCCTTTCGGCCGGCGGGAACGCCTCCTGATAGACGTCGTAAAGAAAATCGAAATCGGGATCGTGTTCCGATAAGACCGGCCGGTAGCCGATGCCTTCCTCCAGTTCGGGCGCATGCAAAGCCGCCGGTACGACGGGATGCGGTATCGGCGCATGCGTTTCTTCCGGATGATGAGAGGCGGCCTGAGCCGCCGCGGGTTGCGGAGGAACTTCGCTCAAGCCGTCCTCGCGCATGCCGGCCTCGTGGCCGGCGTTTTTACTGTCGCTGTCCATAGTCATGTCGAACCTCAATTAGAACATCGGTTTCAGGTCGGGCGAAACGATGAGTTTCGCTTCCGTCGCCGCCTGTACGTCCTCCGGCTTGAAGTCGGGGTTGATTTCGATCAACTCGATGCCGGCCGGTGTCACGCGCATGACGCCCATTTCGGTCACGATCAGGTTGACCCGGCCTTTGGCCGTCAAGGGTAACGTACATTTCTTTAAAATCTTGGGATTGCCTTTGGCCGTGTGTTCCATGGCCAGGATCACGAGTTTCGCGCCCGTGAGCAGGTCCATCGCGCCACCCATGCCGGGGGTCATCTTGCCGGGGATCATCCAGTTGGCCAAGTCGCCCTGTTCGTCCACCTGCATCGCGCCCAATACCGTCGCGTCCACATGGCCGCCGCGGATGATGCCGAAAGAGGTCGCGCTGTCGAACGAACACGCGCCCAAGGCGGGGGAGGTAAAGCCGCCGCCGGCGTTGATGTATTCGGGATCCTCCTGGCCTTCGGCCGGCGTGGCGCCCATGCCGAGCAACCCGTTTTCCGATTGCAATACCACCTTGACGCCGGGCGCCAAGTAGTTGGGAACGGCCGTAGGCAGGCCGATGCCGAGGTTCACGACGTCGCCGTTCTTAAGTTCTTTGGCCACGCGCCGCGCGATGATTTCGCGCATTTGATTTTTATCCATAGTCGTGTTGTTTCTGATTATTTGCCCATTCTTTTGGCCAGTTCCTGGGCGATGAACGAAGCCACGTCGTCGGCATAGGTATTCATGCCGAAACCGGCGTCGAAGCCTATTTCCTTGGCTAATTCGTAGGAGACGCGCGGGCCGCCGCAGCATACGATCATCTGCTGACGCAGGTTCTCAGCCTCCATCATCTCGATGAATTCCGTCATGTTTTGGATGTGGATGTCCTTTTGGGTCACGGTCTGCGAAACCAGGATGGCGTCGGCCTTGAGTTCGATGGCCTTGGCGATGAGGTCTTCGTTGAGTACCTGGCTGCCGAGGTTATAGGCCTCTATCATATCGTAGCGTTCCAGGCCGTAGTGGCCGGCAAAGCCTTTCATGTTCATGATGGCGTCTATGCCGACGGTATGTGCGTCGGTGCCGGTGCTCGCCCCCACCACCACGAGCTTGCGCCCGATGTGGCGGCGGATGAACTCGTCCGTTTCCTCCATGCCCATGACGTTGGATTCCACTTTCGGCACGTGGATGGCCGTATAGTCCACCGTATGCGTGCAGTTGCCGTAGGCGTTGAAGAACGTAAAACCTTCCGTCAGCTCCTTATAGAACACAATCTGCGGGTTCTCGAACCCCATTTTACGCATCAGCTGTTTGGCCGCCTCAATGGCTTCGTCGCCGGCCGGCACGGGCAGCGTGAAACTCAACTGCGTCTTGCCGTCGTTCATCGTGTCGCCGTAAGGCTTGATGCGTTTGGGATCGAACGTCTTGTCTATCTGTTCGGTCGATGTAGAATACAAACCTCCGCTCATATCAGTTTCCTTTCTTCATTAAAGCAATAAACGGGTTGCTGTACGACTTGCCCTTGGCCGCCACGCCCTGCAGACCCTTGCCACCGGTCTTGGGACGCTTGATGTCGGCGAAAATGCCTTTTTCCAAAGCTGTGAACAGACCCTCTTTTTCGATTTTCTGCAACAGTTGCAGGGCCTCGTCCAAGACGAACTGCGCGCGTTTGCGGATGATGCCGTCTTGCTTGAATTCCATTTCCTCGCCTATATCCTTCATGTTGTTGAAGATGTATTTGGCGTTCTCGATAGAGAGGAAGCGGTCGCTCATGAACGGCGTGTGGATGGCCTCGGTCGGCATCCCCAATAATTGGATGCCTTGGTTCGTCCAGATGCCGATCTGATTGAACAGCGCGTCCTGGATATGCCCGCGGAAGATGTTGCCCGTCATGAACTTGGTGGGCGGCATGTATTTCAGCGTGGCTTTCGGGAATATTTCGCGCGTCATCTGCGCCTGCGCCAGTTCGAGCAGGAAGCCGTTTTCCAGCATCGGATCCATTTCAAACGCGTGACCCAGCCCCATCTGTTCTTCGGGCAGGCCGGCCAACAGGGCCAGCTGCTCGTTGATGAAGTCTGAGGCCAGCACGGTATGCGCCTCGCTCACGGCGTCGGCCGTGGTCAGGTAATTGTCTTCGCCCGTGTTGATGATCACGCCCGCAAAGGCGTTGATGACGCGCGAGAAATACTGATCGACGAGCGTGCGCTGCATGTTGATGTCACGGAAAAGAATGCCGTAGAGCGCGTCGTTGAGCATGACGTCCAGACCTTCCAAGGCCCCCATGACGGCGATTTCGGGCATGCAGAGGCCGGAGCAGTAGTTGCAGAGCCGGATATAGCGGCCTACTTCTTCGCCCACCTCGTCCAAGGCCTTGCGCATGATGCGGAAGTTCTCCTGCGTGGCCATCGTGCCGCCGAAGCCTTCCGTGGTGGCGCCGTAAGGCACGTAGTCCAACAGGCTCTGGCCCGTGGTGCGGATCACCGCCACCACGTCGGCGCCCTGCCGGGCCGCGGCCTGTGCCTGCACCACATCTTCGTAGATGTTGCCGGTGGCCACGATGACGTAGAGGTAAGGCTTGGGGCCTTCGCCGATGGTCTGCAGATATTTCTCGCGCCGCGCCCGCCGATCGCGGATACGTTCGATGGAAGCGTCCACATAGGGTTGCAGGGCGGCCTCACGCTGCTGGGGCGTGGCCACCGGGAATTTCTCTATCTCGCACAGGCCGCGCGCCAAGGCTTCGGCCACCTGTTGCGGCGTTTTGCCTTCGGCCACGACGGCATTGCCGATCGCGAACATGACGCCTTCGCCCAAAAGGCCGCTGTCTTTCATCGCGTCCACCACCACATTGGGCAGGGGCACGCCGTTCTCGTCCACGCCGTCGATGCCCAAAAGGCGGGCTATCGTGCGTTCCACTGCCACGGTGGTATAGCCGTCCACGAACTGCTGTACGTCTTCGGCAATGCGGGCGGCCGACATCTTGGCCGCCTCCACCTTGGCGAAATCCAAACCTAATTTGCTCTTCTTTTCCTCCGCCATCGGATTAGTGTTTTTCGTTGCGTTTCTTTCTGTCCAGATTGTCCGGTTCCAACGAAATGCCGTCCGCCTTTCCGCACATGAGCGCGCTCACGCCCTCGGTCTTGAGGTTGCGGTCGTTTTCCATGGCCGTCTCGTTGTCGTAATTCGTCGGTTCGGTATAGGTCGTGATGACGCCCTCGTAGTTCCGCAGGATCACCTTGCCCGTACCTTGCGAAATGAGGTAGTTCGGCATGACGGGAATCTTGCCGCCGCCGCCCGGCGCATCCACGACGAACGTCGGCACGGCGTAGCCCGAGATATGGCCTCTCAGGCCCTCGATGATTTCGATGCCCTTGGCCACGGGCGTGCGGAAGTGTTCCAAGCCCATGGAAAGGTCGCATTGGTAGATATAATACGGTCTCACGCGGATTTTGACGAGGTTGCACATGAGTTTCTTCATGACCTCCACCGAGTCGTTCACGCCGCGCAACAGAACCGACTGGTTGCCGAGCGGGATGCCGGCGTTGGCCAGACGGGCGCAGGCGCCGGCCGACTCTTCCGTGATTTCGTTCGAATGGTTGAAGTGGGTGTTGAGCCAGATCGGGTGGTATTTGCTCAGCATGGCCACGAGTTCGGGCGTGATGCGCTGCGGGCAGACCACGGGCGTGCGGCTGCCGATGCGGATGATTTCCACATGGGGAATGGCGCGCAGGCGTTTGATGATGGATTCCAATACTTGGTCCGAAACCAAAAGCGCGTCCCCGCCTGAGAGCAGTACGTCCCGTACCTGAGGCGTCTTGGCGATGTATTCAATCGCCTTGTCGATGCGTTCGGCCGGCGACTCGCAGTCGTGCTGGCCGGCAAAGCGGCGCCGCGTGCAGTGGCGGCAGTACATCGAACACTGGTCGGTGATGAGGAGCAGCACGCGGTCCGGATAACGGTGCGTGAGGCCCGGCACCGGCGAATCCGAGTCTTCGTGCAGCGGATCCAACAGGTCGGCGGCCGACCGGTGGGTTTCCAAGCCCATCGGGATGGCCTGACGGCGCACGGGGTCGTGCGGATCGTCCGGGTTGATCAGGCTCAGGTAATACGGCGTAATCGCCATACGCAACGTCTTGAGCGTCTGTTTGACCCCTTCTTCTTCAGCGGGGGTGAGGCTGATGTATTTCTTGAGGTCTTCCAATGTCTCTATGCGGTTCTGTACCTGCCACGTCCAGTCGTTCCACTGGGCATCGGTCACATGGGGAAACATCTCTTTTCTTCTGCTGGCCATAGTAAATCTTTATATCACCGTTAAACAAATTGCCCCGAAAGGCGAAGGTAAAGATGTGTCGGAAAGGCTAAGAGGCAGGCATAGCACCGGCGCCAATCAGCCTTTCTGGCACATCCTGGGGAAAATTAAGCGTAGAGGTCCGTGAAAACCTTGCGCAACGCCTCGTTCTCGCGCAGTTCCTGCAGCGTGATTTCGGCATGGCCCTTCGTGTAGCCGTTGCCGACAATCATCGTGACGTCCTTGCCGACGCCTTCCGCGCCCAAAGCCGCTTTCGTGAACGAAGTGGCCATCGAGAAGAAATAAACCACACCGTCGTCTTTCGTGCAGATGATGCTGGCCATTTCCGTATTTTCGATGTTCACGTTGTTGATCGTCACGTCGCAGAGCTGGCCTTTCGTCAGTTCTTCGATTTTCTCGTAAATCGCGACGGGCTGCGTGGCGTCGGCCGTGAACACGTGGTCGCAGAAACCGAGATCCGTAAGGCGTTTGGCGCTCTTTTCACTGTGGCAGAGGCCGATGACCTTGCCCGTCACGCCGGCGCGTTTCTTGGCTTCGTAGCAGCAGAGCATGCCCGATTTGCCGCCCGCGCCGATAATCAAGACCGTGTCGCCGGGTTTGACCAATTTGGCCGTCTGGGCCGGCGCACCGGCTACGTCCAAAGCCGAAAGGGCGAGGTTTTCGGGCAGATCGGAAGGAATCTTGGCATAGATGCCGCTTTCGAACAGGATGGCCTTGCCGTCGATATCGACTTGGTCGATGTCGGCGCGGATGTCCTTGATTTTGTCGATGCGCAACGGCGTGAGCGACAACGAAACCAACGTAGCGATCTTGTCACCTTCCTTGAGGTCGATTTTGCCTTTGAGCGCGTCGCCGATTTTTTCCACGGTGCCGAGCAGCATGCCGCCCGAACCCGTTACGGGATTGCGGTGTTTGCCTTGTTTTTCCACGATGCCGAGCATGATTTCGGCAATCTTGGCCTTGTCGCCGCCGGCCTGTTCTTCGATTTGCGTGAAGCTGGCGGAGTCTATGTTCAGCGTCTGTACGTCAATGAGGATTTCATTGTCGTAGAGCACGTCCATGTTGTTGTCGATTTTGTCGGCGGGTTGGGGGAGAACGCCTTTGGGCGAAATGACGCGGTGCGTACCGTATTTGTTTCCTTTGGGTTGCATGTTTTTATAAGTTTAATGGTTGTTAATTCGGTTTGTTGTTCTATTCTTTTTCCCGGGTGATCCCACGCTTTTTCCGGCCTCTCGCTTAGGCTTTGGGCTTGAGCGAAAGGATTTGGCGCGCTTCGGCCGGATTGGCGATTTCGCGTCCGAGTTCTTTGGCCAGACGGACCACTTTAGCGACGAGTTCCCCGTTGCTTTTGGCCAATACGCCGCGTTCGAGATAGAGGTTGTCCTCGAAGCCGACGCGGACGTTGCCGCCCATCGCGATAGCCGGTGCGGCCAGCGTGAAGGCATGACGGCCGATGCCCGTCGCCGTCCAGGTGGAGCCGGCGGGAATCGCGTTGACGAGCCAGCAGAGGTTGGGTACCGTGGCGGGCGTGCAGCCGGGTACGCCGAGCACGAAGTTGAACTGCATCGGGTCGCCGGGTACGAGGCCTTTCTTGGCCATCGTCAGAATGGTGTCCAGATGGCCCATCTCAAAGCATTCGTATTCGGGTTTGATGTGGTTTTCGAGCATGCGTTTGCCGAAATCGCGCATCATGGGCATCGTGTTTTCAAACACGTCGTCGCCGAAGTTGCACGTGCCGCAGTCGAGCGTGGCCATTTCGGGGAACAGTTCCGTCGGTTGAAGCCGTTCTTCGGCCGTCATGCCCACGGCGCCGCCCGTCGAGGGAATCAGGATCACGTCGGGACATACTTTGTAAATGGCGTCGATGCACTCCTTGAAACGCGCCTTGCTCTGGGTCGGCGTGCCGTCATCTTCGCGCACGTGGACGTGTACGATGGCCGCGCCCGCGTCATAGGCCGACTTGGCTTCGCGCACGATTTCCTCCACCGTGTAAGGAACGGCCGGATTTTGTTCTTTCGTCACTTCGGCCCCGCAGATGGCGGCCGTGATAATCAGTTTCTCCATAATCTATTTGCGTTTGCACGATTTGGGGGTTACACAAGTGCCGACGGCTTTGGCAACGATAATCGGTTCTTCAAGCACATCGGCGGCCGAAGCCGAAATATCGGGACGGGTCGCGATCACTTTGCGCGCCACAAATTCCATCTTGCGGCTGGTGTTGCCCACTTTTACAATCGTTCCTTCCGCTTCGATGTAGTCGCCGGCATAGACGGGCGCCAAAAATTCAATGCTTTCGTAACCGGCAAAGAGGCCTTCATCGCCGTCTATCTGAATCAACAGTTCGGTGGCGACATCGCCGAACAGGTGCACCATATGCGCCCCGTCAACTAAGTTTCCGCCGTAGTGCGCGTCTTTCGCGCTCATCCGCAGGCGGAGTACGGATTTATATTGCTTTTCTTCCATAACGGTTTTTGTTTCAAGGTCTGTTTGTGCTGACCCGTCACGCTCGACGGGCCGGGGGCATTGCGCTTTGTTTACTTTACGATATAATCCACGAGGATGGACGGCGTCTTGATATTTTCGGGCGCGAGGCTACCCACGGGTTTTACATCGGCCACTTCGGCAATGACGAGGTCGGCCGCCGTCGCCATCATCGGGTTGAAATTCTGCGAGGTGCCGCGGTAGATGAGGTTGCCCTCTTCGTCGCCTACGCTCGCGCCAATCAACGCGACATCCGCATGCAACGGTTTTTCAAGCAGATAATCCTTGCCGTCCACGTTGATGACCTGTTTGCCTTCGGCCACGACGGTGCCCAAGCCCGTAGGGGTCAGTACGCCGCCTAAACCGGCGCCGCCCGCGCGGACGCGTTCGGCCAATGTACCCTGCGGACAGAATTCCACTTCCAGTTCGCCTTGGTTCATCTGATCCATCGTCAAGGCGTTGGTGCCGATATGCGATACGAATATTTTCTTAACTTGTTTGTTGGCGATGAGTTTGCCGATGCCTTTTTCGGGATAGGCCGTATCGTTGCAAATCAAGGTCAGGTTCTTGACGCCGGAAGCCGCCAAGGCGTCGATGATTTTGAGGGGTGAACCGACGGCGAGGAAGCCGCCGATCATGACGGTGGCGCCGTCTTTTACATAGGCGGCCGCTTCTGCGGCGGAAATGAATTTGCTCATATTTCGGATATTTTATTTACGCGTGTATGGTTTTTGTATAACACAGGCAATATGCCGACAAATATACGAAAACCGCGCGCAAACACCAAGTTCGCTTGAGTGTTTGCTGAGGCACCCGCAGTATCGGCATAACAATGCCAGTTAGAGGATTTTATCTTAAGATGGTGACGGAGCCGGACTGTTTTTTCTTTTTTCCTTTGTAATCCTTGTAGGTGGCCACGTAGAAATAGACGCCGTCCGTGGCGTCCTGTCCGTTGCCCTTGATCTTGCCGTCCCATTCGAAGTCTTCGGGTTCGCCCTTGTGCGCGGCCACTTGGTTTCCCCATCGGTTGAAGATGCGTATTTCGAACTCAAAGAGTTTTTCCATGGTCTTGAGTTTGAAAACGTCGTTGATGCCGTCGCCGTTGGGGGTAAAGACGTTGGGGGCTTCGAACTGTGGTGTGCAGTCCTCTTCGGTGATATTAAGTTCGCTGTATGCCATGCAACCGGCCGTGTCCATGACATAGAGCGTGTACGTGCCCGGCGTGTCTATCCAAATCTCGGCTGAGGCGTCCCATGGCCAGGTGTCGATGTCCCCGTCTTCGGGCGCCTCTCCCGGATTGCGGAACTGCATGTAATTGCCGCCGTCTCCGCTGTCGTCATCCTCATAGTCGCCCTCTCCGTCCGCGCCGCCCTCTCCGCCCTTGAACCAGACGTAACGGTTACCCCCGTAAGGCAGCGTGGGGTCAAACGCGACGGGCGTTTCCGGACAGACGGTGGTATCTTGCATCACCACCGTGATGCGTTCCTTGGGATGGTGGTGCAGGACGAACGATTCGGAGTGTCGGCTGCAGTGGTTGACTCCGGTAACGGTATAAACACCTGAGTCTGCGGCGTAGATGATTTTATCAGCGGTGGTGTCGAAGGGCACGGAGTCGAAGAGCCAGATGTAGTAGGCGTCTGGCGAGAAGACGAGGCTGTCTCGGTCGAGGAAGAGTCCGATGGAGTCGTAGTGGCAGATGGTGGTGTCGCCGTTCCGGACGAAGAAATCGATGTCGGGCCAGATATAGAGCTGCAGGTCGATGGTGTCGGCGGCGACGGGGCAGTCGGGCGTGGCGTCGGGGTTGTCGGTCTCGTTGCCGCCGGCGTCGGGCAAAAAGACGTTTACGGTCAAGAGGCCGGTGTCTTGCGGAAAATACAGCCGCAGGCGCGTGGGGTCGCTTTCGTCGTTGGGGTTGTCGGCCTCGTCCGTCCGTCCGTCGCGCAGGGTGTCGCCGCGCAGCGTCCATACAAAGCGCAAGTCGTCGTAGTTCGGTAGATGCCGGTTGTACTGGCCCATGTCGAACAGCACCGAGTCGCCGCGGCATCCGACGAGGGAGTCGCCGCCGAGGTAGGCGTAGGGCGGGAGAAAGCGCACGATCACGCTGTCGGTAAGCGTGTCGCCGCAGGTATTGTAAAGCGTGCAGAAGCGTTGGTCGAGCGTGTCTCCGCGGAAAGCGAAGCGGTAGGAGGAGGCGGTGTCGCCGTCGTTCCAGAGGAACGCGATGTGGGGCTGGTCGGATGTAAACGTGAGGGCGCCGGTACGGCTACCGCAGGCCTCCAGCGTGTCGTGTGGCAGGAAGGGCCGGGGTTTGGGGTAAAGCGCGACGTTTACGGTGTCGCCCTCGCGGTCGGGACATCCGTTATCGACGGTGTTTATCAGGGAGAATGCGTAAATGCCCGGCTCTGTGATGAAGATGGAGTCGCCCTCGTGGATTACGTCGGCGACCGAAGAGAGGTTGTGCCAAATGGTGCTGTAACCCGCGTGCGGCCGGTCGGTGGCCACAATCAGCAGGCTGTCGCCCTCGCAGAAAGCCGTGTCATGAAACGGCAGTTTGACCGGCGTAGAATCGCAAGGCCGTTTTCCACCAACAAAATGAATGTATATCGTGTCTCCTTTCCGGTCAGGGCATTCGGGACTGTCGCTCTCAACGGAGTAACTGAAAGGGACAATATCTTGTGACGCTTCAAGACATGCAAATGTATTTAAATCATCGTTTAGGGCATGTCCAAAAGCGTGCATTACGGTATTGGGGGCATCACAATAATCATGAAAAGTATGATCTAAATGGCAGATGTAAATGGAATGTTTTTTTTCATATTCTGTTTTGAGAGGGGATATATAACCGAAAGGTTTAAAATTCCAAAGAAGATTATGGTTAAATAAACCGAGCGGTAACAAAGCACACGTATCCCCCACATAGAGAATCGTGTCGTGGAACGGAAACTTGACCGGTGTCGTGTCGCAAGGCGTCCAGTCGTTGTCGTGGTGTTGCGCCATGCCGGTCGTCGGCCACAGCAGAAAAGCCAATACCAGCCACCATAGCCGTCGGCCTATCGGTAATCCGATGAAAAGAAGATATATCACGCGCATAGTAGCGCAAATATAACGATTTTTCAGGAAAAATCGTGTTACCTGTATGCAAAATGCCTTAGTGTCCGCTTTCGGTAGCCGGCCGTGCGGCGGTTTTGTATTTTTCCAAACCGATCGCTTTGAGTTCGATGCCTTCGGTCCGTGCGGCTTTCGCTGTTTTCCGGGCATCAAACTTGGCCGGTTCGGTACTTAGGAACGGAAACAGGAAAGCACGGAGATTACGGGCATAGAAATCGGTTTCGGCTTGCGGCAGGATGAACGGTCGGGCGAACCGACCCTCCGAAACGTATGATATATATAGTTCCGGTATGCCGAAAGTTTCCCGATTGCTGGCGAAGACCATCCAGCGGCCGTTGCTCCCAAACGTATGGAATGTCTCGGAACCGTCCGTATTGAGGCTGTGGATCGGTTCGATGCGGTAGCCGCATTCCACGCCGGTCGGTACCATGCCGGAAGGCGTGCTGTCGTACAGATGGATTTTGTAGAGGTCGCCCATGACTTGTACGGAGAAAGTCGTCGTGGGCAAGGCGCTGACCACAAGGTATTCGCCATCGGGTGAGGCAAAAGGCATCGTCGCGCTCAGGTTCATTTCCGAAAAGCGGGCCACGGTGCGGAGGTTGGAAAAACGGCGGGTTTCCGGGTCAAAGTCGATTTGCATGAGGTCGGCGCGCAGGGCGTTGGCTTTCTCGATGCTTTCGCCGGAAATGTTCATCCAATACGAAAATTGGTTGTCGTCACGGAAAAACAACGAGTCGGCCGGTGTATGACGAGCCTGTTTCCGGACTTTTTCCAATGCGCGGTGTTCCGCTTCGGTACCGCGTGCCGGTGCGCGACAGAAAAACAGAGAGCGGCCATCGGCCGAAAAGCAAGGGAACACGTCGTCATATTCTTCGGAAGTCAGTTCGTCGCATGAGAACAATTCCAATGTCTTGGTGTCCAATACCACGATATCACCCAACGTATCTACGGTAACCAGGCCTTTGCGGCGTGGCGTGGAGAAATGTTGGGAATAGACCTGATTCGTTGAAAACGCGATGAAATCGCCGCCTTTGTACCAGGAAGGATAGACGAGCCGCAGGCCGGGATGGCTGTCGGGAATCTGCAATTTCGTCAATTCGCCGTTGCGCGCGAGCAATGTTCCGGCCGGTTTTCCGCGCAGATGTACGATGAAATTGTTGATGTTGTTTCCCTCGCAGGCGTGACAGTTCATGCAGTTGTTGTTCATCAGGAAATTATCCAGCAACGGTTTGGTCTCGAAGTTTTCCAGATTTTTCTGTTCGATGACCAAATGGTGGTACGAGGCGTCTTCGAAGATGCTGGTGCGGTAGATGACGTATGGATCGATGGGTTCGTCGGCGATGAACCAATGTAGGGGCGGGAAACTCAGCAGGCTGTCCGGTTGGCTTTCGGGATGCGCCGTGATGTCAACGCGGATAAAGCCGTTGGATGCGCCGGAAAGCAACTTGTGCCATTCGCGGAGGTGTTCGGCTTCGAATTTCTCCGGCCACGGGTCAAAGACGATTTGTCCGACGGGCAAGGCGGTATCGGTTGTCGTCGCATCGGTTTCCCCACGGGCGAAAGCCGAAAACCGGACGGAGGCAATCCGCCAGTCGGGGTCAGCGGCCGTGAACCCAAGGGGCGCGATGTTGGGCGGCAACACGATACTGTCGGCGTATGCCGGAATCGTAGCCAACGGCCGTTCGGCCATGTAAATCCGTTTTTTCTGTTCGCGTTTGGCCGCGAGGGCTAACACGGCGGCCATGCACAGCAGCAGGCCGGCCAAAAGTGTACGATATGGTGTTTGTTTCATGATGGTCGGTTAAAAGGCGATGCCGTCAAAAATAAAATAAAAGGCGTAGGTGTCACGGTAATTTTTTCGGATTTCGTTCCAGTTGTCCGTACCGTTCCGCAAGGCGTTAAAGTCATAGACCAAACGTTCGAAACGGGCGATAATGTCGGGTTCTATCTTTAAATCGCCCTTACGCCATTGCAATACTTCGTCTTTGGAAAAGCCACCGTTCAGATAATTCATCGCGAGTAGCCACGCATCCTGTACGTAGGCGGGCAACCGTGCGGCGCCTTGCGCACGGTAAGCCTCCGTTATGACGGGCAGCAGATCCAAACGTTTATGCAGCAATTGCAATAACGTATAGTAATCCAAAAGGCAACGGGCTTGCGTCGGTTTCAAGGCAAGGGCCGTTCTTTCAGCAGAATCCGAAGGATAGAAAAAACAGACCCAGGCATCGGTGGTGGCCGGTTCCGACGCCAAGTGGTAAGGCAGGCTGTCCCAAGCCCACAATGCCTGGCGGTGTTCTTTCGCTTTTCGGTACCATTCCCCTTGTTCGGCTTTCGGCAAATGGGCGATATAGCGGCGTGCCAGGCTTAGACGTCCGGTCTCAATGCAGATTTCGGTCAGCAGTCGGGTCGAGAATAAATCGAGGCCGTTGCGGTCTGTGGCGCAAATCATTGTAGAAAGAGCCGGTACATACAGGCCGCAGGCCATCGTCAGGCAACTGTACGGTTTGGCGATCCTCATGGCAGGGAAACTCACCGGCAGCATCAAGCCCATTTCCGGGATATGGCCGTAGGTAAGGAAATCTTCGTTTAGTTGCCCCGAAGTCAGGAGCGCCCATTTGAGTATCGTGGCCATCTCAAGGCGTTCGGCGGCGGTATCGGTGGCCGTTTGAAAATAACGCTCGGTGGCCGTGCGGGCGGCGATGGGATCGTTTTGTTCCAAGGAGGCCCGGGCGGCTCGGATATAGGTTTCGGGTGTTAGGGCGGCCGTTTTGTATCGCGGTGGAGCCGAGACAGTTCGTGCCGCGAGATTTGCCGTACCGGTTAAGCCGAGGCAGATTAAAAACAAGGCTAAACCGTATCGTTTAATGTCCGGATTCATGCAGTTGTTCATATACATGTACCTTTAATCCGCCTCGGCATAATCCGAACTTGTTCGGCTTCTGCACTCGGCTTGAATTAAACGTTGGATAAGTGTTTCTATTTCGGCGGTTTCCACAGTCAGTGTATAGCCGTTTTTGCGTAGTTTTTCTGTTTTTTCAGGGGTCAGTTTCGAGGGCGTGACGGTCAGTTCCGGCAGGTTGAACGATTTGAGCGAACTGAGGTAGTAGTCCCCCTCTTTTTGCGGTAATAAAAAGGGTTTGTGGAATTTCTTCCCATCGAAATAAGCGATGTAGGGCAAGGCGAAGTACCCATCCAGTTGTTTGCCGGTATAGACGAGCCAGCGCCCGTTTTGGCTCCAGCTGTGAAAACTCTCGGCCTCCGGGGTGTTGAGTGAAGTCGCGGGCTCGAATGTCGGCATATATATAGCGGTATCATCTAAGAAAACCAAGCCCAAGTCGCCGTAGGTTTGGGACGGAAACGAACTGAAGGTGCCGATGCTGACGGCTATGCGGTTCGGGTCGGCGGGATTGACGCGCGGCAAAGAAAAGCTGCCGTTGTAGTCGTCGGCTTTCAGTAAAGTGTGGATGGTGTCGCCTATGAGGCCCGTTGTGGGGTCGAACGTGATGCAGGCCAAATCGAAACGGATGCTTTCTATTTGTTCTTTTTCGGACAAGGCCGAATAGGCCGTGTCGGTGTAGGGGCTTGGCGCGCTGCAGAAATAGAGCGTGCGGCCGTCGGGCGACCAGGCCGGATAGGAGAGCAAGCGGTCTTCCTGCCATAACATACGGTGGGAGAACAATCGGTTGCGTTCGATGTCGTAAATGACGATATGCGCGATGCTGTCGCCCGCGTCGAAAAAACGTCGGTGGGCTTCATAGCAGGCGAAACCCAACAGGAGGTTGGTGGAGAACGCGATATAGCGTCCGTTCGGATGGTAGGCCGGATAGGTCAGGCGCAGGTTGAGTTGCGTGGCCTTTGGCGGCAGGACGATTTTTCGCATACCGTCATGGTTCATGATAAGCGTGCCGTCGGACGGTTTGCGCCAATGTACCGTCATTTCGTCGGCGTCGCCGTTGCGGAACGTATGGCAGTTCATACAATTGTTATCGGAGAGGGTGTTGAGCGTCAGGGCCGTGGTTTTGAAGTCTGACAACCGCCGCTGGTAAATGCCTAAGGTATTATAGACACCGTCGGTGGGTACGACGAGGCGATAGACGAGATAGGGGTCGATGCTGTCTTCGGCCACGAACCAGCGCAGGGGGGCGTAGTGGCGGTCGGCCGTGCTGATGTCGAGCCGGAGCGGCTCTTGGCGTTCGCGGGCGGTGCTGAGGAAACGGTGCCAGGTTTTTGAGCGGAACCGTACCTGCCGGCGGTAGCGTTTGTCAAGCAGGGTTTCTTCGCCGCAACTGACGCGCAGACGGATGTTTTCGTTTACGGAAAAGTTGAGCGGCGCGATGTTGGGTGGCAGGACGAGGCTGTCGCCGTAGTCCGGAAAGATGGGGGCGTTTTCCGCGGTAAGCGAAGCCCCTGTCGTATGGTTGGCGGTCGTGTCGGTCGGCACGTTGTCGCGGCAGCCGGCCAACAGGGTCATTAACAGCAAAAAAGGGACTATTGAATTGATGGTAACTTTCATTTTGGTGTTTTGGATGGTTGTTTCAGCAAGGTTTCTATTTCGCCGGTTTCTATGATCAAGGTAGGGTTATGGCGTATTTTTTCTGTCTTTCGGGGTGTCAGTTTAGAGGGCGTGACGGTCAGCTCAGGCAGGTTGAAAGACTTGAGAAAGCCACGGTAGTAATGGCCGTCTTTTTGGGGGAGCAGGAACGGCTTGGAGAATTGCTTGCCGTCGAAATAGGCGATGTAGGGCAGTGAGAAATAGCCGTCCAGTTGTTTGCTGGCATAGACGAGCCAGCGTCCGTTTTGGCTCCAGCTGTGAAAACTCTCGGCTTCGGGGGTGTTGAGCAAATCGGCTGGTTGGAAGTCCTGAATATATATATAGTGGTATCAGTTTTATTCAAGAAAACCAAGCCCAAATCACCGAGGGCGCGGGCCGGAAAAGAGCTGTATGGACTGATGTTGACGGCTATGCAGTTCGGGTCAGCGGGATTAACGCGCGGCAGGGCGAAACTGCCGTTGCAGTCATCGGCCGCGAGCAGGGTTTCGACCGAATTGCCGACCGAACCCGTTGCCGGGTCGAATGTCACGCGGACCAAGTCGAAACGGATACGTTCGATACGCTGTTTTTCGGAGGGCTGTTTGGCTAAAAATGCACTGTCTTCTTTCGGCGCGCGACAGAAATACAGACAGTCGCCGTCGGGTGACCAGGTCGGATAGGTGTATTCGACCTGGTTATCCCATAGGGCGGGCGTCGTGAAGAGGCGATTCGTCCGTATGTCGTACAATACGATGTGCGAAAGGCTGTCAATGGAGTTGAAAAACCGGCGGTGGGCCTCATATCCGCCTATGCCCAGCAGATGATTGGTTGAAAAGGCGATGTAATTTCCGTTCGGGTGGTAGGCCGGATAAATCAGACGCAATCCGAGGCGGGCGGCTTCCGGCGACAACGCGATTTTGCGCGGGCCGTCCGGCGTTTGCAACAACGAACCTTCTGACGGAAACCGCCAGTGTATGATCATTTCATCGGCGTCGCCGTTGCGGAACGTATGGCAGTTCATGCAATTGTTATCGGAGAGGGTGTTGAGCGTCAGGGCCGTGGTCTTGAAGTCTGACAGCCGCCGCTGATAGATGCCCAGCGTGTTGTAAACGCCGTCACCGGGCGCGACGAGGCGATAGACGAGATAGGGGTCGATGCTGTCTTCGGCCACGAACCAGCGCAGGGGGGCGTAGTGGCGGTCGGCCGTGCTGATGTCGAGCCGGAGCGGCTCTTGGCGTTCGCGGGCGGTGCTGAGGAAACGGTGCCAGGTTTTTGAGCGGAACCGTACCTGCCGGCGGTAGCGTTTGTCAAGCAGGGTTTCTTCGCCGCAACTGACGCGCAGACGGATGTTTTCGTTTACGGAAAAGTTGAGCGGCGCGATGTTGGGTGGCAGGACGAGGCTGTCGCCGTAGTCCGGAAAGATGGGGGCGTTTTCCGCGGTGAGCGAAGCCCCTGTCGTATGGTCGGCGGTCGTGTCGGTCGGCACGTTGTCGCGGCAGCCGGCCAACAGGGCGAGCAATAGCAAACCGCATAACGTATATCTCGTGTGGAACGGGTTTATGTCGAATCGTTTCATATCGTATAGATTGTCAAGTTTTACGGGGTATTTTGGCCTCAACGGGCGGTCTAACCGGTCTATTAGTGCACGAGAGGCTCGATACCGGGTCCGTCCGGCACCGGCGGTTCGGCGGCGGGATCTATGTTTTTTAAATATAAGTACAAGAAAGCGTAGCTGTTTCCGTATTTTTCAAAGAAGGCTTCAGGGCGCAGTCGTCCGGTCTCGAAATTCCATTTCTCCTGCAGGAAATTCTCGAACCGTTTGATGACCGCCGGATTGAAGCGGAAATCCTCCAACCCTTTGAGCCCTTCCTCCACTATCGTGAAAGCGGTTGGGTTCAAGCCGTATTCGATGTAGAGCAACAGGGCTTCCTGAGCGTAGATGGGCAGTTCCTGGGATTTATAGCCCAGGTGGCGGTAGTGTTTCAACACCTCGTAGGCGGCCGGCAGGTTTTTGTCCAAGAGGTATTGCATCAGCACATATTCGGCTACATGGAAGTTATGCGGATGGACGGCCATGAGGTGCGCCATTTCGGCCCGCGGATTTTTACCGCTGACGTCGGGTGGAATGGGGCTGGCTTCGGCGCGTTTGCGTAGAACGAGGGAGGCTGGCGTATCGGGTTTTGCCGCATTGGAAGTCGTTGTGTCCGGCATGTTCTCGATGGCGTCCGGTCGGTTGAACGCTGTGATTTTTTCCGCCCAAGAACGGTAGAACAATGTATGGCGGAGTAGATAGAGGTATTTTTCGGCCAAGCCGTGTTGGTGCAGGCAGACTTGCGTGAGCGCGAGGGTGGGGAGGACGTCGGCCCGCAGGCCGTCCCGCTCGATGATGTTGACACCTTCGAAGGCCGCGGCCGTGAGGGCGCCCGTCTCCCAATAAAATCGTTGATAGATGGGGTCGAAGTAAGACACCATCGGGGTGGGGAAATGAAAGAGGAAGGCGAACTCAGGCAAGGTACCGTACATCAGGAAACGGTTGTTGAGTTCGCCGCTCGTCAGCAGGGCCAGTTTGGTGGCTTCGGCCAAATAGCGGCGGAAATACCGTTCGCCCGGGCTGAGGTTAGGACGGTACAGGGCGCGCTCAGAAAACCAATAGCGGTCTGCCTGTTTCAAGGCTTCGCGATAGTCGTTTTGCCGCAAGGCGCGCCAGGTTTTCTGATAGGTCAGATAAAGTTTCCAGTCTTTTGAAATGCCGTTTCGGTTCCAACTAGGGATGACATAGGCGTCGCAGGCCGTAGGCAACGGTTGCCGGCTGAGGGCGGCCCAGGCGAATGGAAGCGTCAGCCAGTAGAGGCAGAGGATGCCGAAGCGCAACAGACGACCGCCCTTTCCGCGGGCTGGGTCGTTTGCGGGCGTGGCGGTCCAATACAGGCCGCTGTAGCCTGCTATGAAAAACAGGAAAGGGAAGAAACCCATGCTCATGACGATGGCCGCCCCGCCGAGCCAGGCGCGCCACATGCGGGCGCGCCCGCCCCGCCCGCCTCCGCTCCACAGGCAGATCCAAAGCGATACGAGCAAGCCCCAGAGCAGGCCGGGCGGAAATTTCGGGCTCACGGCCGCGAACAGGAACAAGGCCGTTGAAAGCGGATAGACGGCCGCGCCGCGCCACAAGGCCGGTATGCCGGCGCGCCGCCCGTAGCGATGCCAGCCATACAGCCACAGGCCCAAAGCCGCCAGCAAGACGGCATAGATGCCGGCCGCCCCGTAGTAGAACTGCGAGAAAAAGACGTGCAGGAACAAGGCCCCGTTGCCGTTGACCGGCGCGCCGGGATAGTGCCATTCGCCGAACGGCCAGAACCGTTTGAGCAAATCGGCCGTATAGACGAACAGGTATTTGCCTTCCTCGTTGGCGAAATGCGCCTCGAAAAAGGCGATGAAGACGGCCGCGGCGGCCGTGCACAGCAAGGCGGCCGTTATTTCACAGTATCGTTGTATGTTTTTCATGTCTTGTCAAAGTCTGTCGGCTGGGGTGCGGTTTCAGTGTCCCGCGGCTGCCGTCCGTCCGTCAGGGGTGTAGTCGGCGGCGAAGTGCCGCATGTCTATAGTTCCGGCGGCTCCGCGCGCCGCCTCCGCCCATTCGTCCAATGTGAATGGCGCCGCCTTCCGGTTCAAAACGGGAAATAAAAACGTGCGCAATTGAGCCGTATGGAAGTCGCCGGTAGCTTGCGGCAACACGAAAGGCGCGTGGAAGCGGCCTTCGCGGTCGAAATGGCTGATATATATGGCGGCTGTACTTCCGTTGAGCCGTTTGCTGCCGAAGACCATCCAGCGGCCGTTGCTGCTGAACTGGTGCGATTTCTCGCCGTCGGGCGACGAGAGGGCCGGTATGTCCGTCAAGGCACACAGGCCGGTTGCGCTGTCGCGCCGGTTCAAATCAATCAATGCCAATTCGCCGCCGTTTTGCGACGGGAAAGAACCCATAGGCAGTTTAGTTACGACGAGATAGCGGCCGCTGGGGTCTATGGCCGGCAGGCTCAGGCTACCCGTGCTGTCCGTACACACCGTATAGGGGAGCGAAAATGTGCGCGAAGCCGTGTCGAAATCCATGGCGGCGATATGATAGCGGAAGCGGGCGAGGTTCTCCACCAAAGAAAGCGTGTCTGTTAAGCGCAGTTTTTCGGTGCGGCAGAAATAAATCCGCCGTCCGTCCGGGGCCCATACGGGGAACGAAACCTCGAAGCGGGCGTTATGGGCAGCCGCGGCTGTCGGGTCAGTCGGGGCGGGTAACAGCAGGTTGCGTTGCAAGTCATATATCAGCAGGCGGCCCAGCGTGTCGGCAATCAAATCCTGTGTTTTGTAGATGTTGGTATGCGGAAAGACCTGTATGCGGGCGGACGAGAAAGCGATGTAGCGTTGGGATGGATGCCAGGCGGGATAGGCCAGCCGCAGGTCGGGGAAGCCGTCCTGCAGGTTGATTTTGCGGAAGCCGCCATCGGTAAACAACAGCGTTCCGCCCTGTGCGCCGCGCAGATGGATGCTCATGCAGCCCGCATCGTTTTGAGCCGAGGCGTGGCAGTTGAAACACTGGCCGTCCGTGCGCCGGTTATCCATCAGCAGGCGTTTGTCGAAGTTTTCCAAACACCGTTCTTCGGCTTCCAGGTATTTGCAGGGATTTTCATCGTAAGCGCTGAGCCGGTAAATCAGGTAGGGGTCGATGGAGTCGGTTGCCACGCGCCAGCGGATAAGAAATTTTCGGATCGTATCGGTCGGGTCGGGTGTCATCCCGCCGCGCTCCGCGACGGCCTGTCCCTGCAGGTCGTAAAAGCCGAGGCGCACATGGCCGCCCGCCGCCTTTTGCAGGCAATGGTGCCATGCTTCGAGCGGAAAGCGGCAATGCAACCATCCGTCTTTTTTCCGCAACTTTACGGTCAAGGCGGCGTCTGGCGCGCTTTCCTCCGGCCGTCCCGCCGCAAAGGCTTCCATCCGTACCGTCGCCACCTGCGGCAACCGGGCCTCCGAAACGATGAAATTGAGCGGCGCGATATTGACGGGAATCACCAAATCCGCTCCGCCGTAATCCGGAAAAATCGGCGCGCCACCGGCTAAAGCCGCCGGCCATGCCGCTTGTCGCGACCGGGAGCAGGCGGTAGGAAGGAGCGCCCCGGCCGCCAAAACGGCCAGGGATAAGCCGATGGTAAGAAGGCGGGATAAGGTCAGGCGTCTCATTGTATCTGTCCGAATAAGAAGTGATACGTGTAGGTGGCCGCGTGCCGCCGCGTCATGACGTCGAACGGCAGCGCGCCTGCTTTCAGCATTGCGAAATCCTGAAACACTTTGGCCACGCGTTGTTCCATAGCCGGCGAGAGTGCCAAGGCCTCGCGTGTCAGCCCCGCCGCTTCCAGCGTTTCCGCCTTTTGCGCGTCGGAAGTGTAAATCAGCGCGGCTTCCTGCAGATAGTCCGGTAACGGCCGTCTTTGCCGGCGGTAAATGTCAAGTAGTGCCGGCACTTGGCCAAGGTCTTTTTCCAGCAGGCACAGCAAAGTGTAGTAGTCGGTCAGATAGGGGTTCCTGACAGGCGATTCATCGCTTATGACGCCGCCTTGACCGTCGTCTTGCGCCTTTGTCGCTTGGGTCATGTTATAGCGGAAAAAGGCTTTCACATAGCCGTCTATAAACCCTTCGTCCACCCGCGGGCCGGTCAGCCATTCGTCCGTCAGCGGTCGCGTCCGCGTGCCGTCCACGGTATCGTGCCGTGCCCTACCTGCATTGGCCTCACCCGCGCCGGCCGTCACGCGCTCATGCCAGTCCCGGCACCAAGCCCTGGTGTCAGCGTCGTGTTCCAGCGTCCGCAGATACGTCTGCGCCGCCCGATACTGATGGGTCTTCGTATAGATGCCGAACAGCAAGTCCACGCCGGCTTTGTTCCATCCTTCGTCTTCCGCCTGCCACAGCACAATCGGCAGGGCGGGGCCGTAGAGCCCCATCTCGTAATAGAGCCGGGCGTAGGCATAGCAATGCCGGTTTACGAAAGGCAGGGGCGATGGAAACAGCACGCCCATTTCCTGTACCGGATAATAGGCTAAGAAACGGCGGTTCAGGTTGTTCGTCATCAGGAGACAGAGACGGGTGTAGGCACTGATTTCCCAACGCAGGGCCATGGCCTCTTCCGAGGGATGTTCCGCTTCGACGGCATGTTTTTCGTAGAAGCGGTCGGCCGCCGCCAGACCCTTGGCGAAGTCGCCGGCATAGACGGCCTCGCGCACCGTATCGAGGCAACGCTCTTCCGGACTTTGGCAGGCCATGACCGCCAGGCCGATGGCCACGAACAGCCAAAGCCGCACCGAATCCAATTTTACTTGGCTTCCGCGCATTCGGCTTATCCGGAGGGTGGTTATGGCGTTCACAAAGTCCATTGCAAGTTGCTATACCGCAAATTTAGTGCAAATCGCATATTAAAACAAGATGGTGTAAGGGTGACCCACACGGTGGTGCAAGGTCAGCGAGCGGAAGTTTAAAAAAGCGGGTAGGATTGTGCGCGCACCCCGGCCCATCGTACTTGTCTGAGCGTAGCACAACGATTTTGTACGATTTAGGGTCAGCGAACTACAGGTACTACTTTTGTGAGAAGCGAGCGACCTTGCACCGCACACCCCCCGCAAGGCATAAAAAAAGCGGCAACCGCAGGACGGCCGCCGCTTCTATCAAAGCAATCGCTTGAAAGCCGATTATTTCTTGCTGTCGGCGATGCTGGTGCTACGGAATTCCTTGAACAATTTGGTCAATTCCAAGGAAGCCTTGCGGGCACGCGCGCCGGCGGCTTTGTTACCTTTTTCAACCAAAGCGCTGGCATTCGTCTTGAAAGCGTCCAACTGCTCGTTGATTTGCTGCATTAAATTTTCCATTGTTTTGTTTTTTATAAGGTTTATGAATGTTGATTTTCAAGTTCAAACCCTCGCCCGTCTCCATGACGGGTAACAGTTTATGGGCGCATCGGATTCCGCATCGGACTAAGCCGCCGCCTCTACTTCTTTTGGTTTCTTTTTGAAATCCAACGCCATGATCCAGTTTATCATCCAGCCTTCAATCACAATCACCATGATGGAGTAGAGCGGCAGACGCAATTCGCCGAAAGCCACCAAGGTGGAGAGCGTGATGCAGGTATCGACGATAATCACGAGCGTACCCAGCGGAATACGTGTGTATTTGTTGATGATCATCGAAATGATGTCGCTACCGCCGGAAGTCGCGCCCGCCCTGAAAATCAACCCGATGGCCGCGCCGTAAATCAAGCCGGCCACGAGCGTGTTCAGGAAATAATCGGGAACGAAGTAAAGGGAAAGGTACCCTTCCTTGGCGGGATAGACCAACAGCCCTTTCATGGCCTCGGGAACGGAAGCCAAGTCGGCTTCGTTCAAAATGCCGTTGTGGATAACGGGGTCATAGCCCCATAGGCTTTCAATCGCCCATACGCCACCTAAAATGACAAACGTGGAAAGGATGGTTTTGACGCCGAAGCGCGGCCCTAAAATCAGCGTGCCGATCACGAGCAACGGAATGTCCATGCAAGCGGCGTAGAGGCTGATTTTCCACGGCCAAACCGAGTTCAACACATTGGACATGCCGTAGGTGCCGCCGGGTGCCAGACGGTAAGGGTTGGCGAACATCACGTCGCCCACCGCGAAAAGCAGACTGCCGGCTATCACCAACAGATACGAAAGGATTTCCCGACGCCATTTGTCGCCGCGGAAAGAGTCGATGAATTCGTTGCCGAAAGCGCGCCAATGTTCTTTGCTGAGCGCATCGGCGATGTCGGCGAAAAAGCCTTTTTTCTGAGCCATAAATAAAAATGTTTTTTTAATTGTTTGGGGCATCGCACCGGTCTTCCCCTTTGGCTTACCCGTCGGGTCACCCGGGTAGTATCCGGTCAAAAATCAAAAAGGACAACCTTCTGAAAGAAAATTGTCCTTTTCGTCCGCTACAGAAAACTTACGCACCTAACTGGAGACGGCGGAAAGCCACTACGGTGGCGTCGCCGTTTTGCTTAACGTAGTCGCCTACGTTCATCTTGCTGTCCATGATATATTCCTGGTGCATCAAGGTGTTTTCCTTGTAGAATTTCTCAACACGGCCTTTGACGATGTTTTCCAGCATCGCTTCAGGAATGTTGGCGGCCTTTTCAGCCGATACGGTCGCGATGATTTCGCGGGCCTGCTGAGCCTGTTCGGGCGTAAGCCAACCCTTGGCGGTATTGGATTCGATATGTTCTTCGGAATCCACGTGCGCGGGGTTGATGCCGGCTTTCGACAACGCGTTGTCAACCGCTTTTTGAACCTGTTCCTGTTTGGTCTTTTCGCGGGCCACCGATTTTTCGTTTTCGATGGTGGCGGCCGGGACGGAATCCTTGTCAACGGCAATCGGGTTCATAGCCGCTACCTGCATGGCTACGTTGTGACCCACTTCTTCTTTGGCGTTTTCCTTGTCAAAAGCCACGAGCGTGGCCAGACGGTTGCCGTGGTGGTTGTAGGCGAATACGCGCGGCGCTTCGAGGCATTCGAAGTGCGCCATTTCGATTTTTTCGCCGATTTTGCCCACCATGTCAGTGATGTGGTCTTCCACGCTACGGCCGTCGATGGTCAAAGCCTTGACTTCATCGAGGTTTTTCGCGTGTTTTTCAATCGCGGCGGCCGAAACTTTTTCGACGAAAGCCACGAATTCGGCGTTCTTGGCTACGAAGTCGGTCTCGCTGCTGAGCATGACGATGCAGCCGAATTTGTTGTCGCCCGTCGTGGCGGCCAAAATCATGCCTTCCTTGGCATCTCTTTCGGCGCGGTTGGCCGCTACTTTCTGGCCTTTCTTCCTCAAGTAGTCAACGGCCTTGTCGAAATCGCCGTCGTTTTCCACCAACGCCTTCTTGCAGTCCATCATGCCGGCGCCGGTCATCTGTCTGAGTTTATTAACTTCAGCGGCAGTTATAGTTGCCATAATTTACTCCTCTCTTGTTTTAAGCGTCTTTTCTCCGCCACGGTAAAGCCGTCCGTCGGCCTGACCCGTGACCCGAAGAAAGGATGCCTTTACTTTTTGGTTACCTTCTGCGCGCCCGTCGAAGCTACTTTGCGCGGACGTCTTTCTTTCTTCTCCTCGCCTCCGGCAGCGCTTTCCTCGCCCTCGGCTTTCTTGCGGGCGGCTTTCTTCTTACCGTCTTCGGCATCTTCCTCGTCCATGCCTTCTACGGCCAGTCTTTCCCGTTCTTCAGCCGAACCTTCATCCTCTTTCTGCTGTTCCTTGTCGTATTTCCGTTCGGCCAAACCTTCTTCGATGGCGGCGATTACCTGTTGAAGAATGATGTCAATCGATTTGGAGGCATCGTCGTTGGCGGGAATCGGGAAGTCGATGAGTTCGGGATTCGTGTTCGTATCCACCATGGCCAGCGTCGGGATGTTCAAGCGACGGGCCTCGGCTACGGCGATGTGTTCCTTGTTGATATCGACGATGAATACGGCGGACGGCAGACGACCCAAGTCGGCGATCGAACCCAAGTTTTTTTCCAACTTTTCTTTTTCGCGTGTAATCTGCAGACGTTCGCGTTTGGAGATGCTTTCAAACTGTTTGTCTTTCATCAGACGGTCGATGGCGGACATTTTCTTGATCGCCTTACGGATGGTGGCGAAGTTGGTCAGCATACCGCCCGGCCAACGTTCGGTCACGTACGGCATGCCTACTTTGGCGACTTGTTCGGCCACGATGGCGCGCGCTTGT
Organism: uncultured Bacteroidales bacterium; assembly: GCA_910586395.1. Lineage (GTDB taxonomy): Bacteria > Bacteroidota > Bacteroidia > Bacteroidales > P3 > CAMXAS01. Next base: position 287,214 of record CAJUFX010000002.1, read on the forward strand.
TTTTTCGTAGCGACGAATAAGATTTTGCGACCCGATTTGGCAATTTGTTTGGCGGCGGCGCAAGCCTCGTCCAATTTGCTCAACGTTTTGTTAAGGTCAATGATGTGGATCCCGTTTTTTTCGGCGAAGATGTACGGCGCCATTTTGGGATTCCATTTTCTTCTGAGGTGGCCGAAGTGCACACCGGCCTCCAGGAGCTGATCGAAATTTGCTTTAGACATATCAAAAATTTGTTTACTTTCCTTTTTCAAGTACGTTTTGCTTCTCCGGTTATCCGGAACGGGGGTTAAGACCATCCGTCTTGCCTCCCGCTTTGTGCGGATTCCGATGGTATCAAAACGTTTACTAAACGCAATTGCCCAGTAGTTCCGCTCCCGTCATATGGCGAAGAGCGGAAGTCTCGGCAATTTGGATGCTAAACACGAAGACGTTTTCCTTTTCAAGATGCGTTTCAAGCCATGACCAGTGATGGTCGTCCGGCTGAATGAAACGTCGGTAAGGCGTCTCCGTTTCGTTTTTAACGCTTGCTGAACTGGAAGCGTTTGCGGGCTTTGGGACGACCCGGTTTCTTTCTTTCCACCATACGGGGATCACGCGTCATGAGGCCTTGGGCTTTAAGCGCGGGCTTGTGCTCCGGATCCACTTCGACCAACGCGCGGGCGATGCCCAAACGCAGGGCTTCGGCCTGACCGTTGATGCCGCCGCCGTCGATGTTAGCCTTAACGTCGAATTGGTTCAACGTATTGGTCGCTTCAAAAGCCTGGGTCGCGACATATTGCAACGTACCCGTCGGGAAATATTCCTTATAGTCCTTGCCGTTAACCGTGATATTGCCATTGCCGGCACTGAGGTACACACGTGCGACGGCGGTCTTTCTTCTGCCGATTCTATTGAAAACTTCCATGTCTATTTGAGATCTTTAACATTAACAACGGTGGGGTTCTGCGCTTGGTGCGGGTGTTCGGCGCCTTCGTAAACATGCAGGTTGCGGAACAAGGCGTCGCCCAAACGGTTTTTCGGCAACATGCCTTTTACCGCATGTTCAATCACGAAAATCGGTTTCCGGTTCAGCATCTCGGTCGGTGTGGCGAAGCGCTGGCCGCCGGGATAGCCCGTGTGATGAACGTATTCTTTATCCGTCATTTTCTTGCCGGAGAAACGTACTTTTTCGGCATTGACGACCACAACGTAATCCCCGCAATCGGCGTGGGGTGTAAAGTTAGTTTTGTACTTGCCTCTCAGAAGGTTGGCGATCTCGGAAGCCAAGCGGCCCACGAACTGGTTTTCGGCATCCACTAAAACCCATTTCTTGTCCGCGTTCTCCTTGTTGACGGAAACGGTTTTATAACTTAACGTGTTCATCTTAACTATATTTTATCTACTACAAGCGGGTACAATCCACGCAAAAGGAGTGCAAAGTTAGGATTTGTTTTCCTATTTTGCAAGTTTTAAACAATATTATTAACAAAAATAAAAGGGCCGCCCGTGAAAGACGACCCTTTTTATATAGGTGGTACCCAATGCGCGCGACGGTTTCACGCTGCGCGGCATTTATTTGGTGATGCGTTCAAGCCATTTCAACATGCCGAGCATGACGCCCATCGAGGCGAGGCAGATCAGCGCGAACACCAGCCACGTAATCCACTGCGGGTTGAAGTTGTTGAGCATCGTCACGCCCAGGAAGATGAACAGGTTGCCCACGGCCGTGGCGCACAGCCACAAGCCCTGGCAGATGCCTTGCAGGTGACGGGGCGCGATTTTAGAAACGAACGACAGGCCGAGCGGCGAGATGAACAATTCCGCCACGGTCAGGAAGAAATAGGTGAGGATGAGGGCCCAAGGTCCTACCAAGGCGCGCTGTTCGATAGGCGTCACGCTCCATTCGTTGCCGGAGGGGTAGCCCATGTGCTTGGCCAAGGCCAAAAGGAAGAGATAGGCGCAGGCCACGATGAACATGCCGATGGCGATTTTCTTGGGCGTGGAAACATTGGTGCCTTTGCGGGCCAGGCCGCCGAAAATCAACATGATGATAGGCGTCAGGACAATGACGAAGAACGGGTTGATGCACTGCCAGATTTCGGGCGCGATGGCATCGGTCTTCACGAAGTCGCGGGCGAAAATCGACAGCGACTGTCCGTTTTGGTGGAAAGAGAACCAAAAGAAAATGGCCACGCCCAATACGGCGAACAGAGCCGCCATACGCTGTTTGATTTCCTTGGCCTGCGCCTGGCGTTCTTCGGGCGTGTAGTCCACCGCCGCGCTTTTTTCCTTGCGGACGGGGTTGGGGAAGTTCTTCTTGACGACGGCGAAGATGACGAACGAAATCAGCATGGCCGCCACCGAAGCGAAGAAGGAGAAGTGAACGCCCGTGTTGAAGACCTCCAGGTAGTTTACGCAAAAATCGCTCATGGCGGCGGGATCGGCGGCCAAAGCGGCGGCGTCGATGGGGGTCTGGCTGACCTTGCCGGCCAATTCGGTCAGGTTGTTCATCGCCGTGGCGTCCATTTCGCCGTGCAGATACTGGTGGCAGAGGGCCGGCATCTGCGAGTTGTAAATGAGGTTTTTGGTGCCCAACAGCCATTCGCGCAGCAGAGGCGCCACGAAAGGCGCGATAACGCCGCCTATGTTGATGAACACATAAAAGATCTGGAAGCCGCTGTCGCGTTTGCTCTTGGCCGCGGCCAAGGCTTCGGGGCCTTTCTTGGCCGCTTCGGCTTCGAAGTTGTCGTACATCTGACCCACAATCGCCTGCAGGTTGCCTTTGAAAAGGCCGTTACCGGCCGCAATCAGGAAGAGGGCGATGCAGGTAAACACCAGCACCCACGAGGGCACGGCGCCGGGGTTGCCGCCGAAAACGGGCAGCGAGAGCAAGATATAGCCCAAAGCCATGATAAACAGGCCGGACATGATGGTGCCCTTATAGTTCTGCAAGCGGTCGGCCACGATGCCGCCGGGCAGGCTGAACAGATAGATGCAGCAATAGAAGACGGCATAGATGAGACCCGCCTTATCATCGGCAATACCGAATTTGGAGCAGATGAAGAGCAAAAGCACGGCGTTCATGATGTAATAGCCGAAGCGTTCGCCCATATTGCTCAGGGCCGCGGCAATCAACCCTTTGGGGTGGTTCTTCGTGGCCGTGACCACATAATAGATCAAAAACGGTATGACCACGATCGCAATCCCGATCAAAACCGCCATGGCGGTGTGTGCTTGAATCCAAGACATAGCAGTAAAATTATGTTTAATTAAAAGTTATGTTTTCCAAGTCCGGCGGTTTATCGTCTTGCCGCTTAGGCGCAAGGCCACCGCATACCGTGCGATACTCACCGCACGAAACAACAAAGATAGTGAAAATTGCGCGCAGAAGCAAACGGGACATGCATAAGTGAGTAAACGTCGCGGTCTAACGCCGCGCCATACGGAGACGAGACGAGCGCAAAATTTATTTTGCGGTTTGTCTCGGCGAAGTATTGGAAGTAATATGCAATCTTGAAAGTTGGGGATCTGGTGCCAAGCGTATCATTGCGGCTTGCCGCGCTCAGGGGATAGAAGAACCGGTTTGGAGTGAAAGCAATGGTTTTGTGACGGTTACTTTTAAGCGTTCTCCAGTGGCAAATATTAAAGTTTCGATTCAAACTGAGGGTAAAAAATTATCGGTCCGTCAGCAACGCATATTGGAGATTATTAAAGAAAATCCAATGGTCAGTTTGGTCGAAATGGCTAAACGATTAGAAGTTTCAGTCAGTACTGTCGAAAGGGAGATACCCGGAATGTCTGAGTATCTCCGTCATATCGGCCCTAAAAAAAGGAGGTTCCTGACTGATTGTCAGTTGATTATTCTATCGCCGCCGCGCCTTTAACCCGTGTAGGGCGCGTACCGCCTCCCCGGCCCAGAGCACGGGCCGCGGTCGGTGGCTTAGTTAGTCTTTCAGGCACCCTATCGGGACGATGTAAATGCCGTCGTCGGGGCGGCGGTAGGCGTAGTCGCCGGCGGCGGTCAAGATCATTTTAAAGGCGGGTGCCTTCATTTTGGCGGTGTCTATTTGATTTTCCAAGGCGTTGAGGGTTGTCGTGCCCTCGTTGATTAAAGTTTCGCCGCCCAGTTTTATCTCAATCAGGCCGTATTGTCCGTTGCGCAGGTGTACGACCGCATCACACTCCAAGCCGTTTTTGTCGCGGTAGTGATATACCTGGCCGTTCAGGGCGTCGGCAAATACGCGCAAATCCCTTACGCACAGGGCTTCGAATAAAAAGCCCATGGTGTTTAAATCGTTCATCAGGTCGGCGGGACCCAAGCCTAAAGCCGCGGTCGCGATGGAGGGATCGACAAAATAGCGGGTGTCGGCGGTCCGAATGGCTGTCTTTGAACGGAGGTTAGGATTCCATGCCGGCATATCTTCCACCACGAATATCTTGCGCAAGGCATTGAGATACGAGTTGATGGTATTGTCATCCAAGGTCGTCGTATCATTGTCTTTCAAGTCCTCTTTCAACGTGCCAATGGAAACTTGTGTCCCTTGATGACGCGCGTAGGCTCTCATCAGACGTTGCACCCGTGCCGAAGCCCGTTTTTTTCAGCAAGCTATCTAAGATTCTACGTTTGTAATCGGCCATAAAGCAAAGCGTTTAGACCTACAAATGTAATCAATAATTTTTCAAATTAGGTAATTTGGCGCCAATTTGTTCAGTAATTTGGCGCCAATTTGTTCAGTAATTTGGCGTTTATCGCCGCCGCGCCTTTAACCCGCGCAACCAGCGTTCCGCCTCTCCGAGCCAGAGGACGAGCGAGGTCCAGCCGATGATGCGCCACCAGTCGGCGGTGGAGAGCGGCGTGACGCTGAACATGCGGCCGCCCACCGACACGATGAGCCATTGGCCGAGCACGACGAGCAGGGCCACGGGCACGAAGCCGCTCAGGCATTGCCCTAAGTCTTTGAAGGCCGAGCCTTCGGATTTGAAGGCCTTGGCGTTGAACATATTCCAGAACTGCAACAAGACGAATAGCGTGAAGAACAGTGATTTTTCGTAAATCGAGAAGCCGGCGCCGGGGGCGTGGTCAAAGCGGAAGTAATCGCGGCAGTAATCGCCCCAGTTGAACTGGCCGAGCGAGCCGATTTCCTCGTATTTGAAGTACTGCATGAGGCCGAACAGGAACAGCAGGAACAGGATGCCGAGGCCGAAGATGCGGGTGGCCATCGGCCGCGAGATAATCGGGTCGCCGATAGCGCGCGGTTTGTCGTGCATGACGTCGGGCGTGGGCGGGAGCGAAGCGAGCGCCATGGCCGCGAACGTGTCCATGATCAGGTTGACCCAAAGCATCTGCGTGACCGTGAGCGGCGACTCGGTGCCTAAAAAGGCGCCGAGCAGCACGACGAGGCAGGCCACGACGTTGATCGTCATCTGGAACAGGATGAAACGTTGTACGTTTCGGTAGAGCGAGCGCCCCCACATGACGGCGCGGTTGATGCTCGTGAACGAATTGTCCAGAATCGTGATGTCGCTGGCTTCCTTAGCCACGGAGGTGCCGTCGCCCATCGAGAGGCCGACCTGGGCCGCGTTGAGGGCGGGGGCGTCGTTGGTGCCGTCGCCCGTCACGGCGACGACTTGGTTTTGCGCCTGCAAGGCGCGCACGAGCCGCTCTTTGTCCATCGGGCGGGCGCGGGAAATGATTTTGAGGTCCAGCACGCGGTCGGCGAGTTCGGTTTCGGTCAGGGCCGCGAATTCAGGCCCCGTGATGCGCTGGCGGTCGGTGTATTCCGGTTTCCAAAGGCCGATCTGACGGCCGATTTCGGTGGCCGTGGCCGTCGTGTCGCCCGTTACGATTTTGATATCGATGCCGGCCGCGAGGCATTCGTTTATGGCTTCTGGCACATCGGCGCGCACCGGGTCGGAAATGGCGACGAAGCCGAGGAAGCGTAATGGCAGACCGGCTTTGAGACGGCCGTCCGCGAAAAACGCGGAAGCGTCCGCCGCCGCTGTATCCGCCGCGTCTTTATCCACCGGCATGTAAGCGAAGCCCAGTGTACGCATGGCCTTGGACTGATAGGCGAGCAGGTCGGCCCCGATCCGTTCGGCCACGTCGGCCGCCGGTACGTCGCGCCCGTCCACCACGGCCGTCCGGCAAAGCGAGAGCAGGATTTCGGGCGCCCCCTTGACAAACAGCAGCCGTTTGCCGGGGCAGAGGTGGGAGTCGGCCAACGAGGCCATATACTTGCGTTCGGTCGAGAACGTCAACTGTTCGAGGATGCGGGCGTTTTTTCGGATGAGCGCGTAGTCTTCGCCCTGACTCTGCAGCCAAAGCAGGAGCGCGCCTTCGGTGGGGTTGCCCATGACCCGCGGTTTGTTCGGATCGCTCAGGTCGAGGTAGGCCGTACTGTTGATGGCGACGCTCTCTTTGATGATGCGGCCGTATTCGTCCACGCCGAGTGTCAGATGCCGGTCGGCCGCTTCCAAAGCCGAGAACGGCGACAGGCAGGTTTCGTAAACGCGCATCTGATTTTGGGTCAACGTGCCCGTCTTGTCGGTACAGATGACGGTGCAGGCCCCCATCGTCTCGCAGGCGTGCATCTTGCGTACGAGGTTGTGCGAGGCCAGCATGCGTTTCATGCTCAGCGCGAGCGAAAGCGTCACGCTCATCGGCAGGCCTTCCGGCACCGTGACGACCATGACGGTAACGGCCAACATGAACGTGTTGAGCAGGAAGCGGCCTATTTCGAGCCAGTCCGCACCGCCGCCCATGCCGCCGGACGCGCCCATGCCGGCCGCGCCGCTTAGGAAAAAGCCCAGCACCCGTCCCACGATGATGAGGCCGGCCACGGCATAGCTGATATACGTGATGATTTTGCTGAGTTGTTTGAGTTGCCGGTTCAGCGGCGTCTCCACATCGTTCTCTATCTGTGAGCCCGTATAGACCTTGCCGTATTCGGTCGCATCGCCCACGTGTTCCACCACAGCCACGGCGTGGCCGTCCACGATGCCCGTGCCTTTGTAGATGCGGTTCGACGGGTAGGTGGCCTCCGGGTCCAAAGCCGAAGGGTCGGCCGTCTTTTTGACGAGTGGTTCGCCCGTCAGTGTCGATTCGTTGACCTGCAGGGATATAGACTCCAAAAGCAAGGCATCGGCCGGCACTTCGTCGCCCGTCTCCACTAAGATGAGGTCGCCCACCACAAGGTCGGCGCGCGGAATCTCTGTAACGGTGCCTTCGGTTTCGGCTGCGTTCAGGCGTCGGATCACCTTACCCGTCACCTCGTCGTTCACTTGGTTGAGTACGTCGAATTTTCTGTTCGCGCTGCGTTCGAACAGAAAGCCGATGCCCGTCGAGAGCAGGACAGCCACCAGAATGCCCACCGGTTCCAAAAAGACGCCGGCCGGTTCGCCCGCGCCCCAGAACTGATAGCACGAAACGGCGAACGAGAGCAGGAGCGCGACCAACAGGATCCGTACGATCGGATCTTCGAATTTCTCCAAGAGCAATCGCCACATCGATTTTTTTTCCGGCGGCGTCAGGATATTCCGGCCGTAACGTTCACGGCTCGATTCGACTTCCTCAGGACTCAACCCCTGTCGGTTGGGTGCGGATGCTTTGGTTTCCATAATAATTATAAACGATGAATTGCTTTAAACTTCGTGACGCCGCGTCGGCACTGTCGGCCGGCATTGTCGGCCGTCACGTTTACTTTAACTGCCGGAGCAACATGCCGGGGGCAATTTGGCCGGCGCCGACCCGCTTGAAGGTCGTGGCGTTGAAATCGGCGCCCGTAGCCTCTTCTTCGGCCGCCATAAAGCGGTTGTCCCAAATCAGGTGCTTGATGGGTTTGACCACGGCCGTGCGGCGGTACGTAACATGGCCGTCCTCATCCATGCGCTGTTCCAACACCTCGAATTTGGAGCTTGGCTTCAAGCCTTCTTTCAGGCCTATCGGCGATTGCAACAACAGGCCGTTTACGGCCGTGACCGGAGATTTGGTTTTGAATACCTCGTATTTCTTCTGCAGGGCGGCGATGTTCTTGTCCAAGGCCCGCGCGCAGACCTTGCGGATGACGTCGTTGTTGTCGTGCAGGCCGCGCATGACGGTCTTATCGCTCTTGACCCGGTATTTGCCGACATAGTCGAGCGCGAACAGGCCACTTTGCCCGTCTAAACTGTCGAACAGGGCCTTGCGGCGCGCGATTTCATCGGGCGCGTAATTGGTGTCGCACCAAAAGTCGTTGTAGAAGACCGCGGCGATGGAGTCGTTCCAGCGCAGGCGGTACAGATAGGAAGTCACCTTGACCGTGAAGCCCGCGATGGCGTCCGAAATGGCCGCACCGAGCACGGCCAACTCCGCGGCCGCCACGCCCGCTTCGGCTGCGTCTTGGTTGCCGCTGGCCGCCGCTCCCACGCTGGTCGCGGCCGAGAACAGCGCCAATCCGGCAAAGACGGCCGAGGCGATTTGCGCGCCCTTCTCCTTATCGACATAAACGATGTCGTTGATGATGAGAAACGTATTTTCGATAAGGTTTTCGCCCGCGTCGGCAATCAGGGCCAGCCCGCGTTTTGTCAGCAGGGCTTCCCGCACGTCGGCCTCCGAAGCGTTGTAGTTTCCGCGCCGCGTCACCAAACCGAGGTCGAACGTACCCGTTTCGGGGTTGCGGTCAAACCATTTGGCCACCATCTTCTTGGCGGCTTCAGACGTGTCGATGAACGTTTCCATGCTCTCGGCGCTAATCTGCCGTTCGCGTTTGGGACAGGCGATGTAGCGGTCGGGCAGGTTGTGGTCTTCGTATTTGTCGGGTACCGGCAGCTGGATGAATACCGAATCTATCTGTGCGCCGTACCGTTGCGAAAGATGCGTGGCCAGGACCGTATAGAGCGAACTGCGCTTGTAGTCCGGCAGGCCGCTTTCCGTTGTTGTTTGCGATGCCGTCTGTGCCTGTCCGATGGCCGACAAAAAGAAAACGGCGGCCCCAATGACGATGCCTTGTAGAATATATTGTTTCCTCATATTATAATGGTGTTTTACAAAAGCAGGGCGACCCCTAAGAGGAAGTCGCCCCGCGAAAGGTCTAACGTAGCAGATGAGTCTCTATGACGCCCCGACTCCTTACCGGCACCAACCCATGACATAAGTCGTAGGCTGCTGTCCCTTGCCGTAGGCCACGCCTATCGCGCGGGCGGCTTCGATGCGCTGGCTCTCCAAATCCACGCCGTCCTGCCACTTCTTCATTTCGAATTTCCAGTCGTCCAACACTTTGCCCTTTATTTCGGCATAGAGGGCCTGCGCTTCACCGTAACAGCCCGCGTCGGGATAGATCAGGCTCATGAAGACGCCGGCCTTCTGGGCGCCCGTGCTGTTCTGTTCGGCCGCCCAAGCCGCTTTGGCATGCGCCAGGTTCACTTCGCAGAGATAATCGACATACTGCTGGTAGATGGCCGCCGTGGCCGCCAGCGCCTTGTCGTAGCAGTCGCCCGCCGCGTCGGGGATGGACGTGAGCAGGTACAGGGCCTCGTCATATTCTTTCTGTGTGGCTAAGCTTTGCGCTTTTTTGATGATGTTGTCGCACTGGGCGCGGTAGTAGTCGATGATTTTGGCTTTGCCTTTCCGAACGAAGTCCGCCACCGGCGCGGCGTGCGGGTTCAGGTTCTTGACCGCGTTGATGAACGCCTTGCTCTCGTTCGTGCCCACGCCTTTGGCGTTGATGGTCGTCGTGGCGAAAATCTTTTGGTCGAAATAATCGGCTATATAGAGCGTAATCTCCATGTTTTCGGCTATCTGTGTCGGCGGACCCGGCACGATGTCGCGCGTGGCCATGCCCAGGCGCGCCGTGATGAAAAAGCGGCTGAAACCGTCGAACGCGCCCACGCCGTTGGCCGTGATGGTCTGCGCGAGTTTGTTGGAGAGATATTGCGCCGCGTTGTGCGGGATTTCTTCGTTGTCGTCGAGCAATACGGAAAGTACGATGCCGTATTCCGTGTCACCGGTCGAAGCCGGAGTGTTGGCGGTGGCCGCCGTTTGGGCCGGTACCGTCGCGGCCTGAACCCCGAACGGCATGCCGCAGACAAAAAGCCATGAAAGGCAAAGCGTTGCGGCCGTTTTATGTAAACTTCTCATAATATATGCGGTTTTTTATATGCGGAATTTTGTTTATGCGACGCGCCTATCGGCGCGCCGCCCGTTGTCCCGTCTTACTTTTCTCCCAATACCAATACGGCATTACCCAAGCCGCGGTTCATGACCTTGGAGTCGATTTTATACGGTTCCTTACGCAGGAAACTCCGTAGTCCCCGCACAAACCCCTCGGTGTCCATCGGCATGCCGTCGGCCTTGTAGAGCGGAATGCGCACCTGTTCGTACATCGCCCGCGTTTCCGAGGCCGCGCTTTTGCTGAAACGGTGTTCCACCGTATTGTCGTACATCCATTTGTCGATAATCTCGCTCAACTCGTAATCGCCGTATTCCGATTCGAGGTCGAGGCCGGAACCGTTGTCGAACACGCGGATGCTTACCGTCACTTCGCGGCCGTTAGCGAACAGGTCGTCGAAATACGTTTGCAGCCGTGCCGTAAAGTTATCCATATTGGCCAGAACGGCCTCCTCGAGCAAAACCGGCAAGTCGGCCGTCATTGACGGCGCGCCCGTCCCCTGCGCCCCGGCGATCTGTTTGTCGGTGTAGGCGTCCAGTCCCTGCAGGTTGTACGTTACCGATTTCTTCGGCCCCTGCGTGTTCACGCTCCAGGTCAGTTGCAGGATGATGTCGGCCTGCGCCGTGCGTTTGAGCCGGTCGAGCGGCGTTTCGGCCAGTTCCGCTCCCGACGTCTTGCTCGTTGTCATGGCGTCTTCGGCCATGCTTTGCTCAATCGATTTCAGCGCGCTTTCGAGGTTCTTGAGCGGAAAGCCGCGGTCGGCCATGAGCGTGTTGATTTTGCTGATGACCATTATCAGGTTCGGGTCGGTCTGCAACGCCTTCTTGTAGTCCGGAATCATGACCGTCGTACCTTGATTGTCGTAGGCCGTCATGTAGCCGTTTTGCGTACACCACACGTCGCTGGGCACCACCATGAGCGTCGGTTTCTTCGCTTGCGCCATCAGCGCGGTGCAGCCGCCCAAGAGGCAGGCGGCCAGCAGTATCAGTAATCTTTTCATAGCAATTCTCAAATTTCAGGTTTCAAAATTTCAAATTCCGGTTCAACCCCCGTTGGCCCCATCCGGTCGTCCCATCGGGTTCATTTCTAAATGCGGCGTCTATTTCAAAATCCCGTCGTTCCGGAGTTTTTCCGTCAAAGGTTCATATAACACGCGTACGGTAACGCCGTATTTGATTTCGTCTTCGGTGCGTTCGCGGTGAAACGTCGAAACCCGTTTGTCCTTGTAGTTGACGAAATTCTCAAATTCTCCTCCGTCGGCGAAAAAGCGGTTGAAATAGGCGCGGTACTTTTCTTCTGCGTTCACTTCCAATAGGATAGGCCGTATTTCACATTCGGATTTCCCTTTGGAAATGCCTTTGAAGATGACGTCGCGCACCGCATTCTTGCGGGCTTGCGCCAACGCGTCCACCTGGTTGCGCCCGATGCCCCACGCCCTGAGCGTGTAAGAGCCGTCGAGTTCGCTGCCGAGGCATTCGGTTTCGTAGGTGTAGTAACCGCCTAAATTTCTGGACTGGTTGCAGGCCGGAAAGACCGCGCAAAGGCCGATGCAGGCGACTAAGCTATAGAAAAATGATTGGATTTTCATGTTGATTGTTTTTTTGATAGCCGGTACCGACGGCCGCGCTTCCTGCCGGCGCCCGTTGCCGGCGCCAAAGGCCGGCGCACGGCCCGCGCCCGCGCTACGCACTAGGCCCGCGCTTTTTAGAAGCCGTTGCCAAGCCCCTTGATGATGCCGGCCGCTTCCAAATCGCGCCGCAACATGTCTTTGGCTACCGAAACGGTAACGCCCACCTTATATTCTTTTTTCAGTTTCACGCGTTCGGGCGTGCCCGTCGCCACGGCGTATTTGCGGAAATCGCCGCCCTTGCTGCTGAAAAACTTGGCGAAAAAGTCGCGCTGTTCGTTCTGTACGTTGGGGTTCGGAATCAGCGCGCGTTGCGAGGGACAGCCGCCGGGTTGTCCCGTGATGCCTTTGAACAGCACGCCGTGCACGGCATTTTTGAGGCTCTGTTCGGCCGCCACGTCCGCTTTTTTGGAATAACTCCAAACTTTGACGAGATAGGTGCCGTCCGAACCCGTGCCGGCGCATTCAATGTCGTAGCGCCAGGTTTCCGTGTCCTTGTCGGCCTTTTTCTGTTGGTTGCCGGCAAAAGCCAGCGTGCAGCCGCCAAATATCAACAGGCAGATACACAATATTTTAACAATCTTCATATCCTATATGGTTTAGGTAAGTCAGAACATAAAGATACGATAAAAAACCGCAGGAAACAAGAGAAAGGGGGGCGATTGGCCTTGGTGGCGCGCCGCGTGCCCGCTAAGCGTACAGCAACAAGAACACGCCGGCTCCCACAAAATAGGCAATCGTCACCCAAGGCGTAAATTTCTTCAGGTAGTAGGAAAACGGGATTTTCTCCAATCCCATGGCCGTGATGCCCGACGCCGACCCGATGATGAGCAGGCTGCCGCCCGTCACACCGCAATAGGCGAGGAATGTCCAGAAAATGCCGTCGGCCATGAACGGGCCGGCCACCTGAATCGGATACATGCCGATGGCCGCGGCCACCAAGGCCACGTTGTCGAGGAAAGACGAGCAGACACCGAGCATGAGGGCGATGGATTCGGGGGCGGGGAACAGTTTTTCGAACGTATGCGCCAAGAGGTCGAGCTGGCCGGCGGTCTTGAGTGCATCGACCGACAGCAATACGCCTAAGAAATACAATACCGTGGAGATGTCGATGCGCGTGAACGCGTGGCCCATGCGCAGGCGTTGGAAAAGGTCGCTTTTTTTGGCGCCGTAACGCCGGTCGGTAATGATCCAGATGGCGACCAGACCGAGAAAGATACCCATGAAAGGCGGCAGGTCGATCCAAGTCTGCAGAATGGGTACCGAGATAAATGATAACAACGTGATGACGAGCAAGGTAGTCTTGAACCGGTTGCTGATGTGTTCGCCCAGACGGTTCGTGTCTTCTTCCGGATCGGCGTTGCGGATGGGGCCGTTTTCGAGCATGAACGTCGTGGCGATGAGCGGAATGATGAGCATGCAGAGGGCCGGAATGATAACGTGCGAGGCCTGCTGGGACATGCTCAGGTTGCCGCCGGTCCAAAGCATGAGCGTCGTTACGTCGCCGATGGGCGACCAGCTGCCGCCGGCATTGGAAGCCACGATGATCATGCAGGCGAAAAGCAGGCGGTCGGGTCGTTTCTTAAGGATTTTGGAGACGACGGTAATCATGACGATGACGGTCGCGAGGTTGCCGATGATGGCGGAGAACAGGAACGTCAGGCCGGATATGAGCCACAGCAGCAACCGTTTGTTTTCGATGCGGATCCAGTGCGAAATCATCGAGAACGCGCCGTGCACGTCGATCATTTCAATCAGGGCCATGGAACCCATGATGAAGAACAGCGTCGAGGAAACGTCGCCCAGCGCGTGGATCAGGCTCGTCTCCATGAATTCGGTGATGCGTTCGTGCAGCGTCAGGTTCGAGAAGTGCGGCAGTTCTTCCGAGAAAAGCGACAAGGCCGTGTTGTGCGCTAAAATGGCGTCGGCGTCGAGCAGGAAAAGTCCCCACAGGATAATGCTCATCGCGAGTACGATGGCGGTCTTGTTGATTTTGATGACGTCTTCCAGCGCGACAAGGATGATGCCGATGAGGAAGATGATGGGCATGAGTGTGAAAACCATGGCTAAATCCTTTTGAAGTCGAGCGGTTGGCGGTCTATGTATCGTTCGAATCGGAAATCCGGCATGCCCAAGGCCATGCCGGCCTGAATGCGTCCTTCTATGCCGAGCCGTTTCAAAAACGGTTTGGGATTCTGTTTGAAGGCGGCGCAGACGAAGCCTGTGTAAAAATGCGCCACGTCAAGGCTTTCGGCCATGAGCGAAGCGTTCTGATAGGCTAGGTTGGCGTCCTGGCAGCCGAAGCGGCAGGATGTCGGCGTATAGAAAAACAGGACGTCCTTGGCGTTGCGCAGGATGAAGTCCTGTCCTTTTTCCATTTCGGCGGCCAGCATCCGCATTTTCGGGAATAACTTGTAGAGACCCGGCATGAACGGTTTGACAAACGCTTTTACAAGCGGGAATTCTAATTTGGCGGCTACACCGAGGAAGGTCTCCACCGTGATGCGGCTCAAATCGCGGATAACGGCCGGGTCGTGCACCTGCACGATGGCCACCTGTTGGGCGTTGGAGGCCGTGGGCGCGCGGTGGGCCGCTTCGATAATCTGCGCGAGGGCGGTTTCGGGCACTTCCGCTCCGGAAAAGGCGCGGTTGGAACGGCGCGTGCGTATGAGTTCCAGCACCTGTTCGGGTGCGGGGCGCAACGCGTGGTTGAACGCATGGACGCTCCCGGCGGGGAAGTCGCCGTGCGTAATGGCGTTGACGGGGCAAACGGCCACGCAATGTCCGCAGCGGATGCAGAGTTCCGGATCTTGCAGGCCGATGCGTTTGCGTGCTGACTGTGGCGCGGCGGGGCTGGCAGAAGCCTCCGCGATAGTACCGGCCGCCGTTGCCGGCTCCGCCACATAAAAAATCCGCGATGTGCAGATACGCACGCAACGTTCGCAACCGATGCAGGCCGCCGCGTCGATTTCTAACCGCAGGGGAGAGGGATTGCTCATAAAAAACTAAAATTCAATGCAAAAGTGCAAAAATGGCTCTATTTTGCAAAAGTACGAAATATAAAATCCGAAAGCAAACCATCAAAATAAAGCCGTCGGAACCGACGTCGGGGCATTACCGACGGTTTCACCGGTCCATATTTGGCGATCAATTAGGGTGAATCGGCCGGCCTGAATAAATTTTGTTAAACAAAAAGGGCAGAGACCGGATAAGCCTGGTCTCTGCCCGTGACGAAAGAGGATGCGCGGACGCGAATCTATTTTCGTATCACCAATTTGCGTACTGTCGTACCTGCGGCCGACGTTATTTTCACGAAATAAATGCCGGCAGGCAAAAACGGGACCTTTACGTCCATGCCTTGCGATGCTTCGTGCTTCAGTCGTGTTTTCCCTTGCAGATCGATTATTTCAAGGTATTCGAACGGACCGTACACCGTAAACTGTTCCGTCGCCGGATTGGGGAAAATGCGCAGGCGGCTGTCGTCCAGATCTTCGTTGGCGGTATAATTTACCCGCACCGAGATACTTTCCGATATTTTTTCACCGCTGTTGTAAACGGCTGCCACCGCATATTTATGGATGCCGTTGGTCACTCCGCAATCCGTGTAATGTAAATTCTGAATCAATTCCTTGCGGGCGGGTTCGCCGTTGCGGTAAATCAGATAACCTAAGAAACCGTTCTGACTTCCGGCGGCGGGTTCCGGCAATTCCATGAGCGCGGCTATGAACCAGTTGCCATTCGTATTGTGATACTGATTGGCCGATACCCATTCGAGGCCGTCGTCGGAATAGCGGTCGCCCTTGCCGGCTGCGACCGGCCCTTTGTCCACGGCTATCGTGTACGATTCGGCTTGCGCTTTAATGCGGAAACCTATTGTCAGACTCTTGGCATAATCGACCGTAAATGGCTCGTCGAGCAGGAAGGCTGAGACATCCAAGGCTTTGCAGGCTACGGTCACGTCTTGTTCGTAAACCAATTCGTTGTCCTGATAAATCACGAGGTCGAGTTTCGAAGGCTTTTCGGCGAACAGGGCGGTAACGGCATAAATCCGGTAGCCGAATACGCCCAGTAGTTCCGACGCTTCCCAATGTTGGGCCGCATAATAGACGGCATCGTCGCTGAAGCCGAGTGCGGTTGCCAATTCGGAACCCGCATAACTGAGCATTTTGTCTTCGGCGTAGGCCGGTGCATGCCAAACCAAAGACACCGTATCGTGTTGAGCCTTGCCTGTCAGATTCCGCGGTGCCGCCGCAGGTGCCTTGTAATTTACCGAAACCGTTGCCGGGCGGCTCGCTTCGCTTAGACAGGAAGTATTGTACAAAGCTTTGATCGTATAATTGTAGGTGCCGTTGGGTAGATTGCCGTCGAAATAGGCGTTGGCCCGGACCGGTTTGTCGGTCAGCAGTTGGCCGTCCCGGTAAACGGAATAGCCGGCTACTTTTTCAACAAAGTCTTTTTCGTCATATGTCGTCTCATCGAGACGGAAGACACAGGCTCCCGTCGCCACGGTAATGTCATCGATGAACAAGGCCTTTCCGTTGCCGGACAGATATTCGACAGCCACGTATTTCGCATCGGCCGGCAAATCGAAGACAAAACGCGTCCACAGGCAGTTCACTTCTTCGGGGTTTTGTGCAATGCGGATGAAGTCGGCCGTGTCGGTGCCTTTTACGCTATAGGCGACGCGGAAAGATTCCGAATGGCCGGTTTCCAGACCGCGGGCCATGAACGAAATCCATTGCGGCTGTCCGTCCGCCTCTGCGGCCGGCATAATCAGCCAGTCGTGGCTGTAGGTAACCGCAATCAATTCGCTTTGGGCCGCTCCGAATGCCGCCAGGAATTTATTACCCGAAAAAGCCAGGTCGTTTTGCGCCGGGTTCAGCAACCGTTGGTCAAGGACAAAGAAAGAGGCAGGATCGCCCATGCCGGAAAAACGCCATGCTTCCGGCATATAAGTAGGCAGGCCGTCTGCGTCTATCGTACGGGCATCGCCGATTTTTCCCGTTGTCAGATGGGCGTAGGATTCCATGTCGTCTTGGTCTTCCGATTGGTCGATGACGGAGGTCCATTGCAGTCGGACGTCGCGATCCTGTACGATGGCCATTATGTTGACCGGCGCTTCACAATGTGTCGGTTCCACAATGGTGATGGTCGCCGGCGCGGCCTTGTCGCCCTCCACGCCGTCGATATAGACGGCGGCTACGGTATAGGCGTAAGTGCCGGGTGTGGACAGGGTATCGGCGTATGTGCGCCCGGGCAGCGGCGTTTCTCCGTTCAACTTGTCGCCGTCGCGGTAAATGTTGAAACCGGTTACGAAGTTGTCAGGCGTCGCTTCCACCCAAACCAACTTGTTGGGTTTGTCCGTATTCTGGATATTGGCCAGCAACATGGTGGCACCGTTCAGCGACGTAAAGGTCGCGAGACCGCCGGCCCGGGCTTCCGTACCGACGGCGTATTGACCGTAAAGATTCAGGTCGGCTCGCTTCCCGGTGGCGGCCAATGTTTTGAAGTCCACTTCGATGATTTCGCACAACGCTCCCTTGTGCTGTTGGAAGAAATAAAGTTTACCGTCCTGATAGGCCGAACCGAAAGCACCTTCCGGATTGGCATAGCCTTTGTCCAGATAGGTACCGTTCATGGCCACGAAGAAAGACGTCGTCCAGTCGCCGATTTCGAAGCCGCCCTTGCCGCCGTCCAGATCGGGGATATAGGTGCAGTGCCGTACCGGTGCCGTCACGGCTATTTTTTTAATCAGAGTGTGCGTTGCGAAATCCATGCAGTACAGTTCGGTTTCATTGTTGCCGCCGTAAAAATAGCGGCCATCCCAGGTCAGGTCGAGCATCGGTCCCGCCCCCTCTATCGTAAAGGATTCAATGAACCGGCCCTGCAGGTCGTATTTGTTGAAAACCCCGTTCCTGTTGTAAAAAGAGGTGTAGATATATTCGCCGTCCGTTACTACAGCCGCTTCGCCCGTTTCGTTCAGGTTGAAATCCTTGACGTAACCGAAAGGTTCATAGCCGTCCGTCGATTTGGCCGTATGGAGGCTGGTATAGGTGTTGGGATGGTTCCATTGCAGCCGGACTTCCCGGTTCATGACAACGCGGGCTTTCAGGTCGTCCGGTGCCGAATGTTCCTGCAAATCCACGATGCGGCCTATGGCCGGTGCGGATGCATGGGATTCGCAGTTTTCATGTACGGCCGTCACGGTATAAGTATAGATGCCTGCCTCAGGCCTGTCGGTATAGTTTGTTTCGGTGACAGGTGCCGTATTGAGTTTGGCGCCGTTTCGGTAAACATTGTAACTCTTGGCCGTATTCGTTTCCTGCTGGGTTTTGGGTTGCAGTTCCAACGCGATGTTGAAATTGGCATTAGACCCGCCCATAACGGTCAGCGTCTCCCACCGGTTGTATGCGGCGGCATATACCCAGTTGCCCTTGCCTTCGGTTGCGGGACCGGCATCCACTCCCAAAGCGGCGCCGCCGGCCGCCTCAATGCCTACGCGCAGGCTGTGCCTGTCGTTGACCGTCAGTTTCTCGTTCAGTTTTACCGTATAAGGTGATTCGGCAGGGAAGTCGCCGGTTACGGGCTGTTCGCGTACGAGTGTGTGGTCTTCCCAGATTTTGACCGTGTATTGACCGCCTGAAGTCATCGGTACGAACGTCACGGCTTCGAGCGTCATGTTCCGGTAATCGGCCAAGTCCGCGCTTGTCCAAAGCGCTGCGCCGGTAAACGTGGCGTTTTCCGTCATGCTGCAAAAATCGTCCGTCCTGCCGTTATCCCAACGCAATGTCGCCGGTTTGTCGCCCACGGCCGACGGCATTGACCACGTGAGGGCGATTTCCTCGTTGCGTACGTTACGGGCCGTCAGGTTTTGCGGCACATAACACGGAATACCGATCAGGATTTCTATTTCCGCCTCGTTGCTTTTGCGTGATTCGCCTCCTGTGTAAACGGCCGTCACTTCGTAATGATACAGTCCGGCCGTGAGGTCGTTGTCGGCATAGGTCGTGGCGCCGGCCTCCGTCGTACCGACCGCTTCGCCGTTGCGGTAGATTTTGTATGATTGCGGTGCGACGGCCGCGTCCGGCGCCTGCCACGTCAGTACGGCCTCTTGGTCGTCCCGTACCGTCGCGGTCAGGCCGGTCGGTTTGGCCAGGTCGGCCTTGCCTTTGACCTGCAGTTTCACTTTTTGACTCATCGCGGGGATGGCCGGATCGAACACGATGCGGAGATCGGCTTCGCGTACCATGCCGTCGGTAAGGTTGTCCGCGTTTATCGTATAGACGATGTCTTTCGCCTCTCCGGCCGCCACGTTCAGGCTGTACGTACTCGGTTTGATCCAGTTGTCCGTTTCATACATGTCCAGGATATAGGCCAGGCCGGGATCGGAGAGAATCATGCCCATGATGACGAAATGCCCGTCCAGATAACGTGTCGTGCCGAAGAGGCTTTCTCCCCAGACTTTGCCTACGGAAGGGCCGCCGTACACGAATCCTTCCAGTTGGGTGCAGTCGAACACATAATCGTTTTTCACGGTTTTGGTCTTGAGGTCGAACCGCCGTAAAACGGCGAACGTATAGCCGTTGGCGGTATTGTTGGTTTTGCTCTGATCCATGATCCACAGGGTCGGGCCTTCTTTGAAATAAGGATCGTAAACCGATCCCGCGAACAGGACGTCGGGTAAGACCGTCTCTTCTTCGATGACCCGTCCGTCTTTGCCCACAAGTGCGATCGAGTTGAGCGCACCCACGTAAAAGGCATCGCGTTCCTCGTCGTAAGCGATATGGTTGATGTTTTTGATCGGTGTTACGATTTCTTCGAGAATTTCGTGTGTTTCGAAGTTCATGCGACGGATAATGCTGTCGTGGTTGGCCGTGTAGAAATCCGCTCCGTCGAACGCCATGCCGAAATAGCGTCTCACGTGAATGCTGGGCTGGAACGATTCGATATAGTTGCCGTCGCGGTCATATTTTTCGATAATGCCGTTTCCGAACTCATCGCTTTGAGCCGTATAGAAATAGGTGCCGTCGAAACAGATCGCCGCCTGCAATACGTCTCTGGGTCTGAAAGTCTTGATCGGTTTCAGAGCCGGTGTCTTGCCGGCCGCCGGTGCGCCGTAGTCAACATGGATGCTGACGCGTGCGGGGCCGTTGCCCGTGTTATGCAATGTGAGTTGGCCGTCGGTTTGCGCTTCGGCTTGGATTTCGTAGGCCGCTTCGGCGGCCGGTGCGGAAAAGGCCGGTTTGGTCATGGCGATGTCGTAGGTCTTGTTGCCTTTTTCCACCAAAATATCTTCCGTCCTGAAAGGATTGCAGTCGGGGCGGGTCGCCGTGACGGTATAGACGCCCGCATCCACGTCGGCAAGCCGATAAGTGCCATCCGCGCCGCTTACGGCCCGGTAAACATCGTTGTCTTGACTCGTCCAGGTTACGGTTGCGTCGGCTACGGGTTGGCCCCCGCAGATGGTCGTACCGCCAACGGTAGCCTGTGCCTTTTCATAGATTTTGACATAACTGATGTACCAGCCGTTGATGTTAAAACCTTTCACACCTCCGCCGTTGAAACGGATTTTGAAATCCCGGCCTTTTACATAGTCGGAAATATCGATATGAAACCGCGTATAGTCGAAACTGCCGTTCTGATTGGTATGGGTCTCTACGACTTGCCATTGCGTGCCGTCCCAGACTTCGGTCTCAATGTATTCGCGCGTACCGCCGCCTGCGCCCGAGTAGTTATAGCAGGCGATATCGTAAGCCAGAATCACGCCGTCTAAATCTTTTGCGCTCAATTCCTTGCTTACTAAGCAATAATCACTGTAGTTTTCCAGAGTAAGCCTCGGTTTGAAAGTGGCGGCGGGAATTACGAGGCCGCCATCCCGGTAGTTGACGGTCCAATAGTTGTCTTCGGCCGGATCCAGTTCCCAGAAGTTCGTCGTCAGGTCGTACGTTTCCCATCTTTCGAGGAAAGGCAGCCGGTGGATGTCCGGTATTTCCACGCTCAATGCTTCCGATCGGGTTTTGGTGCCGTCTTCGAAGACCGCTTCCACGGTATATTCGACCGTGCCGTAGGCCGTTACGACATCGGTGAAAGACGTTTGCGTAATCAGTTCCGTATTGGCTTTGATTTCGCCGCGATAGACGTTGTAGCCGATCAGGTAGTTGTGTGTGCTTTTGGTCGGCCGGACCTTGTTCGTCGCAATCGCGATGTCGTCTATCAGCAGGGCCTGTCCGCTATGCGTCACGCAATTGATGGCGATATATTTGGCCGTGTTGGGAATGATGTATTCAAAATGGTACATCCCCGGATGGTCGGGTGTCGATTCCGGTACCGCGACGGGCGTTTTGCCGTTGACGAACGTGAACGAGGAATTGTTCATGTCCGTTGTGGAATAACCGATATTGATGAGTTCTTCACCGTGGGAGTTGTTGAACGTCCTGGCCCAAAAAGACAAGCGCAAGGTATCGGCAAATGCGTATTTTGTCAAATCGGGACTGATGAGCCAGTCGTTTCGGTAATCGTTTATCGTGGAAAACGAGATGAGGCATTTTTCGCCCGAGTGCGGCAGGCCGCGCTCCGCCGTATAGGCGGGAATGGTTTTTGACGGTCGCCATATCCGGAAGGCCGAGGGCTGTCCGACGTTTTCGAATTGGTGGTTGCCGATGTAATATTCTTTGTCGCGGTCCATGTCCGCGTATTGCCAGCCGATTTCGCCCGGCGAATTGATGGCGAAATCCCGGTGGCTTTCGAAGTCGTCGAAAATACCATACACTTCTTCGGCGCGTTGCCACGCTAATGAGACCCGTTTGTCGCGTATGCCGTTCAGAACCGGTTTACCGGGAGTGCCGTTTTGGGCGGAAAGTTCCGTCGGAAACGGCAGGCCAAGCGTCATCAGACATACGAGGAAAAGGCTGATTTTATGTGCTGTTTTCATATTTTTTTGTTTTTCAGGGTTAAAAGGGATTAAAGGATGACGATTTTGCGGGCAATCACCGTGTCAGCTTTCCGTACATGCAAGATGAAGGTGCCTTTGTAGCGGCTTACGTTTATCGCTTTATGGCCCGCCGCCATGCGGAATGCCTCCACGGTGCGGCCGGAAAGGTCCGACAGCGTCACGTCGCAGGTGCCTTCACCGCTGATTTCTACAAACAGCGTTTCGACGGCCGGATTCGGATATACGTTGACACGGGCGTCCAGCATCGCCTTAGAGGGTTCGATGGCCGTGGTATCGTCAGGTTTCGTGGTATCGGGCAGGGGCCCCGGTGCTTTAAAGCCATCGGCATAATGCACGCGGATTTGACAGAGAAGCAATTCGTTGGAGCGTAAAATCAGTTCGGCGTCGCGATTGTGTACTTCAAGATCGTAACGGTCGGCCGGCACCCAATTGTCATTTTGAAGCGTAAAACATTCTGATAACGTGCCGTCTCCTTTTTCATTGAATGAAAATTCGTATTTATCCGTACGGCGGTTGTCATCGCTCAGGTTATAGTAAATCCTACCGTTCTGAGTGCCCGTTTCGTTAAAGAAATAACGGACGGAAATCGTATGCACCCATTCCAGCGACAGCCATACTTCGTGTACGACGCTGTCTTTTTGGTTGTCATCATTGTAGAAATAATATTCGCGCGTCGAATTTTCCAATTCGCCGAGCGCGGCGTCATAGACGCGCGTGCATTCTTCCGTCACGAGATTATCCGCATTGTAAACGAGCGTGCGGTGCAGGTTGGTATCCCCTTTCCATTGGCCGATGCTATCGGTATAGAATTGAATGTAGTCCGTCAGGTAACCTTTTTCATTATAGGTATATTCGAAGCGGTACGTGTCGCCGAAACTGCCGGTTATTTCGTTCAGAATCCGCCCCAATTCCTTGATGATGCGCCCGTTTTCATAAGTGCGGTAGTAAGCGCGGTAGGCTTGCCATTCGCCGTTCCATCTTGACATTTCGAACGAAATTTCGCGACCTTCCGTATCGTAGGCATATTCCATCTTCTCGTCCTTGGACCATTTGTCCATGATAAGCGCATGCGGTACTTCCTTTAAACTCGATTTGAGCCGTCCGTCGTCCGTATATTCGTAAAGGAATTGCGATTCCGAAACCCAAATTTTGGAATTGGCATTCCATGTCTGGTTCAGTAACGTGAGATGACGGCCTTGCCGGTCGTAGGTCGATATTTTACGCGCGACCGTGTCGTAAACGCCTTGCCGGAATAGGTAATTGACCGTTGTGTCGATGAGGTCCCATCGGTTGAAGGTCGATTCGATGCGTTGTGACGGCATCCATGTGTTACCGACCCGTTGAAACGCTTCCGTGACGACGGCATTGCCGCGTTCGTCGTAGGTGTAAACATACATCGCGTATTCACCGGCCGCTTTGGAACCGATAATCGTATCGGGCAACGACCAAGGTATCAGACTGTCGTTGGTCTGTCCGGCGGATTTCAAGCCTATCGTCGGTATTTCGGCTCCGTCTATGAGGAAGACGGGGCTTTCGACTGGGCTTTGGGCGTGCAGACAACCCGTCAGAATAAGGCAGGCGGATAGAAAAAACTTTTTTTTCATGATTTTTATGGGTTTGATTTCGAAAGCCGAAAACCGACAGGCTTTCGAACCTGCCGGTTTTCGGTAACGAAAAGGATGGTTTAACGGACGATTATTTTCTTGGCGCCGAACAGGCCGGCGGCCGAGATACGGCGTACAATATAGAGTTTGTTGGGCGCTACGTCCATGCGGATTTCAGCACCCGTGCAGAGGGCCTGTCCGGCGAGACGGCCGTTGAGGTCATAGACCGAATAGCGATCGCCGCTCAGGCCGTTGATGACAAGCGTGCCGTTTTCGGCGTAGAGCGACCAGCGGGCGGCTTCAAGTTCCTCGTTGGCCGAACCTTCGGCAAATACAGCCGTCAGGGTCACGTCCTTTTCGACTTTGAACGAATAGACGGCCGTCGTCGATACTTCCCTGTCGCCTTCCATCCAGGCGACGAAATGGTAGTTTTCGTTGGGTGTCGCCCGGACCGTTGCGGTATGGCCTTCCGCAAATTCGCCGTCACCGGCTACCGTGCCCCATTCGGCCTTGTTGGCTTGGAGCGTCACGGTGTAATACGTCGCCGCGTCTTCGAATACAGCCGTCAGCGTGAGGTCTTTGGCCGGCATCTTGAATACATACACGGCTTCTTTCGATACTTCCGTCTCGCCATCCATCCAGGCCACGAATTTGTAACCTTCGTTGGCAATGGCCTTGACGGTCACTTCGCTGCCGACCGCAAATTCGCCGCTGCCTTCCACTTTACCCCATTCGGGATTATTGACGCCTACGCCCAGCACGTATTTCATTTCTTCGAA
Organism: uncultured Bacteroidales bacterium; assembly: GCA_910586395.1. Classification (GTDB taxonomy): domain Bacteria; phylum Bacteroidota; class Bacteroidia; order Bacteroidales; family P3; genus CAMXAS01. Next base: position 311,300 of record CAJUFX010000002.1, read on the forward strand.
CACGGCCGTCAGCGTGCGGTCGTCTTCCGGTTTGAATTTGTATTCGGCCTTGGTCGTCACTTCTTGGTCGCCTTCCATCCAGGCTTTGAATTGGTAGCCGTTGTTGGCCACGGCCTTGATGGTGACAGTCGTATCGCCCTCGTAGGTACCGCCGCCGCTTACGGTGCCGGCGTTTTCAAGATTGACGTTCAGCGTGATGGCAAAGCGGTTTTTCTTGAATACCGCGGTCAGCCTGAGGTCCGAATAGGGCATGAAGAACGTCAGCGTATCCTTGTCGGTCGTGTAGGCGGGGTCTATGGGCGCGTTCTCCTCGATTGACCTTGATCCTTGCCATTCCACGAATTTATAGCCGTCGTTGGGTACCGCAATCAGAACGATGTTGTCATTTTCAAAATAGTGCGATCCCGCTTCGTTTTCGGTCCGGATGCTGCCCATGGCGGTATCGTTTACGCCATAGGCCAGCGTATGTTTGATACGAAAATCCACAATAAAGTTGGTATCGAGGATGCCGGCGTAAGGTTTTTTGTAGCGGATGGAGAACGAATAGGTATATTGATATCCGTTTTCAACCATGTCTTTTAAAGTGACCGGCAGGGAGTCGAATGCAAAGGAGGCTTTGCCGGTTTCCCGGTCATAGGGTGCGCTCCAATATTTTATCATGATACCCGGTCCGGGAACTTCAGTCCGTTTTTTGTCCAATTGTATGCGTTCGATTTCATACGTATCCGCATCTTTTAAGGCGTCCGGCCAACGCCAACTCAAAATCAGGGAGTCTTTCGCCTCATCCCATTGCGCCTGGAAGTTTTCCACCGACAAAAGGGCGGGACCGTCATAGATGAATTGGATGTCGCCGGATAAATCGAAAGAAGAGTATTGGCTATTCGCTACCAGAGTTTTGGAAACGGTTTCGATGCCGGTATGCGAGACTTGGATGAAGAACGGACTGCCCAATTTGGCCGTTGTGCTGTATTCGAATCGGCCATAGTCGCTTTCTGTCATGGTCTTTTCGGTCAAAAGCGTTGTTTTGGATTCCGTATCCCGATCATACGCCCATAATTCGATTTTGGCGCCTGCGAGATAATCCGTTTCGCCTTTATAGTCGTTGTATTTCCCTAAATTGACCGAAATCGTGAGTTGCACATCGACGGCGTTCATCGCGATGGCCGGCACGGCGACGTCTTGATCAAGGGTCACGGTGACTTCAGGAATCGCGTTTTCGGGTTCATAGCCGGTTCCGTCAATGGAAACGGTATAAGTGCCTGGCTTTACGCCTTTGAACGTAAAGGCGCCGACGGTATTGGGAGAGGTACGGTAAGTTTTGGAAGGGTCGTTTTTATCCGTCAGCATAACGCTAAAGCCGGAAGTGCCGGCCGCCAGACCGGTCAATTCACCGGATACGTTCACGGCGATGCGTTCAAGGTCAATGTCTTGTAGGGAGGCTGTTTCGTTTTGGCCCAGCGTGATTTTGCCATCCGCGGGCGTTTTGACCGCGTAATTCGCCGCCAAGGTATTACCGAGGTTATAGTCGTATGAACCGTCGGGATCCTGGAGGTAGAGGGTCGTCTCACCGACCGGTACGGCTTCGAACGCGTATTGGCCATTGGCCACCTCGGCGGTCAGGTGCTTGCCCTTGACGGTTTTCAAACCGATTTTCATTTCACCGGGCAAGGCGTTCAGTTTTTCGCCGCCTAACGTCACGTTTCCGGAAAGGGAAACGGTCGGAAGCGGCTTTTCCCGCATATAGACGTTGGTATTCGTGAATCGGATACCGGCGTATTCATCTTGGGAACAACCGGCCGTTTCAAAGGTCGTATCCTGATAAGCGTTTGATGTGATATGGATGGTGTAGCGGCGTGTCTCGTCTTTAGGTACCAGGAATTTGACAACGCCTTGCTGGTCGGAGGCTGCCGTGAGCGTTGCATGCCCTCCGCCGGTTTGTGTGCAGGAGGCTGTCGCGTCGGTGACGGGTACGGAATTGTAGGAATAGCCGGTTTCGAATACGTTTTCATCGAATTTGATATTCAACGTCATGAAGCCGCGTGTCTCGTCAATCTCAGCCAGGAAGTCTTTGGTCAGGTCCGTTGATTCCACCGTGATCTCTCCGGTGTAAACGAGCGTTTTGGCATAGCCCTCCCCTTCAAACGAAAGCGTATAGGTACCGGCCGCCACATTTTGAATGGCGTAAGAGGAAATTCCTTTTCCGAGTTCGCTATTGTGCGCCGAGGTTACGGTGCCGGTATAAATCTCCGAACCGTTTTGCAAGAGTTTGACTGTTCCGGAAGCCGCGCCCTCGACAACTTGTCCTTCACTATACGGGTTGTTGAATGTCACTGTGCCGGAAACGGTAACTCCGTCTTGGGCAAGCCCGAGCCCTGTTCCGCACAATAAGACAAAAAGCAGTGTAGTCATCAGTCTTTTCATAAGGCATAAGTTTTTGATTAATGGATTTTAGTTTTGGGAGTACGATGCCGGTAAAACATTCCGTTTCCGGTTATCCGTAATCCTCAAATACAAATTTATTGATGAAAAAACCGGCTGGGTTGCCCAAACGCCTTATAAAACCTTAGCATGCTCATGAAAAGTATCGGACATTACCTTAGCATAAGGATTTAATATCCTGAAAAATAAATTATTTCATAAATATAGAACTATGGAAGAAATTAGAAATAACGTAGTGATTTCGGGTTTCTCAGACGTCCTCTGTTTAGTCTTTCGATGGTTTCGGACCATCTCACGGTCAGATGTAGGACTTCGATGAAATCAAATGCTTGCGGGATTAGAAAGGCGAATGAAAAAAAGCGGCGGATCGGACTGTCCGACCCGCCGCCTGCGGATGGTTTGGCATCGGATGCGGTTGCACCTCCGGCCAAACGGAAAGCTATCGGCTATCGCCGGTTCAGCGTACCACAATCTTCTTGAAGCCGAACGTGCCCTGTGCGGAGACGCGGCGTACGATGTAGAGTTGATTCGGCGTTACCGCCAGCCGGATTTCCGCGCCCGAGCAACGGGTTTGATGCATCATGCGGCCGTTCAAATCGTAAACCGTGTAAAGGTCGCCGTCCAAACCGTTGACCATCAGCGTTCCGTTTTCGGATCTTATCGACCAGGTGTGGGCTTCGAGGTCTTCGTTGGCCGTGTTTTCTTCGAAGACGGCAACCAGAGTGCGGTCTTTTTCGACGGTAAACCTATAGGCGACCTCTTTCGACACCTCGGCTGAGTTTTCGTTCCAAGCTACAAATTTGTAACCTTTTTCCGGCGAGGCTGTTACCGTGACTTCCGTACCGAATTCGAACGAACCTTCGCCGCTGACCGATCCCCAGTCGGCATTGTCTGACAAAACGCGGATTTTGAATTTCCGGGCTTCGAATACAGCCGTGAGATTCGTATCTTGCGATATGTTGAACAAAATGGTGGCGGTTTCGGCCACGGTGTTGCCCCCGCTCATCCAAGCCGCGAATTCGTAATTCTTATTCGGCGACGCCGTCAGTTCGATGGGAGAGCCGTCCACATAGTCGCCCGGTTGTTGTCCGGTAATGGTCCCCATCTTATCGTTGTTGGACGAATAATTCAGTTTATATCTGAAGCGGGCGTCGGCGTCGAAAGTCGTCCTCTTCACTTCTTCGGGCGTGGTGTAATGGATGCTGAATTCGTAAATGTAATAATTTCCGTTGGCGGCTTGATGATCGTCATATCCGACAGGCAACGCGTTCATATCCGGATTCTCCCACGTTGTGACGGAGGTCCATTCGTTGTTCGCCCTGATGCGGCGGCGCAATTCTATTTTGGCGATCGCCAGATTTTCCATTTGCTCTTTACCCGGCCATTCCCAGGTCAGGCTCACCGCCTTGGCTTCATCGTTCCATACGCCTTTGAGGTTGAGCGCCTGTATGGCTACCGGCTTAAATTTGATAAGCCCTTTGAAAGAATAGTAGTTGATGCCGGCGGTCGTCGTAACGGTTGTTTCGGCATCCAGGATATCCTCGCGGAAAATCTTGACGATGAATTTCTCGCCTATTACACCTTGTGTTCTCAAGGCGAAGTCATCGACTGAAATCATCGAAGCGTCCAGTTTTTGGTCTTTGGCTTCATTCCAAAGCTCAAGTCGGGCACCGTCCATATAAACGATGCGGTCAAGGTATTTGTTGTAACCGTAAAGTGCGCTGTCTTCTTTGTTCGGCAAGGGGCGGAAGGTCAAATCCGTCCTATCGGGAACCAGAGTGATGGTCGGGATAACGACGTCTTGTCCGCGGGTTACGGTAAAAGCTTCGGGCGCGGTTTCCGCTCCGTAACCCAAATTTCCCCGAATGTTGATCATATAAGTACCGGGTAATACGCCGCGGAATTTGCAACCGGTCGTCATATTGAAATTTTGTGTCACCACCGTTTCATCATCGGTGTTGACCAAGTCTGCATAAGCCCAATAATTTTCCGGTAAGCCGGTTCCCGTAAAAGAACAAGAGACCGTAGCGGCGAAATGTTCGATGTCTATGTTTTGCGTTACCTCGGCTTGGTCGCCTAATGTTAAGGCTTCGGCCGGTGTCTTGATGCGGTATTCGTAAGCTTCGGAGGTGCCTTCCATGATTTTGAAGGTCGCTTCGCCTCTCGGTACGGCGGCAAATTCGTATTGGCCATCGGTTACTTCGCACTCCAAAGGAACACCGGCCGATGTAATGCCGATTTTCAAACCATCGGGCAATTGTCGGACAGCTTGGCCGTCTATGCTTGCAGTGCCGGAAACCTTGACGGTTTCGCCCGAATAGACCGGTATCTTTTCGAGAGCGAAAATGAATGAACTTCTATCCCAGCTACTTTTCAAAAGCGTTGTATCAAGAGCGGAAAAACCTTGGGCCGATACGTTGAATTCGAAAAAAACGTTATTCATTATAGTATATCTTTCAGGTACTTGCCCCTGCTCATCAGTGGTTTTGGTCGTTTTCCCTTCCCCTTTCACACCCGCAAGGACGGTCGCCGCCCGAACGGGTAATAAAGATATGACTGTGTCATATTGGGGATTTCCTTCGGCATCCGGACTTTCTTTTTCCGTTATGACCGTGTCGCGATAGACCACGGTAATCAAGGCTTTCATGCCGGTGGAGGATGGTTTGACATTTTTCCCGAAATCCGTAGTTCCTACGGTTATGCTGGCGTTGGAACCGGTCAGTGTATAGAAGAAAAAATCATCGCCCTCCATATTGTTGGGACGAAGTGTATAGGCACCGGCTTCTATATTTTCAAAAATGACACAAGATTTTTCGCCGGTTTTCTTGGCAATAGTAATGTCCTTCCGCTCAATAGGCGCCGAGGCGATTACTTTTTCACCATCCATTAAATCGATGGATCCGGTGAATACGCGTGTGAATTTTGGATTACCGGAGGTACCGGTGTATAAACCGATGCTTACCGTGACTCCGGCGTAACTTACGCCAATGCTGCATATATATAACGTAGCAGCCAACAAGCTTAAACAAAATTTTTTCATAATTTTTTAGTGTTTTGGTTTATAATGTTGTTATTTAGTTAATAATCGTGTTAGTGGCCGCGTCGTTGAGTGGTTGAGGCTTCCGTTTGTCTTGATATCACATCTATACGAGTTCCTGATTCTGCGGTGCGATCAGTGGTTGAGGCTTCCGTTTGTCTTGATATCACATCCGCGTTAAGTACGATGTGAAGTTATAATACATTCTAAACAAGGTCTAAACGTTCTTTCGAACCATCTTTTTATCTCAAACAACTCCGTAATATAGTTATTTTTTTGACACCGCCGTCATTTGTCCTTCTTGGAAGCACGTTTTATGTACGACATAAATTGAATATAGCGGTGTTCTTTTTCGATGTTTCATTTATTCATGCATGATTTCACTACGCTCAATTTGATGTTTGATATTCAGTACTAATTAGTTATATTTGCAATGATTTTACATGAAAAATGTGTTTTGAAAACACTATGAAATATGGTTTTGGGTGTATAGGGAACGTTTTGATTCAGCCAGACGGGCAGATCCGAGCTTGCTCGAGCTATGCCGTGGCGCAAAAACGTGCCTTGAAAAGGAACGTTTTGATTCAGCCAGACGGGTGTGGTGGTTCTCGGGTAGCCGCGGTCAAGGTTAAAGAGGGCGGATTTGTGGCGTTCGATTGGTTCCGGATACTTACGGTGGCTTGGGTAATGGTGTTGGCCGTCGGTCTGCAGACCGCTTTGGCGCAATCCGTTTCGCGTCCCGGGACCCAAGCGTTCGAATCGGCCGCCTCGCTTTTGGCATCGGCGGATTATTATAAATTCCTCAACGAGGATACATGTCTTTATTTTGCGAACAGGGCTTATACGGAGGGTGTTGCGGCGAAAGACAAGCGACAGCAGGCGGAGGCGCTCGTGTATATCGCCATGGCTTACAAGACCAAGGGATACTACGATAAAGCTTTGGAGATGAGTAAGACGCTTGGGGAATTGTCGCAACAGTTAGGAGACGACTTGCTCTATGCGCAATCCCTTTATCAGACAGGGGCGGCCTATCTGAAAATGGGCGTGTTCGATGCCGCTTATGCGAATTTGACTTCCGCCATCGACATATTCAATAATTATCCCGCTTCCAACTGTTTGGCTGCGGCTTATAATGCATTGGCGGTGCTTTATGCCAAACAAGCCGATTTCGATAAAGCCCGTACGTTGTTTGCTGCCGGGTTGGCGGTGGTCGATACGGCCGACAAGCGGGAATATGTATTGTTGAACAATAATTTGGCGTTGTGTTATCTGTTTTCGGATGACGAAGAGCGGGGCGAGGAATTGCTCAAATCGTTGATCAGCCTGATCGAGGACGAGAATATTCCGTATAACCAATCCCAAATTCAGTTGAATCTTTGCCGAATATATATAGATATGGGCCGTTTGGACGACATGTTGCATTATGCGGAGACCGCCTTGGCTTCGGCGCGTAAGCGGCACAATCGTTTTTTTGAGGCGCAGGCACTTTATTATGTAGGTTACGTGCATTATCTGTCGCGGGACCCGGCGGCGGCCGTGGCTTGTTTCCTGTCCATCGACAGTATTACGAGCGATTTGGAAATCAGGATGTACACCTACGATCATCTGGCTCTCCTGTACGCTCAGGGCGGTGATTACGAGAATGCCTATGGTTATGCGGTGCGGCAGTCTGTGCTGAAAGACTCGCTCAATCAGCAGACTAACCGCGACAACCTCGAACGGCTTACGCACGAATACCGGTATAAGCAACAGTTGTCCGTTCTGGAGTCAGAACGACGTAAGCATTTGCTGATGTGGGGGGCCACCGGTATCGTGACCGTCCTTGTATTGGTCGTGTTATGGATGCTGTATTCACGACAACGCCTTAAACTCGACAATGTCTGTTTGAAACAGAAAAATATGTCTTTGGAATTGGAACAACGAAACAAGGAGATCGTGGCCAAGACGATGTATCTGCAACAGAAAAATCAGACTATTACCGGCATCATCGATAAGTTGTCTCATTCCAAACATCTGTTCAAGAACAGCAATAAACCTATTATAGACGATATTATCAGGGAGTTGTCTCTTTCGGCCAAAGATACGCCTTGGGAGGAATTCGAAATGCGGTTCGAGCAGGTACATACCGATTTCTTCAAGAATCTGAACAAGCGTTTCCCCAATCTCAGTCCGGGCGAAAAGAAACTTTGCGCCTATTTGAAACTCAATATGAATTCCAAAGAAATCGCCCAGTTGACCCATACCACGGTGGGCAGTGTGGAACAGGCGCGTTTCCGTCTGCGCAAGAAACTCGGTCTCACGGAGTCGGATACCAATCTGTCGAATTTCATCGCGTCGTTGTAGGCCGGCAGTTTTTACAGATAGGTACTTCATAAATATTTGTGAATTTGTTTATTTCGGATATGTTTTCTATCTTTACAGAATAATCAATAAAAACCGATCGAATATGTTTAAAATTTTACATCTCAGTCTGGCATTGAGTCTCGTTGCGGCTATGCCTGTAACGCTTAATGCGAATCCTTTGAAACCGTTTGTCAAAACGGCCAAACAACCTAAAGCGGACATCGCGCCGCAGACGGTGGTGGACGAAGACTTCTCGCTTTTCACGGCCGGCAGTGAAGCCGAACCCGACGCTACGGATTTGGCTTTGGAAACGTTTAAGGTTCCGGACGAATACATGCATTCCAAAGGCTGGGTAGGCGGCGGTGTGCATCAAGCCGGAGGCGTCTGTGCCCTGAAGGTTCACAAAAGTATGGGCGAAGACCGCGATGGATTCATTTCCACGCCGTTAATGGAACTTTACGGGGATGTGACACTGACGTTCAGAGCCAAGCGTATCCAAGACAAAGACATTATCATGGATGTCGTTATATGCGATCGATGGGAGGGACCGCAGGAAAGCCACGCCAGATACACCCTTACGGATGATTGGCAGACATTTACTTACACAACCGACAAGGCGACGTACGGTTTGTGCAATATACAGATATCGACGGACAACGGAGAGGCGTTGATAGACGACATCAAGGTAGAGCGTGTGAGAAATAAGATAGAAACACCGGATATACAATATCCTATCAACAATTCTTTGACGGAATTTACGGCATATTGGCCTTCGGTCAAAGATGCCAAAGATTATCTTCTGACCGTTTATTATACGCAATTGCCTGATGATGCGTTGCCGCAAGACAGCGTATTGGAAAATTTCGACGGCATTAAATTGAATGCGGAGGGTACGGCCATCGATGAGGCCAATCCAAACTATCCCGAAGGCTGGGTTATCGACCTTAAGAAAGAAGGTCCGCAAGTGGCTACGACGAAAGGTAACTATCATTCCGCGCCCTTGGCTTTGGTTTTGGCGGTTGAGGGGGATTCGATCGTCAGCCCGGAAACACCGGCTGAAATCAACCGTATTTCGTTTTGGGTCAAGCCTTCCACTATGGAAGAGGAGGAAGATTGGCTCTCCATGTTCAGCATATTGGTCTATTGTACCGATAAGGGCGATTGGACACGGTTGGCCAACATTCCCAATTTCTATATAGACGATGAAGGCGAAGGCGTCATTTATATGCTTGACGCGGATGCGATAGGCAGTTATGCCCGACGCGTCAGATTCGAGTATATTCAGAAAGGCGAAAAGAACGTCTCGTTCATGATTGACGATATCCAGTTGAGTTATGCCACGGCACCGCAACCGCAGCCATTTATGGAGAAGGCCGTTACCGATACGGTTTGTACGGTGGGCGGTATCGATCCCGAAAAGGATTATTATTGTTATGTACAGGCACGTGACGGTCAAATCGTTTCGGAAAAAAGCTATCACATGTGGGTCAATGGTATCAACGGTCTCAAACCGGTGGTTCAAGAAGCGACGGACATCACGGCTAACAGCTTTACGGCCAATTGGAAGTCTATGCCTAAGGCCATGTCTTATAAGGTGGAGTTGGCCAAACGGATTACCGCCAAGGAAGATTTGAAAGGAGAGATTCTCCTGCACGAGGATTTCAATTTAGTGAAAGAAGGTACGGTTTCCGCTCCTCAAACGACTTGGGGTTCTCCCGATCTTTCGGATATGGGTTTTACCCGCACCGGCTGGACGTTTACGCAAGGCATGTGGGCGGAAGGCATGGTCGGTTCCCTGGGCGTTTCGTGGTTGGGTGACGCCGGTTTGGTCGTGTCGCCTGTGTTGTCGCTCCATAACAATGAGGGTAAATTTACGGTCAAGGCTACGGTCTATAACACGATGGCCAACGATACGATATGGGTCATGCTGATTAAAAACATTACCGATTCGGAGGCATTGGTAGGCCTTCGGATTCCGTGTACCGAACCGGGGCTTGTAAGCGCGACCTTAGCGTTTACGGCCGGCGGTCAGGAAAATGTAAGGGTGGCTTTCATGTCGCAATATGGCGTTCCGTTCTTTGTGGATGAAGTGACGGTCAGTCAAGATTTAAAAGCCGGAGATACCGTAGAAGTGCCTTACGTTTCCGTCAAGGCGGAAGGTGACAATTTCTTGGCCTTTGAGAATCTGCCGGAAAACGCCGATTATGCCTATGCCGTTACGGCCAAATGTATGCGGGCTTATGTCGATTATGTTTCCGAACGTTCCGACGAAATGGTGGTTCTCATGCAGAAGGCGGATGTGGAAGACGAGTTGAAAGCCAACGGCATTATCGTGGTTTCATCGTCGGATGCCATACAGGTTCATGCCGAGACGGCGGGCTTGCCCATAGCGTTGTATGATATGCAGGGACGTCTCCACAGAACGGCCGTTACTTCGGTAGGCGTCACGTCGATAGGGGTAAAAACAGGTCTGTATATCGTACGGGTCGGTGATGCGGTGGTTAAAGTGATGGTGAAATAAGGTTGTTTGAAGGTTCGTCAGGGGGCGTACGGCGGAAAGTCGTGCGCCCTTTTTTTTACAGGTTTCGGTTCGGGCTGCAAGGATTCGGCATTTCCCGAGATTTTCACTAATTTTGTAGGTTATTATAACGCATAGCGCAAATCTTCGGTAACATGAAGAAGCAGGTTGATTTTTTAGTCATAGGCACCGGCATCGCGGGCTTGAGTTTCGCGTTGAAGGTGGCGGCCAAGGGTAAGGTATGTATTCTGTCCAAGGCGTCGGCCGACGAGGGCTCCACGCTTTACGCACAGGGCGGCATCGCGGCTGTCATGAACGCGCTCGACACTTACGAAAAGCATATCAAGGATACGCTGGTGGCCGGGGACGGCCTCTGTGACGAAGAGGTCGTGAAGTTCACGATAGAGGAATCGACGCGGCGCATCGAGGAACTCATCGATTGGGGCGCGCAGTTCGACCGCAAGAAGACGGGCGAGTTCGACCTTGCGCGCGAGGGCGGTCATTCCGAATACCGCGTGTTGCACCACAAGGATCAGACCGGTGCCGAAATCGAACGTATCCTGCTCAAAGAGGTCCGGAATCATCCGAACATCGAACTGCTCGAACATCATTTCGCGTTGGATCTGATTACGCAGCACCATTTGGGGGTGGAAGTGAACCGCCGCACGCCCGACATCGCGTGTTTCGGCGCCTACGTGCTGGACGAGAAGGCCAACCGCATAGACACTTATTTAGCCAAGCTGACGATGCTGGCCACGGGCGGCAACGGCAACGTCTATGCCACGACGACCAATCCGGTCGTGGCTACGGGCGACGGCGTGGCCATGGTCTATCGCGCCAAAGGCAGGGTGGCCAACATGGAGTTCATCCAGTTTCATCCCACGTCGCTCTATAACCCGATGGAGAAGCCGTCGTTTCTGATTTCGGAGGCGGTACGGGGCGCGGGTGGCCGGCTGTGCACGCTTAAGGGCGATTATTTCATGTCGCGTTACGACAAACGTTTGGAATTGGCGCCGCGCGACGTGGTGGCACGTGCGATAGACAGCGAGATGAAACTCACGGGCGACGACCACGTTTATCTGGATTGCCGTGGCATCTCCAAGATGGAAATACTCGGGCATTTCCCGACGATTTATGCCAAATGCCTCTCCATCGGCATCGATATCACGAAAGAACTGTTGCCGGTGGTGCCGGCGGCGCATTACAGCTGCGGCGGCATCGTCGTGGACGCGCATGCCCGCACGAGCATCCGGCATCTGTATGCGTCGGGCGAGTGTTCGTGCACGGGTCTGCACGGCGCCAACCGTTTGGCGTCCAATTCGCTGTTGGAGGCCTTGGTGTTCTCGCACCGCGCCGCCGAAGACGCCAAGGCGCAGGTGGGCGCCCTGTCGTACTGCAACGATATTCCGGAATGGAACGACGAGGGCATGGTGCTCAACGAGGAAATGATACTTATCACGCAGAGCCTGCGCGAGGTCCAGTCGATCATGTCGAGCTATGTCGGCATCGTCCGTTCCAACCTGCGTTTGCAAAGGGCGTTGGACCGGCTCGCCATCATCTACCGCGAAACCGAGGCACTTTACAACCGTTCGGTTCACTCGCTGAAACTGGCCGAATTGCGTAATTTGATAAAAGTGGGTTACCTGATTATCAAGATGGCCATGGCCCGCAAGGAGAACCGCGGCCTGCATTACAACATAGACAACATCGTCAATAAATAAAACGTCCGCGGGCGCGGACCTTAACCACCGGCGTCGCCCGGCCGCAAGGCGGGGATGCCTTAAACCGACATTATGGAAAACAACATCAACATTCAGGCCTTGTCGGCCGTTTCGCCGATAGACGGCCGTTATGCGGCTCAGACCGAAGTTTTGCGGAATTATTTTTCGGAAGGCGCCTTCATGCGTTACCGCGTGCGTGTGGAAGTCGAATATTTTATCGCGCTTACACATTTCGACGTCGAATTGCTGGCCGATTTTCCGGCTGAAAAGGAAGACGGCCTGCGGCGTCTTTACCGGGAGTTTTCCCCGGAAGACATGTTGGTCATCAAGAATATAGAGAAAGTGACGAACCACGATGTCAAGGCCGTCGAATATTTCCTTAAACAGAAACTCGAAGAGATGGGGTTGGGGCGTTACAAGGAAATGGTGCATTTCGGGCTGACGTCGCAGGACATCAACAATACGGCCCAGCCGCTCATGCTCAAGGAAGCCTTGCAGGAAGTCGTGTTGCCGGAGATAGAAAAGGTCTTGGGCATTTTGGAAGACAAGGCTTTGGAATGGCGCGCCGTGAGCATGCTGGCGCGCACGCACGGACAGCCGGCCTCGCCCACCATTTTGGGCAAGGAAATCCGGGTGTTCATCGAACGGATATACAAACAGCTTGACCTGCTGAACATGATTCCCTATTCGGCCAAGTTCGGCGGCGCGACGGGCAACCTGAACGCGCATTATGTGGCTTATCCCGAAAAGGACTGGATCGGCTTCGCCAACCGTTTCGTAAACGACGTGTTGGGACTGGACCGTTCGCAGACCACGACGCAGATAGAGCATTACGACAATATGGCCGCGATGTTCGACGCCATCAAGCGCATCAACACGATATTCCTCGACATCTGCCGCGATATGTGGACGTATATCTCGATGGAGTATTTCAAGCAGAAGATTAAGGAGGGCGAGGTCGGCTCGTCGGCCATGCCGCATAAGGTCAATCCGATAGACTTCGAAAATGCCGAGGGCAATCTGGGCGTGGCCAACGCCTTGCTGCAGCATCTTTCGGCCAAGCTGCCGGTTTCGCGCCTGCAGCGCGACCTGACCGACTCCACGGTATGCCGCAACATAGGCGTGCCGTTGGCGCATACGCTCGTGGCCTACAAGTCGGTTCAGAAAGGTCTGAACAAACTCGTGCTGAACCGCGAGGCCTTGCAGAGCGACCTGCAGAACAACTGGGCGGTCGTGGCCGAGGCCATACAGACGGTGTTGCGGACCAAAGGTTTCCCGAATCCCTATGAGGCCTTGAAAAGTCTGACCCGGACCGGCGCTAAAATCACGCAGGAAAATATCCGTCAGTTTATCGAGGGGTTGGAGATACCTGAAACGCTCAAAAAGGCGCTGGAGAAAATCACGCCGGAAAACTATACGGGCGTCTATGGCCGTCAGGCGCGTCAGGAGCAGGCGGATTCGTCGGATCGGGCATAAGTGGGTTCGGCAAAAGAACAGATACAGGCGTGTTCAAACATTCGTTTTTCTACCGTTATCTGTCGCCCTACGCGGGGCGGTTGTTGCTCAACGCGTTTCTGCGCGTTTTGTCGGCGGTCTTCACGATGGTGTTGCTGCTGGGCGTGGCGCCCGTACTGTCGTTGCTTTTCGGGCGGATGGACGCGGCGGGGGCGGATGGCGGCACGGCCGTTGTCGAAGGCACGGGCATGCGTGACGCTTTGTCCGAAACGGTCATTCAGGCGGCCGGGCAATGGGTGAAGGGGCTTGTGACGGAATACGGCCATGCGACCGCCTTGGGTATTGTCTGCGCCGTGCTGTTCGGCCTGTATTTCCTCAAAAACCTGTTCGCCTATCTGGGACTGTATTTGTTCACGCCCATCCGCAACAATGTGGTGGCGCGTATGCGGAACGATTTGTTCGAGCGGCTGATGGTGTTGCCGCTCTCGTTTTTTGCCGTGCAGCAGAAGGGCGATTTGATTTCCCGCATCAGCAACGACGTGCAGGAGATAGACGAGAGTGTGCTCAAGCAGGTACAGCAGGTCTTGACCGATTTGGCCATGGTGATTCTGCTTGTGGCCGGATTGTTCATGATCAGTACGCGTCTGTCGCTGGTTGTTTTGGCGATTCTGCCGATAACGGGTTTCGCCACGGGTTTTTTCTCCAAGACGTTGCGGCGTTCTTCGCCCAAGCAGCAGGCTTCGCAGGGGCGGCTGGTGACGCAGACCGAAGAGAGCATAGAGGGCGTCAAGACGTTGCGCAGCTATAACACCGTGCCTTTTTCCATTGCCCGTTTCAAGGCGGAAAGTCAATTGTTTTATAAACTTAAAGTTAAAGTGTTGCGCCGTGTCGATTTGGGTTCGCCCGTAAGCGAGGTCATCGGGACGCTGGCGGTCGTGTGCATTTTGGTGGCGGGCGGTTATTTCATTTTGACCGGACGGGGCGGGCTTAGCCCGGAAGGCTTCATCACGTACCTGCTGACGATGACGATGATTCTGCAGCCGGCCAAGAACCTGACGACGGCTTATTACGGCATACAGCGCGGCAAAGGCTCGGTGCGTCGGGTCAAGGAGATTCTGTTCGCCGATGAGGTGATTATGGAGGCGGAACGTCCGGTGGGCATCGCTGCTTTCGGCGAAGCGGTGGAATGGCGCGACGTGAGTTTCCGTTACGGCGATACCGAAGCGCTTTCGCATATCGATTTGCGGATTTCCAAAGGCAAGTATGTAGCCATTGTAGGGCCTTCGGGGGGCGGCAAATCGACGCTCATCAACATGATTCCGCGCTTTTATGACGTGACGGCGGGCGAAGTGCTTATCGACGGCCGCAACATCAAGGAATACCGCATAGACGATGTGCGGCGGTTGTCGGCCTTGGTTTCGCAGGATACGGTCTTGTTCAACGATACGATATACAACAATATCCTGCTGGGGAACCGGCAGGCGACGGCCGAAGAGGTCTATCGGGCGGCCGAAGAGGCCAACGCCATGGACTTTATCAACGCGTGCGAACACGGCTTCGATACGCTCATAGGTGACGGCGGCAGCAAGTTGTCGGGCGGACAGCGGCAGCGGCTCGGCATCGCGCGCGCCCTGCTCAAAAACGCGCCGATTCTGATACTGGACGAGGCGAGTTCGGCTTTGGACACGGAGTCGGAGAGCATGATACAGCAGGCGCTGGAACGGCAGACGGGCGCGCGCGACCGCACGATCATATCGGTGGCGCACCGGCTGTCCACCATCCAGCATGCCGACGAGATTATCGTTGTGGACAAGGGGCGGATTGTGGAACGGGGAACGCACGAGGCTTTGTTTCGGGCGGGCGGCCTCTATACCAAGCTCTGCAAGATGCAGCAGGTGGAATAATTTTGTTTTTTTTAAGGAAAAACGTTTGGCGGCGAGCCGAAAACTTCCGTCCTTTGCCGTGTCGATACAATGAATTTCAAGTATGCAGGGACTGATAGTAAGCAGTACGGGTAATTGGTATGAGGTTTGGAAAGAACCGTTGCCACTGGTTGGAAGCCAAAGCGCGTCTGCGGACGGTGCTTCTGCCGTGGACGGCGGCCTGACTGCCGGCGGGAAGCCGGAGGTTTTCGTCTGTCAGGTCAAGGGAAACTTCCGGCTGAAAGGCGTCAAGACGACGAATCCGGTGGCCGTGGGCGACCATGTGCGTTTCGAATGGGACGCCGACCGGCAGACGGGCTGGATAACGGCCGTGGAGGAACGCAAGAACGTGCTGATCCGCAAGTCGGTCAATCTGTCCAAGCGCACGCATATCCTCGCGGCCAACATCGACCGTGCGTTCTGTGTCGTCAGCCTGCGCGAACCCTACACGCCGCCGGGTTTCATAGACCGCTTTACCGTGGCGTGCGAGGCCTATCATCTGCCCTGCGCCATCATATTCAATAAGACGGATTTGTACGATGATACCGCCCATGCCGATTTGGCGGAACGCATGGCTGTTTACGAAAGCATCGGCTATCCGTGTTTCCGGACTTCGGCCGTGACGGGCGAGGGGGTGGAGGCGTTAAAGGCGGCCATGCAAGGCCGTGTCTGCCTGTTTTCGGGCAATTCGGGCGTGGGGAAATCGGCTTTGGCCAATGCGGTGGAGCCGGGTCTGAACCTGCGCGAGGGCCGCATTTCGGAGACCCATCTCAAAGGCATGCACACGACGACCTTCGCCCGCATGTACCGTTTGGCTTTCGGCGCGTTTCTCATCGATACGCCGGGCATCAAGGAATTGGGTATGGTCAATCTCAACACCGAGGAGGTCTCGCGCTATTTCCCCGAAATGCGGCCGTATGCCGCATCCTGCCGTTTCAATAACTGTACGCACGAGCATGAACCCGGCTGCGCCGTCAAGGCTGCCGTCGAAGCGGGCGGCATAGCGGCGATACGATACAAAAATTACCTCAATATCCTGCACGGCGACGAGGTGGAAGAACCCGGCCTGTTGCAGAACAAGCAAGAAGGGAGGAAATAAATCATGACCATGCAATTCAACAAAAAAACGATTATCGGATTGATTGTCGGATTGGCAGTTTTGGGTTTTGTGTTCTACTATCTGTCGGATCTCGTCATCTACATTGTCGTCGCGTTCATCATCTCGATGATCGGCCGGCCGCTCGTCCAATGGTTGCATTGGCGTTTCAAGTTGCCGTTCGCCCTGGGGAGCCTGATAGCCTTGACGGTTATCCTGGCGTTCGTCGTCCTCGTCGGTTGGCTCGTGTTCCCGATGTTTATCCAACAGGGCCAGGCACTGGTCACGATGGATTATACGCAGTTGACGAGCGATACTTATACGGGATTCTATCAGTTGGAAGCCTGGCTTATGGGCAAGGGCATCGCCGTGCCCGAGTCGGATCTTAAAGCTTATATCGTGGGCGGCATTCAGCAATTGGTGCAGATGGTCAGCGTCAAAGATCTCATCGCCAATACGGCCGGTATGCTGACGTCTATCGGCATGGGGTTGTTCTGCGTCGTGTTCATCGCTTTTTTCTTTCTTAAAGACGAGCAACTTTTCAAGAACATGTTGTTTCTCTTTATTCCGGACAGATATACGGACCGCGCTGAAAACGTGTTGCATTCTTCCGAAAAATTGCTGACCCGTTATTTCGTTGGATTGAGTATAGAGGTCATCTGTATGATGATATTTTTATCGCTCGGTCTGTGGGCGTTCGGCATCGACCATGCCGTGCTTTACGGTTGTATGGGCGGCGTGTTGGATGTCATTCCGTATCTGGGACCCGTCATAGGCGCGGTGCTGGCGGCCGTCTTTGCCGTCATCAATCATTTGGAAGTGGGGTTTACGATGGATCTCGTCTGGATAATCCTCAAAGTCGTCATCGTCTTTGCCGGTGCGAATCTCATCGACAATTTCGTGTTGCAGCCGTTGATTTATTCCAACAGCGTCAAGTCACATCCGTTGGAGATATTCTTCGTCATCATTATTGCGGGCACGTTGACGGGCCCCGGCGGCATGATCATCGCCATTCCGCTCTATACGGTGTTGCGGGTCATCGCCAAAGAGTTTTTCAAGGGCAACAAACTCGTGGACGGTCTTACAAAGGGGATTTCCTGATATGGCAGCGGCGGACATAGCGGATCCTGTCGGGCGCGTCGCGCCGCATTTTTCCATCCGGCGTTGGGCTTCGTCCGACCGGCCGCGCGAGAAAATGTTGGCCGGACACCCGGGCATTCTGACCGATTCGGAACTTTTGGCCATTCTGATAGGTTCCGGCTCGACACGTGTTTCGGCCGTGGAGTTGGCGCGGCAAATTCTGTCGGCATTCGGCGGCAATTTGCATGTGATGGCCGGCAAGTCGGCCAAGGAGTTAAGCGGCAGGTTCAAGGGCATAGGCGAAGCCAAGGCTGCCAGCATTTTGGCGGCTTTGGAGTTGGGGCGGCGCATGCAGGAAGTGCCGTTGCCGGAGCGTTGCAAAATTGCGAACAGCCGCGACGCGTTCCGGCTATTGCGTGCCGATATGGTACGCCGTCCTTACGAGATGTTTCAATTACTGTTGTTGACGCGTAGCAATCATGTGATACGTAAGGTTTTGATAAGTGAAGGCGGTCGTGATAAAATATTGGTCGATCCCAAGAAGATTTTCAAGATAGCCATAGATAACCAAGCCTCGGCCATTGTACTCTGTCACAACCATCCTTCCGGGCAACTCAAGCCCAGCATGGCCGATATGAATCTTACACGTCAGATTGTTTCCGGGGCTAAACTTCTGGATATGGAAATTCTCGACCATCTGATAGTAGGGATCAGCGATGACGTCTATTTCAGTTTCGCCGACGAAGGCTGTCTGAAATCCTGATAACGCGTCTTCCGCCAGTATTTGACATGCGACATCAGAGCGGCGGACTTTATGGCTTGTCAGAATCAGGATGCTGTCAGTTTTGTATGGTTTTATGTTTTTTGTACTATCGGCCGTCTATTTCGTATCGTTGCCGGTTCCATGCGCCGTTGTGGAGTTATTCCTATACCCTTGTCTCGTTTTACCGGATAGGAATTGTGAGGTAGGTTGAACTTTTATCGTGAAAAATAAAATGATTATAATAAGTATATAAAATCATATTTTGTTAAAAAGTAAGAAATAATTTTTAGTTATTTTAATAATCGCAATAAATAATAAAAAATAAATAATGTTTAAAAAATGATTTTGTCAATATAACTTAATAATTACCGATTATATTTTATTTTGAATTACTTGTGAATGGATAGGGATGGTCATGGAGTTTAGAGCGGTGTTTGAGCTCTGAAAGGTGATTGGCATATTGAGAATCAGTGCTATATTTTTTATTTTAGGGTTCGAATTGGGTCAATTCCGGAACCTGCTCGATGAAGATACCGCCGGGGATGACGCCGCCGTAGTAGTCTTTTGGCGCTTCAGTCCAATCTGCAGCAGAACTCGGATTAGGACATCCAGGCCAATAGCAATAAGTTCTCGAATCGAAATTGACAATATTCAATTCTGTTGTCATGGCTGTTGTGGATAGTGAACCATCAGGATCTGTGCCATAGTTTCCATCAATACCACGCACATAAACAGTCTCTAAACGTTTTAGCTTGAAATAAATTGAAAATAATTTTATCTCATAGTAAGATTCGCTTCCATCGGTTTGAAGTGTCAAGCCATTATTGAAAGTTGTACCTTCACTATATCCTAAACCATATGCAAATGTAGGACAGCCTTGGGTTTCCCAACCTAAAGTATTTGCATACATACCTTGCTGAAACATAGGAACTCTAAGACTTGTACCACCATCTGCACAATTCATTGAGCGAGCGGCCAGCATCCAAGCCGGAGGATTACTCTCATACAAGGGAGCTGGTGTTTGAACATTATCGCCCGCTGACTGTGCTATACCATAACTGAATGAAGATTGGTTTATGAATGCATGAAATCCTTTTGAAATAACATCCACCCATTCTCCTTTTAGAATCAAGGATACAACCAATGGTATAGAATCTTTCTTTTGGATATGGCTCTGTGCCTCTTGTAAGGTCAGACTCTTACTTTCAATTTTTATCAGGACTTGACCATCAATTTCATGCTTCTCTTGAACATCCTGCGCCGTTCCTCGTTCTATTGGCAACACTGCCAGCAACAGCGTCATCACACTGCAGAGCCACTTCGTAAATAAGCGTATGTTTTTCATAATCTAACTTATTTTCAGTTTGTTATACCGCAGTATCATTGCAAATTTTCTATGCGAGTTTGCGGTATATTCCAGTAAACTACTTGGTTTACATAGTTTTCTTAATGGCGGCCGCACAAAAGCGCCGCGAAAAGGGGCTGTCGTTTGCCGCGGCCGCAGGCGCCCACAATCGGTTCGGCATCAGCGCACACGGGTGTCAAAAGCCACCTACACATGCTCCAATACCCTATAATCTGTCCCCGTGCGGACATGTGGCACCAATCGAAATTGGCGTCACGCCACACAGAAACAGATAATTGCAGGCATAAAAGCCCATTATAAGCCCGTAAAATTACATATTCTGCCAATGTTTTCCAAAAAATGAATTAGTACTACCTATTTATATAATGGCACAAAATACCGCTTTATCAGGCCGTTTTATGACATCATGAAAAATCGTGTCAAACGCCATTCAAAGCATTTCCGGCAGGACGTTGCGGCAACCATGCCCCGCACCGGCCTCTGGACATCGGCCTGCAGGCCTGTCGTACCGCGGCACCCGCCGTTTTTTTAAGTTAAAATCCGGGGACAAACGTATAATATCATACAAACCCATATAAACACAGATGGACATGGCGAAAATAACGGTACAGGACACGGAAATTACCGTTCTAAACATAGAAGAACATGACT
>CAJUFX010000003.1:0-123 GCA_910586395.1 uncultured Bacteroidales bacterium
CAGAGCACTACACTGATAATGTAGGGGTCAGCGGTTCAACTCCGCTCAGGACTACATAAGAGACGACCCCAGCGGTCGTTTTTTTGTATAAGGGGATGACACGCTTCGCGTATGTTCCCCCTC
>CAJUFX010000003.1:223-3814 GCA_910586395.1 uncultured Bacteroidales bacterium
AAACTCGGCCAACAAAAATTTGTTTTTGTTGGCACCTCATTAAATCGGGGGATTATCCGCTTCGCGTATGTTCCCCCTCAAACTCGGCCAACAAAAATTTGTTTTTGTTGGCACCTCATTAAATCGGGGGATTAGCTCAGTTGGCTAGAGCACCAGCTTTGCAAGCTGGGGGTCAAGGGTTCGAATCCCTTATTCTCCACTTATTTGATTGGTAATTAAGTTTTTAGCATCCGGCTTTCTATCATGAAAAGTCGGGTGTTTTTGTATCGGTTGGCTTCCGGCCGTTTCGGTTAATTTGGCTAAATCGAAAATTGTCTGTACTTTTGTTAATTGCGTTTGGGCTTTTGGAATGCCTATGGGAAACCGGCTATAATGTATTGCCGTAAAAAATAATGAATATCGGAACAAAACTCAATCTTATGAAAAAAATCAAACTATGGTGCTTAAGTTGGATGGTCTTGTTGTTGGGGAGCAGTGTAGGGGAAGCCATCGCCAACGATATCGTTCGGATGACGTGGCAGCCCAATGCCGGTTCGACTTATTTCTATTTTCAGGGTACGAAAAATACCCAATTTACCATTGATTGGGGGGATGGAACGGCCGTGGAAACGATAACGGCGACGGGCTCGGAAAAATCTTATAGTCATACGTATGGCCAAGTCGGGAGTTATACCGTGGTTGTGTCCGGCAAGACGGCTGCGGCACGGATAACGAGTTTGGATTGTTCGAACAAGAAGGTGACTTCGTTGGTTCTATCTGACTGTACGGCCTTGACGAATTTGGAATGTGATAATAATGCCTTGTCTAGTTTGGATGTGAGTGGCTGTGCGGCCTTGACGAATTTGGAATGTAATAATAATGCCTTATCTAGTTTGGATGTGAGTGGCTGTACGGCCTTGACTTCGTTAAGGTGCTATAATAATCAGTTATCATCCTTGGATGTCAGTAAAAATACGGCCTTGACTTCGTTAAGGTGCTATAATAATCAGTTGCCGTCGTTGGATGTCAGTAAAAATACGGCCTTGACGACATTGGATTGTTCCAATAACCTAATTGCGGATTGGGAAAATGTCAAACTGCCGGCTTCGTTGACGAGTTTGTCGTGTAATAATAATCGGTTGTCATCGTTGGATGTGAGTGGTTGTACGGCCTTGAAAACATTGAATTGTTCCAATAATCAAATTGCTGATTGGGAACATGTCAAACTGCCGGTTTCGTTGACGAGTTTATCGTGTAATAATAATCAGTTGTCATCGTTGGATGTGAGTGGTTCTACGGCTTTGACGACATTGGATTGTTCCAATAACCTAATTGCGGATTGGGAAAATGTCAATCTGCCGGCTTCGTTGACGAGTTTATCGTGTAACAATAATCAGTTGTCATCGTTGGATGTGAGTGGTTGTACGGCATTGACGAGTTTATATTGCTATAATAATCAATTGTCATTATTGGATGTAAGTGGTTGTACGGCATTGACGAGTTTATCGTGTAATAATAATCGGTTGTCATCGTTGGATGTGAGTGGCTGTACGGCCTTGACAACTTTGAATTGTTCCAATAATCAAATTGCGGATTTGGAAAATGTCAAACTGCCGATTTCGTTAAGCAGTTTGAATTGTTCCAATAATCGTTTGATGAGCATAGAGGTAAGTGATTATAAAGCCTTTACGACCTTGGATTGTTCCGGTAATCTTATCGGTAATTGGGAACGGGTCAAAATTCCGCAAACGTTGACGAGTTTGAATTGTGGGGCGAACCAGTTGGCGACATTGGATATAAGTCAATATACCGCCTTGGCCAGTTTTAACTGTTCGGGAAATGTTTTGACCGAACTGGATGTAAAGGCCAATATTGCCCTGACTTCTTTGAATTGCAGTAATAATCAATTGACTTCAATGGATGTAAATGCCAATACAGCTCTAACTTCTTTGGATTGCAGTCAGAATCAATTGACTTCGTTGGATATAAGCAAAAATACGGCTTTAACCACTTTGGATTGCCGCAATAATCGGTTGTCGGCATTGGATGTGAGTAAAAATCAGGACTTGAGTTTGTTATATTGTTCGAACAATCGCTTGACGTCATTGGATGTAAGTACCAATAACGCTTTGTTTGCATTGTATTGCTCACATAATCAAATTGACTCATGGGAGGCGCTTCGATTTCCAGCGAAGTTGAGCGCGTTGGATTGTTCTTATAACCAATTAAAAAATATAGATATTCGTGATTTTCCAAAATTGGGTTTTTTGAATTGCTCCGGCAATCAGTTGGTAACGTTGGATATAAGTCAGAATCCGAATTTAACGGATTTGCATTGTGCCGCCAACCAATTCGGTTCATGGGAAGCCCTGCGGTTGCATGCCGGAATAATAAGGTTGGATTGTTCTGCAAATGACTTAAAAGTTATAGATGTAGGAGGTTATAAGAATTTACTGCTCCTGTATTGTCGTAAAAATGGATTGTCAGTACTGGATATAAGTCAGAATGAGACTTTACAGTTTTTGGATTGTAGTGATAATCAGTTGACCTTATTAGATATTTCGCGGAACTCGGCTATAATTGCATTGTCTTGTAATAATAATCAGTTGAACTCATTGGATGTGCAGTTACATATTGATTTAACGACCTTATGGTGTTCAAGAAATCAATTGAAAACGTTGGATTTAAGTCATAATACAGATTTGAGTATGCTGTATTGTGATAATAATCAGTTGGATGAATTGGATTTGAGTAGAAATGTGAAATTGGCAAATATAGTTTGTTCCGGAAATCCATTGAACTCTTTAGATTTGAGTAAACAGCCTAGATTGGAATGGTTGGAATGTCGGCATAATGGATTGCGTAGTTTGAAACTACACGAGGTGGCATTAGGATACCATATAAGGGTGGATGGCAACCATTTTCCGCTCTCGGCGGTAGAACATATTATTCCGCATCATCGTCATCGGAGGATACAGAGTTGGATAGACTCCAGCTTTTTCGGGCCGCAATGGGACAGCATTGAATTGCAGGCGGAGACGGCTTGGGATTTGAGTGCGGAAATGGAGATAGACGGTACGGCGACCCAATGGCAATTGCGTAATCAGGCGGGTAATGACGTGTCGGCCAAGGTGTACACGGAGCAGGACGGTGTATTTACGTTCCATCGTGCCGGGCGGTATTTCTTGGAGTTGCGCAATCCCCGTTTACGGAACCGGATAGGCGGCGAGGAGGCCGATACGGTCTCGTTCACGTGGCGGATCAAGGTTGAGGGCGATGTGCCGGAAGTCGTGAGGTACATGGTGGCGCTTAACGGCAGCCCGGAAGCGGGCGGCGTTTTGAGCGGGGGCGGTACCTACGAAGAGGACAGCGAGGTCACGGTGACGGCTGTGCCGCAAGCGGGCTATTATTTCGTGAATTGGACGGATGCTTCCGGACGGATGGTTGCGGAAACCGCCAGCCATACGTTTACAATCACGTCGGATGTTGTGCTGACGGCGCATTTCGAGGCTTATCCGGTCACGGTGCGCGTTTCGTCCAACAACGCGGCCTGGGGTCGTGTGTCCATTACGGGGGACGGCACGTATGAAAAGGGTTCGGAGGTCACGATAA
>CAJUFX010000003.1:3914-295481 GCA_910586395.1 uncultured Bacteroidales bacterium
CAGAGGGCTACCGGTTCGTGAACTGGACGGATGCGTCGGGCGCGGTGTTCAGCACCGAGGCCGAACATACGTTCGCGGTCATGGAAGACTTGGACTTGACGGCGCATTTCGAGGCGCGTCCGGTGGGCGTGGAAACGGTCACGGTGCGTGTTACGTCCAACAACGCGGCTTGGGGGCGTGTGTCCATTACGGGGGACGGCACGTATGAAAAGGGTTCGGAGGTCACGATAACGGCCGTGCCGGCAGAGGGCTACCGGTTCGTGAACTGGACGGATGCGTCGGGCGCGGTGTTCAGCACGGAAGCCGTCCACACGTTCATGGTGACGGAAAACATGGAACTGACGGCCAATTTCGAGGAAAAAGTTGCGAACGAGGCCTTGGAAACCACCCGGTATTATGTCTATGCCCGCGACCGGGTCATTTATCTGTCGGAAGACATGGGGCAGGTGCAGGTCTATGACATAGCCGGCATCTGTGTATTCAAGGGCGAGACCAAAGCCATACCCGTCAGCAGGGGCGGTGTCTATATCGTGGCGACCTCGGTCGGCCGATTCAAGGTATTGGTAAAGTGAGTTTTGTTTTTGTGATATAGATAAAAGGAGGCCTTTCGAAAGAGGGGCTTCCTTTTTCGTTCTGCTGTTTCCGGTTGTATCAACGGGGATATATTTGGAACGTTCGAAAATATTTGGGGAATCATGAAAAAGGTGGTACTTTTGGCATCTGTTTAAATTGATTAACCGTTTAGGACGTTCAGACTATCAGACTATGGCGCAGATACGGCCTTTCTCCTTGCTCGTTTCCGTCTATGCCGGCGAAAAGGCATCCCGTTTGGCCGAGGCCTTGGAAAGCGTCCTGGTGCGTCAGACCGTCTTGCCGGCCGAAATCGTGCTGGTCGAGGACGGCCCGTTGACACCGGAACTGCATGACGTCTTGCGGCATTACCGGCAGATTTTTCCAAATTGGGTTAGCGTGCCCCTGCCCGAAAACAGGGGGCTCGGCACGGCCCTGAACGAAGGCCTGGGGCATTGCACCCACGAATGGGTGGCGCGTATGGACAGCGACGACATCGCCCTGCCGGAGCGCTTTGAAAGGCAGTGGGCGTTTATCGAGGCCGAGCCGCAGTGGGACGTCGTGGGCTGTGCCGTCGGCGAGTTTGCGCACGACCCCGCCGCGCAGACAGCCGTACGCCGTTGTCCGGCGGCCGTCTATCCGACCATCAAGTTCCGTTCGCCGCTCAACCATCCGACCGTTTTCTTTCGCAAGTCGGCCGTACAGGCCGCCGGCGGCTACCGCCACTGCCCGTTTATGGAAGACTACGACCTGTGGATACGGATGTACGCCGCCGGGGCGCGCTTGACCTCCTTGCCGGACGTGCTCTATCTGTTCCGCATGACGCCCGACACCTACCGGCGGCGCGGCGGCCGCGTCTATGTCGCCTCCGAAAAGATGATACAGAAAAGTCTGCGCGCCCACGGCCTGATTTCCTGGCCGGGCTATGTCTATAATCGCATCGTGCGCGTGGGCAGCCGCTACCTGCCCGGCGGCCTCCGCGCCGCCCTCTACCGCCGGTTCCTCCGCAAGAAACATTAAGGCGTATTTGTCCATCGGTGTGCCGTCGTCGGATCGGGAAAAAGGGCCGGTGCAACGCGATAACATTTCTCTACGGCTCATTTTTAAATGTTATCAACATATTTTATACATTTTTAAGGATTTTTTCAAGGCGGTTCGCCGTGCTTTTCCTAACTTTGTTATGCAATTAATTCATTCTATTAACTAAATCTTAGTATTATGACAAACGGTATGACGCCTGAAGCACCGCTCTCCATCCTTTTGGTTGAACAAGACATCAACTGGGGGCGGTTTCTCCAATCTTATCTGGAACATAAAGGATATCATGTCAGTTTATCGACAGACGGTTGGGACGCATGGCAACGCATTGTGAAAGGACAACACAACTTCTGTATCCTCAACCCGGATTTACCGTCCATGGACGGATGTGCGCTCGCGGAACACATACGCGAACAGGTCAGCAACATACCGGTCGTCTTTATGGCTTCGTCCCGACAAGATTCGGAAACCATGCGCATCGATTGTTTCAAGGCCGGCGCCGACGATGTAATCGTCCGTCCCTGCAGTATGGAAGAAATCGTGTTGCGTATCAAGACCATAGAAAAACGCTTCCGTTTTCGTCCGCTGGAAACCCATCGGGTTTTTGATTTAGGGAAGCTACGGTTCGACCCTGACAGACAGGTGCTTTGTAACCAGAATTGCAATATACGCCTGACGACTAAAGAGTCGGAATTGTTGTTGGCTCTGTGCCTGAGCCGTGGCAAGGTGTTGGAACGCGACCAGGCACTCTTGGCCGTTTGGAAGAGTACGGAAATTTATAACGTCCGGAGCATGGACGTATATATCTCCAAGTTGAGGCGGTTGCTTTTTCAATACACGTATTCCGAAATCCTTAACATCCACGGCGTAGGGTTCAAACTCATCACACATCGGGATGCCGGCTTCCGTCAGATCTTGCGGCGGGATGCCGGTATGTTGCGCAAGCGGATGCCGGCCAAGAAAGGCAATGGGGCGGATTATCGTTTGGAGGCCGTGGCGGTAGGAACGTCGGAAACTGTTCTGGAGGCGATGGCGGAAGAAGAGGTGCCGATGATGCGGGAACCGGAGGCGAAAAGCGGTTACGCGCGGCCGGTTGCGGTCGGGACAGAGGCGTTGCGGATTGGGGCGGGTTTCTCGGAACGTGATCCGGTGAAAACGGTTGTTGAGGGAACGTCTGTTGCACAGTGCCGGCCGGCGGCTACGGCGGCAAGTGCGTGTCGGGTTGAAAAGTCCGGTGATCGGGCGGCTGCGGTCATTGCTTCTCGGAGCGACGAGGCGGCTGTGGCGGCGGAACAGCCTCAGGTTGGGGGAGCCGCCGCTGACAGCGTGGTGGCCGGAGGGGGCGGAGGCGCGTCATCCGTTCCATCATCCGTTTCAGCGTCGCCATCCTCGTTGTCGGCGCCGTCCGTCTGACAACACAACGGTCGAGTCGGCGTGGAGACTGCCTGGTTTTCACGTCGGCTTGTTGCCGAAAGGGGCATCCTATCGCAAACGGTTTAAACTGTTAGGTCGCCGGAAACGGTCGGTTGTAGCAAGCCGTCGTTTTCCGCCACCGTCTGGCTTATCCGGTTCATTTGAAGACGTTGCCGCGTCTTAACGGGGAGATTATGCCCTGCCGGAATCCGATAAACAGTGACAGAAGTGTAGGGCGACCGGGGCGGCGCGTAGCAAGACCTCCATGCTTTGCCCCGCCCCGGCAAACCGCCGCACGGGACGGCCATTCGCAAACGGCCAAGGCCGTCGGCTTTAGGAAACCTTAGTGTGCCCTAAGCCGTCGGTTGTCGGTTCCTGCGGCCCCCCCGCCGCCCCTTGACGGGCAATCCTTGCCCTGATAGTAAACCATAGGCTATACTATAACAAGCACAATATCATCGCGTTTGTGCTGGTACATCCGGGGCGGTAGCGGGATTCCGTTTCCCGGACTTCGGGCTTAACGGCGAGACATCTCCAGCGGCAAGCAAACAGCAGCGGGCACGTGGTGCGGCGAGGCACATCCCCCGCAGGACTCATGCCGTCAAGCCGGAGACTGGACAGAGTCGGCGAGCAGCCATTCGGTGGCCGAAACTATAGAAACTTCGATGCCGCCCACCTTTTCCTTTCTCGATTCCGAACCCGCAACGAGTGTCAGATGCTTGCATCCCGTCTTGCCGGAGGCCTTGGCCAAGGCCGTCAGTTCCCGGGACAGGGTTTTGGGCTGGCTTATATCGTAGGCAACCTGGATGAGTTCCCGAATCTGGCCCTGTTCCGCCACCACAAAATCCACCTCGCGGGAACGGGAGGTCGGGCGGTAGTAGAACACATCCCTGCGCAGGGGCGCGTTTCTGCGTTGCAGTTCAAGCAACACCGCGTTTTCGAGCCGCCACCCGAGATTTTCCAGCGACAGCACGTCCGGCCGGTAGGTCAATATGCCCGTATCTACGATATAGGCCTTGCTGTTGCGCAACCGGTCGCCGCTTTTATAGGAAAACTTCGTCAGCGGCAGAATCAGGAAAGCCTGGGTCAGATAGTCGAGATAAAGGCGGATGGTCTTGTCCGTGCCGATGCCGAGGGTATCGGTCAGTTCGTTCAAGTTGACGAACTGACCGGCATGATTGATCAGGTGTTGCGCCAAGACCTTGAGGCCGGCGATGTTGCGGATATGGAAACGCGCCGCGATGTCTTTGGTCACGATGGTGTCTATCAGACCGCTTACATAAGTGTGTCTTTCCGGTAGCGACAAACGGCCCAGCTCCGGGAAGCCGCCTTCTATAAGATAGCGGTTCAGCGTGTTTTTCAGTAGCGCGATATGTTTGGTGGTCGGCTTGTCCGTATCTATGCCGTTGGCTATACAGAATTCCCTGAAAGAGAATGGATATAACTTTATCTCGTGGTAGCGTCCCGTAAGGTGCGTGGATAGTTCCGAACTCAGCAGACGGGCGTTGGAGCCCGTGATGAGGAGGTGCAGCCCCTGCCGGAGCAGCCGGTTTACAAACAGATGCCAGCCTTCCACATTTTGGATCTCGTCGAAGAAAAGATGTTGTACCTCATTTCCATACACGCGGTAAATCGCTTCCAATACAAGATTCAAGTCTTCAATCTTGAGTTTCCCCAAGCGGTCGTCGTCAAAATTCACATAGCCGTATTTGACGCCGGCTTTGCGCAAGGCCATGTGGCAGAGCGTGGATTTACCGCTCCGTCGCACGCCGATAACCACCTGCGCCAGCTTGCTGTCGGGCGAAATGAGTTCGGTCTCGTTTCTATGCACGAAATCCTTTCCGGAAAGTATGGCCAATTCGTCCTGCTGATCAAGGACAACCCTGTATAGCGTCTCGGAATTCATAATATATTCCTTTTTAAGGCACCTTTTCTCGCCATGGCCATGCTCAAACAAGTTTGGCATGGCTCATTTGGCTTAACGAAAACGTTGTTTTCAAGATGCAAATATATCACAAACTCCGATAAAATGCAATTTTATCAATAGTAAACTCCGATAAAATGCAGTTTTCTTAGGGACGGCCATATGCGGCAAACCGAACTCTGTCAGTCTTTGAGACAACTTACCGGAACGACCCAAACCTCGTCTTCCCGTTGATAGGCAAAACGGCCTACAGCCGTCAAGACCATTAAGAAAGCAGGATTCTTCATACGGGTGAAGTCTATTTTTCCAGACAACGTTTTCAGGGTCTTGGCGGCAGATTCGATGGCATCGTCGCCGCCAAGTTTGATTTCTATTAAACCGTATGCTCCGTTGCGGAGATGAACCACAGCGTCGCATTCCAAACCGGCTTTGTCGCGATAGTGATAGACCTGGCCATCCAAAGCATCTGAATAAACGCGTAAGTCTCTTACACACAGCGTTTCGAATAAAAGCCCGAAAGTCTCTAGGTCGTTTATCAGATCTTGTGGTCCTAAACCGAGTGCCGCAACTGCGATAGAGGGGTCGGTGAAATACCGTGTGTCGCTGGAACGTATGGCGGTTTTGCTACGCAGATTTGGATTCCAGGCCGGCATGTCTTCAATGACAAAGATCTTTTTCAGTGCCCCTATATAATTCTGTACGGTCTTGTCGCTTACCGTTTCTGTTTCGTTAGGCGACATATCTTTGGCAATACTACCGACCCCGGTCTGTGTCCCTTGATGACGGGCATAAGAACGCATGAGGCGTTTGGCCGTGTCGGGATTGCGGTTGGTGGCATCCACGCGGGAAATGTCCGATTTTGTGACGGCATCGTAGTAGTTGAACGCCAGATGCAGGGCGGCGCGACGATTTTTTTCCAAGGCGTTTGGCCAGCCGCCGCGGCAGGTAAGAAAAGCGATGTCGTCCAGCGACAGCGTGTTGTTGCCCACCATGTTGTTTTGTTTCTCAAATAAGGCTTTTAGACTGATTTCTCCAGAAGAATCCCCCGATTCCCACAGCGACATGGGGCGCATGGTAATCCAGGCGAACCGACCGGTGCCGCTATGGTGGATGTTTTCGGTCGATGCCGGTACGGCTGAGCCGGTCAGGATGAATTGGCCTTCCGTCTTGCGATGGTCCACTTCGAATCGGATGGCATCCCATAATTGCGGTGCCAATTGCCATTCATCAATCAAGCGGGGGCTTTCTCCGGTCAGTAACGCCTTAATATTCAGTTTGGCCAATCTCAGATAGTGTGCTTGATTTTCAGGATCGGCCATATAGAGCGAACTATGGGCCTGTTGTTCGGCCGTTGTCGTTTTGCCACACCATTTTGGGCCTTCAATTAGGACGGCGCCGACTTCTTCAAGACGATAAGAAAGAAGCGTGTCGGCTATGCGTTTCTTATAATTCATATTGTATTGTAAATGACATGCAAAATTAAGTATTTGAAACAGTATTTCCTAATTTGGCGGAATTTCATTTCCTAATTTGGCGGAATTTCATTTCCTAATTTGGCGTAATTTCGTTTCACTACATCATTACATCCGCGGACGAGTCTGCCCCTTGGATTCATGCGAAACGGTCACCGAGAGCGTAGGCGCAGCCACCGCCGTCTTCGGGCACATGCGTCAAAACCGCACTCGCTGTCGCTTGACGCGGAGCGAACCACCACGGCCAGCCGTCTTCAGGCACATGCGGCAAACCGCACTTGTTGTCGCTTGACGCGGAGCGAACCATCATGGCCAGCCGTCTTCGGGCGCATGCGGCAAACCGCACTCGCTGTCGCTTGACGCGGAACGAACCACCACGGCCAGCCGTCTTCAGGCGCCGGCAATCATCCGCAGCCGCCTTCCTCAGTCGAAATCTTGAAAGAACTCTTTGAGCGAAACCTTGTGTATGTCTAAGATGCGGATCAACGACTTGAGCGTGATGTTGCTGCCCTTTTCCATGCGCCAGTAACTGACCCGGTTCAGGTCGTGCTCGTAAGCGAAAATCTCCGCGCTCGAATAGCCCCGGTGGACGCGCAGGGACTTGATGCCCAAGCCGATGGCGGCTATACGCTCCTTGCAGTCGTTTTCATCCCGCTCTTTTATCCTCTCTTTCGTGCCTTTCAAGTCGATAGGCTCATCAACAGGCACAACCTCGGTCTGCGTTCCGATAACAACTGGCTCGGAAAACGTATTGGGCGATAGTACAGCGCGTTTCATAGTGACGTGTTTATAAATTTCAAAATTACAACGCCTTGCCGCGTACCGGTCAATGGGATTACTATGTGCGCACTTCGCTCAGCCGCGAGATCAAATACGCGCTTTATCCGCTTTTGCGCAAAGAACTCGATGGAAAAAGCGAGGTCGAAGCGGTAAACTTTCTGCTGCACTTTATTCAGGATGGCTTTGAATATCAGACCGACGGCGAACAGTTCGGTTACGAACGGCCGCTTTTTGGCGACGAAACCTTTTTTTACCCCTATACCGATTGCGAAGACCGGGCCATTTTGCTTTCCATTTTGTCGGCCGATCTTTTGGGGCTTGAAGCGGTGCTGGTCGAATACGACAACCACCTCTCCACGGCCAACCGTTTTAACGGGGAAGTGTCCGGCGCTTATTTTCAACTTGATGACGGCAAGTATTTTTGTTGCGACCCCACCTATATCGGGGCCGGTGTTGGGGAAAGCATGCCCGGTTATGCCGAAAAATCCGCCAAAATCATCCGGTTGTGATATTCGGCGAAAGATATGTCTCATCAACGCTTCCCCCGCAGCCTCGGGCATCGCAAGTAACGGAGCGTTACCCGTGCGGATTTGCACTCTTCATATATATAGTATATTAGAGGCCGGTTTGAGGAGCGGAGGAACTTCCGCTGCGAACCGGAATGGCAGATTGGAATTAAATAAAAATTATTCGATATGAAAAAAGTTTAGTTTGCGGCATGGGCTTGCTCCTGTGCCTGATGTCCGGCGTGTTTACGGGATGCAAGGACAAGATTGAACTGCCGGGCGAGTTGCACGGCGTGGTGACCGACAATGCCACGGGCGAACCGATCAAGACGGCGGGCGTGGAGTTGCAACCCGTCGGTCTGAAGACCGTGACGGGTACGGACGGGCAATATGGTTTCAACGAAATAGCCCCCGGCAAATATAAACTCTACATCACGAAGACCGGCTATGCCGACTTGCTCAGCAACGAGATTGTCATTAAGTCCGAACAGATGGCCAGGGGGGACGTGCAGCTGGAGAAACTGCCGCCGGCCTTGCGAATCGTCAACGACAAACAGGAAGATATAGATGAGTTGGATTTCGGAGCGGGCGAAGATGATGTGATGCGTTCATTCAATATCTTTAACGACGGTACGGAGACCTTGCAGTGGCAGATTGCGAATACGGTTGACTGGATTGTGGCTATCCGTAGATCCAGTGGCACGTTGGAAGCGGGGGCGACGCAGGCTGTCGGCCTTACGATAGATCGGGACAAACTGAAAGGAGGTGACAATGTTACCACAATGCCCATCACGTCAAATGACGGCAGCAAGCAACTTAAAGTGAAAGCGGTGGGGAAAAACTATGTTACGATTCCGGAATTGGGTCTGATGGTACTGAAACATGATATGCCATTAGAAGAATACACTTGGCATGACGCAAAATCTGCATGTGAACAATTAACGGAAGGCGGTTATACGGATTGGAGATTACCGACAGAATTGGAATTGGTGGAATTATGTGATCGGAAATCCGAAGTAGGTGGATTTATGCAAGATACATATTGGTCAGTATCACCAAGAGAAGGTTATGATGATTTTCATCAATTGGTTAATTTTGAGTCAAGTGCAGATTGTTATCAAGGATGGTCATGCGATGATCATGGATTGCGTGTCCGTGCCGTCCGCACTATCACTGAATAAACGAAACCATTCGTCATTCCTGTTTTCTTAATCTATGGGTTTTAGGTTTGCTGTTCGCGGCGGGCTTCGGCCTGCTGCGGATCTGTAGGCCCGGATTTGCACGACGTCTTTTTAAATGTCTATATTTGCAACTGCGGTTGATTCAATCGCGCTTGCAAATATATTGACCAAATGAGTTCATTGATGAAATCCGCTAATACGAAAAAGCCGGCGCGTCGGCAAGCGGCCGGTGCGTCCTCCGCGTCAGGCGCGTCCGGCGCATCGGCGGGCGCGCCCTCGTCCAAGGGTAACCCTAAGTCGGGATTGGGCTGGAGCCTCTCCGGCCTCGCGCTCGTAGCTTTATTATATGTAGGCTATTTCGTTTGCCGCGACCGCATCGACTTGTCGGCCCCTTGGGTCAAAGGAGTGTTCTATGCCGTGGGCGGTTTGGCCTGTGTCTGCTTCGGCATGGGCGTCGGACACAGCATCAAGGTGCTGCAACGCGCCCGCCGCCGGTAACAAGACCGGTCTCGTCTGCATGAAAACGTCCATGGTTACCGTCGGTAAGCTATCCGGTCCACCTGTTTGAATCCCGTGGGCCCCGTCGTCGGTAAGCCACGCTACACCATTTCCGCATTTCTTTCGGCGGTTCGGCTCACAATGGCCTGTCGCTCGCGGATTCCCTATTCCCGTAGGTCTTTGTTCAAAAGCGGGATTATAAATTTCTCCGCGCGTCCCTTGCGCGTAAGGGAAAAATTTCTATATTTGTAAATTATTGTTTCAAATGTTGTTTTAAAGGACTTAACTATGGATAAAATCAACTCGTTGGATGATTTGCGCCAAATCAGGGAAACGGCCGGCGCAAAAGTGCGGTTGCGCGTAGCGGGCGAGAACGCCGGGCAACCCGCGGGGGGAGGAGACGCCCCTTCGTCCGAAGGCGTATCGGCTTGTACCGTTTTGGTGTGCGGCGGTACGGGCTGCAAGGCTTCGCAGAGTGCGCTTATCGTGGAGCGATTGAAAGACGCGCTGACGGAAAAGGGGCTGGAGGATACGGTGCAGGTCGTCACGACGGGTTGCTTCGGTTTCTGCGAGAAAGGGCCTATCGTCAAAATCATGCCCGACAATACGTTTTACACGCAGGTCAAGCCCGAAGACGCGGCCGAGATCGTGAACGAACATATCGTGGGCGGTCGCAAGGTAACGCGTCTTTTATATGAGGATCCGGGTACGCGCACGCATGTGAGCGATGCCAAACACATGGATTTCTACCGCAAGCAGAAGCGGATCGCGCTTCGGAACTGCGGTTTTCTGGATCCGGAACGCATAGAGGAATACATCGCCTGCGACGGCTACGGGGCTTTGGGCAAATGCGTGACGGCCATGCGGCCGGAAGAAGTCGTGGACATCGTCAAGCGTTCGGGTTTGCGCGGCCGTGGCGGCGCGGGCTTCCCGACCGGTCTCAAATGGGAAATCACGTCCAGGTCGCAGGCCGATCAGAAGTATGTGGTCTGCAATGCCGACGAGGGCGATCCTGGCGCGTTTATGGACCGTTCCATCATGGAGGGCGACCCGCATTCGGTCATCGAGGCCATGGCCATCTGCGGCTATGCCATCGGCGCGACGAAAGGGCTTGTCTATATCCGTGCCGAGTACCCGTTGGCCATCGAACGCCTGCAGAACGCCATCAATCAGGCGCGGGCATGCGGTCTGTTGGGCGATAACCTGTTCGGTACGGCCTTCTGTTTCGATATAGAGTTGCGTTTCGGTGCGGGCGCGTTTGTCTGCGGCGAGGAGACGGCCCTGATCCATTCGATGGAGGGCAAGCGGGGCGAGCCGACGCTCAAGCCGCCTTTCCCGTCGGTGAGCGGCTACCTCGGCAAGCCGACGAACGTCAATAACGTGGAGACGTTCGCCAATATTCCGGTCATCATCAACAAGGGGGCGGAATGGTTCGCCGCCATCGGTACCGAAAAGTCGAAAGGCACCAAGGTGTTCGCGTTGGCCGGCAAGATCAATAATGTGGGGCTGATAGAGGTGCCGATGGGCATCACGCTGCGCGAGATCATCTTCGAGATCGGCGGCGGCATCAAGGGCGGCAAGCAATTCAAGGCCGTCCAGACCGGCGGTCCGTCGGGCGGCTGTCTGACCGAAAAGCATTTGGATATTCCGATAGATTACGAAAGTCTGACCGCGGCCGGCTCCATGATGGGGTCGGGCGGCATGATTGTCATGGACGAGGACGACTGCATGGTGTCGGTGGCCAAGTTCTACCTCGACTTTACGGTGGAGGAGTCCTGCGGCAAATGTACGCCCTGCCGTATCGGCAACAAGCGTCTGTACGAAATTTTGGACAAGATTACGAAAGGCAAGGGCACGCCGGACGATCTCTACCGGCTCAAGAATCTGGCGCAGGTCATCAAAGACACGGCTTTGTGCGGCCTGGGGCAGACGTCGCCCAACCCGGTGCTCTCCACGCTCAACAACTTTTGGGACGAATACATGGAGCACGTCACCGAGTCGAAATGCCGGGCGGGGCAGTGCCGCGCGCTCATGCGTTACGAGATTGATCCGGAAAACTGCGTGGGCTGTACGGCCTGTGCGCGGAACTGTCCGGTGGGTGCCATTGAAGGCGAGAAGAAACAGCCGCACAAAATCAATCAGGACGTTTGCATCAAGTGCGGGGCCTGTATCGAAAAATGTAAGTTTAACGCCATTTCAATCAAGTAAGCATGGAGACCGTAAATTTAACCATAGACAATCGTGAAATCGGCGTAGCAAAGGGAACGACGATTTTGCAGGCCGCCAAGCAGTTGGGGATAGAAATTCCGACGCTTTGCTATTATCATCTCGAAAACCTCGATATAGAGAACAAACCAGGCGGTTGCCGCGTCTGCGTCGTGGAGGTGGAGGAACGCCGCAATCTGGCGCCGGCCTGCTCCACGAACTGCGAGGAGGGCATGGTCGTGCGCACGCACAGCATGCGTGTGCTCAACGCGCGCCGTACCGTCGTGGAACTTCTGTTGTCCGACCATCCGGCCGACTGCCTCGTCTGCGCCAAGTCGGGGCATTGCGAATTGCAGACGCTGGCGCAGAAACTGGGTGTGCGCGAAATCGCCTATCAAGGCGAACAGTCGCATTACCGCAAGGATCTGTCGCCCTCTATCGTGCGCGACGTCGATAAATGCGTCATGTGCCGCCGTTGCGAGACGATGTGCAACGAGGTGCAGACCGTGGGCGCGCTTTCTGCCGTGAACCGGGGGTTCAACGCCGTGGTTTCGCCGGCCTTTGAAATGGATTTGGAAAAGTCGCCCTGCACGTTCTGCGGGCAGTGCGTCACGGCCTGTCCGACGGGCGCGCTGACGGAAGTGGATCATACGGCGCGCGTTATCGCGGCCCTGGCTGACCCGACCAAGACGGTCGTCGTGCAGACGGCGCCGGCTGTGCGCGTGGCCTTGGGCGAGGAATTCGGCATGGCTCCCGGCACGATTGTGACGGGCAAGTTGGCTGCCGCCTTGCGGGCCTTGGGCTTCGACCGCGTTTTCGACACCGATTTCGCGGCCGACCTGACGATTATGGAGGAGGGCAGCGAACTTTTGGGACGGCTTTCGGCCTTTATGAACGGCGACAAGTCGGTCAAACTGCCGATTCTGACTTCCTGTTGCCCAGCTTGGGTCAATTTTTTCGAATACAATTATCCCGACATGCTGGACGTGCCGTCTTCGGCCAAGTCGCCCCAGCAGATGTTCGGCGCCATTGCCAAGACGTATTTCGCCGACAAGATAGGCGTCAAGCGCGAGGATCTCGTCGTGGTTTCGGTCATGCCGTGTCTGGCCAAGAAGTACGAATGCCAGCGCGAGGAATTCAAGACCGACGGCGTGCCGGACGTCGATATCGCGATTTCGACGCGTGAGTTGGCCCATTTGATCAAGCAGTCGAACATCGATTTCGCCGATCTGCCGGAAGAGGATTTCGACCATCCGCTCGGCGAATCCACCGGGGCGGCCGTCATCTTCGGCGTGACGGGCGGCGTTATTGAGGCGGCCACGCGAACGGCCTACGAATTGTTTACGGGTAAGACGCTCGGCAAAGTGGAATTCGAGGCTTTGCGCGGCATGGACGGCGTCCGGGTGGCGACCGTCGATTTCGACGGCACGCCGATCCGCATCGGCATTGCGCACGGTTTGGGACATGCGCGTCAGTTGTTGGATGCGGTGCGTCACAACGAATTGGACTTGCATGCGATAGAGGTCATGGCCTGTCCGGGCGGTTGCATTGGCGGCGGCGGTCAGCCTTACCATCACGGCAATGCGGCCATACTCGAGGCGCGGGCCAAAGCCATTTACCGCGAGGACGAGGGCAAGGCCTTGCGCAAGTCGCACGAAAACGAATACGTCAAACGGTTGTATGAGGAATTTCTGCGGCATCCGATGAGCGAAAAGGCGCATCATCTGTTGCATACGCGTTATTTCGATCACAGCGATACGATTGAAGCGATATAATATAAAAGGTAGAAGAATAGGGGCTTGCCGGTCGGCGACGTTCGCAATCCGGCCTGTCTCGCGGACGGCCGTCGGGCCGGACGCGGGACGGAAAAGACAGGCCTTTGGTTTTGAATGGAATAAGAGACATTATTAAAAAAGACATATGAAAAGGATCACGTTGTCGGAGAGCAAGGTGAATGCAATCCGTGAAATTTGCCAAGCTTATAATAATGACAAGGGTGAAGTAATCAATGTGTTGCACAAAGTGCAGGGCGCGTTCGGCTATTTGCCGGAAGCCGTGCAGGAAGTCGTGGCGCACGAGTTGAACATGCCGGTGGCGCACGTCTATGGCATCGTGACGTTCTATTCGTTTTTCTCGATGGTGCCCAAGGGCGAACATCCGATTTCCATCTGTATGGGAACGGCCTGCTACGTTCGGGGCGCGGAAAAGGTGCTGGACGAATTCAAACGGCAACTGAAAATAAACGTGGGAGAGACGACGGCGGACGGCAAGTTCTCGCTTAACTGTTTACGTTGCGTAGGGGCTTGCGGTCTGGCGCCCGTGGCCATGGTGGGTGAGAAGGTCTATGGCCGTCTGACGCCCGATCAGGTCAAGGATATCATTGCGGAGTACAAATAGGCGGTTCGGGAAGTTATGCACGATTTGTTTGTGTTCGGGTTGTCGGTGTTTGCGAGTTTGTTCGCCATCATCAATCCGATAGCGAATGTGCCCATCTTCATGGGCGTGACGAGCGGCGCCTCCGAGGCGAGTTGTCGGAAAATCGCCAAGACGGCTACGCTCACGGCGTTTTTCATTGTGTTGGCTTTCGTCTTGATGGGGAAATACATTTTCGATTTCTTCGGCATCACGATTCCGGCTTTCAAGATTACGGGCGGGCTGTTGCTGTTTTACGTGGGGTTCGAACTCTTGCAGTCCAAGAAGTCCACGATTCAGAACATGTCCGGTCCGGGCGGAACGCCTGCGCCAACTCCCGACTTCGACGAGAGCGTCGCCATTTCGCCGCTCGCGATTCCGATGCTGGCCGGGCCGGGAACGATTGTGGCGGCCATGAACTATGCGGCCGGTCATAACTATTGGTACATTCTGGAAATCGTGCTCATCCTGGCCTTTGTGCTAGGGCTGACGTATTTCGCGTTTAGTTTCAGCCGCTACATCTACCGTTTTTTGGGCAAGGACATCATTTTGGTGTTGAGTAAGCTCATGGGCTTGATTGTCGCGATTTTGGGAACCAATATGGTCATTGACGGCATCAAGATGGCGATGGCTAATTAAACAGTTTTGGATATGGCTTTGCATTTCAGTCTGTCGGAGATAGCCAGCGCGTTTGTCGTGCTGTTCGCGGTCATAGACATTACGGGTTCCATTCCCATTATCGTCGATTTGAATAAGAACCGGGGCGGGGTCAGCGCGTGGCAGGCCGCTCTGATTTCGTTGGCCATTCTCGTGGCTTTCCTGTTTTTGGGCGAAGCCATGCTCGGTCTCTTCGGCATAGACGTATCTTCGTTCGCCGTGGCCGGTTCGCTCGTCATTTTCGTGCTGGCTGTGGAAATGACGTTCGGCATAGAGGTGTTCCGCAACGACGGTCCGCGTGGGGTGGCTACGATTGTGCCGCTCGTTTTTCCGCTGATTGCCGGTGCCGGTACGCTGACGACGCTCTTGTCGCTCAGGGCGGAATACAATCTGCTGAACATCCTGATAGCGTTGGTACTGAATATGATTATCGTCTATGTCGTGATCCGCTATGTCGATAAGGTGGAGAAAATCATTGGACAAGGAGGCATCTATATCATGCGTAAATTTTTCGGCATCATCCTGTTGGCCATATCGGTACGCCTGTTCGCCAACAACGTAACCTCGTTGTTCTAATCCGTTCCCGCCAAATAAATCGCAATAGGATTCTCCGCAAATCGTGCGCCAGCCAAAATCCGCAATAGGCTTTTATCCGTTATGGCATTGCCTTGTCTTTGCGGACAAAGAAAAGGCAATTTGACACTTTGGGCAAAAAAGCCTACCTTTGCAGTCATTTTTAAGCGATTTTCAGATGAATAAGGTGATTAAGTTGCGGAAAGGCTTAGACATACGCATACAAGGCGTGGCCGACGGTTCTTTGCGTGCCCCTGCATTTTTCTACGAGGATTACGCCGTAAAACCGGTCGATTTTTGGGATATGCGTCCCAAATTGTTGGTGGAGGAGGGCAGTACGGTCAAGGCCGGTACGCCTTTGTTCTATGACAAGAACCGGGACGCCGTCAAAGTGACGTCGCCGGTAAGCGGCACGGTGGAAAAAATCGTTTACGGTCCCAAACGCCGTATAGAGGAAATCCGCATCAAGGCCGATAAGGAAATTGCATACGAGGAATTTGCGGCTTATACGGCCGCCGATTTGGCCACTTGGGGGGCGGCGCAACGCGAGACGGCTGTCGGCCAGTTGCTGAATGCCGGTTTGTGGCCCTATATCCGTCGCCGTCCTTACGATACAATCGCCAATCCCGACCGTATGCCCCGCGACATTTTCATTTCCTGTTTCGATACCGCGCCTTTGGCACCGGACATGGATATGCTGGCGCATGGCCGCGAGGAGGATTTTCAGGCCGGCGTGGACGTGTTGCGTACGCTGACGGCCGGCAAGGTTCATCTGGGTTTGCACGTACACAAGAACAACGCCGTGGCGTTCACCGAATGCAAACGGGTCGAACAGCATTATTTCGAAGGCCCGCATCCGTGCGGCAACGTCGGCATCCAAATTCACCATATCGCGCCGATCAACAAGGGCGAGGAGGTTTGGTACGTCCATCCGCAGGATGTCATGGTTATCGGCCGCCTGTTCCTCAAAGGGCATTACGACGCGACCAAAATCATCGCTTTGGCCGGTTCGGAAATCATCCGGACGAGTTATCACAAGGTGTTGGCCGGGGTTTCGGTCCGCTATTTCCTGCAAGACAATGTAAAAGGCATGGAACGCGGTTTGGAAGTCATGAATGGCGAGGACAACCGTCATACGGCCGGCATCCGCGTTATCAGCGGCAACGTGCTGACGGGTACGAAGATTTCGGGGCAGGGTTATTTGGGCGCTTACGACCACTTGTTCTCCGTGATACCGGAGGGCGACCGTTACCGTTTTATGGGATGGATGACGTTGGGTTTGAATATGTTCAGTTTTTCCAAGACGTTTTTCTCCTGGCTGTTTCCGCAACGCGCCTACCGCATTGACACGAACGTGAACGGCGGCAAGCGGGCGTTCGTGCTGACGGGTGAGTTCGAGAAAGTGTTGCCGATGGACATCTACCCGATGCAGTTGCTCAAAGCCTGTATGACGCAGGACATCGAGGCGATGGAGAATCTGGGGATTTACGAGGTGTCGCCCGAAGACTTTGCGCTTTGCGAATACATTGATGCTTCCAAGACCGATATCCAGCAGATTATCAAGGACGGGTTGGAGTTGGTACGTAAGGAAATGAGCGAATAGCCGCCGGGACGATAAACAGAATAAGAATCAAAAGGGGATAACCCAATACGCATATTATGTTGAGAAAATTTTTGGATCGGATTAAGCCGCAATTCGAAAAAGGAGGCAAATTCGCGTTTTTGCACTCCACGTTCGATGCGTTCGAGACATTTTTGTATGTGCCGAATACGGTGACGGTCAAGGGCGCCCATGTGCGGGACGGTTTGGACATGAAGCGTACGATGATTATGGTCGTATTCGCTTTGATGCCCTGCTTTTTGTTTGGGACGTATAATGTGGGGCTCATGCACTACAGTGCGTTGGGCGAGACGGCCGCGTTTTGGCCCACGTTTTGGTTCGGTTGCACGAAAGTGTTGCCGATGCTGATTGTGAGTTATGTGGTCGGCTTGGGCATCGAATTTATTTTCGCCCAGTACCGCGGTCATGATGTGAACGAGGGCTTTTTGGTTTCGGGTTTTCTGATTCCGTTGATTTGCCCGCCCGATGTGCCGCTTTGGATGCTGGCCGTGGCGACGGCTTTCGCTGTGGTGATCGGCAAGGAGGTTTTCGGCGGTACCGGCATGAATATCTGGAATCCGGCGCTGTTGGCGCGTGCCTTCCTGTTTTTTGCCTATCCGGCGCACATGTCGGGCGACGAGGTATGGGTGGCCGATGCGGCTTCCGGGCCGACGGCTTTGGCGACCGTATCGCAGGGACAGGCGGCCAATCTGCCTGATTTGGGACAGTTGTTTTTCGGCTTCATTCCCGGTGCGGTGGGCGAGACGTCCAAGTTGTGCATTCTGATCGGCGCCGTCATTTTGTTGTGGACGGGAATCGGTAGCCTGCGCGTCATGCTTTCCGTCGTTTTGGGGGGACTGACGATGGGGTTGGTGGCCCATGCGGCCGGTGCGACGGTGGCTACGCCTTGGCATCAGTTGCTCATGGGCGGTTTCCTGTTCGGCGCCGTGTTCATGGCGACCGATCCGGTAACGTCGGCTCAGACGAATTGGGGTAAAGTGATTTACGGTTTCCTGATCGGGGTCTTGGCCGTGTTGATCCGCGTGTTCAATCCGGCTTATCCGGAAGGCATGATGCTGGCGATTCTGTTTATGAATACGTTTGCGCCGCTCATCGACTATCTGGTCGTGAACCGCAATATCAAACGCCGTCAGCGCCGCTTGAAACTTAAAGAGGTAAAAAACTAAATTAAATAGAGAGGGGTACTCCCCGTTGCCGTATGTTCTCGAATAAGTATATTTACATTTATACCACGATAATGGTGGTAGCGGTGGCCGCGTTGCTGGCGTTGGCCGCCACCTTGTTGAAACCTTTTCAGGATAAGAACGCCCGGGTGGAGACGATGCAGAATATCCTGAAAGCGGCCGGCATCGCTTCCACGGCCGAAGACGCCGAGGGCTTGTATGCCGATTTCATTCGGGAGGAATTGACGATAAACACGGCCGGCGAAGTGTTGGCGCGTTACGGTTCGGACGGCGCGTTGCTCGACGGCACGGGCGCGCGGGCGTTTGACATCAGCATGAAGAATGCGTTGGAAGCGGGCGAGCACGGTGCGTTTCCGGTTTTCGTCTGCCGCAAGGACGGTACGGACGGTTATATCGTGCCGTTATATGGCAAAGGTTTGTGGGGACCGATTTGGGGGTATATCACGTTGGCGCCCGATATGAATACGGTGGTCGGCGCTTCGTTCGGCCATCAGGGGGAAACGCCGGGTTTAGGCGCGGAAATAGCGACAGACGCTTTCCAACAGCCGTTTGCGGGCAAGCGGATTTTCGACGCGCAGCAGCGGTTTACGTCTATAACGGTACAGAAAGGCGGTGTCAAGAATTATAAGGGTGATCCCGTTCATGCCGTGGATGCCATTTCCGGCGGTACGATTACGAGTACCAGCGTTTCGGATATGTTGCGCGATTGTCTGACCTATTATATTCCGTTCTTCAACCGCATGCAGGGCGACAGCACGTTGGCGGCCGCCGACAGCCTGAAGGCGGAAGAACCGGAGCCGGCTAAGCAGGAACCCGTGGCTCAACCGCGCCGCGTGGTGCAACAGCCTGAAGAACCGGCTCAACCGGCCAAGCCTGCGGTCGAACCGACGGCGGCGCCTGCCGCGCCCCCCGTTCCGGTACAGGAGCCCGAACCGCAACCGGTTCAACCGGAACAGCCGGTCGAACCGGCGCAACCCGTCACGCCTGAGACGCCGGCTCAACCCGAGCCGCAACCGGTTCAGCCCGAACAGCCGTCCGAACCGGCTCAGCCCGAACAACCTGAGGAGGCGGAATAAAGGGAAAATGACATTGGAATCGCTTGAACGAAAATAAGGATTGAAGCTTATTATGGAACAACAGCAGGAAAGGGACGCTTGGTTCTCGGCCAAGAATCTGAAATTGATAACGACGCCTTTGGGCGGCAACAACCCGATAACCGTACAGGTATTGGGCATCTGTTCGGCTTTGGCCGTCACCGTACAGTTGCAGCCGGCTTTGGTCATGGCCATATCCGTAACGGTCGTCACGGCTTTTGCGAATCTGATTATCTCTTTGTTGCGGAACACGATACCGCCCCGCATCCGGATTATCGTGCAATTGACGGTCATCGCCGCCTTGGTCATCCTTGTGGATCAGGTGCTGAAAGCCTTTTTGTATGACGTGAGCAAGCAATTGTCGGTCTATGTCAGCCTGATTATCACGAATTGTATCGTCATGGGACGGCTTGAAGCCTTTGCAATGGCCAACAAACCCTGGCCCTCGTTTTTGGACGGGGTCGGCAATGGCGTAGGCTACGGCTTGATTCTCGTGCTCATCGCGTTTTTCCGCGAATTGTTCGGTTCGGGCACGCTGTTTGGCTACCGGGTTATCCCCGACGGGCTGTACGAAGCCGGTTATTCGAACAACGGCCTGTTCATCCTGCCGCCTATGGCGCTCATACTCGTGGGCGTGTTTATCTGGATTCAACGCGCCAGAAATAAAGAGTTGATAGAGAAAAACTAAGCGATTTAAGCGACTATGGAAAACCTGATCAATATATTCGTTCGGTCGATTTTCGTCGACAACATGATCTTCGCCTACTTTTTGGGGATGTGTTCTTACTTGGCCGTTTCCAAAAACGTGAAGACCGCTTTCGGATTGGGCGTGTCGGTGGTGTTCGTCATGCTCATCACGGTGCCTTTGAATTATTTGATGAACCGTTATCTGTTGGAAGCGGGCGCGCTGTCGTGGTTGAGCCCGGCTTTGGCCGATGTGGATTTAAGTTTCCTGACCTTGATCATGTTCATCGCCACGGTGGCCTGTATCGTGCAGTTGTTGGAGATGATCATTGAAAAAGTATCGCCGGCTCTGTATTCGTCCTTGGGTATCTTTTTGCCGTTGATAGCCGTGAATTGCGCTATTTTGGGCGGATCGCTGTTCATGCAACAGCGCGAGTACGCGAGTCTGGCCGAAGCATCCGTTTTCGCGTTGGGTTCGGGGATCGGCTGGTGTCTGGCCATTGTCGGCATCGCCGCCATCCGCGAGAAGTTGAAGTATTCGCATGTGCCGGCCCCGTTGAAAGGCTTGGGCATCGCGTTTATCGTGACGGGGCTCATGGGCATTTCGTTCATGTGCTTTTTGGGAATCAAGTTATAGTAGTGTCGGATTAAAAGAAAAAAACAGATATGTCGTCAAGCATTGTCATATTGACTGCGGTAGCCGTTTTTTTGGTCGTCATCCTGTTACTGGTCAGTCTGTTGTTGTATGCGCGCAAACGATTGGTGCCGCAGGGTAAGGTTCATGTCGAAATCAACGGCGAAAAGGACCTCGAAGTGGAAATGGGCAACTCGTTGCTGTCAACCTTGGCCGCCCAAAAGATATTTTTGCCGTCGGCCTGCGGCGGCAAAGGCAGTTGCGGTTTGTGTCGCGTGCAGGTGCCCGAAGGCGGCGGCAGTATTTTACCGTCCGAACAGAACTTCTTTACGCGCAAGGAACAGAACAATCACTGGCGTTTGGCTTGCCAGGTCAAGGTCCGCAACGACATGAAAATCCAGGTGCCGG
The DNA here is from genome assembly GCA_910586395.1 of uncultured Bacteroidales bacterium. Lineage (GTDB taxonomy): Bacteria > Bacteroidota > Bacteroidia > Bacteroidales > P3 > CAMXAS01. Next base: position 24,769 of record CAJUFX010000003.1, read on the forward strand.
CGGCCGTGTTCGGCATCCGGAAATGGGAGTGCGAGGTGGTCAGCAGCCGCAACGTGGCGACGTTCATCCGCGAATTCATAGTTAAATTGCCGGCCGGCGAGCAGTTGAATTTCCGTTCCGGCGGTTATATTCAGATTGATGTGCCGGCCTGTACGGTCAATTACAAGGACATTCAGGTGGACGAGCCCTACAGAAGCGAGTGGGACAAGATGAAGATGTGGGATCTGACGATGAAGAATCCCGAACCCTGCTTCCGGGCCTACTCCATGGCCAACCACCCGGCCGAGGGCGACCGCATCATGCTCAACGTCCGTATCGCCACGCCGCCTTTCGACCGTAAGACCGGCCAATGGGCCAAGGTCAATCCGGGTATTTGCTCGTCTTATATTTATTCGCTCAAACCGGGCGACAAGATTACGATTTCCGGCCCTTATGGCGAATTTTTCGTACAGGATACGCAGCGTGAGATGATGTTTATCGGCGGCGGTGCCGGTATGGCGCCGATGCGTTCGCATATCTTCGACCAGTTCAAGACGCAGCACACCAAACGTAAGGCTACGTTCTGGTATGGCGGCCGTTCGGTCAAGGAATTGTTCTATATGGAGGACTTCGAGGAAATCAAGCGTGAAAATCCGAATTTCGAGTTCCATGTCGCTTTGTCCGACCCGCAGCCGGGCGACAACTGGACGGGACCGACCGGTTTCATCCATCAGGTGATATTCGACCAATATCTTAAGAATCATCCCGAACCCGACGAAATCGAATACTACTTGTGCGGGCCTCCCGCCATGACGAACGCCGTGGTCAAGATGTTGGACGATTTGGGCGTGCCGCCTGAAATGATACGTTACGACAATTTTGGTTCTTAGTTATTATACCGACCGCCGGCCCGATGGTTTGCGGTCGGTTTTGTTTCGACGTGCATGAATATGAATTAAAAGGTAGGACAGATGAACGACACATTGGTTATAATTCCCACTTACAACGAGAAAGAGAATATAGAGAAAATCATCCGCAAGGTGTTTTCTTTGCCGAAAGCTTTCGATATCCTTGTAGTGGAAGACAATTCGCCGGATGGTACGGCGGCTATCGTGCGGCGTCTGCTTACCGAATTTCCCGACCGCCTGTTTATGGAGGAACGCACGGGAAAACTGGGGTTGGGAACGGCCTACATCCACGGTTTCAAATGGGCGTTGCAACGTCATTACGATTATGTCGTGGAGATGGACGCCGACTTCTCGCACAATCCGGACGATTTGTTGAGGCTCTATGAATCGTGTGCGGAGAAAGGGGCGGATTTGACTGTCGGCTCACGTTATGTCAACCATGTGGTCAATGTCGTGAACTGGCCGATCGGGCGCGTTTTGATGTCGTACTACGCTTCGGCTTACGTCCGTTTCGTGACGGGCATGAAGATAGGCGACGCCACGGCCGGCTTTGTCTGCTACCGCCGCAGTCTGTTGGAGGCTATGGATTTGGACGATATCCGTTTCGTAGGCTATGCGTTCCAGATAGAGATGAAATACACCGCCTATCGGTTGGGATATGACGTGCGGGAAGTGTCGATTGTCTTTACCGACCGCCGGGAAGGGACGTCCAAAATGAGCAAAAAGATTTTCAAAGAGGCTTTCTTCGGTGTTATTTCTTTGAGATTCCGTAAGTTCAAGGGCATTCGTAAACCGAAAAACGTCCGATAGGCGGATAGATTCATGAGGATAGCGGTCAATACGCGGCTGTTGCTGGCCAACCGCTTGGAAGGCATCGGCTGGTTTACGCACGAGATATTGCGCCGTTGGGTCTGCGCGCATCCCGAGCATACGTTTTATTTTCTGTTCGACCGTGAGCCGGACCAGGCTTTTCTGTTCGCCGGCAATGTGGTGCCGGTCGTCTTGTTTCCGCCGGCGCGGCATCCGTTGTTATGGTATTGGTTCTTCGAATACAGCGTGACGCGGTTTCTCAAGCGGCGGGATATCGATTTGTTTGTCTCCACCGACGGCTGTATGCCGTTGCATGCGCGGCGGCGCGACGGTCGCCCGATGCCTTGCGTGGATGTCATTCACGATTTGGGGTTTGAACATATAGCCGGCGGCATGCGGTGGTCGCACCGTCGGTATTACCGGTATTTCATGCCGCGTTTCGCGTGTCGGGCGGACTTGCTGTGTACGGTATCGGATTTCAGCCGGGCCGACTTGGCCGCCTGTTACGGGGTGGCGGCCGACAAAATAACGGTGGTTTACAATGCCGCGCTGGCTTCCTATCATCCGCTGACGGAGGCGGAGAAAGCCGTCGTGCGGGAGAATGTGAGTGGCGGTCGGCCGTATTTCATCTATGTGGGATCGATACACCGTCGCAAGAACGTCTGGCGCATGTTGCAGGCGTTCGACCGCTTCAAGGCGGCGACCGGGGCGCCGCACCGCTTCGTCATGGTCGGAACGCCGATGTGGCGCGACCGCCGGATGGAAAAGGCTTACGCCACGCTGGCGCATAAACAGGATATCCTGTGGCTCGGCCGGGTGGAACCGGAAGCGTTGAACGGGCTTGTGGCCGCGTCGGAAGCCTTGGTTTACGTCTCCATATTCGAGGGTTTCGGCATACCGGTCGTGGAGGCGTTTGCGGCCGAAACGGCCGTCATTACGTCGAATGTGACGTCGTTGCCCGAGGTGGGCGGTGAGGCGGCCTGCTATGTCGATCCTTACGACGTGGAGGCGATAAGCGCCGGCATGGCGCGTGTGGCCGGCGATGCGGCTTACCGCGCCGAACTGATCGCGCGCGGCCGCCGGCAGCGGGAAAAATTTTCTTGGGACGAGAGCGCGCGCCGTTTCGATGAGGCTGTGGCGCGTCTGATGGACGGGCGTTGAGGCGCCGCGGCGTTGTACCGCCTTGTGTCCGCAGGGAATGATGCCGGCCGCCACGGATGACCGTTGGCTCTGCAACCGGGTTGCAGGCCGTTTCCGCTATATTTGCGGTTGTGATATATATTATATTTGCACTAAGAATTTTAGCGTTCAACCGATAGGCATGCGCGGACCGGTCTTGGGATGCGACCGTCGGCATTCGTGCCTGAAATTGTGAAATACCATGAAACAACAGACCGTATATCCGCTTTTGGGGTTGCATTGCGCCGGCTGTGCGCAACGCGTGGAGAAGATGGCCGCCGGCTATCCGGGCGTGACCGCCGCCCGGGTCAATTTCGCCGACAGCACGCTGAATCTGACTTATGAGATGGCGGAAATGGATTTGCCGGCCTTTCAAAAAGCGGTGGCCGACATGGGCTATACGCTTATTTTAGAGGCGGCCGATCCGTTTAAGGAGCAGGCGGCGCAGCAGAAAAAGGCCTATAAGAATCTGAAGACACGGGTGGTCGGAGCCTGGCTCCTGGCCGTGCCGTTGTCCGTTCTGGGTATGAGCCATGGTTGGGACTTTCCGGGTAAGGCTTGGCTCATGATGTTGCTTTCGTTGGGGATCATGGTCGGATTCGGACGGGAATATTATGTGCGGGCGTGGAAGCAGGCGCGGCGGTTTTCGGCCGATATGGATACGCTCGTGGCTTTGAGTACGTCGGTGTCTTTTCTTTTCAGTCTTTTCAATACGCTTTTCCCCGATTTCTGGACGAGCCGCGGTATGCATCCGCATCTGTATTACGAGGCTTCCGGTATGATTATCGCGTTTGTATTGTTGGGCAAGTTTTTAGAAGAACGCGCCAAACAAGGTACGTCCGAGGCGTTGAAAGGCTTGGTGGCCTTGCAGGCGGACGAGGCGATGGCACTGCGTAACGGTTCTTTCGAGCGGGTGGCTGTCGCGCTGTTGCGTCCGGGCGATACCGTGTTGGTGCGGCCCGGCGAGAAAGTGCCGGTCGATGGCCGGGTAACCGAAGGACATTCGTTTGTGGATGAGAGCATGATGACGGGGGAGCCCTTGCCCGTCGAACGGCAGGCCGGCGACAAGGTGTTGGCCGGTACGCTGAACCGGGACGGTTCGTTGCAGATAGAGGTAACGGCTTCCGGACAGGCTACTTATCTGGCGGCCATGATCCGCAAGGTGCGTGAGGCGCAGGGCAGTAAGGCACCGATTCAGCGCACGGCCGACAAGGTGGCGGGGATTTTTGTGCCGACGGTCATGGGGCTGGCGATTTTGGCGTTCGCCGTTTGGTTGGTGGCGGGTGGAAAGGCTTATTTCGCCGAGGCGCTCAATATAGCGGTTTCGGTACTCGTCATCGCGTGTCCGTGCGCGTTGGGACTGGCCACGCCGACGGCTCTGATGGTGGGCATCGGCAAGGCGGCCGAGCGTCATGTCTTGATAAAGGATGCCGCGGCCTTGGAGCAGTTGTGCCATATCGATACCGTCGTATTGGACAAGACCGGCACGCTGACCGAAGGCCGGCCGGGCGTACAGGCTGTATGGTGCGCGCCTTCGGCCGATCGGGCGGCTCTGCTGGCTTTGCTCAAAGCCGCCGAGATGCGGAGTACGCATCCCATCGCCAAGGCCGTGACGACGTGGATAGACGCGCAGGCGGCGGCCGGCACGGAAGCGGTGGGCGAATTGCCGGATATATTTAATTATACGAATGTGGCGGGACAAGGGCTACGGTTTGAGACGGCCGCCGCCGGTAGCGGCGACGGCCGCCAAGCCTATTGGCTCGGCAGCCGGGCCTACGCGCAGGCGAGGCCGGCTGCCGGGAATGCCGCCGTCACGGCGTCTGTAAGTCCGCAGGGACAGACGGCTTTGCAAACGCCTGAGGCGTTGCCGGCAGAGGCTACCGAAGTCGAACCCCTGTTGGCGCAATGGGAATCGCAAGGCTATACGATGGCTGTTTTGGGACAGGGCGGCGGCATTCTGGCGGCCGTGGCCGTGACCGACCGCCTGTCGGCGGAAGCGCTTCCTACGGTTGAAAGTCTGAAAAAGGCCGGTCTGGATGTCTGCATCCTGAGCGGCGACCATACGGCTTCCGTGGCCCATGTGGCCGACCGGCTCGGCATCACGCATTATCAGGGCGGTCTCCTGCCGGACGACAAGGCACGCTATATCGGCCGGTTGCAACAGGCCGGACATAAGGTGGCGATGGTGGGCGACGGGATTAACGACAGTCAGGCCTTGGCCTTGGCCGATGTCAGCATCGCGATGGGGGACGGAACGGACGTGGCCATGCAGGTAGCCATGGTTACGCTGTTGCAGAACCGGCTGTCGCTCCTGCCGCGTGCGATAGAGTGGTCGGCCAAGACGATGCGTTGCGTGCGACAGAATCTGTTTTGGGCGTTTATCTATAATGTCATCGCCATTCCCGTGGCGGCGGGCGTCTTATATCCTTTGACGGGCTTTCTGTTGAATCCCATGCTGGCGAGTGCCGCCATGGCGTTCAGTTCGGTGTCGGTCGTGGGCAACAGCCTGCGGTTGAAATTCAAGAAATGGGAGGCCTGACAGTATATTTTCAAGCCGCTTCCGCTTCCGGAGCCCGGCCGGCCTGCCGGCGGTTTTCGGTTTTTCCGGCAATGAACAGGCTGAATTCGTAGAGCAGCAGGATAGGCAAGGCCGTGAGCGCGAGGCTGAATACATCGGTGGTCGGCGTCACGATAGCCGCCAAAGTCACGATGCCGACATAGGCGTGGCGGCGGTATTTCTTCAGCCTGTTTTTATTGACGATACCCAGGTAAGTCAGTAACCAAATCAATACCGGCAGTTCGAACAATACCCCCATGAGCAGGCTCAGCGTCAGGAACGTTCCCAAATAAGAGTCCAGTGTGATATACGGTAGGATGCTGTCGCTGACGCGGTAGCCGAACAGAAATCGGTATGTGAACGGGAACAGGATGAAGTAGGCGACGGCCACCCCCGCCAAGAAAAGGAAATAAGTGGCGGACAAAACGCGGGCGACGGCTTTTTTCTCATTCGGATAGAGGGCGGGTTTGAGAAAAGAGAAGCCTAAATAAAGCCAGTAAGGCAGGCAGACCAACAGGGCGACGGCGAAAGCCGCCTTGAGATGGGCCGAGAACTGGGAAGTGAGCTGCGTGCTGATCATCGGCAAGGATTCCGCCGTCCCGCCGGCGAGTGCGCGCGGCTGGAGCAGGAGGTCGAACAGCGGCTCCTTGAAACAGAAGGCCGCGACACTCACGATACCCAAGGCCGCCAAGGCCTTGAACAGCACCTTGCGCAATTCGTCCAGATGATCCCAGAACGAAGTGGAAGACGTCGGTTCCGTAGTCGGTTCCGTAGTCGGTTCCGTAGTCGGTTCAGCCATGGTGGATGCCCGTTAAGCCTCCGCTTTCGGCGTTCCGGCCGTATCGTCTTTCCGGCCGTCTTCCGGTTTCTTTTCGGCTTGCGGGTCTTTCTGTTCTTCCGGGGAGATGCCGTTCATACCTTCCTTGAAACTCTTGATGCCTTTGCCGAGGCCTTTCATGAGTTCAGGAATCTTACGTCCGCCGAAAAGCAGTAGAACCAATACCGCGATAATCAGGATTTCCTGACCGCCCAACCCTAAGAAAAGGGGAATCAACGCTAAATTCATCATAAATCGCCAAAGTGAGATTACAGGTTACAAAATTAGTAAAAACTAAATTTATTCCGGTCTTATATCGTACCGGAATCCGTTCCAAATGACAGAAATTTGGCGTACATTTGTCGGAGTTGTGCCGAGGGACGGCATACCGTAAAGGATAGACACTTTGTTAATTGTAAAATCATGTTGATAGAAAGAATTGACAATCAGTTGAATAAAAAAAAGTTTCAACGCCGTCATGAAGGCAAGGTCGTCATGGTGTCCGGCGCTTCGTCGGGCATCGGCAAGGCTTTGGCCATAGAGTTGTTGAACCGCGGTTTCAGTGTCTCTTTGGCCGCGCGCCGCGAGGATGTCATAGAGGATTATCTGCGCGCCTTATTTCCCGAAGAAGTACGCGCCAAGCGTTGTTTCGTCATGCGGACCGATGTGAGCAAGGAGGAAGATTGTAAAAATTGGGTGGAAGCGACCCATGCGCATTTCGGCCGTATTGATGTCTTGATCAACAATGCCGGTATTTCGATGCGCGGCCTGTTCGAGGAATGTAATTTGGATGTGTTACGGCGTTTGGTGGACGTCAATTTCTGGGGCGTGACGTATTGTACGCATTACGCGCTCAAATATCTGGTCGAAGCCAAGGGAAGTGTGGTCGGCGTTTCGTCCATCGCCGGCTATCAGCCGTTGCCGGGACGTACGGCTTATTCGGCCTCCAAGGCGGCCATGCAGGGGTTGCTGACGAATATCCGCATCGAGAACCGCAAGAAAGGCCTGCACGTGTTAATCGTGTGTCCGGGATTCACGGCCTCCAACGTCCGTATCAACGCCTTGGATAAAAATGGCAATCCGCAAGGGGAAACGCCGCGCGACGAAGGCAAGATGATGACGGCTGAAGAGGTGGCGCGCCACATGATCTGGGCCATCGACCGCCGCAAGCGTTCGTTGATCCTGACGCCGCTCGGCCGGCTTACGGTTTTGGCTTCCAAGATTATTCCCGGATTCACGGAGAAAGTGGCTTTCAGCTATATGGCCAAGGAACCCAATTCCCCGTTCTAAGCGGGGGAGGGACAAGCGGCGGCCGGTCGCTTCAAATCCCCGCCGGCATCGGTTACAGACCGGCTTCGATGCCGAGAAACGGATTGTGGGTGCGTTCGTACCCCACCGTGGTGCGGCCTCCGTGGCCCGGACGGACCGTATAGGCATCGTCCAACGTGAAGACCTGTTCCAGAATACTTTTCCGCAAGACATCCCAATCGCCGGTCGGCAGGTCGGTTCTTCCGATACTGTCGCGGAACAGCACGTCGCCCGTAAACACGGTCTGTTGCTCATGCCAAACATAAACGACGCTGCCTTCGCAATGCCCCGGCGTATAACGTACTTCCAGGGCCGTATCGCCGAACGGCACGCGGTCGCCCGTTTTCAAAATTTCCAATTTTTCGGGCAAAGCCGGCACCGGCATACCGTATGTAAAGGCGGGATTCGTGCAGGCGGCCAACAGCGGCTGCGCTTTTTCATGCAGGCACAAAGGTAAACCGTAATGACGGCATACGGCCGCCGCGCCCATCAGATGGTCGAAATGCGGATGCGTCAGTACGACCCGTTCGATTTCGAGTCCCCGCTCTTCTATATAATCCGTTAATTGAGAAAATTCAGCTTCCGTGGCACAGGCCGGATCGACAATAACCCCCTTGGGGCTCGTTTCGGCCTGTTGCACGACATAGGTATTGGTCTGTATCGGATTGAAAACAAACGTGCGTATCAGGTTCATGACGTTTTCTTTTTTTTTATTTTTCCTGCGCCTTGGCTTCGTCCCAATAGCGGTTCATTTCGTCGAGGCTCATGTCGTGCAGCGATTGTCCCTGCATGATCGTGCGTTCCTCCATATATTGGAAACGGCGGATGAATTTGCGGTTGGCCAGTTCCAGCGCGTCTTCGGGATTGACGCCGATAAAGCGGGCGTAGTTGACGAGCGCGAACAGCAGGTCGCCGAACTCTTCCGTCACACGCGCCGAATCGGCCGGCGCTCTCCGGATTTCGGCCTGCAGTTCGCCCATTTCCTCTTTTACCTTGTCAAACACCTGCGACGCCTCGTCCCAGTCGAAGCCTACGCCGCGCGCCTTTTCCTGAATGCGGAACGCCTTGACCAAAGCCGGCAGCGAATGCGGCACGCCTGACAGCACCGAATGTTTTTTGCCCTCCGTGAGTTTGATGGCTTCCCAGTTCTTCTTGACATCCTCGTCGGTCTGTGCCTCGGTGTCGGCGAAGATATGCGGATGGCGGCGGATCAGTTTCTCGCAGAGCCCGTTCACGACATCCACATAGTCGAAACGGCCTTCCTCGCGGCCCAGTTCGGCATAGAAAAAAATATGCAACAAGAGGTCGCCCAATTCTTTGCGGATGTCTTCATAGTTCTTGTCCAGTATGGCGTCCGACAGTTCGTAGAGCTCTTCGATGCTCAGGTAGCGCAACGAATCGAACGTCTGTTTCTTATCCCACGGGCAGAGTTTGCGCAACAGGCGCAGGATGCGCAACAGGCGGTCGGTGGCTTCGGCGGGCGTCGTGGCCGGCGCCTGGTTGGGGAGCAGGTTTTCTTCGTTCATGACAGCAGCGTGTTGATTTTTTGGATAACGGTTTCGGGGGGAATGCGGTGCAGGCAGGCATAGTCGCCGCGGTAGCACGGCTTTTGGCCGAAGACGGAGCAGGGGCGGCAGGGCAGATCCGTTTGCAGGACGTTTCCAGGCGCTTGGTTCCAACCCAAGAAGCCCGCGAACGGATGGGTCGCGCCCCAAATCGAGACGACGGGACAGCCGGCCAGCGCGGCCAAGTGCATGTTGGCGGAGTCCATCGAGAGTACAGCGTCCATATGCGCCAGCAACCGGAGTTCCTGTTCCATCGTCAGGACACCGATAACGGAGACGACTTCGGGAAATTCCCGCCGCCAGGACTCCGCCACGGCTTTTTCCTGCGCGCCGCCGCCGAATACGAAGACCTTGCAGCCGGTCTGACGGCGCAAACCGTCCACGACCTGTTTCTGTAACTCGAGCGGGTAGATTTTACCGGCGTGTTTGGCGAAGGGCGCGACGGCTATCCAGCGGTCGTCGCCTTTGATGCCCGTCAGCGGCTGCAAATCGCCTATGTCCGGCCTGCCGTCGGGACAGGCGGCCGCGAACAGCGAGCGAAACGCCGGTTCCACCGGAAGCCCCAGCCGTTCAAAGACCAGGCGGTAACGTTCGAAACTCGTGGTCAGCGGCCGCACGACCTTGCGTCGCCGGCGCGTAAGCCGCCTTTTGTCGCGCCGTCCCTTGTCGATGACAGCCACCGCAAGACCATCCATCCGGCAACGCATGCGTAGATAGCGCGTGCGCAGGACATCGTGCAGGTCGGCCACATGGGTAAAGCCCCGTGCGTGGATTTCACGGTATAAACGGTTCAGTCCGTTCAGGCCTTGGTAAAGTTTCAGGTCCACGCCCCAAAAACGGACGTTGGCTGGCAAAAAGCGGAAAGGGGCTTCGAAGTGCTTCCGGCTCAGTACTGTAATTTCCAAATCCGGATAGCGGCGTGCCAACGCGTCGAGAACAGGCACGCTCATCATCACGTCGCCGAGGGCGGAGAAGCGCAGGACTAAGAGTTTCATTTATTTGGCCGTGCCGTACAACACCGGATTCAATTCGGGATCGTTGTACATTTTCATCTGTTTATAGACCCGCATCTTTTTGCGGCCGGCGGCGATGTCGGCCAACAGTTGCTCGATGGAGAGCGAGAGGTCTTTCAACTGTTCTTCCAATACGTTCAGTTTGTGCCGCGCCTGCGTGCGGTGCGCCTCGCTCGTGCCGGGACGAGCCACCTCCTGCTTCATGTGGTAAATCTTCAGATGCAGGATGGAGAGGCGGTCTATGGCCCAGGCCGGGCTTTCCGTGTTGATCGTCGCGTCGGGCGCGATGCGGATGTCCTTGAACGTATCGAGGAAATAACTGTCGATGAGTTCCACCAAATCCGTCCGGTCCTGGTTCGACTTGTCGATGCGGCGTTTCAGCGCCAAGGCGGCCGTCGGGTCGATTTCCGGGTCGCGGATGATGTCTTCCAGATGCCATTGCACCGTGTCGATCCAGTTTTTCAGATACAGATAGTATTCGATGCTTTTGAGTTCGTAGGGGTTGTCAACCGGATGATCTACGTGGTCGGTCTTGTGGTAATCCAAAACGGATTGTTCGAAAATTCGGTTGAACAAAGGCACAAACTGCATGATTTCTCGTTTTTCGGTTAATAAAAATGCTAATTCCGGGCAAAAATCGGAATATTCCGCGATACTTGCAAGCCGTCGGGGATCGCGGCGGCCGGCTTACGTCAGGATGAATCCAAAAATTGTTATATTTGCGGGTAGAATGGCGGAAAACGCGACGGGCAAATGCCGCTCCGTATGTCCGCGTAAACAGGAAAAACATGCGAAACATCATCAGAAAAGCGGTCTTGTGCGGCGGCTTGCTCGGTTTATTCTCGTTTTGCCCGTCGGGCGGTGTTCTGCGGGCCCAGAGTCCGAACGTACCTCAGGTGGCCTCCGTTGCGCCCGAAACGCGTCCGCAACGCGTGCGGCCGCAACGTCCGCCGCGTTGGCTCCGCTATCAGGGGGAATTGTTTACGGGCTACACGATGGGCTTGGGTAAGGAAACAAACACCTGGGTCTATGACCGTGTGCCGTTACACCTGCTCAACGGGATGAACTTCGGCGGCGCGTTCTTCTTCGGCTTGGGCTTCGGTTTGAACGCCTGGGGCGACTGGTCGTCGAAAGATGCCATCAAAAATGCCAATGCTACGATACCGATTTATCTGAATTTCAAATGGTATTTGCCGGCGCGCGAAAGCCTTTTCAAATTCTTTCTCGGAGCCGATATGGGCGGCATTATGCAGGGCAAGGCTGAATTGGGCGGGCTGTTGCTCGGGCCGATGGCGGGTTTCAGGGTGCGTCTTATCGGTCGTCTCGGGCTGAGTTTCTCGGTCAGCTATCTGTACGAGGGATGGGTCGAAGGCATGCAGAATGCCGTCAGTCTGATGTACAACACGCATAGCGTAGCGTTCCGGGCCGGGATCACATTTTAAGTTGCCGGGCGGGAGGTTGCCCGAGGGGCGGTTTTCATCCGCCGCACGGTGTCGGGTAAAGACCGGTGGCGTCTTGACGGAAGCGGGCCGGTTATCGGATTGCCGATGATCGGTTGTTTGCTTTTGTCCTTGATTTTTCTTATATTTGCGCTTCTTGTGCCGGGGTAGGCCGGCATAAGAATTTGATAATTATTTTATAACAGAGGGAATTTTCTGTCGGGGCTTCGCCTACCGGTCGCGTCGGGAGAGATTTCCGCAAAGCAATTTACATTTATCATGGCAGACGAAAAGTATGCTAAAGCCGGTATTGAGGATTTCGATTGGGAAGCCTTGGAAGATCGCAATATCAAGAAAGAAAAGAAAAACGCGGCGCCCGCCGGCGAGTTGGACGAAAAATATGACAACACGCTCAAGCAGGTAGCCGAACAGGAAGTCATCGAAGGTACGGTCGTATCGAAGAACAACCGCGAGGTGGTCGTCAACATCGGTTATAAATCCGACGGCATCATTCCGGTTTCCGAATTCCGTTACAATCCCGATTTGAAACCCGGCGACAAAGTGGAAGTCTATGTCGAAAGCCAGGAAGACGCCGCCGGTCAGTTGTTGCTTTCCCATAAAAAAGCCCGCATCCTCAAATCGTGGGAACGCGTCAACAAGGCGTTCGACGATCAGGAGATTATCACGGGGTATGTCAAGAGCCGTACGAAAGGCGGGTTGATCGTCGATGTATTCGGCATCGAAGCCTTCTTGCCCGGTTCGCAGATCGATGTGAAGCCCATCCGCGACTACGATGTGTTCGTGGATAAGACGATGGAATTCAAGGTTGTCAAGATTAACCAGGAATACAAAAACGTCGTTGTATCGCACAAGGCGTTGATCGAAGATGAGATCGAAGCCCAGAAGGCCGAAATCATGTCGCACCTCGAAAAAGGTCAGGTATTGGAAGGCCTTGTCAAGAATATCACGTCCTACGGTGTGTTCGTCGATTTGGGCGGCGTAGATGGCTTGATCCATATCACCGACCTTTCTTGGGGCCGTATCAGCCATCCGGAAGAAATCGTCAAGTTGGACGAGAAGATCAAGGTCGTTATCCTCGATTTCGATGAAAACAAGAAGCGTATCGCTTTGGGTCTGAAACAGCTGACGCCGCATCCGTGGGATTCGTTGGATACGAATCTCAAGGTAGGCGACAAGATCAAGGGTCGCGTGGTGGTGATTGCCGACTATGGTGCTTTCGTCGAAGTCGTTCCGGGTGTGGAAGGCTTGGTTCACGTTTCGGAAATGAGCTGGTCGCAGCATTTGCGCAGTGCGCAGGATTTCCTCAAAATCGGCGACGAAATCGAGGCCGTCATCCTGACGCTTGACCGTGAAGAACGCAAGATGTCTTTGGGTATCAAGCAACTCATGCCGGATCCTTGGATCGATATCGACAAAAAATATCCGGTAAACTCACGTCATACGGCTACGGTTCGCAACTTCACGAACTTCGGTATTTTCGTGGAAATGGAAGAAGGCGTGGACGGTCTGATTCATATTTCCGACCTTTCCTGGTCCAAGAAAATCAAGCATCCGGCCGAATTTACGAAGATTGGCGAGAAAATCGACGTCATCGTGTTGGATGTGGATGTTGAAAACCGTCGCTTGAGTTTGGGTCATAAACAACTGGAAGAAAATCCCTGGGATGTTTACGAATCCATTTTCATGTTGAATTCGGTACACGAAGGTACGGTAACGAACGCCAACGAAAAAGGCGCGGTCATCGTATTGCCCTACGGCGTTGAAGCGTTCTGCCCGGCCCGTCATCTCGTCAAAGCCGAAGGCGGCAGCCTGAAGAACGACGAGAAGGCGCAGTTCAAAGTAATCGAGTTCAATAAAGACAGCAAGAAAATCATCGTTTCCCATACGCGCATTCATCAGGACGAAGTGGCCGAAGACAAGGCTAAGGCGGACAACGAGAATCGCAAGAATATGGACGATACGGCCAAAGCCATGAAGAAAATCAATGAGTCGAACGAACGTACGACGTTAGGGGATCTTGAAGCTTTGTCGAATCTTAAGAATGCGATGGAAGCGGAAGAAAGAAAATAAACATCATATTTTCCGTCCGGGCCCGCGTGTCTCAGCATATGAGTGCGCGGGCTTTTTTTATAACGGGCATAGATCTTCGTATGGTTATGGAAAGAATCGCAGTGTTTCCGGGGAGTTTCGATCCGGTGACCGTCGGGCACGAACTACTGATCCGGCGGGCGTTGCCGTTGTTTGACCGGATTATTGTGGGCGTAGGCGAAAACGGTGAGAAAAAGGCGTGGTTCTCGGTGGCGGAACGCCTGACTCTGTTGCGTAAACTTTTTGTGTCGGAGACGAAAGTGGAGGTGGCTTCCTATACGGGCTTGACGGCCGATTTCTGTCGCGAAAGGGGGGCGCGCTATGTGCTGAGAGGGGTGCGGAATGCCGCTGATTTCGAGTATGAAAAGACGATTGCCTTGGTGAATAAACGGCTGTATCCGGAGTTGGAAAGCGTTTTCTTGTGTGCGGAGGCCGATGTCTCGTTTGTGCAGTCGTCGGTTGTGCGCGATTTGCTCAAGCACGGCAAGTCGGTGGCGGGTATGTTGCCCGATGCGGTAGCCGAAGCCGTCGTGCGTATGGTGGCCGAAAAGCGATAGGGAGATGAGGCTGTCGATTGTCATTGTCAATTATAACGTCTGTTCGTTTCTGGAACAGTGCCTGCGTTCTATACAGCGTTCGGAAGGGGTCGATTACCGGCAGGATCTGGAGGTATGGGTGGTCGATAATGCCTCGTCGGACGATTCTGTCGCGATGGTCAAGTCCGGTTTCCCATGGGTGCGTCGCATCGAGAACAAGGAGAATGTCGGTTTCGCCAAGGCCAACAATCAGGCCATTGCGCTGTCCGGGGGCGACTACGTGTTGTTGCTCAACCCCGATACCGTGCTGGAGGAGAATACCCTTTCGGTTTGTCTGGCGTTTATGGACGCGCACCCGGAGGCCGGCGGTTTGGGGGTGCGCATGTTGGACGGCAACGGACGGTTTCTGCCCGAATCCAAACGCGGCTTGCCGACGCCGGAGACGGCTTTTTATAAAATGACGGGCCTGGCGCGGCTGTTTCCGCGTTCGCCGCGTTTCGCGCGTTATTACATGGGGCATCTGGACGAAGGCCGGACGTGGGAGGTGGACGTGCTTTCCGGGGCGTTCATGATGATGCCCAAACGTGTTTTGGATAAAATCGGTTATTTGGACGAGACGTATTTTATGTACGGCGAGGACATCGATTTATCGTATCGCATAACGTTGGGCGGCTACAGGAATTATTATCTGCCCGAGGCGCGCATCATCCATTACAAGGGCGAGAGTACGAAGAAGGGCAGTTTGAACTATGTAAGGGTCTTTTACAAGGCGATGGAGATTTTTGTCGGACGGTATTTTACCGGCACCCTGGGTGGGGTGTACGCCGTCTTGCTGAAAGGCGCGATTTGGTTCCGGGCCTCGTTCTCGTTTTGCAAGCGGCTGTTGCGACGCTCGTTTCTGCCGCTTTGGGATTTGGTTTGGGCATACGTCTTTCTGCTGGGGCTTTCTTATGGTTGGGGCTATGTGGCTTTCGGCAATTGGCATTATTACGGTGAGGTTTATCGGCATTATATCCTTTGGGTGTATGCGGCGGTGCTTGTGGCCGGGGGGCTGACGGTCGGCGCGTATCGGAATCCGGTCCGGTTCCGCAAGACAATGGCCGGATACGGTATCGGTCTGTTGCTTTTGTTCGGTTTTTTCGCCTTGGCCGGACCCCAGTGGCAGTTTTCGCGTTTCATGCTGGTGGCGGGGAGCGCCGGTTGCGCGCTGACGGCTTGGGGATGGCGTTATGTATGGCACGGTCTGTGGCCGGATTGGTGGGTGTTGGGGAACGGTCGCAGCCGTCGGTATCTGTTGGCGGGGCGGCCGTCCGAGATGGAGGCCGGGGGGCGTTGGCTGGAGGAAAAAGGTGTGGCGGCAGACCATATCGGCCGTATGGTATGGCCGATGACGGAGGCGCAATTGCGCGACCGGATAAGGATAGATCGTATTTCGGAAGTTGTTTTCTGCAGCCCCGACGTGCCGTTTTCGGATATGGTGCGCTGGATGGAAGCCTGTCGGTCAGCCGGGGCGGAGTACAGTAGCTTTTCGGCGACCGGCGGTAAGGTGGCCGGGCAAAAGATTTAGTCAACAGCAGCCCGTTAAGAAAAAATAAAACACGGCTATTTGTTATTTGCCGTAAAATATTTTTCTTTGCATCCGTTTAGAAATACTAATGTTGTTATGGCTGCAAAGAAAAAAGCGGACAATAATACGCCAAAAGTGGGTAGGATTGTCAGTTATGACAAATTAGACCAGGCGGTAAGGAAATTGTTCGATGAGAAATATCCGGACGGATACGAGGATTTCGCGATCCGTTATCCCAAGCCGAACGGAGACTTTTTTTACGCCATACCATTGGATACGCCGACCGATCATTATTTGGTTAAAGTCGATGTCAAGATCGATTTGACGTACGATGTGGACGACGACAAGGGCTTTTTCGGCGGGGATGACGACGTGGAAGTGGACGGCGTGAACGACTCGAATTCGACGGACGTGGACGATTTGGCGGACAGTTTGGCCGACGAGTTCACCGAGCCCGCCTGACGAAAAAAGAACGATATGCGAGGTTTCAACCATAATGCGATAGGGCGGATTGTCGCCCGGAAGGCCGTCTTGAGGGGGACGGCTTTCTTGTTTCGGAGGGTGTCGGCAATCTTGCCGTCACTGGTCTTTATGGCGATCCCGTATGTATCGAAGGCGCAGACCGTGGATCCTTATGCGCATCTCGCGCCCGTGGAAGTCCCCGAGTCGCGTAACGACAGCGCCATTCTGGCCAATCATCTGATTGTCGATCTGACGGTGGAGAATCTGTTGTACATGCTGTCGGAGTACGAGAATTTCGACTATATCAATATCCATTACCCCAAGACCGATTTTACGAGAAAGAACGATACGACGTTTCTGGCGTTGTTGCCGGGGTTCGGGCAACGTTACGTGCATCCGATTGCAGGGCGCGTGACATCGCGTTTCGGGCCGCGGGGCGGCCGATACCATTTGGGGACGGATGTCAAATTATATACGGGCGATTCGGTGCGTTCGGCTTTCGACGGCGTTATCCGTATCGCGCGCCGCAGCCGTACTTACGGCTATGTCATCGTCGTGCGGCATTACAATGGTTTGGAAACTTATTACGCCCATTTGTCCAAACTGATGGTGAAAAAAGAGCAGGTCGTGCAGGCCGGCGAGGTTATCGGGCTCGGCGGCAATACGGGGCGGAGTTACGGCGCGCACCTGCATTTCGAAGTCCGTTATTTAGGGACGGCCCTGGATCCGGAAATCATGATCGATTTCGCCAACGGGCGGCTCAAAATGTTGCAGTTGCCAATCTGCAAGGAGACGTTCGCCTATCAGATAGAGCAGAAGCAGGCGTGTTGGCATACCGTCCGTTCGGGCGAGACCCTGAGTTCGATCGCGCGCCGCTACGGTACGACGGTCGGCAATATACAGCGCCTGAATAAGTTGCGCGGTACGACGATACGGGCGGGCAGTACGTTGCGCGTGCGGTAGGGTTTGTTGCATCAGATGCGGATAGAACGGGATTTATACAGGGCTTTGTCGCCTTATATCATCGAGGCGGCCTTGCCGTTGGTGCTGGCGCGGTTGTCCAGTCGGCCGATCCGCTTGGATTTTTCGGATAGAGGCGGCCGCATTTTGGGTTTTTACCGCGGCAAGATGCATCGTATTTTCAAACGTTCGGAAAAAAGTATCGACAATTGGGAAACCATTTCGTTGCAGATTTCGTTGAATCCGTATGCGTTGTTGCTGGTTTTCATACACGAGTGGGCGCATTTGCTGACGCATCGGGATTATCCCCAAGCGCGGCCGCATGGCAAGGAGTGGCGGCACTTGTACAGACAGGAAGCGCAGGCTTTTTTGCGGCCCGACATTTTTCCGGCGGATATGCTGGCGGCGTTAACGGTTTATTTCACGAAACCGGGCGCGTATTGGGACGACCGTCTGGCTTCGGCTTGCGCGCCCTATGGCCGTGACCGAAAGGCATTTGAACGGATTTACAAGCGGATGGCGCGGCGCGGTGTATGTCTGCCTGCGCCTGAGTCCTATCGTTTGGCGTACGGTGGCGTGGCGAAGCCGAAGTTGAAGTCAGTGTTGTGTTCGGAACCGTTGTTGGCACCGGCGCGCCGGATGGAGCCTGTGGCGATGGAAATCCGACCGGCCTCCGTGCGTTTACAGACCGGGACGGAGGTCGAACCGCCGGTCTTGCGGGCGGCGGCCGGTACGCTGGCGGTGCCGGTCCGCGTCAAGGTGCAGGAACGTTGGGCGCGGCTCGAAAAGCGTCAGGACGATTATCTGACCGGATGTTGGGAGGATACGGGAAAACCGATGCGGGTTCACGCATTGGCGGAAGTCGGCGTACCGGCCGGGGCGGCGGCCAAGCCTGAATAGGTTGTCTGTCCGTCGGATGCGGTACCTTGGGGCGGCGTCAGTGTCGAGAAAGACGGGCAACCGCAACCGCCGCCCGACGCGTTGCGTCCGCCGCCCGGCAAATAGTATTTCCGAGGGCCGCAGGCGGTCGCCGTTAGGCAGAAGATGGACACTATAATACTGATATTCAGTATATGCCGAACGTATTTGGCCGGCCTTGAAAAAAAAGCGCTTTTCATAAGGCTAAACTTGTTGGACGGGCTTCTCTATTTAAGGCAAAAATACTACCTTTGCAACAGAAAACAAATATTTGTCCGATAAATCAATTCTCAAGTTCTATGAAATTGGATACAAGCAAATTCGTAGGCGAATGCCTGACTTATGACGATGTTCTTTTGGTGCCGGCCTATTCCGAAGTGTTGCCGCGGGAAGTGGATACGACGACGTATTTCACGCGGCATATCAAACTCAACATCCCGTTGGTTTCGGCGGCGATGGATACGGTGACCGAGTCGGCTTTGGCCATCGCCATAGCTCAGGAGGGCGGCATAGGCGTCCTGCATAAAAACATGAGCATCGAAATGCAGGCGGAGGAAGTGAGAAAGGTGAAACGGGCCGAAAACGGCATGATTACCGACCCGATTACGATAGGCGATGCGGCGACGGTGGCCGACGCGTTGCAGATGATGAAGCAGTTTCATGTGGGCGGTATTCCCGTTGTGGATAAGACGAAAAAACTCGTCGGCATCGTGACGAACCGCGATTTGCGTTTTGAACGCGATTACAAACGTAAAATTAAGGAAGTGATGACGAAAAACGTCATTACGGCCACGGGACGCACCTCCTTTGACAAGGCGGCGCAGATTCTGCAGGAACACCGCATAGAGAAACTGCCGGTCGTGGACAAGAACGGCAAACTCGTGGGGCTGATTACGTATCGCGATATCATGAACTTGAAATCCAAGCCGATGGCTTGCAAGGACGAGCAGGGACGCTTGCGGGTGGCCGCCGGCATCGGCATCACGTCCAATACATTCGAGCGGGCGGAAGCCTTGATGGAAGCCGGCGTGGATGCGCTCGTCATCGATACGGCGCACGGACACTCCAAAGGCGTCATTGACGCCGCGCGCGAATTGCGTAAAAAGTGCAAGGGCGTGGATTTGATCGTCGGCAATATCGCGACGGCCGAAGCGGCGGTCGCGTTGGCCGAAGCCGGTGTGGATGCCGTCAAGGTCGGCATCGGGCCGGGGTCCATCTGTACGACGCGGGTCGTCGCCGGTATCGGTGTGCCGCAGTTGAGCGCGGTCTATCAAGTGGCTCAGGCTTTGAAGTCCTATAAAATCCCGTTGATCGCCGACGGCGGCATCCGTTACTCGGGCGATTTGGTCAAAGCCATCGCGGGCGGCGCGTCCTCGGTCATGGCCGGTTCGTTGTTCGCGGGAACGGAAGAGGCGCCCGGTACGACGATCATATTCGAAGGCCGTAAGTTCAAGTCTTATCGCGGCATGGGTTCGGTGGAAGCCATGCAGTCCGGTTCCAAGGATCGCTATTTTCAGGATATGGAGGAAGATATCAAGAAACTCGTGCCGGAAGGTATCGTGGGCCGCGTGCCCTACAAAGGCAAGATGTCGGAGGTGTTGTTGCAGTTGATGGGCGGGTTAAAGGCCGGTATGGGCTATACGGGTTCCAAAAACATCGCGGCTTTGCAAAAGGCCAAGTTTATCCGGATAACGCCGGCCGCCGTTATCGAGGGGCATCCGCACGATATCACGATTACGCAGGAGGCGCCCAATTATTCCAGACGTTAAAAATCCGATAAATTTTTATTAGTTAGGAGGAATAAAACCATGACAAGCATAAAAAAAACGGGATTGGGAATCGCCTTGTTGTTGGCGTCGGCGGTGGCTTGCGCTCAAGTGTCGGACGACGAGGTGTTGCTGATTGTCGGCGACGATACGACGACGGTCGGCGAATTTACACGCATGCATGCCAAAAATGCCAAGCAGACGCAAATGGTCTCGTATCAGCAGAGTTTGCGGGAGTACATGGATCTTTACATCAATTTCCGGCTCAAGGTCAAGGCGGCCGAAGACGCCGGTTTCGATACGGTGGGGCGTATTCAGGATGAACTCCATAACTATCGCGTGCAGGCGGCTGAGCCTTATATGATGGACAGCGAGTTGAAGGAGCGCCTGATACAGGAGGCCTACGAGCATTTCGGTTACGATGTCCGGGCGCAACATATTCTGTTCCATTTGCCGGAGTCGGCTAAACCGGCCGATACGTTGAAGGCTTACCGGTTGGCTATGGCGGTACGGGATTCCATATTGAAAGGCGCGGACTTCGCCGAGATGGCGTACCGGCATTCGGACGAAATCGCACGGCGTAAAAAACGCGGGCCGGTGGCGTTCACGGGGCGGGAAGGCGATTTGGGATATTTTACGGCATTCGGCATGGTTTATCCGTTCGAGCAGGCTGTGTATAACATGAAGGTCGGCGAGATTTCCAAGCCGGTCCGCACGCGTTTCGGTTATCATATCATACAACTATTGGATAAACAGAAAGCTTTGGGCAAGGTTTCCGTCGCGCATATTCTGGTTCAGGAGACGGCGGCCGATACGACGGAGGGCGCCAAGGCGGCCGTAAAGGATAAGATAGACGAAGCTTACGACCGTTTGGAACAAGGTGATATGTTTGAAATGGTGGCCCGCCGTTATTCGGAAGATGCCGCCACCGCCGATTTCGGCGGCGTTTTGCCGGATTTTACCGTGAACCGCATGATGCCGGAAATCGTGGCTGCCGTCTATGGCATGAAACCCGGAACCTATTCCAAACCGATTCATACGCGCTTGGGCTGGCAGATTCTTTTCCTGTACAATACGACCGGCGTCGAGAGTTTGGAGGTCTTGAGGCCGGATATCGATTACCGGATCAGCAGCAATCGGGACATGCGGGCTGAAATGCCGTTGCAGAGTTTCGCCCATCGTCTGATGCGGGAAAATGCGATGAAAGAGAATCCTGAGGTCTTCTCGCAGTTTATCAAGGCGGTGACCGACGAGGTCGTCAAGGGGCGTTGGACATTCGATTCCACAAACAGGATTTATGATAAGACATTGTTCGTCTATGGCGGTAAAAATGTGCCGTTGCGTGCTTTCGGCCGTTATGTGGCGGAAAAACAGCGGCCGACTTCCGGAACCAAGGAAAGCGTCGTGAATAAGTTGTATCATAACTACAAAAACACCTATGCCTTTCAGGACGAATTGTTGAAGCTGGATGATAAATATCCGGAATTCAAAGAATTGATGGTGGAATATCGCGACGGTATTTATCTGTTCGAGATGATGAACGATAAGGTTTGGACCAAAGCGTCTTTGGATACGCTCGGCTTGGAAAAGTTCTATGAGGCCCATAAGGCGAACTACATGTGGCCGGCGAAAGCCGATGCCGTCCTCGTGATATACGATGTACGCGAGGCGGCTACGGAAAAAGTGCGCAAATGGATCAACAAAGCGTATGCGGCCGGCAAGACGGATGCCGCGCAATTGCAGGGAGAAGCCGATAAGAAATTCGGCAAGGGGGCCGTGCGTGTGGAAGAAGGCCTGTATGCGCCGGGGGAAAGCATGTTTTTAGATCGTATCGCGTGGGAAGAAGGGGTTTCCAACGATATATTGTCGGGCGAGAGTCTGAAGGCCTTTGCCGTTGTCCGTGGCATCATTCCGGAAAAGCAGAAGAAACTGGAAGAAGTGCGTGGGCTGGTCATTACCGATTATCAGAACTACTTGGATGCGACTTGGATTAAAGAGTTGAAAGCGCGTTATCCGGTCCTGATTAACGAAACCGTGTTCAGACAGTTGAATGGACGCTAAACGCAGAATTATATACAGGGGCTTCCGGGGGATAGGCTGGGTCTGTCTGCTCGGAGGCCTTTTATTTTCCTGCCGTCGTCCGTCCGGTGCGGAACGGGAGGGAACGGTGGCGGTGCGCGTCGGCGAGTCGGTGCTGTATAAGGAAGATATCGAAGCGCAGATACCCAATGGCACCTTGTCGAACGACAGTGCGCATATAGCCGATAAAATCGTCAAAGATTGGACGTTGCAACAGGTTATGCTCAAGAAAGCGAAAGAAAATACGGCGGTATCGGCCGCGGCTTTCGAAAAGCAGATAGAGGCGTATAAAAACTCTTTGATATTGTACGATTATCAAAACCGCGTGTTGAACCAATGGCTGGATACCGTGGTGCGGGAGGAAGAAATCGCGGCCTATTATCAGCAGAATATGTCGCAGTTCTATTTGAAGAGCAATATCGTGCGCGTGCGTTTCGTCAAAATACGCAAAGACCACCGTTTGGCCGAGAAGATCAAAAAAGAAATGTTCGCGACGCCTTTTACGGACGAGAATATGTTGCAACTGGCCAAATGGTGCCAGCAGGCGGCGGAAAACTATTATCTGGAAGACGAGCAATGGCTTTATTTCAACGATTTGTTGCGGGAGGTGCCGATTCAGACTTACAATCAGGAGAATTTCCTCAAAAACAACCGGAATATCGAGATCAGCGCGGAGGAGTCGGTTTATTATGTGACGATTGTCGATTTTAAGGTACGGGACATGGTTTCGCCGCTTAATTTCGAAACCGAACGGATCCGACAGATTCTGTTGAATCATCGCCGGCAGGTGTTCTTGCAGAAAATGCAACGGGATTTGATGCGGGAAGCGGAGGAAAACCACTGGATAAAATATGAATAGACAGATGAAAATAATAGCGGGCATCGTTTTGGCGGGGCTTTGGTCGGTCGGTGGTTGTGTTCAGGCCGGTGAAATGCGGATGGCGGAAACATCGCTTGCCGATACGCTTGTGGTGGCCGATACGTTGTCCGGGGCTGTAGCGGAAACCGATAATACGGTCGGGGTGCCGGAGCCGGCGGCCATGGCGGGGAGCGATGCGGTTATGGAAGAATCCGGTAGGCGGACGGAGGAAGCCGGCGGCCTTCTCAATAGAACGCAGAATACGCCCCAACGTTTGATGATAGATCAGATTGTTGCCGTTGTCGGAACCAAAATGGTCAAGTTGTCGGATGTGGAAAAAACGGTGGAGAGCATCCGCATGGGCGGCACGCTTGTGAACGACGAAGTGCGGTGCCATGCGTTGGAAACAATGCTCATCAGTAATTTATATGCCTTGCAGGCCGATGAAGACAGTATTTCGATAGGCGAAAACCAGATAGAAGGCGAGTTGGAGGCGCGTTTGGCTTATTTTACGGAACAGATTGGCTCGCGTGAGAAACTGGAGGAATTTTACGGCAAGACCATCGTGCAGATCAAGGAGGAATACCGGGAAATGGTCAAGAGCGCCATCATCGCGCGTACGATGGAGGGGAAGATTACGGAAGACATCCGGGTGACGCCGACCGAGGTAAAGCGGTTTTACAATTTGTTGCCTAAAGACAGCATTCCGCTCGTTTCCATGCAATACGAACTATCGTTGATTGTCAAGAAGCCGAAAGTCAGTGCGGAGGAGAAGCAGGTGGCCAAAGCCCGGGTGGAAGCCTTGCGTGAGCGGATTGAGAAGGGGGAGAGTTTCGCTTCGCTGGCGGCCCTCTATTCGGAGGATCCTGGCTCGCGCCGGCGGGGCGGGGAGTTGGGATACGGCGCGCGCGGCGAATGGGCTTCCGAGTTCGAGTCGTTTGCGTTCAGCCTGCCCGAAAACGAACTTTCGCCGGTTTTCGAGACCCAGTTCGGCTTTCATATACTGGAGGTCTTGGAGAAGAAAGGCGAGCTCGTCAAAGTGCGGCATATCCTCATACAGCCCAAACCGTCGGTTGAGGATCAAATGCGGGCGCGGACCGAACTGGACTCGGTGGCCCGTTTGATCAAGAACGGCGAACTGACGTTCGAAGAGGCCGTCAAACTGTTTTCGGACGAGGCGGGCCGTCAGGCCGACGGCGTATATCTGAGTCCTTATACCGGCAAACCGAGTTACAGTTCCGAAGAAATTGACCCGATTATCTTTATGTCGGTGGAACGGCTCGCGCAGGGCGAGGTCTCCATGTCGGTTCCGTATCAGGATGAGTCCGGCAACGAGGCTTACCGTATTTTTTATGTCCGGAAAAAAATTCCGGCCCACCGCGCCAATCTGGAGGACGATTACGACCGTATTTACGAAATGGCGTTGGAAAAGGCCAAACAGGATAAGATGGACGGTTGGCTTAAGGAAAAAATCGCCAATACTTACGTGCGGCTCATAGGCCGTTACGCCCAATGCAAGTTTCGGTATAATTGGCAATTGTAGTGCTATGCAGGTTTATCGGGATGATGCGGAGGCCGTGGTCGCGCTATCGGCGGCCTACCGGCGGTTGAAACAGGAAATCGGCCGGAAGATCATCGGGCAGGAAACGGTCGTGGACCGGTTGCTGACGGCGGTTTTCTGCCGCGGGCATGCGTTGCTCGTCGGCGTGCCGGGTTTGGCCAAGACGTTGTTGGTGCAGACCATGGCCGAGGTCTTGGATTTGAGTTTCAAGCGCATTCAGTTTACGCCAGACTTGATGCCGTCCGACATCACGGGTTCGGAAATTCTGGACGCCGATCGGCAGTATCGTTTTGTGAAGGGGCCGTTGTTCGCCCATTTGGTATTGGCCGACGAAATCAACCGTACGCCGCCCAAGACGCAGGCCGCCTTGCTGGAAGCCATGCAGGAAAAGGCCGTAACCGTGGCTGGTCAACGGTATGCGCTCGAAGAGCCGTTTTTTGTTTTCGCGACCCAAAATCCGATCGAGCAGGAGGGAACCTACCCGTTGCCCGAAGCCCAGTTGGATCGTTTCATGATGGAAATCACGCTGGACTATCCGAGTCTGGAAGACGAGGTGCGTATTGTCAAGGCGACGACGGGGGCGGGCGGGGCACCGCTGCAACCTTTGCTCTCGGCCGGGGAAATTCTCTATTTCCAACAGTTGATCCGCCGGATTCCCGTGCCGGATTCCCTTTATACTTATGCCGTGCAACTCGTGGCCAGGACGCGGCCGTCCGATGTATCCGCTCCGCAGGCCGTCCGCGACTACATCGCTTACGGCGCCGGGCCGCGGGCTTCCCAATACTTGATTGTAGGCGCCAAGTGCCATGCGGCCTTGAACGGACGGTTTTCGCCTGACAAGACGGACGTGCAGGCCGTGGCCGAACCCATCCTGCGGCATAGGGTCGTGCGGAATTACCGTGCGGAAGCCGAGGGCTTGCGCATCGAGACGTTGTTGAAGGAATTGTTCTGAAGCGATCGGATTTTTTCGCCCGATTCAATTATCGCAAGTTGAAAGTAAAGTGCAAGATATGCAGGGAATCGGACACGTAAGGAAGAAGTTTCAAGTTTGGAAAGGAAGTCGGAGCCGACGCCTTTATTTCTTTTGTGAACCCGAGGAGATTCGAACTCCTATCGTCAGAACCGGAATCTGAAATTCTATCCATTGAACTACGGGTCCAAGCCTCAAAGAGGGTGGCAAAGATAGTGAAAGGAGAGCGAAAAGACAAATTATTTTTCCAAAGGAAACGTTTTGGCAACGCCAAAGCCATGCGAAAATGGAATAAGTGCAAAATTTATTTTGCAAATTGTTCCAGATGAGTATGGTATCGCAAACCATGATTTCGCTACGCTCAATTCTCGCCTCGGCAAAGGCAATGCAGGCATTGTCTCTGCTCTCGGCTTATCGCAAACGTTCACGAGCGGCGCACCATCCGATGTTCAAAAAGGGGCGTTGTTTTTATTCCAAATTTGTATTACATTTGCTGTCTTGTTGAATTAGACAAAACGGGGGTGCCGGAAGGCTGAGATCAGACCCTTTGAACCTGATGCGGGTAATGCCGTCGCAGGGAGTGTTTCTTCTCCGTTATTCCACTCGTTTTTTTTATGAATATCAACGCAGCTCATGCCGTAGGCTAGGGGCTGGCTTGAATGTGTTTTATCGCGCTATGGGAATGTCCTTTCGCTTGGTGGTGGTAAGTTCCGAACAGGATTTGCCCAATGAAACGGAGGCTTGGGAGGCCTTGCGTGAAGCGGGGATGACGCATCTGCACTTGCGCAAGCCGCATTGGAATTGGATGCGGACGGAGGACTGCCTCAAAAGGCTTTCGCCCGAACTAAGGGCCTGTGTCCATCTGCATGACCACCACGCTTTGGCGGCGCACTACGGGCTGGGCGGCGTCCATCTCAACGCGCGGCATCCGTTGCCGCCGTCCGGCTATACGGGAACGGTCTCGCGTTCGTGCCACGGGCTGGATGAGGTGGGACGTTACAAATCGGCTTGTGAATACGTGTTCCTGAGCCCGATATTCGCCAGCATCTCCAAGCGGGGTTATGAAGCGGCCTTTACGCCGGAGGCCTTGCGCGAAGCGGCCGAAAGCGGTTTGATAGACGGCAAGGTCGTGGCTTTGGGGGGCGTGACGCCCGCCGGATTACCGGCGTTGAGGGCGCTTGGATTCGGTGGCGCGGCCGTGCTCGGCGCGTTGTGGCGGCCTTATATGGCCTGTCCGGAGATAAAGGTACTGCTGGCGTTTTGGCATGATTTACGGATGGCCGAAACCGTTATGGAAATTTAAGTGGTTTTAATAAATTGAAAAATAGGAGATTATAGGTATGAATGAGATGGGGAATAGCGGCTTGGCGGCGGGCGTCCGGCGCGCTTTGCCGACTCTGCAGTTCATTACGCACGGCGATGTCGTGGCTTCGGCCAAAGCGGCATTGGAGGCCGGCGTCAAATGGGTGCAGTTCCGCTGCAAGCAGGCCGAATCGACGCAGGACCTGCTGGAGAAGGCCTGGGCCGTACGTTGTCTCTGCCATGAATATGGCGCGATGATGTCGGTGAACGATTACGTGTATCTCGTGGACGAATGCAAGGCCGAGGCCCTGCATTTAGGCAAGGAGGATATGTCGATTGCGGAGGCGCGTCGCGTCGTGGGGCCGGACATCCTCATCGGCGGCACGGCGCACAATATGGAAGAAATCCGGGCCGTGGCGGCCGCCGGGGCCGACTATATCGGCTTGGGACCGTTCCGCTATACGGCCACCAAGGAGAAACTGGCGCCGCTCTTAGGCGTGGAGGGCTATCGCGATTTGTTGGCGCAATGCCGCGCCGAAGGCATAAACTTGCCGATATACGGCATAGGCGGCATTCTGCCGGACGATGCCGACGCCCTGCGCGATACCGGCCTGTACGGCTTGGCCGTGAGCGGCGCGCTGTTGCAGGCGGCCGATGCGGCGGAGGCCCGGGCGGCCGTTCGCCGGCTGACTTTTTAAAGAAACATTCAGAAAAAAATACAGAGACGATATGCAGACGTTAAAGATTGCCGGTCGGGAATTCCGTTCCCGTTTGTTCCTCGGAACAGGCAAATTCAGTTCCAATCAGGTGATGGCCGAGGCCATCGCGGCTTCCGGCACCGAAATGGTGACGGCCGCCCTTAAGCGCATCGACAGCCGTCAGGGCGAAGATGACGACATGTTGCGTCATATTTTGCGCGACAACCTGTGCTTCCTGCCCAATACGTCGGGGGCGCGTACGGCCGAAGAAGCCGTCTTTGCGGCCGAACTGGCGCGGGAGGCTTTCGGCACGGACTGGCTCAAACTCGAAATCCATCCCGACCCGAAATACTTGTTGCCCGACCCGGTTCAGACGTTGAAGGCCACGGAAATCTTGGTCAAGAAAGGCTTTAACGTATTGCCGTATGTCCAGGCCGATCCCGTGCTTTGCAAACTGCTGGAAGAGGCGGGCGCGGCCACGGTGATGCCGCTGGCGGCACCCATCGGCACCAACAAGGGCATCCGGCAGAAAGACATGCTGGAAATCATCATCCGCAACAGCCGCGTGCCCGTGGTCGTGGATGCCGGCATAGGCGCGCCCTCGCACGCGGCTCAGGCCATGGAGATGGGGGCCGATGCCGTATTGGTCAATACGGCCGTGGCCGTGGCCGGCGACCCGGTCCTGATGGCCACGGCGTTTAAAGCGGCCGTCGAGGCCGGCCGCATGGCGTTTGAAGCCCGGATCGCGCGGCCGCGGGACGTGGCCGAAGCCAGCAGTCCGCTGACCTCGTTTTTGGGATAAGGACGCCTATGGGCGCAAGACCGGACCAAACAGAGTCGGAGCACCCGAAACAACGGTTCACGCCTGAGCGATATTCAAAACAGCAACACAATAAACAAGACATGAAAGAAGAAATCATTTCCCGCAAACCCTTTCCAGGTTCGGAAAAAATCTATATAAAGGGCGAATTGTTCCCGATAGAGGTGCCGATGCGCAAGATCAACCTCGTCGATACCGTCGATATCGTCGATGGCAAGCGCGTGGCCACGCCCAACGCGCCGGTCTATGTCTATGACACGAGCGGTCCCTATACCGACCCCAAGGCCGACATCAACCTGGAGAAAGGCTTGCCCGACATTAGGACGGCCTGGCTGGAAAGGCGCGGCGACAGCGACGTATTGCCCGAATTGAGTTCCGACTATGGCCGCACCCGCCGCAACGACCCGGCTTTGGCCGATTTGCGATTCGACCATATCCGTCTGCCGCGCAAGGCCAAGGCCGGCCGCGGCCTGACGCAGATGTACTACGCGCAACAGGGCGTCATTACGGAAGAGATGGAGTATGTGGCCATACGCGAGAACCAGAACGCGCAGGCCGCCGGCTACGAGACGCACATCACGCCCGAATTCGTGCGGGCGGAAATCGCCGCGGGCCGCGCCATCATTCCGGCCAACATCAACCATGTGGAGTGCGAACCGATGATTATCGGCCGTCATTTCCTGACTAAAATCAACACCAACATCGGCAACTCGGCCACGTCGTCTTCCATAGACGAAGAGGTTGAAAAGGCGGTTTGGAGTTGCCGTTGGGGCGGCGACACGCTCATGGACCTCTCCACGGGCGCGCATATCCACGAGACGCGCGAATGGATTATCCGCAACTGTCCCGTGCCCGTGGGCACGGTGCCCATCTACCAGGCCTTGGAAAAGGTAAACGGCGTGGCCGAGGACCTGACGTGGGAGATTTTCCGCGACACCTTGGTGGAGCAGTGCGAACAGGGCGTGGATTACTTCACGATTCACGCCGGATTGTTGCAGGAACACCTGCCGCATGCGGCCAAGCGGCTGACGGGCATCGTCTCGCGCGGCGGTTCGATCATGGCGAAATGGATGGCGGCGCACAAGAAACAGAGTTTCCTCTACGAACATTTCGACGAGATTTGCGATTTGGTGGCGCAGTACGACACGGGGCTTTCGCTCGGCGACGGCCTGCGGCCCGGCAGCGGCCACGACGCCAACGACGCCGCGCAGTTCGGCGAGTTGGAGACCATCGGCCAACTGGCGCGGCGCGCGTGGAAAAAGCACGTGCAGGTCATGATTGAAGGGCCGGGTCACGTGCCGATGCACAAAATCAAGGCGAACATGGACAAACAGCTGGTCGATTGCAAGGAGGCGCCTTTCTATACGTTGGGACCCATCGTGACCGACATCGCGCCGGCCTACGACCATATCACCTCGGCCATAGGCGCGGCCATGATCGGCTGGTACGGCACGGCCATGCTGTGTTACGTGACGCCCAAGGAACACTTGGGGCTGCCCGACCGCGACGATGTGCGCGAGGGCATTATCACGTTCAAAATCGCCGCCCACGCCGCCGACTTGGCCAAACGGCATCCGGGGGCGGAAATCCGCGACTACGCGATGAGCAAGGCGCGTTACGAGTTCCGTTGGAAAGACCAGTTCAACCTGGCTCTGGACCCGGAAAAGGCCCTGGCGTTTTTTAAGGCGCGCGAGGGGGCGGATGAAGGCGGTTCCAAGTTCTGCACGATGTGCGGCCCGCATTTCTGCGCGATGCGCATCTCCAAGGATACGACCTCTTGTTTAAATCAGTAAGCCATGTTGTTTTCGGAAGTAATCAGACAATACGATTGGGCGGAAATGGGGGCGGAAATCGCCGCCAAGACCGCCGCGGATGTGGAAATCGCGTTGGGGCAGGCGGCCCGGGGCGCGATGAACCTTGAGGATTTCAAGGCCTTGGTTTCGCCCGCCGCCGCGGCGCCGGCCTCTCTGGAGCGCATGGCGGCGCTGAGCCGCGAAGCCACGCAAAAACGCTTCGGCAAGACGATACAGTTCTATATTCCGCTCTATCTGAGCAACGAATGTACGAACCACTGCATTTACTGCGGTTTCAACCACGAGAATAAGTTTCAGCGCGTCACGTTGAGCGACGCCCAAATCCAGGAAGAGGCCGGGGTGTTGAAAGAGATGGGCTACGAACATCTGCTGTTGCTCACGGGCGAGTCGCCGCGCAAGGCGGGCGTGGATTATATCGAACACGCGATGCGGTTGCTCTCGCCGCATTTCGCGCAGTTGTCGTTGGAAGTCTTTCCGATGGATACCGATGAATACGCGCGGCTGTGCCAATCCGGCCTGCACGCCGTGTATGTCTATCAGGAGACGTACAACGAGAAACGGTACGGCTTCTATCATCCGGCCGGCAAAAAGGCCGACTTCGCCTGGCGCGTGAACAGTCAGGACCGGCTCGGCATGGCGCAGGTGCACAAAATCGGCTTGGGCGCTTTGCTGGGGTTGGAGGACTGGCGCACGGAGGCCTACGTGATGGCGATGCACCTGCGCCATTTGCAGACGCATTACTGGCGGTCGAAATATGCGGTGGCGTTTCCGCGCATGCGACCGCATGCGGGTGGGTATGAACCGGATTATCCTTTGACCGACAAAGAGTTCGTACAGATGATATGGGCGTTCCGTCTGTTTGATCCGGATTTGGAGATGTCGCTGACCACGCGCGAGAGCCCCGAATTCCGCAACCACATGGTGTCGTTGGGCATCACGTCCATCAGCGCGGGATCCAAGACCGATCCGGGTGGGTATGCGCATCCGGGTCGGGAAACGGCGCAGTTCGACGTGAACGACGACCGTTCTCCTATGGAAATGAAGCGGATGGTGGAGGCGCAGGGTTACGAGGTGGTATGGAAAGACTGGGATCGTGTTTATGATTTCGGACGATAGGGTTGAGGTCGGCGGATTGTCGGCGGCGGAATGGCGGCGGTATGTGCGTCAGACCTGTCTGCCGGAAATCGGAGAACGCGGACAGACGGCCTGGAAACGCGCCCGCGTCCTCATTGTGGGCGTCGGCGGCTTGGGCTCGGTTTCGGCCATGTACCTGACGGCCGCGGGTATCGGTCGTCTGCGGCTCGTGGATCCGGATGTTGTAAGTGAAAGCAATCTGCAACGGCAGGTTTTGTACACGCAGGCGGAAATAGGACGCCCCAAGGCAGTCTGTGCGGCCGAGCGGCTGCGCGCGTTGAATCCGCATGTGGCGGTAGAGGCACAGGTTGCGGCTTTCGGACGCGGCAACGCGCTGGCGTTGGCCGGGGATTGCGATATGATTTTGGATGGAACGGACGGAAAACGTGTACGTTATTTGTTGGATAGCGTGAGTGTCGGCTTGGGGATTCCGTATGCCTATGCCGCGATTGCCGGTTTTGAAGGGCGTGTGGCCGTCTGGAATACGGCGTCCGACGCGCCGGTTTACCGTGATTTGTTTCCGGAAGACGAGGCCGCGGCTCTGGAGCCTGAAGCGCCCGGTGTCGTGGGCCCCTTGCCGGGTGTGGCGGCCGCTTGGCAGACTTGGGAAGCCTTGGCTTGCCTTTGTGGCGCGCGGCGGCGGGATGCGGGCGATTTATTGTGCTTCGACCTGCTCGGCGGCAGTCAGTGCCGCGTGCAGGTGCCGGCCAATCCGAAGCGGCGCGCCGAAGCCGAGGCTGATTTCGCGCGGCTGAAAGCCGGGATTTGAACGGGGCGGGGTGTTTACCGATGCGGGATTGGTTAAAAACGGATAAGTGCGTAAATTTGGCGGTAAGATAAAACAGGTTGCCGCTTTATTTTATTGACAACGATGTGAATATGAAGACCCGACCGATTATATTGTCAATAGCCGGTTCGGACAGTGGCGGCGGGGCCGGCATACAGGCCGACATCAAGACGATATCGGCCGTCGGCGGCTATGCCTGTACGGCGATAACGGCCGTCACGGCACAGAATACGCTGGGCGTGCGCGCCGTCTATCCGGTGCCGGACGAGGCTTTACGGCAGCAGTTGGCGGCCGTGGGCGACGATTTGGCGGTGGCGGCTGTTAAAATCGGCATGTTGCCGACGGCCGGCCAGGTGGAAGTCGTGGCGTCGGCCATCGCCCGCTACGGTTGGCGTCAAGTCGTGTTGGACCCGGTCCTGGTGGCCACGAGCGGCGACGTACTCGTGCAGGGTGCGGCGGCCGGGCGGATGGCCGACAGGTTGTTCGGGCTATGTACGCTCCTGACGCCCAATATGGCGGAGGCCGCCGCCTTGACGGGCTTGGCGGTGGCGGACGAAGCCGGCATGCAGGCGGCGGCCGAAACGCTGTTGGGGCGCGGAAGCCGGGCCGTATTGGTCAAGGGCGGCCATCTCGCCGGCGAGCGGATGACAGACTGGCTGTATCGGTCGGACGCGGCGGGGAATGTCGTGCGGCGGGCGTTTTCGGCCGCCAAGGTGCATACGGTCCATCTGCATGGCACGGGCTGCACGCTGTCGTCGGCCATCGCGGCTTATTTGGGCATGGGATATGATTTGGAGGCGGCCGTGGAGGCGGCCAAGGCCTATATCGGCCGCGCGATAGCGGCCGCGCAACCGCTCGGTCATGGCCGCGGCCCGGTGAACCACTTTGCGGATTGGGAATAATGACATGATGTTCGATGTGTCGGGTGTTCCACACAAAAAAGCGTAGCGCTATAGGCTCGTGCGCCCTAAAACGCATGAACTCGCGCCGCTGTCGCGTCGCTCAAACAAAAGAAAGTGAAAAGGTATGCAGATATACGTAAACGATAA
This sequence comes from uncultured Bacteroidales bacterium, assembly GCA_910586395.1. Lineage (GTDB taxonomy): Bacteria > Bacteroidota > Bacteroidia > Bacteroidales > P3 > CAMXAS01. The sequence goes on from CAJUFX010000003.1 coordinate 57,735, forward strand.
GGCGGTGGAAGTCGCCGAGGGGCAGACGTTGCAGACTTGGTTGGCCGCGCAGGGCATGGCCGACCGCAAAGGCTTGGCCGTCGCGCGCAACGGTGCGGTGGTCAGCCGCGACCAATGGGCGTCGCAGACGTTGCAGGCGCAGGACAAAATCATGCTTATCGGTGTATTTTACGGCGGATAATCCGCGTGTGGAGGTTACGGCTAACTCATGATTATGGAAAAGGAAAACGCATATCCGGCCAATCTATCAGCGGCACAGGTGTCATCGCAGGTTCCATCGGCCAAAGCGCCAGCCGAGTCAGACGCCGGCATCGACCTCTTGCAACTCTACCGCCGCGACGAACGGGTCGGTCGGCTCGTGCAATGGCTTGCGCCGGCGCACACGGCCCAACAGCCGTCCCGACAGCCGTCCAAAATCGCGTTGCGCAACCTGCTCGGTTCCGCCAAATCGGTCATCGCGGCGGCCACGGCTTCGCAATTGTCCGGAAATCAACTGTTCGTTCTTGCCGACAAAGAGCAGGCCGCCTATTTTTGCAACGACCTTGAAAAACTGACGGGGCAGGGCGGCTTGGAACAGGCGCGGAAGCGTATCCTCTATTTCCCGGCTTCTTATAAGAAACCTTACGAATCGGAAGAAATCGACAATGCCAACGTGCTTTCGCGCACCGAGGTCCTGAACCGTTTGAGCGCGCCTTGCGACCAGCCAGGTGCGCCGCTTTGGATCGTGACCTATCCGGAAGCCTTGGCCGAGAAAGTCATCACGACGCGCTTTTTGTCGGCGCATACCGTGCAATTGCATAAAGGCGAGGCGGTTTCGCAGGATTTTCTCATTGACTTTTTGGAAGAGAACCAGTTTGAATGGGTCGATTTCGTAGCGCAACCGGGCCAATACGCGTTGCGCGGCGGCATCATAGACGTTTTTTCGTTTGCCAACGACACGCCTTACCGTATCGAGTTCGACGGCGACAAGGTCGAATCCATCCGCAGTTTTGAAGTCGGAACGCAGTTGTCCGTCGCGCGGCACGACGTCATCAGTTTGTTGCCCAATTTGCAGGAAAAGGCCGAAAAGAAAGAGCGGATTTCGTTCCTGACGTATTTTTCGGAAAAATCGGTGCTTTGGGTCGAAGATATGGAAAGTCTCGTCGCGACGCAGAAAAACGCGTTCGAGAGGGCCGAGGCCGCCTATGCCGGCTTGCAGGGCGTCGTGCCGCGCGCCCGCCCCGAAGAACTGTATTTGAGGCCCGAAGAAGCCATCAAGCATTTCGACCGGGCGGCCGTCGTGGAGTTCGGACAGCGTTTCCATTACGCCTGTCCGGATGGGGAAATGACGTTCGCGATGCGGTCGCAGCCGGTCTTCAACAAGAAATTCGAATGGCTGGTGCGGCATCTGCGTGAGGTTGAAGATCAAGGTTATCAAAATTTCATTCTGTCCGAAAACCCGAAACAGATCCAGCGTCTGGAACGTATCTTTTTCGAACTCAGCACGCCGAATCCTACGGTACGTTTCATTCCGCTCAAACTGTCGCTCAACGAGGGTTTTATTGACGATCAGGCGCGTTGGGAAGTCTTTACCGACCATCAGATCTTCGAACGTTACCACCGTTATACCGTACAGCCGCGCCGTCAGGACAGTCAGGCGCTGACGCTTAAGGAACTCTATCAACTCAAACCGGGTGACTATATCAGCCATGTGGATCATGGGGTGGGACGGTTTGCCGGTCTGGAGAAAGTCAAGGTGAACGGGCGCGAGCAAGAGGCCATATGCCTGATGTATAAGGATAACGATATGTTGCGCATGAGCATACACGCGCTGCATAAGATGTCGAAGTATGCGGGCAAGGAGGGCGAACCGCCCGTCTTGAACCGTTTGGGCAGCAACGCCTGGGCCGTGACCAAGGCCAAAGCCAAACAGAAAGTCAAGGATATCGCGCGCGAGTTGATCCGCTTGTATGCACAGCGGAAAGCCTCGCAGGGCTTCGCGTTCTCGCCCGATTCGTATCTGCAGCATGAGTTGGAGTCGTCGTTCTTTTACGAAGATACGCCCGATCAGTTCAAGGCTTCGGAAGATGTGAAGCGGGACATGGAGTCCACGCAACCGATGGACCGGCTGGTGTGCGGCGATGTCGGCTTCGGCAAGACGGAGGTCGCGATACGGGCGGCTTTCAAGGCGGCCTGCGACGGCAAGCAGGTGGCCGTGCTTGTGCCGACGACGATTTTGGCGTATCAGCATTATAAGACATTTCAGGAGCGCTTGGGCGAATTGCCTTGCAGCGTCGATTACATCAACCGTTTCCGTACGGCCAAGGAACGCAAGGAAATCCTGGCCAAGCTTAAGGAGGGGCGGCTTGACATTCTGATAGGAACGCATCGTATTTTAAGCAAGGATGTTGTTTTCAAAGATTTGGGACTGCTTATCATCGATGAGGAACAGAAATTCGGCGTCGCGATGAAAGAAAAGCTCAAATCGCTTAAAGTCAATATCGACACGTTGACGCTGACGGCGACCCCCATTCCGCGGACGTTGCAGTTCTCGCTGATGGGCGCGCGCGACCTGTCGGTCATACAGACGCCGCCCCCTAACCGCTATCCCGTGCACACCGAGATTCACGCGTTCGACGAAGAATTTATACGCGACGTCATGGTCTATGAACTTTCGCGCGGCGGCCAGGTCTTTTTCGTTCACCACCGCGTGCAGAACATTATGGAGGTGGCCGGCATGTTGCAGCGGCTGTTGCCCGACGCGCATATCGCCGTGGCGCACGGGCAGATGGAGGGCGATAAGCTCGAAGAGGTGTTGCTTGGCTTTATGGAGGGCGCTTACGACATTTTGGTATCGACCAAAATCGTGGAAAACGGCTTGGACATCTCCAATGCGAATACGATTATCGTGAATGAGGCGCATCAGTACGGCCTGAGCGAATTGCATCAGTTGCGCGGCCGGGTGGGGCGTTCCAATAAAAAGGCGTTCTGTTATATGATGGCGCCGCCCGAACATCTGCTGACGCCGGAGGCCAAGCGGAGGTTGCGCGCCATTGAGGAGTTTTCGGAAATAGGCGGCGGCTTTCAGGTGGCCATGCGTGATTTGGACATCCGTGGGGCCGGCAATATTTTAGGTGGCGAACAGAGCGGCTTCATTGCCGAAATGGGCTTTGAAATGTATCAGCGCATTTTGGACGAAGCCATTGATGAACTCAGACAGGAACAGATGAGCGGGGCGGTCAGGCGACCCGATTTCTCGGCCGGCGTCAGCGGTGCGGCGTCCGGTGCGGCGTCCGGTGCGGCGGCCGGTGCCTCAGATATCTCAGCTACATCTACCTCAGATGCCGCGCCCATCCCCGATCCGGCGGTCCCCATCGCCAAGATGGATTTCACGGCCGCCGACTGCCAGGTGGAGACCGATCTTGAAATTCTGATTCCCGACGACTACGTGAGCAGCATCACCGAGCGTCTGGCGCTTTATAAGGAGTTGGATTCCTTGGAAAAAGACAGCGATTTGGAAGCCTATGCGCAGCGGTTGCGCGACCGTTTCGGACCGATTCCGGAGCCGACGCGGGAGTTGATGCGGACCGTGGTGTTGCGGCGCGCGGCCAAACGTTTGGGGTGGAGTCGCATATTGTTGAAAGATAATCGGATGACGGCGGTATTTGCGGCGCAGGATGAGAGCCTTTATTATCAAAGTCCATTGTTTTCGGGGATTCTGTCGTACGTACAGGATCATCCGGCACAATGCCGTTTACAGGAAAACCGTCAGAAACTCAGTGTCGTATTCGAACAGGTACCCGATGTAAAATCCGCCATCGAATTGTGCGGCAAATTGTCGCCGGCCTCGTAGCTTCGTGGCCTGAGGCGCGGAAACCGGATGCCGTCACGGGGCGTGATACGTTTTATCGGACGAACGATAGAATCGAGAACAGGATGCCGGCATGTATGCCGAAGCCTATGCCGAAGTTGATCCAGTTGTGGATGTTTTTTTTGCGCCAAGCCTCTTTTTTATAAGCCTGGAAATAAATATCTTCGTGCAACATATCCACATCAGGCAGGCCGAGGTTCTCGATACGGGGGGGCGTGAGGGAGGCCGGTAGCGCGCAGGCCAGACCGAAGACGGGCGATAGGATGCTGAGGAACAACGTTCCCGTGGCGGAAGCCCGGTACATTTTATAATGTGTACGCGCGTCGTGGCGTCCGGCCAGACAGAGTTGCGCCACATAGTCGAAGTCTTCGGGGCGTTCGAGAAACAGCGTCTCCATGTGGCCGTCCACATGAATCGAATCCTTATAAAGATATCGTTTGAGCGAAGCGGTCGGTATCTTGAACGTGAACGTCTGTGCTTTTTCGGGTTCGAAGACTTTAAAAACGGTCGTATTACCCTGTACCGTAAAACCGGAAACGTCAAGCGGTGCGAAATGGGGGACCGATTTGGAAGACGGTACGGCATCCTGTGCCACGGCGCGCCCGTTCAGCGCGACAAGCAGGCTCGCGATCGATAGAACGGCGAGGAGACGCATGCGGATTTTCATGTCGGTGGTGTTTAAACCCATGTTTGAAAAGCGGACTTGACTCGGTTTCTTGACAAACTTAACTTGCAAAAGTACAAAAAAAAATGGAAATGCGTATTTTTGCATTCAGATTATGATGATGGGAAGACAAGCGGTCCCCTGATGTCGGCCGGACAGTTTGTCTGCGGCTTTGGAACGTTGGATCTTCTTTATGAAATGGCGGAAAACAATATTCATATAAGAATGCGGTCGGACGGAAAATACGAGGTATTCGATCCGATACGCAAGAAGTATGTCGCGCTGACGCCCGAGGAAGAGGTGCGTCAGGCTTTGATCTGGCATTTGCACAAGACGTTGCGGATTCCGTTGGGACGTATCGGCGTGGAAAACGGCATCAAGGTCTATGGCTTGCCGTTCCGCGTCGATCTGCAGGTGTTCGACGCGCGGGGCGAGGCGGTCTGGCTGATTGAATGCAAGCGTCGGGAACAGGCATTGACCGCCACGGTGTTGGAACAGATAGGCCGCTATCGGTTGTCGGAGGCGTTCAAGGCGGTGCGGTTCATGACGGTGACGAATGGCACGGCGTTTTATTGTTGGCGGAGGGATGAGGCAGGTGCGGTCTGGACGTTTTGCGACCGCCTGCCGGATGCTGAAAGTCTGATGAAATAGGCGGATAGCCCGGTCGCGAAAAAAAAAGCGCGCTTGCGGACGGATTGCTTGCGGAAATAAAAAAAATGCCTACATTTGCGGTCTGTTAACGTTTTAATATTTCATTTTTATGAACATTTTTGTCGCGAACTTGAACTATAAAGTTCGGAGCGAAAACCTCAAGCAAATCTTTTCCGATTACGGAGAAGTGATTGACGCGAGAATCATCAACGAAAAAGGAACCCGTCGTTCCAAGGGTTTCGGTTTTGTCGAAATGGCGAATGACGACGATGCCCGCAAGGCCATCGCCGCTTTGGACGGAGCCGAATGGGAAGGCCGCAACATGATTGTCAAGGAAGCCTTGCCGCGTACCGAAGCACCTCGTGCCGAGGGTGAAATGCCGGTTGCTGAATAAGCGGTTGTGCCAAGAAGAGGAAACGGCTGTCCCGTACGGGACAGCCGTTTTTTTATTACCCGTAAAAGGCTTGTCCGCTCTGTGATACGGGTAAGACAAATATTGCTTTTTTTCGTTATTTTTGCAATTTGAAGTCGTTTAAACCGATGTGTGGAGCCGTTTCGGTCAGAATAGGCGCGGATATTTTCGGTTCGCCCGTCGGAATCTCGCAAAACATGGAATTATGGAAAAGACGCAAGGGCAGAATATGGATCGCCGCACATTCTTGAAACGCATGGGCATGGGTTTGGCGGCCACGTCAACCGTTTTGACGGCCTGTAAAAACGGTAAAGACGGCGGCATGGCGGCCGGCACCGTTCCGGTGGCGGGTTCGGGCGGGATGACTTATCGTTATCAGCGCAAATCCGGCGACAAGGTTTCCCTGTTGGGATACGGTTGCATGCGTTGGCCGTTGCGCATGAAAGCCGACGGCAGCGGGGAAGAGATCGATCAGGAAGCGGTCAATGAATTGATAGACTATGCGATGGCGCATGGTGTAACCTATTATGATACGTCGCCCGCCTATGTGCGCGGTTGGTCGGAGACCTCGACGGGCATCGCATTGAGCCGCTATCCGCGCGATAAGTATTTCATTGCGACTAAATTGTCAAATTTCGCGCCCTCCACTTGGCCGCGCGAGGCCTCCATCGCGATGTATCGCCATTCGTTCAAGGCCTTGCAGGTCGATTATATTGACTACTATCTGTTGCATGCCGTGGGCATGGGCGACGGCATGGCAGAGTTCCGGCACCGTTATATCGACAACGGCATGCTGGATTTTCTGCTGGAAGAACGTAAGGCCGGCCGCATCCGCCACTTGGGATTTTCTTACCACGGCGATATCGCGGTTTTCGACTACCTGCTTTCCAAACACGACGAATATCAATGGGATTTCGTTCAGATTCAGATGAATTACGTCGATTGGAAGCATGCCAAGGAAGTCAATACGCGCAATACGAATGCCGAATATCTCTACGGCGAATTGCAGAAACGCGGCATTCAGGCGGTCATTATGGAGCCGTTGTTGGGCGGGCGGCTGTCGAAGGTGCACGACCATATCGCCGCGAGCCTCAAACAAAGGTGCCCGGAAGAAAGCGTGGCGTCCTGGGCGTTCCGTTTCGCCGGTTCGGCCGAGGGGGTGCTGACGGTGTTGAGCGGTATGACGTATATGGAGCACTTGCAGGATAATCTGAAGACTTATTCGCCCTTGGTGCCGCTGACGCCTGACGATTATGAGTTTCTGGAACAGACGGCCCGGCAGTTGTTGCGTTACCGTACCGTGCCCTGCAACGAATGTCAGTACTGCATGCCCTGTCCTTACGGCTTGGACATACCGGGCATTTTCGTCCATTATAACAAGTGTGTGAACGAGGGCAATACGCCGGCATCCTCTACCGACGAAAATTACCGTAAGGCGCGGCGGGCGTTCCTGATCGGTTACGACCGCTCGGTGCCGCGGCTGCGTCAGGCCGACCATTGTATCGGTTGTGGCCAGTGCAAGTCGCATTGTCCGCAGGGGATTGATATACCGCAGGAACTGCAGCGCATTGACCGGTTTGTGGAAGATTTGAAACAGGGCAAGGCGTTTTGAGGGGGCGGATGTGTTTTGAAGAAAAACAGAGCGCTAATCGGATTGTAAATATAAAGGATTATGGAAAATACGATGCAGGCTGTGGCCGAGACGGACACGGTCAGACTTTACGCGTTGCGTTATGACAATTGGAAGGCTTATCTGGCGGCCGCACTCTTTGTGGCCGGTAATATCGTCGTGCCGCAGCTGTGCCATTTGGTGCCGGGCGGCGGCCCGACCTGGCTGCCGATTTACTTCTTTACCTTGGTGGGGGCTTATAAATACGGTTGGCGGGTCGGTCTGTTGACGGCCGTGGCCTCGCCGCTCGTCAATTCGTTGTGCTTCGGCATGCCGGCGGCGGCCGCTTTGCCGGCCATCATGTTGAAGTCCATATTGCTGGCGGGCGCGGCCGGCTGGGCGGCGCGGCACTTCGGCCGGGTCCGGCTGTGGATATTGGCCGCCGTCGTGCTGACCTACCAGGCGCTCGGCTCATTGGGCGAGTGGGCGATGGGCGATACGTTCGTCGAAGCCATGCAGGATTTCCGTCTCGGCTTGCCCGGTATGCTGGTGCAGGTGGCGGGCGGCTATCTCGTCATCCGCTTTTTGCTGAAGAAATGATGCGGGGCTACCGGGCACGGTGTGGCTACGTTGGATAGTTGATAGGATGAAATAACCCTAAACCATAGGATTTATCATGTTGAGGAAAATAAGAATCACGCTGGCATTATTGTGCTTTGTCTTGATCACGTTGCTGTTTTTGGATTTTACGGGCACGTTGCACGCTTATTTCGGCTTTTTGGCCAAAATCCAGTTTCTGCCGGCCGTTTTGGCCTTGAATGTCGGGGTCGTGGCGGGCTTGATTGTCTTGACATGGCTGTTCGGCCGCGTGTATTGTTCGGTCATCTGTCCGTTGGGCGTCCTGCAGGACGTTTTCGCGTGGTTCGGCAAGAAAGCGAAGAAAAATCGTTACGGTTATTCGCCGGCCAAGCGCTGGTTGCGTTATACGGCGCTGGTTCTGTTCGTCATCGCGCTCGTGGCCGGCATAGGCTCCTTCGTGGCCTTGCTGGCGCCCTACAGCGCCTATGGCCGCATCGCTTCCAACCTGTTTGCGCCGCTTTGGCAATGGGGCAACAACGTCTTGGCCTATTTTGCCGAAAGGCTCAACAGTTACGCGTTCTATACCACCGATGTATGGCCCAAAAGCCTGTCGGTCTTCATCGTGGCCGCGCTCACGTTCGTCGTGTTGGGCTTCCTGGCCTGGCGCAACGGCCGCACTTATTGCAATACCATCTGTCCGGTCGGCACGGTGCTGAGCTTTTTCGCGCGTTTCGCCTGGTTCAAGCCGGTCATCGATGCGGATAAGTGCGTGGGCTGTCGTCTGTGTGAACGCAACTGCAAGGCGGCTTGCATCGATGTCAGAAACCACAAAATCGATTACAGCCGTTGCGTGACTTGTATGGATTGCATCGACCGATGCGGCAGGGGCGCGATCGCGTTCAAGCATGCGGGTAAGGCCGTCCAGGCGGCGGAACCGGCAACGGTCGCCGTTTCGGGAAACACTGTCGCAAGGCCGGCCCAGCCGGTGGATGCGGCGCGCCGGAGTTTTTTGGCGGGCGTCGGCCTGTTGGCCGCCACTTCCGCGCTCAGGGCAAAGGAAAAACAGGTGGACGGCGGTTTGGCCGTCCTTGTCGATAAACAGCGGCCGAAACGCGCTACGCCCATCGTGCCGCCCGGCGCACAGGGCTTGCGGCATCTGTCGCAACACTGTACGGCTTGCCAACTCTGTGTCTCGGTCTGTCCGAACGGCGTTTTGCGACCGTCCACGGCCCTGGAAACGCTCATGCAGCCGGAATCGTCCTACGAGCGCGGGTATTGCCGTCCCGAGTGTACGAAATGTTCGGAGGTCTGTCCGGCCGGTGCCATTAAAAAGATAACGGTGGCCGAGAAATCGTCCATTCAGATCGGCCATGCCGTCTGGGTGTCTGAAAACTGCGTGCCGTTGACCGAAGGCGTGGCTTGCGGCAACTGCGCCCGCCATTGTCCGGCCGGCGCCATCACGATGGTCTCCTCCGATTCCGACCGTCCCGGTTCACCGGAAATCCCGGCCGTCAACACCGAACGCTGCATCGGCTGCGGGGCTTGCGAAAACCTCTGCCCGGCCCGGCCGTTCAGCGCCATCTACGTGGAGGGCCACGAACGCCACCGCGAAATATAGGATTTAGCGAAATTCCCATATATTTATTATATTTGTTCCTTTATTATACGGGGAAACTTTGTCCCGCGTTTGCCGGAACCTTTTGAGAAAGATTGCGGCGCGGCGATGGGACGGGAGGTTTCCGGAAAGGATGAATATATGCCGACGCTATACGAACAACTCTTGCAGGATGTGCGCTTTCAGGAAGGCATGAAAGTGTGCATGAACTGCGGTACCTGTACGGCCATCTGTCCGGCCGCCGAGTTTTACGATTACGATCCGCGTAAAGTGCTGGATTTGGTTCAGCGGAAAAAGGAAGCGGAACTGGAGGCGCTTCTTAAAAGCGATGTCATCTGGTTTTGCGGTGAATGTATGTCCTGTCTGACGCGTTGCCCGCGCAACAACGGTCCCGGGCTTGTCATCATGGCGTTGCGGACGCTTTCCCAGCAGACCGGCCTGTTCGTGCATTCGCAGAAAGGCCGTCAGCAGATTCTGCTCAAACGCGGCATAGGCGAAAATATCCTGCGTTACGGGTATTGTGTCTATGGGCCGACGATGATGCCGGAGGCGCATCCCGAAGCCGGCCCGATATGGGAGTGGGAGCATGCGCATCTGCCGGAGGTTTTCGACCGCCTGCACGGCAATCTGGACAAGCGCGGTCCCGGCGCGTTGCGTAAGATACCGGACGAGGACCTGGCCGAACTCAAAAGCATTTTCGATGTGACGGGTACGTCGGAATTATTTGAAAATATCGAACATTATTCGGCCGAAAAGGCCCGCGAGATGGGGGTGGATATGGAGGAATATATCCAAGAGGTCGAAGAAAGCATGCAGTTATGAAATTAGAAGGTAAAAAATTGATATGGAAGGATTATCAGAAGGAGATTCCCGACGATAAGTATTTCTACGTCCGTTCCTGCATCCGGCAGAATATGTTTCCGGCCTCCGAGCATTATTTCTTGAAAATCATGCGTGAGGATCTGGGCAAGGATGTTTATGAAACGGAACACCATACGACCTGCGGCGGCATCGGCTATCACTGCGACGTCATCAAGATCGAGACGATTATGTCGATTGTGGCGCGGCAATTCGCGCTCATGACCGAGGCCGGCTATAAAAATTACGCGGTGTCGTGCATCACGTCGTTCGGCCTCTATACCGAAATCATCCATACGTGGCAGACGTTTCCCGAAATCCTGGCCAAGACGCGGCGTCAACTGAAAGAAGCCACGGGGCGCGAATTCGAGATTCCGGAACACGTGGCCCATGCCAGCGACATCATTTTCAAATTGCGGCACGAGATAGCGGCCAAGGCCAAATACCGGCTTGTCAATAAAAAGACGGGCGAACCGCTTAAGGTCGTGGAGCATATCGGTTGCCATTATGCCAAGATGTTTCCGCACAAAGGAGTGGGCGGCGCCGAATATCCGTATGTGTTGGCCGGCATGATCGAGGCATGGGGCGGCGAAATCGTCGATTATCCCGAACGCCGTCACTGTTGCGGTTTCGGTTTCCGTCAGTATTTCGTCAAGTCGAACCGCGGCTATTCGTTGTCCAATACGCATAAGAAGTTCGAGTCCATGGAGCCGTTCAAGCCCGACATGATCATTACGAATTGTCCGGGTTGCCCGTATTTCATGGACCGCTGGCAATATGTCATCGCCGAGACCGAGGGCAAGACCTACGGCGAAAACGGGCGCGGCATCCCCGTCTTCACTTACGAGGAGGTGGCCGGTCTGGTCATGGGCTACGATCCGTGGGATTTGGGCTTGCAGGTACACCAGATCGGGCCGGAGTCCGTTTTGGATAAAATGGGCATTCCGTATGATCCGGAGGCCAAGTACAAGGGGTTGGACGGACAGGATCTGGGCCGGCCGGAAATGCCGAAAAACATCAGTTGTTGTTAAACATGGAAACGATGAAAGAAGTGATCGTCGTCCTGGGGGGCGGGCCGGCCGGCATGGAGGCCGCCCTGAGTTTGGCGGGACGTGGCTATAAGGTTTATTTGGTCGAAAAGACGAACGCCTTGGGCGGACATCTCGCGTGCTGGGACCGTCTTTTCCCGCAGCAGGAGCCGGCTCAGGATATTTTGAACGAACTGGTGAACAAAGTCCGTGCGGCCGACGACCGTATCGAAGTCGTGTACGGCGCCGAACTGCAATATGTCAAACGGCGTATGCGCGGTCTGGAAGTCATGTTGAGCAATCAGACGCTTTTACAGGCGGATGCCGTGCTCGTGGCCTGCGGTTTCGATCTGTTCCGGGCCGAACGCAAGGAAGAATACGGCTACGGTATCTACGAAAACGTTTTGACCTCGGCCGATTTGGAACGCAAGTTCAAGGAACGGAAAGTGGTCTGTGCGGACGGACGGACCCCTGAAAAAGTGGCGTTCGTGCATTGCGTGGGCTCGCGTGACGAAAAAGTCGATCATACGTATTGCTCCAAAGTCTGTTGCGTGACGGCCGTCAAGCAGGCCTGCGAAATCAAGGAACTCTATCCGGAGGCGGAGGTGTTCAACCTTTATATGGATTTGCGTATGTTCGACCGTTATTTCGAACAGATGTACCATAAGGCGCAAAGCCATTACGGCGTTCATTTCGTGCGTGGCCGTCTTTCCGAAGTCTCGGAGACCATCGACGGCAAGATCCTCATCAAGACCGAAGACACGTTGTTGGGGCGTCCGATGAAACTGACCGTGGACATGCTCGTGCTTATGGTGGGCATGCAGGCCTGCGCCGGGACGGCCGAACTGGCCGAGAGGCTCGACCTTAAGGTTTCGGCCTCGGATCATTTCTTCGAGACGAAAGATTTGTTTCTGCGCGGCAACCATACGCATGCCAAGGGTATTTTTCTGGCCGGTGCCTGCACGGGGCCGAAATCCCTGCCCGACACCTTGCAGGACGCGCGTTCGGCGGCCGAGAGCATTCACCGTTATTTAAACGATTAACCATCTGTAAACCGCGATACGCTTATAAATTATGAAGGATTTCGGCTTCGGCCTTAAAAAGAGCGGCGTGATAGACCTGGACCAGACCGATTGGACGCTGTTGCGGGAAATCGCGGCCGAGGAGCCCAGTTTCATGAACTGCTTTTATTGCGGTACCTGTACGGCCACGTGCAGTGCCGGCAAATATACGGGCTTCAACCTGCGCCGTCTGCAACTGCTTATCAAGCGCGGGCAGTGGGACGAGGTGGCGCGGCGGATTCCCGAATGTATGCTTTGCGGGAAATGTCAGTGGGTATGCCCCAAGGGGGTCAATACACGCCATATTGTTATGCTTATAAACAAGAAGCTCCATGCACGAAAGATTTGCTAACGCTTACGACCCGTTCGTGATTCCCTACATGATAGGTTTCGTTTTCGTCATAGCCTATCTGATTGTGGCGTTGTGCTATGTGGTCAAGAGTCTGCCGATGAGCGACAAGAAAAAGATGGTCAAACATCTTTTCAGTTATAAGATTTTCATCACCGTCAAGGATATTTTCGCCGACTGTCTGCTGCACGTCAAGATTTGGAAAAAGAACAAGATGTTGGGGTATATGCACGCCAGCATCGCTTTCGGCTGGTTCATGCTCATCGTTGTGGGGCATATCGAAATCTTTTTCTATGCGCCGCATCGGGTGAACCTGCCTTATTACCCGATTTTTTTCCGGTATTTCATGATGGAGACCGAGACGACCGTGGGCGGTAGCGTCTTCTTTTTCCTCATGGACTTTTTCCTGCTCATGGTGCTTTCGGGGGTCGCCTTGGCCATGATCAAGCGGATCCGGCGGCGTTTGTTCGGCATGAAACGGACGACGCGTCTCAAATGGAACGACCAATTGGGCATGTATGCGCTTTGGAGCATTTTCCCGTTACGCTTTTTGGCCGAGAGTTTCACGTCGCATATCAGCGGCGGCAGTTTCCTGACGCGCGGTTTCGGTATGATTTTCGACTGGTTCAACCAGTTTCTGAACAACGACGCGTTGATCCGGCCCACATGGTGGGCTTACTCAATTGCGCTCATGGTCTTTTTCCTGACGTTGCCGTGGAGCCGTTTCACGCACATTCTGTCGGAAGCCTTGTTGATTTACATGCGGAACGCCGGCATACGCGAAACCAACAGGAACAACGGTTACGCCAGCGTGGAGATTTATTCCTGCTCGCGTTGCGGCCTGTGTCTCGACCCGTGTCAGATGGTGGCCGCCGCCTCGTTGCTGCAGATGGCGTCGGTGGAATTTACGCGCAACCTCCGCTGGGGGCGGAAAGCGGATGCCTTGGAGGCGGCTTCCTACTGCCTGATGTGCAACCGTTGCGTGCAGGCTTGTCCCGTGGGGGTCAATTCCGTGCAGTTGAAACTGAACTTGAAAGGGGCGTCGGTCGGTTACCGGTATCCGCACCGTTACGACTATGTGGAAGCGGAGGCGGCCCGGCCGCTGACAACGACGTCGGCCTGGGCGGACATATTGCTTGGCGGCACCGGAACGGAAGAAATCGGGGGCAAGGAAACGGCCCTTGAGGCGGCCGGCCGCGAGGCCACTCCCGAAGTCGTGTATTTTGCCGGTTGCATGAGCCACCTCACGCCGCGTATAGAACAGGCCATGAAACGGATTTTTTCGGCGGCGGGTGTCCGTTATACGTTTTTGGACGAGGACGGCGGCATTTGTTGCGGCCGGCCTCTGATGCTTGCGGGCGATACGGCGGGCGCCGAGCAACTGGTGGCCAAGAATACCGAAGCCATTCTGAAAACGGGTGCCGGGACGCTGGTCTGCTCCTGTCCGATTTGTTACAAAATCTTCAAGGATACCTATAAATTGGAAGGCGTGCGCGTGCTCCATCATGCCGAATACCTGTTGCAGTTGCTCGAAGACGGCCGGATTACGGTGCGCAAGAGCGCGGAAACGGGGGTCTATCACGATCCCTGCGAACTGGGGCGGCATTCGGGCGTCTATCAACAGCCGCGCGATGTTTTGTACCGGGTGCTGAACCTGCATACGACGCCTTACGATGGCAAGGACGCCCTTTGTTGCGGGCACAGCATCGCGGCCGAAGGTATGCCGTACAAGAAACGCCGGATGATTGCCAAGGATGCCTTGCGGAAGATGATGGAAAAACCGGTGGACGTTTTGGTAACGGCCTGTCCGTCGTGCAAGCGGGCTTTTGCCGAAGTCGGGACGGCCTCCGTCAAGGATATTGCGGAAATTGTTTGCGAACAACTGGTGTGGCCGCGGACCACGGCGCATCTCCAAAAATAAAACATTATGGATCAGAATAAAGCGAAAAGAAGCAAGGCGGCCGCCGTCAAGGCGCAGACCAAGTCCATGGCCGCTCACGGCAAAATGCCGAAGATTTTTGTTTTGGACACGAACGTGTTGCTGCATGACCACAAATCGATTTACAAGTTTCAGGAAAACGACCTCGTCTTGCCGCTGACGGTGTTGGAAGAATTGGATAAGTTCAAGAAAGGCAACGAGCAGATCAACTATAATGCGCGCGAAATCATGCGCGCCATCGACAAACTTTCCGGCAAGGGGCTGTTTGACCAAGGCGTTGCGCTCGGCAAGGATTTGGGACATCTGCGCGTCGTGATGAGCAAGGGCATGACGCCGGAGATGAAGGCCGGCCTTATGGAAGATACGCCCGACCACCGTATCCTGTCGGTAGCCTTGCAGATCAAGCGGGAAAATCCGGACCGTGTGGTCGTACTCGTCTCCAAAGACGTGAACCTGCGTATGAAAGCCAAGGCGTTCGGCATGCCGGCCGACGATTATCTGTTCGACAAGTCTTCGGAAGAGACGGGTTTCGAGCGCCGCAGACTCAAGAGCGTCCGCGTATCGGAAGAAATTTTGGCGAAACTGTTCGAAGCCGGCAGTTTGAGCCCCAAGGATATCAAGGCCAAACCGGGTTTGAACGAATATTTTACGTTGCGTACCGCAACGGCGGAGGCGCCGGTTGTGTTCCGCGCTTCGACCAACCGTATCGAATATGTTAAAAAACAATACGTGAGCGGTATAGAATCACGCAACGACGAACAGGCTTTTGCATTGGATGCGCTTATGGATCCGAATATTCCCGTGGTCGCCCTGACGGGTATGGCCGGTACGGGCAAGACATTGTTGGCTTTGGCCGCCGCCATCGCGCAGGCGCAGGACTACAAGTCGATTCTGATTTCGCGTCCCGTCATCCCGTTGCAGAATCAGGACATGGGCTTTTTGCCCGGCGATGTGAACGAGAAGCTGGCGCCTTATATGCTGCCGCTGTTCGACAACCTGGCCGTGTTGAAGAACAAGACCAAAATCAGTCCGCGCGAATACAAGGACATCGAGGAAATGCAGAAGAGCGGGGCGTTGCAGATTTCGCCCTTGGCGTACATCCGTGGCCGTAGCCTTTCCGATACGTTCTTTATCGTGGATGAGGCGCAGAACCTGACGCCGCACGAAATCAAGACGATCATCACGCGGGCGGCCGAGGGGACGAAAATCGTGTTCACGGGCGATATCTATCAGATTGACTCCCCGTATCTGGACGCGATGTCGAACGGTCTGACTTATTTGGGCGATCATCTCTATGACCAGCCCTTGTTCGCGCAGGTTAAACTCGTGAAAGGCGAGCGGAGCGCGGTGGCGGAAATGGCCGGCCGTCTTTTGTAGAATAAACCATAAAAGTATTATAACCATGAAATTATTGCAAGACAAGGTGGCTCTGATTACCGGAGCTTCCCGCGGTATCGGCAAGGCCATCGCGTTGCGGTTGGCGGGCGAGGGGGCGAACATCGCCTTTACCGATTTGAGAGAGGACGAGAACATGCAGGCGGTAGTCAAGGAAATCGAAGCCTTGGGCGTCAAGGCCAAAGGTTATGCTTCCAATGCGGCCGACCTGAACCAGACGTTGGAAACGGTGGAGAAGATTGTGGCCGATTTCGGTCGCATAGACGTTTTGGTCAATAACGCCGGCATAACGAAAGACGGTCTGCTGTTGAAGATGAGCGAAGAACAATGGGATGCCGTTATCAACGTCAATCTTAAGTCGGTGTTCAACTTCACGAAAGCCGTACAGCCGATCATGCTTAAACAGCGTTCGGGCAGTATCGTCAATATGAGTTCGGTGGTCGGCGTTTCGGGCAATGCGGGCCAGACCAACTACTCGGCTTCCAAGGCCGGCATCATCGGTTTCACGAAGTCTGTCGCCAAGGAAATCGGTTCGCGCAATATCCGTTGCAACGCGATTGCGCCGGGCTTCATCATCACCGACATGACGGGGCAGTTGTCGGAGGAAGTACGCAAGGCTTGGGCGGAAAAGATTCCGTTGAAGCGTGGCGGTACGCCTGAAGACGTGGCCAACGTCTGTCTGTTCCTCGCCAGCGACCTGTCGTCGTATGTAAGCGGGCAGGTTTTGCACGTTTGTGGCGGCATGAATATGTAAGACGACCGGGATGAGCTGGAATTTCTCCGCCTCTCCTTGGTACTTGTTACTGTTTGCCGGCATGGCTTTAGGCTGTGCCGGCTTTTTGTATTGGCACCGGCGCTCGCGCGTCGATTTCCCTTTAGGCGTGCGGTGGGTCTTGTTCGCCTTGCGCTTTCTGACAGTCTTCGGCCTGCTTTGCCTGCTTTTGTCGCCCGTGTGGCGGCGTCAAAGGCCGGAGCGGGAGCCGCCGCTTTGCCTGTTGGCGATCGACGCTTCGGCTTCCATGCGGGGCGTTTGGGGCGATTCGGCGGCACGGGCGGAGGCGTTGGCGGCGGTGGCCGATGAATTGCCGTCGGCGGCCGGCCGGCAGGCCGAAAGCCGATGGTATGCGTTCGGTACGCATACACGCCGTTTGTGGCCGGCGGATGGGCGCGGCCAAAAGCCGGATGCGGCGGCTAGCGGCGGCTTGGCCGAAGCCGTGGCTTGCGCCGATGTCTATACCGATTTTTCCGAAGCCCTCTCGTCCGTTTCCCGTCTGTTTGAAAGCCGTAACGGGGCGGTTGTTTTGCTGAGCGACGGCCGCAACAACCACGGTGTGGAACTTTCGGCGGTGGCGGGTGCCTTGGCCGCGCCGGTCTTTGGCATTTGCGTGGGCGATACGGCGGTTTGCGACGATTGGTATATCGCGCGTTGGGAGCAGAACGCCTATGCGTACCGCGGTTCGGACTTTCCGGTCAAGGTGTATGTGGGCTACCGGTCTGCGGCGAGCGAGGCGGCCACGGTCGGAGAGGACGCCGTTTCGGCTTCGGTTTTAGCTGCCGCCCGGCCAGTTTTGGAAATACGGCAGGGCGCGCGTCTGTTGTGTCGGGAAGCGGTCGATGCGGTTGTGCTGACCGACGGACTTGACGTTTATCTACCGGCGGTGGATACGGGTTTTCAGTTGTATGACATGAGGTTGCTCGTGGCGCAGGCCGACTGCCATGCCGAAAACAACCGCCGGACTTTCGGCATACAGGTTTTGCAAGAAAAGACGGTCGTGCGCTTGCTGACTTCCGAAACCCATCCGGATGTGGGCGCGATACGCCGTGCGTTGGCAGGCGACGGACGGCATGAACTGACGGTACATCCGTTTGAGCCCACTTTGCCGGACAGCCTTTCGGCCGACCTGTGGGTGCTTTACGGTTGTCCGACCGCGGCCGACGGCCGCCGACCTTCTACGATGCAGGCTTTGCAACGGCTTGTGCGTGAAAAGCCGGTCTGGTTTATTTGGACGCCGCAGACTTCGCCGGAGGCCTTCAACCGTTTGCAGACGGGCCTGAACATGCCGCTTCAGCCTGTTTTTGCCGAGACGGGCGCGGCCTATCGGCCGGCATTCCGTTATTTCGGTCTGGAGACATCGGCCATGGTCGGCGGCTTGCCGCCCTTGTATGCGCCGCTCGGCCTGTCGGCCGGGGCAGGCGCCGTGTTGTTGTATCAGCGGTTGGGACCATTGGAAACGACTTCGCCGCTCTGGTGGTTCAATCTGCAAGGCGGTCGCCGTGTCGGCGTTCTGGCGGGGCAGGGGCTGTGGCGGTGGCGGTTGTGGGAACGGACCGAGACCGGCGACGCCCGTTTGACCGATGCCTTGATCCGGCGCAGTGTCCGCCTGCTCTCCCTTAAAGAAGACGCGGGGCGCTTGCAGGTGCAGGCCGAACCGTGTTACAGTAGCGGTCAAGCGGTGGCGATGCAGGCGAGGCTGTACGACCCGAGTGGTTGGACGGTGCGGGACGCCGACGTGCAGGCTGAACTGCGCGACAGCGGCGGACAGGTCTATCGGCTGGCGTTTGTACCCGCCGGCGATGGCTATCAACTCTCGGCCGGTTTTTTGCCGGCGGGGCCTTATACGTATGCCGTTTCGGCCGTGTATGGCGACCGCACCGAGCGGCGTCAAGGCTTCTTCCGCGTGGGGGAGGCCTCGGTCGAGCGGACTGATTTGCCGGCCGATTGGGACGGCATGCGCCGTATAGCCGCCCGCTACGGCGGCGAGGCTTATCATTGGGACGGCCGTGACCGCGGGCGGCTGCGCGCCATCGCGCGCCAAATCGGCCGGCAACTGGCGGATCATCCGGCCATGCAGCCGCAGACGCGCTTGCGTACCGAAAGCCGGCCGCTCAATCAAAGTGTAGGGTGGATGTTGGGGCTTTTAATTCTGATGGGCGCGGAATATGCGTTGCGCCGTCGTTATCGGGCAGTCTGACGGCCTGTGGGTAAAATTCGCTTTTGGTATTGTCTGTCCGCCTTAGTCCGTATGGCGGATGCCGTAGCGCAACCTGCGGCTCAGCCGTTTCCTTAGAAAGGCTAAAATGATGAAATAGAGTGCAACGCCGCCCAAGGCCGCCCCGCCTGTCAGCAGTTCGTTCTGCGTAAAGTACGACAGCCCGAACATCAGGCCGACCAAGCAGAAGAAAGGCAATACGTAGGCCCAAAAAACGGCCTTGAAGCCGGTTCGCTCGCTGATGACCAAAACGGCTTTTTCGCCGGCCGCATAGTGTTCTCCGGCCGGGTAACCTACCGTCCATTCCTTGTCTTGGCTTTCCTGCATGGCGCAGGCCTTGCGGGCCGCGCAACCGGCGCAGGCGCTTTGCGAAACGAGGCGAACGCGTACCGAATGTTGTTGCGGATCAACCGATAGAATGCTGACTTCGTGTTCAATCATAAGGCTTGTCGGCTTATGGATTCATGATTGGCTTTAGGGCCGGCCTTACGCGGGCAAGTTTGAACGGGCCGGCAGGTCGGGATGTTGGAAATAAGGTTTGAGCAGGTCTTCACCGAGGCGGAGCGCCCCCGCCATCCATTGTACGAGGATGCGGCGGTAAACCTTTGGCTTCAACGGCATGCGTTCCGGATACCGTTTGGTCATTTCGGCGCGCAGGTAGTGCATGCAGAGGGCGGCCGCCACCGAAATGTTGAAACTCTGCGTAAATCCGTACATCGGGATGTAGGTGCGGACATCGGCCGCCTCTATGGCTTCCCGGCTCAGACCGGTCAATTCGGTGCCGAACGCCATCGCGACGGGCTTGGACAGGTCGAGTTCCTGTATCGGTACGGCGTCTTCCGTCCAGCAGGTGGCCGCGATGCGGTAACCCCGGCGTCTCAACCGGGCGTATTGCGCCAACGTATTGTTGCCTATGCAAGTATCTTCGGCCGGCGCATAGTGGAGGTCAAGCCATTTGTCCGCTCCCATGACCACCTGCGGCGAAACTTCGTAGCGATGGTCTTTTTCCACGATATGAACCGATTGCAGGCCAAGTGCTTCGGCGGTTCGCAAAACCGCGCTCGCGTTCTGTGGCTGATAGACGTTTTCGATGAGCAGGGTCAATGCCTGTGTGCGTTGCGCCAGTACCTGTTCCATCTTTTGGAAACGTTCGTCCGTGATATGCGGTCTCAGCCGTGCCATGACTTCTTCCTGCAGGGCATCGGGTGCCTGTTCCAGCCTCAACAGAAAGTCGGCGAGGGGCGTGAGGTGGTCTTCTCTGAATACAGCCATAGCGATGTGTGTGTCAAACGATGGATAAAATATGACGGATAAACAAATAAACAAAAAGGAGACGCCTTATAGCGCCTCCTTTTCCGTAAACAGCGTGCTACTTATTGAAAACTAACTTCGTCCCTTTTCAAGGCACCTCTTTTCAATAAGCGCGACGCCTCGTTTGCTTTACTACTTTACGTGTTTCGTCAAACCGGCGCCAGCCTTGAATTTGATTACTTTCTTGGCAGCGATTTTGATTTCTTTGCCGGTACGCGGGTTGCGGCCTTTGCGGGCGGCTCTTTTGCTGACGCTGAAAGAACCGAAACCGATCAAAGAGATACGGTCGCCTTTTTTGAGGGCATCGGCCAAAGTAGCGGTAAAAGCATCCAAAGCTTTCTTGCTGTCGGCTTTCGACAGGTTGGCTTTAGCAGCCATCGCGTCGATCAATTCTGCTTTGTTCATAGTTGAAAAAATTATAAGGTTGATAATGATTTTTAAAAGTGTCTGTTTCAACACTCACAATGCAAAGGTACAAATGATTTTGTTATAAACAAGTGGGTTTGGGGCATTGCAAAGGCTTGGTATGCAATTCAGAGCGGTTTATTCGACCGGTAAAAAGAACGAGCCGGCTTCCGGGAAACAAAACCCTCTTAAAAACGCTTCTATTGTAAGTGTTTTTTTTCCAGGTATTTGCAACTTCGTTATTGAGATGCTTTCGCCTGCTCCACACACAATATTCAGAAAATGACGGCCGTCTGTAACAAAATGTCCTTGTTGATAAGTTGTTAGTAAATTATGCCTTTTCATGGCGTCTTTTCTTGCTTCAAATATCTTAAATGGTATTGAAATGCCCTTTTCCGGGTCGGAAAACCACGCGATGGCCGCCGGATAGGGGCTGAGCGCGCGGATTTGCAACAGCAGTCGGTCGGCCGGCAACCGCCAGTCGAGATAGCAGTCCCGTTTGAAGATTTTGGGGGCGACGGGCAGGGCGGTTGCGGCTTCTGTCGGGTTATCCGGCATTTCGGTCTGCGCCCGTCCGTTCAGACGGCCTTCCAATAACCCTTTGGCCGTCGCTACAACCATGGGACCGCCGGCCGTCATGAGTTTATCGTGCAGGCTGCCGGCGTTGTCGTCCGGCGTGATGGGCATGCGTTCCTGCATCAGGATCGCCCCCGTATCCATGTGCTCGTCCAGCAGAAACGTCGTGATGCCGGTTTCGGTCTCGCCGTTCCAGATGGCCCGTTGGATGGGGGCGGCGCCGCGGTAGCGCGGCAGGAGCGAGGCGTGCAGGTTGAAGGTGCCGAGCGGCGGCATGTTCCAAACCTCTTTCGGCAACATGCGGAAAGCCACGACAATAAACAAATCGGCCTCAAACGCCGCCAGCGCCGTCAAAAAATCGGGATCTTTGAGTTTGGCCGGTTGCAATACGGGCAGACCTTGCGCTTCGGCATAGGTCTTGACCGGAGAGGCCTGTACTTTTTGGCCGCGTCCCACGGGCTTGTCCGGCACTGTAACGACGGCACAGACCGGTAAGCCCGCCTCGCAGAGCGATTGCAGGCAGTAACAGGCGAATTCGGGGGTGCCCATGAAGACGATGCGGGGAGAAACGGCTTGGGCCGTCTTATCGGTATCGGATATCATATTATAAGGTATATGCAGGCGTATATGAATTAGCGACTGTCGCATGCGCGGCAATCGCTAATTGGAATTGATCCGGAATGAGGTTCGGGCGGTTGGAACCAATCCGCTTCATGCCGGGTTTGGCAACGAACGGATCAGGCTTTCAAGTCATCGGCCTGGCCGAAAAAGGCCGCCATTTTGATGGCGGTAACGGCCGCTTCCACGCCTTTGTTACCCAACGCGCCGCCGGAGCGGGCTTCGGCCTGCGCCTGGTTTTGCGTGGTCAGTACGCCGAAAATGGCCGGAACTTTGTATTGTATGCCGACTTGGGTCAGGCCGTTGGCTACGGCCTCGCAGATGAAATCGAAATGCCGTGTCTCGCCTTGGATGACGCAGCCCAGACAGATAATGGCGTCGAACCGTTCCGTATCCGCGAGTTTTCCCGCGGCCGAAGACAATTCGAAACTGCCGGGTACATGGAACACCTCTATGGCCTTCGCACCGTGTTTCTCCAACGTCTTGATGCAACCCGACGCCAAAGCGGACGTAATCGCCGTATTCCATTCGGAAACGACGATGGCGAAGCGGTAAGCGGTTGCCGACGGAACGGTGTCGGGATCGTAAATCGAGAGCGGATGGAGCGCGGTGGCCATGTTGCAATGCCGGTTTAACGATTAACGTGCGTTCATGCGGGCTTCCGCACGGGCGATGTATTTGTCGCATTCGGCGGCTTCCTGCGATTGCGGGAAGTCGGTGCGCAACGATTCGTAATAGGTCAGCGCCTGTTTGTAGTCGCCGAGTTTTTCACAGACGAACGCGGCCCGGAGCATCGCCATGGGCGTGGTCTGGGCGTTGCGGTATTTGGCGGCCGCCTGTTTGTAATATTTGAGCGCGTCGGCATCCTGACCCAGTTCCAGATAGGCGTCGCCTATGGCCTGTTTGGACAATGTGTACAGAATCGGGTCTTTCTTGGCGTTGAATTTCTTGAGATAGGTGATGGCTTCTTCGAACTGGCCGCCGCGCAGATAGGCCATGCCGGCATAATAGCGGGCCACATTGGCCGTCGGGGTCATGCCGTATTGGTCGATGATGTCGAGCAAGCCAAGGTGCGTGCCGTTGCCGTTCAGCGCCGCCTGCAACGAGTCGGCTTCAAAATAGCGTTCGGCATGGAAGATTTCGGCCGCCGCTTCTTTCTGTTTGGGTTCCACATATAAATAGCGTACGGCGAAATAACCGCCCACCAATACGACGATTGCAATCAAGAGATATAAGAACAACTTTTGGTTCTTTTCAAAAAACATTTCCGTCTTGGAGAGGACGTTCTCGACGCCTTCCACGGGATTCTTTTCTTCGTTAGCCATAGCCTTAAAAATTAAAGCGCAAAGGTAGTGAAAGGAGAGCGAAAAAACAAACGGCATGTTCAAAGGAAACGTTGGGGCGAAGCCCTACCATGCGAAGACGTAACAAACGCAAAATTTATTTTGCAGATTGTTACGTTGCGTAGGTTTATATCGCGAACGGAGTGAGCGAACAACGTTTCCGACGAAAAGAATCGTTGGCTTTTTCCGAAAGTCAGTGCGAGCCGAACGCCATGAAGTTTACTTCAATGGCTGAGGCGATGCCTGACTTGATTTGCGGCGTAGCTGCAAATAACCGCATCCTGCCTTCACGAGCGGCTTCGCCGCGAGTAAAGGCAGTGACAACGACCAACAATGTAAAGGTAGCAATCCGAAAACGCGTGTACGAAGCGTGTAAGAAAAATTGTGTAAATTTGAACCGCCTAATAAATAGTTTTTGTTTAAGCATAAGATTGATAGGTTGCTATGAAGATCCTGCATGTTTATACGAATTATTTGGAGTTTTGCCGTTCGTTGCAGATTCTGCGCATATTGTTGAAACACGGCATCAAGGAATGGTTTTACAAGACGGCTTGGGGCAAACGGCGGATCCGCCGGCACCCCAAGGCGCAGCGGGAGGCCAAGACGACGCCTGAACGTTTGCGCGCCACCATTGAGGATTTGGGGCCTACGTTCGTGAAATTCGGGCAGATTCTGGCCGACCGGCCCGATGTGCTTTCCGAACGTTTCCGTAAGGAACTCAAACATCTGCAGTCGAATGTCTTTCCGATGGACGACAGGGAGGCGATCAAACTTATCGAAAACGAACTGAACGCGCCGGTTTCGTCCGTCTTTTCGGATTTCGATCCGCACTGCCTCGCTTCGGCCTCCATCGGCCAGGTCTATCAAGGTACGCTCAAGGACGGGCAGTCGGTCATCGTCAAGATCCAACGTCCCCATATCGCCGATAAAATCAAGCTGGACATTTATTTGTTGCGTTTTTTGGCCCGGCAGTTCGTCAAGGCTTATCCGGAATTCGCCTACATGGACATCAGCGGTTTCGTGGACGAGTTTTCGGAGCAGATTACGTTGGAACTGGATTATTACAACGAGGCCGAGAACATGTTGCGGTTCGGCCGCATGTTCGCCGGCGACCCGACCGTGCATATTCCCAAGGTCTATACGCAGTACACGACCAAACGGATTATCGTCATGGAAAAGGTGCAGGGCATCGCGCCGGACCGGGTGGCGGAACTGCGCGCGGCTGGCGCCGATTTGCATCAGGTGGCCGTGAATGGCGCCAACGCCCTGCTCAAGATGATATTGGAGGCGGGTTTCTTCCATGCCGACCCGCATCCGGGCAATATCTTCATTGAGGAAGGCAACGTGGTGTGTTTCATCGATTTCGGCATGACGGGCGTGTTGCGTCCCAAGGAGATGAACTTCATCGCCGATTTCTGCCTGAGTTTCGTGCGTAAGAATCCGCGCGCCATGTGCAAGGCCTTGCTAAACGTCTGTGGCATGGCTCATTATGCGGACTGTGATGAATTGGAGTTCGAACTGGACACGCTGATGAAGCGGGCGGGCGACTTGCCGCTGGATCAGGTCAATTTCGCGGGCCTCATGCAGTCGAGCATCAACGTCATGGTCAAACATCAGTTGAAAGTGCCGTCCGACATGTTTACGCTGGCCAAAGCCTTGCTCACGTTGCAGAAATTCGCGGGCGACCTCGATCCGGACATCGCGCTCCTGCCGATCGTCATGCCGTATGCGAAGAAACTTGTCGGACATCGGTTCGACCCGCTCAAATTGGCGACGGGCGCGGTGGAGACGGTGATGGACTATCGGGATCTGGTCAGGGGATTGCCCGGGCAGGTCAGCGAGATATTGGACAAATTGAAGGAGGGCAAGATCCGGCACGAAATAGACATCGAGGATTTGGGGCCGGTGAACCGCAACATCCGGCAGGTGGGGTACCGCATTGTGTCGGCCGTGCTGTTGGTGGGGCTGTTCATCGGGGCGATTCTGATCATGATCTATCTGCCCGATCTGGCTTACGGCGAATGGCTGCTTTGGATATCGCTGCTGTTGATTTTCTGGTCGTTGTTCGGCAGTTTTTTCCGAAAAATCAGAAAGTGAGCGCCTGGTCTCGCTTGTAAATGCGGGGCGCGTGTCGTGGCGGGGGGCGGGGCACACCTATAGACGTAAGGATACGCTGAAGGGGGGTACCCCCATTGAATAAAAAAGGAGGGCATTATGGAAATAGTGGACAGTAAACAGCTTTTGACGTTGCAACGCACGCAGGAGGCCGAGACGGCCGGTTGGCCGAAGTCGGTGGAGGCGCCGGAACGGCAATATGCCGCGCGTTGGGTCGATACGCATACGCATCATTACGACCTGCCGCCGGAAGAACGGCAGGCTTGTTGGCAACGGGCCGTGGACGCCGGTGTGACGCGCCTGATACAGGGCGGCGTCGATAGGCCGTCGATTGAGCCGATCGCGCGTTTTTGCGCCGAACATCCGGGCAGCGTTTTCGCGACGATAGGCCTGCATCCGACCGAGGTGTTCGACAACTATGAAGGGGAACTGGATTTCATCGAAAGGGAACTGGCCTCGCCGTCCGTCCGCTATGTGGGCATAGGCGAGACGGGTTTGGATTTCTATCACGACCGCCGCTACGAAAAGGAACAGGACGTGGCTTTCCGTCGGCAGATTGCCTGGGCGCGCGCCTACAACCTGCCGCTCGTGCTGCATATCCGTTCGGCTTTCGAGGAGGCCTGTAAGATATTGAAAGAGGAGCAGGACGGCCGGTTGCGCGGCGTGTTCCACTGTTTCGGCGGCAGCGTGGAGCAGGCCCGCCGCGCCATAGACCTCGGTTTCCATTTGGGCATAGGCGGCGTGCTGACGTTCAAGAACGCCCATCTGGCCGAAACCGTGGCCGAGGTCGATTTGCAACACATCGTGTTGGAGACCGATGCGCCTTATCTTGCGCCGCATCCTTTCCGCGGTCAGCCCAACGAAAGCGGTTATATCCCGCTCATCGGGCGGAAATTGGCCGAGATCAAGGGCGAGTCGGTGGCGCACGTGGCCGAAGTCACGACGCGCAACGCCGAGACGCTGTTCGGGTTATAGATAAGAATTGGTATGGACTAGGCGATCGGTTTCCGGACTGAGACCGATGGCCGCAGGTTTCTTTTTAACGGGAAACAGCCTAAAAATGATGATATGGAACGCTTGACTTTAAATTTCTTGACGATGACGGCTACCGTCATGATGTTTGCCGGCTGCCAGTCCACGGACACCGGTAAAGGCCGGGAAAAGGTAGGGGAGGCCAATGTGCCGGTCCTCACCGCCGCGGCGTCCGACCCCCGTGTCATGGGGTGGATGCAGGGCTTTCCGCCCGCCGAAGACAAGACGCTTTCTTCCTCGGATGGGTCGTATTTCACGTTCCCCGCCTTGCGGTACAGCGTGAACCACATGCGCGAGTTCTTTCCGACCAGGGACGTGCCCGCTTCGGACGACTTCCGCTATGCTGTCGAGGTCGATATGGATCATGGGATTGAAAATATTGCCTTTTTGCCTTGGGGCTCCGATAAGGCGATGACCCTGCGTCAGTCGCTCGATACCAACTATGTCGATGGGCTGATTATCCTGCACAAGGGGAAAATCGTCTATGAAACCTATGCCGGCGGACTGACCCCGGACGGCCTGCATGCGGCCATGTCGGTGAGCAAGTCCTTTACGGGGACGCTCGGCGCGATTTTGGTGGCGGAAGGGGTTATCGACCCGGAAGAGAACGTCATTCATTATGTGCCGGAACTTGCCGGGAGCGCCTTCGGGGATGCGACGGTAAGGCAGGTGATGGACATGACGACGGCCCTGCAATACAGCGAGGACTACAGCGATCCCCATGCCGAAATCTGGGCTTATGCCGCCTCCGGAAACGTGTTCAGGGGAGCCGACTACAAAGGCCCTCGGAACTATTACGAATACCTTAAGACCGTCAAGAAGATGGCAGGGGCGGAACACGGCGAGGCCTTCGGATACAGAACCGTCAACACCGAACTCCTCGCCTGGATTATTTCCCGGGCCACGGGAAAGAACATTGCGGAACTTGTGTCCGAAAGGCTCTGGAAGCCGCTCGGCGCGCACCACAACGGATACTACCAGCTTGGAACGTCGGGCATAACCTTTGCCGGCGGCGGGTTCAACCTCAATCTGAGGGATATGGCCATGTTCGGGGAGATGCTGCGCTGCAACGGCAGGCTCGGCGGCAAGCAGATTATCCCGGAGAAAGCCGTTGAGGATATACGCACAGGCGGCAGCCATCCCGAAAGCCAGGCCAGGTTCGCCCGCGGCGGATACGACCGGTTGAAAGGATGGAGTTACCGGAACATGTGGTGGATCACCAACAATGCCCACGGGGCGTTTATGGCAAGGGGCGTTTACGGACAGACCATTTATATCGATCCGGCGGCGGAAATGGTGATTGCGCGCTTCGCGTCCAACTATCTCGCTTCCAACACGTACAACGACCCGTTCTCGTTGCCGGCTTACGAGGCGGTGGCGGAATATCTGATGGGTAAAGACAAACGTTGAGGCCGGCGCGCCCTGTTCCGCGCCGCATCCGCGCGGCCAACCGAAAGGAGTTTTTATACGCTTATCCGCCTTTGTAAAGTTCCTTGCGGGATTGTATGCCGGTTGCGCGCCGTATGTCGGGATCGTCTATCCAGGCTTCCACGATTCTTTTTTGGCCACGCATGACGTTGGTTTCCAGAAATTTTATTTGTAGGTCAAACGTCTCGATCATGGCACCGGCAATTTCGTGTCCGTAATCTACGAAATGGTACATATTGTAACTGTATCCGAATTTCTCGAACCGTTCCACCAGTTTGCCACTCCCGAAGAAGCCCAAATGGAAGAACCTGATATGGGTATAGGGTACGATGGCGTCTCCGGTGCCGTGCAGAAGGAGGGTCGGGGCCGGACTTTCCCCGTAGTGCACTTTGCCTTTGCGGGAGAAGATGGCGCCGGAGAAGGACATGACGCCCGCGTATCGGAAACCGTCGGGCAACGTTTGCGCCCAAACGGTTTTGTTGCATAATTCATATTCGGCCTGCATGACGGTGATGGCACCGGCCGATGATCCGCTGATTACCATGTTGGCCGGATCAACGCCGAGTTCTTCCGCGTGTTCTATGATGAATGCCGTTGCGCTGAAAAGATCTTCCACAGCCATGTGTATCGTTCTGTCCAACACGTTGACCTGTGCGATGCCTACTTTGGTGGCCCCTTTGAGTCCAAGGCGGTAGTCGATGGAGACGACCCGGTACCCGTTCTCTGTGAGGAGCCGGAACCAAGGGAGATAAGCGGTGTCATTTCTTGTACCGTATATAAAGCCGCCGCCGAACATGAAGATGACGGTCGGTTTGTCCTTCCCGTCCAAGGTGGTCGCACTCCCCGGCGCAGGGTCATAGATGTCAAGGAAAAGATCCGCGGTGTCTCTTTGTGCGAATTTATAGGTACCGGCCGGTGTCACCGGGGTGTCTGAAGCCGAAACCGGCATTGTCGGCAGAAGCGAAAGGAGGATGACCGCAGCGACAAAAAGGGTCGGACGTTTGGTACCTGTCGGTTTCAAGGAACGGCAAGTCTGTTGTTCTTCACGTGTAATCGAATTTTTAGGCGTCATCGTTTGATGCGGTTTTATTTCAAAGGGGCAAATGTAAGAGTAATATTCAGAATGTCAAAAGGACGCTGGAGTGAGGATGGCGCAAATTTATTGTCGAAATCAATAAACCGCCCAGTTCCACCGTCTTCCTCGGAAACGTTTTTCGCTCACTTCGTTATCGTTACTCGCGGCAAAGCCGCTCGTGAAGGGACGTTGTTCGCCACTTCGTGCTTTCACTATCTTTACTCGTTCGCCGCTGGGCGGCTTGCGAGTGAAGATAAGATGCGTTTCGGCAGAGCAAAACGAAAAAACACTTTTTTCGTTGGCGTATCTTCGGATTATGCAAACTGAAAACTTGTTTTCGTTTGCTTAATCCTCCGTACGCTCAAACGAAATTTTAATTTCGTTTGGCTCTGCCCTCAACTTTCATTATCTTTGCAGTCACTCTGCGGAGAGGGAATCCGGTGTGAGTCCGGAACAGACCCGCTGCTGTAAGCCCCGTTTCAATTCGGGAAACACGTCTTGGCCACTGTGGACGCGCCGCTTGGCGCTCAGGTTCATGGGAAGGCGTTTTTCGAGGGGTAAGTCAGAAAACCTGCCGTGAGGGTGTTTGATTTTCACGTTCCCGAGGTTAAGGAACGTAAAAAGCCATGCGTAAATCTATCGTTTTTTTTATACGGACAACCCGTGCACGGCGGGTTTTGGCGGCTTGTATGGCCGTTGCCGGCTGGTTGTGCGGTAGCGCGCCGGCCATGGCAACGGCGGTGCCGGCTATGGTGACCGGGCGGCCGGCCAACGTTATGGCGGTGCCGGTGCCGCCTGTCCGTACGGCGGAGGCTCCAGACCGTTTCGTTAAGTCCAATGAGCCGGAAATGCCGCTGGATTCGGCCGTCCCCATGCGCCGCACGATACGCGAGGTGCGCATAGCGGGGCAGCGGTCGGTTCACAACAAGACGGTGCCGGTGCAACAGCTTTCGCGCGAAGAACTGTTGCGTTTCCATCCGCAGCAGGTGGGGGAACTGGTCAAGCGGTTTTCGGGCGTACAGGTCAAGGATTACGGCGGCATAGGCGGCATGAAGACCGTGTCGGTGCGCTCGTTGGGCGCGGCGCACACGGCCGTGGTCTATGACGGCATCGTGCTGGGGGACGCCCAGAACGGACAGATCGACCTGAGCAAACTGAGTTTGGACAGGGTGGGATCCGTGCGGCTCTGTAACGCCATGCCGGGCAGTCTGTTTTCGCCGGCGCGCCACTTTTCGGCCGCGGCCGTGTTGGAGGTGGTGCCGCAGACGGCCTTGGCCGATACGCAAAGACAGACCGTCGCCCTCGGCCTGACGGGCGGCTCGTTCGGCTTTTGGTCGCCCGCGCTCGGCTACGAACAGCGTATCGGGCGGCGCGTCCGCATCGGGTTGGATGGCCGATATACGCGCGTCAAGGGCGATTATCCGTATTGGCTGGCCAACGGCACGGCCTCTGTACGTCGGCGGCGCGACAACGCCGACGTACAGAGCGGCCATGCCGATCTGCATATCAATGTGCAACTACCTGAAAAACAAGTGTTGAATGTGGGTTTTCACTACGACGAGAGCGACCGCGGCCTGCCGGGTGCGGTCATCTTTTATGCGCCATCTTCGCAACAACGCTGGCACGAGCGGACGCTTTGGGCGCAGGCGCGGCATAGGGTGGCTTACGGTCATGGGTTCTCGCAGAAAAGCGCGCTCAAATACGCCCACGATGATAC
Organism: uncultured Bacteroidales bacterium; assembly: GCA_910586395.1. Classification (GTDB taxonomy): domain Bacteria; phylum Bacteroidota; class Bacteroidia; order Bacteroidales; family P3; genus CAMXAS01. The sequence continues at coordinate 88,355 of CAJUFX010000003.1, forward strand.
GCGCTTCCTCGATCCGCAGGCTTTGACGGAATCCGGACGGACGGACGACCGCTACCGGCGGCAGGAAGTGTATGCGAGCACGGCCGCGCTGTTCCAGCCGCTGGCTGCGCCGCGGTGGGCTTTCAGCGCGGCCTTGGACGCCGCCTATACGTTCCTCTCCGCCAATACGCCGAATTTCGTCTATCCGCATCGTACTTCGCTGTGGTTCAACGTGGCGGGCGCGTACCGGCACCCTTACGTCGAGGTGGAGGCCAATCTGTTGAACTCGGCCTATTGGGAGGGCGTGCAGAGCGGCGCGGGGGCGGCGGAAAACCGTTTCAAAGCCTCGCCGGCCGTCTCGGTGGGCGTCATGCCGTTGGGGCATCCGGCATGGGTTATCCGTCTGTTCTACAAAGATATTTTCCGGATGCCGACGTTTACCGACCTCTATTACGACCGCGTGGGCAACGCCGGCTTGCGGCCCGAAAAGGCGCGGATGGCGGATTTAGGCATGAGTTACGTGCTGGAGGCTTCGGCCCTGTCGCGGTCGGCAACCGCTCTGCCGGAGGATTTCCGGATGGAGATCAGCGCCGACGTCTATAAGCAATGGGTCACCGACAAAATCGTGGCTTTTCCGACCAAAAACCTGTTCCGCTGGACGATGATGAACGTGGGCAAGGCCGACATTACGGGCGTGGACGTCGCGTTCAAACTCGCATCCGCTTGGGGAAAAACGGGTGTCTGGCGCGATTTCGGCACGTCGCTCTACGGCACTTACACGTTTCAGTGGAGCCGCGACAGGACCGATCCGGCCGAGCCGACCTACAACCGTCAGATTACCTATACGCCCGTCCATGCGGGCAGCGGCGGGCTCACGCTCTCGTGGCGTTACCTGAGCCTTTCCTACGGGCTGACGTGGAGCGGCGCGCGCTACTGCCTGCCGGAGAACCGTCCGGAAAACCGGCTCGCGCCCTACGCCGAACACAACCTGTCGCTGACCGGCCGCTGGCGCATGTGGAAAGGGCAGTGGGAGGCCGGTGTGGACTGGCTCAATGTGGCGAATACCAATTATGAAATTGTCCGGTATTATCCGATGCCGGGCAGTCAGTTCCGTATAACGTTGAAATGTCGATACTGATGACTATAAGCGAACACTGTAGGATAACGGTTTCACGGGCGTTGACCGCTTGCCGCCCGTGCCGTTTCGGGGCGGGATTCTTCCTGTTTCTGGCCGCCGTGGCGGGATTTTCGGGCTGTGAAGATCCGGAAGACAAGAAAGGTCCGGATGCGCCCCCGGCCACGTCCGCGCGGACGGCCAAAGTCTATGTGTTGAACGAGGGGCTGTATGCGATGAATAACAGTACGCTGTCGTGCATCGATTTGAAAAGCGGCGTCCTGACGCCCGATGTTTTCCAGCAGGTGAACGGCCGCGGCCTCGGCGATACGGGCAACGAACTGCAACGTTACGGCGGCAAACTGTATGTCTGCGTCAGCACGTCCAATACCGTGGAGGTGCTGGACGCGAAGACGGCGCGTTCCCTGCGTCAGATCGCGCTGTACGACGAGGCCGGCGTGGGGCGGCAGCCGCGCCGCATCACGTTTTGGGAAGGCAAGGCCTATGTGGCCTGTTTCGACGGCACGGTCTGCCGCATCGATACGGCGACGCTGGAGGCGGAGGCTTTCTGCCGCGTGGGGCGCAACCCGGACGGCATCTGCGCGGCCAACGGCAAACTCTACGTCAGCAATTCAGGCGGGCTGGACTATCCGCGCTACGACAGCACCGTCAGCGTCGTTTCGGTGGCCGGCTTCAAGGAAATCAAACGGATAAACGTCACCATCAACCCCTATACGATTCTATCCGACCGCGATGGCGACGTCTATGTCTGCACGCGCGGCAACTACGAGGAGGTGAGCGCGGGCGACCCGATGGGCTACGGCTTCCGCCGCATCGACTCGCGGACGGACGAACTCGTGCAGCGGTTCGACGACTTGGCCGTGCTGAATTTTACGGTGCAGGGCGACACGGCCTATCTTTACAATTACGACTATAACCGCAAGACGTCTTGGATCAAGGTGTTCGATATGGAGACCGAGACCGTTTTGCAGGAGAACTTCATACAGGACGGCACGGTTTTGCGCACGCCTTACGGCATGGGCGTGGATCCGTTCAGCGGCGACGTCTATATAGGCGATGCCGCGAACTTTATCGTGACGGGCCGCGTCTATTGTTTTTCGCGGGACGGAAAATTGAAGTTTTGGCGCGAGACCGGCATGAACCCGCAGGGCTTCGCGTTTGTCGGCGCGGCGGAATAACGAAGTTTGATGGAGCAAAGGGGGGGCGATCCGGCGGACGGAAAGGGAAACGGAAGAAGTAATGATGATGGATTATTGTGACGAATATGAAAAATATAAGCGTTTTAGCAGGTTTTAGTTTGGCGGTTGTGGCGATGACGGGGGCGTGCGGCGCATCCGTCAAAGCGCAGTCGGTTCAAGCCCCCTCGGCTTATCAGCGGAAAGTATGGCGTTACGTGCCGGCACCGGGGCAGTTTGTGGACGCCGGCATGTTGGCGGAACCGGAAGCCGACCTGACGGCTTTGGACGAGGCGGCGGTCTGCGCGTTTCTGACCGGGAAGATGGCCGGCAAGAACAACGGCCGCCTGCTGTCGTTGGGCGGTTACGGCGGCCATGTGGTTTTCGGGTTCGACCACCGCATACCCAATGGTGAGGGCTTGGATCTAAGGCTGTACGGCAACGCCTATTATGCGGCCGGCCACGGGGCGGACAGCGGCGCGCCGGGCGGCAGCGCGGAACCGGGCATCGTCTATGTGAGCCGCGACGACAACGGGGACGGCCTGCCGAACGACACTTGGTACGAAATCAGCGGTTCGGAAACCGACAACCCGCGGACCGTGGCCGATTACCGCATCGTTTATTATCGGCCGACCCCCTTGGAGGCCGATGTGTTCTGGCGCGACAATCAGGGCGACAGCGGCTATGTCTATCGCAATACCTACCATACGCAGGATTCTTATTATCCCTGGTGGATGCCGGGCGACTCGCTCGTCTTTGCCGGCCGTCGGTTGCCGGACAACGCCGTGAACGAGGGCACGGACGGCCGCGAATCCTGGTTCCTGCGCGCCTACGACTACGGCTATGCCGACAACCATCCCAACAACAGCGACGGCGCGCTCGTGGATTTGGATTGGGCGATTGACGCCGACGGCCGTCCGGTGGCCTTGGACAGCATCGATTTTGTCAAAATCATGACCGGCGTGCGGCAGAATACCGGCTGGACGGGCGAGGTCTCGACCGAGGTGGCCGGCGTGGAGGACGTGCATTGCCTGACGGTGACGGCCAACGCGGCCGACCGTTTGGCTGGCCGCCGCGATGCCTGGCGCGTGTATCCGAACCCGTGTACGGACGTGTTGCAGGTGGCCGGCGAGGCCGCCCTGTTGCGCCTGTATGACTTAAAGGGGCGTTGCGTGGGGCGGCGGGTCTTGTCCGAAGCCGCCTCGGTGGTCTGGGATGTGACCGGCCTCAAGCCGGGTTTGTATTTGCTGGAGGTACGCGCGTGGCCGGAGGCCGGCCGCCCTGCGTCCGACCTTTCGCCCGTTTATTATAAAATCGTCAAACCATAACCGTTATGGAAAAAATATGTCCGCGTTGCGGGCGGCCGTTCGAATGCCGCCACGACGACATCCCCGCCTGTGAATGCAGCCGCGTCACGCTGTCGGCCAAGGTGCGCGATTATCTTAAGGCGCATTTTCAGGACCGTTGCCTCTGCAAGGCCTGCCTGGCGGAGATTGTCCGCATGTTTGGAAAATAAACCCGGTCCGTGAGTTTGTATTCGCCGCGTGTTATGGCGGAAATCGCGCGCATGTTTGGAAAGTAAAAGCGGATGACGTATCTTTACGTACTTCATTCGTGCAATAGGATGCGGTACATTAAACCATGAAATGGCGGATATTCCATAGAGGGACGCCGGCCTTGAAGCGCATGCGTCTGGCGCGGCCGGGCATCGGCTATCGTTACTATACGTTGCTGAATGTCTTCCTGTTTACGATTATCGGCTTCTTCTCTTATTATTTCATATTGTTTTCGACCGGTTGGTGGCAGTCGTTCGATTCGGAACGGACGATGTTTGATTTCGGCATAGGCGTCGTCATCTCGTTCAATCTTCTCTGCGGCGGCATCCTGTGGTTCAATTCGGTTATCAATACGCATTATCCGTTCGCGTACCAGGGGGTGGGACGGATGTTCGCGTTCTTTATCCTGGTCGCGGGCCTGCTGTTCCTCTACAATTACGGCATTTATGCGTTGCTTCTGCGGATTCTGAGCGATACGGCCGGTCTCGGTATGGGGCGCGAGAGCTGGATGCAGTTGGCCTTGGTATCGCTCATCGACCTGCTGGTGGTCTGTCTCGTCTTGCTCAACCAAAGCGCGCGCTATACGCTCAAACTCTACCGCGAGACCGAACAATTGCGGCAGAACCGTTCGCTGACGGAGTTGCGGGCGTTGCAGACCCAACTCAATCCGCATTTTCTGTTCAACAGCCTCAATACACTGCTTTCCGAAATCGAATACGACCCCGACAACGCCAAGTTGTTTACGACGCGTTTGGCCGAAGTGTACCGTTACATTCTGTTGGTGCAGGACAAGGATATGGTGCCGCTGACCGACGAATTGGAGTTTTTGCGGGCGTATCTCTATCTGCATCAGGTGCGGATCGGGCACGGTCTGAAGTTCGGGATGCAAATCGTGCCGGAGGGGACGGCGGCCGTCCTCAAAGAGAAGAAACTGCCGCCTTTGGTGTTGCAGTTGTTGGTGGAGAATATTTTGAAACACAATACGGTGAGTTCGCGGCGGCCGCTGGCGGTCACGATGCTGATCGATACGGAAAACAATACGGTAACGGTCGAAAACGAGGTGCGGCTCAAAAAGAACGTGAAGTCGTTGGGTTGCGGCCTCAGGAATCTGGCCGAACGTTACCGGCTTTTGGCCGGCAAGGAGATTCTGGTGGAGAAGAACGAGCACGAGTTTAAAGTGAAGATACCGCTTTTCGAAGTGTAAATTGAATAGATACTATGACGACGAATACGCCCCATGCGCCGAAAACGGCGGAAGAACCGGATAAGAAAACGGTGCGCGTTTGGCTCATCGAAGACGAGGAGCCGGCCGCGCGTCTGCTTAAACGCATGATATTGAAGTTACGGCCGGATTGGCAGGTGGAACATGTAGCGACATCGAACGAGGAGGCCGAAGCCTGGTTCAAGGCGCACCCGCAGCAACCCGACGTCCTGTTTTTAGACATCGAACTGTCGGACGGCAATTCGTTCGAATTCATCGGGAAAGTGAAACCGGAGAGCATGATTGTGTTTGTGACGGCTTACGACGAATTCGCGTTGCGGGCGTTTTCGGTCAACAGCATCGACTATCTGTTGAAACCGGTAAGCCAGGAGCGCTTGCGCGACACGATAGAGAAGTACGAACGGCTGTCGGTGGCTTATTTTAAAGATTTGAGCCGCCAGCGAAACTGGGAGGAAGTTTCTGAAAACGCCAACGGTACGGAAAAACGCTATCGGACGCGCTTCCTCATTGAACGTGGCAATCAACTGGAAACGTTGCATGTGGAAGACATTGCCTATTTTTTCAGCGAGAATAAAATCTGTTACGCGCAGACGTTCAACGACGGCAATTTCGTGTTGGACGCCTCGCTCGACCGTCTGGGCGAGGAGTTGAATCCCGATCAGTTTTTCCGCGCGACGCGGCAGACGTTGCTCTGCCCTAAGGCGATTACGAAAATCGAAAATTATTTTCAGGGCAAGGTGGCGGTTTATACGCAACCGCCTTATAAAGAACAGATATTGGTAAGTAAGGAAAAGGCGGAGGCTTTTCGGAAATGGTTGAAGTATTGATTTCTTTCAAGGGGGGCGTTGGCCGGGTGACCCGACGGCCGGAGCGACGGATGACCCGACGGGCGGCCATCCGTAAGGTTTGCCTGCTGGGGATGGCCTTGCTGTCGGCGGGCGTTGGCGGGCTCAGGGCCGCGGATTGGCGGCCGGCCGATACGGCGCGCTTGCAACGGACGGTGGCCTTTTTGGCTTCGGAGGCCTTGGCGGGGCGGCTGACGGGTTCGCCGGGCGACAGTCTGGCGGCCGATTATATCGCCTCGCGTTTCGCGGCGGCCGGCCTCATGGCCTTGGAACATGGCGTGGCGTATGAAACCGCCCGGGCCGCCGCGCCGCAGCAGGCGTTTTGGCAGCCGTACCGTATGCGGGCTTCGTGGGGCGACAGCCTTTTTACGCGCAATGTCGTGGGCTTGCTGCCGGGAACGGATGCCGCATGGCGTAACCGTTATATGATTGTAGGCGCGCATTTCGACCATTTGGGGCTGGGCGACAAGGCCGGTTCTTTGCGGCCGGGTACGATGGCCGTGCATCCGGGCGCGGACGACAACGCGAGCGGCGTGGCGGTTTTGCTGGAACTGGCGGATTATTTCGCCGCGCATCCGACGCCGCGTACGCTGATTTTCGTTGCGTTCAGCGGCGAGGAAATCGGGCTTTGCGGCTCGACCTGGTTTGCCGAGCACCTGCCGGTGCCGGTAGAAAGCATTGATTTGATGATTAATTTGGATATGTTGGGCGGCTTGTCGGACACGGTCTTTACGGTGTCAGGGGCGGGGACGGCGCGGGAGGCCGCCGGCGTGCTGTCGGCCGTGGGCGATGGCAGCGGGCTGCGTATCGAGACAATCGCCGGCGGCCATGGGCCTTCGGACCATGCGGCCTTTTACGCGCGTGAAATCCCGGTGTTTTTCTTCGCCACGCCGCCGACACAGCGCTACCATACGCCGGATGACCGGGCGGAGACCTTGAACTATGCGGGCATGGCCCGGCTGTTGCACGTATTGAGGAATACGGTCGAGGCCGCCTCCCGCGTCGAAAGCGCCTGGCATTTCACGTCCACGGGCAGTGCCGCGCCGACGATGACCAAGGGCAAGTTCAAGGTGACGTTGGGGCTGATGCCCGACATCAACGCTTCGGCCGGCGATACGGAGGGATTGAAAACGATGCTCGTCGTGGAGGGGAAGCCGGCTCATGCGGCCGGCCTGCGGACAGGCGACATTTTGTTGAAAATCAATGGGGTGCCGTTGCATACGATAGAAGAATACATGCAGGTGCTGGGGACGCTCCATGCCGGAGAAACCGTCGAGTTGGAGGCCGTGTGCGGCGTGGCGGCCGGTAAACCCGAACGGAAGACGTTGCAGGTGGAATTATAATAATACGATAAAAATATAAACGGATATGAAAAAGACCTTGATATGGATAGCGGCGGTGTTGCTGACGTTGGGCAGCAGCGTGTATCAACGCATGACGGGGCCGACGCACCCGTTGCGGGCGGCGGTGGAGACGGCGGCCGGCCAGCGGCAGGATTTCCGCTTGCCGCGCAGCGGCGGGCCGGAAGCCGTGCGCGTGACGGTGCCGGTGCGGGACGTGGCGGCCTACAGCGGCGCGAGTACGGCGGCTTGGACGGAGGCCGCGCCCGCCCGCATTTATTACAAGCATTATCCCGAAGTGCCGGGCGAGACCTATATGACGCGCGAAATGCGGGCGACGGGCGATGGCGTGTGGGAAGCCTGGCTTCCGGCCCTGCCGGCCGCCGGAAAATGGCAGTACTATGTGGAAGCCGAAGGCGTGACCTATCCGGCCGCCGGAGAGGCGGTCGTGCTCCGATTCAAGGGCGAGGTGCCGGCGGCCTGCCTCATCCCGCATATTCTGTTCATGTTCCTTTCGATGCTGTTCATCACGGTGGCGGGCGGATTCGCGCTCTGCCGTCTCGCGACATATCGGAAATACCTGTATTTGGGATTGGCCTCGCTGCTGCTGGGCGGTTTCGTTTTCGGCCCGCTCGTGCAGCATTATGCGTTCGGCCCTTACTGGACGGGCTTTCCGCTTGGCATGGACCTGACCGACAACAAGACGCTGATTATGCTGTTGGCCCTGATGGCGGCCTGGGGATTCGAGGTCTTCGGTAAACGGCTTTCCGGCCGCCGTTGGGCGACGGTGGCGGCGACCGTCATCGTATGGGTGGTCTTTCTGATTCCGCACAGCCTGCACGGCTCCGAGCGCGACCCGCAGAGCGGCGCATTGGGCACGGCTTCCGGGCCGGCCGCCCCGGTTCAGACGGAAATCCAAGCCGACCGATAAGCGTCGGGTCACCCGAGGTCAATACGATTCAAGGCCGTGTCCTGGCTCAGGTGTGGCATGGTGTTGCGGGGATAACCGTTAAACGGCAGATGGTCGGCGCGCAACGATTCGCCCAAAATAAAAAATAGGTCGGGAGGGGTGGCGGACGCTTGGCTGGCAACGGCATCGAAGGCCGGTCGCTTCCCGGCTATCAATCTTTGTCATTCGTGAAAATTTGTCATACTTTGGCATGATTGTCCGTCATGGATGGGGCGAATCCAACTCTGGCATACTCTATGCTGTAGCGCAAGCCTTGTTGTTTATAAACCTGTTGTCATTCAAATAAAATAGCCAAAACCATGAAAACCAAAGGCAAGATAGGGGTATCGACCCAGGACTTGTTTCCAATCATCAAGAAATTCCTGTATTCGGATCACGAGATATTTTTGCGGGAGTTGGTCTCCAACGCCGTGGACGCCACGCAGAAGTTGAAGACGCTGGCTTCGACGGGCGAATTCAAGGGCGGCACCGATAACCTGCGCGTCACGGTCAAGGCCGACCCCAAGGCCGGCACGCTGACGATTTCGGACAACGGCATCGGCATGACGGCCGAGGAGGTCGATAAATACATCAACCAGATCGCGTTCTCCGGAGCCGAGGAGTTCATGAAGAAATACAAGGACAACGCGCAGGCCATCATCGGCCATTTCGGCCTGGGGTTCTATTCGGCCTTTATGGTGAGCGACAAGGTGGAGATTGTGACGCGTTCGTATAAGGAGGACGCCCCGGCGGTCCGTTGGAGCTGTACGGGTACGACCGATTTCACGATGGAAGAGGCCGAACGCGCCGAACGCGGTACGGACGTGATTCTGCATCTGAGCAAGGAGGAAAAGGAGTTTTCGGAAGAGGAGCGTGTGGAATGGCTCCTGCGCAAATATTGCCGCTTCCTGCCCGTGGAAATCGTCTGCGGCAAGGAAAAGGAATGGAAGGACGGCGCCTATCACGATACCGACCGCGACCTGATTATCAACGACACGCATCCGGCTTGGACGCGCAAGCCGTCGGAACTCAAAGCCGAGGACTACGAAAAATTCTACCATGACTTATATCCGGCGGCGGCCGATCCGCTGTTCCATATCCACCTCAATGTGGATTACCCGTTCACGCTGACCGGTATCCTGTATTTTCCCAAGATCAATTCGCGTCTGGAATTGCAGAAGAACAAGATTCAGCTGTACAGCAATCAGGTGTATGTGACCGATTCGGTGGAAGGCATCGTGCCCGATTACCTGACGTTGCTGCACGGGGTCATCGACTCGCCCGACATTCCGCTCAACGTGTCGCGTTCGTATCTGCAGAGCGACCGCAACGTCAAGAAAATCTCGGCGCACATCACGAAAAAGGTGGCCGACAGCATCGAGGGGTTGTTCAAGAACGAACGCGCCGACTTTGAAAAGAAGTGGGACGACCTCAAGATTTTCATCCAGTACGGCATGCTGACCGACGAGAAGTTTGCCGAACGCGCCGAGAAATTCTATCTGCTTAAGAATACCGATAAGAAGTATTACGGTTTGGAGGAATATGTGAACGCGATCAAGGAAGCGCAGACCGACAAGGACAAGAAAACCGTGTTCCTCTACGCGCAGGCGGCCGACGACCAGTATGCCTATATTCAGGCGGCCAAAGCCAAGGGCTACGACGTGCTGATTATGGACGGCAGTCTGGAGACGCCGTTCATCAACTTCCTGGAGCAGAAGCACAGCGACTGGCGGTTCGTGCGCGTCGATTCCGAGCCGGCCGACCGTCTGATTCCGAAGGATGCCGACAAACAGCTGACGTGGACGGCGGAGGAACAGAAGCGGATGCGCGGCCTGTTCGACACGCAACTGCCCAAGACGGGCGGCATGTATCATGTGGAGTTGCAGGCCATGGGCGAGGCGGCCGAGCCGGTGCTCGTGGCGCGTTCCGAATACATGCGGCGTATGAAGGAGATGGCCGAGATCAATCCGGAAATGAGTTTCTACGGCCAGATGGGCGACCAGTTGAACCTCGTGGTCAATACCGACCACCGTCTGGTCAAGGCGATTCTGGAACGGGCCGGCAAGGCCTTGGATGGCCAGCTGACCCCGTTGCAGGCCAAGATCGCGGACTTGCAGAAGCAGAAAAAGGAAATCGAGGATTTGTCGAAGGATTTGAAAGAGGCCGACAAGCCGGCTTCGGACAAGGACCGCATCGACGAACTGCAGAAGCAGATTGCGGCGGTGGAGAAAGAGGAACGCGAATTGTTGGGCCGCTATGCGGCCGATGACAAGACCATCGGGCAGCTTATCGATTTGGCCTTGCTGTCGAACGGTCTGCTCAAGGGCGAGGCCCTGCACGCCTTCCTCAAACGCAGCGTGGATTTGATGAAATAAGGGGCGGCGGCCGTGGCAGGCCGGGGCCGTCGGTATAAGGGAAGCGTGCTTGCGGGCTTGCCTGTCGGGTCACCCGTGCTTGCCTGTCGGGTCACCCGTGAAAGATAATATAAATTTAAAAACGATAGAAAACATGAAAGGTAAAATTTGGATAGTCGTCCTGATAGTCCTGGCCGTATTGGGCATGTGGATGGGTTCGACGTACAACAAGCTCGTCAAGGCCGAGGAGAAAGTCAATTCGGCCTGGGCGCAGGTGGAAAACGTGTATCAACGCCGGGCGGACCTGATTCCGAACCTCGTCAATACGGTCAAGGGCGCGGCCGATTTCGAGCAGTCCACGCTGACGTCGGTCATCGAAGCGCGGGCGGCCGCGACGCAGGTCAAAATCTCGCCCGAAAACCTGACGGCCGAGAGCCTCGCGCAGTTCGAGCAGGCGCAGGGACAGGTAAGTTCGGCTTTGGGACGCCTGATGGTGACGGTGGAACGTTATCCCGACCTCAAGGCTTCGCAGAACTTCCGCGATTTGCAGGCGCAGCTGGAAGGGACGGAGAACCGCATTGCCGTGGAACGCAAGACGTTCAACGAGGTGGTTGAAGTTTATAATACCCGCCTCCGCCGTTTCCCGACCAATTTGATGGCGGGCATGTTCGGCTTCGAGAAGAAACCGTATTTCGCGGCGCAAGCGGGGGCGGAAACGGCCCCGGAAGTCAATTTCGACTTCGGTAAATAAACGGGCCGTGAAAACGGAATGAGGAAAGGACAGCCACGGCGGGACAGGGTTCCGTCCTGGCTGTTTTTTGTAGGTAAACAAACGGATGGGTTTATGGGAACGAAACGGGCTCCGCTGTTGACGGCGGAAGAAAAAGAACGGATCGTCAAGGCGATTGAAGCGGCCGAACGGCAGACTTCCGGCGAAATCCGGCTGCGCGTGGAGCGCTTGTGCGCCGAGGTTGTGCTGGACCGCGCCGCTTGGTGGTTCAAGAAACTGAAAATGCACAAGACGTTCTTGCGCAACGGTGTCTTGATATACGTGGCGGTAGATGACCGCAAGTCGGCGATTATAGGCGACGTGGGCATTCACGGCAAGTTGGGCGACGGGTATTGGGCGCGGACCCTGGCGGCCATGACCGCGCGCTTCAGGGAAGGCGCGCTGGCGGACGGCATCGTGGAGGCTATCCATGAGGTCGGGGAGCGGCTCAAAGAGGCCTTTCCTTACGATGCGGTCTATGATCAGAACGAATTGTCGGACGAAATCTCGATGGAAGATGAAAAATAGCAGGATTTTACGGTGGACGCGCGTCGGTAGGGCGGGCTTTTCCGGTGTAGCGGGCCGGGTGTTGCCGGTGGTCGCGGCTTTTGCGATGTGGCTGTCGGTGTCGTCGTTCGGCGCGTTGCAGGCGCAGGTGCCCGCGCGGCCGGTGCCGCCGCGTTTGGTGAACGACATGGCCGGGGTGTTCTCGCCGGCGCAACGGCAGGCGATGGAGATGGAGCTCGTGGCTTTCGACGATACGACGTCCAATCAGATAGCGGTCGTGACCTTGCCGTCGCTGGGCGGTTACGCGGCGGCCGACATGGCCTACGAAATCGGCAAGCGGTGGGGGGTAGGGCAGGCTGAGTACGACAACGGCGTCGTCGTGCTGATCAAGCCCAAGACGGCCGACGGCAGCGGCGAGGTGTTTATCGCGCCGGGCTACGGCTTGGAGGGGGCCATTCCCGATGCGGTCTGCAAGCGGATCATCGAAGACGAGATGATTCCTTATTTCCGCGAAAACGATTATTATGGCGGCACGCAGGCGGCTTTGGCGGTCTTGAAAGCCTTGGCGGCCGGTGAAATCAAGGCCGAAAACTACCTGAAGGACGATGTGACGGAGGTGATTTTAGGGGCGGCCGTCGCCGTGGTTTTGGGTTTCATCCTGCTGGTGGTGATGCTGGTTATCGGCGGCAAGAACAAGGACGGTTTCAACGGCGGCGGAGACGGCGGGGACGGTAACGGATTAGGCGCGGCCATGGGATTGTTGTGGTTGCTGTCGCAAAGCGGCAACCGGTCGCACGGCGGTTCGTGGGGCGGTTTCTCCGGCGGAGGCGGCTTTGGAGGCGGTGGCTTCGGCGGGGGCGGTTTCGGCGGCGGAGGCGCCGGCGGCCGCTGGTAAGCGCCGGATAGGTGGGGTATAACGATGCGTTTTTCCTCGCCAGCCCGAAGTGTGTTTGTATAATGTTTTGAATATAAAGAAGATTCTGTTTGTATGCCATGGCAACATCTGCCGTTCGCCCATGGCTGAATATGTGATGAAGGCGCTCGTGGCCGAGGCAGGCCGCTCGGCCGAATTCGAAATCGCGTCGGCCGCCACTTCGGCCGAGGAAATCGGCAACGGCGTGTATCCGCCCGTGCGCCGGTTGCTGGAGGCGGCCGACATCGACTGTTCGGCCCATGCCGCCCGGCAGATGACGGTGGCCGACTACCGGCATTACGACCTCGTCGTGGTCATGGACGGACAGAATTTGGCCAACATCCGCCGCATCATCGGCAGCGACCCCGACGGCAAGGTGTGCCGGCTGTTGGACTTTACGCCCACGCCCGGCGACATCGCCGACCCGTGGTACACGCGCGACTTCAACCTGACCTGGCGGCAGGTCAACGCCGGTTGCCGCGCCCTGCTGGCGCGGCTGGCTTGAGGATGTTTATAGTGGCGTCAGATGTGCTGTCCACCGTGATGGCGCTATCATCCACCCGTGTTGCATATTTTTTGTAAATTTGTCGGTAAATAAAGGGGGAAAAACGATGACACAATTGATATTGAACATAGAAAATCCGGATATTCTGCCAAGTTTGCGTAAGGTGCTTGGGGAGTTGAAGGGCGTTTCCATAGCGCAGAGTGTGTCGGATACGTCGGATGATATGATATTGAAGAGCATAGAGACTGCGTATGAAGAGGTCCGTTCTGCGCGTAAACAAGGAAAGCGCTTGGAGCAATTGGATGAATTGATAGCAGAGTTAAAGGCTTAAGGTGGATGGTCAATATCTATTATACTTCCGAGTTTAAGAAACGGGCCAAGCAGTTGTCTAAAAAATATGTCTCGTTTGTAACGGATTTGTCTGATTTGCAATGTCGATTGAAAGAGAATCCTTATGATGGCATCGATTTGGGGAATGGCATACGGAAAATTCGTATGCGGATTGTCAGTAAGGGAAAAGGCAAGAGCGGTGGCGCCAGGGTCATTTCGTTTATAGTCGCTGTTTCGGAAGACGTGGAGGTTACCTTACTGACGATTTATGATAAATCGGAACAGGGCAATATCAGCGACAAGGCGATCAAACGTTTGATTGCCGATTTGCAGTATTAGTTTATTTCTTTATCAGGCTTTTCCGGCTTGTTTTTCAGCGGCTCTGCGGTGCTTTAGGATGGGTTTCATATTTTGCAACGCCCATTCGGTCAGCGTGTGGATGATGGGGACGAGCGACTTCCCGGTATCCGTCAGCGCGTATTCCACGCGGAGGGGAACTTCCGGAAAGACCGTGCGGCTCACGAGGCCGTCCGCTTCCAATACATGTAACGTATTGGCGAGCACTTTCGTTGAAATGTCGGGTATTTGCTTACTCAATTGATTGAACCGTATCGGGCCGTTTTCATCGAGAATCAGAATCAATAACAAGGCCCATTTGTTGCCGAAGCGGGCCACGACGTTCCGGATCGGACAGATTTCGATGATTGAATTTTTTTCCTCTTTTTTTATCATGTCAATCGCTTGTTTTTGACCAAAAGTGACATTTAGGTAAGTTACTGGTCTATTTGTAACTTATTGGTTGCTATGATTTAGGGTTTTATTTTTGCAGTGTTGAAAAGATGGTAACTTTCTAATACAAAGTTACTGTTTTTGGGCGATAAGACCAAACGGCTGCGACGCAGATTAGGGGCGCAAAGTCGGGGCGCGTCAGAAAAACAGATTCGGGGAGGCAAAAAACGCGGTTAGCCTGAATGCCCCGGCTTGAAACACGCAAACCAATAACCAATAAAACCATAAAAGACATGAAAACGATGCAAAAAACAGCGGAGGCGGCCAACTTTACCGCCGTGGACTTCGGTAAAATGAACGATTTGAAAGACTATGTGCTGGAACTGGGGCCGGACGTCAAGATTCCCGGAAAGGTGTTCGGCGGCGCGGTCCTGAAGGCGACGGGGGGCGACTTCTCGTTTCAGATGTTTCAGCCGGGTACGGAAACGGGCTTCCTCCATGCGCACAAGACCCACGAGGAACTCTATTTCTTTTTGAGCGGTTCGGGCGAATTTCAGGTGGACGGGCAGGTGTTTCCCGTACACGAAGGCAGCGTGGTGCGTGTGGCGCCGGCTGGCAAACGCTCGGTGCGCAACAACGGGACCGCGCCGCTCGTTATGCTCTGCGTGCAGTACCGCGGCAACACGCTTACGGCCGAAGACGCCGCCGACGGCAATATCCTCAACGAGCCGGTCAAGTGGTAAACGCCCGGCTGTCCCGCCCGCTCCGTCTGTCTGTCTGTCTGTCTGTCTGTCTGTCTGTCTCACCGGCTATCCGGTGGTTCAGGCGGCCGTCGTCGGGTCGATCCGTAATGGAATCCCCGTCTGCCAGGTTGCGGACGGGGATTTATTTTTCGTCCGCTTGGGCGGGCAGGGCGGTTTACCTAATAGAGCCTGTGTTCTGTCTGCGGGTTTACCGTCTTGTAAACCAGTTCGCCGCGTTCAAGGTTTAGGATGACGTCCGTCTTTTCGTTATGAAGCCTTACGTCTGAGGCCAATATCTTGTCGCCCTTGTAGAGGGCGGTCCGCTGTGCATCCGTCAGCCGCAAGCGGTCGAAGATGCTCTCCAGGCAGTCGGTGCCTGTCTTGCTGTAATCGAACTCCGCGCGTTGCAGATAGCACGGTTCTTCGCCCTCCTTAAGGTCGGATTCAACAAGTTGTTGCAACGGCACCTTGACAAAGTCGGAGAGAGTTTGTAATTTTGTCTGCGTAAGGCGTATGTCCGTCGGCGGTGTCGGTTCGCATCGTGAGGACGGCATCGAGATACCGGGCATACCGTCTTTAATGGGAGGAGCGTAACCGAGGGCTGTAGTTACCCCGTGCGATGCGGGAAATTCTGATGGACAGGTTACGATTCCTCTCATTTCTTTTACATTCAGGGCATAGGCTTTGGCTTCTTCGCCCAGTTCCACCGTCCCGTCGTAGTATTCCCGTATCATCATCCGGACCGAATAGGGCTTGCCGTCAATCCATGCGCCGGCATAGAACCGGTGGTTGGCCTTGATGCGGTTGTTTCCCTTTACTTCCTTGCCATGGGAATTGATTCTGGTAGCCGGTTCCAATTTGGAATATCCTAAGACGGCGATTCTTACCAGTGTGTCCAGATTGGTTACGGCGGAGAGGTGGATGGGTGTCAATACTTCATTGTCGTAAATTTCGTTGGTCATTTTTCCGATGCCTTCATTAGACAGGAAAAAGTGCCACCCGCTGTACTTGTTGTATAGTAGGTGGGGCAACGTTCTGAGTTCGTCCCGGGTCTGAGGTGCTGAGAGGGGGCGGTATTCTACGTTCACCATTTGGACGGCGGTGTCCAAAGCCGGCAGTTCGAGCGGCCGTCGGTTGAGCATTCTGAAATTCTGCATGTTCATTTTTGTTTGTATATGGGTTGTGGCGGATGGGGGCGCAACGTGTGACCGCAAGGCTGGTTTATAGCGTTTTGCAGCAACCGCAACGCTGGCTCTTAATATGTGACCATCGCGGTTGTTAATAACGTTTGACCGCAACCTGTATAGGATTATACGTTCGGGGATAGAAAACAGATGAGAAAAAGTTGAGGAACCCGCTCTAATGGCGGCTTGTGGCGCGTTGGACGATTGCTTTTGCCGGCCATCGCGCTTTTCGCGGCGACAACGCTGTTGCGCCTCCACATACGCTGCGCTCCCTAAGTGCGGCTACACAGCGTGTCGTCCGCTAATACGCCCCGCCCACGAGTCCCGCGGCCATCCTGAAACCCGCGCCACGGCTCAGAAGTTCGCTTTCGCGCACCATTTATTCACGTCATAAATTGTACATAGCGGTGTTCATGATTTTGCTACGCGTGAAGTTCGGCGGCGGTTCGGCATAGCCCAAGTGAACTTGATCTCTGCGCTCACCTTGCACGAACTTTCGCTACGCTCAATTCTCGCCATGGCATACGATCAAGCAAGCTTGGCGTCTGCTCGTTTATTTTCGATGAAGTCCGGCTGCGATTCGGACATTGAAGCGAGCTTCATGTCACTCACCTTGCACGGACTTTGGCTTAACGAAATGGTTGAAAAATTTTCTTTAAATATTGACAATCCGATATATATATTACGTTAGCGGCTTGAAAACGGGGCGGTGGGGAATGTGGCTGGAGATTATGGAATAATCATGAAAAAAAGATAGTTATGAAAAAATGAAAATACCTGCCCCCCAAAGTTAGGCATAAAATTCAGGGGGCATCCCCGCCGCCATGCGTTGTAGTGGCCGCGCGGCGGACGGGGGGCATGTTTTTACCCCAAGATGCCGTTAGCTTTCGCCATAGGCAAAATCCACAATATTTTGTGGATAGAGGATATTTATTTTCTCAACAGGGTCTTTAGGCGTGTTTTTCAGAAATAGGACGGGGATGATTTTCTTGTCTTTAGCAAAAGGCAGACAGGCGGCCTTGTCAAGAAGCCTCTTTTGAATCACGGCGGCGATTTCTGGTGCCGTCCATTTGCATTCTCCGACCAAAAGGGCTTTCCCGTCTTCCGATTCGGCCATTACATCGAATTCCATTTCCCGAAACCCGGTGTCTGTTTTGACGGTTCCCCACCAACGGGCGGCTTCACCCCAGCGGTATCCGAAAAGCCGGTTGCCGCTGACGGTCTCCCGGCAAAGGTATTCCCAATAAAGGCTTACATATTCATTCATGTGCCTCTCTATTGTTTCGAGCACATAGCTCCGCCGACCCCGTCCGATATTGGAGAGGTTGGGCATAATGAAGGTGTAGTAAAAATTAACCAATGGGTCGTGGATACGGTAGAGGCTTTTTTTGGATTTTTTAGGACTTTCGCCAAAGGGAATGTCCCGCCGCAGATATTTCATCTGTATCAAACGGTCGATAGGACCTGACAAAGCCGTGGCTTCGCGGCCCATCCGCGTGGCTATTTCGGCTAGGCGGTTGGCACCGCCGGCCACTATGGCCAGTAATGATTCCGATTGAACCGTGGCTGTCATGTCGTCCAGAAACAACCGTTTTGGTTCATCATACAAAATGGCGGTAGGGCTCAGCATGGTGTTCCGGATGGCGTCCTGTAAATCGGTATATTCCGTCCGCAATTCCCAATAGCGCGGCACGCCGCCCCATACACTGTATTCTTCAATCGTGGTTACGGCGTCTGTATGGAGCGCTTCTTGCAGATACGGCAGGGGCAGAGGTTGTATGTTCAAGATGGCGTGAGCCCGACCGAATAAAGGTTCGGATTGCGAAAGCACCATATTCTGCATCATACGTTGCGAACTTCCGCAAATGATAAGGTTGTATTTCAGCGTTTTTTCGTCGATGAGCCGTTGCAAAACGGACGGTAGTTCCGGCGAATGTTTCACCATATAGGGAAACTCATCGAGGCATAGGGTAAATTGACTTGTTGTCAAGGCGTTGAGTATTCTGAAAAGATCTTCCCAGGACGTATATTGGGCCGAAGCCAGTTCCGGATGTTTTTCGGAAAGCTGTTTCTTCAAAAGTTCGCGTTGTATAGGGGCTATGACATCGCCCGCCATATAGTAAACATCATCCGGGGTCAAGACCCGTTTGATTAAAGTGGATTTGCCCAGTCGTCGTCTTCCGAGCACAACGACGAATCGGGGCGGAGTATCCTGATTAAGGGCATGATTCAATGCGGCGATTTCTTCTTGGCGATCCAAAAAATCCATAAACCGTGTGTATTAATAATTATATTTTCGAAAAATTATTTTTTGCAAATATAATTATTTTTCATCAGATGTCGAAATCGAATGACGTTTCGTGAAGCAGGGGGACCAGCGGTTATCCCGCTGGCTTACCCCAACATCACCGTCTGGTGGATGAGGGCGTAGATGCCCGAAACCAGCCCGGCGAGCAGTATGCCGGCCGTGCAGACCGTCAGCACGATGCGCGGCGCGGTTTCGCTCTTGAAGGCCGGCACGCCGGCGGGGTCGGCCGGCGGCAGGATGAACATGGCCTTGACCACCAACAGGTAGTAGTAGAGCGAGATGACGGTGTTGAGCAACGCGACGAGCAACAGCGCGTAGGCGCCGCTTTCGGCCGTGGCCGCAAAGATGAAGAACTTGCTGAAGAAGCCCGCGAAAGGCGGGATGCCGGCCAAGGAAAAGAGCGCGAACATGAGCGCGACGCTCAGCTTGGGGTTCGTTTTGTAGAGGCCGTTGTAAGCCGTCATGTCCGTCCGTCCGCCGTGCTGTTCCACGAGTTGCACGACGCCGAAAGCGGCCACGTTCGACAGGATATAGACGAAGATATAGTACATGAGCGCGCTCAGCCCGGCGGGCGAGGCCGAGAAAATGCCCAAGACGATGTAGCCGGCCTGCGAGATGGACGAGAACGCGAGAAAGCGTTTCATGTTCTTTTGCCGGAGCGCGAACAGGTTGCCGACCGTGATGCTGAGCAAAATCAGGATGTAGAGCACGGTTTGCCAGGCCTGGATAAAGAGCGGGAAGACGCGCGTAAGCACGAGGCAGAGTCCGAACACGCCCGCGCCCTTGGAGATGACGGAGAGATAGGTCGATACCGGCGTGGGCGCGCCCTCATAGACGTCGGCCGCCCAGAGGTGGTAGGGTACGAGTGATATCTTGAAGAACAGGCCGCTGCACAACAGCACCATGCCGCCCAGCAAAAGGGGCGTCGGGGTCAGGAAGTTGTGGATGTCGTCGAAGTAGAGGCTACCTGTGCCGCCGTAGATGAGCGAGAGCCCGAAGAACGAGAGGCCGGAGGCGAAGGCCGTGGAGAGGATGAATTTGGCGCCCGCCTCGGCCGATCGCCGCTCGTATTTGTCGAACGCGACGAGGGCCGCCAGCGGGATGGAGGCCGTCTCCATGCCGACGAAGAACAGCAGGAAGTGGCCCGCGCTGAGCATGAGGTTCATGCCGAAAAGCGTGGCGAAAAGCAGGAAGTAGAACTCCCCGGCCTTGATTGCCTGATCTTTTCGCCGCAGGAACGGATAGGCCTGCATACAGATGAGCAGGACGCCTATGTTGAGGATGTTCTTGAACAGCAAGCCGGCCGGCGAAACGCTGTACATGCCGGCGAAAGCCGAGCGGCCGGCTTGGGCGGCGCCGGCCGCCTGACCGCCCAAGCCACCGACCCCGCAGAGGCCGCTTTCGGCCGCAAAGTCCAAGGCGCAGACCAGCGTGTGCGCGCCCATAAGCAGGCAGGCCACGAGCGGGATATGGCGGCGGGCCTTTTCGGGCGCGAAAAGGTCGTAAACAAGTAAGAGCACGAGCGCGGCGACCAGCGAAATCTCTTCGTGCAGGGCCAAAAACTGACTGAAATCCATAAGTCTCTTTCCTTTTTTAGGCACGTTTTTGCGCCACGGCCGTCTGAAAACAAGTTTTCGACGGCTCGTTTGGCTGAATCAAAACGTTCTTTTCTACAATCAACAATCAATGCCATTTAGCGACCGGCAGCTCCGTTGGGAAGCCAAGTCGGCGGGCCGGCAAGGCTCACGCCTACCGGCCGAGCATGGCCGTGACGGGCGTTAAACTTTCGTGTATCAAATCGGCTATCCAGTGCGGCGTGAGCCCCACGACGAGGATGGCGGCGATGAGCGTGGCCGTGGCCACCTTCTCGTACCAGGCGGCGTCGGGCAGGAGCGCGTGTTCGGGGTTCTGCAGCGGGCCGTAGAGCAGTTTGCCCACGACGCGCAGGATATAGACGGCCGTGATGACAATCGACGTGCAGGCCACGATGGTCAGCACGCGGTGCAGTAGGTCGGCTTCCTGAAACGCCCCGACAAACACGTTCATTTCGGCCACGAAACCGCTCAGGCCGGGCAGGCCGAGCGAGGCGAGGCCCGCCACGACGTAGCAGACGCCGAGCCAGGGCATGACCTTCATCAGGCCGCCCATCTGCCGGATGTCGCGCGTGTGGGTGCGCCCGTAGATGCCGCCGATGAGCGCGAAGAACAGGGCCGTCATCAGGCCGTGCGAGAGCATCTGCAACACCGCGCCCGTCATGGCCGTGGGGTTGAGCATGAGCAGCGCGAACAGCACTAAGCCGCAGTGGCTGACCGAAGAATAGGCATTGAGGTACTTGAGGTCGGTCTGGACGCAGGCCGAAAATGCGCCATAGACGACGCTGATACCGGTCAGGAGCAGGAAAATCCACGCGAGTTCGGTAGCGGCCTCGGGCATGAGCGTGATGGCCACGCGGAAACAGCCGTAGCCGCCCAATTTCATCAAGACGCCGGCATGCAGCATCGAGACGGCCGTCGGGGCCGAGGCGTGGCCGTCGGGACTCCACGTATGGAACGGGAAGAGCGCGCCCAAAACGCCGAAGCCGATGAAGACGAACGGGAAGAAGCGGCGCTGGGCCTCGGCCGGCATGCCGTGTTCGGCCATGGCGAGCAGGTTCATCGATTCGGCGCCGTGGAAGAAGTAGAGGCCGAGGATGCCGAGCAGCAGCAGGGCGGAGCCGCCCATCAACATGAGCGTCAGCTTCATGGCCGCGCGTTCTTTCTGGCCGCTGCCCCAGATGCCGATAAGCAGGAACATCGGGATGAGCGCGATTTCGTAGAACATGAACAGGCTGAACAGGTCAAGCGAGATAAAGAAGCCGAACACGCCCGTCGAGAGCAGGAAATACCAGAGGAAGTATTCTTTCGGCATCGGGTCGATGCGCCAGGAGGCGAAGACGCCGGTTAAGACAATGATGGCCGAGAGCAGCAGCATGAGCACCGAAATGCCGTCCACGCCCACGCTGTAATGGATGTTCCAGGGCGCGTACCAGAGCAGGTCGGCGCAAAAGAGCATGGGGGCGGTCGCGCCCCCGTGGCGGGCTTGGATATACAGCCCGAGCAGCGTCAGCGCCAAAGCCAGCAGCGCGATGCCCGCGCCGGCGCACAGGACACGGATCTGCGACGGCTTTTTGCAACACAGCAAGCCTCCGAGCGTCAGCAGCGGGATGAGCACGAACAGAGAGAGAAAGTTCATGGTATCAGGTTTATTACGGTTCTTTTCAAATTCAACGGGCATTCAGTCGCCTTGGCGGCCGCTCAGGTAAGCGTGTCAAGGTTAAAAGGCCCGCCTATATCCATAAAACGGTCAATATGAGGCACAGGGCGCCTATGAGCAGGACGAGCGCGTAAGTCTGCAACTGTCCGGACTGTATGAAGCGTATCTTGTGCGCGGTTTTTTCGGTGACCCGCCCCAAGCCGTAGAGCAGGCCGTCTATGACGTGGCGGTCGAACCAGGACAAGGCCGTTGAAATGCCTTGAAAGATGATCCGATGCGTGACGAACAGATAGAAACGGTCGATGTAAAAACGGTTTTGGGCGGCACGCAGAAAGGCGTTTGGCCGGTCGGCCATGCGCTGGAAGGCGGGCCGTGGGCCGCGGCCGTAAGCGTAGAGCGCGAGGCCGATGCCGGCGAGGGCGGTGAGGATGCTGCCGATGGCCACGGATGGCTGAATCGGGAAGGCGTGGGGGATGCCGTCGCTGCTGAGGAAGCGGCCGAACGGGAGGAAGCCCGTCACGAGGCTGAGCGCGGCGAGGCAGACGAGCGGGACGGTCATGACGGCCGGCGCCTCGTGGGGCGCATGGGCCGCGGGCTGAACCGCCGGGAGCCGGTCGGCCGCATGGGCCGGCGCGTCGGGCGTCGGGGCACCCGCATAGACGCCCAGGAAAATCCGACTGTAGAGGCGGAACATATAAAAGGCCGTCAAGCCGGCGATGGCCGTCATCAGGACGCCCATCCACGGGCTGAACGCGAACGTGGCCGCGAGGATGCCGTCTTTGCTGAAGAAGCCGGAAAAGGGCGGGATGCCGGCGATGGCGAGGCAACCGACCAAAAAGCACAGGTGCGTGACGGGCATGTAGCGGCGCAGGCCGCCCATGGCTTTCATCTCGTTGCTGTGGACGGTATGGATGATGGCGCCGGCGCAGAGGAACAGCAGGGCCTTGAAGAAAGCGTGCGTGAAGAGGTGGAACAGCGCGGCCGTATAGCCCTCGCCGGCGTGGCCGCCGAAACCCGAAACCCCCAAGGCCACCATCATAAAACCGATTTGCGAAATCGTGGAGAACGCCAGCACGCGCTTGATGTCGGTCTGCACGCAGGCCACGACGGCGGCGTAGAGCGAGGTAAAGGCCGCCACGTAGGCGATGACCTCCAGCACGCCCGGCGTCATGAGCGCATAGACGGGAAACAGCCGCGCCACGAGGAAGATGCCGGCCACGACCATCGTGGCGGCGTGAATCAGCGCGGAGACCGGCGTCGGCCCTTCCATGGCGTCCGGTAGCCAGATATGTAGCGGGAACAGCGCGGATTTGCCGGCGCAGCCCATGAAAATCAGCAACATTGCCCATGAAAGGGCCGACAAGCCGAGGAACGAGGCTTGCAGGGCGGGCGCGAACAGCGCGCTGCCCGCGCCGCTCCCTTCCGTCGCGTTGCGGCAGAGCGTTCCGAAATCGAACGTGCCCGTAAAATACGAGAGGATCAGGATGCCGAGCAGGAAGCCCAAGTCGGCGAAGCGGGTCACGATAAACGCTTTCTTGGAAGCCGAGACCGCCTCGGGCTTCGTATAGTAGAAGCCGATGAGCAGGTAAGAGGAGACGCCGACGAGTTCCCAAAAGATATAGGTCTGGAAGATATTGGGCGCCACCACGAGCCCCAGCATCGAGAAGCTGAACAGGCCGAGGATGGCGTAGTAGCGGGCAAAACCTTTCTCGCCGGCCATGTAGCCGAGGCTGTAGATATGCACCATGAGCGACACGGTCGTGATGACGGTCCACATCATGACCGAAAGTGCGTCTAAATAAATGCCGAGGCGGATGGCGAGGACGGGGCTGAACCGCAGCCATTCCCACGAAAAGACCTCCACGGCCTGCCGTGTGCCGTCGGCTTCCAACGGCAGGGAAAAATACGTCCAGGCCGTATGGTAGGCCGCCAGCGCGGCCACGCCCGTCAGCACGCAGCCGAGGTAGCCGGCCCATTTGCCCGGCAGCCGCCGTCCGAAAGCCATCAGCAGCACAAAGCTGAGCAAGGGCAGGAGCGGCACCAGGGCGGTAAGACAACTGTTGAACATGGTTTATGTTATTTCAAGCGTTATTCAGAATCTGTTTTCACGGCCGGGGCGAAAGCCTACCGTTCCGCCTCGTTCCCGGGCGCGTCCGCCGCGGACGTTTCCGGATTCAAGTCGTTCAGTTTATTGAGTTTTTGGACTTCGATATGTTTCAGGTTGCGGTAAATATTGATGATGATCGCGATGGCGATGGCCGTCTCCGCCGCCGAAATCGCGATGGAGAAGAGCGCGAAAAACAGGCCTTCCATGTGTTCGGGATAGAGAAAACGGTTGAAAACGGCAAAGTTGATGTCGGTCGAGTTGAGCAACAACTCAATGGAGATCAGCATGGCCAACAGGTTCCGTCGCGTGATGAACCCGTAGATGCCGGCGAAAAACAGAATCGTGCTGATGACTAAGTAGTAGGTCATGGGGATATTTTCCATCGTCGGGTCAGTTTAAGCGGTTTGCAGTTTGTTTCGTTTCAGTTTTCGTAGGGTTTTCGGATGGCGCGGATCAATCGTTGCCATCGTTACAAGCGTTGTTCATGATGGTGTCCGTTGCCGTCGTTGCGGTCGGCTCTATCGGTTTTACCGGCGTTTCCGGGCAATCATAATCCCGCCTATGATACAGGCCAACAGCAAGATGCTCAAGGCTTCGAACGGCAGGATATAACCGAACTTGTCCGCACTCATCAGGGCGTTGCCGATGGCTTTCACCGGCACTTCCGCGCCTTTGGCATGATAGGCGTCTCCCCAAGGCATGGCGTTGAAAAGATAGACGCAGAGCAGCGTGCCGGCCGAGGCCGCGATGAAGCCGAGCCAACGCCGGTAGCTCCGTATCGGCCGGTTCTTTTCTTCGTCCGTGCTGGTCAGGAAAATGGAGAAGACGTAAAGCACGATGATGCCGCCGGCATAGACCGTCAGCTGAACCGCCCCGAGAAACGAGTAGTTCAGGTAGAAATAGAGGCCGGCTGTGGCGAAGAGGACGAACAGCAGGTAAGTGGCCGCCCGCAGGATCTTTTTGGTCGTTACCGCCAGAATCGAGCAGACGACCATGACGGCGGCGAGGATAAAGAAAACGAGCGTGGAGGCAAGCGATCCGTTTTCCATGGTTTAACGGGGATTTAGGGTTAACACTAATTTATCGCGTTCAAAGACGGCGTTTTCGTAATCCGGTATAAAGGCGATGGCCTGTTGCGGACACACCCGGACGCAAATCTGACA
Source organism: uncultured Bacteroidales bacterium (assembly GCA_910586395.1). Taxonomy (GTDB): domain Bacteria; phylum Bacteroidota; class Bacteroidia; order Bacteroidales; family P3; genus CAMXAS01. The sequence goes on from CAJUFX010000003.1 coordinate 113,420, forward strand.
GAACAGGCAGCACCCCAGGTCGTAGGTATAGCGTTCCAACGCTTTTTTGGCTTTGCCGTCGGGCGTCGTCTCGGTACGGGTCTCGATATGAATCGTCTCGTTGGGACAATTCATCTGGCAAAGCCCGCAGGCGATGCAGCGGTGGTGGCCGTTTTCGTCGGTCGGCATGCTGAGCCGGCCGCGGAAACGCGGGGATACGTAATTCTCTTCCCGACGGGCGGGATAGGGGTCGGTCGTCTTCTTGCGGAAGAAGACTTTGAGCGTCGTGCCCATGCCGATCAAAAGCGAGCGCAGGCCCGTGAAGAAATCGTGGAAATAATCGTACACTTTCATCGCTTCGTCGTTTAAAAATGCCAGCCGCAAGCCACGACCGCCACCATGACCAGCAGGTTGCAGAGGTTGAGCGGCAACAGGTAGCGCCATTCCAACGTCAGCAGCTGATCGACGCGCAGACGCGGGAATGTCCATTTGAACCACATGAGGATAAAGATCATCAGGGCCGTTTTCCCGAAGAACCACAGGATGGACGGGATATAATCCATCGCGGCGTTAAAGCCGTCCCAGCCCGGAATATGGAGCGGCATCCAGCCGCCTAAAAACAGCGTCGTCGCCAAAGAGGCCACGATAAAGGCGTTCACGAATTCGGCCACATAGTAAAAGCCGAAGTGCATGCCCGAGTATTCGGTATGGTAGCCGGCCGTCAGTTCCGATTCGGCTTCGGGCAGGTCGAACGGCCCGCGGTTGGTCTCGGCCGTACCGGCCACGAGATAGACGACAAACGCGATGAAAGCCGGGATATGCCCTTTGAAGATAAACCACAGGTCGTTCTGCGCTTCGACGATTTCCGACAGTTGCATCGTGCCGGAGAGTACGACGATGGTCAGCAGGCTCAGCCCGATGGAAAGTTCGTAACTGATCATCTGCGCGCCGCTGCGCATCGCGCCGATCATCGAGAACTTGTTGTTGCTCGACCAGCCTGCCAGCAGGATGCCGACGATGCCGATGGAGGACACGGCCATCATGAAGAAGACGCCCACGTTGAAGTCCAGCACCTGCAACCCTTTCGCGAACGGGATACAGCTGAACGCCAAGACCGAGGCGATGATGACGACAAAGGGCGCGAGGTTGTACAGAAAGCGATCCACATGGTTGATTTCCATAATTTCCTTCGTCAGGATCTTCACCATGTCGGCCACGGTCTGAAACAGCCCCCACGGCCCGACGCGGTTGGGCCCCCGCCGGCATTGGAAAGCCGCGCAGACCTTGCGTTCGGCCAGAATCATAATCAAGGCGATGACGGCGTAGGCCACCAAAATGGTCAGGCCGATGAGCACGCACTCGATGAAGAAACTCAGCGCACTGGACAGATGGCTTCTCAAAAAGCCGTCTATCCAACCGGTTACACTTGCAAAATCAAACATATTCTTATAATTTCCTTATCGGTCTATGTCCGGTACCACGTAGTCCAACGAAGCCCCCACGACAATGAGGTCGGCGATTTTGTGCCCGGACGCCAAATGATCGACGGCCCCCACGAGCGGCAGACCCGTGGAACGGAACTTGACCCGGTAGGGGTATTTGTCGCCGCGGCTTTCGATAAAGACGCCGAACATGCCGCGCGCCGCCTCCACCAATTTAAAGTAACGGCCTTCCGGCAATTTTATCAAAGGTTTGGTTTTAAGCGCATAGTCGCCGTCCGGAATTTGTGTCAGCAATTGGTCCAACAGGCGGAGCGACTCGTGGATTTCGTCCATGCGGACGCAATAGCGGTCGTAGCAGTCGCCGTGTTGATACAACACCTCGTTGAATTGCAGACGGTCGTAAACACCGTAGGGCTGGAGCTTGCGCAGGTCGCACGACAGGCCGGAGGCGCGTGCCGAAGGGCCGGTAATGCCGTACGAAACCGCTTCCTCTTTGGTCAGCAGGCCGATGTTTTTCGTCCGTTGCCGTACGATGATATTGTCCGTAAATACGTTATGGTATTCGGGCAACACGGTGGGCAGGTAGCGGATGAATTCGGCCGTCTTGCGCAGGAAGTCGGGGTGCAGGTCGGCCGCCACGCCGCCTATCATATTGTAGTTCTGTATGAGCCGGCCGCCCGTCGTGTCCTCAAACAGGTTGAGGATTTTCTCGCGGTCGCGGAAGCCGTAGAAGAAAGGCGTCAGGCCGCCCATATCCATGCAGAACGTCGAATAGAACAGCAGGTGCGACTGTATGCGGCTCAGTTCGTCCATGATGGCGCGGATATATTGGGCGCGCAACGGGATTTCCAACCCTAAGGCTTCTTCAATGCAGGCGCAGAGCGCATGTCGGTTCTGATGCGCCGAGAGGTAGTCGAGCCGGTCGGTCAGCGCAAGCGTCTGCGGATAGGTCAGGCTTTCGCACATTTTCTCGATGCCGCGATGGATATAGCCGCAGTGCACGTCCACCTTGCGGACGAGTTCGCCCTCCAGCGAGACCTGAAAGTGGAGCACCCCGTGTGTGGCCGGATGCTGGGGGCCGATGTTCACGACGTATTCCTCTTCTTCAAACAGCCGGTGTTCGTCGGTCGTCGTCGCACCCGTCTGGCGGTCGGTATGGAAAACCGGTTGGGTGTCCGACAGCTTTTCGGCGGTCGTCGGTACCGGGTTCAAGTCAGGGTCGGCGTTATAATCCTTGCGGAGCGGGTAGCCGTTCCAGTCGCCGCGCAGGTAGAGCCGCCGCATGTCGGGATGGTCGAGGAAACGGATGCCGAAAAAGTCGAAAATCTCGCGTTCCTCCAACAGGGCCGATTTCCACAGATGGCTGACGGTCGGAATCTCGGCCGCGTCGCGGTCGGTGTCCACCTTTATAATAAGGGTATGGCCGTGCCGGTAGGAATAAAGGCGGTAGAGTACGCTCAGACCTTTTTCGCCCTCGTCCAAGCCCACCATATAACTCAGGAAGTCGAAGTCCAGGGCGGCGTCGGTCTTCAGAAAAGCCGCCAAGGCCGGCCACAGGTCGGGTTTGACACCCAAGGTCTCCACGTGTTGGGTCGGATCCAACGTTTCGCATGCGAATCCGCCGTTTTGCAGATATGCCGCCAGATTATTCATGGTTCTGTTTCTCCCATTTTAGTTTTTCGGCTTCGGTCGGCTTGGTTTCCTTGTGGTTGCGGCCACCGAAGAACTTTTCCGCCTTGATTTTGCGTTGCAGCTGGAACATGCCGTAGAGCAGGGCTTCGGGGCGGGGCGGACAGCCCGGCACATAGACATCCACGGGGATGATTTGGTTCACGCCCTGCACCACATGGTAGGAATGGCGGAACGGCCCGCCCGAAATGGCGCAACTGCCCATGGCGATGACGTATTTGGGGTCGGCCATCTGGTCGTAGAGGCGTTTGAGCACGGGCGCCATCTTGTGGACGATGGTGCCGGCCACGACGATGACGTCGGCCTGACGCGGACTGGCCCGCGTCACTTCAAAGCCGAACCGGGCAAAGTCGTAGCGGGCGGCGCCCACGGCCATGAATTCGATGCCGCAGCAGCTGGTGGCGAACGTCAGCGGCCAAAGCGAGTTGGCGCGCCCCCAGTTGATCATGTCGTCTAAACAGCCGAGCCAGACCGGCGTGCCGGCCGCCTTGAGTTCGTCAAGCGTATCCAGATAGGCGTTATCCTTGAAATCCGCGTCGGCGATGGATTGTATGCCTTTGTGTCTCATAACGGTATTGCTTTCTTTTCAAGGCACCATTTTTCGCCTCGGCCGAGGCGATGTCTTGCATCGACTATGCCGAGGCGAAAAATGGTGCGGTTATTTCCATTCCAGCGCGCCTTTGCGCCAGGCGTAGGCCAGGCCCAAGACGAGGATGACGAGGAAGAAGAGCACGCTCAGCAGGCCGTTGATGCCCATGTCGCGCACGACCACCGCCCAGGGGAACAGAAAGACGGTCTCCACGTCGAACATCAGGAACAGGATGGCAAACAGATAATAGCCGGCCTTGAACTGCATCCATGAACGGCCGCGCGTCGGGATGCCGCATTCGTAGGCCTCGCCTTTTTGCGGGTTGTAGGTGCGCGGCGAAATCCAGGCGCCTATGCCCCAGCCGGCCGCCACGAGCGCGATGGCGGTCAGGATCACGACGACGAAAAGAGTCAGGTTAAGCATAGCTTCGTGTTTTGGAAGTTTACAGCCGGTCGCCCAAAGCCTTCATGGCCTTGATTTGCGCGGGCACGTCTTCGGCCGCGAAAATGGCCGCGCCCGCCACCAGGGCGTTGGCACCGGCTTGGAGCAGTTTGGGCGTGTTGTCGAGGTTCACGCCGCCGTCTATTTCAATAATCAGTTCCGGATTGTATTGCTCTTTGAGCCGGACGGCCTGTTCCAATTTACGGTAAGTGTTTTCGATGAATTTCTGCCCGCCGAAGCCGGGATTGACCGACATGAGCAACAGCAGGTCACAGTATTCCACCACGTTTTCGACCATGCAGACCGGCGTGTGCGGGTTGAGGACGACACCGGCCTTCATGCCGAGCCGCCGGATTTCGGCCAGTGTGCGGTTCAGGTGCGTGCAGGCTTCGGCGTGTACGCTCAGATAGTCGGCCCCCGCTTCGGCGAAAGCCGACAGATAACGTTCCGGTTGCGTGATCATCAGGTGGACGTCCAACGGTTTTTGCGCGTATTTCTTGATGGCTTTCATGACGGGCGGGCCGAACGTGATGTTGGGCACGAAGTGACCGTCCATGACATCGATATGGAACCAGTCGGCCGCCGAAGCGTTCAGCATTTCCGTTTCCTGCCGAAGGGCCGAAAAATCGGCCGAAAGGAAAGAGGGAGACAGATAGAAAGACATAATTCAAATATTTAATCGTTTAAGGGGCTTCCAATGAAGGGAACCCGAACGCCTGCAAATGTAAAAAAATAATATGATAAGATGAAAACTTTTCGTCCGCCCAAACAGTGCGCGTTTTTCCGGATTGATTGCCGGTTTTTCCTTGAATGTCCGCGGATGTGTTGTTGGAAAAAACTTCCGGTCATTTTCACGACTTTTTTGTACATTTGCAGTTTGATAAATTCATAGCACATTATGCACTTCGATCAAGAAACCGCATTGGAACTCGGCCGCTTCCTGCTTCAGGTAAAGGCGGTCAAATTAAACGATAAAGAGCCGTTTACGTGGGCTTCCGGCCGTAAGTCGCCGATTTACTGCGACAACCGTGTCACGCTTTCGCATCCGGCCGTACGGACGTTCATCCGTCAGCAGTTCGTCAAGGCCATAGAGGCTAAAATCGGCATGGTGGACGCCGTGGCCGGCGTGGCGACGGGCGGCATTCCGCAAGGCGCGCTCGTGGCGCAGGAAATGAACCTGCCGTTCGTCTATGTCCGTTCCGAGGCAAAGAACCACGGCATGGGTCAGCAGATAGAGGGCGAACTCCGTCCGGGCAGTTCGGTCGTCGTCGTGGAGGACTTGATTTCGACGGGCGGCAGCAGTCTGAAAGCCGTGGCGGCCTTGCGCGAAGCCGGGTGTACGGTCAAGGGCATGGTGGCCATTTTCTCTTACGAACTGGCTGTGGCCGAAAAGGCGTTCGCCGAAGCCAAGGTGCCGCTCTATACGTTGAGCCATTACAACGCACTGTTGGAGGCGGCTCTGAATATGGGCATCCTGAGCCAGGACGAAATCGCTTCGCTGGCACGTTGGCGCGAAAACCCGGAGAAGTGGTCGGAAGAACGCATGGGCGCGTGTTAGGAACGGTCCGACAAGGCGTGGGGCGGTTGCCGCCTGCCGCGTAGGGTCGGGTAAAAAAAACAATATGGAAGTAAAAAGCGAATGGGTGCCGGTCGCGGTGGCGGCCGAGCGTCTGTACGGTTATATCAGTAATTTTTCCAATCTGCAAGTGGCCTTGCCGGATCAGGTCAAGAATTTCTGCGCTACGGAGGATGAATGCAGTTTCGAAGTGGCGGGCATGGCCAAGGTGCGCCTGCGTATGACCGAGAAGGTGCGGCCGACGCGGGTCGCGTTGGGAACGGTGGCGGGGGAGTCGCCCGTGCCGGTCGGTCTCGTGCTCGACATAGAGCCGGCGGGCGAATCGGCCTGCAAGGCGCGCGTCACGGTCAAGGCCGACGTGCCGTTCATGCTGTCGGGCATGGTCAAGAAGCCGCTGGAGAAATTTGTCGGCGAGTTGAGCCAACGGCTGTCTCAATTTACGGGAGAGGTTCATGGGGCGTAAGGTCAACCGCACGCATCCGCTCGTGCTGACGGACGTGGCCATCACGGGCACGGCCGCCGAGGGCAAGGCCTTGGCGCGCGTCGATGACAAGGTGCTGTTCGTGGCGTTCGGCGCGCCCGGCGACGTGGCCGACATCGAGGTCTATCGTTCCAAATCCAGTTATATGGAGGGACGTATTCTACGGCTCAAAAAAGTCTCTGACCTGCGTTGTACGCCTTTTTGCACGCATTTCGGCCTCTGCGGCGGCTGCAAGTGGCAGCATTTGGCCTATGGGGCGCAGTTGGCGCAGAAACAGCAACAGGTACGCGACCAGTTGGAGCGCATCGGCAAGGTCGAGTTGCCGGAGCCGTTGCCCATCTTGGGATCGCCGCGGACGGTGGCTTACCGGAATAAAATAGAATATACGTTTTCGCCGAGCCGCTGGCTGGATGCGGCCGAAATGGCTTCCGACACGGCTTTTTCAGCGGCCGAACGCGCGGGCTTGGGCTTTCATCTGCCCGGCAAGTTCGACAAGGTGTTGGATATCCGTCAATGCCATCTGCAACCGGAGCCGTCGAATCAGATCCGGCTGTGCCTGAAAGAACTGGCCTTGCAGAGCGGTCTGCCGTTCTATCATGTCCGAAGCGGAGAGGGCGTTTGGCGCAACGTGATCCTGCGTTGCAACGAACGCGGCGAATTTATGGTGACGGTGGTTTTGAAAACCGTGCCGTTGGAGTGTGTCAAGCCTGTTTTCGACGCTTTGCTGCAACGGTTTCCCGATATCGTTTCATTGCATTACTGTTTCAACGACAAGCCCAACGACAGCATCGCCGATTTGGACGTGCGGCTGTATGCGGGGCGGCCGTATCTGCTGTACCGTATGCCGCGTTATGGCGCGGCGGGAGGCGGAGAGGTCGATTTGACGGCTTCGGCTGAGTGTGGGGTGACCGGAGAACCGTTGGATGCCGGCATGCTGGCGCAAACCGCAGACGTGGCGTCGGCTGCGCCAGTGGCGCAAGCCTCGGATTCCGATTGCCTGAGTTTCCGCATCGGTCCCAAGTCGTTCTTTCAGACCAACGGCACGCAGGCCGAACGGCTGTACCGCGTGGTCGGCGACTTCGCCGGACTGACGGGCCGGGAATTGCTGTACGACCTTTATACGGGAACGGGTACGATCGGTTTGTATCTGGCTGACAAGGCGCGCAAGGTGGTGGGGGTGGAATACGTGGAGGAGGCGGTGGCCGACGCACGGCTCAACGCGGCCGACAACGGTATCGGGCACGCGACGTTTTTTGCCGGCGATATGGCCAAGGTGTTTACGGACGAATGGATTGAAGCGCAGGGGCGTCCCGATGTCGTCGTGACGGATCCGCCGCGCGAGGGCATGCACGAGAAGGTCGTGGAGCAACTGCTCCGGATCGCGCCGCCGCGCATCGTCTATGTCAGCTGCAACGCGGCCACGCAGGCGCGCGATTTACAGCGCATGGATACCCATTACAAGGTGGTGAAGTGGCAGGCCGTCGATATGTTCCCGCACACGTATCATGTGGAAAACGTCGTGCTGTTGGAAAGACGGTGCAAGGCGAACGCAGAGGGAAAATAAAGTTTGCACTCTGCTGAGCCGCAGCCCGTCTTTCCGGGGAAACTTAATATAGTTTTTTGACTATTCTATCATTGAATTTTCAAGTCCAGCGCCCGGATCAACTTTTCCAACAGCGGCTTCTGCGCTTCGGCGGTGTCGGCGATGTCCATGCGGTAAGAGGCCAGTTCGTAGAACGGCCGGCGCGTTTCCAACAGTTGTTTGATTTTCGTCCGCAAGGCGTCGTCGGTCGCCGTGGCCAGCACCGGCCGTCCCGCCCGGGCTGACGGCTCGGTCAATGTCCGGAGCAGCATCGCTTCCGGGGCGTCCAAAAACACTGTTTGCCCCCGGCCGTTCAGAAACGCCATGTTGTCGTCATGGCAGGGGAGGCCGCCCCCCGTCGCCACGATACAGGCCTCCGGGAACGGATATTGCCGGATCAGTTCCGACTCCATGCGCCGGAAGGCCGCTTCGCCCTGTTGCTCGAAAATATCGCTGACGGACAATCCGCTGCGGCGTACAATCAGACCGTCGGTATCGAAAAAGGGCAAGCCCGTCATCCCGGACAGGCATTGCCCTATTTCCGTCTTACCGCAGCCCATGAAACCGACTAAAAAGACAGGCATGGGCAGGCTTCTTTAGAACCGGCTTTCCACCGCCTTCCAATCCAACAGATCGAAGAAGTGGCTGATGTAGTCGGCGCGTTTGTTCTGATAGTCCAAATAGTAGGCGTGTTCCCAGACGTCGATGACGAGCAACGGTTCCTTGTTGTCGCGGATCGGGTTGCCGGCGTTGGGCGTAGGCAGGATGGCCAGGCCGTTCTTGTTGTCGCGTACGAGCCAGACCCAGCCCGAACCGAATAGTCCGGCGGCCGCCGCGCTGAATTGGGTCTTGAACTGTTCGAAAGAGCCGAAAGCGCGGTCGATGGCTTCGGCCAAAGCGCCGGTCGGCTGTCCGCCGCCCTGCGGCGAGAGGCAGTTCCAATAGAACGTATGGTTCCAAACTTGGGCGGCGTTGTTGTACAGACCGCCTTCCGCCTTGCGGATGATTTCTTCCAGCCCGGCCTCTTCAAACGGCGTACCTACGCGCAATTTGTTCAAATTATCCACATAGGCTTGGTGGTGTTTGCCATAGTGGAACGCCAGGGTCTGCGCCGAAATGTGCGGCGCGAGCGCATCCTGCGCGAACGGCAGGGGGGGCAATTCGAAGTTTTTCATAAGACAAGAGTTTTTAGTCCGGACAAATTTAATAATTTTTGGACAAACGTCTCAAAAAAACGTAAATTTGCCGCATGGAACACCGCATGGAAAACGCCAAAGTCATCATCAATATCGGCCGTCAGTTGGGTAGCGGCGGCCGACAGATCGGCCGCATGCTCGCCGATCGTCTGCAATTGGCTTATTACGACAGGGAACTGGTGCGCGAAGCCTCCAAGGCCAGCGGACTTTGCCGGGATTGCTTCGAAAAGGCGGACGAAAAGCGCAACCGCTCGTTGAGCGGATTGTTGGGATTGGGCATTTTCGGCAACACGGGTTTCGGCGGCTTGTCCAACGAAGAACTGTTCAAGATTCAAGGTCGGGTCATCGACCGCTTGGCCGAAGAAAGCAGCAGCGTGTTTGTCGGGCGTTGTGCCGATTACATCTTGCGCCACCGGCCGGAATGCTTCAATGTATTCGTCTGCGCGCCTTTGGCCTATCGGGTCGCGCAAATAGCCTTGCAACTGGGGATTACGGCCGAAGAAGCCGAAGAGCGAATACTAAAGACCGATAAGGCGCGGGCCGCTTATTACAATTTTTACACGGGCAGGGTATGGGGACAGGCCGACGGCTATCATCTCTGTATTGATACGTCGGTACTGGGGCCCGAGAAAACGGCCGACTTCATAGAAACGATGCTGAGGCAGCGTTTGCAGGCGCATACCGTATGACCGCCACGCTGATCGGTCTTAAAAATCACAGGCTTCGCTGAGTTCGAGCCAACGCATCTCGGCCGTGTCCAAGGCCGTTTGCAGGCGGCCGATTTCTTCCGAGAACGCGGTTATTTCCTCCGGTTTGTAATTTTCGGGCGCGCAGAGCGCCGTTTCCAGTTCCTGTTTGCGGGTCTCGAGCGTCTTTATCTCATTTTCCAGCGCTTCCTTTTCCTTGAGTTGCTTGTAAGACGGTTTTTTCTTAGGCGGAACACCGTTTGCCGGATTTACGTCGGATCCAACGTTTTTTGTCCCGACGTTTGAAACCACCTTGGCGGCCGCCGTTTTTTCCGCTCCGGCCTCTATGGCGGCCTGTCGGTCGGTGGCCGCCCGCCACTTCTTGTATTCGCTGTAGGTGCCGTAAAAATCCTTGATGCGGCCTTCGCCTTCGAATACAAACAGATGGTCCACGAGATGGTCCATGAAATGGCGGTCGTGCGAGACCATGAGCACGCAACCTTCATAATGTTGCAAAAAGTTTTCGAGCAACATGAGGGTAAAAACGTCCAGGTCGTTCGTCGGCTCGTCCAAAATCAGGAAATTGGGATGCGCCATCAGCGTTTTGAGCAGATAGAGCCGTCTTTTTTCGCCCCCGCTCAGCAACGAGAAGTAATTGTACTGGGTGGTCGGGTCAAATTGAAAATATTGCAGGAACTGTGAGGCCGACATTTCCTGGCCTTTGTCGGTCTTGACCACTTCGGCCGTTTCCTTGATGATGTCGATGACGCGCTTATCGCCGGGCGCCCATAAACCGCCCTGTTCGTAATAGCCTATCTGCAGTGTCTGTCCCAAGACGATATGGCCGTCTTCCGGCTTGATTCTGCCCGTGAGCAGGTTCAAAAACGTCGATTTGCCGCTGCCGTTGGGGCCGACGATGCCGATTTTTTCGCCCCGCTTGAACGTATAGGAGAAATCCTTGATGAGCGTATGGCCGTCGAACCCCATGCTCACATGGTTCACTTCCATGATTTTGTTGCCCAGACGTTCGCTTTGCAGGCTGAGCGTCACCTCTTCCTGCTTGGGACGCAACGATACTTTGGCTTTCAAATCTTCGAAAGCGTCCTTGCGGGCGCGCGCCTTGGTGCCGCGGGCGGAGGGCATGCGGCGCATCCATTCCAACTCCCGCCGGTACAGGTTTTTCGCCTTTTCCCATTCGGCCAGCGCGATGCTTTCCCGTTCGGCTTTCTTTTCCAAGAAATAAGCGTAATCGCCTTTGTAGAAATAGGTCTGTTCTCCGTCGATTTCCACGATGTCATGGCAGACGGCGTCTAAGAAAGCGCGGTCGTGCGTGATGAGCAATAGGCTGGTATTCTGCCGGTTCAAAAATTCCTCCAACCACTCTATCATCGCGATGTCGAGGTGGTTGGTCGGTTCGTCCAATAGCAATAAATCGGCATCGGCCAGCAACACTTTCGCCAAGGCGGCCTTTTTCTGCTGACCGCCCGAGAGCGTCCCCATGCTCTGTTGCAGATGCGGCAATTGCAGCCGGAACAACACTTCCTTGACGCGGTCCTCGTAATTCCAAGCCTGCAGCCGGTCCATTTCCGAAACAGTCTCCTCCCATTCTTTCTGTAGGGCCGGCGTGTTCTGCCGCGCCATGGCGTCCACGAGTTCTTCGTAACGGTGCAGCAGGCGCGTCGTCTCGTTGTCGCTGGCGAGCAGATAGTCTATCAGGCTTTGGGACGGGTCGATTTCGGGATTTTGGGAGAGGTAGCCGACCTGTATGTCCTTGCGCAACGTCACCGTGCCGCTGTCGGGCAACACCTTGCCGACGATAATCTGCATGAGCGTGCTTTTGCCGCGGCCGTTGCGCGCGATAAGTCCGGTTCTCTGGCCTTTTTCCAGGCCGAACGTCACGTGCCGGAACAAGGTCTTTTCGCCATAGGTCTTGGCGATGTCTTCCAAGGATAGGTAGTTCATGCGGGGATGAAGCCGGTTTTTAAGGTGGGGAATCGGGTTAAGGCAGACGGTCGTCCTGCGGTTTGGCCAGCGACGGATCGGTCAGGAAATCCGGGTCACTCAATGTCAGCAGAAAAGCTTTCAAGGCTTGCTTTTCCGGCTCGGTCAATTGTACGCCCCCTTCCAGGACATGGTGCATGAGCGGGCTGATGTTGGGCGCGTAGTGCACGCCCTCGCTGTATTGGTCAATCACTTCTTCCAGCGTCGAAAAGCGGCCGTCGTGCATATAGGGCGCCGTATATTCGATATTGCGCAACGTGGGAATCCGATATACGCCGCGGTCGGCCGCGTTGCCGGTCACGGAAAAGCGGTCGTGCGCATCGGTATGCAGACTGTCCGGATCCAAGCCGTTGTTGGCGAAGCCGTAAGTCGAGAACAGCATGTTGCCGCCTCCGCCGTGGCAGTGGAAGCAGTCGGCGCCCTCTTCGGTCGTGAACAGCAGGTAACCTTTCAACTCCTCGTCGGTCAGGGCCGTTTCGCCGCGCACATAGCGGTCGAATTTGCTGTCGGCCGAAACCATCGTGCGCGCGAATTGCGCGATGGCCTTGCAGATGCGGTCGATATTCACGACGGGCGCGCCGTCCGAGGGGCGTCCGAAAGCCGCCGAGAACATATCGGGATAGAATGGAATGGCGTTGATTTGCGCCACGATGCTGTCGGGATGGCCGTTGATTTCGTTCGGGTCGGTCAGGGCCATGTAAATCAGATGCTCCAGCGAATCCGTATCACCGTTCCAATGGTAACGGCCGCTGTTGAACGCCACGTTGAACAGCGGCAGCATGGCGTGGGGCGTCGGGGCGGCGTAGTCGGGACCGCCTTCGAACGCATGGGCCTGCACGTGGCAGTCGGCGCAGGATTTCCAGGCCGTCGGGTCGCTGTGGCCGGAAACGCGCCCGTCGTAAAACAGGTAGCGGCCGAGGCTGACGCCTTGGACCGAGAGCCGGTTGTCGGCCGGTATGCGGGCGTCGGTCGGGAAATAAGCCGGTATGTTCGGGTCGAAATAAGTGGGGCCTTCGGGTTCTTCGGGTCGGTAAGGGCCACAGGATACGGCCGTGATGCCGAGGCAGATGGCTCCCAGCAGGCAGATGTCCGCCCACAGGCGGCGGTTAGTGAATCGAGAAGACATTCCAGGCATTTTCTTTCAAAATTTGTTGGGCGGCTTGGTTCTGCATGATGGCGCCGCCCTGTACGGCAAAGTCCCATTGATGCGGATTGGTCAGCCATTGCATGACATCCATGTCGATGGTCAGCGTCCGGCGGTTGTCCATGGTCAGGAACAGGGAGAAAGCGTCCGGAAATTCCAAACGCACATAATTCTGATGGAACGCCGTGGCCACGCCATCGGTCCAGGTCTGGCCGATGCCCGTATGCAGGCCGTAGGGCATAAACGCCGCGCCTTCCTCCGAAAGCCATTTGCCGTTGATTTGCATGTAGTGGTAGCCGCCGCCCAAGGCTTCCGGCCAAAACATCAGGCTTTCGGGCGGATTGGGAAAACGATGCGATACATTGTCGGCTTCGTCCAAGCCGTAGGTAAAGCCGATGCCGACATAATGGCCGGTCGGCACGTCCTCTATGGTCCATTGCCGCGTGCCGGCCAACGCGAAATCGACGAAATGGCAACCGTTGCCGTCGGTCGCCGTCAAGGCGACGCGTTCTCCATTTTCCTCAATCAGATAGACTTTGGAGATAAAATAGCGGATTTCCTCTATCGTGACGCTTTGTCCGGACGGCACGGAATCTTCGGTCGGCATCGCGAACAACCGCGTCCCGTCCAGGGTTTCTATTTTCGTGCCGTTGTAACTGAACGAGAACGCGAGTTCGAGGTCGCCGTACCATTCTTTTTTGCGGCAGGAAGTCAGCAGGCAGGCCGCGGCCAACAATACGGCCGTCAGACGAAATAGGGGGCCTGCGGAGCCGGGTTGGCGGTGCGCGGCGGGACGGGAAAAAAGGAATGTTGGCATATAAGGCGCGGAGCTTTACCGGTTAAAAAGTAAGCAGGGCATGCGTTTCGTATTCGGCCGGAATCCGCGCGCGTCCGCCGAGTTCCGCCAATTCCACCAGATAGCAGGCCGCTATCTCGCTTACGCCGGTACTCTTAATGAGGTCGAGCGCGGCCAAGGTCGTGCCGCCCGTGGCCAGCAGATCGTCGTGCAGCAATACTTTATCGTCCGGCTTAAGGGCGTCCACGTGCATTTCGATGACGTCCGCCCCGTATTCCAGTTGATAGGTTTTGCTGATTTTGACGGCCGGCAGCTTGCCTTTCTTGCGGATGGGGACGAAGCCCGCGCCGAGCCGGCAAGCCAAAATCCCGCCGAGGATAAACCCGCGCGATTCTATGCCGACCACTTTCGTGAACCCTCGGTCTTTAAAGCGTTCGTACAGCAAGTCGGCCGCCAGGCGCATGGCTTCGGCGTTTTTCAGCAAGGTCGTGATGTCCCAGTAAAGGATACCTTTCTTGGGAAAGTCGGGAATGCCCCGGACCTGTTTTCTCAAAAAGGCCAGCGTTTCGGCCCGTTCAGTTTCCGTAATCATGTTGCGCCGCATTTAAGCGATGGTGATTGAATGGTTGGTTGTAGCGGTTTAGGCTCAGGCGATGACGATATTGACGATGCGCTTCGGTACGACGATGACCTTTTTGACGGTCTTGCCCTCCGTCCATTTGGCCGTCTGTGCGTCCGCCAAAACGGCCTTTTCAATCTCGGCGGGCGCGGCGTCGGCCGGAAAACTCAGGCTGAAGCGCGTCTTGCCGTTGAACGACACCGGATAATTGACGTTGGCTTCCACCGTGTATTTCTCCTCGAAAACGGGGTAGGCCGCGTAACTGATGCTTTCCGTATGACCCAAGGCCTGCCAGATTTCCTCGCAGATATGCGGGGCGTAGGGCGAAAGCAGGATGGTGAACGGTTCGAGGATGCAGCGTTTGCGGCATTTGAGGTCAGCGAACTGATTGACCGTGATCATGAAACGGCTCACGGCCGTATTGAACGAGAAACGTCCGGTGTCTTCGTCTATATGGCGGATGGCCAAGTGCAAGGCTTTGAGTTCTTCCGGTGTGGCCGGGCTTTCGTCTATCGGGCGGCCGTCTTCCGGAAAGACGAGTTTCCAGAATTTCTTCAGGAAACGGAAAACGCCTTCTATGCCTTGCGTGTCCCAGGGCTTGGATTGCTCGATGGGGCCGAGGAACATTTCGTACATGCGCAGCGTGTCCGCGCCGTAGCGTTCCACGATTTCGTCCGGGTTCTGCACGTTGTACATCGATTTCGACATCTTCTCGATTTCGCTGCCGCAGATATAACGGCCGTCTTCCGTAATGAATTCGGCTTCTTTCCAATGCGGCATCCAGGCTTTGAAACCCGTCCTATCGAGCACGTCATTGTCCACGAGGTGGATGTCGGCGTGCACGGGGTCGGTGAACCGCTCGCGCTGCGGAATGTTTTTGGAAACGAAAACGAGCCGTTTGCCCTCGGCCACGTCTTCGGCCGAAACGCCTTCCAAGCCCGGATACGCCGGGTTTTCGGCCAAAAACGCTTGGTAGGCCGCATAGTTGAGCCGATAGACGAAACTGCTGCGGCCTTGAATCATACCTTGGTTGATGAGTTTCCGATACGGCTCTTCGGTATTGACCATGCCGAGGTCGAACAGGAATTTATGCCAGAAACGCGAATATATGAGGTGACCCGAGGCGTGTTCGGCACCGCCGATGTACAGATCCACGGGGCCCCAGTAGTTCACGGCTTCGCGCGAAACCAACGCTTGGTCGTTGTGCGGATCCATATAACGCAGGAAATAGGCGCTGGAACCGGCGAATCCGGGCATCGTATTGGTCTCCAGCGGATAACCGTCTTTATTGACCCAATTCTTGGCGCGGGCCAAAGGCGGTTCGCCGGCTTCGGTCGGCAGGTAACGATCGACTTCGGGCAACGTGAGCGGCAGTTCCGCATCCTCCAGCGGATAAGGCATGCCGTCCTTGTAATAGATGGGGAAGGGTTCGCCCCAATAGCGCTGCCGGCTGAAAATGGCGTCGCGCAGGCGGTAGAGCGTCTTGGCCGTGCCGAGCCCGCGTTTTTCGATTTCCCGCACCATGACGGCGATGGCTTCCTTGACGCGCAGGCCGTTGAGGAAATCGGAATGGAGCAGTACGCCGTCTTTGGTCTCGTAGGCCTCCTGGCTGATGTCGCCGCCCTCTACCACGGCCGTGATCGGCAAATCGAAGCGCTTGGCAAAGCGGTAGTCGCGCGCGTCGTGCGCCGGCACGGCCATGATGGCGCCCGTGCCGTAACCGGCCAATACGTAATCCGAAACCCAGATGGGAATCGGCGCCCCCGTAAACGGATGAACCGCGTAGGCTCCCGTGAATACGCCGCTGACGCGGTTGACATCGGCCTGGCGTTCGCGTTCGGTTCGGTGCTTGACTTCGTCCAAATAGGCCTCTACGGCCGCTTTCTGCGCCGGGCTTGTCAGCGCGGCGATCCGTTCGTGTTCGGGACAGAGCACCATGAAGCTGACGCCAAAGAGCGTGTCGGGCCGCGTCGTGAAGATGTCGAGCTTGTCCGTACGGTCTTGGAGTGCGAACGAGAGCGTCGCGCCGTGGCTCTTGCCGATCCAGTTGCGCTGCATCTCTTTGAGCGCGTCGCTCCATTGCAGATCCGTCAGGCCGTCGAGCAACCGGTCGGCATAGGCGGTGATGCGTAGTTGCCACTGCTTCATCAGTTTGCGTTCAACCGGGTACCCGCCGCGCTGGGAAAGGCCGTTCACGACCTCGTCGTTGGCGAGCACCGTGCCCAATTGCGGACACCAATTGACCATCGTGTCGGAAAGATAGGCCAGCCGGTAGGCCATGAGCGTCCGCTGCCGCTGCTTTTCGTCGTAGGAAGCCCAGTCGGCCGCGCTGAAAACGGCTTGCGGGCTGCAGGCCGCGATGTGCTGTGCCTTGGCGTTGCCCTCTTTTTCAAACATGTCCACCAGTCGGCTGATCGGCTGCGCCTTTTTCAAATCCTTGTCGTACCACGATTCGAACAGCCGGATAAAGACCCATTGCGTCCATTTATAATAAGCGGGGTCGCACGTACGGACTTCGCGGTCCCAGTCGAACGAGAAACCGATGCCGCGCAACTGCTTTTTATAGCGGGCGATGTTCTCTTCGGTCGTGACGGCCGGGTGCTGGCCGGTCTGAATCGCGTATTGTTCGGCCGGCAGACCGTAGGCGTCGAACCCCATGGGGTGCAGGACGTTGAAGCCGTTGAGCCGTTTGTAACGCGCGTAGATGTCGCTCGCGATGTAACCCAGCGGATGGCCGACATGCAGGCCCGCGCCCGACGGGTAGGGGAACATGTCCAATACATAGTATTTGGGCTTGGAAGACGGCTGTTCGGCCTTGAAGGTCTTGTTTTCGTCCCAATACGCCTGCCAACGTTGTTCGATGTTTCTGAAATCGTAATCCCTTGCCATAGTAAAGCGTGCATATAATTAAGGTGTGCGAAACTGCCCGAGCGGAGAACCGCCGCCCGGAAGACGCGGCTCCTTTGACCGGCTCCGTGACAGAAACGCACAAACACGCGAAATTACGAAAAATTGGTGATATATTTAAATTGTGTTATATTTGCTCACATGAAAAACGTTCATCCTGCCGATTATATCGCGCCTTCGGAGTTACCGCTCAATGCGGACGGCAGCGTGTATCACCTGCGTCTGCAACCGGAACAGTTGGCCGACCGTATCATCCTCGTGGGCGATCCGGGCCGCGTGGCGGAAATCTCATGCCATTTCGACAAACTGGAGGTTCGGGTTCAAAACCGGGAACTGCTGACGCATACGGGCTGGCTGAACGGTTGCCGGCTTTCGGTCGTCTCCACGGGTATGGGGGCCGACAACATCGATATCGTTTTGACGGAACTGGACGCACTGGCCAATGTGGACTTGCGACGGCGTGTCGCTAAAACGGAGCACAAATCCTTGGAATTGATACGCATAGGAACCAGCGGCAGTCTGCGGCACGACTATCCGCTCGAGGGGTTCTGCGCCGCCACGCACGGCTTGGGGTTGGACGGCCTGTTGAACTATTATGCGGTTGATGAATCGGTTTTTGACCGCGGATTGGAGCGCGCCATCCGCGCGCACGTGCAATGGCCGGAACGTTTGGCCGCCCCTTATGTCGTGCCGTGTTCGGACGAGTTGTTGCAACGGATCGGCTACGATATGTATCAGGGCGTGACGGTCACCGCCCCCGGCTTTTTCGGGCCGCAGGGCCGGCAGGTGCGCCTGTCGGTCACGATACCGGAGCAGAACGACCGTTTGGCTTCGTTCGACGACGGCCGGCACAAAATCGCCAACTTGGAGATGGAGACGGCCGCGCTTTACGGCTTGGGACGCAGTTTGGGGCATAAGGCGTTGACGGTCTGTCTGCTCATAGCCAATCGCGCCGACAAGACGTTCAGCGAGGATTATCATCCCCGCATGAAAGAATTGATAGAAACGGTTTTAGAAAGATTTACGCTTTAAGCAAGCAGCCCCGCGGTCTGCAGGACGGCATGGTTCCGGTGTACCGTTGGGCGGGAAAAAAGACATGAAACAGACGAATATGGATTTGAAAACGGCGATACGGCAAGCCAACGGCATTGTCATCGTCGGCCACTACAATCCGGACGGCGACGCCGTCGGTTCCACGATGGGGCTGAAATATCTGTTGGCGAATATGGGTAAGGCGGCCGACGTCATTTATCCCAATGCCTATGCGCAGAATCTCAAATGGATGGATCCGGACGGTTCCGTCTTGATTTATAATGGGAATACGGCAAAATGCCAGGCGTTGATCGCGCGGGCGGACTTGATTTTCTGTCTGGATTTCCAGGCTTTGGGCCGCACCGACGCCATGACGCAGCCCCTGACGGAAAGCCGGGCGTTCAAGGTCTTGATAGATCACCATATAGGACCGGCTTTGGACGAGTTCGACCTGTGCTTTTCCGAAACGGCCGTTTCCTCAACCTGTGAAAAACTGTATCAAACCATTGCGGCGGAACTGGATGTCGCGTTGGTGGACAAACGGGTGGCGTCCTGCCTCTATGCCGGTATCTGCACCGATACGGGCTCGTTCAGTTACGCCTGCCGTCACGCCGGTCTGTTCCGGATTGTCGCCGAACTTATCGACCGGGGAGCCGACACCGTGCGTATCCACCGGGCCATATTCGATACGTTTTCGGCTTCCCGCATGCATTTGTTGGGGTATTGCCTGCATAAGAAACTGGTCGTGATGCCGGAATACGGCACCGCCTATATCTCTTTGGATATAGAGGAAATGGAGCGTTTCCACTATCAGGCCGGCGATTTGGAAGGCGTGGTCAATTACGCCTTGGGCATCGAAGGCGTTTCGTTCGCGGCCTTTTTCACGCAGCGTCAGAACCGCATCCGGGTTTCCCTTCGGTCGAAAGGCGAGGTGGATGTCAATGAGTTCGCGCGGCAGCATTTCAATGGCGGCGGCCATAAGAACGCGGCCGGCGGCAGTGCTTTCGAGAGTCTGTCGGAAACCTTGGCGCGGTTCGAACGGCTCGTGCCCGATTTTTACACGCATGAAATCCAACCCAAACGGGCGGCATTGCCCCCGATTTTTACGCTATGAAAATAAGGGGATGGCGGTTCATTGAGATGGCCTGTATCGTGTTGACCACGGGCGTGCTGTCGTTGTTCAGTACGGGCTGTCAAAGACCGGGACGCATGCCGGAGGCGACGCAATGGGTCGCGCCGGCTGAAGCGGATTTGACGGCGGTACACCGCCAGCTCAAAGAACAGGAGAAGCAGGAAATAGAGGCCTTTATCGTCAGACGCGGCCGGCCTTTTCAACAGAGCGGCACCGGTTTATACTACGATATTTATGAGCGCCATCCTTCCGGCGCGTCCATCACGCGTGGCGACGCCGTGGATATGGCCTATACGCTGACGTTGCTCAACGGAACGCAACTGGCCTCCTCGGCGGAAGACGGCCTGCGGCGCTGGGTGGTCGGCGCGGAAACGGGCGAACCCGGATTGACGGAATTGCTACTTAAAATGCGCCGGGGCGAAAAGGCGTTCGCCATCCTGCCGTCCCATTTGGCCTACGGGCTTTCCGGCGACGGCGGGCGTATTCCGCCCAAGGCGGTTTTGCTCTACGATATTGAAATTAAATCCGTTTATATCAAAAACAAACCAATAAAATGAAAAAACACCTTTCGAGAATCGCCGGCGGGCTGATGGGCTTGGCGGCCTTAATGTTTCTTTCGGCTTGCAACCACGTGGATTACAAAATGTTGAAACGCGGAGAAGGAAAATTCGAGCCACAAGCGGGCGACTATATCATCGGCGAAATGTGGATTACGGTCGGCGATTCCGTCCTTATGACGAATGCGGGTAAGCCGGGACCGGTTATCCAGGTGGGCGAATCCGAGTTCCGTGGCGATTTGCAGGAGGGGGTGCGGTTGTTGCACGAGGGCGACAGCGCGCGGTTCAACATCAAGGCCGATTCGATTCGGGCGCGCGGCATGCAGTTGCCGGAAATCGTCAAGGGAACCTTAAGTTATGTCATCAAGGTACATCAGATTGTCCCGGAGGCGGAATTCCAAACCTATCTCGACGCCAAGGCGGCCGAAGCCGATTTGGATCAGCAACAGGCCATTGCGGCCTATTTGCACGAGCATAACCTGACGGTGAATCCGACCGAAGACGGTCTGTATTTTATCCGGACCAAAGAAGGCAAGGGCAAGGCCATCCGTCAGGGATCGCCCGTCAAGTTCCATTATGTAGGCCGCCTGTTGGACGGCACGATTTTCGACACGAGCATCAAGGAAGTCGCCGAGGAAAACGGCACGTTCCATCCGATGCGCAAATATGAACCGTTGGAGACGATGGCCGGTACGGGTCAGATGATTCAAGGCATGGATGAAGGCTTGATGATGATGCGGCAGGGCGATAAGGCCACGCTGATCATTCCGTTCCAATTGGGGTATGGCGACCGCGATTTGGGCCTGATTCCGCCGTATTCGCCGCTGGTGTTCGAAATGGAAATTGTCTCGGTCGAAAATCCGGCCTAAGGCTTTAGGGTACGGATGCGCGTAAACCTTGGTATTATAAAAGGTTGGGGCGTTTTTCAGCGGCCGTTCGCGCTGTTGCTGCTTTTGGCGGCGACAGGGGCGGGCGGCCCTGACGTTTATGCGCAGTTCCGCATTTGGGGCGAAATCCGGGAAAAACTTCAGTTCAGGGACGGCTATCATCGTCTGAAAGGGCCGGAAGACAAAGGCTTCGTCGTCAATGCCCAGCGGACCCGTCTCGGACTTGAATTCGAAAAAAACAACCTGGGATTCGTCATGACGGTCGAAGATGCCCGTATCTGGGGCGAGAGCAAAGACAACCGCTCGGAGGCCGGTTTCGGCCTATCGTCTGCCTATTTCTTCATAAATTTCTGTCAGCGTTTTACGTTCGACATCGGGCGTCGGCCTTTGGATTACGATGATGGCCGTTACATGACAGGTCCGGGGTGGGGGGACGTGACCAAGGCCGTGGACGCGCTCATGTTCAAATACCGCAGTCTGGATTTGAAAACCAAGGCGGATATCGGATTTTCCTTATCGAACAACTACGGCCATGTCGATTTTCTGACAACCTATACGGTCGATTGGTTCAAATATTATGTCTGGGCATGGACTTCGCGCGAGTTCGGCAACCGCGATCTGGTCTGGACGTTGCTGTATGCACAGGATGTCAATCAAAGGAAACCTTTTCCGGAGAATGGCGCGGAGGTTCCGGAGCCGGGTAGCCGGCTTGTGAACCGTTATACGGTCGGCACCTATTTCTATCTTTTTCAGGACCGCCCCGTCAACGGCTTGGTTTATGGCTACGGACAATGGGGAAAGAACGCGTTCGGCCAACGGCTCAATGCCTATTTGGCCTCCGTGCAACTCAAATACAGGCCGCACCCGAAATGGGAATTCGTGGCCGCTTACGATTTTATTTCCGGCAACGACTACAGCCGTCCCGATTATGCCGATGGCCACCGTTCACAGGCGTTCGACCGATTCTTGGGAGCGCGTCACAGCATGTTGGGGTATATGGATTACTTCAATGTCAGAGGGGCCGATGATTTGACGCAGGGTGCCGGCTTGCACCAACCTTACCTGCGGCTGTATTACCGGCCGCATCCCAAGCACCGCATTGAGTTGAGCGGTCGCTATTTCGCGTTGGTTCAGCCTTATGTCATCGACAAGAGCGGTACTTCCGACGCGGTCACGCCGGCCGGCTATACGCGCTTGCCGCGTTCGCTCGGCGGCGAAATGGACTTGCATTACCGATACGATGTTTTCGAGGATTTTTGGGTGCGGGCAGGGTATAGCGTGATGTTGCCGACCGCAACGATGGAGCGGCTGAGCGGCATCGCGCCCGGTAACAGCCGTTTCTCGCATTTCGCCTATGTTGTGCTGACGTATAAACCGGTGCTGTTCGATTCGGAACGCCATGCCGCGCGTAGGGCCGAAAAGGCAGCGCAAGCGATCCGCGCCGCGCAGGCACTTATTAAATAAACCGCATTGGAGTTATACGATGGAACTGCCATACCGTTCATACGCCGAAGACTGCAAGCGTCAATTCGGCAGCCGTTTGCAGAAGCTGTCCGTCCATGCGGGCTTTACGTGTCCGAACCGGGACGGCCGGTGCGGTACGGGTGGTTGCACCTATTGCGACAACGCGGCCTTCAATCCGTCTTATTGCCGACGTGTGCACGGCATAGCCGAGCAGTTGGAGGAAGGCAAGCGGTTCCATGCCTGGCGCTACCGCAAGGCTTCCAAGTATGTAGCTTATTTCCAGACGTACTCCAATACCTACGCGCCTTTGGAGGTATTGAAGGCCCGTTATGAGGAAGCCTTGTCGGTAGAGGGGATAGAGGGCTTGATTGTCAGCACGCGGCCGGACTGTCTGCCGGACGAGACATTGCGCTATCTGTCGGAGCTATCCCGACAGTGTTACCTGCGTGTGGAAATCGGCATCGAGAGCTGTTACGACAAGACGTTGCGGCGTATCAACCGCGGACACGATGCGGCCTGTACCTACGATGCTTACAGACGGGCGGCCGATTACGGCCTGGCTTGTGGCGGACACCTCATGTTCGGCTTGCCGGGGGAAAGCCGCGCGGAGATGGTGGCGCAGGCGGCCAGGTTGTCCGGATGGCCGGCCTTGGATTCGCTCAAACTGCATCAATTGCAAATCATTAAAAATACGGTCATGGCACGGGACTATGAAACCGACCCGTCGCAGTTCTCTTTTTTTACCGTGGAAGAATATGCCGATTTGGTGGCGGATTTTTTGGAAAGGCTTTCGCCGCATATCCGCATCGAACGTTTGGCCGGCGAAGTCCCGCCGCGATTCTTGGCCGGCCCGGCCTTCGGGCTGCGTTCGGAACGTGTGGCCGAGCGGATTGTCGCGCGCATGCGTGAGCGCGGCACATGGCAGGGGAGGTTGTACGGTGCGCCATAAAGGCCAATCCGCGGCGTTATTATCGGAATTCGGGCTCAGTCATTTAGCTTATTAAACTTCTTCACCCTCACCCTCAATGCCTTGCATCTTGACCTTTCGGATCCACCTTAACGGAAATGAAAAAAGGCCGAAGCCCGTCGGCTTCAGCCTTTTCTTTCCATCGTGCCCGAAACAAGACTCGAACTTGCACTCCCTTGCGGGAACTAGTCCCTGAAACTAGCGCGTCTACCAATTCCGCCATTCGGGCTCAAACCGTTTTTCAACCGGCTTGTCGTTTGTTTTGCTTGGTGGTGCCCAGGACAAGACTCGAACTTGCATGTCGTAACCGACACTACCCCCTCAAAGTAGCGTGTCTACCAATTCCACCACCTGGGCAAACAAGGCTGCAAAATTAGCATAAATATTCGTTCTCTCCAAATTTTTCAGCGGCAATCCAAGCCTTTTTTCAAAAAAAAGCACCCTGATGGTCTGAGAGGTTTCCAAACAGGGCCTCTTTAGGTTCGGCGCAAGGGCTATTCCGCCGGGATGGGGGATTACAACACAATCGTGACCGTGCCGCTTGACCGGTATTTGATGCCTTCTTCCTTTTCCAAGGCACGGAACGAAAACGTATAGACGCCCGGCGGACAAAGCTGCCCCTTGTATTTGCCGTCCCACTGATCGGCAATGCGTTTGCCGTGAAACACTTTCTTGCCGTTGCGGTCGAACACCATGAGGTCGTATTCGGCCATATCCTCGTCCTTGGCCGCGCTGATGGCGCCCCACGTATCGTTGACGCGGTTGTCGTTGGGCGTGAAAGCCGTCGGAAAATGGAACTGTCCGCAGAACGATTCATGGACATAGAGGCTGTCGCTGAAAGGACATTCGTTGCGGAAGGCCGTCAGGATATACCAGCCGCCGTCTTCCGCCAAGCGGTCTTTCTCTTCCGAACCGTCGTTCCAAAGATAGGCGTCCATGCCTTCCGGACCGTAAATCATGAACGAGGTGCCGCGGCAGATGGAGGTGTCGGGCGGCAGGCTGAAGTAGGGGAGCGGGCGCGCTTCCAGACTGGTCTCGGCCGAATCGCGGCAGCCGTGGGGCGAAGTGCGGGTCACCCCATAGCGGCCGGCTTTCGTAACCGCTATGGTTTCTGTCGTTTGGCCGGCGGGCGACCAACGGTTGGAGCCCGGCGTTTGGGAGACGGCCGTCAGCGTCACGGTATCGCCGTCGCAGATAAACGTCGGGCCCTCAATCCGGATATCCGGCAGCGGATGGACGGTGAACCGCACGGTGTCGGAGGAACTTTCGCAGTTCTTATTCGAAGCCATGACGAAATAACGGCCTTCCATAGCGGGGTCGGCCTGTTCCAGACAATGCATGAGCGGCTGATTGCCGGCTTGGGGCAGTTGGACGAGCCGCCCGTCGGCGCCGATAAAGTACCAAACCACCTGTTGCGGCGCATAGTCCGTATGCGCGACCAGACACAGCGAGGTGCCGAAACAAATGCCCGTATCCTGCGGCAGGCCGCTCAGGTGCGGCCGCGGAATGACGGTCAGCGGTTGGGACGTCCGGTCGGTACAGCCGTTTTGGTTGATATCCAAATGTAAAGAGCCGTTGTCGTCCCGTAGCCAAACGGTCGGAACCGTCGGCTGGGTTTCGTCCGCGCTGATGACCCGGTTGTCCGTGGACCAACGGTAGGTATAGCCGGCGCCGGTCGTCGCGGTCGTCAAGGTTTCTTCATCATCCTCGCAATAGGCGGGGGCGATGGAGAAAACCGGCGTTAAATGCGTGCCGACGGTAATGTCGGTTTCATCTCGGGCGGTGCAGCCTCGGTCGGTCGTGACGGTCAGCGTGTAACGGCCGGCCGCGGATGCCGGGATATCGGGAATCCGGTAAATGATACGGTCGGCGGTAATGGTCTGACCCGGGACTTCGGTACCGGTGCCGTCGGTTAGAACGGCACGTTGGATGTCGGCCCGGGACAGGCCGTGTTGATAGTTGAAGACCAACTCGTCGCCTTCGCAGACCGGATTGTTGACGATTGTATTCAACCGGGGATAGGGATGGAGCGCCAACTCATACCTTAATTCTTCTTTACAGCCATGCCGTTCCGTTTTCAACGTGTAAATACCCGTTTGGCCCGGTTCGGTCGTCGGATTAAAGCAAAATTGTTCGGTCTTATGGGTTAAATCCGTACCCTGCGGACCGAACCAGGCGTAGGTCGTGTTCGGCAAATCGTCCGCCCGAAAGCAGACGTTGTCATACGGGCAGACGGCCTCCGACTTGACGCGGTTCACATGTTCCACCGATACAATACATTGGACGGCAATCTCTTTGTAACAGGTGGTGGCGGCAACCGTCCCCCGGACGGTTATATCGGCATCGTCCGCCAAAGTAAAAGCAGGCGTGGCGACCCCGTTACCGTCTTTCGACCAAGTGTAAGTGTCGGCTCCGGAAGCGCCCAGGCTGAACGGCACGTCGCGCGGCACGCAGATAACATAATTACCGTCTCCGTAATTTTGCCCGTCGTAAGTTATGGTCACGTCCGGCAGGGGATGGGCCTTGATGCGCGCCGTCGCAGAGGTCGCGCAGGTCCCTTTATAGGCGGTATAAATCAGTTCCAGATTGGCTCCCGCTGGCATTTGGTAATTATCCAAGCCTCGGTCGGTGGAGAAGCCCGGAGGGGTTACGGATTGACCGGAGTTTAAATCACGTAATTGGAATTCGTGCCGGTCGCCGTCGTCTGTTCCGGACAGCGTGACCGGAGTGCCCGGACACTGTTGTATGGGCGATTGCTTGTCAAAAGTGACCGTGGGCGCCTTGGTGACCGAAACCGTATAGTTCAGGGGGGCGGTGGTTCCGCATTGATTTGTTGCGGTGACGGATAGGGTGGCGGTTTTGGACAAGACGAACTGTACCGATTGCCCGGACGGAATGTCCTTATATTCAGGCTTGTTGTCAACCGACCAGGTAACCTTGGCGTCTGCGGGCGAAGCCGTGGCCGTCACCGTCAGGATTTCCCCCTCGCAAATACCGCTCGTTATGCCTGGTACTGGTTGTGTAATCCGAGGCTGGGGCTTGACATTGACAGTCAGGGGGGAGGGAAAGGTGCCGTCCGGTTCCATGAAAGAACATTGGAAGTTGTTCGACTTGATTTTGACCTGAATCGTTTCCGATTGGCCGGGAACCGTATATTGCGTTCCTCCGGTAAAGGAAGTGCCGCTTGTATAACCCTCGACGGTCATGCCCGTGCCGGCTTGAAGATAATCGGATAAGTCGATTTTCGAGCCTTCGCATCCGTCGATGGCATCCGTTGTCAAGGCTTCGGCGGAGTGTACGGCAAACGATTTTATCGGCAGATCATAATCCACATGTATGGTCGTGTCTATGACAGGTTTATTGGCTGAACTTTGATACTTCAGATCCACCGACATCCGGCAATGATACCGGTCGGACGGGCCGGCCGCTTTGGTCGAGAACCGATAGGTGTGGGTATTTTGATCCCAACCTTTGAATTCGACTTCAGAGGGCGAACCGTTCCAGTTGAAACATTGGCTTATTTTGTCTAATCCCGGATTCGGACCGGTCTTCTGAAGTAGCATTTTTTCATATTCGTCCGGAAGCGTCAGCGTGAAATGGATGTCCTCGCCCGAACAATAAGCCGATTGGTCGGCCGTTATTTCGTTAAGCGATGTCACATCGAACCGATAGGGCCCGAAAGACGCGGTGCGGAGGCTGTCCCCTTCGTTAAAACGGATTTTAAGGTCGTATTCCGCATCGGAAGTCGGTATGCTTCTGTAGCGCATCTCCAATTGGTTCGTCGTGCTGCGCCGCTCAAGAAAGAGACAGACAGCCTGAGGCGGCGTTATGACAGGCGCGAATTGGGTCCGGTCCTGACGGGTGGTTTGGTTCGGAAAGGAGAATTCGAATGCAATATAGCCCAGATTATATTTTTGACCGACCGTGCTGGACTTGAGTTCGGGTGGATTTATCGTAGGCGGGCAGGATTTAGCGACGACGGCGTGGCGCACCGTTGTTTGGGTGCCGCCTTGCACAATGACAAAGTCAAAATCGGCGGACTTTTCGACCGTGGGATTCGTTTCTTTATAAGGATGATAGGTATAGAAATACTTGGTGATGGAGGTGGGGTCTTGTTTTATGATGGCACTGTTCGCATCGCCGGACCAATATTTATCCTTGGGCAATATCACATCCGTGATGCCGTCGGCGGTGGCGGTAACGAGAATGGTATCGCCGGCACAGGCATAAGTCTTGGTTAGTTTCTGGTAGTCTATCTGTATGGTTGGAGAGGCTTTAGGTGTTTTATATAAACCTTTACCATAAGTATCCGTTTCGCTTGCGTCCATTGTTTGCGCCGCCAAGTGGCCACCACCGGCCCAAACCGCCGTCAGGCTGAATGCAATAGTTATAATATGCTTTATATGATTCATTTTGATATATTGAAAATCAGTGTAATTAACATTAACAACAAATAAGATTCAATAAATCGGCGTAGTGTTCTCCAGGCCGTTCAAGCCGTTCGAAAGCCTGTTGCGCCTGCCGCGCGTATTCGGCCATGCGTTGCCGGCAATAGGCCTCGGCGCCGCTGTCGCGGATGGCGGCCAAACGGCTTTCCAATTCGCCGGGTAGCCATTGTGTAGGCCGTTGCAGCCAGTCGAAAAAAGCCTGGCGGGCAGCGGCATCCAATGTGCGGAGGTAGTAGAGTGTCGGCAACGTCAGTTTGCCCTCTTTGAGGTCGTTGCCGGCCGTTTTGCCTTCCTCGGCTTCGGATTCCGTATGTATATCCAACAAATCGTCTTTGATTTGGAACGCCATGCCGGCCGCTTCGCCGATTTGGCGCGCCAACCGGGCCTGTGCGGCCGTCGCACCGGCCGTCAGGGCGCCGCAATAGCCGCATTGTCCGAACAGGGCCGCCGTCTTG
Organism: uncultured Bacteroidales bacterium; assembly: GCA_910586395.1. Lineage (GTDB taxonomy): Bacteria > Bacteroidota > Bacteroidia > Bacteroidales > P3 > CAMXAS01. The sequence continues at coordinate 141,490 of CAJUFX010000003.1, forward strand.
CCGGCGATGATGCGTTCGTAAACGGCCTCGTCCATATCCGGATGGGCCGTATATTGCAGTTGCAACAATTCGCCTTCGCACATCGTGCGGATGATGTCGAGCATGGACAGGATGAGCGGGGAAGCCGGGACTTCGTGGAAAGTGCGTATAAAAGCGTTGGAAATCAAATAGTCACCAGAAAGAACCGCCGTGCGGTTACCCAATAGTGCCCTGGCGGAGGCCTGTCCGCGCCGGCGGTCGGCTTCGTCCACGACATCGTCGTGCACCAAAGAGGACGTATGCAGGATTTCAATCAGCGCGGCGCACCGCAACGCCTCGTCCGCGATGTCGGTATGGAACAGCGAATGGGTATGCAACAGCAACAGCGGGCGCAACTGCTTGCCTTTACGGCCGAAAAGATGCTTCCCGACGTGCTCCAGAAGCGGAAAGTCGCTTTGCGTGAACAAGGCGATATAACGTTCTACCTCCGACAACTCGCGTTGCAAAGGCGCGTATAATTGGTCGAGCATGTAAAATAGCGCTTAAAAGCGCGAATTTACGGAAAAGCGGCTATTTTTGCAAATTGAAAGCCAGGGCGTAGAGTTTGATTTGCTTAATCATATCGTTCAGACCGTTGGAACGCGTCGGCGACAGATGTTCCTTAAGGCCGATCTGATCCAGAAAATCGACGGGCGTATCCAAAATCGTCTGCGGGCTTTGACCTGAGAAGACATGGAGCAACAAAGCCGCCATGCCCTTGGTGATGACGGCATCCGAATCGGCTTTAAAGAAAACCTTGCCGTCTTGGAGTTCGGCCTTGATCCAAACCCGCGACTGACAGCCTTTTATCAGTAGTTTTTCGGATTTTTCCGCATCCGGAAGCAAGGGCAACGACTTGCCCATATCGATGAGCAGGGCGTAGCGGTCGGTCCAATCCTCCAGGGCCGAGAATTGTTTTATCAGTTGACTTATCTTTTCTTCTACTTCCATGATTATAATTAGTTTAATGCTTCAATATCCGTATTTTTCCCGCCACAGTTGGCGCAGATGCCGCCGGATTTCCTGCTCTTTGGGATTATCGCCGGGTTCGTAGAACTTAAAGTTTTCCAGCCCGGCCGGCAGAAACTCCATATCGGCGAAATTGCCCTCGTAGTCGTGGGCGTAGCGGTAGTTTTGGCCGTAGCCGAGGTCTTTCATCAGCGAGGTGGGGGCGTTGCGGATTTGCAACGGCACCGGCAGGTCGCCCGTCTGTTTGATTTTTTCCAAGGCGACGTCTATGGCCATGTAGGCGGCGTTGCTCTTGGGGGAGCAGGCCAGGTATATAGCCGTCTGACTCAACGTGATGCGGCACTCGGGATAGCCGATCTTATGCACGGTGTCGAAGCAGGCGTTGGCCAGCAGCAGGGCGTTCGGGTTGGCGTTGCCGATGTCTTCCGAAGCCAAGATCAGCATGCGGCGCGCGATGAATTTAGGGTCTTCGCCGCCCGCAAGCATGCGGCCGAGGTAATAGACGGCCGCGTTCGGGTCGCTGCCGCGCATGGATTTGATAAAGGCCGAAATCAGGTCGTAATGGTTCTCGCCGTCGCGGTCGTAGGTCGCGATGTTCTGCTGGATGATATCGCCGACAAGGCGGTCCGTCAGCACGATGGGGGAGTCGGTCTCCGATTCGCCCGCTCCGGTCGCCCGACCGCCCAAGAGGGAGACCACGATGTCCAAGGCGTTGAGCAGTTTACGCCCGTCGCCGCCCGAAATCCGTTTGAGGGCCGCGCTTTCCCGCACTTCGACCGTCCAACCGTGGTGCCGCTCGATATAGGCCACGGCCCGGTCGATCATCAAATCCAATTCTTCCGACGAAAGGGATTTCAAGACATAGACTTGGCAACGCGATAAAAGGGGCGTAATGACTTCGAAAGAAGGGTTTTCGGTTGTCGCGCCTATGAACGTCACCGTGCCTTTCTCAACGGCCGCCAAGAGGGAATCTTGCTGCGACTTGCTGAAACGGTGGATTTCGTCTATGAACAGGATGGGCGGCGCCGGGGCTTTTTCCGCCGGCGGCGCGGCGGCCGGCGCCTCGAAGAGGGAGGGCGTTTTCTGTCGCTGCCGGCTGTCCGCCAGATAGGCTTCGGCTTTCAGCAACACTTCCCGTACGTCCTTGACGCCCGACTGTACGGCGCTGAGCGTAAAGAACGGCCGTTGCAACGTAAGCGAAATCAGATAGGCCAGCGTCGTTTTGCCCACGCCCGGCGGCCCCCACAATATCATGGAAGGCAAGGTACCCGATTGTATGGCTTTCTGCAAGACGGCCCCTTCTCCCATGAGATGGGATTGTCCGATGTAATCGGAGAGTTGTTGTGGCCGTAACTGTTCGGCTAAGGGCGGATTCATGGTTTTAATCGATGGGGGTTAATCGGCTAAAAGTAAAAAAACGGCGTTTTCTTTATGAAAGGCGGGCGGCCCGGCTTTTTTCCATTCGGCTATGCGCATCGTCCGGATTTCTTCCTGCGGCATGCAGAGGTTTTTGGCCACACAGAAGCGTGTTTCCGGCCGGCAGACCGCCACGACGGTTTCCCAAAGCCGGGCATTCCGGTAGGGTGTTTCGATAAATATCTGCGTCTGATGATGTTGACGAGAATAGGCCTCCAAGGCCAGCAGGCGTTTCTTGCGCCCCTCCGGATCGGCCGGCAGATAGCCTTGAAAGGCAAAGCACTGGCCGTTCAATCCGGACGCCATCAGCGCTAAAAACAAAGACGAAGGGCCACATACAGGCTTGACGGTCAATCCATGCGCATGCGCCCAGGCCACGACCGACGCGCCGGGATCGGCGATGCAGGGAAGGCCGGCTTCCGAAAGAAGCCCCATTTGCAACGGCAACCGCTTTGAGTCCAATTCCTGTTGCCGCAGCATCTCGTCCAAACTCAGATGCCGGTTGTGTTCGTTGACCGGCACAAACGTCACTTCATCGAAATCGGCTGTAAAACCGATCCTGCGTAGAAAACGCCGCGCCGTCCGTACTTCCTCCACAAAGAAAAAACGCAGGGGAACCACGATGTCGCGATAGGCGGCCGGCAAAACGGTTGCCGAATCTTCTTCGCCCAAGGAGGTCGGCAACAGATAGAGCGTTTGGCTTGCCATAGGTCAGCGGCAGTGTTCGGATCCGTTAAGATTTGAGGCGCTTGGACAACTCCTCGACGGTGGAACGGAACGTTTTGTTCGTATCCATCAGATTGCTGACGGCCTTGCAGGCATACAACACCGTCGCGTGGTCCTTGTTGCCGCACTGCATGCCGATGATGGCCAGAGAGGCTTTCGTATGCTTCTTGGCGAAATACATAGCCAATTGACGAGCCTGTACGATTTCCCGCTTGCGGCTCGATACGTTGATCTCGGAAACCGGTATGCCGAAATATTCGCAAACGACTTTCTTGATAAAGTCTATCGATATGTCTTTCTTGGAGTTCTGTACGATTTGGTCGATCATCTGTTTGGCCAAATCAATGTCGATCGTCTTTTTGTTGAGGATGGACTGCGCCAAAAGCGAGTTGAGGACGCCTTCCAACTCCCGCACGTTCGTATTGATGCTGTAGGCGATGTATTCGATGACATCGTCCGGAATGTCAACGCCGTTGGCATGGATTTTCTTCTGCAATATCGCGATGCGCGTCTCCACATCCGGCACGTGGATGTCGGCGGCCAGTCCCCATTTGAAACGGGACAAAAGCCGCGCTTCCATGCCGGTCATATTGGCCGGCGCCTTGTCCGACGTCAACACGATTTGTTTCTGCGATTGGTGGAGGTGGTTGAAAATGCTGAAAAAGGCATTCTGGGTGCCTTCCCGACCCGCTAACTTATGTACGTCGTCTATGAGCAATACATCAATCAGTTGGTAGAAATTCGTAAAATTGTTGGAGTTGCCGTTTCGACAAGCATCCACGAACTGCTGTGTGAAGTATTCGGCCGATACGTACAATACGGTCAAATCCGGATATTTCGCTTTGATTTGCAAACCGATGGCATTCAGCAAATGGGTTTTTCCCAACCCCGTGTCACCATAGATGAACAAAGGGTTGAAAGCCGACTTGCCCGGATTCTCCGTAATGGCGAAGCCGGCCGCCCGCGCCAAACGGTTGCAGTCGCCCTCCACGAAATTGTCGAACGAGTAGTTTTCGTTGAGACGGGACGGGATTTTGGCTTTTTGCAGGCCGGGTATCAAGAACGGCGTCGGAATATTTTTCGGCTGGACGGGGATGGCGATCGGGGCGTTTTGGGTTTCAGGCCGATGCCCGCCCGTCGAGGAGATCTCGTAAGGATTGGTCGTATCCATGACGATGCTGTATTCCAAACGGCCGTCAGGTCCCAATTCGTTCTTGATCGTGGAACGCAACAAGGTAATAAAGTGTTCCTCCAGCCATTCGTAGAAAAACGTACTCGGCACCTGAATCGTCAGCGTGTTGTTTTCAAGCTTCATCGGTTTGATGGGTTCAAACCAAGTCTTGAAACTCTGCGGACTTTTCAAGTTGTCTTTGATGTACGTTAAACATCTGTCCCACACTAATTTGTAATTGCGCTCCGTCTCGTTCATTCAATGCCCCCTCTTGCTATCTGATAGGTAATGTATTGTTTTTCTTTTTTTTGTTCTGTTTTCAGTCCGATTTATCCGTCGAATTATGAACAACGGAAATCGGATGCAAATATGTTGTAAAAAAAGTATAAAAAAAACTTAAAGCTGTATTGTAATTTTCAAATTTATGTATTAAATGATGGGAGATGACTTTTCTGAAAACGTTATATAAGTATTATATAATCAGATATATAGTTACCTTTTTTTATGGCGGCGATACGGCAACGTTTATGACAAAATAACAGCACCTGCCATTTTAACAAAACGTAGGCGTCATACTTAAGAATGTTGATAATTCGGATGGTTACAGAAGTTATTAACAAAAAGCCTCCCCGCGATTTCTCGACGGGGAGGCTTGAGACGGACGGACCGATTCCGGCGTCCGGTTTTATTTGGCGTAGTTGACGGCCCGCGTCTCGCGAATGACCGTAATCTTAATCTGCCCCGGATAGGTCATTTCTTCCTGGATCTTTTTGGAGAGATCCAGCGACAACTGACAGGCTTCGTTGTCGGAAACCTTGTCGGCGCCGACGATGACGCGCAGTTCGCGTCCGGCTTGAATCGCGTACGTCTTCAAAACGCCCGGATAGGACAGGGCCAACGATTCCAAATTGTTGAGCCGGTTGATATACGCCTCGACGACTTCGCGCCGCGCACCGGGGCGGGCGCCCGAAATGGCGTCGCATACCTGTACGATCGGGGAAATCAGGTTGTTCATTTCCATTTCGTCGTGGTGCGCGCCTATGGCGTTGCAGATGTCGGGATGTTCCTTGTATTTCTCCGCCAGCTTCATGCCCAAGATGGCGTGGGGGAGGTCCGGTTCGTTGTCGGGTACTTTGCCGATGTCGTGCAACAGGCCGGCGCGTTTGGCGATTTTCGGGTTCAGACCGAGTTCGGCGGCCATCGTCGCACAGAGGTTGGCCGTTTCGCGCGAGTGCTGCAACAGGTTCTGGCCGTAAGACGAACGGTATTTCATCTTGCCGATCATGCGCATGAGTTCGCTGCTCATGTTCAGGATGCCGAGGTCGATGCAGGTCCGTTTGCCGGTCTCCATGATTTCCTGCTCGATTTGTTTCTGCGTTTTGGTCACGACCTCTTCGATGCGGGCCGGGTGGATGCGACCGTCGGTCACGAGTTTGTGCAACGACAGGCGCGCGATTTCGCGGCGGACGGGGTCGAAACCGGAGAGGATGATGGCGTCGGGCGAGTCGTCTATGATGATTTCCACGCCCGTCAGGGCTTCCAATGCCCGGATGTTGCGGCCCTCACGGCCGATGATGCGGCCTTTGATCTCTTCGTTCTCCAGATTGAAGACCGACACCGTGTTTTCAACGGCATGCTCGGTCGCCGTCCGTTGCAACGTCTCGATGACGATTTTTTTGGCCTCCATGTTGGCCGTCAGTTTGGCTTCGTTGATGACATCCTTGATTTGCGACAGGGCTTCCGTCTTGGCCTCGTCTTTGAGGTCTTCCACCAACTGCCGTTTGGCTTCCTGAGCCGAGAGACCGGCCACGGTTTCCAATTGTTCGATATGTTTGGCGTGGAGTTTGTTCAACTCCGCCTGTTTTTGCCCTACGGCTTCCATTTGCCGGTTCAAATTGTCTTTCAGAACCGACAAATCATTGTTCCTGCGCTGCAATTCTTCGTTTTTCTGATTCAGCGCGCTTTCTTTCTGCTTGATGCGGTTTTCGGCTTTCGCCACGTTGTTGTTGCGTTCCTGTACCGCGCGTTCGTGTTCGGTTTTGAGTTGCAGAAAGTGTTCCTTGGCCTGCAAAATCTTTTCTTTCAGCAATACTTCGCCTTTTTCCTTGGCTTCGGCCATGATTTTTTTGCGCCGGTTTCTCAGACCCCACTGCATGATGGCGAACGTCGCCAAAGCACCGGCCGATACCAGACCGATACCGATTGCTATGTTTAAATCCATAGTTAAAAGAGTTTTGGGGAACCCGAATCTGAAATTAAAGAAAACCGCATGCGCTCATAAGAGTTATGGAAAACTCTGAATAATATAAGTATAGGGCTGCCTGCCTTTTCAAGTTTCTTTCGCCTTCAAAGAAGGTCCCTCCGAGGAAGGATAAAGCCTACTTTCCCAAGCTTGAGCGTCCGCCCTTAATTTGAAAATGTTGAGTTTTCAAACTGTTGGTGAACGCGATGCGGTTTTCTTCAAAACGCTTAAAGCGACAAGAGTTCGTCCAGCCGCCGGAGCCGATTTCCCAAATCGTCATCCCGGAACGTCTGGCGTCTTTCTTCGCGCAGGGCGCGTGAGGTATATTGCAGAGCCACCATCGCCAACAAATCTTGATAATCCTTGAACGCATAGTGCTGTCCGTAGCTCTTGATGCGGTCATTGATGCGGTTGGCCGACTCGCGGAAAATGGCTTCGTCTTCCGGCTTCACCGTCAATTTATAGGATCGGTCGCAGATAGTAACGGTAATGGGGCGCTCGTTCATCTTATCGGTCTAAAAGCGTTATGCAGCGGTCCACTTCGGCTATCAATTCCGAGAGCAGTTTCTCTGCCGCCGTATTTTTCTTTTGTGAGGGCGGGCGGGAGAGGGCGCTGCTGACTTTCAATATCTGGTTCCTATTGGTTAAATCGTTTATTTTCTGTTTGTAAATTTGCAACTTCGCTTCTTGTTCGGCTTGGCGGGCGCGGCTCTTCTTCAACTCCAACTCCAATTCGGCCACCTTTTGCCGCAGGTCTGCGGCCTTGGTCTCCAAGCGGGTGAGTAATGCGGGCAACTCCGTCATAATCCGAAAGAATTACAAAGGCAAAGTTAAACAAAAAAAACAGGAAACGCAACAATAGGTTTCAGATCTGAACCTGAGCCTTTAAACACTGCCACAATTTGTCGGCGGGCGGTTCGGCCGTTAACGACAACGGCATTTGCGTTACGGGGTGAACCAACGACAGGCTGCGGGCATGCAGCGAGATGCTTTGGTCCGGATTCGATCGCGGAAAACCGTATTTGAGGTCGCCCTTAATCGGGCAACCGATGGCCGACAATTGGGTGCGGATCTGGTGGTGGCGGCCGGTATGCAACGCCACTTCAAGCAGATAATAGCGGTCACTCGCGGCCACGAGCCGGTAGTCCAGAATCGCCTCTTTGGCATCTTTGCGCGTCGGGGCGCAGACAAACGACTTGTTGCGCGCTTCGTCCCGGCAGAGGTAATGGACGAGTCGGTCCTCCGGCTTGGGCGGCCTTTGCCCTACAATCGCCCAGTAGGTTTTGTGAAAAGCGCGTTCCTGTACCAAGCGGTTGAGACGGCTCAGCGCCTTGCTTGTCTTGGCAAACAGGAGCACGCCGCTTACCGGCCGGTCAAGGCGGTGCACGACGCCGAGAAAGACGTTGCCTGCTTTTCCGTCGCGCCGGGCTATGTAAGCTTTGACACTCTCCGAAAGCGGTTCATCGCCGGTCTTGTCGCCCTGTACGATTTGCGACGGCCGTTTACAGACCGCCAGCAAGTGGTTGTCTTCGTAAAGAATCTGGTCTGCCGAGAACGGCGGGGCCGGCAATGCGGGGGAGGCCGTTTGCCGGCGCGGGCGCGGGCCCGTCCTGTCAATATTGTTCATCCTTGTTCGGGAAATTCAGCCCCTTGACGTCTTCTATGTAAGAAGAAACGGATTTGTTTATTTCCTGAGCCAGATTATGGTAGCGGCGCAGGAAACGCGGCGAAAAGCCTTGCGTAATGCCCAGCATGTCGTGCAAGACCAGCACCTGCCCGTCCACACCCGCGCCGGCCCCGATGCCGATAACCGGAATCTTCAGCATGTCGGCCACCTGAGCCGCCAGTTCGGCCGGCACTTTTTCCAAAACAATGGCCGAGCAGCCCAATTCTTCCAGCAGTTTGGCGTCTTCTTTCAGGCGGTCGGCTTCTTCCCGGCTGGTCGCCCGCACGACGTATGTTCCGAATTTATTGATGGACTGTGGCGTAAGTCCCAAATGTCCGATGACCGGAATGCCGGCCGACAGGATTTTGGTCACGGATTCAGCCACTTCGCGGCCCCCCTCCAATTTCACGCAATCGGCTTCCGTTTCCTTCATGATGCGGACCGCCGAGCGCAGGGCCTCCAACGGGTCGCCCTGATAACTGCCGAAAGGCAGGTCTATGGCCACGAGCGCGCGTTTGACCGCCCGCATGACCGAGCAACCGTGGTATATCATCTGATCCAGCGAAATGGGCAGGGTCGTGACATGACCGGCCATGACATTGGCGGCCGAATCGCCGACCAGAATGACGTCGATGCCCGCCTCATCCAATAATTTGGCAAAGGAATAGTCGTAGGCCGTCAGCATCGCGATTTTTTCGCCGGCGGCTTTCATCTTGCGCAAAGTCTGGGTTGTGACTTTGGCGGAGGATTTTTGTGCGCTGTACATGATTTCTCAAAATAAAGGACTGCAAATCTACGTCCTTTTTTTATAAAAAACGCAAAAAATGCTATCTTTGCAACACAATTTACGGCAGGGAAGCGGATTGACGAAAAGTCCCGGTTCGCGGTCGCCGTATTTCTGCATATAATAAGGTAGCGCAAAGACAGCCGATGTCTTGATAACCTCCGCCGGACCGCCTTATACACTGCACGGGAATAATAATTTATAAAACAGTACGATAGTGGATATTTTTGAAAAATTGCTTAAAAATTTCGGTCCGTTGGGGCAATATGCCGACGATGCCGATGGCTACTACATGTTTCCGAGGCTGGAGGGACCTATTTCCAACCGCATGATGTTTAACGGTAAGGAACGCTTGGTTTGGAGCCTGAACAACTACCTCGGCTTGGCCAACCATCCCGAAGTGCGTAAAGTGGATGCCGAAGCGGCGGCCCAATATGGTTTGGCTTACCCGATGGGGGCCCGTATGCTTTCGGGGCAGACCGAAGAACACATGAAGTTGGAGCAGGGCTTGGCAGACTTTGTAGGACAAGAAGCTGCTTATCTTTATAATTTTGGTTATCAAGGTATTGTTTCTACCATTGACGCCTTGGTCGACCGCCACGACGTGATTGTTTTCGATGCCGAAATCCACGCTTCGCTGATGGACGGCAAACGCCTGCATCTGGGGCAGAGTTTCAAGTTCCGGCACAACGATATGGAAGATGCCGAACGCATGATTAAGAGAGCCCAGGAAGTGGTCGCCAAGACCGGCGGCGGCATCCTCGTGATTACCGAAGGGGTTTACGGCATGACCGGTGAGGCGGGCAATGTAGGCGGTTTGGCCGAACTTAAGAAGAAATACGATTTCCGTCTGATGGTGGACGACGCGCACGGGGTAGGCGTGATGGGCGCCAACGGCCGCGGTATCGGCGAACATTTCGGTTGCGAGGAAGCCATCGACCTCCATATCGGCACTTTCGCCAAGAGTTTCGCTTTGATCGGCGGTTTTGTGGCCGGCAAAAAAGAAATCATCCGCTACCTGCGTTTCAATATGCGTAGTCAGATTTACGCCAAGAGTTTGCCGATGCCGTTGGTGATCGGGGCACAAAAGCGTTTGCAGATGATGAAGGATCATCCCGAATTGCGCGAGCATCTCTGGACGATTGTACACGCCATTCAGAACGGTTTCCGCGAGGGCGGTTTCAATATCGGCAAAACCAACACCTGCGTTACCCCGGTATTCCTCAACGGCAGCGTAGCCGAAGCCACGCAGTTGACCTACGATGTGCGCGAGGTCTATAACCTGTTCTGTTCTATCGTTACCTATCCGGTTATTCCGAAGGGCATGATTATCTTGCGTATCATCCCCACCGCCGTCCACACCTTGGAAGACGTGGATTATACGCTCCAGGTGTTCAACACGGTCAAGGCGAAATTAGACAGCGGCGAATATGCCAAGATGGGCATCAAATCCATGACGGCCTAACAGCCCGAAGATCGATAAAGCGAAAACTCCCGTTCTACAGGCGGCAAGCCGAAGGACGGGAGTTTTTTTTATGCGCGCATGGCAACTGCGCTGGCAATCCACGCGGCTACCGTTTGCCGATGGCGGCTGCGATACGGGCCTGCAAACCGGCCGAAGCCTCAACCAAGGGCAAACGCAGGATATTCTCGCACAGGCCGGCATGGTGCATGGCCGCCTTGATGCCGGCCGGATTGCCTTCTTCGAAGAACAGGCGGATGAGCGGCAGGGCCTGGAAATGGCAGGCGCGCGCTTCATCCCAGCGGCCTTGCCGGACGGCCGTTATCATTTGTTTGAAGATTTCCGGCATAAAGTTGGCCGAGGTGCTGATGACCCCGTCCCCGCCGAGGCAGAGCAAGGGAAACGTCAGCGCGTCGTCCCCGGAAAGGACGGCGAATCCGGCCGGCCGACGGGCCAGCAAGTCGTCGATTTGACGCAACGAGCCGGACGCCTCCTTGACGCCGGCTATGCCCGGCACTTCCGTCGCCAGACGCAACAAAGTGTCCGCCTCGACGTTGACACCGGTCCGCGAAGGGATATTGTAAACGATAATCGGCCGGGGTGAAGCTTCGGTCAAAGTCTTGTAGTGCGCGAACAGGCCGTTTTGCCCCGGCTTGTTGTAGTAAGGCGCGACCGAAAGCACATAATCGAAACCTTCGGGCAGACGCGCGCATTTGTCGGCCACGGCGGCCGTATCGTTGCCGCCGACGCCCAACACAAGCGGCAGCCGCCGGCCGTTGAGCGCGACGACCGCCTCGCACAACGCTTGTTTTTCAGATTCGGACAACGTCGGCGCTTCGCCCGTCGTACCCAATACGACGATAAAGTCGGTCTGTTTTTCATTGATATAGGCGATGATCCGTTCGAGGGCCTTGAAGTCGATGCGGCCGTTGCGGTCGAAAGGAGTGATCAGGGCGGTCCCCACGCCGGATAAGGAGGCGGTCGATTCCATAAATTATTCAGAAATTTTCTTTATCAAATTCCAATGCACGTGCCATCCGCGGCATCCGCCGATGGTTCCGGTTGCCGCTCAGGTCAGGGTTTGTCGAAAACGTCAAGGTAACGCAACAACAAATCCAGGCGCTCGCGCAAATCCTTGCCTTCGGTCGGCTTTAGCGTCAGGTCGTAGGGCTGTTGTTTCAACGGCATGTCCTTGGCAAAGCCTATCTTGAACCGCGCCGGCAACAAACTGGCCATATAGGCGTCCAAATAATGGAAACGCTCGGAAGTATCGAGCAACAGGTGGAACGAACTTTCGGTGGCGGCGGCGAGGCGTTGTCGGTAAACGGCTTTCGGGCAGCCGTTGAACGCCAGATCCTGGGGCGTGATGACGAAAAGCCGCCGGGATTCGTCGGTGGCCACAGGCGGCGCGGCGGGAGCGGATTTACCGCCGGCTTTCGCATCGGCCGCCGGAACCGCCGTCGGCCAATAGACGAAACGATAGACTTTAAGTCCGCGCCGCGCGAGATCGTCCGCAAAGGCATTGAACGTCCGGAACTGATCCGGCGACTCGTACATGCCGTAGAGAACGGCCGTCTCGGCATCCTCCAGCCTAAGTCCCCGGCCTTTGCGATGCTCTTTCAGCAATATCGTCGTGGCGCGATGCCACAAGACGGTCCGTATGCGTTCAATCAAAGCCATAGTCCATGCTTGTTCGAAGAGGTAAAATTACAAAAAAAAGCAGATTTGGCAAATGACTATAATTATAGTATCTTTGCGAGTTGTTAAAAACCTTTGTTAAAATGCTTGATACCACCGAATTAGAATCCACCGCCTGCCAGATCAGGCGAGATGTCATCCGCATGATCCATGGCGCCAAATCCGGCCATACGGGCGGATCTTTGGGTTGCGCAGATTATTTTACAGTATTGTATTTTAATGTCATGCAGCATGAGCCGCATGCTTTCCGCATGCATGGCAAGGGAGAAGACCTTTTCTTCCTGTCCAACGGGCATATCTCGCCGGTATTGTACAGCACGTTGGCGCGTTGCGGTTATTTCCCGATACATGAATTGGGTACGTTCCGCAAACTCCATACGCGCCTGCAGGGCCATCCGAGCACGCATCATCATCTGCCGGGCATCCGCATGGCTTCGGGTTCGCTGGGGCAAGGCCTCTCGAATGCCGTGGGGGCGGCTTTGGCCAAAAAGATGGATCAGGACAAGGGCATCGTTTATACGCTGCACGGCGACGGCGAGCTGGGCGAGGGGCAGATTTGGGAAGCCGCGTTGTTTGCGGGGGCCAAAGGCGTGGATAACCTCATTTCGACGATTGACTGCAACGGCCTCCAGATCGACGGTTCCACGAAAGCCGTCTTGGATTTGGGCGATTTGCGCGCCAAATTCGAAGCGTTCAACTGGACGGTCTTGGAAATGGACGGTCACAACGTTACGGAAATAGAAAAGACGTTGAAGCAGGCCAAGGGTCTGTGCGGTCAAGGCAAACCCGTCATGATTCTGATGAAAACCGAGATGGGACACGGCGTGGACTTCATGGTCAACGACAACAAATGGCACGGCACGGCCCCCAACGACGAACAGGCCGCGGCCGCTTTGGCGCAATTGCCGGTAACGCTCGGTGACTATTGAGATAAAGCGTGAAGGCAAACGTTTTATATAGGAAATGTTGCGGTTTGGTCTGCCTGCTTGGCTTGACGGCGGGCGTGGCCGGATTGTGGCCCTCGGTTTCGGGCGTCCGGGCGCAGACGACCAACCGCGTGTTGCTGATATACGACGCTTCCAATTCCATGAACGCCCGTTGGCAGAGCGACACGAAGATGGCGATTTCAAAACGGTTGCTCATGAATATATTGGACAGCCTGCAAGGCACGCCCAACCTCCAGATGGCCTTGCGCGTATATGGCCATCAGAGTCCGTATCCGCCGCTGGATTGCCACGATACCCGCTTGGAAGTGCCGTTCGAAGCCAATAACGTAGCCAAAATCATCCACCGTATCAAGACGTTGAATCCAAAAGGCGCGACGCCTATCGCCTATGCCTTGGAACAGGCCGCCAACGACTTTCCGCCTTGTGACAACTGCCGCAACCTGATTATCCTCATTACCGACGGCATAGAGGAGTGCGACGGTGATCCCTGCGCGGCTTCGGCCTATCTGCAGACGAAAGGCATCACGCTCAAACCGTTCATCATCGGCATAGGCGACAACTTTTCGACGAGTTTCCAATGTGTGGGCGAATATTACGACGCGTCCAAGGAAGAAGACTTCGGACGGGCGTTCGAGGTCGTGATTTCGCATGCGTTGGATCATACGTCCGCCCAGGTCAATCTGTTGGACGAAAAGGGCGAACCGACTGAGACCGACGTCAACATGACGTTTTACGACCATGTATCGGGACAGGTCGTCTATAATTACATCCATACGATCAATTACCGCGGGCTGCCCGATACGCTGACGCTCGACCCTTTGCGCGTGTACGACCTGGTCGTGCACACGCGGCCGTCCGTGCGGGCGGACAGCCTGACGCTTAAAACGGGGACGCACAACATCATCGGGCTGGACGCGCCCCAAGGGCGCCTGCAGGTCAAGATGACGGGGTCGCGGACAGCCTTGGCCAAAAACCTCGCGTGCATCGTGCGCCGTCAAGGTTCGGCCGAGACGTTGCACGTGCAGTATGTCAACGACGTGGAAAAGTATCTGAGCGGACGTTACGACATCGAAATCCTGTCGTTACCGCGTATGATGGTGCCGAATGTGGAGGTCCGGCCGCGACAGACGACGACCGTCGATCTGCCGATGCCGGGCATCCTGGCGTTGAGCCGGCAGGGCGACGGTTGCGCCTCGCTCTACCAGATTACGGACAAGGGAGGCGCCGATCGGGAAGTCCTGATTCATGTATTCGGCGAGACGTCGCGCATGGAGACGCTCTACCTGCAACCGGGCCGGTATAGGGTGGTGAACCGACCCAAATACAATTTACGGACAACGGCCACGCGCGACAAACTGTTTACGATAGAAGCCGGCGCGACGACCAAAATCACGCTTTAGACCGGCCGATGCGGCGAGGAAGCCGCGTCGGCAAGACAACATACGCCATCGCATAACTTAACGCAAAAAAAACAAAAACGATATGAATCCCTACCATTTTACAGAAAAGAAAGATACGCGCTCAGGTTTCGGGGCGGGCCTGCTCGAAGCCGGCAAACGTAATCCGGATGTCGTGGCTTTAGCGGCCGACCTGAAAGGTTCGGTCAAGATGGACGCGTTCGCCAAAGCCTTTCCCGAACGCTTCATTCAGGTGGGCATAGCCGAAGCCAATATGATTTCGATGGCGGCCGGTCTGGCGCTTTGCGGCAAGATTCCGTTTACCGGCACGTTCGCCGAATTCGCGACGGGCCGCGTCTATGACCAGATCCGCCAGTCGGTGGCTTACTCCAATCAGAACGTCAAGATTTACGCCCCCCACGCCGGCGTCAGCGTCGGGGAGGACGGCGCCACGCACCAGGCTTTGGAAGACATGGGCATGATGCGCATGATGCCCAACATGACCGTGATCCATCCCTGCGACTACAACCAGGCGTTTCAGGCCACGCTGGCCGTGGCCGAACACAACGGGCCGGTCTATCTGCGTTGCGGACGTCCGGAAGTGCCCAATTTCACCGACCCGGA
Source organism: uncultured Bacteroidales bacterium (assembly GCA_910586395.1). Classification (GTDB taxonomy): domain Bacteria; phylum Bacteroidota; class Bacteroidia; order Bacteroidales; family P3; genus CAMXAS01. Next base: position 156,610 of record CAJUFX010000003.1, read on the forward strand.
CAAACCGTTCGAAATCGGCAAGGCCGATGTGTTGCTGGAAGGCTCCGACGTGACGATCGCGGCCATCGGCCACCTCGTATGGCCGGCTTTGGAAGCGGCCGACGCCTTGTCGCAACGCGGTATCAAAGCCGACGTCATCGCCGTATCGACGCTTAAGCCGTTGGATACGCCCTGCATCCTCAAATCCGTGTTGAAGACGGGCTGCATCGTCAGTTGCGAAGAACACCAGTTCAACGGCGGCCTCGGCGACGCCATCGCCCAGTTCCTGTGCCGCACGGTACCGACTCCCATGGAAATGGTCGGCATGGACGACCAGTTCGGCCAAAGCGGCAAACCGTTCGAACTCATGGACCTCTACGGCCTGAATGCGGCCGGCATCATCGAGAAGGTGGAAAAGGTGCTGGAACGCAAGACACGCTAATTCGTTTTTCCAATGGGAAGGATACATTTTATCGCCATAGGCGGCAGCGCGATGCACAATCTGGCCATCGCGCTGCATCTGAGCGGCTACGAGGTCAGCGGTTCGGACGATGAGATTTTCGATCCGGCCAAGAGCCGCTTGGCGCAATACGGCCTGTTGCCGGCCGCGCCCGGTTGGTTTCCGGAAAAGATAGACCGTAATCTGGAGGCCGTTATCCTCGGCATGCACGCACGGGAAGACAATCCGGAACTCTTGCAGGCCAAAGCCCTTGGAATTAAAATATATTCCTATCCCGAATACCTGTACGAACAGTCTAAAAACCAACGGCGGGTCGTCATAGGCGGCAGCCACGGCAAGACGACGGTAACGGCCATGATACTGCATGTGCTCAAAGGCGTGGGCATGAATTGCAATTATATGGTCGGCGCGCCCCTGGCGGGTTTCGACGTTATGGTGCGGCTTGACCCGACGGCGCCCGTCATGGTCATAGAGGGCGACGAATACCTGACTTCGCCCATCGACCGCCGGCCGAAATTCCATCTCTATCACCCGCATATCGCCGTCATCAACGGCATCGCCTGGGATCATATCAATGTCTTTCCCACCTTCGACATCTATACCGAGCAGTTCGACATTTTCGCGCGCAGCGTGGAACAGGGCGGGCAGCTGATTTATTATACGGGGGATCCGGAAGTGAAACGCATAGGCGAACGGTTTGCGGCCGAACGGCCGGATGCGCGGGCCGTGCCTTACCAAGTACCGGCCTACCGCATAGCTGACGGCATTACCTATTGGCACGATACGCCTTTGCAGGTCTTCGGCCGTCACAACCTGCAGAACATAGAGGCGGCCAAGGCGGTCTGTCTGGCCTTGGGCGTCGCCGAGCAAGATTTCGTGCGTTTGATCGCGGATTTTCACGGGGCCTCCCGTCGTTTAGAACGCATTGCGGACAGCGCGCACACCACCGTATTCAAGGATTTCGCGCATTCGCCCTCCAAACTGGAAGCCACGATAGGGGCCGTCAAGGAACAGTTCCCGGCACGCCGGCTTGTGGCCTGCATGGAGTTGCACACGTTCAGCAGCTTGAGCCGCGAATTTCTTTCCCATTACAAAGGTTGCATGGACAAGGCCGATGTCGCGATGGTCTATTTCAACCCCAAGGCCATCGCCCATAAGAAATTGCCGCCCATTACCGATGACATGGTTTTCGATGGCTTCGCCCGGCAGGATTTGCAAGTCTATCACGACAGCGCGGCATTGACAACGGCCTTGAAAAGTCGTTCATGGCGGGATACGAATCTGCTTTGGATGACGTCCGGCAACTTCGACGGCGTGGATGAACGCGCGCTGGCACAGGAATTAGCGTTAGAATAATCCCTAAACGTAGGCATGGAGGCCGGTTGGCCCTCCAACCGGATAACGGCAAGGAGACGGCGGGCTACCAATTGACGAAAGCCCGCTGGTAAATATCTTCGACGAGTTGGGTCGTAATGGTCTCGATGAGTCCTTCCTCCACTTCATTCAAATTGATTTTGGCATCCCAATCTTCGTAACGCGTAAACGTCTGTTCGAAATTGCTTTTGGGATCGAAGCGGCTGACGTAACGCACGCGCACGCCGACAGTCAGGCGGTTCATAGCCGCCAAATCGTTGCTTTGCAATGCGATGGGCGCGATGTTGTACTGCGATATTTCGCCTGTAATCGTGATGTCGGCCACCCCGCTGTAGATTTGGGTCAGGTTGCTCTGCGACACGAAATACTCCTGGATCTTATCCGAAAAGACCGTACTCAGTGTGGGCTGTACGGTCGGCGCCTTGTTCTTGAAATAGGCGATGTTGATTGTCTTGGCCTCCGGCGGAATGGAAGCCCCCGTAAACGAATAGATGCCGCAGGCCGTCCACAGACCCGCCAGCCCGCACAACAGGACGGCTACACGGCCGAAACGTCGTATTTTCGATAGGGCTTTCATTTATCCGGGCAGATTGTATTCCTTGATTTTCCGATAAATCGTCCGCTCCGAAATGCCCAATTCCTCGGCGGCCTTGCGGCGGTTGCCCGCATGTTTTTTCAAAGCCTGTTCTATCAACGCCTTTTCCCGTTTGCCGAGGCTCAGGTCTTCTTCTACCGGCTCCAGCGTGCCGAGATCCACGTCGGCGATGACCGGCTCGGCGGAGGGCACGCGTCCCTCGCGCGGACTCAGCGGTTGCATCGGCGGTTTGGACGTATTGGCGGGGTAGGGCGTGATGCCGCCCGGCCCATGCGTGGCCGGCAGAATCGTGTAGCCGCCTTCGGCGGCGGCCGGCGCCGGCATATCCACGGTATTCAGCCGCGTTTCGCCCTTGTGGCTCAGTTCTTCGGCCATGAACCGCTTGAGCTCGTGTATGTCTTTCTGCATGTCGAACAATACCGAATACAGAATCTCGCGTTCCGTCATGCCGCTCTGTTCCGGCCGCGTCTGCAACACGGGCAGAAAAGACTGTCCCGCCTGTTCGGGCAGGGCGCGCTGCAGGGCTTCCGCGCTCAACAGCCGTTCTTTCTCTATGATGGTCAGTTGTTCGGTGATGTTCTTCAATTCGCGCACATTGCCGGGCCAACGGTAAGAAGTCAGCAGGTTGCGCGCTTCGGCACTCAGTTCCAAAGGCGGAATCCGGTATTTCTCGCTCGTGTCGCTCGAGAATTTGCGGAACAGGAGCGGGATGTCTTCGGGACGGTCGTGCAGGGCCGGCACCTGAATCGTTATCGCGTTCAAACGATAATACAGGTCTTCGCGGAATTTGCCTTTCCGGATGGCTTCCGGAATATTGACATTTGTGGCGGCCACGATGCGGACGTTCGTTTTCTGAGGTTTGGAAGAACCTACTTTCAAAAATTCGCCCGTTTCCAACACCCGCAACAGGCGCACTTGGGTCGAAAGCGGCAGTTCCGCCACCTCGTCCAAAAAGACCGTGCCACCGTTCGCTTCTTCGAAATACCCCTTGCGGGCCTCCCGCGCATCGGTAAACGCCCCTTTCTCGTGGCCGAACAATTCCGAATCGATCGTGCCTTCCGGAATCGCGCCGCAGTTGATGGCGACATAGTTGCTGTGTTTCCGGGCACTGAGTTCGTGGATGATTTTAGGAAAAAACTCCTTACCCGTACCGCTTTCTCCCAAAACCAGCACGCTCAACTCCGTCGGCGCCACCTGAACGGCGATGTCCAGCGCGCGCAGGAGCAGGGGCGAGTTCCCGATAATCCCGAAACGTTGCCTGATGGCCTGAATATCCATATTTATCGCATGTTGGTATAGACGTTTTGCACGTCGTCGTCCTCTTCGATGCGGTCGATGAGTTTCTGTACCTCTTCCTGTTCGGCTTCGGACAATTCCTTCGTATCGGTCGGGATGCGTTCGAAACCACCGCTCACGAGTTCGAAATTGTTTTCCTCGATATATTTCTGAATTTCACCGTACGACTCGAAAGGCGCGTAAATCATGATCGTGCCGGTCTCCTCGTCGGGGAAAACGTCTTCCACACCGTAGTCGATGAGTTCCAATTCCAATTCTTCCAAATCCACTTCGCCCTGCGGTTTTACCTTGAAAACGCATTTGTGTTCAAACATGAATGAAAGACAGCCGCTTACGCCGAGGTTGCCGCCGAACTTATTGAAGTAGGAGCGCAGATTGGCGACGGTGCGCGTCGTATTGTCGGTCGCGGTCTCGATCAGGATGCCGATGCCGTGCGGGCCATAGCCTTCATAAACCACTTCCTTGTAATCTTTCTGGTCTTTTTCGGTCGCCCGCTTGATGGCCCGTTCGATATTGTCTTTCGGCATGTTCTCGGACTTGGCCGTCTGGATGATGGCGCGCAGACGCGGGTTGGTCGAGGGGTCGGCGCCCGACTTGGCCGCCATCGTGATTTCCTTGCCCAAGCGCGTGAACGTACGGGCCATATTGCCCCAACGCTTGAATTTTCTGGCTTTACGGTATTCAAATGCTCTTCCCATTGCGAATATTGTTTTTGATAATGATTAACGACGTTTTTGCTGTTGTTGCTGGCGCATGATCTCCTGCTGCTGTTTGGCCATCTTTTCCAAGCGTTCCTGGAATTTGGATTTCTTGACCGGTTTCTTCTTGTTTTCCTGCAAACGGGCCAAGACTTTATCATCGTTGATGAAACTGCGGATCATCCACATTTGCAAGAACGTGAAAAGCGTGGAAATACAATAATAATAGTTCAAGGCGGCCGAATAACTGTTCAAGAGGCCCAAGAACATGACCGGCATCGCGTACATCATGAACTTCATGCCCGGCATGCTGTTGGACGAGACGTTCTGCTTCATGGTCATGCGGGTATAGAGCAGGTTGGTCACGGCCATGAGCAAGGCGAAAAGGCTGACATGGTCCCCGTAGAACGGAATGTTAAACGGCAGGTTCAGCACCGAATCGTAACTCGACAGGTCGTCAGCCCAAAGGAACGGCTGTTGCCGGAGTTCGATCGAGGCCGGGAAAAAACGGAACATCGCGATCAGAATCGGGAATTGGAACAACATCGGGATACAGCCCGCCATGGGGCTGACGCCGGCCTTTTTGTACAAGGCCATGACGGCCCGTTGCTTGTCCATGGCCTGCTCCTGTTTCGGATAGCGTTTGTTGATGATTTCCACTTCGGGTTGGATAACGCGCATCTTGGCCGAAGAAAGATAGGATTTATACGTGACAGGCGAAAGGATGATTTTTAATAAAATAGTCAGAATCAAAATGATAAGGCCGTAATTCAAACCTTTTGACTCCAAAAAGTCAAAGACGGGGATAACGGCGAAACGGTTGACCCATTGCAGCAGAAAGAAGCCCCAGCCGAGCGGAATCAAGCGTTCCATGTCGGTCCCGTATTCCCGAAGAATCTTATATTTGTTGGGCCCGGCGAACAACGTCAGGTCGATGTGTTCGGCGGTTTCGTGTTCGTATTCGAGGCCGATTTCGGCCTGCATGTCCTTGAGATACCCGTAAGGGTTCTCCGGATAGGCTTTCTGCTGCACGCGGGCGCTTGAAAAATCGTCGCCGGCCGTCAGGCAGACCGAAAAGAACTGTTGCTTGAAAGCGATCCAACGTAACGGAAACGTCAGGTCTTTGGTTTGATCGCGGTTCTGTTTGAGCTGCTCGGCATGATCGTTCAACGGCTTATAGAAAAGCGCCGTATTCATTTGCTCCATGTTCAACGCCTTTTCGAACTGTTGCAGGCGTTGTTGCCAGACGAGGTCGATGAAAGGGGAGTTGACGGCTATCAAATCCTGCATCCCGATAATGTTCAACCGCATGCCGATATGGTAAGCGTCACCGTAGATTGTATAGACCCATTCCATATAGCGCGCGCTGTCCGGCGTCGATTCCGGCGTCCGGGCATAGAGGCGCATGCGCACCTGCGTGCTGTCGGAGCCGCTTACCCGCGTCACGGCCGGCATCAGGCATTGGAAGTAAAGCCGGTCGGTGCGGACATGGCGGTTGTTGGCGAAAAAGCTCAGGTAAAAATCCGATGCCGCCGCGTCGAACAACGTCAGCGTCCGTTGGTCGTAAGTCTTGTAATCCTTGAGGCGGATACCCGCGATACGGCCGCCCAGGTTGCGGAAAGACACGTTGAACACATCGTTTTCGATCGTATAGTCGGTCGTTTCGCCCGAAACGGCCGACGAAAAAGGATGGTTCGGATCGACGGCCGCGCCCGATGCCGCGGCCTGACCGGTTTCCGCCGTGGCGGGGAAGGGTTCCGCGCCGGCATCCGTCTGCGTGTCGGAAGCCGTGGCCTCCGTTGTTGTCGATGCCGCCTGACGCGCGGCCTCCTGGGCCGCCTGACGTTCTTCAAGCGAGGGGGACGTCCAATAGGCATATCCCATCATGACCAAAAAAATCAGGATAAGCCCGATAATGCTCTTTTTATCCATCTAATCTGAAAGGTGTTTACATTTACAACTAAGACCGCAAAGATTGCAAGGCGGACGCCCGCGCCCGATGCGCGGGAGGCGGTGCCGCTTTATCTCCAATCACAACAGTCAAAGGTTGCAAAGATAGTGAAAAAAAACGGTCTGTAAAAGTGGCGGGAGCATGCTTCAAAACACAAAAGAAAGTCTTTGGATACCAATGCGAAAGCCGCGGTGTCCTGTCGAGGAAACGCCCCTCAGCAACCGTGCGTAATGCGGTAAATCACATCCTCGAGTATGCCTTCGGCATCGTTGATGGAACCGCTGTCCACCCCCTTGGAACGCAGGTCATAGACTTTGAGCATGGAGAGGATGCGAGCCGTGTGCGCATAACTGTACCGCCGCGCGCAGTCGGCGTATTCGCTCAGGAAATAGGGGGGGACGCCCAGACGGGCCGCCAAATCGGAACCTCCGAGCCGGCCTTGCAGCGCGTGATACAGCATGACCTTGCTGAAATATTTGTACAATTGCGGTAGAATCAGCATCAACGGCTGGTCGTTCAGATGTTTTTTCAGGTAATTGACAATCTTGCGCACCTTGCTCCATTCGCCGTAGGCCAAGGCGCGGTTCAGAACAAAGACGTTGTATTCCTTGTTGATGCCGATATAGCGCTCGATATGGTCTTCGTGGACTTCCGTGCCGGCCGGCACGTTCAACACGAGCTTATCCAATTCGTTGGCCGCGAGCCGCAGGTTGTTTTCCAGACTTTCGGACAGCAACCCGAGCGCCGTATGGGCGATTCTCAGCCCCTTTTCCTGCAGGTAGGCGGCAATCCAGGAGGCGAATTGGGCGTCTTTCAATTTGGCGGCTTCGTAAAGCACGCCCGTCTTTTCTATCAGCTTGAAAACGCCCTTGCGTTTGTCTATCTTCTTGTATTTATAACAGAAAACCAGTACCGTCGTCGCGACAGGTTGTTTGAGATAAGCCTCCAAGGCCTCCCAGCGGTCAATGAGCTGGGCCTCCCGCACAACGACGAGTTGACAGGGCGACATGACGGGATAGCGTTTGCAACAGGCCATGATGGTCGGCAAGTCGGTTTCCTTTTTCTTGACATCCTGTCCGTAAAAAACCGAATAATCGAAATCTTTTTGCGTCTCGTCCAACACCTGCGTGTCGAAAGCCTGCGTCAGCATATCGATGTAATATTCCTCCTCGCCCCATAGGAAATAGACGGGCGCGAACTGCCGCTCCTTGATTTGGCGGAGGATGTCGATATGCTTTATGACGGTCGCCATAATTTACTGGCCCTAAACTGATTCTACTTCTTTATTTAAACTTATTCTTCAAATAGACCTATACCCTGACGCAAGACCTTGATTTCGTCTTGTGTGCAATCCAAAACCGTCGAATATTGAATCTTGCCCTCGCCGCCGTCTATGACCAAATCCACCTGTTTGCCATAGCGGCTGTGAATCAACTCGGGATCGGTAAAATATTCCGGATCGAGCTTCTCGTCCACCGGCAACGAGATATTGAGCAAGGGTTCGTCCATTACCTCTAAGATGGATTGCAGAACGGGATGGTCGGGGACGCGGATGCCGACCTGCTTCTTGGTGGTCTGGAACAGGCGCGGCACCTCATGGTTGGCGTTGAGAATAAAGGTGTAAGGCCCCGGCACCAAAGATTTGATTTGGCGGAACAGCCCGTTGGAAATCGGACGGGCAAAGCGGGAAAGATGGCTCAAGTCGCGGCACAGCAACGTAAAGTTCATGTCATCCTTATGCTTTTGCACCAAATTCGCCACGCGGTCCAAACTGCGGATATTGGAAAGGGAGGTGCCGAGACCGTAAATCGTGTCGGTGGGATAAATCATGATGCCGCCGTTCTGGATGCAATGCACCAGATGGAGCACCTGTCTTTCTTGTAAGCCGGTGTCAAAAACCCTGAGCAACATAGCGCCTGTGCCTGTTTGGTTAAAAATTCGTAAAAAATCCGGGGCGGGGGAAACCGGACGTGCGTGTCCGAACCGACCCTGTCCGTATTTATACGAAAAAAGGGTAAGCTACTTACATCGCACCGCTACAACCATCGTACCCTTGCTGTCTTCCAACCCTGGGGGATTAAATAGGAGCTGGTCGTGTAAGACTTACCCGATGCAAAAGTAGCATAAATTTTAAATAAGTCAAAAAAAAGGCCGAAATTTCATTTTGCGGGAATATAATGGTATATTTGTCGGTTATTGCGTTGCGGAACCGGAAGAACATCCGCACCGCCCTGAAAACCCGTAAGGAGGAATAGGATATATGGCATTCTCATTCAAGCGTCCGCAAAGCAAACCGGACCGTCTGGCACTCGGCTACGCCGCCGTCTGGGGCGGTCTGACGGCCGTGGCTCTGGTGTTGCTGACCGCCGTCTGCCAATCGGCCGGCTACAAACCGGGCGCGCCGCTGACATGGATTTCCTATACCGTCCTGTTGGTGAGCCTGATCGGCGCGCCTTTGCATTACCGCCGGCAACTGGCGCCGGAAGCCCCGTTCAGCACGCGGCAGGCCTACCTCATGTGCGTCTTCCAGGCCTTGCTGGGCGCGAGCCTGTTCGTGTTGCTGCTTTACGTTTACCTGCGTTGGATCGACTTCGACTTCCTGACGGCTTTCAAGGAACGCCAGCAGCTGTATTGGCAGCGGCATCCCGATTTGACGGAGCCCGAGCGCGTGCAGCGCCTGCAATACGTTGCGGACATGCGGCCCGGCCATATCCTTTGGAACGTCTGGGGCGAACTGGTCATGATAGGGGTGCTGTTTCCGCTCCTGATCGCGTTGATGGTTAGAAAAAACAGATAAGTAAACATGGATATATCGGTTATCGTACCGCTGTACAACGAAGAGGAATCGCTGCCGGAACTGACGGCTTGGATAGAGCGCGTCATGCGGGAAAACGGATTCAGTTACGAGGTTTGGCTCGTGGACGACGGCAGCCGCGACCACTCGTGGAAAGTCGTGGAGCGACTCGCCGCCGCCAACCCTTCGGTAAAGGGCATCCGTTTCCGATGCAATTACGGCAAATCGGCCGCACTCAATACGGGTTTCGAACATGCGAACGGCGAGGTCGTCATCACGATGGACGCCGACATGCAGGACAGCCCGGACGAAATTCCCGCGCTGTACCGCATGATACATGACGAGGGGTTCGACTTGGTGTCGGGCTGGAAGAAAGTCCGGCACGATCCCAAATCCAAGACCATTCCGACCAAACTGTTCAACTGGGCCACGCGCCGCATGTCGGGCGTCCGCCTGCACGATTTCAACTGCGGACTCAAAGCCTACCGCTCGGACGTCGTAAAAACCATAGAGGTCTATGGCGAGATGCACCGTTACATTCCGGTCATCGCGAGCCGGGCGGGTTTCCGCCGCATAGGGGAGAAAGTGGTCGAACACCGCGCCCGTCAATACGGCAGCACGAAGTTCGGCGGTTGGAACCGTTTTATCAACGGACCGTTGGATTTGCTCTCCATCAGTTTCATGAGCCGGTTTTCCAAAAAACCGATGCACTTCTTCGGCAGTCTGGGGCTGTTGATTTTCTTTATCGGGTTTATCGCGGCCTGCATTATCGGCGGACAGAAACTCTGGTGCCTGAACCACGGCATACCGGCCCTATTGGTAACCGATTCGCCTTATTTTTACATTGCCTTGGTCTGTATGATGATAGGCGCCCAGTTTTTCCTGACCGGTTATCTGGGCGAACTCGTCGGCCGCAATTCGCCGACACGCAACCAATATAACATCCGGGAGACTATCGGACAATGAAATACCGTGCCGTTTGGCGGCTGACGGCCGGGTCGGCCTTGTTTTTGGATAGGGACGGCGTGCTGAACCGTTGTGTGGAGGCGGGATATGTCGGTACGCGGGATGATTTTGAATTTTTGCCGGGCGTGTTGGAGGCGCTGAAAACGGCCGCCGGCCTTTTCCGGCACATTTTCGTCGTGACCAACCAGCCGGCCGTGGGCAAAGGCTTGATGACGGCCGAAGCCTTGGAGGCCCTGCACGTGTGGATGTGCGATGAAATACAGCGGGCCGGCGGCCGCATCGACCGCGTTTACAGTTGCCCCGAACCGAAAGAAGCCCATAGTTTCGACCGTAAGCCGGCCGTGGGCATGGGGTTGCGGGCGCAGAAAGCGTTTCCTTCCGTGGTTTTCGCCGAATCGTTCATGGTGGGCGATACACGGACGGATATGGCGTTCGGACACAGGCTCGGCATGCATACGGTGCTGATCGGCCATCAAGCCGCCGCTTTGGCACCGCCCTGCTTAGTGGAACGCCGCTACGACCGGCTGGCCGATTTTATAAATGTGATGGCGACTATATGAAAAGACAAGGAATATTATACGGAAGCCTGTTGGCTTGGCTGTTGGGGTTGGGCGGCGTGTCCTTTGGTTATACGGCCGTTGCGGATGCCGGCAGTACCTTTGCCGCCGAAACGACCCCGGAGGTGGCCACCGTCGGCCGGGCGGAGGCCGACACCAACCGCTTGGACGCCAAAGGGCGCAAACAGGGGCTATGGGTTCGACAGGACTCCACACGCCGGCTGTTCTACCGGGGTATTTTCAAAGACGACCTGCCGCAGGGTACGTTCGTCTATACCGACCACGAGGGGATTATGGTGGCCGAAGCTTTCTATTTCCGCGGCGGTTACGCGTCCTACAACCGGTTCTACTATCCCGACGGCAAACTGCTTTCCGAAGGCTACTATCTCGACCGTCAAAAGGACAGTGTCTGGATCTATTACCGCGAAGACGGCCGCCGCATCCGCAGCCTGACCTATAAAAACGGCTTGCAGGATGGTTTGGCCAGTCTTTACGACGACGAGGGGCATGTCATGGAAGAAATGCGTTGGTTCCGCGGCCTGCGGCAGGGCGCGTGGTGGAAACGCGAGACACAAGGTTATCAGTCCGGTTTCTATCATCTGAACAAATCGCAAGGCGCCTATCAGGCATTTTATCCGGACAGCGGCCGCTATATCGTGGGCCATTACGACGACGGCGCCAAAGACGGCTTGTGGTCGTTCTATCTGCCGGCACCTTCCGGCCGTCTGTACAAAGAAGAGGTCTATCGTCAGAACAAGCTGATGGAAAAGCGTCTTTTCCTGCAAATTTCCGGCGAGTTGCGCGCCATAACCATTGATACGGTCGTAGCCGTGCTCAAAAGCCCGGACGGCATGGGCGATGTGTTCACGCAAAGCGGCGGCATGCTGCACAGCGACGAATCGTTTGAAAACGTTTGCCAAATCATAGGTTTGGATCAATTTTTCTACGCGCACGAAAGCGCGTTGGTTTCTTACGGCTTTGCGGAAGATCTGCGCGAGGAGGACGGCATGGCGGTGCTGGTGCTGTCGGTGCCTTTGCCGTTTACGCTCTATGCCGACGAAAACGCCGTCCAGAACTGGAAGAGCGTCCACAGCCGCGCCGCCGTACCGGCGGAAACGGAGAACGTGGAAGACGGCAGGGAGGAGGGGACCGATGAATAGACGCAGGCTGTTGTTGTGGGCCGGTTTTCTCGCGGCCTGTATCGGTTGCGGACGGGCGCAGAGCGGCGGCTATTCGTTCGAATTCCTCAACATGACCAATCCGGCGCGTCAGGCGGCCTTGGGAGCCGAATTCCTCTCGGTGCGCGACGCCGACATACAGTTGGCCCTGGCCAATCCATCCCTCATCACGTCCGAAATACACAACAACCTCGCTGTCAATTACGTCAATTATTTCAGCGGCATTAACTACGGCTTCCTTTCCTACGCCCGCAACTTCGATAAAGTCGGCAATTTCGCGTTTCACGTACAGTTCGCCAACTATGGCAAAATAGACCGCACCAATGAGTTCGGCGCGGTAACGGGCGAGGCGACGGCCAACGACGCCGCCATCATCCTCGGTTGGGGACGCTCGTTGGACACGCATTTCACCATAGGCGCCAGTTTCAAGATCATCGGCTCGTTTATCGACCGCTATTCGGCCGTTGGCATGGCGGTCGATGTGGCCGCCACCTACGCCAACAAGTCGCGCATGTTCGCCGTTTCGTTGCTGTTGCGCAACATGGGCGGCGCGCTCAAGACGTATGCCGGCGACGGCGGCAACCGCATGCCGTTCGAAGTGGCCGTCGCCCTGTCGCAGAAGATACCGCACGCGCCGTTCCGACTGTTGTTGGAATTTCCCAATCTACAGAAATGGAATCTGAACTACGACGACCCGTTCGGCGCGGTGGATTTGGTTACCGGCGAACGCAAGAAACGCAGCAAAGCCGGCGACTTTTTTGATGATTTGGGCCGTCATATCGTGGTGGGGCTGGAATTGATCCCCTACAAAGGGTTTTACCTGCGCGCCGCCTACAATTACGACCGCGGACAGAACATGAGTACGACGGGTAAGCCCGGCATGGTCGGTTTTTCGTGGGGCTTCGGCTTCCGCGTCTATAAATTCAACTTCAGTTACGCGCGTTCGGCCTACCACTTGGTCGGTTCACCCAATTACCTCAGTCTTTCCATCGACATCGACGCCATACAGAAAAAAGGCTTCAAAAACATGAAGTGGAACGAATAAACCCGATACGGAAGCGATAAATCGTCTCCGTTTATTCAAAAAACAGATATTTGACACATACGATTTCAGTCTTTTTTCCCTTTGTGTGTATAATTGGTTAACTTTGCATGAAACCATAATAATGAATATTATGAATATCAAAAAGATTTTGATGCTTTTAGGTCTGGCGGGCCTATTGAATGCCGGACTGACCCGCGCCCAAGCCCCGGAAACCGTCCGGCCGCAGGATTCCTTGATTGCTGTCGATACGGTATTGAAAGACGGTATCCGTTTCATCCAATCCCGCGATTTCGAAATTTACCGAGGCTGGACGACCGGCGCCGCCTTCAATCTGAGTTATGCCGACCGCCCCGGCGACACGACGCCTTACCGGCTCAACATCACCTTCATCGAGGGCCAACTCACGATGACGGCCGGAGAGACCAAACTGCTGTTGAAACTGAAGAAAGCCAAAACCGTGTTGGAACTCATCAACACGAAAAACATCGGCCCTTCGGATTACTGGAGCGAATTGACCAAAGACGGCACCTACTATTATACAACGCCCTCGTTCGCCATTTCCGAAGCGCAGATTCAGCAGATTGCCGCGGATAAGGTCGCCAAGATGCGCCTGATCTATGACAAAGGCAAATTCGACCGGGAAATTCAGAACAATGCCGCCGTTTTGGGCTTTCGCGCCGCCTACGCCGCCATCCGACAGCGTCTGGAAGCGGCAACGGCAGCCGGAATGGCCGAAGAACCCGTGACGGCTGTCGAGGCCAAACCGGAGGAAGAAGCATCCTATGGCTATATCGTGGACGAAGAGGGCGAGGGGAATTCCGTAGAGGAGGAAGAGGCGGTAGAAGAAGTCGAGGAGACAACTGAGGATGAGAAAGCCGAGGCCGTTGAGGAAGCGGTAGCGGAGGAAACCGAAGAAACTGAAGAAAAATCAGTTGAAGAAGTTGTTGAGGAGGCCGAAGAGGCGACAGAGGAACAGGCTGAAGCAGTTGAGGAAGAAGCGGTAGAGGAAGCCGTCACAACACCAGAGGGAACCACGCCGGCAACACCGGTGGAAGTACCTGAATCCGTAGCCGAAGAAGCAGCGGAAGCGGTGGAGGAAACCGCGACGATGGAAGAAAACGCCGCTACCGAAGAAACAACAGCGGCTGAGGAAACCGTCGAACCTGAAACTGAAACCGAAACCGAAGCGGATCCTGCAACAGATTCGGAAGAAACGGTCATCGAGAACTGAGAACGGCCGGTTTCAAATAGTCAAAGCCCTGGGGTTCATTCATCGCTCCGGGGCTTTATGCTTTATCCGCCTGCCGTTTTTTATATAACTGTACCGAGTTCACAAGGTTCTGCCAAATGATGTAGGAGCCTAAGCCAACGAGCGACAGATGGGAGAGGTAGGCCGAGGCCATCCACAGGGCCAACACGACGTTTTTCTGGCCTAAACTCTGTCCGCCGCTGATGCCGTCTCCGACCGGTGCGCCGAGACGTTTGCCGAGCCAAAACTGACCGAGACACAACAGGCAGGCACCGGCCATCATCAAGATTCCCAACGCTAAATCAGATTTGTTTTCGACAATGACGGCCGTTGTCTTGGCTGTTGCGAACACAACGCAACAGGCCCACAGGTAAAACGATATGTCGTGGTGCGCCGCCATACCGGCATGCAGTTTCGGCCAAACGATTTTCAAAATGAAAGCCAATACGAACGGCCCGATTAAAATAGGCATGATGTGGCGCAGAATGCCGAAACAAGCTACCCAAAAGCCTTCGTAAGCGGGTTGCGGGTGAATGATCGGAAACAAGAGCGGCGCGACAAACGCGACCATCGTACTGGACAGCAACACATAAGAGGCGTTCGTCGCGCCGTTGCCGCCCAATTTCATCGTCACGACGGCCGAAGCGGCCGCGGTGGGCGCCAACACGCACATGAGGAAACATTCGGCCGCGACATGGCTGAAAGGTTCGCAAGCTATATACAGCGTCAGACTACCGAAAATCTGTATCAACAGAAACCACAGGTGTATCCGGCTGAACCGGATTTCCCGCGGCGAGATGCGGCAAAACGTAAACAAAAGCATGAAAAACAGAAGATAGGGCATGATGAAGTCCGCTTTAGGGAACCATCGGTAGCCCCCTATGCCGATCAGGATGGCAAAGACCAGCGCCCAGTTCTTGATAAAATTGACGATTTGCATAGTTAGATGACAATACCCAAGAGGTTGTTTTACATTGTGGTTCGTGAGGCATCCTCAAAAGTCGCGTTGGAAGAGTTCAGAGGCTAACCTCGCAGATTGGCCTTTATGTCGCTCCTTTGTACCCCCGACGGGAATCGAACCCATATTTAAAGTTTAGGAAACTTTCGTTCTATCCGTTGAACTACGGGGGCAAAATCTTTTCTTTGCCGCCCTTGCGGACGGCCATCGTCATCTCTATTTTCTACAGGTCTCTACCGACCGCAACAGGTTTTCCGTTATATAATGTAACTGTTCCTCATCCAATTCGGTGTGCATCGGCAAGGACAAGACCGTTCGGCTCAGCCGTTCGCAGACCGGAAAGTCGCCGTCTCGGTAGCGGTCATCCCGATAGGCCTTTTGCAAATGCAAAGGGACGGGATAATATATCATGGCCGGAATACCGGCTTCGTTCAAGGCCGTCTGCAAGGCCGTACGATCCACTGTCTCATCCAACCGCACCGTATATTGGTGGAAGATATGCGTGGAATAGGCGGCGCGTGCCGGCGTCTTCAACAAGGCGCAACCGGCCAGGACGCGGTCGTAAAAGCCGGCGGCACGGCGGCGCGCGGCGTTGTAATCGTCCAAATGCGGCAACTTGACGTCCAAGACGGCGGCCTGCAAGGTGTCCAGACGCGAATTGCAGCCGATTTCATCATGCCGGTAACGGACTTTCATGCCATGGTTTACGACCTGCCGCAACTTTTCGGCCAAACGGTCGTCTTGCGTGAAGAGCGCGCCGCCGTCGCCGTAGCAGCCCAAGTTCTTGGACGGGAAGAACGACGTGCAGCCGATTTCGCCCATCGTGCCGGCCTTGCAACGGCGGCCGTCTGGAAAAATATAGTCGGCGCCCATGGCCTGGCAGGCATCTTCAATTACATACAGGCCGTGCCGGTGCGCGATGTCGAGAATCTCCCGCATCGGCGCGCATTGCCCGAACAGATGGACGGGCACGATGGCTTTGGTGCGCGGCGTAATCGCGCGTTCGACGGCCGCGGGGTCCAGGTTGAACGTATCGGGCGATACATCAACGAGTACGGGCGTCAACCGCAGCAACGCGATGACTTCGGCCGTGGCGGCGAACGTGAAATCGGCCGTGATGACTTCATCGCCGGGCTGTAGCCCCAAGGCCATCATGGCCGCCTGCAGGGCATCGGTACCGTTGCCGCAGGGAATGACGTGCTTGACCGACAGGTAATCGGCCAAATGGGCTGTAAACAACCTGACATCCTGCCCCTGGATAAAATCGGTACGATCCAGAATACCGTTCCAGCGGGCGCTTATTTCCGACGCGATCTTTTGATACTGTCGCCGCAAATCCACCATCCGAATCGGTTCCTCCATCGTCTTTTCCTATTCCTTGCATTTCCGGCTGCCGACCGATTGTCCGGCCGGAAGCCAAATCCGTTTCAAGGGCACAAAGGTAACTTTTTTTACGCTCAAGTACAACGGTTGCGCACCGGCTTGGCAAAACGGCCGAAAAAACTTAAATTTGCGCGGCTCGAAAGAGTCGGTTCGGTTCATGAAGAACCGAATGCCCTCTAACTTAGAAATACGACTGAAACCTATGCAGGAACGTCTGCTGATTATTGATTTCGGCTCTCAATACACCCAGTTGATTGCGCGAAAGGTTCGGGAAAGCAATGTCTATTGCGAAATCCACCCGTTTCACAAACTGCCGCCGCTGACGCCCGACGTCAAGGGCGTCATTCTGTCCGGAAGTCCTTATTCCGTCAACAATCCGGAAGGACCTAAGCCGGATTTGAGCGTCTATCGCCAACACATCCCCGTGCTGGCGGTCTGCTACGGCGCGCAATATCTGGTTTATACGGATGGGGGCACCGTGGCTTCGGCCGCGCACCGCGAATACGGCCGCTCGCAACTGACTTATATGGACCGGAATTGTCCGCTTTTCGCCGATGTGCCCGACAACAGCCAGGTCTGGATGTCGCATGGCGACACGATTACGAAAATGCCGGCCGGTTTCGATTTGATTTGCAGCACGCCGACCGTGGAAGCGGCCGGCTATAAAATCCAAGGGGAGGAGACCTACGCCCTGCAGTTCCATCCGGAAGTGTACCATTCGACCGACGGCCTCCGCATGCTCGGCAACTTTCTGCGGACGGTCTGCGGCTTCAGCGGCGACTTTACGCCGGAACATTTCGTGGAAAGCATCGTCCCGGCCCTGCGCGAACAGATCGGCGACGGCAAAGTCATCCTGGGCCTGTCGGGCGGCGTGGATTCGACGGTGGCGGCCGTGTTGCTCCACAAGGCCATCGGCGACCGGCTCTACGGCATCTTCATCGACAACGGCCTCCTGCGCAAGAACGAATATCAGGACGTATTGGCCTCGTTCGCCGGCATGGGGCTGCAAGTCAAGGGGGTGGACGCTTCCCAGACGTTCTACGCCGCGCTTAAGGGCGTGACCGACCCCGAAGCCAAACGGAAAGCCATCGGCAAGACGTTTATCGAAGTGTTCGAGCGCGAGGCCAAAGCCATAGAAGGCGCGACGTTTCTGGCACAGGGCACGATTTACCCCGATGTCATCGAGTCGGTTTCGGTCAAAGGCCCTTCGATGACGATCAAGTCACACCACAACGTGGGCGGTTTGCCTGAAAAAATGAACCTCAAGATTGTGGAACCCCTGCGCACGCTGTTCAAGGACGAAGTGCGCCGCGTGGGCAAGAGCCTGAACATCGATCCGGCCTTGCTGGGACGGCATCCGTTTCCGGGCCCCGGCTTGGCCATCCGCATCCTGGGCGAAATAACGGCCGAAAAGGTCGCGCTCTTGCAAGAAGCGGACGCGATTTTCATCAACGCGTTGCGGCGGCACAATCTGTACGACAAGGTATGGCAGGCCGGAACGGTACTGCTGCCCATTTATTCGGTCGGTGTCATGGGCGATGAACGGACCTACGAACAGGTCGTGGCCTTGCGCGCCGTACAATCGATCGACGGCATGACGGCCGACTGGAGTCCGTTGCCTCACGACGTGCTGGCCGAAATCTCCAACGAAATCATCAACAAAGTGCGGGGCATCAACCGCGTCGTGTACGACATCAGTTCCAAACCGCCCTCCACGATTGAATGGGAATAAGAATAGTATGAAAACGCTGTTTGGAAAATACATCGGCGGAGTTTTTTGCCTGCTGGTTGCATCAAGTCTGTTTCCGTTGCGGGCTCAGACACCGGCCTCTACTTTCGTGCCGGCTCCCGTCACGGTTTCTTCGTTAATAGACACGGTGGACGGCGACCTGTACCGCGTGCATGTCGTACAAAGCGGCCATACGCTTTATTCGATCGCGCGTGCCTACAACGTCAAACTGGGGGAAATTGTCAAAAATTCCCAAGGCGACACGGTCCGCATAGGGGAGACACTCTACATTCCTTATAAGAAACGTGTCAAGGCGGAGGCACCGGCCGCCGATACCTTTTATGTAGGCGAACGGCCGGCCGTTTTCCTGCCGGACAGCCTGACACCGGCCACCGACACGCTTTTGACGGTGGATTCCACGGAGTCGGCCGAAACGGGTTTACCCGTCTGCCTTTGGGGAAACGACACGATTGTTTTGGCGGAAACGTCAACCGGCTCATTGTGGGACAGCCTGTTCGAGAACCTCAAGCACAAAGAAAGCCTTTCGGTGGCCATATTGTTGCCGCTTTATCTGAACGATACGCTTGACCCGCCCTTGCGTTCGTATGCCTATCTGCCGTTTTTGGAAGGCTGGCTGACGGCTCATGGCGAACGGTTGTCGGTACCGAACGACAGTACGGCGCCGATCGTCCGTTACCGGATATGGGATGTGACTGACAAGGCCGAATCGGTGGACAAAGCCTTGAACGATCCGGCTTTGGCGCAGGCTGATTTTCTGGTGGCCGCCGTCTATACGAAAGTATTCGATACGATACGCCGCTTCGCACAGGCGCACCGTCAGCCGTTGATTCATCCGTTGACGGAACAGGATTCGGCGGCGGCCGGTAATCCGTTCTACATTCAATGCATGCCGGCTTACGAGACGCAGACCGAAGCCATGCACGTTTTCCTGAAGCGGGAGTTTGCACCGGAACGTTACCGCTATGTATTGTTCGACGACTCGACGGCTTTCTTTCGCAAACGGGCTCAACAATTGTACAACCGCCTGACGGCCGATACGACAGAAAACACCGACGTATTGCATTACAGCCTGTCGCCGGCCCGCATGGGGCAATTCGAACCGGTATTCGACAGTCTGTTTGCGCCGCGGGCAGCCAAACCGACCGTATTTGTCGGCTGTACCGATAAGGAAATCGCGTTGCTGAACGTTTTGATCGCATTACGTCAATCCGGAGGTCCGGCCGAAAAAATATTCATCGGCCCTTCGCGTTGGATGTCGTTCACGAAAATCGAACCTGAATATTTCAAAAACCTGCGTTTAATCTGCTACCAACCGTTTTATTGGGATAAGGACAGCGAAGCTTCGTTGCGTTTTGAAAAACATTATTACGAACATTTCGGCGTTCTGCCTTCGGATTTGGCCTATAAAGGTTACACGTGCCATAGATGGTTTTGCGACATGGTGCGCGCCAGCAACGTGACGGCCGACCCGTTCGGCCGCAACCGTTGGCGTATCAGGGAGACGGGCGGTTGGGAAAATACGCGTCTGTTCTGGCTGGAATTGAAAGACCACGCCTTTGTCCTTTGGCCGGAACCTTTGCCGGAACCGGAAGACCATATCATGGCACCAGAGGCGGAGCCGATACCCGGACTTGAACCGGAATCCACCGCCGGAAAATCGGACAGCGACCGCGAACGGGACAAATCCGGTTCGAAACGGGAACGCTCTATTTGATATTTTGAAAACAAACAAAACACATTTATTATGAAACGTTTAAGCAATATATGCCTCGGCCTGTTTCTATTGGCGGGCGCAACGGCTTTGGCGCAGGAAGCCCCGACGATGGTTTCCACCGAGCCGCAGAACCGCAAGATTCTCATAGAAGAGTTTACGGGCATCGGTTGCGGCAACTGCCCGCGGGCGCATAAAACGTCCAACCGCATCGTGGACGACCATCCGGGTTCGGCCTTTGTCATCAATATCCACCAAGGGGGATATGCCACGGATAAAAATCCCGACCTGACGACCGCCTGGGGGGATGCGCTTTTCAATCAGAGCGGAGCGGCCGCTTACCCGAACGGCACCATCAACCGTCATGTTTTCGAGGGTGACGTGTTGGCGATTTTCGACACCAAATGGGCGGCCACGGCACCGGAAGTCCTGAAAATGCCGTCTTACGTCAATGTGGCGGCCAAGGCCACGATGGACTGGAATCAACGTAAAATCATGGTGGAAGTCGAAGTTTATTATACGGCGGATCCGGGCGACGCGACGTCCAACTTCATCAACGTCGCGCTGTTGCAGGACAATATCCGCGGCGACCAATCCAATATGGCCATGAATCCGGATCAGGTTATAGGCGGGCAGTACAATCACATGCACGCGTTGCGCGACCTGTTGACGGGGCAATGGGGCGAAGAAATCACCGGCTTGGCCAAAGGCACGCTTGTCAAAAAGACCTTTGCCAAAGAATTGCCCGAAGCCATCAAGGGGGTTGATCTGAAACTGGAAGACTTATCCGTTATCGCTTTCGTGACGGAATCGCATACGGAAGTCATGAATGTCTGCAAGGCCGAAATGACCCATGTCGGCGCGCCTTCCCATATCGTGCGGTTGCTGGACGCCGAATCGCAGCCCTATAACGCTTGTACGGCCGAAGGCAAAGCCTTGCTACGTATCAGCAATGTCTTGAGCGATAAAGATATTATGGATTTCACGATAGAGGCGACTTCCGCCGCCGGCACACAGGTCTTCAACTTCGAACCGGCCGACTTTGCGGTCGGCACGACCGAAACCGTTGAAGTAGGACCGTTCCCGATAATCTGGAATCGCCATGACGACGTAACGTTCCGTCTGACCAAAGTCAACGGCGAAGCCTATACGTGGACCGACCGGAATTCGACGGCCGCTCCCGTCATCAAATGGGGCGGCGACGTATTGAATACCTTGGTTCCGGCGACATTGGACCTTGTACAGGATCAATTCGGTTCCGACATCACGTGGACACTGACGCGTGGCGAGGACGTGTTGCAGAAAGGCGGACCGTACCGTGACTTGCAAAACGTCGGCATACGTACGAATACGGTTCCGCTGACGGAAGCGACGGCGGACGGCTGTTATGTCCTGACGGTATTCGATAAAAACGGAGACGGCATCCACACGGATAAAGGCGAAGGTTATATCGAAATTAAAAACGCTTCCGGTGCCGTTATCTCACACATGGACGGCAAATACGACTCGAGCGTTCAAATCTACATTCATGTAACCGACCATGTGGCCAACGAAAAGACACCGGTTGCCACGTTTGACCTGGCGATCAATCCCAATCCGGTTGCCTCGGCCGATGCCGCGTTATGTTTCTCCACCGAAAAGGCGGAAGAGTTGACGGTGGCGATATACAACTTGAGCGGTCTGCGCGTAGGTAACCCGTTGCGTTACAGAGCCCAGGCGGGCCGACAACAGATCAGTCTGCCGACGGCGCAACTCCGGACAGGTCTCTATATGGTGGTCGTAAGCGGAGAGGATGGCCGCCGCGCGGCTTGCAAACTCGTGGTCCGTTAGGATAAGGGGCCCCGAAAAGAAAAAGGCTTGGTTATTAAACCAAGCCTTTTTTGTTTTGGTAGCGGGAACGAGAGTTGAACTCGTGACCTCCGGGTTATGAATCCGACGCTCTAACCAACTGAGCTATCCCGCCGAAAGATGGGGGGAACGTAACCGCACCCGACCTTCAAACAAGGTGCAAAAATAGTGCTAAATTTTTAAAAAAGCAAGTCGCCCGCCAAGATCAGCTGTACAAACGCGACATTGCCGTTGAAATCGGTGGCCGTTACAACCAAACGGTAATGCCGCCGCGGTTCGGCTACAAGACAGCCCCCGTCTTTGTAGCGCGTGTAGGGCGTATAGGCCAAGGTTTCGTCCACCCGGCTCAACTCGATGCGGCCGCCTTGCATGCGATAATAAACCGTGTCGATATGCGTCGCGATGCTACCGCTGTGGCAGAGCGGCAGGCTGTCCCAACGGTAATGGGCGAGGGTGTCGCCGTCCACCTGAAAGGTCAGCGCGTAGAGCCCATAGTGGAATTTCAGTTTCTCGATGCTGTCCAAGGCCTCCAGGCCGAAGCTGATGCGGCCGGCCACGCGGCAGGTGTCCGGCAACTCCGCCATAGACAGATAGAGCGGTTCGGAACGGCCGTTTATCCGACTGGCGGTATCCACCGGATAAACGGCCAAGGTCTTGAGGTTGGGTGCCGTCCGATCGGCGACTGTCCATCCTTTGAGACAGGGATTGATTAAAAACGCCGAATCCTCGTCGGTTCCGTTGCGCCATTCAAAATGCAGGTGCGGACCGCCCGAGGCACCGGTATTGCCGCTCCGCGCGACGACTTGGCCTTGCTGAACCGGCATGACCCAATCGGTCAAGACGATATCGGCTTCATCCCGCCGCTTGGGCATTTTCAGTTTCCGTATGCGCAACATCCGTTCTATATCCGGATGAAAACGCGAAAGATGGGCATAGACGCTGACTTCTCCGCCGTCATGCCGCACATACAGCACTTTGCCGTAACCTTTGGCCGAAAGCCCTATCTTGTAAATTTCCCCGTCCGCCACGCTGCGTACGCGCAAGCCGCACCGCTGCTGCGTTCTGAAGTCAAGACCGCCGTGATAATGCGTGCGGCGCAATTCAGCGAAACTGCCGGATATCTGCGGCCTGACAAACAGCGGATAGGGCAGGCGGCCGTCCAAGCCCGTAACCGTCTGCCGTCCCCTGGCTTCTGCGGCGAACGACCACAAAACCAGCAATAAGACGGCCGTCTTTTTATAAAACCTCCGATTGAACATAGTCATCAAACCGGCATTACTGCCCACTGCGGTTTTTCTTGCCTTTCTTACGAAGTTGATCCAACAGGGGAGAATTGTAATTGAATGTTTTGAGATAACCCGATATAAAATCGGCCTCCTCTTCACGCCCGTCTTCCAGACAAACCATAAGATAGCAGGCCAAAAGCGGGAAATCCTGTTCAAACGCCAGACGTGAAAACAGACTCTCGGCATTGGAAACATACCGTCCCATGTCTTGCCGTTCGAAATAGTCGTCCGCCGACAGCCGGTAACGGATAAAGCCCAAACTGTCGGCCACGGCCAAACGCATCCCGGCGGTATCCATGATTTGACGATACCTACGCAAATGTGTCCATTGAAGCCGCAACCCACTCAAGCCGGCCGTATCCGACAGACAGGGATGTTCGGTGTCCCGGTCGGTTCGGAACAACGTTTCCGACTCCGCAATCAACAGACCGGCCGCTTTCTCGTCGCCGAGTCCCAACTGACGGCGGATTTCCTTGTACTTTGTATCCCATGCCTGCTGTTGTTGCCGACACAGCAACCGCGTACGCTGTTCTTCGAACACATCGAGCAGACTGTAGAATGGCATCCGGCCTTCCGGTTCCGTTTTTTCGACTATGGCCGAAGCCCTGCGATACAAACTGTCGCTTTGCGTCAAATCGTTTTGCCACAGCCGGTACTGCGCCTTGTTCAACAATTGTTCGACACAAAGCAAATCGTTGGCCGCCATTTCCGCCTTAAAGTCGGCCGGCGTCCGCACGGGATAGTATCGGCGGATGGAATCGCCCATCGCGTAAGCCTCCTGTGCCGGGATGAATTGCCGTTTGGCGCGGTAAAGCCGGGCCTGCTCCACATAATAATCCCATTGCTTCTGCGCGTAAGCCAACGTCCATTTCTGCTGTTTGATGGAAAGCGGTTCATTGACGGATGGCGCGGGCGCAGCCGATGGGGAAGGCGGCTGTTGCCTGTCGGCCGCTTCTTCGGCTACGACCGGTTGCTTGCCGGCGGTCTGCATCCCCTCCGCTTGCCGGCGTACCTCCGCCGGCTTGTCTGTCGTTCGCATCGCGCTTTCCGCCAGCAATTCGGCTTCAGCCTTGACCGATGCCGCTTCCGCCAAACGCAGTTCGGCATCCATGTCGTAAATCACCTCAGGCGTTAACGGCGGCAATATAAGGCCGGTGCGCGCCGTAATCGTATCGACCATGGCGGCATAATAGGCCTTTTCGTCCGCATCGGCATAACGCATGAACTGACGGTAATCGGTCAGGATCTTTTCCAACAGCAGAACGCTACGGTCCACGCCATTCATATAATGCTCATAGCGCAGATAGTAGTCATGCGCCGCCAAAGCCTGCCGTTGCGCCTGCTGGTAAAGCCCGCGTTCAAACGCCTTCTCGGCCACGGCATCGTAGGAATCAAAAATACCCTGATAAGCCGTATAGAGCAGGTTGCGTTCGCGGTGCGGCAGATAAAACAACGGAAATTCCGGCAACAGATACCGTTTCATTTCCTCATACAGCGTAATCGCATCCTGGTGAAGTCCTTCCGCCGTCAACTGTTCGATGCGTTCCAGCAATTTGACATACAATACATCGCCCAACGCCCGCACCTTGGGTTGCCACCCCAAGGGCGGCAATGTAGCGCTCGCATAGCCTAAGCAGGCTGTCCATACGCCCGTCCGCTCGGCTTCGCGCTGCAACTGTGTCCAACGGAACAATACGGCCCGTACGAAAAAACGGTTGTGGGTCAACGCCAAATCGATGAACTTGTCCGCTTGCGCCCAATCGGGCGTTTTGGCGTTCAAGGCCTGTAAAGCCTGAATATAGTAAAGGCTGTCGATATACGACCGCCGGTAATCGACCCCCTGCCGTTTCTCGGCCAGCAGACGCCCTAAATCTGTAGGTATATCCCGATGGGCCTGCAGGCGGTAATAGCGGTAGCATTCGCTTTCGAGTTCGGAAAGCCGGCAATCGGTTTGCGACAACAAAGGCAAAGTCTGCAAATCGAGTTGACGGAGGCTTTCCATATAATAAGTATAACGGCTTTCGGGCGAAAGCGTGTCGGCGGGCTGATCCGCCGGTGCCCGCATGGATGCCTGAACCGCCGTCTGTGACGGCATGGGTATCTGAGTCTGTGCCTGAGCCGACACGCTCAGACCGCAACAGCAGAGGCTGAAACACGTCCCTAAATATCGGTTCAGGCGCATGGCTTCGGTTTTGAAGGTTGGTCCGCCGGCGCGCCTTTCGCTTCGGGTTTGGCGGCCTGTTCATAAGCATGCAGAATGCGCGTGACGATGGGGTGGCGCACGACATCTTCGGCTTTAAGCCGTACGAAGCCGATTTCCGGCACGTCGGCCAGTATTTTCAGCGCATGCAGGAGACCTGACGGCTGTTTTTCGGGCAGGTCGATTTGGGAGGTATCGCCCGTGATGACGAATTTGGCCGCCCGTCCCATACGGGTCAGAAACATTTTCATCTGCATGCGCGTGGCATTCTGCGCCTCGTCCAAAATGACAAAGGCTTTGTCCAACGTGCGGCCGCGCATAAACGCCAGGGGCGCGATTTCGATGATGCCTTCCTCCATATAGCCCAACAGTTTCTGATAGGGCAACATATCTTTGAGCGCGTCGAACAGCGGTTGCATGTAAGGGTCGAGTTTCTCCCGCATGTCGCCGGGCAGAAACCCCAGGTTCTCGCCGGCTTCCACGGCCGGCCGGGTCAGGATGATGCGCTTTACCTCTTTGTTCTTGAGTGCATTGACCGCCAAGGCGACGGCCGTATAGGTCTTGCCGCTCCCGGCCGGCCCCACGGCAAACACCATGTCTTTGGCGCGGCAGGCGTCGGCCAAGGCCTGCTGCCCCGCGGTCAGCGCGCGGATTTGCCGTCCGCCGCTTCCGGCGACCAAAACAGCCGCGGCAGGCACCGCCGATGGCTCGGCCGGTTCCTCCGTTTCCTGTTCGAAAATGCGTTCCACGTCTTTTTCCGTCAACCGGTTCATACGGTCGTAATGCCACAGCACGAACTTCATTTTCTGCTCCAAATCGGCCAAATGAGCCGGATCGCCCACGGCTTTGAGCAGATGTCCCCTGAGGATAATGCGCAGTTGTGGAAAATATTTGCGGATAGCGGCCAGTTTCTCTTCGTTCAAACCGAAGAGTTCCTTGGGATCCGCCTGTTGAATTTCGATATAAGTTTCACTCATATATTAAGGTAGCCGGAGGTAGCGCGCCATGCGGCCGGGGCGACCCCGACCGCCGGTCAGCGGGTGACGCATCCTATCTTGACGCAAAATTAGCACAAATTTTGATAAATGCCCGCCAAATGATTATTTTTGCTTAAAATAAGCGGGATATCAGATGTCAATAGTAACACTTTTAAGCGATTGGGGGCTGTCCGATTACTATGCGGCCGCCGTCAAGGGCCGCTTGTACGGCGAGTGGCCGGAAGTGCGCGTCGTCGATATCTCGCATCAGATTCCAAAATACGACATCGTTTCAGCCGCTTACGTCCTTCGGCAGGCCTACCCGTATTTTCCACAAGGCACCATCCACTGCATAGGCGTCAACGACATCGCAACCGAAAAACAACCGCATATCATCGTTCTGGAAGCCGGCCAGTATTTCATCGGAACCGACAACGGCCTGTTCACGCGTCTTTTCGATCATAAACCGGCCGCGGCCTGGCGCATCCTGCTGGCCCCCGACGGCCACGCCGCCACCTTCCCGTCGCTCAACCTGTTTCCGCTCGTGGCCCTGCATTTGGGGCGAGGCGGTCATCCGGAAGAAATAGGCGAGCCATACGGCTGGCCGGACAGAAACTTCAACATGCACACGAACGTGGCCTTTTGCGATTACGATTATGCGCCGGACGGCCGACCGGCAGGCGCCTGCATTACCGGCAGCATCATCTATATCGACAGCTACGGCAACGGCGTCACGAACATCACGCGGCCAATGTTCGAACAGGCGTTGGCCGAATTTCCGCGTTTCGAAATCCGGCTTCAGTCTTACGATGCCCGCCGCGGCAAAAAACCGTTCAACAGGATTAGCCGCGTTTATGCCGATGAACCCGAAGCCGACCTGTGCGCCTTGTTTTTAGACAACCAACAGTTGGAAATATCGTTGAGCCATGCTTCGGCAGCCCAATTGATCAACATGAAACTCGGTTCGGCCGTCCGGATTTATTTCCGCCCTG
The DNA here is from genome assembly GCA_910586395.1 of uncultured Bacteroidales bacterium. Classification (GTDB taxonomy): domain Bacteria; phylum Bacteroidota; class Bacteroidia; order Bacteroidales; family P3; genus CAMXAS01. The sequence continues at coordinate 183,857 of CAJUFX010000003.1, forward strand.
GGCAAACCGTTATAACCGGTTAAGCCGTAATTTTTTATGTTCGCCATCGTCAAAAAAGAAATCCGCTCGTTTTTCGCCGGCCCGTCGGCCTACCTGACGGGAACCGTATTTCTCGTACTCAACGCCTGCGTGCTGTTCATCCTGCCCACGCCCTACAACCTGTTCGACAGCGGTTTCGCCGCCATGGACGGCTTTTTCGAATGGATGCCGCTCGTGTTCCTGTTTCTGATTCCGGCTCTCTGCATGCGCGGTTTCGCGGAAGAAAAGAAGACCGGCACGCTCGAAACGCTGCTGACGCGCCCCGTATCGGAAGCCGCCATCGTGGGCGGCAAGTGGTTGGCCGTCTTCATCCTGCTGGTTTTATTCCTGTTGCCGGCCTTCCTTTACCGTTACTGCCTGTCTGAACTCGCCACGCCGCCGGGCAATATCGACCGGGCCGCCTTTTGGGGCGCGTTTGTCGGCGTCTTGCTGCTGGGGAGCGTCTTTATCTCGATAGGGCTTTGCCTCTCGGCCTGTACGCGCAGTCAAATGATGGCGTTCATCCTGTCGGCCGCCGCCTGCGCCGTATTCTACTGGGGCTTTGACGCGCTGTCACGCCTGCCGCTTTTCGGCCGCTTCGACTTACAGACGGCCTCTCTCGGCCTGCGTCACCACTACCGTTCGTTGAGCCGCGGCGTCATCGATTTGCGCGACGTGGTCTATTACATCGTGCTCGCCGCCCTTTTCTTCGGCTTGACGGTCCTGCGCATCGCACGGCAGCGGAAAAGCCTGAAACGGCCGGCCATCGGCCTTGCGGGCGGGCTTCTACTCATCAGCATAGGCGCCGCCGTCTGGGGCGGCCGCTGGGATCTGACGGCCGACAAACGCTATACGCTCCTGCCTGTCTCGAAAGAGATTCTGCAATCCGGCAAAGAGCCCGTCTTGGTCAAGGTCTATCTGACGGGCGACCTGCCGGCGGCCTTCAAGCGCATGGAAAAGAGCCTGCGCGAACTGCTTGACGAGTGCCGGCTCTACCGGCCCGACCTGCGTTACCGTTTCATCGACATCTACGAGGCCGAATCGGCCAAAAGCGAAGCGCTCGTGCGCGAACTCATGGAAAAAGGATTGGAGCCGACCCAACTCGAAGTCAAGACCAAAGAGGGGATGACGCGCCGGCTGATTTTTCCGTGCGCCGAACTGACGATAGGCGAGCGGACGCTGCCGCTCAACCTGTTGCAACCGCAACTCGGCCAGGACGCCCAAAACACGCTGAACCGCAGCGTCGAAAACCTGGAACTGCAACTCATTCAGGCGATCCGGCTCATGGAGACGCCACCCGCCCAGCGCGTGGCCTTTCTCGAAGGCCAGGGCGAATGGCCGTTCAGCCGCACGCTCTCGGTAGGCAAGGCCCTGAGCCTTTTTTACCGCACCGAACGCTGGGCTTTCGGCGACACCACGCCGCTCGAAGCCTACGACCTGCTGATTGTGGCACGGCCGACCGAAGCGTTCAGCGAAGCGGACAAATACCGGATTGACCAATACGTCATGCAGGGCGGCAAGCTGTTATGGCTGATCGACCCGAGCAACGCCAGTATGGATTCCCTGCGCAAGTACGAAGAGGAACTGGCCTTGCTCCATCCGCTCAACTGGGAGGAGGTCTGGTTCCGCTACGGCTTCCGTCTGCGCAACGAACTGATTTTAGATCTTAACGCCTGCCCGTCGCCGGTCGTGACCGGGTATATGGGCAACCGGCCGCTTATCGAATTCATCCCGAACGTTTATCGCCCCGTGCTTCTGCCGGCCGATTCGGTCATGGGCCGACAGCTGGAACCGCTCTGCGGCGAGTTCGTAGCCGGCGTGGACACCATCGCCAACGCCTTGGTCAAACGGCCGTTGCTACAGACTTCGGCCCATACGCGCCGCGTGCCGCTGCCGCATGCCGTTTCGGCCGACCTCATGCGCGAGCAACTGGAACCCGAATTATTTGAGGGTGGCGTACAGACCGTGGGCTGGTGGATAGAGGGCGTCTTCGAATCGGCCTTCAAGGCGCGGCGCCCCGAAGCGACCGCCTCTATGGGGGCTTTCCGGGCGCAGAGCGAACCGACAGCCATGGTTGTCATCGGCGACGGCGACCTGATACGCAACGACTTCGACCCGCGGAGCGGGGAGGCCTTTCCGGCCGGTTTCGACCCTTACGCCGCCCGTCTCTACGGCAATCAGGATTTCCTGATACGCACCGTACACCTGCTCTGCGGCCATCCCGAATGGATACCGCTCAGGGAACGGCAGATCGCGTGGCGGCTGTTGGACGCCGCCCGCGTGGAACAGACGCGCGGCCGCTGGACGGTCGTGCTGCTGGCCGTGCCGTTGGCCGTACTTTTCGCGCTCGGTTTCGGCCTCGGCCATCTACGAAAGAAAAACTTTAAATGAGCATGCGAATAAAACTGACAAACAAAATACTAGTATATCTCTTAATAACGCTCGCCATCGGCTTGGCCGGCCTTTACGCCTTCCGCCTGCAGGGGCGGCAACGGTCGCTCAACCTGCGGGCGGCGACGGCCGAGGTTGTGGAAATCCGGCTTCGCGTGGCCGACACGTCGGTCCGGCTGTTCCGGCGGGCGGACGAATGGAGGCTGTCGCATCCGGCCCTGTCTGTGTCCGTCATGGCCGACGAGGCGGCCGTGGAGACGCTTTTGGACGACCTGAGGCATTGGGAGGTCAAGACGTTGGTGCCGGCCGAAGACTTTGAGACGGCAGCCGATACCGTCTCCACGCCCGTTTCAGGCCGCCTGCGCGTCTATACGCAGGGACGTTGGGGCGGTCTTTTCGGCCACCGCAAGGTATGGGACGGCCGTTTCCGTCGGAGCGACCGCGCGCTCTACCTGCGGGACAGCCGACGCCTTTACAGCCGCCTCTACGATCCGAGGCGGGCGGGCGAGGGCGGGGAAGCCGCCCTCGCGGCGGACTGCACGACCGCCCTCCGGCACTGGCGCGACCGCTGGATATCCCACTACTATTATTATGACATCGCCCGGGCCGAATGGCAGTCCGCCGACGGCCGGCGTTTCGTCTATACGCCGCCAACGGCCGCCGCGGGGACGACGCCGGCCGACCGCCCGTTCCATCCCCAACCGGCGGAGGGGGCGGCCTCCCCCTCCGGAAGCCCTGAAGCCGCCCTGTCGGCTTTCCGCGGCGTACGTTTCGACCGCTACGCCGAACCGGCCGACTCGGCCGCCCTCGCAACAGCCCTGAACGCGCCGCCCGCCGCCGTCTTCTCGGTCGTCTCCACCGCCGGCGACAGCACGCGCCTGACCGCCTACACGCTCTACGACACGGCCGGCCGGGCCGACTGGTTCCGCCTCTGCGGCATTCTGGACCGCCATACCGTGCCGGCCGCCGTCAAGGGCCATCGTCCGGCCGCCCCCCTCCGCACGCGCGACACGGTCTTCCTCAACTACCCGCCGCTCGACCGCCTGCGCGCCGCCCTGGCCACGTATCCCCTCAACGAGCCTTGAAACCGAACTTCTTAACAGGCACGATCGCTTGGCCGCACTGCTGAGCCACCATTTCAGACCGATTTGTAAAAACGGCAAAATAAAAGTATATTTGCATTGCTTTTAAGCCTAACGCGATTATATACCGAAAACCTTATATTCTATGAGATTCATCGTCAACAGCCAGGTTCTGCTCAAACATCTGCAGGCCGTAGGCGGCGTCATTTCCACCAACACGTCCATGCCCATTCTGGAGAATTACCTGTTCGACCTGCGGGGTTCGGAACTCTCCATCATCGGCTCCAACGCCGAAACCACGATTATGGTGACGCTTGAAGTGGAATCGAACGAAGACGGCCGCGTGGCCATTCCCTCCAAGATGTTGCAGGAAATCGTCAAGACGTTCCCCGACATGCCGATGGTGTTCCAGATAGACAACGACAATTTCGGCGTCGAAATCTCGGTAGGCGAGGACGGCAATTACAAACTGGCCGGCGAAGACCCCGCCGCCTATACTGAAATCCCGATGGTGGAAGGCGAACTCGGCAAAACCGAATTGCCGGCCGACCTGCTTTCGAGCGCGATTTCCAAGACCGTCTTCGCGACGGGTAACGACGCATTGCGCATGGTTATGTCGGGCGTCTATTTCGAACTCTCGCCCGAAAACCTGACGTTCGTGGCCACCGACGCCCACAAGCTCGTCCGTTATCGCCGTACCGACGCCCACGCGGCGGCCAGCGGTCATTTCATCGTGCCCAAGCGCGCGTTGTTGCAACTTAAGAACGTGCTTTCGCTACGCAAGGAAAACGTGCCCGTCACGATGGTCTATAACGACCGCAACGTATTCTTCTCGTTTGAGAAAGTACAGATTATCTGCCGCCTCATCGATGGCAAATACCCCAACTACGATGCGGTCATCCCGAAAGACAACCCGCACCGCCTCACGATCGACCGCGCCTCTTTCCTGACGGCCCTGCGCCGCATCGCGATTTTCGCCGAACAGTCGGTTCCCCAGGCGCGCTTGAAAATCAGCGGCAAGGAACTGCTCCTCTCGGCCGAAGACGTGGCCAAGTCGAACGCGGCCAAAGAAAAACTCGCATGCCAGTACGAGGGCGAACCGATAGAAATCGGTTTCAACGCCAAATTCCTCATCGAAATGCTCAACAACATCGAGACCGAGGAAGTCTGCCTCGCGATGTCGCATCCGAGCCGGGCGGGCATATTGCTGCCGGTCAACAATGCCGACGAAGCCGAAGACATCCTCATGCTCGTCATGCCGGTGGCCCTGTAAAAGGCGACCGCGAAAAACCGCGAAAACCCGCCGGAAACAAACCCGGCAATACTTTATAAACAATCTAAACAATTATACTATGGCTAAAATCAAAGGAGAAATCGTAGTAGACAAGGAACGCTGCAAAGGTTGCGAAGTCTGCACGACCGCTTGCCCGACCAAGACGATCGGCATGTCTAAAGAAGTGAACGGCAAAGGCTACCACTTTGCCATGATGATCAGCGACACCTGCATCGGCTGTGCGTCTTGCGCGATGATCTGCCCCGACGGCGTCATCACGGTTTACAAGGCCAAAATCGAAGAATAAGCAGGGGAGCGAATCCCACGTTTTCAAGAGGCCGAAACCATACCCGGTTTGCCTGGGCATGGCCGGAACCGGAAAACGCGCCTTGAAAAGGAATTAAAACAACAACAAAAGCATAAAAGTAATGGAAGAATTACGTTTAATGAAAGGGAACGAAGCCATCGCCGAGGCCGCCATCCGCGCCGGTTGCGACGGCTATTTCGGTTATCCTATCACGCCCCAGTCCGAGGTGATGGAATACTTGATGAAAGAACGTCCCGAAAATCGTACCGGCATGGTGGTGCTGCAAGCCGAAAGCGAATTGGCCGCCATCAACATGGTTTACGGCGGTGCCTGCTGCGGCAAACGCGTCATGACCTCTTCGTCCAGCCCCGGTTTCAGCTTGAAACAGGAAGGCATTTCCTATATGGCCGGCGCCGAATTGCCCTGCCTTATCCTCAACGTCGTACGCGGCGGTCCCGGTCTGGGTACGATCCAGCCGGCCCAGTCCGACTATTTCCAATCCACGAAGGGCGGCGGCCACGGGGACTACCGTCTGATCGTCCTCGCGCCCTCTTCCGTACAGGAAATGGCCGATTTTGTGGCTTTGGGCTTCGACTTGGCGTTCAAATACCGGATGCCGTCGTTGATTTTGTCGGATGGCGTCATCGGTCAGATGATGGAAAAGGTCGTATTGCCGGAACAGCGTCCGCGTTTCACGGAAGCCGAAATCCGCAAGAATACGCCTTGGGCCACGGTGGGCAAGACGCCCGACCGCGAGCACAACATCATCACGTCCTTGGACATGGATGCGGCCAGTCAGGAAAGACACGTTCTGCACCTGCAGGAAAAATACAACGCGGTGGAACAGAACGAAGTCCGCTTTGAAGAGATTCAATGCGAAGACGCCGACTACATCTTTGTCGCCTACGGCTCATGCGCCCGTATCTGCCAGAAAGCCGTGGATTTGGCCCGCGCCAAAGGCATCAAGGTGGGTCTGTTGCGTCCCATCACGCTCTTCCCGTTCCCGACCAAGGAAATCGCCCGTCTGGCTGAAAAAGCCAAAGGCTTCCTCTCGGTGGAAATGAGTTTGGGTCAGATGGTGGAAGACGTCCGTCTGGCGGTGAACGGCAAAACGAAAGTAGAATTCTACGGTCGTGTAGGCGGTATCATCCCCAACCCGGATGAAGTAGTTAACGCATTAGAAACAAAATTATTATAGGAGGTTGTATGGCATCAAACATTTGCACACCCGAGAACTTGGTTTACAAGAAAACCGCTCTCATGACCGATAATGTCCTGCACTACTGTCCCGGTTGCGGTCACGGTACCATACACCGTACCTTGATGGAAGTCGTAGACGAAATGGGTCTTCAGGAAAAGACCATCGGCATCGCGCCGGTAGGTTGCTCGGTTTTCGCTTACAATTATATGAACGTGGATATGCAGGAAGCGGCCCACGGACGTGCGCCCGCGTTGGCGACGGCCGTCAAGCGCCTCATGCCCGAAAAGTTCGTCTTCACCTATCAGGGCGACGGCGACTTGGCGGCCATAGGCACGGCTGAAACGATTCATGCCTGCAACCGCGGCGAAAACATCCTGATGATTTTCGTGAACAACGCGATTTACGGTATGACCGGCGGTCAGATGGCGCCTACGACGCTCGAAGACATGAAGACCGCCACGAGCCCCTACGGTCGCGATGTCAATAAGGTGGGTTGGCCGTTGCGCATCACGGAAATGATTGCGCAACTCAACGGTGTCCGCAACGTTTCGCGTCATTCGGTACATACGGCCGCGGCCGTCCGCACGCTGAAGAAAGCGATCAAGAAAGGCATCGAAGACCAGATGGCCAACAAAGGCGGTCTGACCTTCATCGAAGTCATGTCGAACTGCAACTCCGGTTGGAAGATGAAACCGACCGACGCCAACAAATGGATGGTGGAGAACGTGTTCGAATACTTCAAGCCGGGCGACATCAAAGTAGATGGCCAATTGGTAAGATAAGGGATTATTCACGCTAAAATCACAAAACAATGACAGAAGAAATTATTATAGCAGGATTCGGTGGGCAAGGGGTATTGTCTATGGGCAAAATCCTGGCCTACTCGGGCGTGATGGAAAACAAGGAGGTCAGCTGGATGCCTTCCTACGGTCCTGAAATGCGCGGCGGTACGGCCAACGTATCGGTCATCATCAGCGATGAACGCATTTCCTCTCCCGTCATCAATGCTTTCGATACGGCCATCGTGCTCAACCAGCAGTCGATGGACAAATTCGAAAGCGCGGTCAAACCCGGCGGCTGCCTGATTTACGATCCCAACGGCATCACGCGTCACCCGGAACGCAAAGACATTAAAGTCTATACGATTGCGGCCAACGACGCGGCCAACGAAATGGGCTTGAGCAAAGTGTTCAACATGATCGTATTGGGCGGTTTTCTGAAAGTAAAACCGTTGCTTCAAGCCGAATTCATCCACAAAGGTTTGGAAAAATCCTTGCCGGCCCGTCACCACAATTTGATTCCGGAAAACGAGAAGGCGATAGAACTGGGTAAGTCTTTAATCAAAGAAGTACGCTAGTTTTTTCCATTCCTCTGTTAAAGGCGGCTCCGTTTCAACGAGGCCGCCTTTTTTTATACGCCCATTATTACCGATATTTTTAGTACCTTTGCGGTCTTTTACGGGAAACACGCAACCTGATTAAGAATTTATAAACAATTACAAATATGGTAATCAATAAATTAGATCAAATGTTCGAGCTTCTTCGGAGCAAGGACAAAAAACGTTTGGTAGCGGCCTACGCCAACGACTCCCACACCATCGGCGCCGTAAGCAAGGCTATTGACCTCGGGATTGTAGAGGCTACCTTGGTAGGTGACGAAGCGACAATCGCGAAAGTATGCCAGGAAGAAGGCATCGACGTCAAGAAATTCAAAATCGTGCAGGAAGCCGACGAAAACAAGGCGGCGGCCCTGGCGGTTAAATTGATCAACGACGGCGAAGGCAATTTATTGATGAAAGGCTTGGTGAGCACCGACAAATATATGCGGGCCATTCTGAACAAGGAAAAAGGCCTGATGCCCGGATCCAAAGCCATGCTGACCCACGTGGCCGTCATGCAGAACCCGTTTTACCACAAACTTTTGGTCGTAAGCGACATGGCCATTATTCCGGCGCCGGATTTGAAACAGAAAGTAGCGATTTGCAACTACTTGATTTCGACGGCCAAAATGATCGGCATCGAAAAACCGAAAGTAGCGGTTATCGCGGCCACCGAACAGATGTCGGCCGGTATGCAGGCTTGCGTGGACGCCGCCTTGATTTCCAAAATGGCCGACAGAGGCCAGATTAAGGGCGCGTTCGTGGACGGTCCGTTGGCCTTGGATGTGGCCATTGACAAGGAAGCCTGCGAAATCAAGAAAATCGGCGGACAAGTAGGCGGCGATGCCGACTGCTTGCTGTTCCCGAACATCGAATCGGGCAACGTGTTCTATAAGATGCACACCAAATTCTGCAAAGGCGATTTGGGCGCGATGGTGGTCGGTGCGAAAGTACCGTGCATCCTCTCGTCGCGCGGCGACAGCGAAAAGGTAAAACTGTACTCGATTGCGTTGGCGGCTTTGTGCGCGAAATAATTTATTTGCAGTTTACAAAAAAATATGTTACTTTTGCGCTCCCAAATGGGAATTGTAAAAGTAATATAGGATACTAAAACAGACACAGGTAGTTATGTACTTATCGGCTGAACAGAAACAGGAAATTTTCAAGAAACACGGCGGTGCCGCCACGAATACCGGTAGCGTAGAAGGTCAAATCGCGTTGTTTACGGCGCGTATCCTGCACCTGACGCAACATGTGAAAGAGCATCATAACGACAAATTCACGAACCGCGCGTTGGTTAATTTGGTCGGCAAACGCAAGAAGTTGCTCGAATACCTCAAGAAAGTGGACATCGAACGTTACAGAAATATCCTGAAAGAACTCGGTTTGCGTAAGTAAACCCACGTGCTGTAAGATAGAAAAAAGGCAATTATGTTGGTGTAATTGCCTTTTTTTCTATTTTTAGTCCGCCCGTTTCCGGCCCGTCGCCGACGGGCGTCCGGCGGATTTCATCTTACGGGCACCGCATGTCATTTCGGAAAACACACGAGATTTTATTAAGATACAGTAGTTAAATTTGTTGTTATGTTAGGAATTCAAAAAAAATTCAATCTCCCGGACGGCCGGGAGGTGACGATTGAAACCGGCAAACTGGCCAAACAGGCCGACGGTTCGGTCGTAGTCAAATGCGGCAACACGATGATTTTAGCCACGGTCTGCAGCAAGGCGGAAGCCGGCGAGAACGTGGATTTCATGCCGCTGACCGTCGATTATCAGGAAAAATATGCGGCCGTAGGCCGTTTCCCGGGCGGTTTCTTCAAACGGGAAGCGCGTCTTTCTGAATACGAAATATTGATTTCCCGTTTGATTGACCGGGCTTTACGTCCGTTGTTCCCGGATAATTACCACGCTGAAACGCAGGTTTTGGTCACGTTGATTTCGGGTGACCGCGACACCCAGCCCGACGCCTTCGCCGCTTTGGCCGCTTCGGCCGCGCTGACGGTTTCGGACATTCCGTTCCACGGCCCGATTTCGGAGGTGCGCGTGGCGCGCATCGACGGCCAGTTCGTCATCAACCCCTCGACGACCGATTTGGAACGTGCCGAACTGGAACTCATGGTCGGCGCGACCATCGACGACATCTCGATGGTGGAAGGCGAAATGAAAGAGGTTTCGGAAGAAATCATGATCGAAGCCTTGAAGACGGCCCATGAAGCCATCAAGGTTCAGTGCCAGGTTCAGATGGAACTGGCCAAGGAAGTGGGCAAAGCCAAACGTGAATACAACCACGAGACGAACGATGACGATTTGCGTCGCCTCGTAGAAGAAAAGACGTATCAAAAATGCTATGACGCCGCCCGCGAATGCGTGGCCGACAAAAAAGTCCGTCAACAGAAGATCGACCAGATCAAGGCCGACTTCATTGCCGAGAACTTTACGCCGGAAACGTTGGAAGGCAAGGAATTCATGATTTCCCGCTATTTCCACGACGTACACCGCAAGGCGGTCCGCGACATGATTCTCAAAGAAAGAATCCGTCTGGACGGCCGCGGCCTCGAAGACATCCGTCCCATTTGGTGCGAGACCGACTATCTGCCGTCCGCCCACGGTTCGGCCATCTTCACGCGGGGCGAGACCCAGTCGCTTTCGACCGTTACGTTAGGCTCCAAATTGGACGAACAGACGATAGACGGCGCGATTATCGAAGGTAAGAACAATTTCCTGTTGCACTATAATTTCCCGTCTTTCGCCACGGGCGAAGTCAAACCGCAGCGCGGCACGAGCCGCCGCGAGACGGGTCACGGCAACCTGGCCATGCGCGCCTTGAAACAGGTGTTGCCGACGGGGGCCGACAATCCTTATACCATCCGTGTCGTTTCCGATATTCTGGAATCGAACGGTTCTTCTTCGATGGCGACGGTCTGCGCCGGCTGCCTCGCGTTGATGGACGCCGGTGTCAAAATCAGCAAACCGGTTTCCGGTATCGCGATGGGCTTGATCACCGACCCCGAAACCGGCAACTACGCCGTCTTGTCCGATATCCTCGGCGACGAAGACCACTTGGGCGATATGGACTTCAAGGTCTGCGGTACGCGCGACGGCATCACGGCCTGTCAGATGGATATCAAGATCGACGGTCTGTCGTATGATATTTTGGCCAAGGCTTTGATGCAGGCCAAACAGGGCCGCGCCCATATCCTCGGCAAAATGCTGGAGGTATTGTCCGAACCGCGCGCCGACTACAAGCCGCATGCGCCGCGCATCATCCAGATTACGATTCCGCGCGAATTCATCGGGGCCGTCATCGGCACGGGCGGCAAGGTCATCCAGGAACTGCAACGCGAGACCGGCACCCAAATCGCCATTGAAGAAGTGGGCGAATTCGGCATCATCGATATCGCCGGCAGCAACAAGGACGGCATCGACGCGGCTTTGGAACGCATCAACGCCATTACGGCCGTACCCGAAGTGGGCGAGGTTTACCATGGTACGGTACGCAATATCCAGCCGTTCGGCGCTTTCGTGGAAATCCTGCCCGGCAAGGACGGTCTGTTGCATATCTCCGAAATGAGCTGGAAACGCTTGGAAAAAGTGGAAGACATGCTCAAGGAAGGCGATGAAATCGATGTAAAATTGATTGACGTGGATCCGAAAACGGGTAAGCTCAAACTCTCGCACAAGGTTTTGACGCCCAAACCGGAAGGTTACAAAGAACCGGAACCGCGCGAACGCCGTCCGCGCGAAGACCGCGGCGATCGCCGCGACAGAGGCGACCGTCGGGAACGCGAATCGGCCCCGACCTTGTCCGCGCCCAAACTGCGCAGCCAAATGTCGAACGAAACGCCGGCCCAGTCCGAAACACCGGCCAATCCGGGCGACGACCTGCTGTTCTAATTTTTAACCGGACTCATTGAAAAAGGCCGACTCCAAACGGAGCCGGCCTTTTCTTTTATCATCTCGCTTCAAGTCTTCAAGTCTTCAAGGCAATTGGGATTTCAACAGACACAAGGCCTCGTCGGCCGCGGCTTTTATGATATCCAGCCTCGGCAAATCACCGAAATGACGACAGCTACTGACGCATCGGCCATCGGGGCAGGCGACGGCCATCCAAACCGTGCCGACGGGCTTTTCGGGCGTACCGCCGCCCGGGCCGGCGATACCGGACGTCGCGACGGCATAGTCGCTGCCGATACGGCGGCACGCGCCCGCGGCCATGGCTTCCACCACCTCGCGGCTGACGGCCCCCACGCGCGCGATAAGTTCCTCCGGCACGTCCAGCAGGCCTGATTTAACGGCATTGGCATACGCGACCACGCTCCCAAGAAAATAAGCCGAGCTGCCGGCCACGCCCGTAAGGCGGTGCGCGATATAGCCGCCCGTACAACTCTCGGCCGTGGCGACGGTCGCGTGCCGCGCCCTCAACAGGCGGCCGATTTCGATGGCTATGTCGGTATGATTCATAGTGCAATATTACGAAAATAATCAATACGGCGTATCGGACGAGGCAGACCGATGCTTCTGCCGGCGACGACACACCATCACATAGTCGCCACGCAACAGACGCATGGCATAGGCATGGCGGCTCATGACCGTGGACAAAGGCTCGTTAAGCCGCGTCGCGATTTGCTTATAAGTCAACCGTTCCACATACCGCAACTGCAACAATCGGCGTTGGGCGGGCGAGACCGGAAGACCGTCGAAACCCGTCTGCAACAACCGCCTGACATAAGTAGCCTTGAAGGAAGACGTCGAGGGCTTGCCGCCAAACGGCTGCAAACGCGGCGATGTCTGAAACCAAGACGCGGCATCCGCTTCCGGGCTTTCCCAACCCAAGGCCTCCCGAATCTTATCTGGGTACAGGCTGAGATGCCGACGGCTATTCGCCTGCCGGCGTATATGATCCACCAAACGCGAATAAGCCATGCAAAACAGCCAATTTTTAAGCGATTTATCGGCATCATACCGGTGGCGGTCGTACAGGTCCGCCGCCTGAAGAATACAGTCCTGCGCCAGATCGGCCGCCGTCTCGCGGTCGTTGAGATGCGACATCAGATAGTTCCGGAGATCTTGGGCATAAACGCTAGCCTGTTCTAGAAATTCTTTTTTTTTCATCTGTTTTGAAATTTGAACGTATATTTATATATCATGGTTGGCCGTCCGTCTCCGGACCGGATCACAAGGCGGGCCGATGCAAGCGGTTCCGCCATGCTTTCCGAACCACACGGCAAAACTAAACAAGCCGCCGGTGACGGCCAATTTAAAATCCTTAAAAAAGTTCAAGAAATGAAGTCGATACGATTTATGATGCTCCAGATTGGCCTTTGGTGGACCGCCGGCATGTCGCCGGAGGCCATCGCCCGACCGACTGTTGAAACAAGCCTCCGGCCGAGGACCGACACGGTCTTGGCGGTCAAGGAGGCCGCCCCCGGCATGCTGGATTCCGCCGCCCCTTTAACCGGCCGCATCGCGTTCTACAATGTGGAAAACCTGTTTTACCCCACACGCGACACCAATATCGCGGACGAAGACTATACGCCGACCGGCAGCCGCCACTGGAGTTGGGCGAAATACGAAACCAAATGTAACCGCATCTTCAAGGTCATCGCGGCCTTGGATGCCGAAATCCCGTTGCTCTGCATCGGCTTGGCCGAAGTGGAGAATGCCCGTGTCCTGCAACAACTCTGCCTGGGGACGCCCTTGCGCTACGATGGGTACGGTTTCGTCCATTTCGATTCGCCCGACCGCCGCGGCATAGACGTCGCTTTGCTCTACCGGGCCGACCGTCTGGAAATACTGCATGCCAAACCTTTGCCCGTGGGGCAGGACGGCGGTGCGGACGTATTCCACACCCGCGATATTCTGTCCGTACAGGCCCGCGTCCGCGCTTCCGGCGACACGCTCCACCTATTCGTCGTGCATTTCCCGTCCAAATTCGGCGGTGCCTTGGCGACCGACAGCCGCCGCAGACTGGCCGGCCGGACCCTCCGGCAGGCGATGGACAGCATTCGGAGCCGGCATCCGCAGGCCTATCTGCTGGCGATGGGCGACTTCAACGCTACGGCCGACGAGGCGGCCCTGAGCGAAAGCATCGGCTTTGTTCCGGCCTCGGCCATCCAGCCGTCCGAGGCGGCCGCCCTGCCGGCAGACGCGCCTTATATCCACCTCATGGCCGATTTTCCACCGGAGGCCGGCAGCCACAAATACCGCGAGGCCTGGAGCCTCATAGACCATATAATCGTAAGCCGACCGCTTTTTCAAGTCTGCCAGCCGCAAATACCCACAGGGCAGGGCGGCCGCCGTAACGCCAAAGGGCAGACGCGGCCCCCACGGCGCGCGGCGATTTTCGACCGCGATTTCCTGTTGACGGAAGACAAGACGTATTTCGGCCGAAAGCCGTTCAGAACATTTGTGGGGCCGGTTTATCACGGTGGCTACAGCGACCATCTGCCGGTTTATATTGACTTGAAACTCTGACCGGATTCCGGATAAACGCGCGGCCGGCGGCCCGAGCGAACCGCGCCCGCCGGATCATTCGTCCCATTCTATGATGACAGGTACCGGGTCGGCGGGCATCGTATCGCGCTTGGGGGCTGTTTTCTTCTTACGGGAACGGGAGACTGCCGGTTCAGGCGAAACCGCCGGTCTTTGGCTCGACGTATCGGCCGCTGTGGACGGCCGCACCGCGTCATCTTCAAATTCGATAACGAATCCGCCGCGTTCCGTTACGGGCGGCAGGGGAGCCGGCTTGCGTCCGTCGGTTTTACGCGCACGCTGCCGCTCGGCGGCGAACGCCGCCTTGATTTGCTCGCGTTCCCGCGCGAATTTCTCCTGACGGTGTTCGCGCGCCGCCGCCATATCGTAACGAATCGTCGGGTCTGAAATCGGCCCGACGATTTGAATCGGCAACCGCAAGCGTTCGGTATTCGTCACCACCAAGCCCAATTCCTTTTCCAACGCGCGTTGCTTGCGACGACGGCTCAAAAAGTCGGACAGTTCTATGTCAATGCGGTAATCCACCGTATTGTCGAAACGATGCAAGCCACTGAAATCGAGATTCAACAACGACGATTCTATGGTCATGCGCGGAATGACGACCTGACGGTCGGCGATGTCGATATGGTTGCGCAGGTCGGCGAAACGGATATGCTCCAAATCGGCTTCCCCCGTAAACTTGGAGAGTTTCTGCAGGGCCGCGACCTGATGCAACGCGCCGTTCCACAGGTGCAGATCCGAACTGAAAACGAGTTTCCCCGCATCGAACCTGCGTTCCGGACTCCAGGCCGCCCGCATCTCGAAATCCATATCCAACGCCCCTTTGACCTGACCGGCGCGGATCTGCCGCTGTCCGAAATCGTTGAAAGCCGCAAAAATCTTCTCAATCCGCACCGAATCCAAATGGCCGGACATCGCCAGACTGAGGCTGTCCGCCGGACCGAAATCCAGCCGGACGTTCCCCGCCAGCCGGCCGCCGTAGGCCTCGAACGCCAAATCGTCCAACTGCAGATAGGCGGGCGTATAATGGACGCGGCCGCTCAGATTCTCAAACGGACCATGCGCCTCGTAAACAAAACCGGCCTGTAGGGCGAACGTCAGATGCAGATGGTCCAGCAAGCGCTTGCGCCAGACCGAAGATGCGGCCGAAGCCGCCTCCGTCTTGCCGGAAGTCGTGGTTTTCGCAGGATTGCCCGTCAGATAGGCCCAGTCTGCCAACCGCACGGCCTCGGCCACCGCCTCCGCGCTCACATACAGATTCTCGGTCGGCGACAGCCAATAGGGCAACAGATTCTCGATATGAATCCGCGCTTTCAGCATCTGATTATTTAATTTAAGTAAACACGGGGAAAGCGTTAAGGCACTGGAAGAAAAAACAACGTCCGCACTATCGGTCGATACGGTAAACGCATAGCTTTGCGGCATGGCCAACGAGAAATCGGCCAACTGCAGGCGCGCCTCGCAATCCGCGGCGGCTATTTCCTTTTCCGTCCACCGGCGGAGGTCGAAAGAGGAGAACGTATTGCGGTAACGGATAGCCAAGTCCGCGGTGCCGGCCACCTTTACCGCCTCGTCCTGCCCGGCGAAACGGCTGAATTCGGCCACGTCGCCCGTAATCCGGCCCGAAAAGTCGATGGTCGGCGCCTCGAAGTCCCGGATATCCACACGCCCCGAAATCCGCCCTTTGCCCATTTGCGCCGCCAATGATTCGACATGCAGCTGCGATGTCCGCGCCGCACCGTTCCTTTTCAAGGCGCGTTTTTGCGCCACGGCAGGGTTCAAGCGAGTTTGATTCTGTCCGTTTGACTGAATCAAACCGTTCGTATAGAATCCCGACGCCTGTATCTTTTCCAAACTCAAACCGCTGGCCTTGTGCCGGATCTGTCCGTTACGGCACGCATAATCGAGCCGAAGCCCCCAGTCGCGGTACTTATAGCAGCCGTTCACACGGGCCTTCACATCGAGTCGCCCCTTCAAATCGTAAGCCGCCAGCCAATCCGGCATCCGGTCCGCCGGCAAATAGGGCAGCAGGGCGGCTATATCCAGTTGCTTGGCCTCCAAACGCAAATCCATCGTATTGTTAAGCAGCACCTCCGGATCGTAAGCCATGTTGCCGGCCAAAGCGAAATGCAGATTCTCAACGGCGATATCGCTCTTGGTCAGCGTAAAGACCTGACGGGCCGCATCGTGCGTCAACGCCATATTCAGCCGGCCGAACCGGTCGCGCAACCAGACGCGTTCGCCGGCCGTCAGTTTCTGCAAATGATAACTGCCCTTGACGTTGAAATCCTGACGATGCCCGTCGAACAGGCCGGAAGCCTGTATGTTGCGGCACAGGAACTGCACGTCCAGATGCGAATCCAAATCCTGATAGCGCACCAACGTATTCTTGGAAACGATTTTACGCAGCCTGAACCGAATCGTCTTGGCCTCCGGGTTGTATCGCCAGATGATATAGTTGTTGCTCAGATCGGCATAGCGTTTCAGATTGAACTCGCCGCCCGCCACCTCGATTTCCTCGACCTCAAAGTCGCCTTTGAGCATAGAGAGCAGGTTGAAATGCAGAAAGATGCGCTCGGCCATAAACAGGGGTTCGGGATCCTCTTTCTGCCGCCCCATGCCCTGCACGCGCCGGAATTCGACCGAAACGGACGGAAACGTATGGAGCAGGCCCACCTCCACCTTTTCGACGCTGACGGGCGCGACCAACACCTGGTTCAGTTCGTTGAGCACGACCTGCCGGATGCCGTCCTTATGGAAATGGAAATAGGCGGCCAAGCCGCCCGCAACGAGCAGAAACAGCCCCGCCAACGAGCCGAGACTCCAAGCCAGGATTTTCCAGACGCGCCGCATCGGACGAAAGGGGTTGCGTTATTTTTGCATTTTAAGGTAACGCACTTCGGCTTCGGTCAAAAAGCGCCACTCGCCGCGTGAAAGGTTCTTCTTGGTCAGTTCGGCGAAGAGTACGCGGTCGAGCTTGCAGACCTTGTAGCCGAGGTGCTCGAAGATACGGCGCACGATGCGGTTGCGGCCCGAATGAATCTGCACGCCCACTTCCTTGCGGTGCGTGTCTTCCACATATTCGGCGTCGTCCACCTCCACGGGGCCGTCGTCCAGCGTCAAGCCTTTGAGCAAGGCCTCCATATCGGCTTTGGCGAACGGCTTGTCCAGTCCCACATGGTAAATCTTGCGCGCGCCGTGCGAGGGATGCGTCAGTTTCTTGGCCATATCGCCGTCGTTCGTAAACAGGAGTACGCCCGTCGTATTGCGGTCGAGCCGTCCGACGGGGTAGATGCGCTCGGAACAGGCGTCCCCTATGAGTTCCATGACCGTATGCCGCTGCTGCGGGTCGTCGAGCGTCGTGATATAGCCCTTGGGCTTGTTCATGAGCAGATAGACTTTCTTTTCCGCCTTGAGTTTCTGACCGCCCACGACCACCTTGTCTTCCGGCCGGACGAGCGTGCCCATGACCGTGCAGATCTGTCCGTTGACCGTCACGGCACCCGTGGCGATCAGTTCGTCGGCCTCGCGGCGCGAGCAGATGCCGGAAAGGGCGATGTAGCGGTTGAGGCGGATGGCGCCGGATTTCTTGGCGGCCGCCCGTTCGGGCGTGTCGGCGGTTTTGGCGCGCGGGGCGGGGCGGCGGCTCGGTTCGAAGCGCTCGCCGCTACGGTTGGAACGCGGTTCCTTTCGGTCGAAGCGACCGGCGGAGCGGGTGCCGCGCGACGAACGTTCTTCGCGGTCGAAACGGGCAGGGCGCGACGAACGTTCTTCGCCATCGAAGCGGCGGGACACACGGCCCGGACGCTCGCTACGCTCGAAATGCCCGGCGGAGCGGGCAGGGCGGTCTTCGCGGTCGAAGCGGCGCGGCGCACGTTCCGGGCGGGCGGAGCGGCGTTCCTCGCGTTCTTCGTCATTACGGTCGGAACGACGGGGGCGGGAGCCGCCGGCGGGGCGCTCTCCGCGGGAACCGGCCGGACGACGCGGGCCGCCGGCACGGGGAGATTGGGGCGTATAAGCCATAATGGTTGCTTTGTATCGTTAATTTCGTCGCCCGTCCGACTTGTCCGGACAGGTCTAGCCTACAAAGGTAGGCAAAATTTTCCGTATCTTTGCCACCATGTCGCGCAAACATTTCCCAAAAGCCTTTTATCATACCGTCGCGCTCCTGACCGTCGGCGTCTGGGGCACGACGTTCATCGCCACGAAAATCCTGCTGAACAACGGCTTGAATCCGGCCTCGATTTTCTTCTACCGCTTTCTGTTAGCCTATCTGCTCATGCTTTGGGTGAGCCGGGGCGAAAAACGCCGGGCCGACAACTGGCAAGACGAACTCAAGGCCGTCGGCCTCGGCTTGGGCGGCGGCTCGCTCTACTTCCTGACCGAAAACACCGCGCTCTACCATACGCTCTCCACGCAGGTGGCGTTCATCCTCTGCACGGCGCCGCTCTTTACCGCCATCCTCATCGGGCTGTTCAACCGGACGCTGAAACAGACGTTCAAGACCACGTTCATCCTCGGTTCCGTCCTGGCCTTGGGCGGCGTCGCGCTCGTCATCTTCAACGGCCGCTTCATCCTCAAGCTCTCGCCCAAAGGCGACCTGCTCTGCCTCGCCGCCGCGCTCTGCTGGGCGTTTTACACGCTCCTGCTCAAAGACATGGAGAAGCGTTACGGCAACCGTTTCCTCACGCGCAAGGTCTTCGGCTACGGCCTGCTGACGATTCTGCCGTACTTCCTCTACGAGCCCCTGCACTACGCGCCCGAAACGCTGGCGCGCCCCGTCGTATGGGGCAACCTGCTGTTTTTGGGCGTCGTGGCCTCGATGATCTGCTACCTCTCGTGGAACAAGGCCGTGCGCGAGTTAGGCGCATTGACCGTGACGCCCTACATCTACCTTTCGCCCATCTTCACGTCCGTGGCTTCGGCCCTGATCCTGCACGAACCCATGAGCGGTTTCGGCGCCGTCGGCGCGCTCTGCATCATCGCGGGCGTCTATGGCGCGGCCACCGGCTTCCGCCGCCCCGCCGGCAGACGGCACGCCGCCGGTGGGGCGGACCAAGCGGTATAGGGCGGGGCATGAATTTTGTTTTTCTGCCGGAGAAGTGTTAATTTAGTAACTTGAAAATTAAAATAAAACCAAAATCAAAGTTAAATCAAAAGAGATATACGATGAAGACGATGAAAGTGCGGAAAGCGAAAGGGGCTTATTGAATGAAGCGTGTATTGCCGATGGTGGCGATGGCGGGCGCGGGTTTAATGGCGTCGTGCGATAAACCGGTTGATGACCCATATGCCGAACCGATTGACCCGGTAAAGGTGTTACCGTTTGGGAAAACGGATATTGGATATGATTCACTTGAATATGATAATGTTATGAAATATGCAAATGACCCGCGTATTACAAAAATAATTTATTTTGTGAATTCAACCAATAATAATTATATCGCATATAACACCACAAATATTTCACAACATCGTAAATGGTTACAGGAACGCTTGGACTATACACCAAAGGCAACGGGTGCCGGAACGTTTATATTTTTAAAGAGGCGTGCATCTGTCGAAGACAGCCTGTGGTTTGTTAACCATGGTTGGAAAATTCGTACACGTCAATACTAACATCCAACCCACATCCCAATCGCCCCGCCCACGCGGGGCTTTTTTTTATGGCAACAAACGGCTTGACGGTTTCGTAAGGCAGGGTTTCAGGCTTCACGGCCGAGATATTTCAGAACATCCGATACTTTTTATGATGCGTTGGCCGCCGCATCCACCGCAGGTAGGCGAGCGAGAGCAGGCCGAGCATCACAATATAGACCCATTCGGTCGTGAACGCCCAGGCCACCGAGGCGCGGCGGTACAAGATCGTATAGGCGGAATACCCCATATATATATGGCCATTGTCACCAGTTCTATTGCAAAGCCGGCACCGGTCTTGCCGCGCCCCAGAATGCTGTTGAATATCATCTGCGCCCACACCATGAGATAAGTGGCGGCGATGGCCACGATCGACGGACGGAACGCCTCGGCCCGCAGGCCGGCGTCGCCCGTAAAGCAGGAGAGCACGAGGTCGTGCAACGGCAGATAGGGCAGGATGAGCACGCTGACCGAAACGACGCCCAACAGCATGCACCGCCGCACGAGCAGGCCGATTTCCTCCGGCCGCTTCCGCCCGCAGAGGAAGGCCGTCAGCGACGAGACCGTGGCCGTATAGCCCCAAGTGGGCAACAGGAAAATCGTATAGAGGCTGCGCGTGATATTGGCCACGGCCAACGGATGCTGGCCAAGCCGCTCTATCATCAAAAAGAAAATAAAGTAGTTGCCGAACGAAATCAGATACTCCAGCATAATCGGATAGGCCATATGGAGCATCTTGCCGAACACGAAACCGCGCAGCGGAAAAGGGGAGAACAGGCGGAAGCGGTCTCGGTTGTCGCGGTTTATGAGCGAAACGACGATATAGACGCCCATGCCGACGGCTTCGGCGACGACCGAGGCCAGGGCCGCCCCGCGCATGCCCAGTTCCGGGAACGGCCCGACGCCGAAAACCAGCAGATAGTCCAGCAATACGTTGACGCCGCCCATCGTGAGCGTGGCCACCGAAATCGTCCGCGTGCGCGCCGTACCGACATAAAAGGCGTTGAAACAGATGGAAACGAACGCGAACGGCAGGCCATAGACGCGCCACTGCAGGTATTCGTCCACGGCGGCGCGCACTTCGGGTGTGCGGATCATACCGGTCAGCATCAGACTGCCGAAACCCTTGAACAACAGGAAGACCGACAGGGCCGCCACCAACATGAAGCAGACGGCATGGAAAAAGAAACGGCCGACACTGCGGGGCAAGCCTTCGCCCATGCGGTGGGCTATCAATATCTGCGTGCCGATGCCGAAGCCCGTCATGAACATGACGGCCACCTGATAGAAAATGGCGGCCAACGCGCCCGCCGCCAACTGGGTTTCGCCCACATGCCCGAGAAACATCGTGTCGGCCAAACTGATGACATTCTGCGCCAACTGCCCCAAAATAACCGGAAACGCAATCTTGAAAATATGCGCATAGGAAACTTCGGGAGAAAGCTGAATGGTATTTTTCTTTCTGTCTATCAAACGGTTCATAACACAACCTTCCTTGAGGTTCGGCGGCTTGGGAATTGGAACAAGTTCCATTCCGCTATTTTCAATGAAGCCAGGCATCGCCTCGGCAAAATCAAGCGAACTTGTTTTGCGTTCGACTCGCACGGACTTTCGCCTTGCACGGACATTCGGCTTAACGAAAACGCGCCTTTTCAAGGTGTTTCAGAGAGGTCAAGATGCAAGGCATTGAGGGCGAGGGCAAAGGAGCGTACTACAAGTACGTGGCTGAGCCCGAATCCCGATAATGACGCAGCAGATTGGCCTTTATGACACACCGTTACTAAAACAAAGCCCCGCCGGGTCGGGCGAGGCTTTTCGGTTCAATCATTCGGATGTGGGACCATGCGGATTCGAACCGCAGACCTCTTGCCTGTCAAGCAAGCGCTCTAAACCAACTGAGCTATGATCCCTTTGCATAAAAAAAACCACTCGCATTGCTGTAAGTGGCTTTCCGCTGTGGGAGCTGAGGGATTCGAACCCCCGACCCTCTGCTTGTAAGGCAGACGCTCTGAACCAACTGAGCTAAGCTCCCTTCGAATTGAGGATGCAAAAGTAGTACTTATTTTGATTTCCGCAAAATTTTTCAGCAAAAAAAACGACTTTTTTATAAAAAAAAGAGGAGCCGATTTTCAAGCTCCTCTTTTTCAACAGAATCCTAAAATCCATTCAAGACAGATTTTGTCTTGAACCTTATTTCTTCTGGCATTCCTTGTGCTGTTCGCAAACTTTGCCTTCCGCTTTCGGGCATTCCTTCCGGCAATCCTTGTGCGCCGCGCAAGCGGAATCATGCTTCATGCAAGCCTTCACGCCATCCTTTTTGCAACATTCGCCCTTGCAGTTTTCGCAGCAGCATTTGCCTTCGGCGCAGTTGCATTCGCATTTGCCGCCGTCTTTAAGGCATTTACATTCAGCCGCAGCCTTGCAGCAGGGTTTTTCCATGTCGCAACAGGCCTGGTCATGCTGATGGGCGCAGGCCGGCGCGACGGCTTCCGTGGCGTTGCTTTCAACCGCCTGGTCGTTCTGCGTGTTGGATTTGCAACCGACCAAAGCCATCAAAGCGAAAGCGCTTAAGAACAATAATTTTTTCATTGCTGTATTTTTTTAAGTTTGATAGGGCAAATATATAAAGACAGACCGACATAAGCAAACGGACCGTGCGCGACAGTATGCGACTGCGTCGCCAAAACGTTTCCGCTTAATTTACTTGCTTCTGCGCTCACTTTTCGCTATCTTTATGACTTCGTCCTGAAGATAGGAGGCAGTTCGGCATAAACAAGCACCGGCTGCCATTCGGAAACGTTTATCGCTACACTTCGTGTGCGATATAACCATACGCAAACGAGAAAACGACAAAATAAATTTTGCGTTCATCTCGTTTTCGTATGCGACTGCGTCGCCAAAACGTTTCCGCTTAATTTACTTGCTTCTGCGCTCACTTTTCGCTATCTTTGCGATAATTTTAAGGAATTCGTCACAATAATCTGATCTACAAAAAGATGCCTAAAGAACAACTCAAAACCGTTTACCTCTTCGGCGACAAGAAAGCCGAAGGGAAGGCCGATATGCGCAACCTCTTGGGAGGGAAAGGCGCCAACTTGGCGGAAATGAACCTGATAGGTCTTCCGGTTCCCCCGGGATTCACGATAACGACCGAAATGTGTACGGCCTATAATAATGTAGGGAAAGACGCGCTCATCAAAATCATCCATCCGGAAGTGACCGCCGGCGTGGCGCATGTGGAAAACCTCATGAAATCCAAATTCGGTGACGCCGTGAATCCGCTGCTGTTCTCGGTACGCTCCGGCGCCCGCGCCTCCATGCCCGGCATGATGGACACGATTTTGAACCTCGGCATCAACGACACCGTGGTCGAAGCCTTGAGCAAAAAAACGGGCAACCCGCGCTTTGCCTGGGATTCCTACCGCCGCTTCGTGCAGATGTACGGCGATGTGGTGCTGGGCATGAAACCGACGTCCAAAGACGACATCGACCCGTTCGAAGCCATCATAGAAGAAGTCAAGGAAGCCAAACACATCGAACTGGACACCGACCTGACGACCGACGACCTGCAACTGCTCGTAAAACGGTTCAAACAGGCCGTCAAGGACAATACGGGCAAAGATTTCCCGACCGATCCGTGGGAACAGCTGTGGGGCGCGATCATCGCCGTTTTCGACAGCTGGATGAACGACCGCGCCATTCTTTACCGCCGGCTCAACAACATCCCGGCCGAATGGGGAACGGCCGTCAACGTGCAGGCCATGGTGTTCGGCAACATGGGCAACACCTCGGCCACGGGCGTCTGCTTTTCGCGCAACGCGGCTACGGGCGAGAATAAATTTAACGGCGAATACCTGATCAACGCGCAGGGCGAGGACGTTGTGGCCGGCATCCGCACGCCGCAGGAAATCACCAAACTCGGCTCGCAACGCTGGGCCATGCTGCAAGGCATCGACGAAAAGGAACGCGCCGCCAAATACCCGTCGCTCGAAGAATCGATGCCGACGATTTACAAAGAACTCTGGAACCTGCAGCATACGCTCGAACTGCATTACCGCGACATGCAGGACATGGAATTCACGATTCAGGAAGGCAAGCTCTGGATGTTGCAGACGCGCAACGGCAAACGGACGGGCGAAGCCATGGTGACGATTGCGATGGACCTGCTCAAAGAGGGACTTATCGACGAAAAAGACGCGTTGTTGCGCATTGAGCCGAACAAACTCGATGAACTGCTGCACCCCGTATTCGACAAGGCGGCCCTGAACGCCGCCACCGTCATGGCCAAAGGCCTGCCGGCCTCTCCGGGCGCGGCCTCCGGTAAAATCGTCTTCTTTGCCGAAGACGCCGAAGAGGCGGTGCGTCAGAATCCGGACGAACACGTGATTCTGGTCCGTACCGAGACCTCGCCCGAAGACCTCAAAGGCATGTATGTGGCGCAAGGCATCCTCACCGCCCGCGGCGGCATGACCTCGCACGCGGCCGTCGTGGCGCGCGGCATGGGCAAATGCTGCGTGTCGGGCGCCGGCACCATCAACATCAGCTACAAGAAACGCACGCTGACGATGAACGGCAAGGTCTATCACGAAGGCGACGCCATTTCGCTCAACGGCTCGACGGGACAGGTCTATGACGGCGAAATCCCGACGATAGAAGCCGGTCTGAGCGACAACTTCGCGATGCTCATGCAACTGGCCGAGAAATACGGCCGTATGAAAATCCGCACGAACGCCGACACGCCGCACGACGCCGTCATCGCGCGCAAATTCGGCGCGCAGGGCATCGGCCTCTGCCGCACCGAACACATGTTCTTCGAAGGCGACAAAATCATCCCGATGCGCGAGATGATTCTGGCCGAAACCACCGAAGGCCGCCGGGAGGCACTGGCTAAACTGCTGCCGTTGCAACGGACCGACTTCGAAGGAATTTTCGAAGCCATGCAGGGCCTGCCGGTCACGGTACGTCTGTTGGATCCGCCCTTGCACGAATTCGTGCCGCAGGACGAGAAAGGGCAGGAGGAGATGGCGGCCGTCATGGGAGTTTCCGTCGAGGTCGTCAAACGTAAGGTCAAATCGCTGCACGAAGTGAATCCGATGTTGGGCCACCGCGGTTGCCGTCTGGGCAACACCTATCCCGAAATCTCGGAAATGCAGACGCGCGCCATCATGGAGGCGGCCTTGAACCTGAAGAAAAAAGGCATCAAGGCGCGGCCGGAAATCATGGTGCCGCTGGCCGGTTCCAAAAAAGAACTTGAAATGCAGGTGAACGTCATCCGCGAAACGGCCGAAAAGGTATTCGAGGAACGTCAGGACTGCATTCCCTACTTAGTGGGAACCATGATCGAGGTGCCGCGCGCCGCCATCATGGCCAACGAAATCGCCGAGGTGGCCGAATTCTTCTCTTTCGGCACGAACGACCTCACGCAGATGACGTTCGGATTCTCGCGCGACGACGTCGGCAAATTCCTGCCCACCTACTTGGAGAAAAACATCCTGAAGAACGACCCGTTCCAAGTGCTGGACCGCAAGGGGGTGGGATCGCTCGTCAAGGTAGGCGCCGAGAGAGGCCGGCAGACACGTCCCGATATCAAAATCGGGATCTGCGGCGAACATGGCGGCGAACCCTCGTCGGTGGAATTCTGCGACGGCGTGGGCATGAACTACGTTTCGTGCTCGCCCTTCCGCGTCCCCATCGCCCGCGTTGCCGCCGCCCAGGCCAACTTGAAAACCCAGCTGTTGTAAACGGCTTGACAACCGAAAAGGCTTGCGCTTTACGCGCAGGCCTTTTTTTATGCCGGCTCCTTTTTAGAACGAACTTTCGTTTCACCATCATAATCATTTATTAACCTTAATCTTTTTCTCAATGAAAGAAGCAAGACAAAATCCGGTTTCTCCGTTCCGATTCAGACGGTGGAGCCGGTGCCGGTACGCGGCGTTTTCTTCGCTGAAAACCTGCGTCAGCATCGGGGTTTTGTCGCTCGCTTGTTCCATCTTGAGTCTGAAAGCGCAACCGGTCTTGTTCCAAGGCTCGACCGGCACGGTGTCCACGGCCTTGGCCGCCTCGGCGGCTTCGACGGCCGGAAGCGGACGCCAAGCCGGCGCCGAAGGAACGACCGCCTGGGAGGCTCCCGATACGGCCATGGCCGTGATCAAGCTCTCCGAGGTGAACGTGCAAGGAGAGAAGCGGCATCCGCTGCCGCCCATGATCCAGAAGTTCTCCGCGCTGTCATTTCAAGATATTCAACAGGCGGGGGTACAGAACCTGCAAGACATTTTACGTAGCCTTCCGGGCGTGGACATCCGCAGCCGCGGTCCGGAGAACGTGCAGGCCGACGTGTTGCTGCGCGGCGGCACGTTCGACCAGGCGGCCGTCCTTTTGGATGGCGTCGATCTGTCGGATCCGCAGACGGGACACCATCTGCTCAATCTGCCGTTGCCCCTATCGGCCGTCCAGCGCATCGAAATGTGGCAAGGGGCGGGGGCGTGGCCTTACGGTGTCGCGCCGCTGACGGGCGCCGTCAATTTCATCCCGAGGCCTTTGGGCGGCACCTACGCCACCCTCTCGGCCAGCGGCGGCATGTACGGCTATTATCAGGCCGAAGGTTCGGCCCAATACAGCCACAAGGCTTGGTCGGTGGCGGCCGACGCGGGGCACACGGCCTCGGACGGCTATACCGACAATACCGATTTCCGCATCACGCAGGCATTGGTCAGGCTGGGCTACAACCGTCCGGAGAAATTCGGCACGATCAAACTGAGCCTCGGCTTCGTGGACAAGCAATTCGGCGCGCAGAATTTCTATTCCACACGCTACAGGGAGCAGTTCGAAAAAACCAAGACGTTTTTATCCATCCTGCAATACAGCAAAGTATGGGGTAGCTGGCGCGTGGAGGCGCGCGCCTATTGGCGGCAACACCACGACCGCTACGACCTGTTCCGCTATGCCGAAAACGCACCGGACTGGTACGGCGGCCCCAACGCGCACCGTTCCGACGTCGTGGGCATCGGCGCGACGGCCGCCCACGCCTGGGCAAAAGGCGGCACGACGAGTTTCGGCCTCAACTACCGCTACGAGCACATCTTCAGCAACAACCTGGGGCACACGTTGCCGGAGGTGGCGGCAGGCGAAACAGGCGAGGCAGGCGCCGAAGCCTATCCCGGCAAGCCCGTGCCGTTCGAGAAAGGCCTGTTCTACACCAAAAGCGCCCTGAGGCAGGTGGCGAGCGGTTTCGTACAACATAACTACGTGTCGCCGAACGAGAAATGGAAACTTGCGGCCGGCGTGTTGGTCAACGGCAGTTCCGATTTCGGCGCGGCCGTCTTCGGCGGCGCCTCGGCGACCTACCGCTGGCATCCGGCCTGGGCATGGTCGCTGTTCGTCAACCACGCCTACCGTCTGCCGACATTCACCGACCTGTACTACACCTCGGCCACGCAACTGGGCAACGCCGACCTTAAACCCGAACAGGCCGTGACGGCCGAAACCGACCTGCGCTGGCGCAAAGGCGCGTTCTCGGCACGGGCCGGCGTGTTCTACCGCTACGGTTTCCGCATCATCGACTGGGTGCGGTCCAGCGGAGAGGAACTATGGCAGGCGCAGAACCTGACGCGCCTGCATACCGTAGGGGCGGAGGCCTCTTTCGCCTATACGCCCGACATCCCGTATCTGAGGCGTGTCAGTTTAGATTATACCTATCTGTTCGTCAGCAAGAGCGTAGGGGCGTTCCATTCGCTCTACGCGACCGACTACCTGCGCAACAGCCTGAGCCTGTCGATCGACCACGGCATCTACCGCTCGCTGGGAGCTTGTTGGGATTTCATACTCAACGACCGCGCCGGCACCTACCTCGACGAACAGTCGGTGGAGACCCGCTACAAACCCTACGTGCTCTGCAACCTGCGGCTGTATTGGAGCCGCCCGCGCTACGAACTGTTTGTAACGGCTTCCAACCTGTTCAACATCAAATATTTCGACCTCGGCAACCTGCCGCAGGCCGGCATTTGGGTCAAAGCCGGCGCCAAACTGAAACTGTAAGGCCGGCAGGGGGGCGATCCCCAACCGAAACGAAAGGAAATCCGCCGCCCCGCCGCGCACATAAATCCGCCGGCGGGGCGGTTGTGTTTGAAGTCCCTGTTTCAGAATGCCTGACGCCGCAACCATTCGCCCATAAAGCGGTCGTAAACGATATAGCCGTCCGATGTTTTATATACCAACTCGTTGTCCAACATCTTACGCAACATGGTGTTCACACTGCTGGCGGCTTTAAGATGATATTTACCGATAAATCCGCCCGATTGGATTGCTTTCACACAGCCTTCCATGGCTATGGCTTTCAACAAACGGCCTATAGACCGCGAATAAGCATTCAACAAATGTTCATAGGCATAAGTCGATTCCGCCACAATTTCCGTCAAAGCATAACCGACCATTTTCTCATCCACGGACACGCCATAACTATATAAACGGTTCAACAAATTCTGCATATACCATGTATGCCCGTCAAAACGCGCATACATCGCCTCAAAAACCGCTTGTGGCAAATCTATACGGCGTTCAGCAAAAAATCCGGCGGCAAATCCATAATAGACCTCACGATTGATAGGACCAATCGTCAACATCTGCGTACTTTGATAAAACGGTTTCTTGGCCGAAAGAAACATTTCCTGCATCACATGCTGTTTGCTACCGGAAAATATGAAGTTCACATTCGGCACAAACTGAATATAAGAGCGCAGGAGCGCCTCCACGCCTTTTTCCGGATAGGCAGTTATCTGCTGAAACTCGTCTATGGCGATATAACAACGTCTTTCGGCTGATTGCAAATAATCGAATATCTCTTTCAACGTGGCCGCCTCCTCATCCGGTGCCATTTCTACGGTAACCTTAGGCCGGCCCGTCATCTCATCCATCGTAAAAACCGGACGGCAACGCTTGACGAATTTCATTACCCGCCCCAATGCCTTCTGGGGAACCGTATCCAACTGTCCCAACACGGTATTGGCAAAAAGGCGCACAAAATCACCGAGATTCTGCGTGGCATAAATGTCCATATAAAGCGTAATGACCTCCGGTTGTTGGGTCCGAAGTTGATAAAAGACATGTCTTACCAAACCCGTTTTACCCATACGGCGCGGCGCCATCAAGGTAATGTTTCGCCCATTGTAAAGCGCATCCAACATGATTTTCGCTTCTTGCTCCCGATCACAAAAATAGTCTGGATTCTGATAGCCAGATATAAAGAATGGATTATTCGGTTTCATACCACTATTTGCTTTTACGCGCCCCATACATTACACTAATTACGTAACGTAAAATACGTAACGCAAATTACGTGATAAAAAAGCATTTTACCAAATTCCGACCTAAACTACATTTTGTTTCCTGCGCAAATCTTTGTAATTTGAGCCCGTTAATAGAACCCGCTTCAGCGGATAAACCCTTAAAGATATACACATTATGAAACGCTTATTTTTAATTGCGTTGGTGGCGTTAGGCTTGACGTCCTGCAGCAAGGAACATGATTTCATCGGCATTTGGGAAGCGACCCAAGAGATTCCGGGCGTCGTGACGAAACACCAAATCACATTCGACAAAGACCATACGGCATCTTACTGCATCATTATCAACAATCTGAGTCCAACTTGCCAGGAAGGCGAATTCAACGTACCCGAAAAAGACAAACTGACGGCGCATTTCGGCACATCGGACATCCTGCGCCTGACGTTCCACCCGACGAAAAAGAACCTGTTCTGCGAAGAATTGCAACTGACATTCAAACCGGTCAAATAACCCATATCAACACAGAATAGCGGATTTACCGTGCTCGACATTTACACCAAAACGATTTTCATCGCCAGGGTACCGTTATCGAATTCATAAACTAAACGTCAGCAATCCCGCACTATAAACCCGATAGAAAGGGCAGGGTGTCCGTCGGTAACGGACACCCTTTCGACACGCCCGTCATTCAACCGCCTTACCCATACCATTATGCGTGCCACCGAAGTTTTCAAGCGTTCAATACCAAGATTTATCACCATCACGGCAACGATTCTGACGGCTTTCATGGCCATATCGTGCGACAAGGAACATGAATTCGTCGGCGTATGGCGCGCGACCCAAACGAAAAACCAACAGTTTTTCATCCACCAGTTTACCTTCCGCAAAGACCATACGGCCACATATTGCATCGAAATGCCTTACCTTTTCCAGACGGAGTGCATTGAGGGCGCGTTCGAGGTGACGGAAAAAGGGCAGGCCGTGGCCTGGATGGGAGAAAAAACGCCGCGTTCTTTCACGTTTACCAAAAACAAGAAGGAAATCTACTGTACGGAACTGGACATGGCATTCGGATTTGCCTATAAATAAGGGAGGCCTTTCGGTTTACGATTCTGGTTCCTGTTCATAAAAAACGACCACAACCGCCATGAAACGACCACAAGAATTGACATATGTGATTTTGACCGCGTTTTTCGGCTTGATGACCTGCCTGACAGCCTGTAAAAAGGAGCGGGCCTTTGTTGGCATCTGGCGGGCGGAGTCGGAGCGCGAACAGACCACCGACATACATAATGTCTTTATTTTCGGCGACATGACCTGCTCATGGCAGGACAGTATCCTCAACCGGACCGACTCCACCTGGTCGTTCGGCCAAATGGATGGCCCGGCCGTCTTGGAAGGAAACGAGGTGTTGAACGCCTCTTTTTCCAAGAAAGTGCCTGTAGCCGACACGGAAAGGGACACCACTCTGTTTTTCCAATATACGTTCCGCAAAACCGACCACCGGCAACTGTATTGCGAGGAATTGGCCATTCATTTCAAATGGGTAAAGCGGTTAAGATAGATAAAAACTCAAACCGCCCCGTTTTATGGAGTAGCCGCCGGACTGACGTCCGGCGGCTTTTTTTATAATTTTCTTCAAAAAATTTGGTTCTTTACGTCCCTATATATATTTGCAACATTGTTAAAGTTTATTTCCATTTCTGAGATTGATTACGATAATTCATCACATTGACTAACAACTAAAAAACAAAAAAAATGAAAAAACTGATGTATGCAATGCTACTGGTTTTAGCGACCGGTTTATTCTCTTCCTGCCAAAAAGGGGAGAATTTTTTCCTTGGAACTTGGCAAGCGGTAGGCACATATTCCATTGAAGATAAAAACGGAGATTATTACCAAGATGTCTACACCATTGAACTGACGATAGAAAAAGCAACTTCGGTGAAACTTTCCGTAAATTACCCCAAAGATCCGAAAAACAATATTTCACGGACCGGAACTTACAAATTTTACAACGACAATACCATCGCCGTAACATTTCCTGAAACGAGAGATGATGATGAAATCGTATCGCTCATGTACAAATTGAAAGAAGGGAATCAATTATACTGTGATTGGCTTGAAGCATCGTTCACGAAAGTGAAAAACAAATAGTCAATCGCGATTGTATATTATGGGTTTAGCCGCCGGACTGATGTCTGGCGGCTTTTTTGTTGCTCCCATAAAGAGGAAAACTGTTGAAATTGCTGTTGAAATTACCGTTTAATCCATGACAACACCATTGACCTTGCTGGTGAAATCAGTAAGCAAGGCAAAGATTTACATAGGAAAGGTGTTGAAATTTTCTATTTAACATAATGGTAATTATGTGTCAGAATCAAATCCGCAATATTTTTACCGGCATGACAAAGGCTTTGGCAGACCGCGCGGCATTTTTCGTCATTATTTCGTATCTTTGCACTAACGCTTGAACCACAAACGGTTCACCTTTAACTTTTTTGCTACCATGTACATTAAGGAAGTCCTGACGCCGGCCGACCGCCGCTTATTCCACCGTTTCCAACGCGACCTTTACCGTGGCGACGACCGCTTTGTCGCCCCCTTGGAATTTCAAGTCGAAAACATCTTTACACCGGCTAAAAACGAATTTTTCAAACACGGCAGCGCGACGCGTTTCCTGCTGTTCGATGACCAAGACCGCGTCATCGGACGTGTAGCCGCTTTTATCAATGAAAACAAAGCTTTTACGTTTCAACAACCCACGGGCGGCATGGGCTTTTTCGAATGCGTCGAAGACCGGACGGCGGCGTTCCGCCTCATGGACGAAGCGCGCGCCTGGCTGGCTGCACGCGGCATGGAAGCCATGGACGGCCCGATCAATTTCGGCGAAAATGACAATTTTTGGGGTTTGCTCGTAGAGGGTTTCGAGGAATCCTGTTGGGGCATGCCCTACAATCCCCCCTATTACAAACAGTTCTTCGAAGCATACGGCTTCAAACTCTATTTTGAGCAAGTGACCAATATGCTGGACTTGCACAAGCCGTTTCCGGAACGCTTTTGGAAAGTGGCCGACTGGGCACGCGCCAAACCGGATTTTTCATACAAGCACCTTGATTTCAACAATATCGAGAAGTTCATGCAGGACTTCAAGGCCGTTTACGACGATGCCTGGCAATTTCACGAGAACTTTACGCCCATCGATCCGCGTACCTTGGTTAAGGAATTGAAAGAAGGCCGCGGCGTCATCGACCCCAAAATGATTTGGTTCGCCTATCACGAAAACGAACCGATTGCCTTTTTGGTCATGTTTCCGGACGCCGGACAGATTTTCAAATACTTCGACGGTAAACTAAACTGGTTTAACAAATTGCGCTTCCTTTGGCTCAAAAGCCGCCACAAAATGAACCGCACGCGCATCACGATTATGGGCATCAAACCCAAATACCAACGCTACGGCATAGAATCAGCCATTTTCTACTATTTGAACGAGGTCATGAAAACCAAACCTTGGTACCGCTATATCGAATTGTCGTGGGTCGGCGACTTCAACCCCAAGATGCGCGCCTTGCACGAATCGGTGGGCGCCACGTTCTACCAACGGCACTATACCTACCGCTGCCTGTTCGACCGCACGAAAGACTTTGAACGTTCGTCGGTCATCGCCAAAGATACGAAACAGCAATATATAAAGGCTTTGGAAGAAAAGGAAGCCCAAACGGCACAAGCGGCTCAAACGGAACAAGCCTGATGCGGGTTGACCGACGTTTGGCCCTGATCCGGCTCGTGGCGCGCACGGACCTGCCGGAGACGAAGGACAAGCAAAAAAAACATTTATATAATATGAAAAAGAGAACCTTACTCCTCCCGTTGATTTTCATCGCCGGGATGTGGCTTTTCTCCGCTTGCCAAACGGGCGAAAAGCAAGCCGTCGTGCTCGGTCCCGACGAAGTGGAGATTCAAAACCAGCGTCTTAGCCCCGAAGCCCTGTGGGCGCTCGGCCGCTTGGGTGAAGTAGCCCCCTCGCCCTCCGGCGAATACGTCGTTTACAGCGTGCGTTATTTCAGCGTCAAGGAAAACAAAGGCAACACCGACTTCTATCTGATGCGGACCGACGGCAGCGACGTCAGACGTCTGACCGAAACCGCCGAATCCGAAGGCAATCCGGTATGGGGCGCGGATGACCAAACGCTCTATTTTCTCCAAAACGGTCGGATATGCGTGATGAACCCGCTGGAACCCAAACCGAAAGTTCAAGTCGTTTCGGTTGAAAACGACTATATCGAAGGCTTCAGCCTGAGTCCCGACCGTTCTCAAATCGCTTATATCAAACAGGTACAAGTCAAACCGCAGGCGGCCGACCTCTATCCCGATTTGCCGATGACCTCGGGCATGGTCTTCACGGACATGAACTACCGCCATTGGGACGAATGGGTCTTCACGGCGCCGCACATCTTCGTAGCGCCGCTGCAGCAAGGCAAAATGACGCCCGGCGACGACATTCTGGCGGGTGAGCCCTACGAAGCCCCCGTCAAACCTTTCGGCGGCTGCGAACAATTCTGCTGGAGTCCCGACGGTAAATTCATCGTCTATACGTCGCGTAAACTGACCGGCCTGCAATACGCGCTCTCGACCAACACCGACCTCTACCGCTACGATCTGGCGACGGGGCAGACCCTCAACCTGACCCAAGGCATGAAAGGCTACGACATGAACCCGTCGTTCTCGCCCTCCGGCCGCTATCTGGTTTGGCAGAGCATGGAACGCGACGGCTATGAGGCCGACAAAATCCGTCTGGCCCTCATGGATATGAAGAACGGCAACCGTTTTTATCTGACCCCTTCCTTTGA
Organism: uncultured Bacteroidales bacterium; assembly: GCA_910586395.1. Lineage (GTDB taxonomy): Bacteria > Bacteroidota > Bacteroidia > Bacteroidales > P3 > CAMXAS01. The sequence goes on from CAJUFX010000003.1 coordinate 217,765, forward strand.
CCAAAACGCCGAAGGTATCCAATGGGCGGATGACAGCAAACTCTATTTCATCAGCAATTACCATGCGCTTTCCCAAATTTATGAAATGGATTTGAGCGGTCTGGCGACTCAGACGCCGGAATCGCTTTCGGCGGCCGGCCGCACGACCGACGGTCTTGTCAAAAATCAGATGCCCGTCAAGATGCTGACGGCCGGCCGTCACGACTATACGGGGGTTTATCCGGTTTCCGAAGAACTGCTGTTGGGCGTCCGCATGTCGATGTCCGCGCCCTCTGAAATCTTCGCCATCGATCTGCTGAATCCGGACGCGAGCGCGAACCAGACCCAAATCAGCCGCATCAACACCGAGATGCTGTCGCGCATCAAGATGGGCCGCGTGGAAGAACGCTGGATTCCGACCACCGACGGCAAACAGATGCTGACCTGGGTCATTTTCCCGCCTGACTTCGACGCCTCCAAAACTTATCCCACCCTGCTCTACTGCCAAGGCGGCCCGCAGAGTACGGTCAGCCAGTTCTGGAGTTACCGCTGGAATTTCCAGATCATGGCGGCCAACGACTACATCATCGTCGCCCCCAACCGCCGTGGCCTGCCGGGCTTCGGCCAGGAATGGCTCGAACAGATCAGCGGCGACTACGGTGGCCAGAATATGAAAGACTACCTCGCCGCCATCGATGCCGTCAGCAAAGAGCCCTACGTGGACAAAGACAAACTGGGATGCGTGGGGGCGAGTTACGGCGGCTTCTCGGTCTATTGGCTGGCCGGCCACCACAACAAACGCTTCAAGGCTTTCATCGCCCACGACGGCATGTTCAACCTGCCCCAACAGAGTTTGGAAACGGAAGAACTGTGGTTCACGAACTGGGATTTGGGCGGAACCTATTGGTCCAACAACCCGGTGGCCCAACGCTCTTTCGCCAACTCTCCCCACCTGTTCATCGATAAATGGGATACGCCCATCCTGATCATCCATGGCGAAAAAGACTACCGGATCGTGGCCTCCCAAGGGATGGCCGCCTTCAACGCCGCCATCATACGCGGCATCCCGGCCGAGCTCCTGATTTATCCGGACGAAAACCACTGGGTTCTGCGGCCGCAGAACGGCATTCTGTGGCAGAGACGCTTTTTCCGCTTCCTTGACCGCTATGTCAAAGGCTTGCCTGAAAAAGAAATGCAGGCCTTGCACCATGCCGAAAGCGCGTTTACGATAGACGGCGGCGCCTTGAAGGCGGCACCGGTAGCGTCGGCCAAGGAACAGAACACCGAAACGCAGGTGGCGCAATAACCGCCGGCCGGCATAACGGACAATCGGTTTATGTATCAAACGGATGATACGGTAACGGAAAAGAGGGTCGGACTGCCGGCCCTCTTTTTCTCTTTTCTCAAAACCGGTACCTTCACGTTCGGGGGCGGCTACGCCATGCTTTCGCTCCTGCAACGCGAACTGGTGGAACGCAAACGCTATCTGAACGATACCGACTTTTGGGAAACCATCACGCTCGTGCAAAGCCTGCCGGGCGTCCTGGTTTTCAATACCGCGCTTTATACCGGTTATAAAGTACGCGGCTTAAAGGGTTCTTTGGCGGCCTGCACCGGTGCCATCCTGCCGTCCATCCTCATTATCCTGCTGATTGCGACCGTCTTCGCTCCTTATTGGCAACATCCGGCCTTGGTACGCATTTTCAACGGCATCCGCCCCTGCGTCGTCGCCCTACTCTTGGCGCCGGCCATCCAAATGGCACATGCCATTGGTTTAAAAATCAGAAATACTTTAATCACCTTGGCCGCCATCCTGGGCATCACCGTTTTGCATTTCTCACCCATTTGGGTGCTGCTGGCCGTCGGTCTTGGCAGCGGCCTGTGGGCCTGGTACAAAGGACGTCCGACCGACCCGACTGACCCGACTGACCCGACCGACCCACCGGCGTCCACACCGGTTGCGGACGGCCCTACGGCTTCAAACCCCGTCCGTCTTCCTTAAAAACGATTGCCGTCATGCTATTCCTGCAACTCTGCTATACGTTTTTCAAGATCGGCCTGTTCGGCTTCGGGGGCGGCTATGCCATGCTCTCGCTCATCGAACACGAGGTCGTCCACCGTTACGGATGGCTGTCGGCCGCCCGTTTCGCCGACCTCCTGGCCGTATCCCAGATGACGCCGGGGGCCATCAGCATCAACTGCGCCACCTACGTCGGCTACGAAGCCGTGCTGCAGGCCGGCTATACCGTCCCTGTCGCCATTTTAGGCTCGGTGCTGACCAGCCTCGCGCTCTGCGCCCCCTCTTTAGCCTTGATGATACTCGTACTCAACTTCCTGTTCAACCCTAAGCGCCGCGCCCGCCTGCCCTATCTGCAACCCGTCCTCGACGGACTCAAACCGGCTGTCGTCGGCTTGATTTTCTCCTCGGCCCTGCTTTTATTCAACCATCAGAACTTTATCGACTGGAAGAGCGGCCTGATCTGCATCGTCGCGCTGGCCGCCGTCCTCTCAAAAAAAATATCCCCCGTTTATCTTATTTTACTATCCGGCCTGGCCGGTTACCTTTTATATTGACATCAAACCAATCACTTTACATTATGGCATTACACATAGGAGACAAAATTCCGGACGTGCTGGGAACGGACCAGAACGGCCATGAAATCAAAGCCAGCGATTTCAAGGGCAAAAAACTCGCCCTCTACTTTTATCCGAAAGACAACACGAGCGGTTGCACGGCCGAGGCCTGCAGCCTGCGCGATGGCTACGAAGACTTGCAACATGCCGGCTACGAGGTGATAGGCGTAAGCAAAGACAGCGCCAAGTCTCACCAAGGCTTCATCGCCAAACAAAACCTGCCGTTCAACCTGATTGCCGACACCGATACCAGCCTGCAACAGGCCTTCGGCGTATGGGCGGAAAAGAAACTGTACGGACGCGCCTATATGGGTACACTGCGCACGACGTTCATCATCAACGAAGACGGCATTATCGAGCACATCATCGGCCCCAAGGAAGTCGATACAAAAGACCATGCCAACCAAATTCTCAACGGTCAAAAGCGATAAACCGTTTTTCATCAACGTACCATAAAAAAAGGGGAAGCCGAACGGCCTCCCCTTTTTCATATCAGGCGGCGTATCTGACAAACCGCCTGTGCCATGCGCTTAGAAATACATCGCGCGGTTGTCTTCTATGCCATAACTTTCGCCCAAAGCAGCCCGCACCAAATTGAACGTACGCTGCTGGAACGACTGCATAAGCTGCATGCGCAACATATCGGGATTGCCTTCCCCTACGTTCACGCCTTCCGCCGCCAACACATAGACGCCGCTGTTGCCTTTGACCGGCTTGGACAACTGGCCTTCCTTCAGACCGAAAGCCGTACCGATCAGCGCCGGTTCATAACCGCGCGATCCGAACGAATAGCCGTTGAACGTGATGTTCTCGGCCCGGTCGGCCGTCACGCCCCAGGCTTCGGCCACCTGCGCCAAGGTCGTCTTGCCTTCGGCCGTCTTGGCCTTATCCATCAAGCGGTTGGCCTTTACATCGCGTTTAATCCGGTATTCGAGTTGCGGCATGGATTTCATGTCGTCCAAAGACATATACCCCTCCTGATGACGTTTCTTCAACATCGCGATGACATAACGGTTCTCCATTTCGAAAACTTCCTGCGCCACATCGCCGGGTTTGTTGTCCTTATTGTAGGCCCAACGCACGACTTCGCGCGCGTTGCTCAGGCCGGGCATCTGATCGGCCAATTCATCCACATAAGTGGCCGCACGTACACGCATGCCGTTCTGACGCGCCACCGAATCGAAATCCGCTCCGTTCCGGCACTGCGAAAGGAAACGGCTCGCCTGCGCATAGACGTCCTTGGCCGTCTCGACGCTGGGTTCCACCGGCATCGTAATCACGCAGGCCAACACTTTCTTGACCGGTGCGGTCTTGTCTATGATACGCAATACATGGAAACCGAAAAGCGTTTCCACGACCTTGACGTCACCGACCCGGCCGTCGATCAACGCCTGATTGAAAGGCGAAACGAACGTGCCGTCTTTCTGCCAACCCAGATCGCCGCCATTCTGACTTGCGCTCCGGTCGTCGGAAAACGCCATCGCGAGTTCGGACAAACGGGCGGGCGCCGCCTGCAACACCTGCCGCAAACTGTCGGCCAACGCACGGGCCGTTTCCTTGTCGCGCCCGTTTTGGGCATTCTGACCGAACGCAATCAGGATATGGGCGGCGTGTAACGAATCGGGCCGCATCTGTACGTCCATCAATTTGGCCATCTGATACGAATTCAGCATACGGCGCGGCGCAAAGCAGGTACCGGCCTTGGCGTTGAACAGCAACGAATCCCAGCCGCGTTCCACCTCCTGACGGGTCTTATAGATACTGTCGAAACGATCGGAAGAAACCGTCATGACGAAATCGGGGATGTTTTCTTCCGTCTGCAGCTCGGCGAACACTTCTTCGGCATTCCGCTCGATGTCGGCGATATCGGCCGCCGTCGGCATCACGTCCCAACTGACATAATCGATGTCCACAGAAGCCTTTTCCTGCTTGAGGATATGTTTGTTGTCTTCGTAGAAACGGCGGTAGTCGGCATCGGTCACTTCCACTTCGTTGTCGGGGATATCGCCATAAGAGAGGCAGGCGAAACCGGCCGTCGCGCGGTCGGCCTGCAAATGCGCCAATTCGGCGGCAAAAGCCGTCGGGACATAGAAGCCCTGCGCCACCATGAAATAATATTTTTCTTTCAAGCGTTCCTCCTTGACCACACGTTCCACTTCGCTCAATACCTGACGGTCTTCAGCCGAAAGCTGGTCGAAATTGCTGATCAGCATCATGACTTGCTGACGGTCGTAAGCGCCCGTCGCCGGATTGCCGAAATACTGATACAGAATCGGGCTGATATGTTCGCCGTAATACAGGTCGTTCATCTCGGCCGGCGTCACCTGCAAGCCCATGCGGTCGCAGGCTTTCCGCATCAGAATGTTCGTCACGATCCGTTCCCAGGCCATGTTGCGGATTTGGGTCAAATCCTCAGGCGTGATGTTCACATCGGCGCCCTGCGCATTGCGGTACTGTTCCGTTATTTGATTAACTTGTTGATCAAAAGTTGCATAAGTAACTTTTTCGCCCCCTACTTCCGCTAAAAACGGTGCCCGATTCTGCCGGTTGCCCAAACCGTCTTGCACGACGAAGCCGATGATCGCGATACCGATCGCCGCCACAATCAAGCCGGAATGTTTTCTGATTTTGCCGATAACAGCCATATTCTTTGTTATTTAATTAAAATTTCTTTTTTGACGAATAGGAAGCAAATTTAAGAAAATTATCTATAAATCCATACCTTTTATGGTAAAGTATCTCTATCATTGTTCGCTCGCGGCTATGCCGTCCGCCAATGAAGAAAGGAGGCGGCTCGGCAATGTATTGAGGTTTCCGTTTGTTCCTTTGTCCATTCGGATAAAGAACGCGCCTTTAACAAGGCGTATTTCCGCTCCTGCTCCAGCATCTCAAGCAAGCTTGGCTACTGGAGCAGTTCACGAAAACCATTTCATGGCGTTCTTTATTCGATGGTTGGTGCAAAAACAGGGGGCCCGTTTTACATTGCGCTACTTCGTGAAGTCTGGCGGCGGCTCAGACATTGAAGTAAACTTCATGCCCCTCGCCTTGCACAGACTTTCGCCTTTCACTATCTTTGTCGGCATGAATTTAAGCGACAAACTGACCCACCCCGTTTTCAAACGCCTCAGCGAGGCGGCAGAGCAAGAAAACATTGAGCTTTACGTTATCGGCGGCTATGTGCGCGACCTGTTGCTCAACCGTCCCTCGCCCGACATCGACTGCGTGGTCGTAGGCAACGGCTTGGATTTCGCCAGGAAAGCCGCCGCCCATATCGCCGAAAAAGAGCATATCCACCCCGTCGTGACCGAATTCAAGAACTTCGGAACAGCCCGCTTCAAATACCACGACACCGAAATAGAAATCGTGGGCGCGCGCAAGGAATCCTACCGCCGCGACTCACGCAAACCGATTGTGGAAGACGGCACGCTGGAGGACGACCAAAGGCGGCGCGACTTTACGATAAACGCTTTAGCCATCAGTTTAAATAAAGACAGATACGGTATTGTCGTTGACCCATTTAATGGACTTCAAGATTTACAGGACGGCATCTTGCGGACCCCTTTGGACCCCGACATCACGTTCAGCGACGACCCCTTGCGCATGTTGCGCGCCATCCGCTTCGCCTCCCAGCTTTATTTCGACATCGACGCCGAAACGTTCGAAGCCATCCGCCGCAACGCCTACCGCGTGGAAATCCTTTCGGCCGAACGCATAACCGAAGAGTGGAACAAAATCATGCTTTCCCCGCAACCGTCCTACGGCTTCAAACTCATGGACGCGGCCGGCCTGCTCAAACTCGTCTTCCCGGAGATGGACGCGCTCAAAGGCGTGGAAAAACGCGGCAACAAAAGCCACAAGGACAACTTCGAACACACGCTGGGCGTTTTGGATCACGTGGCCTATGCCTCCGGCGACCTTTGGCTGCGCTGGGCCGCCCTGTTGCACGACATCGCCAAACCGCGCACCAAACGGTTCGACCCCGTACAAGGCTGGACGTTCCGCGGACATGAGGCGCTCGGCGCCAAATGGGTCCCCTCTATTTTCCGGCGGTTCAAACTGCCGTTGGGTGAACCGATGAAATTCGTGCAGAAACTCGTCGCGCTGCACCTGCGGCCCATCGCGCTCGTGGAAGACGAGGTGACCGATTCGGCCGTCCGACGCCTGCTTTTCGAGGCCGGCGAAGACACCGAAGCCCTCATGACGCTCTGCAAGGCCGACATCACGTCCAAAATTCCGGAAAAGGTCAAACGGTTTAAACAGAACTTCGAACTCGTGGAACAGAAAATGCGTGAAATCGAAGAAAAGGACCGTATCCGGAACTTCCAGCCGCCTGTAAGCGGCAACGACATCATGGACTATTTCCAAATCCCGCCCTGCCATGAAGTGGGCGAAATCAAGAGCCGCATCAAGGACGCCATTCTGGACGGCCTGATTCCGAACGAACGGGAGGCCGCCTGGGATTTCATGCTTAAAACGGCGGAAGAACTAGGCGTTAAAAAGGCATAGCGCATGAAAACGCTTTGGGTGTTGGAAGGGCCTACGGCCGTCGGCAAGACGGCTTTGGCCATCGCATGGGCCAAACAACTCGGCACGTGGATCGTCTCGGCCGACTCGCGCCAGGTGTATCGCGAACTGCGCATAGGCGTGGCCCGTCCCGAGCCCGAAGAATTGGCGGCTGTCCCGCACCGGCTCATCGCCCACCGGAGCATACACGCCTATTACAGCGTCTCTCATTTCGAGACGGAGGCGCTGCGCGAAATAGAAGACGGCTTCAAGACCCACGACGACCTCGTGCTGACCGGCGGCTCCGGCCTCTATGTGCAGGCGGTCTGCGAGGGCATGGATGAGTTGCCCGACGCCGATCCGGCTCTGCGCGCCCAACTGATAGAACTGTATGAAAAACAAGGCATAGAAGGCCTACGGCAGGCCCTGCGCTTAGCCGACCCGACCTTTTACCGGCAAGCCGACCTCTGCAATCCCGTCCGCCTGCGGCGCGCGCTCGAAGTCTGCTACCTGACGGGGCAACCCTACTCCTCTTTCCGGCGCAAGGCCGCGGCCAAACGGCCGTTCGCCATCCGCCGCTACGCCCTCAACCGACCGCGGGAGGAACTCTACGACCGCATCAACCGCCGCGTCGATCTTATGATAGCCGAAGGTCTGGAAGAGGAAGCCCGCGACCTTTACGCCTATAAGGACTTGCCGGCCCTGCAGACCGTCGGCTACCGCGAATGGTTCGCCCATTTTGACGGGCTGATGGACCGCGAAACCGCCATCGAACACATCAAGATGAACAGCCGCCGTTATGCCAAACGACAGATAACGTGGCTTAAACATCAGACGCCATGCCGCTGGCTGTCGCCGGCCGATGGCGACGCCTTGCCGACAGACAACGACGCCTCTCCGAGCGACGGCCGCCCGCCGCTCGCCATCCAACCCAACGAATAAACCATGGCTTTTTTGCACGAACACTGCATTTCCGGGCCGATTCAAAGCCGAAGGCTCGGAACTTCCCTCGGCGTCAATCTGTTGCCTTGCACACATAAAATCTGCAATTACAATTGCATTTACTGCGAATGCGGCTGGAACCATCCCGACGAGGAAGAACTCCGCAGCCTGCCGACGCCCGAACAGATAGAAACGGCGCTGGAAAGCCGGCTGCAAGCCCTGTCGGCGGAAAACCGGCCGATACACTCCGTCACGTTTTCAGGCAACGGCGAACCGACGCTGCACCCGCAATTCGAAGCCATCATGGCAATCGTATGCCGCCTGCGCGACCGCTACACGCCGCACACGCCGGTCTCGATCATCTCCAACGCCAGCCGCCTCGGCCTGCCGGACATCCGCCGCGCCATAGGCCGGGCCGACAAACGCATTCTGAAACTGGATGCCGGTACGCCGCGGCTCTACGGACTTATCAACGGCCTCAGGGTCGCGCGGCCCGACCTGCCGCTGCGCGAGGTAGCGGGGCGCAGCGAAACGCTGACGGCCGCGGAACTGGAAACGGCTTACCGCAACCTCGTCGCCAACCTGCACGACCTGCCCTACCCGTTTACGGTACAGACGCTGTTTTTCCGCGGCCGTAGCGGCGGCGCGGTCATCGACAACACGGCCGGCGAAGAATGGGACGCCTATGTCGAAACAATACGCGACATACAGCCGGCCGACCTCATGATTTACGGCCTTGACCGCGAGACGCCCGAAAAAGACCTGCAAAAACTGACCGAACCCGAGCTGGCGGAGTTGGCGCGGAAACTGCGCGCCGCCGGCGCCCCGCCCGTCCAATACTATTACTGATGTACATCACCGCTTATCCGCAGACCGTTTACGACGAACTCGTCAAGGCACTGAAGGGCCAAAGCCGCGTCTTCGACGCCCTGCTGGCGACCTACCCCGAATGGGCGGCTTTCGCCAATGCCGTACAAGGTGACCGCGAGGCCATATTCTGGCTGTTGCGACACCGCTTTAACGAAATGGGCGTTCTGGCGAACGCGCTCGCCGACGAGCCGAATGCCGCCGAATGGCTTAAAGTGCATGACGACCCTTTCCTCTATCAATTCTTCCGGGCGGCCAAGGGCGAAGCCGAAGGCATGGCTTTCCTCGAACAGACCCGCTACAAAACGTTCGTCCCCTTGGCCAAAGCCGTCCGACAGGCCCGAAAAATCCGCATCAAAAACGAAACATTCTGGTATAGGGTCTTCTAACTGCCCACACGGCCGAATTTTCTGAAAACAAAGCGGCATCCGCCACCATCGTATCCCACGGACATCCGGTTCAGCCCCTTATCGGGTAAACCATTTTTGCGAAAGAAAGGCGCAAAAATAACAAAGCAGGGCGCTGCAGAACATGACGAAAAACGTCGGCCAATCCCAAAGTTGAAAAGCATCCAAGGCAAAAAAGACGATGTGATAACTCAAGATAACCAAAGCGGCATAGGCGGAAAAATCAGGCAAGCCCATGCGGGACAGCGTCGGTGTGGCGACTTCCGATTCGGCATCCCGTCCATAGCGTTCACTGAAACGGATATAAATGACGCGGACAAAAGCGGCTGTCGTGGCCGAAGCCGCATGCAACCCCCAGGTGCCCGTCAGCGTATCCACACATAAGCCGCAGAGAAAGCCGAACAGCAACGTCATCCATGCCCGCATGCCGAACGGCATAAACAGGATGAACAGGACCGAAACGAACAACTGCAGATGCAACGGCAAAGGAATATGCGCCAGCACCAAGCCTTGCAAGAGTACCAGAAATATAAAACGTACGATATTTTTTCCCAACAAAGTCCGCATGCGCTTCTCTTTTTATTCTTCCGGCTCCTCCGGTGCCTGACGGATCGGCCAACCGGCCATATCGCCCGTCATGAGGCTGTCCAGTTCCATCCGATACAGGTTCTTGACGACATAAACCCGATCCAAGGCCTTGAAATCCTGCACGAGCCGGACACTCAACCGTTGGAATTCATCCCCCGGCTTGGAAAGCACCTCCACGACTCGCCCCACCTCAATGCCCGGCGGATAGACAAGCGAATAACCGCTCGTGAGTACCTTTTCTCCCTTGCGCACGACGACATGCGACGGAATCTCATCCATTTCAGCCATATCGGACGTCTTGCCGTTCCAATACAGCGATCCGCTGTAAGCCTCGGAACTCAGGCGGACGCTGACCTTGCTTTGACTGTGCAAGACCGACAAAACCGATGAAAAATGCGACGACACCTCCTTGACGATGCCGACGACCCCCTGCGGCGCAATGACGGCCATACCCGGAAACACCCCGTCCCGCCGGCCGACATTCAACAACAGATGGTTGTTCTTCATATCGGTCGAGTTGTAAAGAATCTGCGCAGGCAGATAAGTGTAAAGCTGACGGTAGAGGCTGTCGCGCACCGTGCTGTCGGCCTGAGGGCGCGGCACATGCGACATCGCGGCCAAAGCGCGCAGTTCGGCATTCTCGGCCTGCAGGGCCGCATTGGTCTTACGCAGGTAAAACAACTGCTGAATACGTTGTGTGGAAGCGTTCATACCGCCCTGCACCTCCAGGCCGAAGCCATGCACCATGCTCTGCTGGTAACTGTGGTAACGGAAAAACAGTTGGAGGGAAATGAACATCAATACGACAAATAACCCGATGTAGGCATGCCGTTTGATTATTTGCCAAAACGTATTCATGATGGGAAATGGCGCCGGCATTCCGTTTCGGGAACCGGCGCCTTCACCGGTTTATTTGATTAAAAACGTGAATTTGTCAAAGTTCTTCAACGCGATGCCCGTACCGCGCGCCACGGCGCGCAACGGATCTTCCGCGAGGTGTACCGGCAACTTCGTCTTGATGGCCAGACGCTTGTCCAAGCCACGCAACAGACTGCCACCGCCGGCCAGATAGATACCGGTCTTGAAGATGTCGGCCGACAATTCGGGCGGCGTCATCTCCAGCGCGTTCAAGACGGCCGCCTCGATTTTGAGAATCGAGCGGTCGAGCGCATGGGCGATTTCGGTATAATTGACGATGATTTCCTTCGGAATACCGGTCAAAAGGTCGCGCCCCTGTACGGCATATTCTTCGGGCGGCGTCTCCAATTCCGGCATGGCCGCGCCCACTTCTATCTTGATGCGTTCGGCCGTCGAATCGCCTATGCTGATGTTGTGGCGCGCCCGCATATAGTCCTTGATATCCTGATTGAAGTCATCGCCCGCGATTTTGATGGACTTGTTGCTGACGATGCCGCCCAACGCGATGACGGCGATTTCGCTCGTACCGCCGCCTATATCCACAATCATGTTGCCGTGAGGTTCGAGAACATTCAACCCTATGCCTATCGCGGCCGCCATCGGTTCGTGAATCAGACGCACTTCGCGCGCGCCGGACTGTTCGGCCGAGTCTCGCACGGCACGTTCCTCCACCTCCGTAATGCCGGAAGGAATGCAAATGACCATCTTAAGCGCCGGCGGAAACAGGCTCTTCTTGACCGGCACCTTCTTGATGAGCTCCCGCATCATGCTTTCCGTCGCCTGAAAATCGGCGATGACACCGTCCTTCATCGGGCGGATCGTCTTGATATGTTCGGGTGTCTTGCCCTGCATCAGCATGGCGTGTTTGCCGACAGCCAACACCTTGCCCGTCGAACGTTCTAAAGCTATGATAGACGGTTCGTCCACCACCACCTTGTCGTTGTACATGATAATCGTGTTGGCCGTACCGAGGTCAATCGCGATTTCACGGGTCATGAAAGAGAACAAACTCATTTATAGACGATATTAATTTTTTAACAATCATGGATTTCGCGCACAAAAAGTACACAAAACACCTATCGCACAAAGATAATATTTAGGATTCACAAATACAAGAGATTCCCGACACAAGGGCTAAAAACTACGGCTAAATACGGCTTTTACCGCCGCGAGGCCTCCCCAAAGCGCGTCCGCACTACGATTGGGTATAGTCTGTCCTACGCTTTACCGCGCAGAAATACCCCAATTTATAAAAAGCGAACAGTTTCAAAGACGGCCGGCGACCACAGAGCTGTCGCGCCACGGCTTTTTCAGCCAGACGGAACAAGCCGGCCACGGGCGCCGTCAAACCGAATCGGTTGAGCCTGTCATACCACTGCAAAAGACGGACATAAGCCTTCAGCGTGTGTTCCCATCCGATGAGATTGCGAACCGCCCGCTCGATTTTACGCAGATAGGCGGCACTGTCCTCCTCCACGAGATGATAAACGGGATTGTCGATATGCCGTACGGGTATATGCGCTTCGGCCAAGCGCATACCGAACAGCGTATCTTCATAACCGAGATGGAACGCAAGATCAAACTGCACCCGCTCAAAACAGGAACGGCTCGCCAGAAAATTCATACTGTTGAAATTGCCATACGGCATCCCCGCCCTCTGCGCCGCCGTGCGCTCCTCCACACGGATGCCATACCGATAACGCAGGACGGATTGAGCCGGCACTTCCCGGTGCGGATAGACAAAACCGCCACAGACAACCGACAACGGCTCTTCGGCTTCGTTTCCGGCATCACCGGCCGCCCCCCGGAACGATTGTACGGTTTTCCAATAATTTCCGATGAAATCGTCCGAAACGGGCAGGACATCCGCATCCAGAAACAACAGATACGCATAACGCGCCTGCGAGACCAAATAGTTGCGGAGTCGCGCCGGACCGACATTATGTTCCAACGCCAGATAACGGCAATGCGGACGGTCGGCTATGCAGCGGTTTTTCTCCCGAAAGGCAAGCTGAGGCGAAGCATCGTCGGCCACGACGATCTCGTACGCCAGACCGCAACGCTCGGCACTACGCTGCACCCGTTCCACCAGCGGCCGGCAATCCGCGTTATAAGTAGGTATCAGAACCGAAAGCATCAGTGCCGGAAATGACGCAAGCCCGTAAAGACCATCTTAAGGCCGTGTTCGTCACAATACCGGACCGAATCCTGATCGCGCACCGAGCCACCGGGTTGTATGAATGCCTCGATGCCGTTCTGCGAAGCGATTTCCACGCAGTCGCTGAACGGGAAAAACGCATCGGAGGCCAAAACGGCGCCTTTGAGTTCGAAACCGAACCGCTGCGCTTTCTCTATGGCCTGCTTGAGCGCATCCACCCGCGAGGTCTGCCCTACGCCGGCCGCCAGCAACTGCCCGTCCTTGGCAAGGACAATCGCGTTGGATTTACAGTGTTTGACCAGGATGTTGGCGAAATGCAGATCCCGCAACTCCTTTTCCGAAGGCTGCGCCTTGGTGACGACCTTGTTGCCGGCGGCCTCATCCACGCGGGTGTCGCGTTCCTGCACCAAATAGCCATTCACGCACGAACGCAGGACGTAGGGCGGCAATTGAAATGAAGACACCTGCAGAATAACGCGGTTCTTCTTGCTTTGCAACAACTGCAACGCCTCAGGCGCATAGCCCGGCGCGATAAGCACCTCTATAAACAGGCTGTTCATGGCCGTGGCCGTCGGCAAATCGACCGGCGCGTTGCAGACCACGACGCCCCCGAAAGCCGAAAGCGGATCACAGGCCAAAGCCGTCTCGTAGGCCTCCTTCAGACTGCCGCGAACGGCAAATCCACACGGATTGCTATGTTTGATGATGGCCACGGCATACGGGGCGGCCGCGTTGCCGGCGGGCGTCTGCCCCTGCGGCAACGCGAACTCGCCGATGAGTTCGAAGGCCGCATGGATGTCCAATAAATTATTGTAGGAGATTTCCTTACCGTGAAGTTGGGTGAAAGCATCCGACAGTTTGCCCTTGAAATAACCCTTTTGATGCGGATTCTCGCCATAACGCAAAGCGGTCTCTCCAACCGGCAAATGTAAATCGGCGAGTTCCGCCGCGCCCCGCGCGGCGCCGCCCTCCGCATACCGGCTCAACATCCACTGCGAAATCAGCCCGTCGTAAGCGGCCGTCTCCGCAATGGCCTCAGCCGCCGCGGCCGCCCGCTGTTCAAGCGTCGCGCCACCCTGACGCCGCAGGATATCGGCCGTAGCGGCATAGGATTTACTCGACGGCACGATCAACACGTCCTTGAAATTCTTGGCGGCCGCCCGAATCAACGAAACACCGCCTATGTCGATTTTCTCTATGATTTCCGCTTCCGAACCGCCATCGGCCACCGTCTGCGCGAACGGATAAAGATCCACGACCACCATATCGATTTCGGGCATCCCGTACTGTTGCATTTCAGCCACATCCTGCGCTTCTTCCCGACGTCCGAGAATGCCGCCGAACACCATCGGATGCAACGTCTTGACCCGACCGCCCAAAATGGAGGGATAGGTCGTCAACGCTTCCACCGTACTTACATCCATGCCCTTTTCCAACAGATATTGATAGGTACCGCCCGTCGAATAGATATGCGTGCCGTTCGCTTTCAAGACCGCCAGCAATTCGTCCAGACCTTCTTTGTGAAACACCGAAATCAGTGCATTCTTAACCGCTTTGACCATAATCGTATAAATTGGATGATTCTTCGTATAATGAAACCCTACAAAGTTAAATTTTATTTTACTATTCCACAAATCCACCACCCCGTTTTCCACACCGTCCCCGACGGAAGTCTGAAATTTGCATCCCCGCACGATTTGCGCTATATTTGCACTAACTAAATTCATGCGTATGGTCGTTTTTCAATCTACGTTTTTGTGGCGTCGCCTAAGCCACAACCTCGCAACGGCGGGCTTGGCCTGCGCATTGCTCTTGGGGACGGCAGCCTGCCGCCCGCAAGAGGGAAAGACCGTTTCCGAAAACGCGCGACCGGCGCAAGACCGGGACGGCAAACCGGCCAAAACCGACCGCAAGAAACAGAAATCGCAGAGCCTGCCCGGCTCCGGCGGCAAGACCTGCGAAATCATCGTCGTATGCCCCAAGCCGTACTACGAAGGCCTGTTCCGCGACAGCCTGCAACATTTTTTCATGGAAGCGCAACCGCTGCTTAACCAAGGAGAGCCCCGCTTCACACTGGCCAACATCCAGCCCGAAGCCTTCCGCGACAACCCGATGTTCATGCACCACCGCAACATCATCGGCATAGAAATAGACACCGTTTTCAAAAAGAAACCCGTGGTCGAGATGAACGCCGACCGCTGGGCCCTGCCGCAAATCGTATTCTGGTTCAAGGTCGCCGACAGCCGTCAGTTCGACTCGCTTTTCGACCGCTACAAAGCGTTCATGCGGCACAACATCTACGAAAAAGAGTACGAACGCATCCAACGCGTGTTCAAGAAAAGCGAAAACATTGACCTGAGCCGCCATATCGAAAAGAACTACGGTTTTTCGCTGATTTTTCCGGATGGTTTCGAACTGGCCTCCTCCAAGAAAGACTTCGCTTGGATCCGTAAGGAAAGTAAACACGCCGGACAGGGCATTGTCTTCCAAACCTACCCCTATACCGATGCCGGAACGTTTACGTTGCCGCACATCCTCAAAAAACGCAACGAAATGGTTTCCAATATTCCGGGACCGCTTGACGGTTCGTTCATGACCACCGAGACCGGCTACTCGGACGTCTATCCCGAAAGCCGGCCGATTCAAATCGACGGCCGCTACGCCGTAGAGACCCGGGGGCTTTGGAAACTGGAAGGCGACTTCATGGGCGGACCGTTCGTGAACTACGTTTTGGTGGATACGGCCCTGAACCAAGTCCTGATGATGGACGCTTACCTTTATTCGCCGCGCAAGCCCAAACGCGACCTGCTCATTCAGCTGGAAGCGATAGCCCGCGGACTTAAATTCCTGTAATATTTAACAAAAACATTATATGGTCGTGATTGGCATTACCGGCACGTTGGGCGCCGGCAAAGGTACGGTGGTGGATTACATCGTATCGCATCTGCAATTCAAACACTACTCGGTACGGGACTTTCTAACGGAGGAGATAGCGAAAAACGGGCAGGCCGTAAACCGGGACAGCATGACCGAAACGGCCAACCGCCTGCGGGCCGAACACGGGCCTTCGTATATCGTGGATCAACTGTTCGATCGGGCGGTCAGCACCGGCCGGAACGCCATCATCGAAAGCGTACGCGCGACGGCCGAAGTGGAAGCTTTGCGGAAAAAGGCCGATGCCGACCCCAACCGGCGGTTTATGCTCCTTTCGGTGGACGCGCCCCTGGAAACCCGTTTTCAACGCATCCTCGTACGCGGATCGGCGACCGACCATGTGGATTTCGAAACATTCAAGGCCAACGAGGCACGCGAAATGCACAACGCCGACCCGAACAAACAGAACCTGGCGGCCTGCATGGCGATGGCCGACGCCCGCATCGACAACAGCGGCAGTTTAGCCTACCTGCACGCACAGATAGACGAAATTCTGGCCGCCTACCGGCCACGACCCGACTGGGACGAATATTTCATGGGGCTGTGCCACAGCGTGGCGCAACGCGCCACGTGCAACCGCGGCAAAAGCGGTTGCGTTATCGTGAAAGACAAACAGATTCTGGTGACGGGCTACGTCGGATCCCCGGCCCATCTGCCGCATTGCGACGACGTCGGACACCTGTTCAAGCAGACCGTCCACGAAGACGGCCATGTGTCAACGCATTGCGTGCGGACCGTACACGCCGAACAGAACGCCATCTGCCAGGCGGCCAAGCGCGGCATCGCGTTAGAGGGCGCGACGCTCTACTGCACGATGACGCCCTGCCGTACCTGCGCCATGCTCATCATCAACTGCGGCATCCGGAACGTGATTTGCGAATACCGCTACCACGCCGGCGACGAATCGGAAGACATGTTCCGCATGGCCGGCGTTTCCTTAAAATATTTCCATGACGAAGTTCTGCAATATAACCGCCAATAAGGAAGCCGGCCAGCGGAGGACGTCTTACCGCCGGCTGTGCGACAGTCCGCAAGGCGCGGACATTCCGCTCTTCGCACAGGCGTGGTGGCTGGACGCGGCCTGTCCGGAAGAATGGACGGTACTGACCTGCCCCGACCGACCGGAATGTTCGGACGGAGGGTCTGAAACGGCTTATAGGGAAGATGCAGCAAAAAACGTATGGCCGAAAGCCGCCATGCCGGTGCATACCCCCTACGGGAACACGGTGCGGATGGCACTTTTCACGCAGAACACCTCCATCTATCTACCACCTGTAAATCAGACGAAAGAGCAAAAAATCCTCGAAGAATTAGCCGATGCGCTGAGCCGATACCGCTACGTTCAGGTGCAATTCCCGCCGGAACAACGACAGGCCCAACCTTTTTATTGGCACGGGATGGATTTATGCGTCCGCTATACCTATCGTTTAGAAAGACTGCGGACATGGCGGGAACAAGGCGGCCCCGAAAGTATCGAGAACGCCTTGTTGGACGGCATGAGCCGCGGCCGTCAACGCCTCCGCCTGGCCGAACGGCAGGCCTTGCGGGTCAAGACCTGTACGACGGCCGAAATGACCGACCTCTACCGCGCCATTTTCGCACGCCAAGGCATCCGGAAAAAATCACACGAAACGGCGCGTTTGGAACGGTTGATTGAAACGACGTTGCAACGTCGGCAGGGTAGCCTGTGGGGTTGCTACGATGCCGACGGCCGGCTGCAATCGGCCGCCTTCATCGCCTGGCAGGGACGGACAGCCTACTACGTGGCTGGCGGCAGTCGTAAAAAA
Organism: uncultured Bacteroidales bacterium; assembly: GCA_910586395.1. GTDB lineage: Bacteria > Bacteroidota > Bacteroidia > Bacteroidales > P3 > CAMXAS01. Next base: position 235,482 of record CAJUFX010000003.1, read on the forward strand.
AATCCACACGCCCAAACGCTCGTTCTGTACAAAGCCATCACATCCTGCGCCGCATTTTGCGACATATTCGATTTCGAGGGCTCCATGATCAAGGGCATCGCGCAATTCTTCCGGGGATTCGGCGCCGTCCCCTGCCCTTATATCGTACTGAGCGGCCGCAAGCCGGATCTTTTCACGCGGGCTTGGCGCAAACTCGGCCGCCGGTTCAAAAAACGGCCCGCAAGCGATGCCGGTGAGCCATCCGGCAATACCCCGATTCCCGACAACCGTCCGCCGCAAATATAAGCCGTCATGGAAGAAATCGTACGCTATACCCTTTCGTTCCTGCTCCGGGACGACCCGTTCTACACGGAAAAGGTGGGCTATACGGCCGATAAGGCCGAATGGCCGCAGTACGCGCTCGTTATCGTACCCTCCGCCTTTTTCAGCCAAGACTACGGCACGCCCCGCAGCCTGCCGCCGGCGCAGCCCGCCCTTTTGGACGGGCTGCCCGTTCCATACGGCCAAAACCGTATGGAACGGTACGCGCACGCCCAAGGCGAGACGCTGGTCTTACACGCGGATTTCGTGGCGGCCGCCTACTTTATGCTGAGCCGTTACGAAGAGTGGATGCGCCCCACGGAACGGGACGCGCACGGCCGTTTCCCCGGCCGCGAAAGTTGGGCGGCGCGTGCCGGCTGCCTCGACCGCCCGCTCGTGGACGAATACGGCCTGTGGCTGAAGGCCCGCATAGACAAACACGTAGGCCGTCCGGTGGACGATGTACCGGAATCGGTCTGGCACCCCGGCCTCAAACGTATTTACCTGACCCACGACATTGACGCCCCTTTCCTTTACCAATCGGCCAAGGGACGGATACGTTCGTTGCTGGAAGGACGCGGATGGCGTAAGACGTTCGCCCATCGTTCCGGCGGTCACGCCCGCGATCCATACGATACTTTCGCTACGGTTTTCGCGCTGGACAACAGCCTAAAAAAAACTTTAAATAAAAACAATTCAAATCCTGTCGTTCAAGATATTTACTTTATAAAATCTCGCGGAAAACACCGCTACGACAAGCCGCGTTACCGCCTCGGCGGGCGCGCGCTACGCGGACTGCGCGACCGCATCCTGCGGCAGGGAGCGACCATCGGCCTGCACATTTCCTACACGGCGGGCGGGCGGCCGGAACGTATCGGCAAAGAGAAACGGCATTTGGAAAAAACCTGGGGCGTGAACCTGCGTCTCTCCCGGCACCATTTCCTACGGTTTCAAGCGCCGTCGCAAATCCGCCATCTGGCTGAAAACGGCCTTACGGATGACTTCACGATGGGCTTTGCCGATACGGCAGGCTTCCGCCTGGGTACGGCGCGCCCGGTGCGCGCCATCGATCCGGCCGCCCGCCGCCTGACGGCCGTCACCTACCACCCGTTGCTCTGCATGGACAGTAGCCTGTTCGACGCCAAATACATGCATCTGGACGAGGCGCAGGCCCGACAAACACTCCATACCCTGCTCGACCGCGCCCATGCCGTAGGCGGCGAAGCCTGTCTGCTTTGGCACAACACCTCCTTCATGCACGACGGCCACGGCGGAGCCGCCGAAACCAACACGCCGGCCGGCCGCCCCCCTGTCCCCGGAGCAGACCCCATCCGTATCGCCTACGATACCCCTCGCCGCCTCTATGCGGATGCCTGTACGCATATCGCTCATTTACATTGCACCGAATTTCATCCCCACCTACGTATTTTATTATTGTGCGACATGTTCCCGCCCGACTTCGCGCCGCGCATGGGTTATTTGGTCCACTACCTGAAAATCTTGGGCCACAGCGTAACCGTCGTGACCGAAAGCATGGAGGAAACGGGGTCGTTTGCCTTTTTACGGGAGGATACCGAAGTACACGCGTGCCGTTTTCCCAGCCTTTTCAAAGCCCACTTCGGCCTCAGAAACAAGAAACGCACTATTTACGACCTTTCCTCTCGCCTCTGCGCCAATCGGCCTTTCGACCTTTTGCTGTGCAGCACCTACCGCACATTCCCGCTATCGGCCGCCGCCCGTCTGGCCCGCCGCTACGACCTGCCCTGGATGGCCGACCTGCGCGATCTCATCGAACAATATCCGGACTGCGGCTTTATCGCACGCCCCCTGCCCGACGTTAAAGGACTTGAACAATGGTTCGGCCGCCTTTTCGGGCTCACACAGATTCAAAAACGTAACCGCTTATTACGTCAAGCCGATGCCCTATCCACCATATCGCCCTGGCATACAGAGCTATTGAAACACGTAGTGCCTCAGCCCGATCACGTAGCCTGGATTGCCAACGGCTACGATCCGGACCTCTATGCCTTCTCAGCCCAATCCGCCACGACATTTGACATCCTATATACCGGCCGCCTCATCAGCACACGCTTACGCGACCCGTCTTTGCTGCTGCAAGCCGTGGAAAAAGGCCGTCACGAACAAGCCCCCTGGGCACAGGCCACCCGCCTTGTCTTTTACAGCGACCGGCATTCACAACAGCAGATAACCGAATTGGCCGCCCGCATCGCCCCCGGCCTATCCGTCAGCACCCCCGAAAAGCCCGACGCCGACGCACCCGTACAACTGCACGACTACATCGCCTCGAACGAGCTTCCGAAAGTCATGAACCACGCTTCCGTCCTGCTGGTCCTGACCAACCGCGACCAAGCACAGACACCCCCCGGCCTATCGGATACACCGGCGGCCGAACTGGCCCGGACCCATCTCTACCGACCTTGGCGGTGGTTTTTTCAGAAATCCGCCGACCGGAAGCCACAAGGCGTATTGACCACCAAACTCTTCGAAGCTCTGGGCGTTGAAAAACCGATTCTGTGCATCCGCAACGACCACGGGCCGATCGCCGCCTTACTCCGCGAGAGCGGCCAAGGCCTTGCCGCCGACACCGTAGCCGAAGTGGAAGAATACCTCCAAGCCGCCTACACCCAATGGAAAACGCAAGGCTACACGCACACCCCCGGCTCATCCGAACTGCGTACACACTACCGCCGCGACCATCAGGCCCGTCAATTCGAACATTGTTTTTTTCAACTACTTGGCATGGATTTTGTAGAACAAGACAATTTGTCCGTACAGGACACGCCATCCATATAAAACGGAAATACAAGGCTATTCTAAAAAAACAAATATCATGAACCTGACTAAAAAACTCGAAAAAGCGATCAATCAGCAAATCACGGCTGAATTTTGGTCCTCCCGCCTCTACACGGCCATGTCGTTCTACTGCGAAAAGAACGGCTTGGACGGCTTCGCCCACTGGCTCAGAAAACAAGCGGAAGAAGAAAACGAACACGCCTACAAAATGGCATCCTTCCTCATGAAGCGCGGCGGTACCGTCGCGATGGGCAAGGCGGAAGACACGCCGGGCACGTGGAAAGACCTCGCCGACGTATTCAAAGCCGTTTACGCGCACGAATGCAAAGTATCCAAAATGATTGACGACATCGTTACGTTGGCGGTCGCTGAGAAAGACAGGGCCGTCGAATTGTTTTTCTGGGATTTCGTCCGCGAACAGATCGAAGAGGAAGAAACGGCCGCCGCGATTGCTGAACGCATCGAAAAATTCGGCAAAACGCACCTCTACGAGCTCAACCAACAGATGATGAGCCGTTAAAAGACGTGTCATAAAGGTCAATCCGTTGCATTATTATCGGGATTCAGACGCCGTCACGTACGTTAAGTACGCCCTTTCGTCCTCCCCCTCAATGCCCGGCATCTTGACCTCTCGGATACGCCTTACAAAGTGCTAAACAGGAGCATGCCCAAATATAAATTCGGCATACCCCATAGCAAAAAAAGGAGAGGTCCCCCCTCTCCTTTTTTATTGCCTCCAAGGTCCCAAAACGGACGGGCGCCGCAAGACCACCGTCCCCGACCTGCAAAAAGCTTAAAACAACTGGTCGCGCTTGTCTTCGGTCTCTAATTTCTGCAAGCGGTCGAGCAAGGCCTGCTTCATCTCGCCTTCGGGCATCTTAGACAACTCACGCTTAATCAACGCGTCGCCCTCCTTACGCGTTTCATCGCTCGCATAATCTTTCAAATATTCCGCCAAGGTCATCAACGCATTGGGCGTACAGAAACGGCCGATGAACCCCGGAATCGCATACTCCATAAAATGTTCGCCGGTGCGTCCCACCCGATAGCAGGAGGTACAGAAAGACGGGATAAAGTCCCGCGACAACAGCCAACGGATCGCCCCGTCCAAGGTCCGGTTATCGGCAATCTGAAACTGTTCCTTTTCCAATTTCTGCGCTTCGGTAATGGAGGCCTTCTCGTGATAGGCCCCGATTTCGAGCCGCGTCCCGGCATCGATTTGCGAAACGCCGAACTCCATGACTTCGTCGCGGACGGCCGAAGACTCCCGCGCCGTCATGATCAAGCCCGTGTATGGCACGGCCAAACGCAATATGGCCACAAGTTGCTTGAACTGCTCGTCCGTTGTCTGATATTTCAAATCCAAATCCAAACCGTTGGCCGGCTGAATGCGCGGAAAACTGATGGTATGCGGTCCCACGCCGTAACGCCTCTGCAAATGCAAGGCATGGGACACCAACCCCATAACCTCGAAGCGCCAGTCGTACAACCCGAACAGCGCGCCTATGCCCATATCGTCGCAACCGGCCTCAAACGCGCGGTCCATGCCGTTGAGACGCCACATATAATTGCCTTTCAGCGTATCGGCCGGATGATATTTGGCATAAGTCTCCTTATGATAGGTTTCCTGAAAAATCTGATAGGTGCCGATACCGGCCTGCTTGACCGTCTTGAAACCCGCGACGTCCAAGGGAGCGGCGTTGATATTGACGCGGCGGATTTCGCCGTGTCCGTTCTTGGTGCCATAGACCACCTCCACCGTATGGGCGATAAATTCGGGCGAATAGACGGGCGACTCGCCATAGACGAGAATCAGACGCTTGTGTCCTTCGGCCTCCAAGGCCTTGACTTCCGCCACCAATTCCGAATCCGTCAGTGTCCGGCGCACCGTCGTGCGCAGACTGCGGCGAAAACCGCAATACGTACAATCGTTGACGCAATGGTTGCCGATATACAGCGGCGCGAACAGCACGATGCGGTTGCCATACACCTCGCGTTTGAGTTTGCGGGCGGCCTGATAGATTTCCTCCAGCAATTCCGGACTTTTGACCGCCAGCAAGGCCGCCGTTTCCTCCAAACTCAGTGCCTTCTTTTCCAAACTCTTGGCTAAAACCTCACGCACCCGGCCGGCATCTTCCTTCTGTTCCAACAGCCGAAAGATATAAGCGTCGTCTATAAAATCGACCGCGCCTTTCGACAATGTCATATCCATGTTTACAATATATTAAACAGTTGTTCTTTGATTTTTTCCAATTCGTCTTTCATCTCCACGACCAAACGCTGCATCTCCACCTCGTTGGCTTTGGAGCCGAGCGTATTGATTTCGCGGCCCATCTCCTGGGCGATGAAGCCGAGTTTCTTACCCGCGCCGGCTTCGTCCACACTCTCGCGGAAATAACGGCAATGCTTGGCCAAACGCACTTTTTCCTCGGTGACATCCCACTTTTCCAGATAGTATATCAGACTTTCCTCGAAGCGGTTGCGCGCATCGGGTTGACTTTCCCATTGCGCGTTCCATTCCTGCAACGCCTTATTCAACTTCTCTTTGATACGGTCCAGGCGGCCTTTCTCAAACGGTTCCACGGCCGCCAATTTCTCCTCTATGAGCGAAACCCGCAACAGCAGGTCTTTCTTCAGTCCCTCGGCCTCCTGTACCCTGAAACGATCTACGGCCGTCAGCACCTCGTCCGTCAGGCCCCGCAGTTCCTCCGCCGCGGCCGCCAGTTCCTCCGGCCCGCACTCGGCTTCTTCCGGCTTGCGCCAGGCATCGGGCTGCATCGCCAACGCCTGCCCCAACACGGCCGGTAACCAGGCCTTGGCCTCGCCCGACAGACCATCCTGCCCCGCGCACCACTGCGAAAACTGCCGGTAGGCCTTGTCCAAAAAGCCCGTCTGCAACTCCGAAAAACGGCTCGCGTCCTCAACTTCGTTCCGCACCGTCACAACCACTTCCACCTTGCCGCGTTGCAGGCGGTCGGCCACAAGGCCGCGCAGTTCGTGCTCCAATTCCCTATACGGCCCGCTCCAGCGCCACGTCGCATCCAAAACCTTGGAATTGACGCATTTGATTTCCATGCTGATTTTTTTACCCCGCCATACGCGGTTCCCTTTGCCGTAGCCGGTCATCGATTTAATCATACCTGTGTCGGTTTTAGCTTCATGCCTGTAGGTTCCAGAACGGTTCCGTCCCCGCCAAACATCCTACAAATTTACTTTGAAACATACGAATTTGCAAACTTTAAGCCAAATCCCGTGCCCTGACGGACGAATCCGAACCGCGCCCCGATATTTTCCCGGCATTGTTTTGGAAATAAGACGCAACTTTGGTAAGTTTGTAACCTGTTATCTTTTGTCATCATGACGTTATCCGACACCCTGACTCCGCCCGCGCCGGATACCGCGGACAACGCGGTCGCCGCCATGCCGCAGGAAGCCTACAACACCCAGTTGTTCGACGATAACCTGCGTTTGTTCAGCGCCATGATTGATGACATCCTTGCTGCTAAAAAATACATTTACTTAGAAACTTACCGTTTTTCGGACGACGCGATCGGCAAGCGCTTCCGGGAAGCCTTGTTGCGCAAGGCGCGGGAAGGTCTGGATATCCGCCTACTCGTCGATGCCTACGGCACCCAGGCCAACGAACTGTTTTTCGCCGAATTGCTGGCGGCCGGCGTCAAGTTGCGTTACTTCAAGAAAATCAAATTTTTCTTTTCCAATACCTTTGCCCGCAACCATACGCGAAGCCACCGCAAACTCTTGCTCATAGACGACCGCATCACCTATATCGGTTCGTCCAACCTGACCTCCTACGCCCTCAGCTGGCGCGACCTGAACCTGCGGATCCAAAGCCCGATCACGCATAAATTCCGCGGCGTCTTTTTTCAAAATTACGAACAATACAAATTTTACGAACTTGTGCCGTTCGAGAAAAAGAAAATCATCTCCTATCACGGTTACAACATCCTGCAGGATACGCCTTCCACGTACTATCAAATCATACGCGACTACACGCTCAACCTGATCCGGAACGCCAAACAGGAAATCCTGATCGAGACGCCCTATTTCCTGCCCGGCCACAAGTTGCGCAAGGCCTTGGCCGAAGCGGCGGCGCGCGGCGTAAGCGTCAAAGTCTATCTGCCGTTGCATTCCGACGTGCCGGTCATAGACTTGTTGCGCAACAAATATTTAGGGCCGCTCTACAAACAGGGGGTGCGCTGGCGGCTCTTCCGTCCCGACAACCTGCACGCCAAATGCATGCTCATAGACGGCAAACGGTTTTTCATGGGGTCGGCCAATTTCGATTACCGCAGTTTCCGCTACCAATACGAAATCATGCTTTATGGCGAAAACACGGAGACGATGCGGCTCTTGCAGGCCCATATCGCGGAGACCGACCGGCATTGCAGCGATTTGGACTACGAAAAATGGAAGAACGTGCCTTGGCTGTACCGCTTTGCCGAATGGCTGATCACGCCTTTCCGACGGCTGTTTTAAGATGGAACCGCTGGCGCGGGCGGCGGGAAATGCGGGGACGGTTGAGGAGCGCGGGCGGCTGTGTGCCGGAAGGAGCATCGGGCACCTGCGTGCCAGCGACGGAAAGCGACCGTTGCCGGTGCAAGCGCGTCGGAAAGCGGGCGAATAAAAAGGTTAATTAATTTATAACTAAAATCATATGAACGAAATTCTGAATCAACTCAAACCGGAGGGCGTATGGCGTTACTTCGGCGAGATCCTGCGCATTCCGCGGCCTTCCAAAAAAGAAGAAAAGATACGCGAATACCTGCTGGCCTTCGGCCAAGAACACGGTCTGGAAACCTTGCAGGACGAAACCGGCAACGTCCTGATCCGCAAGCCGGCCACACCGGGCATGGAAAACCGCCAAGGCGTGATCCTGCAATCGCACATGGACATGGTGTGCGAAAAGAACGCCGACTCCAAACATAATTTCGACACCGACCCGATTGAAGTGCATATCGAAGACGGCTGGCTCAAAGCCAAAGACACGACGCTCGGCGCGGATAACGGCATCGGCTGTGCGTTCGAACTGGCGGTTCTGGTCGATAAAACGCTTGTACACGGGCCGTTGGAATGCCTGTTTACCGTAGATGAAGAGACGGGGCTGACCGGAGCGTTCGGGCTCAAACCCGGCTTTTTGCAGGGCAAAATCCTGCTGAACTTAGATTCGGAAGACGACGGCCAGTTCTTTATCGGCTGCGCGGGCGGCATCGACACCCTGGCCGAAGTGCCGGTCAAGACCGAAACGCGGCCGGCGGCGCATACCAAGGCCTACACGCTGCATGTCAAGGGCCTTAAGGGCGGCCACTCGGGCGACGACATCAACAAGGGCCTGGGTAACGCCAACAAATTCCTCGTGCGTTTCCTCTGCGCCCAAACCGATGCGCTCGGCCTGCGCGTCAGCGACCTGCACGGCGGCAACCTGCGCAACGCCATCGCGCGCGAGGCTTCGGCGGTGGTATGCCTGCCCGAAGACCGTGTGGACGGCTTGCTGAAAGCCGCGGAAACCTACGAAGCCGTCCTGAAACGCGAATTCAAGACCGAACCCGGCCTGCGCTTCTATGCCGAAGCCGCCGAACTGCCGGCCACGGTATGGGAACTCGACCGTCACAAACGTTTCTGCGACGCGATGTTCGCCTGTCCGCACGGCGTGCTGCGCATGAGCTCCGATATTCCCAACTTCGTCGAGACCTCGACCAACCTGGCCTCCATGCACTACGAGCCTGAAAACGGGCTGATCCGACTGAGCACGAGCCAGCGCTCCTCCGTGGAGTCGGCCAAGGTCGCGGCCGCCGAACGCATCGCGGCCTGCTTCCGCCTCATCGGCGCGGACGTCCGCATCCACCACAGCGACGGCTATCCCGGCTGGACGCCCGACCCCGCCTCGCCCATCCTTAAAATCTGCACCGATACGTTCCGCGACCTGTTCCATGAAGAGCCGCTGGCCTTGGCCATCCACGCCGGATTGGAATGCGGCCTTTTCGCGACCAAATATCCGGGCATGGACATGGTCTCGTACGGGCCCACGATGCGCGGCGTGCACTCGCCCGACGAACGCCTGCTACTCGACACGGTGGAACGCTGCTGGCGACTGACGGTCGAAATTCTGAAACGCATTCCCGTCAAATAAGTGTGTGCGATGATACATACGGTTTTTACCGACAGGCGCGCGGTAATCTTCGCGGCGGCCGCCGAAATGGCGGCCGCCCGCGAAAAGGCCGCCTTGTGGACGGGCCTGCCCGCGGAACGGCTGCGCACGCTGCCGTTTGAAAACAGGCCGGCCTTTTTCGACCGCCTGGTGGCGGAAGACGAAAGCGACAATCTCATCGTATTGTGCGAGGCGGCCAACGGCAGCGCGGATACGTCCGTTTCCGCCCAGGCGGCTGAAACGGACGCTGGCGGGCCGGACGGGCATACGGACGCGGCCAAGGCGGCCTTTGAAGCGTTCAAGGAACGCTTCAAGATTATCCGGGCCGGCGGCGGGCTCGTGCGGCATGGCGACCGCTACCTCTATATCTACCGGCGCGGTTTTTGGGACCTGCCCAAAGGCAAGCAGGAAAAAGACGAGGACATAGACGACACGGCCCTGCGCGAGGTGGCCGAAGAAACCGGTCTGAGCCCGCTCCTGATTAGCGATGAACTGCCGACCACCTACCATCTGATTCGAAAAAAGAACGAGACGATTCTTAAAGAATGTGTCTGGTATGCGATGGAGACGTTCCAGTCCATGGACGCCGAATTGGTCGCAACACCGCCCGAACTTACGCCTCAGACCGAAGAAGACATTATGGAAGCCGTCTGGCTGACCCAAACGGAGGTTTTGGCGCGTTGCGGCAAGATGTATCCGTCCATCGCCTGCCTGACGCAGGTTTACTTTGAGGCGTAGGCGCCAACATACGGCCCCGGCAGCCGGTATGGCGGGTTTCAACGACCGCCATGCCGGCTTTTTCTGTTTCCGGCGGCGGCTTTTTCCGGATTCATCAGCGTCTGCCAACGGGAAACCCCGTCAGGTACGGGCGGCGCGAAGCGCGTATAAATCCGTCCCTCCGGCGAGACGACGACAAAAGCGGGAAACGTATAGACTTCCCAATCGCGCAGATTCTCTATCTCCCGGTTGAAATGGTAGAACGACAAAACACCGTCGGCCTCCGCGGCGACCGCATCAGCGGCTGGAGCGTCGGAGGCGGGCGGCTGCAAGGCCGCTTGCAGGGCGCGCACGTAGGTGCGCGCGGCGGCCGTATCGTCGTCGCAGACCAACACGAGGCCGCGGCCGGCTCCTGACCGGTCCTGCCGCAGGGCCTGCCACAGCGCATAGACCTGCGCCGAGCCTTCCGGCGAAAGCGTCGGGTCGGACTTGACGAGGCAGATATAGTGCCAGCCGCGGCCCGCCAAAAGCGTATCGGCCGCCACCGCCCGCCCCATCCCATCCGTCCAGACGTATGGTTTGAGCCCTATGCCTTCGCGCCGGCGCCGCGCGCGTTCCAACAAACCCGCAATCGTTTGCCGGTGCATCGGCACGGACGTCCGCTCCGCCAACTGCGCCAACTGCCCGCGCAAGGCTTCGGCCGGATAATCGGGCTTTTCCAACACCTCGGCCACCGCCAGCATATACACCCATTCCCGCAACACACGGTTCACCAGCAGGGAATCCACGCCAAGCGTATCGAGGACCGGCTGCACATCCGCCCCCGCCAACAGCCGTTTGAGCCGTTTTTCGGGAATCGGACACCTGGCCTCGAAATAAGCCTCGAAATAAGCGCGCACGAACTGCATCTGCGCGGGATTGCGATACAAAAGCGGCTGTTGCCGCAGGTATTGCCGGAACAAGACCTTGCCGCTTTTAAGGCCGGCGAATTCTTCCAATGCGGCCATCTGATAACGGATATAGGCCGATACAAAATCATAGACGGGCGTATCGCGCCGCGCCGGCCGAACGCCAGGCGCCTCGCCGGAAAGCCCCCCGGCCGTTGCCTGCGGCCACAGAGCCGCTTCCAAACTGTCCACACGCGTCCGCAACCGCAACACGGCCTCCGGCCGCCCGTAAACAACGATATCTTCATAGGCCGCCGCGTCTATCTCCTGCCCGTACAATGTCAAAAACGCCCAAAGCGCATGGTTCAGCCGTTCGTCGGCCGGCGCCTCGATGTCGAACGTCAGCGGCGGCACGGGGGTACCGGGGAAAAACACGTTCAGACGGCGGTCCAACGTATAGTCGTAAGGATGAAAACGCAAACGGTAATCCGCGCCGGGCGTCACGAACAGCGTGCCGCTGTAATAGTCGATCTCCAAAACCGTCGGCATCGTCTCGCGGAACATCCCTTGCAACGAGAACGCACCGTCATCCGCAATCCGGCAGGCATCCACTTCCCAACTCAGACCGCTCAAGGGGTCAGCCGCCACACGCCAACGGATCGTACGCCCGGCCGCCCCCGGCGCGACACCGCTGATGCGGACCCGTTGCGCCACGCGGTCGGGACGCAGCCGCAGACTGTCGTCCGCCGCCGAAACCGCTCCCGAGACATCGGGCAAGACAGCGGGCGGCCAACCGGGGACCGCCGCCCGGCACGCGGCCGAAAACCAGCCCGGACACGCCAGCAAGCCCCACAACATGAACCGCCACAGCCGTATGCCGCACCGGCCGGCCCCTCCGGGCCTATCGTCCGAAATACCGCGTCTTCGCATGAGGCGCCCTAAAGATTCTCTTTCAAAAAGCGCGTCATCGTCTCGTACAGATGTTCGCGCGCGTTGCCGCCGGTCAGGCTGTGATTGCGGTTCGGATAAGCCTGGAACGAAAACGGCTTCAAATGCGCCTGCAACTTATCCACAAGCATCATGCTGTTTTGGAAATGCACGTTGTCGTCGCCCGTGCCGTGCGCCAGAAAATAATGTCCTTGTTTCTTGTCCGCCCAGTAAATCGGCGAATTGGCGTCGTAGCCGCCGGGGTTCTCGGCCGGCGTGCGCATGAAGCGTTCGGTATAAACGTTGTCGTAATACCGCCAGGACGTAACGGGCGCGACGGCCATCGCCGCCTTCCAAAGCCCCTCGCCGCGGAACAGACAGGAAGAAGACATGAAGCCGCCGTAACTCCAGCCCCAGATCGCGATGCGGGCCGGATCGACGAAGTCCCATTCGGCCGCGATATGACGGACAACGGCCATCTGATCCTGCGTCTCGTAACGCCCCAACTGCAGATACGTGCATTTCTTGAAGGCCTCGCCCCGTCCGCCGGTACCGCGGTTATCGACACAGAGTACGATATAGCCTTGGTTTACCAAATAGGTGTACCACCAGTAATCCATGCCGCCGTATTGGTTCAGCACCTGCTGCGAACCCGGCCCGCCGTAGAGGAACATCAGCACCGGATAGCGGCGGCCGGCCTCCATCCGCGCCGGCTGCATGACCCAATAATACAAGGTATCGAAGCCCGCGGCCCGCGCGGCCAAACGGTCCAAGAGAGCCTGCGTGGCCGGAGAGCCGTCGCCGGCGGGTTGGATCGTGTCGGGAAACGGCGTCCGATAAGCGCCTACGGCCATTTTCCCGAAACGGCGTTGCGGTTGCCCCTCGGCCTGCAAACGGGTCTGCATGGCTTCGTTGCCCTCTATGACGGAAAGCAGCTGTTCGCTCTCGCCATTGAGCGCATACTCGCAATAACGCGGTGCCGTGACGGCCGAAGAATGCACGAGGATGACGCGCTTGAAGTCATCGCTGAACCGGGCGCGGCACACCCCGCCCTTGGCCTGCAGTTCGTAGGCCAGACGCCGCATACCGCGGCCGTCCAAACCCACCGTCATGACCTCTATGTTATAAGGCACGCTGTAGTTGGCCGAGAAATAGACGCGGCCATGCTTTTCGTCCACGCCGTAAAGTTGGTGCACTTCGTATTGGCCCTGCGTCAGCCGGCGCAACAGGGTGCCGTCAAAATCATAAAGATACAGATGCCGGTAGCCGTCGCGTTCGGAGGCGATAAGCCAACGGCTCTCATCCGAAAAACAATAGATGTCGTCTGTGATTTCGACATAGCAGTCGTTGCGTTCTTCATAGAGCGGCTTGGCCAACGGGCTGACCCAAGCCGTCGCCGCCGGATCCGCCGCCAGTTTCTTGGCCACCGATACCTTGACGAAAGCCGCCTGCGCCCCCTCGGCATCGGCCTGCCAACGCCAAATGCGCAAGTGGTTCTGATGACGGTTCAACGTATAGAACAACAACGTATTGGTCTTAGGCGTCCAGCGCAGACGCGGGATGTAAGCCACCGCTTCGCTCCCGTCGCCCGTGCTGCGGGCTTCCGTCCGGCAAATCGGCTGCGTGCGGTGATGCGCCAAGTCATAGACCATGAGCTGTACGGTCGAGTTGTCGTCGCCGGCTTTCGGATATTTATAGCGGTATGGCTGCGGATAGAGCGCCCCCCACTGCGTGAACCCGAATTCCGGCACGCGGCTTTCGTCCGAACGCAGATAGGCGATGTAACGGCTGTCGGGACTCCAGGCATACGCCTTCGTGAAACCGAATTCCTCCTCATACACCCAATCGGTATGGCCGTTGAGGATACGGTTGAACGCACCGTCTCCGGTCAAAGCCAACTCTGAGGTTTTATCCTTGAAATCAAATACGTAGAGGTTGTTGTCACGTATATACGCGAGTTGGCGGCCGTCGGGCGAGAAGGCCGGTTCCTGTATGCGGCCCCGTATCGCCAATACACGCATATCCGTGCCGGAAGCCGCCGGTCCGGCTGTCGGCCACGTCAGCAAAAAGGCCGTACTGCGGTAAGACCAACGGTAAACGGCCTCGCGGTCGGCAAGCAACAGCACGGCCGTGCGCTGCGGGTTCCATATAAAATCGAACACCTGATTCTCGGTGGATACACCGCCGTGCGCCCCGTCCGCCCGGCCAAGCGCGGCCGCGACGTCTTCCCAACGCACGAGCGTGTCGCGTCCGACCTCCCGTTTGTCGCCGTCCTGCCGCACGCGCACGAGACCGGCCGCTTCCCATATATCGTAACTGTCTCCCTGCAAACGATATTGCAGGCCGGCCGGCGTTTTTACCTTATAGGCCGGATCGTGAAAAATATCCGCTATCGTCATATCCGTCGTCTGTGCTTCGGCCGCGCCGCCCGTCAGACACATCATGCCCGCCATAACGGCCGCCATCCCTTTCATTGCTGTTTTCAACATATCGTTTTTTTCTATTTTATCGTATATGAATCCTTGTTCATGAATCCGTTTGCATTATCCGCCGGCCTTTCAGATCAGTTTACGGCTGACCGCCATGATCCACGACCACGGCAACCATTGGGCCAGACGGCGGTGCCAGCCGTTCCAGAAGCCGTAAGTCACGACGGCCTTTCCTTTGCGCGCCGCCCGCAGCGTATGCCGCACGACATCCGGCGCGTCCGTCATCCAGAACGCGTCGGCCCGGCCGAGCCGCTTGAGCGCGTAGGTCTCGTTGCCGATTTCCCAAAAGGCCGTGCGGACGGGACCCGGACAAAGCACCGTCAGCGAGACGTCGCGCCCGGCCGCCCGCAGTTCCTGCCGCAAGGCGCGGCCGTAGAACAGCACGAACGACTTACTCGCGGCATAGACGTTCATGCCGGGCAACGGACAGAACGCGGCCGTGGAGGCGATTTCCACGATGCGGCCGCCGGAAGCCATATATGGCAGACACATTTCGGTGACGCGCACCACCGCTTTGACATTGAGGTCTATCATGCGTTCGGCCCAGTCGGCTCCCACGGCTTCCCAATTGCCGAATTTGCCGAAGCCGGCCGCTTGGACGACCCAGTTCAAAGCGGGCTTTTCGGCCGCCAAGGCCGCGTGAAGGCGCGCCAAGTCTTCCGCCTTGCACAAATCCAAGGCCAGGATGCGGCATGCCGGAAAAGCCCGCCCTCCCGCCTCCGCCTCGCGGCGGCCGGCTTCGACGACGGCCGCCATAGCCTCCGCCCGCCGGGCCACGAGCCACAGGGTCTTGCAGCGGCCGTCGCGCGCCAGTTGGCGCGCAAATTCGGCCCCCAAGCCGGAAGAAGCGCCGGTTATCAAAGCCGTCATGCCTGCCCTGTTCTTCGGATCACCCTTAAAAAATCCCTTTCCAGACATAGAAACTTCCTTTGCTACAGCCTTAGTCGCAAAAATAAGCATTATGCCCCAACCAACCAAGCCAGTGCCAGCCTTTTCACCCCCACTTTTTTACTAATCTTTTTTTACCTACCTTTGCACACTTTATTATGTGCAATTAAACAACAATTATTGTAATGGCAACCACAGCAGACTTCAAAAACGGTTTGTGTTTAGAGTTCAACAATGATCTCTGGCAAATAGTAGAATTTCAACATGTTAAACCCGGAAAAGGTAGCGCCTTCGTCCGTACGAAACTCAAGAATCTCCGCAACGGCCGCGTTTTGCAAAACACGTTTCCGGCCGGCGTCAAGGTCGATACCGCCCGTGTCGAACGTCGTCCCTACCAATTCCTCTACAAGGAAGACACGTCCTATAATTTCATGCACGCCGAGACGTTCGAGCAGATCAGCATCGAAGAGAACCTGATCACGAACCCGCAATTCCTTAAGGAAGGCTGCATCGTGGACATCCTGATCCACAGCGAGACCGAAACGCCGCTGACCTGCGATCTGCCGGCTTATATGGAATTCGAAGTCACCTATACCGAACCCGGCGAAAAGGGCAATACGGCGACGAACGCCACGAAAGAAGCCATTTTGGACACGGGCGCCAAGATCCGCGTGCCGCTCTTCATCAATACGGGCGAAAAAATCAAGGTGGATACGCGCAGCGGCGAATATTCCTCACGCGCCTAACCGCTCGGCTTCGGCCTAAAAACTTAACCCATGAAATTCAGCAAGCCCTATACCATCGCCGAACTGACCGCCTTGATGCCGGTACAGCCGCGCCTGATCGGAAAAGCCGACCTCCTGCTCACGGGTATGAACGAAATCCACATGGTGGAACCCGGTGACGTAACGTTCGTGGACGCGGAGAAATACTACGACATGGTGCTGAACTCGGCGGCCGACGTCATCCTTATCAATAAGGAAGCGGCCTGCCCCGAAGGCAAGTGCCTGCTCGTGACCGAAGACCCGCTCTCCTGCTTCAACGCGCTGACGCGGCACTTCCGGCCGTTCGAGCCCTGCCCCTCCGCCATCAGCCCCACGGCCGAAATCGGCGAAGGCACGGTCATTCAGCCCAACGTTTTTGTCGGCAACCACGTCAAAATCGGCAAGAACTGCATCATTCACGCCAACGTCAGCATCTACGATCACACCGTCATAGGCGACAACGTCATCATCCAATCCAACAGCGTCATAGGCGGCGACGCCTATTATTTCAAGCATGACACCTGCGACACGTTGCGCCGCATCGATTCCTGCGGCCGCACGGTATTGGAAGACAATGTGGAAATCGGCGCGCTCTGCGCGATCGACAAGGGGGTGACGGGCGACACGATTATCGGACAGGGGACGAAACTGGACAACTTCGTCCAAATCGGCCACGACACGCATATCGGCAAACACTGCCTCGTGGGCGCGCACTGCGCCGTGGCGGGCGTGACGACCTTGGGCGACCACGTGATTCTGTGGGCCGACGTCATGGTCAACAAAGATCTCGTCTTGGAAGACGGCACCGTGGTGTTGGCCACATCGGCCGTCGATAAGTCGCTGACCAAAGGCGTCTATTTCGGTACGCCGGCCATCGAAGCCCGCAAGAAATGGAAAGAGATGGCGGCCATGCGCATGTTGCCCGACATGATGGAAAAAATCAAGCACCTGCTGTAAACGATACACATCGACAACCGTTACAGCTTCGCAACCTGATCTTTCGATGCAGGTGCGACCCAACGAAAAAGGCGGCTTCTCAACGAAGCCGCCTTTTTTCTTATCCACTCCGCACGGGCAAACCATCGAGCAGGTCTGCCCCATACCCATGCCTAATATCCAGGCGGTACGGGTGCATTCGGGCCATGCGGACGATGAGGCGGCGGGGGCGGTACAGGACGGCCGGAAGGCGGCGTGCCCCACTGCACCGGTGCCTTGACCTTGACGGTCTGCATCGAGAAAATACCGCCCGTAAGTAGCGAAACCAAAAAATCCGCGAAACCGAAGCCCGTCCGAATCTCGCAATGGCCGTCGCGCGGCACCGCCGTCCGTGCGTGTCCGATCGGTATCAGGCCCCAAAACAAATAGCACTGCTTGGCTTTCGAATAAGTATAGGACGCCGCCTTGTCCGCCTTGGTGGCGATACGGTAGTCCCCCACGCTGGTCCGCGTCGTATAGCACGACTGGCAAACGAAGACCACCAGCAAAAACAAAATCATTTTTTTCATCGATGTATTGTTTTAGATTCGTTATCCACCGACAGACCGCGCACATAGGCGGCCTGCAACAGGGCCAGCATCAGGAATACGGAGAAGCGGCCGCTGTCCAAACAGAGAAAGTTGTTGAACAAACCCTGTACGAAATAGGCGGTCAGACCGAGGAGCAACGACAAGATCCAAGCGCGTTGCCGGCAGGCGGTATCCGCCCCATTGGCCGTAGTATCCGAACTTCCGGCCGACGATAAGCCGCCGGCCTTCCGGCCTACCGCCCGGTAGGCCTTGATGCCGGCCGTAAAGCCGAAGACGACGATACAGAGAAACAACAGACCGCCCGGCACGCCCGTCTCGCAGAAAGCCGAAGCGTACTCACTATGGGCGTTGCCTCTGTCGCCCTCGAACGTGCTGAGTTCGGTCAAATCTTCTTCCCGCTGATACGGGCCGTAAACGAACGAATAGACGTCTTTGCCGCAGCCGAGCAACGGATAATCGGCTGTCAGGCGGGCGGCGCACTTCCAACGGTTCACACGCTCCATGCTGGAAACATCCTGCCGGTACTGCACGAGCGAAAGCATGTTCCGTCCCCAGTTCTCGGACTTGCCGGCCGCCTGCGCCCGTCCTTGCCGCACGCCCCACAGGCCGCCCGCCGCAACCAACGTCAAGACGACGAGGGCGGAAACCACCCGTACCCGTCGCGGCCAACGCAGCCAATACAATACGGCCGCCACCCCCACCGGCACGAGCAGACAAGCCGCGGCCGCCCGGCCATGGCTGACCCAAAGCGCGGTCACGAAAACCAGGCTCATACCGACGGCCGCCATGCGTTGCCACGGCCGTACGGCATAACGCACGAAATACAGGCACGGAAACAGCCACAGCCCCAGCATCGCGCCCCAATGCGTATGATCGGCCATAAAAGGCCTCGGTATCCTGAAAATCAAATTTATCGGAATCGATTCGCCGAAAAGATAACGGCCGATGCCGTAAAGCGAAACGATGGTTAATCCAAGCAAAGCCGCCCAGGCCGCCCGCCGTCCGAACCCACCGCCGGGCATCTCCGTCTCTATTTTAAAGACGGCGTAAAAAGCCGTCAACACAGAGGCCGCATACGTGACGGAGGCCTTGAACGCCACCATCGGATAAGCCGAAAAAAAAGCGCCTATCCACATCCACAGCAGATAGGCGCCTATCCACCAACGCAACTCGCAAGGCCAAAAGCCGTCCGGGCGTCTCAGCCCCAAATCGGCTTTAAACCGTCTCTGTCCCCATAACACAAACACAAACAACAGACACGACAGCCCCAACAGAAATTCCGCCGGCAAGCGCATGTTGCCGATACCGCCCAACGGATACTCCACGCTGACGAAACTGAAAAAAGCCGTCGCACAAAGCAGACCGTCGAGATAAAATACCGAACGACTGTAAGCCGTTCCGATTTGAGGATCCTTCACCATCGGCAACAATACGCGCTCAAACAGACGCAAATTAAATCGTACCGCCGATCAAAATCACGGTCAAAAGCGCGATAATGGCGTACAGTTCCGGAAATACGGCCAAAATCATCGTGCTGGCAAACAGGTTGTGACCGCCGCCTATGCCATGAATACCGTCCACACAGATACGCGCCTGACGCAAGGCCGAGAAAAAGCCCACAACGCCCAAAGCCAAACCGCCGGCGAATACGGCCGAAGCCGCGAGCCACGAAATTTCGGGCGTAATCTTCGTGTAAATCAAGAAGAAGCCGACAAAGCCGTACAGACCCTGAGTAGAAGGCAACGCACTCAAAGCCGTGCACGAGCCCAAAACCGACGGATTCTTCTTCAACGCGCCCAAAGTCGCGCTACCGCACATAGACAAACCGTAAGCACTGCCGATACCGGTCAGACCTACCATCAGGGCGATGCCCAAATACGCTAAAACAACAGCTTCCATTTCAATTTTTATTTTAAGAGTTTCTAATTTAAGTTTTTATTTTATTTCGGGTAACCGGGTGCCCCGCCCCTGCGGATGCCCCGACGGTCCAACCGCCCCTGCGGTTTCCACTCTGCCCTATTCCTCCACCTTGAACGCTTCGTACGGACGCCCACCGCCCGTAAAGCCCGCGTTCTTATAAAATTCCACAAACGTCAGACGCAACGGATGCACGACCGAGCCCAACGCGCAGAGCGCGATGTTGAGACCGTGCCCGAACAACAATATCAATATCATGACGAGTTGCTTGACCACCGGTATCGACCCGCTCATCTGCACGGCCAGGTCGTTGAACACGCCGCCGAGAATACCGCCCGTCAGCCCCAAGGCGAACAGGCGGATGTAGGAAAGCAGGTCGCCGACCAACCCCGTGGCCGTATTGTAACTCGCCCAAAGGCCGGATCCCACATTCATCCAAACCGGCTTGTCCGGATTATTATAGAAGAAAGCACCGATAATGCCCGCGCCTACAAATCCATAACAGGCATAGCGAACGAAAGCCGGCAGCGTGAGCGCCGTCATCCGTTCGGCCACGAGCGGTATCGCGAACAGGAGGATAAGCCACCAGCCCAGCGGGCCGACGGCATATTTGAAACCCCGCTGCCGCGCTACGTTGAACACGTTCACGAGCATGCCGAACAAAATCTGGATCGCGCCCAACACAAGCGAGAGCATCATCAATTGGTCCTGATCGAGGATATAGGCGTGGAAACGCTTCAAAGCCGGAATATTGACGAGCGAGACGCCGAAGAACGTACCGGACAGCATGCCGAACACGACGGCCGCCGCCCCTAAATAGCAGACGAGCGACAATATCGGCCGCATGGCCGGCTTGACTTTTTTGCGCAACAAGAAGCCCGACAGCACGAACAGCAGGCCGTAGCCGGCATCACCCATACAGAAACCGAAAAACATCATGAAGAAAGGCGCGAACAAAGGCGTCAAATCCAATTCGCGGTAACCCGGCAAGGCGAACAACTTGGTAATCGGTTCGAAAAGACGCGCGTAAGCGTTGTTTTTAAGCAAGACGGGCACATCGGCCTGCGCCTCCGCCGGCAGTTCTTTGGCGGCCTGCCGCTGATAGAAAACGCCTTCCGCCTGCAAAAACGCCTCGAATTCGGCCTGATCCTTGACCGGCAGATAACCTTCCACAACGCGCAGGTTGCCTTCAGCCTCGGCCCGGATATCGGTGCGCGCCACCTGATAGGCCAAGCGGTTCCAACAATGTTTGCGCGCCAAGCCGAAATCGGCCACGCGGTCGGCCGCATAAGCCACACGCGCTTCATCCTTGGCTTTTTGCCGCCACGCCGCCTCCAACCGCACGGCCCATTCGGCCGGCGACTGCGTCGGCGCAGCCTCTTCCTGCACGCGCCATTCGGCCGGCAGTTCATCCCAATAGACAAAATAAACGCGGCCGCCCGCCTGCGCCACGGCCGCCACGGGATAAGCCGTTTCAGCCCCGGCCGGCCAGGTCTTAGCCGGCACGCTGCCGAAATGCAACGTCAGTCCGGCTTGCACCAAACCGGCCAATACAGCCGGATCGTACGCGCCCCACACCGCCTCTTTTTCGGCGGCCTGCCACAACGCCGTTTCCTGTTCGGCCGATTTGCGCGCCTGCTCGATGGCCTCTTCGGCCCAGGCGATGCGGGCGATTTCGTCTTCCGGATAATCCGCGGCCGCCCCCGCCGTATCCGCATGCAGACGCCGCCAATCCTTGAGCGCGCGTTCCAGACGTTCCGCCCGAACGCCCTGGCGGTAATCCTCCGCCTGCGTACCCTTCACGGCCAAATCGCCCAACGACAGATCCAACAGTCCCTTGGCCTGCAAGGCCTTTAAGAAAGGTTCGAAGTCCTGATGAAACAACAGGATTTCGTATTTGAGCATCGGTTCTATCATAAGGCCTCCTCCTGTTGCATGTGACGGCTCTTGACGATCTTCTGCGAAGACTTGGACAGGTTCTCCTCGTCTTCGATGAAACGTTTGATCTTCTGCATCGCCTCTTTATAACCGGGAATCTGCACCTTTTCGTACAGATTTACCTTTTGCGTCGTCTTTTTGCGGGCTTTTTCAAGATACTGCATCTTATAGCGGAACACCTCGCTCTGCAAGCCGATGGATGCCAATTGTTTGAGCGTTTCCATCCCCTGTGCCGTCCAAGCCGGTTCGGCAAACGCGAGGAACGGCTTTTCCTTGAACCGGATTTCTTTCAGCACCGGTACCTTGACGCCGGCCACTTTGCCCATCTGCAAATCGATGGCCTCCACCTCCACACAACGGGCGTCCAATTCCGGAAACAGGGCCGACAGGCCTTCCAACTGTTGCATCGCCTCCTCCAACGCCTTGTCCAAACGTTCGGCCTCGGCCTTGGCTTTCTTGACCTCCATCCGCAAAGCGGACTCCTTGCTCTTGATGGTCGGCAAAGCCCGTTCCCGCATCTTCAGGCTCTTGCCCAACTCGTTGAGCGAAGTTTTATTATATTGAAATTTAATCGGCATTTGCTTTCAAACTTAAACGTCAGGGCCGGGACTTTCAGATTCCGGCTTTCGACCGTTCCGTCACTCAGGCTTTCGGCCAGTACTTATCCATCAGGCTCTGTTTGATCGCCACCTCGGCCGGTTTGAAATACTGCGCGAACATACGCCATACGCGGTCCAGCATCTCGGTCGTGTCGATGTTGACGTCTATGGCCAGGATATCGGCCGAGTAGTCTTTGGCGAACGCCAAGGTCCGTTCGTCGTAGTCACTCAGGTCAAAACCGTTCTCCAGTTTGGTGCGCGCGTTGGCCGCGTCGGCGTACAGACGGACGGCCGCATTCATGACCTGCGGATGATCCTCGCGCGTCTGCTTGCCGATAACAAGCTGTTTCAGACGCGAAAGCGAACGGAACGGGTCGATGATGACCTTATTGACATCGCTGTCATTACGCAGGAACAACTGCCCCTCCGTAATATAGCCCGTATTGTCGGGAATGGCGTGCGTGATGTCGCCGCCGCTCAAAGTCGTCACGGCGATGATCGTGATGGAACCGCCGTCCGGCAACTGCACGGCCTTTTCGTAAATCTTGGCCAAATCGGAATAGAGCGAACCCGGCATGCTGTCCTTGGACGGTATCTGGTCCATCCGGTTGGAGACGATGCTCAACGCATCAGCGTAAAGCGTCATATCGGTCAACAAAACAAGCACTTTCTCGTTCTTGTCCACGGCGAAATATTCGGCCGCCGTCAAGGCCATGTCCGGAATCAGCAACCGTTCCACCGGCGGCTGTTCGGTCGTGTTCACGAAACAGATCATCTTGTCGAGCACACCGGCATTTTCAAACGAATGCTTGAAAAACAGATAGTCGTCGTTCGTGAGCCCCATGCCCCCCAAAATAATCTTATCGACCTTGGCACGCAGGGCCACCATACACATGACCTGGTTGAACGGTTCGTTCGGGTCGGCGAAGAACGGAATCTTCTGTCCCGATACCAGCGTATTGTTCAAGTCGATACCGGCCATACCCGTGGGAATGAGTTCCGAAGGCTGTTTGCGGCGGAACGGATTGACAGAAGGACCGCCGATCTCGCGCTCCTCGCCCTCCGTCTCGGCGCCGCCGTCGATCGGCTCGCCGTAAGCGTTGAAAAACCGGCCGACCAAATCGTCGCCCACCTTGAGCGAGGGCACCTTGCCCAAGAATACGACCTCGGCATTCGTCGGCAAGCCTTCCGTACCGGCAAACACCTGCAACGTGATGCGGTCGCCCTTGATCTTGACCACCTGCGCCAGACGGTCGCCCACCATGGCCAACTCGTCGTTGGAAACCTGCGTCGCCCGCACATCGACCGTCGCCTTGGTCACGGCCTCCAAGCGCGTATATACTTTTTGAAACGCTGTCTTTTCCATAATTTCGCTTATTTATCTTGTTGATAGCGGGCTACCCACGCATCTATTTCCTGTTCGTAACGTTTGAAATCCTCGCTTTGGAACTGACTGTAGTTCATCTGTTTGAAAAGATTTATCAACTGCTTGTAGAACTGCACGCAATCGTTGAAATCCTCAAACTTGTAATGGCGTTCGCAAAGTCCCATGACTTTCTCGAACATGTACCGCTGCCGTTCCATCGGGGTCAGGCTGTCGGTGCTGTCGAACGCATCCTGCTGCAAGATGACGAAGTCGATGAGTTCCGACTTCCAAAAACTGTCGTGATATGAAACGGGAACGCCGTCGTCGCCGAGGATGTTGATCTGTTCGTTGGCTTCCTTGCCGCGCAACACGTAGTTTTTGCCGGCACGCACTTTGTCAACCCAGCCCGCCCCCATGCGTTCGTTCATATAGGCCTCTATCTCCGGATAGTCCAGATATTTGGAGTAGCTGTCAATCGGGTCGATGGCCGGATAACGCTTGCTGTCGGCACGCGACTGCGCCAATGCGTAAAAACAGCGCGCGGCCTTTTTCGTGCCCTCGGTCACGGGTTCCTTCAGGTTACCGCCCGCCGGCGAAACCGTACCGATGAATGTGATGGAGCCGCTTTGGCCGTTGTTCAGATAAACGATACCCGCCCGCGCGTAAAAACTGGAGATGATGGACGTCAAATCCATCGGGAACGCGTCCTGCCCCGGCAACTCTTCCAAACGGTTCGACATCTCGCGCAAGGCCTGCGCCCAACGCGAGGTGGAGTCGGCCAACAGCAATACGCGCAAGCCCATGGCGCGGTAATACTCGCCTATCGTCATGGCCGTATAAACCGACGCCTCGCGCGCGGCCACCGGCATATTGGACGTGTTGCATATAATAGTGGTGCGTTCCATCAGACTGCGGTTCGTCCGCGGATCGATGAGTTCGGGAAACTCGGCGAAAATCTCGACGACCTCGTTGGCCCGTTCGCCGCAAGCCGCCATCAGAATCACATCCACGTCGGCCTGCTTCGAAATCGCGTGCTGCAACACCGTCTTGCCCGAACCGAACGGTCCCGGAATAAAGCCCGTCCCGCCCTCGGCAATCGGATTGAACGTATCCATGACACGTACGCCCGTTTCCAAAACCTTGAACGGACGCGGTTTTTCCTTATAATGAGTAATGGCCACACGCACCGGCCATTTCTGCACCATCGTGACCGCGCAACGTTCGCCGGCCTCGTTTTTGAGGACGGCCACAGTTTCCGTTATCGCATAGGCGCCGGCCGGCATGATTTCCTCCACCGTGTATTCGCCTTTCCATGCGAAAGGCACCATGATTTTATGCGGCAACCAGCCTTCCTTGACCTCCCCGAGCCAGTCGGCGGCTCGGACGCGGTCGCCCGTTTTAGCCAAAGGCGTGAAATCCCATTTCTTCGTCTTGTCGAGCGGCTCCGTATATTCGCCCCGGCGCAGAAAAACGCCTTCCATCGTCTCCAGATTATTCTGCAAACCGTCGTAATAGCTGGACAACAGCCCCGGCCCCAGCGTCACCTCCAGCAAATGTCCTTCGAAGCTGACGGGTGCCCCCACCTGCAATCCGCGCGTACTTTCATACACCTGCACATAGGCGGTATCGCCGTCTATCTTGATGACCTCGGCCATCAGTCTGACCCCGCGCAAGTCTATGAAACAAATCTCATTCTGCGCTACCGGGCCTTCGGTCTTTACCGTCACGAGATTGGCGGTAATGCCGCTTACGGTTCCTCTTGTCTTCTCCATATATTCTGTTATCTGTGCGCCTTATCCGAGGCACGCTATTTATGCGCCGGTCGTGGCGCTGAATTCATTTTTCTCCCAATCCACCGCCCGCAAAGACTGCAATTTCTCCTTGAGCATCTTTTGGCCGTCGGCCTTTTTGAGCCGCTGCCAACGTTGTTGCAACTGCAAACGGATGAAATACGCCCATAGATAATCGGTCGAAGCGGTCGAAGCGCCGCCCCAAGCCTCGGCATACCGCCAACGGAACGTGTCGCAGAGCCATTCCCGCTTCATCAGATCGGGTTCAGACTCCGCCTTTTCCATGTCCCCGGCATAATCCCACAGCTGCGCCAACGGTTCCTTGTCCAACGCCCGCATCCATTCCTCATCGGCCGCCGCCCGATCGCCCTTGGCCGGATAGGCCGGCAGACGGTCGTCCATCAACGCTTCCGGATATTTCTTGCGGTTGATCCGGCTGGCCGCCACCTTCCATTCCCAGTCGAAACGGTAGTACGACGTCAAAAACGCGGAGGACAAGGCCGGTACCTGCGCGTAAAACATGGCCTGCAAACGCCGGTAAGCCTCGGTTTCCGACCAGACTTCCCCGTCCTGGCCGTCGTCCGAAAACGTAGAAGCGGCCACAATGCCCCCGGCCTCACCGGCCGTCTGCCGCGCGATCGCGGCCGCACACTGCCGGCCGTAAGCACCCCTGAACGCCTGCATATAGGGCAAACGTTCAATTTCCGTCACGAGACAGGCCGGTTCGAATCCGCCCGCCGACGGCACGGCATCCCGATCGACCCGCGACGCGCTTCCGGCCGCGATATCCGCGTCCGCACAGGCTTCCGCCCGCACTTTCTCCATCCATATTTTATGGTAGGCGGGCGAAAAAATAAAAGCCAAAACCGCCAAATCCTTACGGCTTAGCAATTCCTTTGCTTCGGCGCAAATCGCCTCGACGGAAGGACCTTCCCCCTCCGCGCTGAACGTCCATTGCGGCAAAGCGGCTGAAAAATAAGGATAGGCTGACATAGACTATCGGTTTAGTTCGATGGATGAACCGACTGACGAAAATTCGACGGCCGACACGGCTAAAACAACCAACGACGCAGGTTTTCGCGCGCATACTGCTTAAGCAGGGCGGCGAAATCCGCTTCGGTAAAACTCAATTTGTAACCTTTTTCCCGGCTCTGTACCTGAAACCCGTGTTGCAGGTCGCGGCGGTACCGCACCTGCAGACCGGCCTGCAACGCCTGGCCCAAAGCCTGTTGCAACATCGCATCGTACCGTTGCCGTTGGTCTTCCGGCAACAGCAACGTCAGATCGGCCGCCCCGGCTTCACCTTGACCGAACGCACGCACGGCCGCCAACAACATTTCCTTGACGAACGCATCCTGATCGAACGCGGCCTTGACGGCCGGTTCCACGGTTTTTTGGAGCAACGTCTCCTCCAAATCGGATTTGGCGGCGGAAAGCATCTGACGCAGACAACGTTTGAGTTCAGCCTCGGCACTCTCCTTCTCTTTGGCGATGTCGGCCGTCGCCTGCGCACGCAGGGCGGCGACTTCGGCTTCCGCCGCCTTTTTACAACGTTCGGCTTCCGCCTTGGCTTCGGCCAATAGGCGGTCGCCCTCGGCTTTACCTTTCGACAACCCCTCTTCGTACAGTTTCCGGGTTATTTCCTGCAATTTGCTTTCCGTCTCCATATCAATGACTTTAGACTTTTATATAAAGGAATTACAAATTTAATTATTTTTTGCTTATCGGCAAGTTTTATATCCGATTTAATCCCTTTTTTACCTATCTTTGCAGTTAAACGGCCAACGTTTTTTGATAAACCGAGAGCATAAGCGATGCGTGCATTGCTTATGCCAAGGCGAAAAAACGCCGGCAGAAAACCGAGATAGGATACGGCGGTCCGCGGCAAAGCCGCGAATGCCCTTCCAAACATGGTTGCGACAAATAACATGCCAATTTTCATATACGATATTTAACGACCGCCCCTATGCTACTTAATTATATTTGGATTGCCTTCTTCCTGATTGCCATTACGGTAGCCGTCTTTCACTTTATCATGACCGGCGAGGCCGAAATTTTCCGCAGCCTCGTCAACGCCACATTTGATTATGCCAAATTTGCAGTCATGGACATCGCGTTGCCGCTGACCGGCATCATGACACTTTGGCTTGGCCTGATGAACATAGGGGAACGCGCGGGTGCCATCCGCTTCCTATCGCGCATCGTCGGCCCGTTTTTCCACAAACTCTTTCCGGAAATACCGGCCGACCATCCGGCTACAGGTCAGCTCATGCTGAACTTCTCGGCCAACATGCTCGGCCTCGACAACGCCGCCACTCCGCTCGGTCTCAAGGCCATGGAGAGCATGCAGAGCCTGAACCCGAACAAAGACACGGCCTCGAACGCCCAGATCATGTTTCTGGCCATCAACACCTCCGGCCTGACGTTGATTCCCATCGCCATCATGGCGCAACGCGCGCTACTCGGCGCGGCCAACCCGGCCGACATCTTCCTGCCGCTGCTCATGGCCACATTCTGTTCCACGCTCGGCGGCATCATCTATGTCGCCGTCAAACAAAAAATCAACCTGTTGGACAAAACCATCCTCGGCTGGCTCGGCGGCCTGACCCTGCTCATCGCCGGATTGGCCTGGTTCGGCACGCAGGCCGCGCCCGAAACGCTGGAACGATTCTCCACGGTTTTCGGCAACGGCCTGTTGCTGTTGCTGGTCGCGGGTTTTATCGGCGGCGGCCTCTACAAGCGCATCAATGTCTATGACGCCTTTATCGCCGGGGCCAAAGACGGCTTTTCGACCACAGTCAAAATCGTGCCCTACCTCGTGGGCATGCTCGTGGCCATCGGTATCTTCCGCGCTTCGGGCGCGATGGACTATCTCGTTGACGGCCTGACCGCCTTATTCGGGCTCCTCGGCCTCGACACCGACTTCGTGGCCGCCCTGCCGACCGCCTTGATGAAACCGCTGAGCGGCAGCGGCGCCAAAGCCATGATGGTGGAGACCATGAACGCTTATGGCGCCGACAGTTTCGTGGGACGGCTCTCCTGCCTGTTCCAAGGTTCGGCCGACACGACTTTTTATATCATCGCCCTGTACTTCGGATCGGTCGGCATCCGCAAATACCGCTATGCCGTACAAGCCGGCCTTATGGCCGACCTAATCGGCGTCGTCGCGGCCGTCGTCATCGCTTATATCTTTTTCCATGCTTAGAACAGTCTTACGTCCAACCGCCATGCGCCCATCCCGCCTTATCCGCCTCGCCCTTTACGCCGGCCTCTCCGGCGCACTTTTCCCCACCGGCCTGAACGCCCAAACGGGGGCGCGGCCGGCCTTACCGACCGAACTCCAATGGCCGTCCACGGTTTTCAAGAGCGTGACGGTAACGGCCCCCGAAACCTCGACGCTGTTCCTACCGATGCTGGAATTGGGTTCCGGCCAAAAACTTCAGGTGGGCTTCGACGATGTGGCCGACCGCGACCTGAACCTGCGCTACCGCCTCGTTCTCTGTAATCCGGACGCCACGTTCAGTCCGGCTCCTCTGAACGAAATCGAATACATAGACGGTCAGAACACGCTCTATATCGAGGCTTCGGAACTTTCGATGGCCACGCGCGTCAACTACGCGCACTATGCGTTTGAAATCCCCGCCCCTTATCAGAAACTTAAGAAGTCAGGGCTTTACAAGGCGGAAATATACGAAGCCGACCGCCCCGACGAAACGCTATTGACCGTTCCCTTTTTAGTTTGCGAACCCTTGGCCGCCATAACCGCTTCGGTCTTTCCATCCAAAAACGTGGCCGAACGGTTGCGAAAGCAACAGCTCTCGGCCGAAATCCGGCTGACGCAAAGCGACTTGCGCTTGATTTCGCCCGAACAGAGCCTGAAAGTCTATGCCGTCCAAAACCTGAACTGGCGCACGGCCCGCCGGTTGCCGCTTCAATACGCCAGCGGCAACACCTATTATTATCAGGACGCGCCGCCGCTCGTTTTCGATGGCCTGAACGAATACCGAAACTTCGACATCCGATCGCTCAACTACGCCGGCCGAGGCGTGGAACGTCTGGAACTGGACGCCGACGACGTATGGCATGTATTCCTCTACAACCAAAAAAGCAAAGCGGGCGAAAGCTACGTGCAAAACGACGATTTGAACGGCCGCTTCGTCATCAAGCAGAACCATTCGGACGCTTCGGATATCGAAGCCGATTACGCGCACGTACATTTCTTTTTCGACTATCCGTTCCAACCCGACCAACAACTGTATGTAACGGGCGATTTCAACAACTGGCGGACCGACGACGAAAGCCGCCTGTATTATGACGGAGATTTGGGGCTCTATACGACCGCCCTATTGCTCAAACAGGGCTTCTACGATTATATGGTCTTGCTCGAAAACGCGAAAGGGCGTCAATACGTGCCGACCGAGAACAATTTTCAGGAAACCGAAAACGATTACTATATCCTGGTGTTTTACCGCGAACCCGGCGGACGGCACGACCGTCTGATCGGCGTAGAGCACCTGAACAGCCGCGAATAAATCCGTCACGATGTCCGATATCCGATCCGCAAAGGCCGCCCCGGCGGCCGCTTGTCCGCAAGACCATACCGCCACCGAACCGTTACAGGCGGTAATGGAATCCTTGAAACAGAGTCCGTTGTTGAAAAAAGGCGTCCCATTGCCGGCGTGCGAACCTTTGCCGGCTTCCGGCTCCGCCCGCCGCTATTTCCGGTTCCGACAGGCGGATGGCGGCACGTTTCTCGGCGTATATCACGCCGACGCGCATGAAAACGCCGCCTATCTGGATTTCAGCCGGCAGTTTTCGGCCAAAGGCCTGCCGATACCGCAGGTTCTGTACCGGGATACGCGCCGCCCGGTCTATTTTGTGGAAGACGCGGGCGAACACGTGCTTTACGACTGGTTGCAACGACTCAAGGCCCATTGTCCGCAGGCATGGACGGACGGCAAGACGCTGCCGACGGTTTACCGACGCGTCATTGACCGCCTCGTCGAATTCCAATACGAAGGCGGCCGGGATTTCGACTACGCCGCGGCCTACCCTTACGAAGCCTTTGACGAAAACGCGATTTACGCCGACCTGAACTACTTTAAATACTACTTTCTCAAACTCTCCGGCACGCCTTTCGACGAACGCGCGCTGGAGGCCGATTTCCGCAAACTGACGGCCCTGCTGGCGGCCGCGCCGCGCGACGTGTTCATGTGCCGCGACTTCCAGAGCCGTAACATCCTGCTGGGCGGTCCTTGGCCGGAAACCACGGCCGACAGCGCCGCCCGGCAAGCCTTTGCGGAGACGGTGCCGCTGACATTCATCGACTTTCAGGGCGGACGGCGCGGCCCGGCCGCCTACGACTTGGCCACGCTGCTCTACGAAGCCAAAGCCGACCTGCCGGCCGAACTGCGTGAAGCCTTGTTGCGCTACTATATGACAAGCACGGCGGCCTCACATCCTTATCCGGCCGGCCGCGACTTCGAAACCGACTACTACGGGTTCGTCTTCCTGCGCATCTTCCAGGCCATGGGAGCCTACGGCCTGCGTGGCCTGTACGAACGGAAGGCCGTCTTTCTGCAAAGCATCCCGCACGCCATCGCCAACCTCGGCCGCCTGTCGGACGCAGGCCGTCTGCCGGACGGCCTGCCCGAAATAACGCGCGTTATCCAAACACTGCGCGAAAGCGCCTGGGCCTGTCCGCCCCAACCCGCCGCCGAACCGCAGGCCGCGGTGGCCGCGCCAAGCGCGGCCGAAGCAGCCCCCGCGCTCACGGTTTCGGTCTATAGTTTCTCGTTCCGCCAAGGCGCGCCCGCCGACCCTTCCGGCAACGGGGGCGGCTTTGTCTTCGACTGCCGCGGCCTGCCCAACCCCGGCCGCCTGCCGGCTTACAAAACGCTGACAGGCCGCGACCTGCCCGTACAGACCTACCTCCGCGGCTACGCACAGGTGGACCGGTTTATCGAACAATGTATCCGTACGACGTCCTTCAACCTTGAGACCTATCTGCAACGCGGTTTCACGCATCTCTACATCGCTTTCGCCTGCACCGGCGGCCAACACCGCTCGGTCTATTGCGCCGAGGAATACGCACGCCGCATACGCGAACGCTATCCCGTGAAGGTCGAATTAAAGCACATCGCGCACCCCGCCTGAAACCCGTTGCCTTTATCCGAAATTTTACCTAAATTTGCACCGCTTTGCGAAAAAGCCTTAGAAAAACGTTAATCGAAAACATCATGAACAAGCAACTCAGAATCGTCCTGCAAATCGTCTTAGGCATCATCGCCGTGGTATTGGCCATCGTCATCTACCAAGGCATCATGAAACCCGTTCGGTTCAACCAAGAAAAAGACCAGCGCTCCGCCGTGGTCGTACAACGTCTCAAAGACATCCGCACGGTACAGGAAGCCTACAAGAAGGCTTACGGACGTTTCATCGGCAACATCGACAGCGTCATCCTGTTTTTGGAAAACGGCGAGTTGCCTTATACGCGCATGATCGGCACGGTCCCCGACTCCCTGACCGAAGAAGAAGCCA
This sequence comes from uncultured Bacteroidales bacterium, assembly GCA_910586395.1. Lineage (GTDB taxonomy): Bacteria > Bacteroidota > Bacteroidia > Bacteroidales > P3 > CAMXAS01. The sequence continues at coordinate 267,110 of CAJUFX010000003.1, forward strand.
TCAAACTCAAAATCGTTTCGCGCGAAACGTTCACGGAAAACGCTTACAACGTATTGTTCCCGAACGAGACCGACAAGGTCGGCCACTTGGCCCGTCTGCCCTTTGTGCCTTATACGCAGCAGACGCAGAAAATCGACCTGCAGGCCGGTTTCATCGACAAGAACGGCTACAAGGTGCCGGTTTTCGAAGCCAAAGTACCGTACGAAGTATTCCTCAACGGCATGGACGACCAGCTCATCCGCAATACGGTTTCCCAAGCCAACGATTTCAACCGCTATCCGGGCATCAAGGTCGGCAGCATGGAAGAGGCCATTACCGACGGTAACTGGGAATAGACGATGGCATGGTTTTGCACCCAAAGGTGCATCAGCCCGCAATTACAGCAATACCGGGAGTCGGAACTGAGCCTCCGCTTGTTGTTGCGCCGCCGCGAGATTCTGTTCTCCGTACAGGCCGATGACTTGCGCATACTCTGTACCGGCTCTTATGTTTATCAAGACGACAGCCTGCATACGTCGCCTGTCGCGGTGGACGATTCGCCGCAACAGGCGACGGCTCTTTTTAAACAACGTCTGTCTGATTTAAGCCGCGCGGAAGTCTTGCTGAATCCGGATTGGCAATATCGCCGCATCGAATACACGGTGGCTTCGGAGGAAGCGTTGCTGATGCCGGCCGAATACGGTATCACGCCGGATCCGGCGCAGTTGTTGCATACCCTCTACCCTTTGCCGCAACATCCCGAAGAAATCACGGTCGAAAAATTCAAACAACGCCGCCTGCATTGCCATATCGTGACAGGCTTTCCGAATTTTTATACGCCGACCGTCAGGGCCGTTTACCCGCAGGCCGAACACAAAAGCGTTTATGCCCGTCTGGCCGAGCGTTTCTTTATGGCCGACGACCTGCCCAAACGTTTTCCCAACCATATCCTGCTTTGTCTGCGACCGCCCTATTTCGACCTGTGGCTCAAAAGCCCGGAAGGCTTACTATTGGCTAACCGTTATCCCTACCACAGTTACGACAATCTGCTTTATTATTTACTTTACGCCCTCAACAAACACAAGATAGACGCCGGCAACACGTTCCTACTGGTCTGCGGGGCGGCCCGGCCCGAAAAAATCGGCGAGCGGCTCGATGCCCATGTCGGGGCATGGGCCTATCCGCCTTTCGAGAGCCATACGCTCTGTCTGCCGCCTGTCTATAAGGCTTAACCTCTTATTCTTATGCGTATCATCAGCGGCCTCTATAAAGGAAGGCGTTTCCAGGCTCCGGACCGGTTGCCGGTTAGGCCGACGACCGACATGGCCAAAGAAAGCCTGTTCAATATCCTCAACAGTCTGACGGATTTGGAAGGACTGCATGTTTTGGATTTATGCGCCGGTATCGGCAGTATTTCGTTTGAATTTTATTCGCGGGGGGCGGCCGAAGTATGGGCCGTGGATCAATATGCGCCCTGCGTGGATTTTATCCGCCACCAGGCGGCCGTCTGGCAGATGGATCGCCTGCGCGTGCTACGTCAGGACGTCTGTGACTATTTACGTAAAGCCGCCGGTGGCCCGGCCCGGTTCGACCTTATCTTCGCCGATCCCCCCTACGACGCGCCTTTTATGGACGACTTGCCGGCGCTCGTCGCGGCTTCCGGCCTGCTCAAACCCGGCGGACGCTTCATTTTGGAACACGGCAAGGCGCATGCGTTCGACACCCATCCCGATTTTGAACAGGAAAGGCGTTACGGTAAAGTCCATTTCAGCTTTTTCCTGAAGCCGGAAGCATAAAGCATAGGTTGGATCATCCGGCCTAAAAGCCCCACCACAAGCCACACAAGCCTATCAGAATGGCGACGAGGCTCTTGATACTTTTGAGCCAAACGAACTGACGGCGCGATTCGGACAACAAAACCAACGAGGTGTGCCCATCCTGAACAAAGGCATTGACCAACAATACGCTCAACGGAACGACTGAAGCCGCATACAGTTTGACGAACAGAAAATGCGGCCCCGAATACGGAATCCAACCGATGCCGAGCGCGAGCAACATCCAGAAAAGCGGCCGCATCCAGAACCCATCCGGGCTATCGGTCGGCACGAAAGCCTCCCAACAAAGCAAAACGTAAATCGTCGCCAACGTCCAAAGGAAAATGGAAAGGAAATGTTCCTTGACGACATGCCCCCAAAGATGTTCTCGGATAAAATGGGCGTTGGCGCGGCAAAGCACCGCGATGGCCGCGATGCCCAACAGCAGGAAAAGACCGTTTTCGAACAGCCATTCGACCCAACCTCCTTCATGTACATGGCCTCCACGCGCATGCGCATGCGCATGCCCCGCCTCTTCGGCCGTGTTCCCCAATGGCCAATCCAACAGCAATCCTACAATATACCAAAGCAAGACGCCTATCAACACCCACCTGATCCAAAGTACAGAGCGATGCGGGACGGCACCGGCATCCTGCCCCTGACCATGTCCGTGGCCATGCGAATGCCCGCTTTCCGTCCCCAGGTCTTCCTCATGGGTCTGCAAATGTTCGTACGAACGGGTTTTCCACTGCCGCATGGCCGGTATGCGGTTGGCCAACAGCCCTAATCCTATGCCGACGACGGTCAGGCCAAGGCTGATTTCAAACGTCAGCACGGGCATCATGCCCCACATCCGGAACGCATCGTCGCCCAATGCCGTGACCGAAGCCGCCAAAACGGCACCGAACCGCCAAAAACCATGCGTATAAAAACTCACAGCCGCGAAACCGCCCACACAGCCCGGAATCCACCCCAAAAGCGCCCCCATACAAACCGACTGCCAACCGCTACGGCCTTCCACCTGCATCTGCCAACGGCGGGCCGGACTTTTAAGCGCGGCATATTCCATGAGCGTCATAATCATCATGACAAAGCACGACAATTGCAAAGCCTCACCCAACGGCCCCCACAGCCATTTATCCCATACAAACTGCATCTTTAAAAATCCTGTTATTTACCAATCCGGATAACGTACTTCCCGTAAAAACAATGCGTGCCCGGGCACCGATTCCCCCGCCTTGCCACGGTCTCGCCGCGCCAACAGAACCGGTACGTCCGAAACAGCGAAACGCCCCTGCCCGACCGCCAACAGCGTGCCCACCATGGCCCGCACCATATTGCGCAAAAAGCGGTCGGCCGAAAACACGAAACAATAACGGCCGTTGCCCAGGTCCCGCATTTCGGCGCGGCGCAAATCACAGATATGCGAATTTTCGGCCCCATGCAATTTCTCAAACGCGCTGAAATCCTTCCGGCCAACCAACAAAGCCGCGGCCGAACGCATGGCTTCCATATCCAACCGTTGCCGCACGAAATAACTGCTTTCCGCTATAAATGGATTCTTGACGACATGAAAATAATAGTGATAAGTCCGCTCTACGGCCGAAAAACGCGCGTGACAATCCAACGGCGTCTCGAACAGACGGTAAACGGCAATGTCCGGCCCCGAAAGCGCATTCAACTGATAAACCCAATGCGCGTAAACGTCTTCCAAAACCGTCCCCGCTGCTTTCGCGCTCCGTGCCACAGCCGCCGTCCAAAACGGTTCATCCATATCGAAATGCGCATAATACGAAACGGCATGCACGCCCGTATCGGTACGCCCCGCACCGGTCAGGCGCACAGAGGTCTTGAACAAGACCGCCAAAGCCTGTTCCAATACGCCCTGTACGCTCGGTGCATTCGGTTGCACCTGCCAGCCGCAAAACGACCGTCCGTTATAGGCCAAATGCAAAAAAAAACGTCTCACCCGATTTTAGACTTTCTATTGCCATAAACGTAAATTTCCCGTACTCCCCGCCGGTATCCCGCAAAGGTACGATAAAAAAACAAAAAAAGGGAAAGCACCTTCAAGTACTTTCCCTTTTCCCCTTAAGAGGCTTGCCGTTTATTTCAAACTTCACATCGTTCGTTTGCAATAAACGCGGCATCCCAACAGTGCTCAAGCGAACTTGGCTCTGCCCTCGGCCGTTTATTTTACCAACAGCTTCTTGCTGGCTACGCCTTTTTCCGTAACAATTTTGGCGATATACGTACCGGGCGCCAAATCGGTCACATCCATTTCCGCAACGCTTTCATTCAACGTCACGTGTTTGAGCAGGCTACCGGCCATATTGTAGATTTCGATCCGTTGCATCGGATCCAAAGAAACCATGTTGACCTTCTCGGAAGCCGGCATCGGATAAACGGAAATCGTCTGCGCGTAAGCGTCCTGATTCTTCTCATTATCTACGACGCCATATTGGATGATGCCATAGATAGCCGGCAAAAAGTGTTCGCCGTTGGCCTGCAACAACTGGCTGAAAACGTAAACGAACAAACTCTTGCCGTTGTCGTGTTGCGGGCAACCTTCCGGCGCAAAACCATCCTGATCGTAAGGTTTCGACACATCCAATTCGGAGCCGTCCTTATTCCAGAAACAATTCCAAGCCTTCGGGTCGGAGTAGTCGATTCTCGTCCAAGAAGCCCATTCGTTCAACATCGTGCAATCGTCCGGACTCTTGACGCCAATGGCGAAGTTCCACAAACTGTCGTACGTGGCGTCCCCGGTCAACTGGGCATGGAACGAAACCCCGAAGTCTCTATCCGCATACAGCGCCTTGTCGAACATGCCGCCCTTGCGTTGCATCTGCGGCACCATCACATTGTTGCTGTTCATTTTACCTTCCAGGAAAGGTACGTAATCCACCGGACTTTCCGCTCTGCCCTCGATCGAGACCGGCATCTTCAACTGTACGAGACTGACGGATGTCGCCATATAATCTTCAACAGCAGGCTGTTCTTCCACATAGTAACCGGCCATCTTATAAGGCAGATCGGGTACCTTGTATCCCTGCACTTCCGTTACATGCGTACCGAACTGGCTGATATCGTGACCGCGATCCCAACCGACCAAACTACCCTGACGGTAAACATAAGTCATCGCACCGACGACCGCCCATTCTTCCAGTTTATGGCCGCTATAGTTGACGTAAAGGTTGCCGGCCGTCTCGAACGTCGCGCCGATTTCACCCGTTCCGTTGATATTGCTACCGAAACCGTGAAGGGCCGATTCCTGTCCGAAATACCCATTGGTCGATCCCCATTGAACATAATACAAATAGTTACCGCAATTGGGAGCCAAGGGGTCGTATTCGCCATGCCAACGCAACGTATCGTATCTCGCGCCGGCCTGTCTGAACTGAGGCGCGTCGAACGTCTGCGCGGCCGGCAATTCAGCTCTGGTTCTACGAACTACCTGACGTTCGATGTGCGATACGCCCGGATGTACTTCAATCTGTGCTTGCGCGGCAGCCCCGATTCCGCAAGCCGCCACACATAAAGTAGCAAACAGTTTTTTCATTGTTTTTTAAAATATTAAGTGTTTTATTTAAGTATTCGCTTCCGCGCACCCTATTTTTTTACGGTGCCAAATATAAAAACTTTTTTTGAATTTAACGAATTTTTAATTTTCAAGCCTTGCACCGGACGTTTTTTTCCGCCGCCCGCAACACGCGCGGCCAGACTTCCGCTACCTTATCGACATAAAAGAATTGCAGATCCTGCGTGTAACAAGCCGGTATCTCCTCGATCTGCGGCCGGTTCTCCTTGCAAACGATCACTTCTTTGATCTCGGCGCGCCGCGCGGCCAATATCTTTTCCTTCAGACCGCCCACAGGCAAGACCTGCCCGCGCAACGTAATCTCGCCCGTCATCGCGACATCCGAACGCACCTTGCGCCCCATAAAGACCGACAACATGGCCGTAAACAGCGCGATGCCGGCCGAGGGACCGTCCTTGGGGATCGCGCCCTCGGGGACATGGACATAGACGTCCTGCGTCTCCACCGACTTCCAGGCAATCCCCAATTCCTCGGCATGCGACTTGATGTATTCGTAAGCCAACGTGGCCGACTCTTTCATCACATCCCCCAAATTGCCGGTCAGATGCAAACTCCCCTTGCCTTTCGAAAGCGAGGCCTCTATAAACAGGATGTCGCCCCCCGTACGGCTCCACGACAGGCCGGCCACGACGCCGACCGTATCCTGTTTGAGACGGCTGTCGTGCTGCGCCGATTCAGGTCCCAATATCCCGCGCACGGCTTCCCGGGTCAAAACCTGTCGGGCCCGGCCGGCACGCGGCTTACGCGTTTCCGAGAACGCCGGACTTTCAACCCATTCCCGCGCCTTGAAACGCACGATTTCCGCGATACGCTTCTCCAACTGCCGTACGCCCGACTCGCGCGTATAACGCGTGACGAGATATTCGATCACATCGTCCGGAAAATCCAGAAAACGGGCGTTCAAACCATTTTCTTTCAAGATTTTGGGTACCAGATGCCGCTTGGCGATCTGTAATTTTTCCTCCGCGACATAGCCGGGCACCTCGATGAGTTCCATCCGGTCGAGCAAAGCCGGATGCATCTGGCCGAGATCGTTGGCCGTGGCGATGAACAACACTTTGGAAAGGTCATAATCGACTTCCAAAAAATTATCGTGAAATTGCGTGTTCTGTTCCGGGTCCAGCACCTCGAGCAAAGCTGCGGACGGATCACCGTTGAAATTCATGCCGCTCACCTTGTCGATTTCATCCAACACAAACACGGGGTTGGACGCCTGCGCCTTAGTCAGGTTTTTGAGAATACGCCCCGGCACGGCGCCGACATAGGTACGCCGGTGACCGCGTATCTCGGCCTCGTCGCGCAGACCGCCCAACGACATGCGGACGTAACGGCGTCCCATCGCCCGCGCGATGGACTTGCCCAAAGAAGTCTTGCCAACGCCCGGCGGCCCGTAAAGACAGAGAATGGGCGCCTTCATATCGCCCCGCAACTTGAGCACGGCCATATACGCCAAGATGCGTTCCTTGACTTTCTCCAAGCCGAAATGATCCCCGTCCAACACCGCCTTTACCTTAGCCAAATTGTAACGGTCGGACGTATATTTGCCCCAAGGCAAATCGACGAGGGCATGCAGATAATTCAACTGCATGGCATACTCGGGGGATATCACATGCGTCCGCTCCAGTTTCTTCATCTCTTTCTCGAACACGGCCTGCACGTCCTCGCCCCAGACTTTCTTCTCTGCCTTGGCCTGCAGTTCCTTGATATCCAGTTCCACCGGACTTCCCCCCAATTCCTCCTGTATCGTCTTGAGTTGCTGATTCAATACATACTCCCGCTGTTGCTTGTCCAAATCGGAACGCACCTTGGTCTGTATCTTGTTACGCAATTCAAGCATCTGCAACTCGCGGTTCATATACCCCAAGAGTGCGTTCGCGCGGTCCACGAGTTTACGCTGTTCCAACAGCCGCTGTTTTTCCTGATGCGAGATATTCATGAGCGAAGCCATGAAATACAACAGCACGGTGGGACTGTCGATATTGTTGAGCGCGAATTCGGCCTCGGAAGGCAAGGAGGGCGAAAGCGAGAGCATCTGACGGAACAAGTCCTTGACGGTGGCCAACATGGCGCTGAACGTCTTGCTGGTCTTCTTGGGTTCGGTATCGTCGTAGGCTTCGGTCTCGGCCGTCATATAAGGTGTATCCTTGACGACCTTTTTGATTTTGAACCGGCGTTTGCCTTGCAATATCAGCATATTGTTGCCGTCCGGCATCTGCAGGTTCTTGATGATGACGGCCAGCGTGCCTACCTTATATAGGTCCTTTGCCTGAGGATCTTCATTGTCCTTGTCTTTCTGCGCCACGACGCCTATCGGCCGGTGTTCCTTATAGGCTTCCCGCACCAATTGGATGGACTTGTTGCGTCCCACCGTAATGGGCAACACGAGCCCCGGAAACAGCACATTGTTGCGCAAAGGCAGAATCGGCAATTCCTCAGGAATCTCCACCCGGTTGAGCCGCTCCTCTTCCTCGGCATTCAGCAGGGGGATGTATTCGGGGGACCCGTCATCGGTCCCCTCTTGCAAAGACCGTACGCTTTCTATCTTGATTTTCATAGTATTTACTTCTTATTACGGTTATGATGCGTCGTTTCGTAAACGACGCGCAGTATCGCTTCGTCCGCCGCCGTCAACGTCTTGTGCCGCCGGGCGTACATCTGACGCGCCGTCTCCAAGGCCTTGTCTATCGGATAAGGCTTTCCCGCCCATGTGAAGGACGGGATGAACTGACGCGGGAAGCCTGCGGCCGCCACATTCGCGCTCACGCCGACCACGGTTCCCGTATTGAACATCGTATTGATGGCCGTCTTGGAATGGTCGCCCATAAAGAGGCCGCAAAACTGCTCGTCCGTCTGGACGAATGAATCGGCGGCATAACTCCAAACCTTGACGGTGCTGTAATCGTTTTTCAAATTGGAATTGTTGGTGTCGGCCCCTAAATTACACCATTCGCCGATGACGGCATTGCCGAGAAAGCCGTCGTGGGCCTTGTTGGAATAGCCGAAAATCACGGCGTTGCTGACTTCGCCGCCCACTTTGCAATGCGGCCCTATCGTCGTACCGCCGTAAATCTTGGCGCCCATCTTGACAACGGCATGTTCGCCAATGACCAACGGGCCGCGCAACATCGCCCCATCCATGACTTCGGCATCCCGGCCGATATAGATGGGGCCTTCCGAAGCATTGAGCAACGCCATTTCGACCTTGGCGCCCGCCTCCACAAAAATAGATCCGGTTCCGATAACGCGGTTGCTCTCCGGAAGCGGCTCGGACTTACGCCCCGCCGTCAAGGCGGCCACATCCAGCATGATCTGTCCGGCGTTGAGCAGGAAGATATCCCAGTTGTTTTCAATCCGACGGATCGGCCGCCCGTATTCGATTTCTTCGGTCACGGCGGCTTCGGCGGCATCTTCCGACCGCCCCGTGATATGATGGGCGATTATCAGGTCTTCGCTCGACAACGCCTGATCGGTCTTCAGCGAAACGATGGCCCGGACCAAATCGGCGTCCGGCAAGACGGAGGCGTTGATCAGGATATTGCGGTCGGCCTGTCGGAGCGGATATTTTTCGGATAGATAAGCTTCCGTCAATATGGAAACCTCTTGCCCCAGAAAACGTTCCCACTTTTCACGGATCGTATCGACGCCGATGCGGATGTCGGCGATTGGCCGCGTGAACGTGAACGGCAACAACTGCTGCCGGATCTGTACGTCGTCGAAAAGGATATAATTCATAACTGTATGTTTGTTAAATATTTAAAGATGGCGACCGCGACATACGGACAGACATGCCCCGAAGCCATGCTTTCATATTGTCTAAAAGTATGCCAAAAGTGCCTCATTCTTCCCCACCCGTCCCGTTTCGGACTTTATGGCAGAAAGCCGGCGATATGCCGCGGACCGATAGCAAAAAAGGCGGAACCATACGGATTCCGCCTTTCAGGCTTCAAAAGCACCGACGTATCGTCTTAGTTGGCTTTCTTGCGATCCATATGTTTCTGATACTTGTTCATGAACTTATCTACGCGGCCGGCCGTATCCACCAACTTTACCTTGCCCGTGAAAAACGGATGCGAGGCACTGGAAATTTCCAACTTCACCAACGGATATTCGTTGCCGTCTTCCCACTTGATCGTGTCCTTCGTCTGTATCGTGGATTTGCACATAAACGCATAATCGTTAGACATGTCTTTGAAAACCACAGGTCTATAATTCTCGGGGTGGATGTCTTTTTTCATATCTGTATCGTATTTTCTGCTGTTTAAGGGGTGCAAAAATAGACTTTTTTTATCAAATTGCAAAGTTTTCTTTCAAAAAGGCGGGAATCGACACGCCGTCGGCATAATCCGTCAACGTCGGACGTTGCGCCTGCCCGAAAGGAACCGGCCGGATGCCGGAACCGGAACCGGCTTCGGGCGACGCCACGACGCATTGCCACGCTTCGGAACCGGCGGCCTCAATCTGACGCCAAGCCTCCACTTCATCCCCATAAACCACACAGGCGACGGAAGCGATACCCGGCGCGTTTGTCCCCAACTCGAACAGCAGGCCGCCGCCATCCCGATACGGCAAGCCCTGCATATCCATCAAAGCCATGCGGCGCAGGTAGTTATGATTATAGGCCGCGTTAGCGCGCACCCGCTCCCAGCCATTGCGACGGCCGATGGCGATGAAACCATCCCAATCGAAATGCCGCGGCACGAACAAGACGGACACATTGCGGCACCCCAAACCGAAATACCTGAGCATGTCTTCCCAAAGGCCGGCCAGCTGTGTCTCGTCCTCGCGGCCGGTCAATACGGCGCAGGACGTGCGGTGATGGCGCAACAGGGCCGGCAGACCGCGGAAGCGATAATCGAAATAGCGATAACTGTTGTCACTGCCGGTCGCGATGACGGCCTCGAACGTTTGTCCTTGCAAATCATCGGTCAGCGTCACACTCGACGGATACGGCCAAAGCCGCCGCAACCAGAATTCCCACAGCGGACGGTCTTTGGCGGAAGGTTTCAACAGCAGCCGGCAACCGGACAAAAGCACCGAAAGCACGTCGTGCAACCCGACATACGGCAGATTGCCGGCCATGATCACGGCCACCGTGGCCGGCCGCAAACGCGTATTCTCCCCCACCTCGGCCGTCCACCACGACCGGAGCCGGTCGGCGCGCAGGGCATCCGCCCAAGCCGCCGTGGCATAGGCGATGTTCTCCGCCGTAAAAAACGGCTGGACCGCCACGGCGGCTTCGCAAGCCGCCCGCCAATGCGGATCGGCGGCGGCTTGCGCGCGCCAGTACCGCCCCACGGCATCCCAAGCCGCCAAACGGGCTTCAAAATCCGGTATCGTCTCGGTCGTCATAGCCAAATATCTATTGCGTTTTTGAAGATGTCAGGCCGCTGAAAGACGACCTCCGTCCTCACAAATGTAGTGTTTTTTTTCGTATCTTTGCCTTTCCTAATCCAAACAATCGTTTATCGTTTTTCAGGTTTTCGCACCGATGGGAAAATCCGCCGGCAACAAAAAGAAATCGGCCACCGCGCCACACCGCCTGTCCTGGTTGGGCGGCTTATTGTTCCTATGCGCCTGCGTCGTACCGCTGGGACTGGTCGGCACCTTCCTCGGCGTTTACCTGCCGCCGGACCGGATCGGTCTCGCCAGCCTGCTGGGTCTGGCCTTTCCGTGGCTCGTACTCGCTTCGGCCGCCATCGGCATCGTCTATCTTTTCTTTTTCAAAAAACGTTGCTTGATTTTCTTCGCGGCCATCCTGCTTAACTTTCAGAACTTAGGCCTGTTGGCGCGGATGCCCGCCCACCGCGGAGAACGGGAAGACGGACCGGTGACCACCGTATCCGCGACGCGCCCGAGCGAATTCAAAATCATGTCGTACAACGTCTGCCTGTTCGGCTTCTACGCGCGGCAGGCCGACCGAAACGGGCTAAAGAACCAAATCGGCACCTTTCTAAGCGTGGAGGCGGCCGATATCCTCTGCCTGCAGGAATACTACGAAAGCAAAGACAACCGTTTCCGCATACGCGAGACGTTGCGGCAGGCCGGTTACCGCCACCATACGAAATTGCAGGCGAACGCCCGTTTTTATTTCGGCAACGCGATTTTCTCGCGCCACCCGATCCTGCGGCAGGACACGATTCCCGGCCTGTCACCGCTACACGCGCTGTATGCCGACCTGCGGTTGCCGGGCGGCGACACGTTGCGCGTATATACGTTCCATCTCGCCTCGTTGCGCTTCGACGAAAACGACAAGGCGCTCTATCAGGAATTGTTGAACAAGCCGCTGGACGAATCGGTATCGTACAAGGCGGAAGCCGGCAAAATCGCCCGCAAGGTAGGTTCGGCCGCCCGCATACACGCCGGACAGGTACGGGCGATCAAAGCCCATGCGGCCGACTGCCCCTACCGCCTGATCATCTGCGGCGACATGAACGAAAATCCGGTTTCGTACGCTTACCACACCTTGGCCGAAGGTCTGAAAGACGCGTTCGTGGAACGGGGTGTCGGTCTCGGCCGCACCTACAACGGCTTTTTCCCGGCCTACCGCATCGATTATATCTTTTACCGCGCCGCCCTCGACCGGACGACCGGCAAGGTCTCCGACCATGCGGACGCACGTCTGACCGCACGCCATTTCGAAGTCGGGGATGTGGATTATTCCGACCACAAGCCGATTGCGGCCGTCCTGACTTTCTAAATGGGCTTGCGCTTTTCCTCTTGCGCACCCCGACAATTTAAGCAATCTTAATTGTCTCGGTTTGCATCGGTTACTCACGTAAATGACTGAGCCCGAATCCCGATAATAACGAAGCGGATGGGCCTTTATGACACAGCGTCCTGCCAGATTTCCCAAGCCGCATCGGCTTGCAGATGCAACATTTCCAAACCGCCCTTGACCCTGGCGCCGGCCGCCGCCATACGGCGCATCATGGCCGTCGGCTCTGGATTGTAGATGACATCGTAAAAATAGAACGGCCTTTCGGCCGAAACGGGCACCGTTTCATAAGGAAGCGGCAATTCGTCCGCCACATTCGGATACATGCCGACGGGCGTCGTCTGCACGCAAAGACCGTAAGCCCGGAATCCGCCGGTCCGACCAAATTCGTCATAGGTCAGATAAGCGCGGCCGGGCCCGCCGGAGAGCGGGCGCGGGCGGCGGGTCACGACGTCGAACGGCAGTCCCCAACTTTGCAGAACGTACTGCACGGCCGCCGAAGCGCCGCCATCGCCCAGTACGACCGCCGCCCGCAGTTGTTTGCGCGCCGGAAGCGGCGCGCAAACAACCGGCCGCCCTATCCACCGAGCCAACGAGCGTTCGAAACCGATGACGTCGGTATTCTCGCCCCACCACGCGTCATCCTTGCGCCGTAGCACGTTCACGGCCCCCAAGGCCGAAGCGGCCGGCGAAGCGCCGGCTATATACGGCCACAAAGCCTGTTTGTAAGGGATCGTCACATTGAGTCCGCAAATATCCGCGCGCGCGAGCAAGGCCGGTATCTCGGCCGACTGCAACGCGAACAACTCGTAAGTATGCGTTTCGGCCAAACCCAGACACGCGAATTTTTCCTTGAAATAAGCCGGCGAAAAAGAATGGCCCAGCGGATAGCCCAACAGACCGTAACGCCGGATTTGCGCAAGCTTTCCTCCCATAAAATCACTCCGCCAAATCCGCCAACACGTTTCGGACAACCGGATCGGCCATGATATCGGGAATCGCCTCCTCGGCCTCGGTTATCATATCCGGATTGGACAAAAACGCCGCCTTGAACCAGGTCTCAGCCTGCTTGGACTTGCACATCTTAAGCAAAATAACACCTTTCAACAACTTGTAACGGCTGTTATGAGGTTCCTCGGACAACCCCGTTTCGATATCCGCCAACGCTTTATCCAAATCATTGACCACACACAGATTCATGAAATAATCGAACGTCGCGACATCGTTCGCGGGCGCAAGACGCCAAGCCTCACGCAACGCGGCCAACCCCTCCTGTTCTTCCCCCGACGACAACAGGCACTGCCCTATACCGCGGCGTATGTCTGAAACCAGCATGACATTCGGATGCTCCACCGCCTGTATCGCCTGCTCCGCTTTGCGGAAATGGAACAAAGCCTCCCGTTGGGCCGCGGCATCGTCGGCTGTAAAAAGCCGGGTTGCCAAACGATAATTCAACGTAGCCTTGTCCTGCGCTTCCAAAGGTTCTTTCAACAATTCCCTGATATAAAACATCTCCCGTTCAGGCTGATGACGTTCGGCATAATAGTCGGCCATGACGCCGTAAAAATAAAACCGTTGCGTGGCCGTCCATTTTTCCGGATTGAACCGGCCGATACTGTCTTCGACCAAGGCGGCGTCGCACATATCGGAATACAGGATACGGCGCCCGTGGCCCTCGTAATCGTCCGGATCGATGGCCAACGTATATTCGTTGGCTTCTTTTGCCCCCTCGTAATCCTCCAGCATCTCGCACACCTCGTAAAGCAACTTCCACAGATGCTTGTTATACGGCTGATCCGCCGTCATCTTGCGTAGTTCGGCAGCCGCCTCCTCCAACATTTCCCACTCTATCGCCCAAACGATAAAGCGATTGCAGACATCCACCGAAGACGGTTCCAATTTCAAGTACCGGCAGATTTTCCGGAAACCTTCCAGCCGTTGTCCGCGGACGGCCAGACATTGCGCCAAGCCCGCCGCCACAACGCCGGGATCTCCGCCTACCGCTTCATAACGCCGGAACAGTTCCTCCGCCTCCTCATAGCGTTCCTGGCTCATATAAAGGCCAGCCCGCATCGCCAAGCACTCCTCGTTGTTCGGATACCAAGCCTCTATTTCATCCAAGACCTTGAACGCCTCGTCAAGCCGTTCCGTCGAAGCCAACATTTCCACCTTGCTGAACAACAGTTCGTCATCATGCGGATAACGGCCGAGTGCCTCTTCCAATACCTGCTCCGCCTTATCATACGCCTGTTCCATGATGCAGATGCTTACCACCACGCCATAATCCTCTTCATCCATATCCGGCACCGGCGCAGAGGCATCCGCCCGCGCTTCCCAATAACGCCGGTACAAATCCAAATCATCCGGCATGAATATATCTTCTATGTCTTCCCTCATGTCTCGTTTACTTAAGCCTAAGCCCGTTTTTTTTACTTTATCAATACGTCCGCCGCTTCCAGAGCCTCCCGGGTCGGCCGGCCATCGCTGAGCATGGCGGCGATCGTTTCACGATGTGCCGCGGCGTCCAACAACGCTATGCGTGACAGACTGCGTTCGGCCTCCACGAGTTTGCTGACCCGATAATGCGCATCGGCCTTGGCGGCTATCTGCGGCAGGTGCGTAATGCTGATGACCTGCATGTATTGCGCCATACGCCGCATCATGCCGGCCATCTTCGCGGCCGTCTCGCCCGATACACCGGTATCGATTTCATCCAATATCAAACAATGTATCAGACTGTTTTCGTGAATAACGGACTTGATGGCCAACATCAGACGCGAGAGTTCGCCGCCCGACGCCACTTTGCCCAATTCGGCCGGCTCGCCGCCCTTGTTGGCGTTGAACAAAAGCCGCACCTTGTCTTTGCCCCGCGGGCCGAACGCAGCCTCTTCCTCCCATTGCAAAACGAGCGTGGCGTCCGGCATGGCCAAATCGGCCAGGGCTTCCTGCGTCTTCCGCACCAACTGTTCTCCGGCTTTCAGACGCGCCGCCCGCCAGCGGGCGGCCAAAGCCGACAAGTCCACCGTCAATTCGGCGGCTTCGGCTTCCAAACGCGCCTGTTCTTCCGCCCGGCCGTCTTCAGCCTTTAATTTCAAGGCCGTTTCATCGCGCAAGGCGATGAGTTCCTCCACCGTCTGCACCCGGTGTTTATTTTCCAAAGCGTATATCCGGCTCAACCGTTCTTCATTCGCCGCCTTTTCCGCCGGCGAGAAATCGAGCGCACCGCTCCATGTCCGCAAATCGCGCTGCAGGTCTTTCAACTCGATGAGCGCGGACTCCCAACGCGGCAAGGCGGTCTGCAATTCGGCATGATAGGCCGCTATTTTACGCAATTGCTGTATGATATGGGTCAGCCGGCTTTCCAAGGCGTTTTCACCTTGTTCCCAAGCCGCCTGCGCTTCTTCCATAACGGCCTTTATCTGTTCGGCATGCTGCTGTTGCGCAAACACCGATTCCAATTCGGCCTGTTCGCCGGCCCGCAACTGCATGGTCTGTAATTCGTCGTACAGAAACCGCCAGTAATCCTGCTCGCGCTCCCATGCCTGACGCGCCTCCCGTAATGTTTGCAGTTCGGCCTGCACGCAGCCATAACGCCGGTACAATGGCGCGTACTCCGCCGCCACGCGGTTTTCTTCCGGAATATAGCCGTCCACGATTTCCAACAGAAAGGAAGGCCGCACCATGTCCATGGTCTTATGCTGGGAATGAATATCGACAAGGTAGGCAGCCAGTTCCTTCAAGACAGACAGACCGCAAGGCGTATCGTTGACGAACGCGCGCGACTTGCCGGCCGCCGTAATCTCGCGGCGCAACAACAGCGTGCCGTCGTCCGCCTCGTCCAAATCGTTGTCCGCCAAAATACGGCTTACCTCCGGACGACGGATGACGAAAACGGCCTCCACGACACATTTTTTTTCTTTGTCGAACAAAACCTGCGTTTCCGCCCGATTGCCCAACAACAAGCCCAACGCCCCCAACAGAATGGACTTGCCCGCCCCCGTCTCGCCCGTAATGACGGTAAAGCCGGATTCGAACGTCAGGGAAACCGAACGTATCAGCGCGTAATTTTCTATGGAGAGTTGTTTCAACATAAGCCATCCCAAACGATGCGCGGCCGGACCGTCTATCTCGCCTGCATGATTTTCTGATATTTCTGAACGTTGGACGGATCCAAACTATTGAGTATTTCCACGGCCCGTTGCCGCTCGTCCTGCGGCGCACCCGAAAACACGGAAACCAGTTCGTCGGACTTGGCCTCCATGAACAGCAACTTGCACGGCAGACCGCTGCGTGTATCATTCAAGGCTTTGAGTTCCGTCAAAGCCTGCAATAGACCCGCCCGTCCCTCGGACGGACTGCCGTACATCTGGTCGATGCCTTTACGATGGTACTGATACAACACCTGATGGATCGCGCCATAGTTGCCGTTCAGATAATTCTCTATGATCCAGTAACGGTTGCGGTTGTTGCGCTCGCTCGCTTTCCAGCCCGCCTCGCTCATACTCTGACACATGCTCACGACATTGTCCGCCTTGTTCAGACAGACTTCACCGGCATTGGGCGCGAAACTGTCCAAATAAAGCCCTATTATAAGATAACTGTAATAGGCCACGACGGCCGTCAGATTGGAGGATATGTTGTTGTCGGAAAATTCGATGGGGTCAAACTCACTGTAAGTAAACGTAAAATCGCGGTCCACGACGTTGAGCAGGTTGGTCTGGTAAGAAGCGTTATAGACGGGCCGCCGCGCCTGTACGGTCAGATAGGCCTTGGTCGTCCCCGTCGTGTTGTCACGTTCCTGCACCTCCATCGTCATGCTGCACGGAATCTTCTCGCCCGCGCCGACCTGCAGGTTCGTCCATTTCTGACCGTTCACAAACGCGTTCAACGCGTCCTGCAATGTCTCGAACACTTTTTTGTCGCCGCTCTGTATTTTGGAGGTCACGACCTGAAACGTGCAGTTGAGTTCCTGAGCCTGCAAGGACGCGCCGCCCCCCCAACCGCAAAGGCCGCCCAAAACCGTGGCGCCCAACAGCAACCAAACCGTCAAGCCCCCCATATAACGGCCAAGCCGGCGGACGAGTTTCGCGGCCACCGACACCTTGCTTTCCAAGTCTCCGGCTTCCGACGTGCCGTCCTTGTAAAGAAACGTCACTTTATTCGTCGTCGTCTCAAAGCCGGCGCCTTTATCTTCCAACGTATTGAGTACCATAATATCCGCGTTTTTACGCCGCCGCTTTTCCTCGGCGTTCGCCAAGGCGTGGTCGGTCTCCAGCGCGAACCCGACGACGCACTGCCGTTCGGTCTTGTGCGCGCCGGCATAGGCCAGCAAATCGGGATTCGGCACCAATTCGAGCCGCGCCTCCCCGCCCGTCTTCTTCATCTTGACGTCCGAAACGGCACGGACACGGTAGTCGGCCACAGCGGCCGAAAAAACGCCGGCATCCATGTCCGGCCACCAGCGCAGAAGCGTCTCGTACATTTCCTGCGCCGTCCGCACCTTTTCCCAATGCGCGACCGGCATTTCCGGTTTCAATGCCGACGGCCCGCTGACGAGGAAGACTTCCGCCCCCTGCCGATGCAAGGCGTCGGCGATGCAGAACCCCATGCGGCCGGACGACCGGTTCGTGATATACCGCACGGGATCGATGGGTTCCTGCGTGGGGCCGGCCGTCACGAGTACCTTCTTGCCTTTCAGCAACGCCTCGTCCCCACCGCCGCATACATCGGCTTCGGTGGCGGCTTCCGCTTCCGCCCAAAACGTCTCCGCCGCCCGCCGTATTTCTTCCGGCTCCGGCATGCGTCCCTTGGCTTCACAACCGCAGGCCAACTGCCCGTAGGCCGCATCCAGCACGCAAACCCCTCGTTGCGCCAAAATACGCAGATTTTCCGCCGTAGCCGGATGCCCGTACATGTGTACGTTCATGGCCGGCGCCACAAGTACCGGCTTATGGAAAGCCAAATATAAGGTAGATAACGCGTCATCGGCTATGCCGTGCGCCATTTTGGCCAGGATATTGGCCGTGGCGGGGGCCACAATCAGTAAATCCCCCCAGTCGGCATAATGGATATGGCGCGTGGTTCTTTCGCCCCCACGATGAAACATATCGCTATAGACGCCATGCCCCGATACGGTCTCCAGCGTCAGGGGCGTGACAAATTCCAAGGCGTGCGCCGTACACACGACGCGCACTTCCGCCCCCGCCTGCACCAACAGGCGCACGAGCGCCGGCGTCTTGTAGGCGGCAATGCCGCCGCTCACGCCCAACACGATATGTCTGCCCTGCAACGACACGTCCGGATCCGCTTAGTCGATCGGTTCGTTATCTTCGCCCGGACGACGGAAACAAAGCCCGTCTTCCATGAGTTCCTGCACGGCCATCAGCGTCGGCTTCGGCAGTTGTTCATAATAACGCGCTATTTCGATCTGTTCCTTGTTTTCGTACACTTCTTCCGCCCCCTCCTGGGCCGCGGCCGTCGGCGTATATTCGGAAATCTTATTGACCAGTTCCTGACGCAAGGCCGAAGAAATCGTGTTGGCCCGTTTGGACAGCACCACGACGGTTTCGTACAGATTGCCCGTCAAGGCGTCGAATTTGGAAACATCCCGCGTAATGGCTTCCTGGGAGGCTTTGATTTTCTTGTAATCCATCTCTTATTTTAATTTTGACTGTGATATTGCATAAAATTTGTCCGCGTCCTTGCGGTATTTACTGTCGGCGAACGAACGCATAAACGTCTCGTAGGCATCCCCCACCCGCGCGTAACGTTCGGCCTGCTTTTCGCGTATGCTGTTTTCGGCATAGAGAAAACGGCTGCGAAGCATCCTGAACGCCGCGTCTTCCCGATAAACGGATTCGGGATAGTCGCGCAGGAAATTATAATAGGCAATCGAGGCCGCATTGTAGAGGTTACGCTTGTAATACATATTGGCCAAATCAAAGGCTTTCAACGCCAGTTTGTTGCGCATTTCCCCTATGAGACGCGCCGCTTCGGACACCTTGGGACTGTTCGGATAATAATTGATGAACAGTTGCAACTGCTTGATGGCCTCCATCGTGGCGGTCTGATCCAACTTGTAGTAAGGCGACTCCAAAAACTTGCAGTAGGCGCTCATATATGTCGTTTCCTCTATGGAAGCGCTGCCCGGAAACATACGGCCCGACATGCGGAAATAATAAGCGGCCATGTAATAATCCTTTTCGTAAAAATAGGCGTATGCCAAATTGTAGAGCAGACTTTCGAAATCGTCCTTGCCGCGGTAAGCCGGCAACAGTTCCTCGAATACCGTGATGGCTTTCTTGTAGTCGCCTTTGTCGTAGGCTTTGACGGCGAAATTGAACTTGTCGGCCGCGCTACCCCGCTTGCTTACCGCATTGTACTCTTTCTGATAAGCGCAGCTTTCAAGAAGCAACAAAAAGAGTATCAGCGCAATATATCTAAATTTAGCATAAAACATAGCACAAAGATAAACTTTTTTTATTAAAGTACTGAATGCGGAAGAAAGCGTACCACATTAAAAAAAAATCCTTATCTTTGCCGCGTTTTTAGAAAATCGCAAATTTCAAAATTGTTCAACTATATGAGACCTGATTTCAAAAAGGTTGACTATAAGGCCAAAAGAGCTACGACTGCAGCCAAGGCCACTGGCAACCAAACTTGGATGACTTCGGAACAGATTCCCGTCAGACCGTTTTACACGAAGGAAGACCTGAACGGCATGGAGCATTTGAATTATGCGGCCGGTATCGCGCCTTTCCTGCGTGGTCCGTACTCCACGATGTATGTCATGCGTCCGTGGACGATCCGCCAGTATGCCGGTTTCTCGACGGCGGAGGAATCCAACGCTTTCTACCGCCGCAACCTCGCGGCCGGCCAAAAAGGCCTGTCCATCGCGTTTGACTTGGCGACCCACCGCGGTTACGACTCCGATCACGAACGCGTGGTAGGTGACGTCGGCAAAGCCGGTGTTGCCGTTGACTCCATCCTGGATATGGAAATCCTGTTCGACCAGATTCCGCTCGACAAGATGTCCGTTTCCATGACGATGAACGGTGCCGTACTGCCGATTCTTTCGTTCTACATCATCGCGGCCGAAGAACAGGGCGTCTCGATGGAACAGTTGAGCGGTACGATCCAGAACGACATCCTCAAGGAATTCATGGTCCGCAACACGTATATCTATCCGCCGCTCCCCTCCATGCGGATTATCGCCGACATTTTCGAATTCACGTCCAAGAATATGCCGAAATTCAACTCCATCAGTATTTCGGGTTATCATATTCAGGAAGCCGGCGCGACGGCCGACATCGAATTGGCTTACACGCTGGCCGACGGTCTCGAATACCTGCGGGCCGGTATCAACGCGGGCATGAGCATAGACGATTTCGCGCCGCGCCTCTCGTTTTTCTGGGGCATCGGCATGAACCACTTCATGGAAATCGCCAAGATGCGCGCCGGCCGTATGCTTTGGGCCAAGATCGTCAAACAGTTCAACCCGAAGAACCCGAAATCCATGGCCCTGCGCACGCACTCGCAGACCTCGGGTTGGTCGTTGACCGAACAGGATCCGTTCAACAACGTGACGCGTACGTGTATCGAAGCCATGGGCGCCGCCCTCGGCCACACGCAGTCGCTGCATACGAACGCTTTGGACGAAGCCATCGCGTTGCCGACCGACTTCTCGGCCCGTATCGCGCGTAACACGCAGATTTATATCCAGGAAGAAACGCAGGTCTGCCGCGTCGTAGATCCTTGGGCCGGTTCCTACTATGTGGAAATGCTGACGAACGAACTGGCGGAAAAAGCCTGGAAGTTGATTCAGGAAGTGGAAGAACTCGGCGGTATGGCCAAGGCCATCGAAACCGGTATCCCCAAAATGCGTATCGAAGAAGCGGCCGCCCGCAAGCAGGCGCGCATCGACTCCAAAACCGATACGATCGTCGGCGTCAATAAATACCGTCTGGAAAAAGAAGACCCGATCGAGACACTGGAAGTCGATAACACGAAGGTACGCGAAGCCCAGCTGGAACGTCTGGCCAAACTGAAAGCCAACCGCAACCAGGCCGAGGTGGAAAAAGCTCTGGACGCGCTGACCGAATGCGCGCGCACCGGCAAGGGCAACCTGTTGGAACTTTCGATTGACGCGGCGCGCAAACGCGCTTCGTTGGGCGAAATCTCCTACGCATTGGAAAAAGTATTTGGCCGCTACAAGGCCGTCATCAGAACCATATCCGGCGTGTACTCATCCGAAACCAAAAACAACGAAACCTTCAAGAAAGCCTTGGCCATGACCGACGCTTTCGCCAAGAAGGAAGGCCGTCGCCCGCGTATCATGATCGCGAAAATGGGTCAGGACGGCCACGACCGTGGCGCCAAGGTCGTCGCTACGGGTTATGCCGACCTCGGCTTTGACGTGGACATGGGCCCCTTGTTCCAGACGCCGGCGGAAGCGGCGAAAGAAGCCGTGGAGAACGACGTCCACATTTTGGGCGTCTCCTCTCTGGCAGCCGGCCACAAGACGTTGGTTCCGCAGGTTATAGAGGAATTGAAGAAGTTGGGTCGCCCCGACATTCTCGTGACCGTCGGCGGTGTCATTCCGCCCCAGGATTACGACTTCCTCTACAAAGCCGGCGCCTGCGCCATCTTCGGCCCCGGTACCGTGATTGCCGACTCTGCCATCAAGATGTTGGAAATCATGGGTATCAAAGAGAGTGACATTCACTAATCCCCACGCGAAAACCGCTTCCTGCACCGACCGAACGGGACTGGAGGCGGTTTTTCGTTTTTAACGCTGGTCGTTTCCGGACGTTCGGGGATGGCTTTCGTTTTGGATTTGCATTGATTTTAGCCCTTAACCTTAAAAATTTACGCGCATGGAAATGAACCTCATGCTGATCAGCAACTCGACGAATGCCGGCGAAGCCTATTTGGGCTGGCCGCGGAATCATATGAAAGCCTTTTTTGAGGAGATGCACGTGCAGGAGGTGACGTTCGTCCCCTACGCCGGCGTCAGCATGGGCTACGACGTCTATGCCAAGCGCGTGGCCGACGTTTTGGCCGAAATGAACGTCAAGCTCGTTTCCGTCCATACGTTCGACCGGCCGGCCGACGCCATCGCCCAGGCGCAATGCGTTTTGGTGGGCGGCGGCAACACCTTCCACCTCGTGTACGAACTGCACCGCCACGGCCTGATGCAAGCCATCCGTGAACGCGTGCAAAACGGCCTGCCCTATATGGGCTGGAGCGCGGGTTCGAACATCGCCTGTCCGGGGCTGTTCACAACGAACGACATGCCGATTATTCAGCCGGCCTCTTTCGAGACACTCAAACTCGTGCCTTTCCAAATCAACCCGCACTATCTCGACGCCCATCCGCAAGGTCACGGCGGCGAGACGCGCGAAGACCGTATCAAGGAATTCATGATCGTTCAACCCGATACGTATATCGTCGGCCTGCGGGAAGCCACGTTGTTGCGTGTGAAAGGCCGCACGCTCACGCTCGTGGGCGAACGTCCGATGCGCGTGTTCCGCCACGGACAGGAGACCAAAGAATACCGGCCCGGTGAAGACTTGTCGTTCCTGATGGCCTAAGCGCCTTAACGAACCTGGTGGTAGCGGATATAGAACGCCTCGACGCCTTACACTTATGATACAGGAAGACGAAAAACTGCAACGCAACCGGATCCGCGGCGCGCACGTGAGCACCGTCTGTTCCATCGCGCTCGTATTGTTCCTTATCGGCATACAGACGCTGATATTGGGCTATACGCGCAAAATTTCCGATTATGTCAAAGAGAACATCGGATTCACGGTCATGATCAAGGATCAGACGCGCGAACAGGATATCCTGGAACTGAAAGCCGTGATAGACCGTTCGCCCTACGTCAAATCGACGCGCTATATCAGTTCCAAGGAAGCGGCGGCCGAACTGGAAGCCGACCTCGGACACGACTTCATCGATTTTCTCGGCTACAACCCCCTCCTGCCTTCGATTGAAGTTCACTTGAAAGCGGAATACCTGCAGACCGACAGTGTGGCGCATTTCGAGCGCGAAATCACGCGTTACCACATGGTCAAGGAGATGTTCTACCAACGCGACTTGGTCAGCATCGTCAATGACAACGTCCGCAAAATCAGTTTTTGGCTCATGGGCTTCGGCGCACTGACGCTGTTGATTGCCGTGTTGTTGATCAACAATACGATGCGCTTGCTGATTTATTCCAAACGTTTTACCATCAACACGATGCAACTCGTGGGTGCGACGGCCGGTTTCATCCGCAAGCCGTTCCTGCTCAAAAGTATCGCGCACGGTTTTGTCGGCGCATGCCTGGCCGTCTTGCTGCTGGCGGCCGGCCTACTCTATCTGCACGGCAAGGTGCCGGAAGTCGTCAGCAAGGCCGACCTGCCGATGATAGGCGGCGTCTTCGTGCTGCTTTTCGCCTTAGGCTTATTGATAACCCTGATTTCCGCTTATTTCTCCGTCAATAAATATGTGCGTATGCGCAATTCCGACCGGATTTACAATTAGCGGACAACCGGATGAATTAACCACTATGGAAAAAGAAAAAAAAGGATTCGACTTCGCTTTCCGCAAGGAAAACTACATTTTGATGGGCGTCGGCGTGCTGTTGCTGATTTTGGGCTACATCCTGCTTTCGGGCGGCGGCAGCGACGATCCGGCCGTATTCAGCGAAGCGCTGTTCAACACGCGCCGCCTCGTTGTGGCGCCTTTGGTGATACTCGCCGGCTTCATCGTGGAGATTTGGGCCATTATGAAACGTCCGAAGGAATAAGCGTATGGACACGACGATGATGATGCTGGCACCAGGCGCGACAGACACGATTGCCGCGGCGGCTTCGATGGCTTCGGCTACCGGCTTGGACCTCCCGGCGGCCGGCGAGGTGATGACGTGGTGGCAGGCCATCCTGTTGGGCTTAATCCAAGGCCTGACCGAATTCCTGCCCGTCAGCAGCAGCGGCCATCTCGAACTGGGCAAAAGCCTGTTGGGCGTCCATACGCCCGACGACCTGCTGTTTACGGTCTGCGTTCACGGCGCGACGGTGCTGAGTACGATTGTCGTCTTTGGGAAAGACATCCTTAAACTGCTGGGCGGCCTGTTCCGATTTCTAAACCTTTTTGGTAAGCCAAATGGGCATAGGGCAGATGTATCCGGACTATGCCATGGCGAGAAAAGGTGCGCGAAACCGAACGAGGAGACCGTCTATATCTTCAAACTCGTCATTTCCATGATTCCCGTCGCCGTGGTCGGCGTCTTTTTCAAAGACGAGGTGGAAGGCTTTTTCGGCAACGGCGTCCGCATGGTCGGTTGCATGTTGCTCGTAACAGCCCTATTGCTCTGCCTGGCGCAATACCTCGGCAAAGGCCGGCACGAAATCCGCTATAAGGACGCTTTCATCATCGGTATCGCCCAAGCCCTGGCCGTTCTGCCCGGCCTCTCCCGCTCCGGCAGCACGATTGCGACGGGGCTGTTGCTGGGCGACCGCAAGGAAGACGTGGCGCGTTTCTCTTTCCTCATGGTTTTGGTGCCGATTTTGGGCGAAAACCTGCTGAGTCTCGTTTCCGGCGATATGGCGGCTTCGACCATTCCCGCTTCCTCCCTGCTTTTGGGCAGCCTCGCCGCCTTTGTTTCGGGCTGGGCGGCCTGCAGATGGATGATCCGAATCGTCAGCAAGGGCAAGTTGATTTACTTTGCCGTTTATTGCGCGTTGGTCGGCATTCTGGCTATTGTATGGTAATACGATCTTTTATGTCTTCTTCTCTATTCGGCAGGCCCCTGAAAAACGGTTTGGCGGCGGGCTTGCTTTGGATAAGCGGCCTGTCGGCGGTTGCTTCGGCTCCGGTTGCTTCGGCTTCGACAGCGGCTCCGGTTGCTTCGGCTCCGGGCGCGGCGGAAGCCGTGACGGTTACCGTTCCAACCGTTGAAACGGTAACGGAAATGCCGCCTTTGGAAATCCCGGCCGCCTGCGACCCGACGGCCGAACGCAAACTGCTCTCCCACTACGAACGCGCGCGGCAACTTTACCACGACGGCCAATACCAAGCCGCATTGGCTTCGTTGGAGAACGCCGACCGCATCTGCGCCGGCCACGCCCCCAGCTGGCTGCTGCGCGGCGTCCTCTACGAGGACCTGCACTTCATAGACTCGGCCGTATGGAGTTACCGGACCGCCCTCGGCATCAACCCGAACGTTTTCCCGAACGCTTACTATACGCTCGGCCGCCTCGAATACAGCATCGGCCTGTACGAAGAGGCCGAAAAACATTTGGCCGCGTTCCTGAGCCGTGACAATATCTCCGAAAAACTGAAACAAAAAGCGACGGACGTCCGCCAACGCAACACCCAAGCGCTGGCACTCAGCCGAAACCGCGTGCCTTTCGCTCCGAAAGCGTTGAGCGACAGCATCAATACGCCGGCCGAGGAATATCTGCCCATCGTCAGTTTAGACGACCGCTATCTGATCTTCACGCGCCGCTACCTGCGGCCCGAACCGACCCCGCATTTAGAGGAAGACTTCTTTATTTCGGAGCGCGACAGTACGGGTGAATGGACGCTGGCCCAACGTATGCCGGAGCCGGTCAACTCGGACGGCAACGAAGGCGCGCAGTCGATTTCGGCCGACGGCCGCTACCTCTATTTCGCCGGATGCGGACGGGATGACGGGCGTGGCTCCTGCGACATTTACGTCTGCATCAAGAACGGCGACCGATGGGGCAAGCCCATCAACCTCGGCTATCCGGTCAATACGGAAGCCTGGGAATCGCAACCCTCGATTTCGTCGGACGGCCGGACGCTGTATTTCTGCAGCAACCGCGCGGGCGGCATGGGCGGCAGCGACCTTTGGATGACCGTACGCAACGACCATGGCGTCTGGTCCACGCCCGTCAATCTCGGCCCCAACATCAATACGCCCGGCAACGAAAACTCACCTTTCATCCACCCCGACCAAGAGACCCTGTATTTCTCGTCCGACACACGGCCCGGCCTCGGCGGCATGGACCTGTTTATGTCCCGGTTGGACGCGGACGGCCAATGGGGCGAAGCCGTCAATCTGGGCTACCCTATCAACACCTATGCGGATGAGGCGACGCTGAGCGTCGATCGCACGGGTACAACGGCCTATTTCTCCAGCGGCAAATTGGGCGGCCGCGGCGGGTTGGACATCTACCGTTTCGAGCTCTACGAAGCGGCGCGACCGCACTTGGTCTCGTTCATGAAGGGCTTGGTACGCGACGCGCATAGCGGCGCCCCCCTGCAGGCGCACTTTGAACTCGTTGACCTCGCTACCGCCAAAACGACGGTGGAGTCGTTTTCGGATGCCGTAAGCGGCGATTTCCTCGTCTGCCTGCCGGCCGGCAAGACCTATGCGCTCAATGTTTCCAAAGACGGCTATCTATTTCATTCAGAACACATCGCGATTAACGATACGCACGCGCTGACGCCGCTCTACAAAGAAATCGACCTAGCGCAGGTGCATACGGGCGAGACCATGGTCTTGCGCAACATTTTCTTTGCCACCGACCACTACGCGCTCGACTCGGCCTCGTTTACGGAACTGAACCGCCTGTTGCGGTTCATGCGGGATCAACCGCAGTGGCGCATCGAAATCAGCGGCCATACGGACGCGACGGGTCGCGAGACCTACAACCAGCAACTGTCGGAGCAACGGGCGCAATCGGTAGCCGCCTATTTGGTGGAACGCGGCATCGACGCCGGCCGCATCGAAACCGTCGGCTACGGCTCGCAGAAGCCCGTGGCGACGAACGAGACAGCCGAAGGCCGGCAACAGAACCGAAGAACGGAAATCAAGATATTATGACGACTTTCGATCCGAACGCGGCCTGCGCGCCCAACGGGCGCTTCTTCGGCTTCCCCTACCGGACGGAGGAGGCCGGACTCGTGCTGATTCCGGTGCCCTGGGATGTGACGACCTCGTACAAACCGGGGGCGGCCGATGGCCCGCAAGCCATATTGAACGCCTCTTACCAGTTGGATTTTTTCGATTTCTTTGTGCCGCAAGCGTGGACGAAGCGCATCGCGACCGAGAAGCCCGACTTTGCCGAACTGCGCGATACGTCGCGTAAAATGCGGCCAATAGCGGAAAAAGTCATAGAGCGGGCGGAATTGACGGGGGCGGCGGCTTCGGAGGCGGTTGCCGGAACGGGAGCCGCCGGCGCGGCTGGTGAGACGGGCGGCGCGGTTTGCGCGACGGAGGGCGTGGCCGACGCCGCGCACAATCTGAGGGCCGACCGCAACCTGATGACGATAGAGGCGGCCTCCGAGACGCTGAACGACTGGGTGGCGGAACAATGCCGCACGCAGTTGCGGCAAGGCCGCAAGGTGGGCTTAGTCGGCGGCGACCACAGCGTGCCCTACGGCCACTGGCAGGCCTTGGCCGACTTCCACGACAGTTGGGGCATCCTGCACATAGACGCCCATGCCGACCTGCGCCAAGCCTACGAGGGTTTCACGTTCTCGCACGCCTCCATCATGTACAACGCCCTGCAGCTGCGCAACGCCGCCGGGCGGCCGCCCGTGAGCGCGCTCGTACAGGTGGGCATACGCGATGTCTGCGAGGAAGAAATGGAACGGGCGGCCGCGGACAAGCGCGTGCATACGTTCCCCGACCCGCTGTTGCAGAAAGCCCGCTGCGAGGGCGTCAGCTGGGCCCGGCAGGTGGAAGAAATCCTCGCCTGCCTGCCTCAAAAAGTGTATATCAGCTTTGACATAGATGGCTTGGAACCCGCGCTTTGTCCGCACACGGGCACGCCCGTGCCCGGCGGCCTGCGCTACGGCGAGATGCAGTATCTGCTGGAAGCCTTGCGCTGCTCCGGCCGCGAGGTCATCGGCTTCGACCTCTGCGAAGTGGCGCCCCACCCGACCGACAAGGCCGACGAATGGGACGGCAACGTCGGCGCCCGCGTGCTCTATCAGCTATGCCTGACGGCGTTGAGCTAAACCATTCCAATATATTAAACAAGACAAGAGGTTATACATTCCATTGTACGACTTCTTTTTATCCAAACTGCACTTTTTCTTCCCTTACGTTCTGCAGAAACACTGTTCCAAAAGGCAATTATAAAAATCGCCCGTTTTACAAAAATGGCAATCTGCTTGAATAAGTCCGCATAATCTTTACCGTGCATTCCGAGTAAATTTGCTTTTATGATTCACTATACATATATTTCGGTCTATTAGACATTTCGGGTGATGAAATCTTTGCAATGGATTAAAATTCATATA